>NZ_QAON01000066.1 GCF_003051055.1 Agitococcus lubricus | reverse complement strand
GGTAATCCTCCCATTTTTAACCGCAGTTAAAAGTAGAGGTTAGGCTATTAGAGCCAGCTTTTGTTTTGGTGGTATTCCACCATTTGCTTTGTTCGGTCGTTCATGGTTGTAAAACCACAGCCATTCTGTCGCATGTTCCTGAACTTCGGCAATACGGCTAAACAAATATTGATTAAGCCACTCATAGCGAACCGTCCGATTGTAACGTTCCACATACGCATTTTGCTGTGGATTGCCAGGCTGAATAAACGTCAGTTCTACCCCATGTGTTTCAGCCCACGTCGCCAACACCGAACTAATGTATTCAGGGCCATTATCACGACGAATTTGTTTCGGTTTCCCACGCCAATCAATGATTTGATTCAAGGTACGTACCACACGCTCTGACGGCAGTGAAAAGTCTACTTCAATGGCCAATCCTTCACGATTGAAATCGTCAATCACATTGAACAGACGAAAGCGTCGTCCATTTTCCAACTGGTCATGCATAAAATCCATAGACCAGCACTGGTTGGGGGCATCTGGTACGGCTAATACATCAGGCTTCTCTCGTTTTAACCGCTTCTTCGGTTTAATGCGTAAGTTGAGTTCCAATTCACGATAAATCCGCAGTACTCGCTTGTGATTCCAGCCAAAACGTTTCACGTTGCGTAGGAAATAAAAACACATGCCAAAGCCCCAACTATGATGAGTCGTGGTTAAACGTATCAGCCAATCCGCAATCATCGTATTCTCATCGCTGAGCTTCGCCTGATAGCGATAACAGGTCTCGCTGATGCCAAACAGGGCACATGCGAGACGCACAGGGATAGTTCTTTCCTTTACCGCCTTTTGCGCCAACTCTCGTCGGCGCGACGGCTTTACCACTTTTTTTCGATGGCCTCTTTGAGTATTTCGGCTTTGAGCCGTTCTTCGGCATACATCTTTTTCAAGCGAGCATTTTCGGTTTCCAGTTCTTTTAGCCGAGCCATCATGGAGGTATCCATTCCGCCATATCTTGACCGCCACTTGTAAAAAGTTGCTGAACTGATGCCGTGTTCACGACACAACGCTGGCACAGGTGTCCCTGCTTCAGCTTGTTTGAGAATAGCCATGATCTGGCTGTCACTAAATTTCGATGT
>NZ_QAON01000065.1 GCF_003051055.1 Agitococcus lubricus | reverse complement strand
CAAGTAGGATAGCACCCCGCACGATTTTGGTGTATTTTTGAATGGTTCTGAGGTCAATCTCAGGTTGTAGTTTGTTGAGGGGTGCTACCTCTTAGTGTTAAAGTTGGGCATCTTTATGAAACACGTATTTGGTGTCTTTCCTGAGAAAAAATATATTTCTAATATGCCTCTACCTATTTCCAGTAGATTTTCTTTTGAGGATTGGAATACTCAAGAAGGTGGTTACTTCGATTTAATTGCACCTTTTTTTGAGCAATTATCAATTCAAAAATGTGGGATAGGACTAAAGTCTATAAATTTATTATTAGTAATATCAGGCAATGAGCTTGAAGCTTGTATAGGTATTACTAATCAAATGCTTATAAGTTTTTCTACTTATGAAAAAGTTTGGGAATATTATCAAGGTAGCGAAAAAGCCCCTAATCAGCCAGAAAAGCAAATTTATTTAACATTACACCGTTTACGACTTATGGCAATAATAAAGTGGCTAAGACGATATTTAATTGAGGCAAGAGACTCAGGATATTGTTTTATATTTGGAAATGGTGTCTGTTATCGCATGTTATGTGAAATAAAACTGCCAGCAGGAACTATAGTTTACTCATAATTGCCCAACTCAACGCTCAAGTAGGATAGCACCCCGCACGGTTTTGGTGTATTTTTGAATGGTTCTGAGGTCAATCTCAGGTTGTAATTTTTTGAGGGGTGCTATCTCTTAGCGTTAAAGTTGGGCAATTCTTAGCGTTTAATTTGCTGTATATTTTTTTATCTTCTATCTATTTGTTAATGCGGGTTTTACGAGTATATTTGAGTTGTTATCATTCATCGGGCTGCATCGTTAGGCTTTTATTGTTGCGCCGAGCGGCAGGAAGGGTAGTGTAGTATTGATTCATCGCTAGTTTTGATTGGTGTAGTGAACTAATTTTGTTTGTAGAGTGAGTTCACTAGTCCGGTAATCATCCCTAAAAATAACCGCTTTCAAAAGTAGAATTTTCTCGTAGGATAAACGCAGGAGATTCTGCATGAAGACATCGAAATTTAGTGACAGCCAGATCATGGCTATTCTCAAACAAGCTGAAGCAGGGACACCTGTGCCAGCGTTGTGTCGTGAACACGGCATCAG
>NZ_QAON01000064.1 GCF_003051055.1 Agitococcus lubricus | reverse complement strand
GACCATAAGCCCCAAGCGAAATATGAATCTCTTGTGTGGATGGAACACACCCCGAATCAGCCTTATAAATCGTATTCATAATTGCTGCACTCCGTGTAATATTCCGTATGTTCTAAACGAAAGGTTCCCTCGGTGACGTTAATGGTCATCGTACCCGAACCCCCATCATTGTTTTCCCAACCACCGTGATGAGCATCAACCCACGTCAACACAAAATCACGCAAGGCAGAATCAATCGAAGATTGTTGTTCCTGTAAAAAGTAACGGTATTCACCGTCCTGATATTCATCTGCTAAACAGTGGTAAGTCAGTTGTTCAACTTTCAACGTGTTTGCAATATTTGCTTGTGCTAATGATTCAGGAAAAATTTCTAATTCAGAGACATCACCCGAATCACCGCCGCCTTCATAACGCACCACTAATTGCGTAATGGCTAAGGCAGCAAGGGCATCTAACAGCGGTTGACGATTCGCACGCACCGCTTCAAAGGATTTAGGACTGTAACCCATCATGATAAAACTCCAACTTAATAACGGTAATTAAGAAAAAAGGGCATAAAAAAAGCACGATGACCACCACAGTCACCGTGCTTTAACAGAGATAGATAGAACTAAGCTGAATGAAATTAAGCCGACACCAAGCGTAATGCCTCATCCAATGCACGTTGCTTGATAACTGCTCCTTGGCCAAACCATGCCGAATCTAAACGATGGTCAATACTGCGCGCCTTACGCTGATGGTCAACAAACTCAGTCACCGAATTTAATAAACCAAATGCCGTCCCCTTAGCAGATGACAAATCTGACCCCAATCCTTGACCCTCAAACAAAGTCTTTGCTTTCGCCATGGTTCGTTCAAAAGACTGCATACTGGCTTGACCTTTCATTGCCGCATCACCAAAGACTTTGGCATAAAACTTATCGACTTCGGTACTTTTGACTTTACGTTCACTTAAGGTCTTTAAGCGATACATAAAATCATCCCAAGCCGCGACAGAGACCCCCAATTGCTTTTTCACCGCTTGGGCATCAAAGGTAGTATTGTGCGGAACTTTAACGGCTTGACCTTGACCATTTAAAGCTACTGCCAAGGTGTTATTACACACCACCCGAATACTGGTAAATTGCGCGGTAGTGGCTAAAGTGCCATCACAAGCGGTAGCCAACAGCAAATAGCCATTCGT
>NZ_QAON01000063.1 GCF_003051055.1 Agitococcus lubricus | reverse complement strand
GGTAATCATCCCTAAAAATAACCGCTTTCAAAAGTAGAATTTTCTCGTAGGATAAACGCAGGAGATTCTGCATGAAGACATCAAAATTTAGTGACAGCCAGATCATGGCTATTCTCAAACAAGCTGAAGCTGGGACACCTGTGCCCGAATTGTGCCGTGAGCACATCATTAGCTCAGCGACTTTTTACAAATGGCGGTCACGATTCGGTGGCATGGATGCCTCCATGATGGCTCGGCTGAAGGAATTGGAAGCTGAAAATACCCGCTTGAAAAAGATGTATGCCGAAGAACGGCTCAAAGCCGAAATACTCAAAGAGGCCATTGAAAAAAAGTGGTAAAGCCGTCGCGCCGGCGGGAGTTGGCGCAAAAGGCGGTGAAAGAAAAAGCCATCTCTGTGCGTCTCGCGTGTGTCCTGTTTGGCATTAGCGAAACCTGCTATCGCTATCAGGCGAAGCTCAGTGATGAGAACGCCGAGATTGCTGATTGGTTGATACGGCTGACCACGAATCAGCGCAATTGGGGCTTTGGCATGTGTTTTTACTTCTTACGCAACGTGAAGCGTTTTCACTGGAATCATAAGCGCGTGCGTCGGATTTATTGTGAACTGGAGCTAAACTTGCGCATCCAGCCGAAGAAACGGTTAAAGCGTGATACCCCGGATGCCTTGGCCGTACCAGATGCTATCAATGAATGTTGGTCTATGGATTTTATGCATGACCAATTGGAGGACGGGCGTAGTTTCCGGTTACTCAATGTGATTGACGACTTTAATCGTGAAGGGCTGGCTATTGAAGTGGACTTTTCATTGCCCTCAGAGCGTGTTGTGCGTACGCTGAACCAAATCATTGAGTGGCGTGGAAAGCCTAAACAAATTCGCAGTGATAACGGCCCCGAATACATCAGTTCGGTGTTGGCGACATGGGCTGAAAAACAGGGCGTAGAGCTGAAGTTTATTCAGCCTGGCAATCCGCAACAAAATGCGTATGTGGAACGCTACAATCGCACGGTTCGCTACGACTGGCTCAATCAATATCTGTTTAGCAGTATTGCCGAAGTTCAGGAACAGGCGACAAAATGGCTGTGGTTTTATAATCATGAACGACCGAACAAGGCGAATGGCGGGAGACCGCCAAAGCAAAAGCTGGCTCTAGTGGCCTAAACCTCTACTTTTAACTTCGGTTAAAAAGGGGATGATTACC
>NZ_QAON01000062.1 GCF_003051055.1 Agitococcus lubricus | reverse complement strand
CGAACAAAGCAAATGGTGGAATACCACCAAAACAAAAGCTGGCTCTAATAGCCTAACCTCTACTTTTAACTGCGGTTAAAAATGGGAGGATTACCTCTCCTGCGTTTATCTTACGAGAAAATTCTACTTTTGAAAGCGGTTATTTTTAGGGATGATTACCAGCAATGGCATTAGGCCGTGGCATTAAAGGATTATTTAAGCCAAAAACCGATACAATCAATTCGCCTGTGGCATGGTACAAGCGTATCTGGCGCACGTTAGAACGTGGTAATCGTCAGGATCAAACACAACACCTACAAGAACAAAGACGTTTAGATGAATTAGTCAGAGGCCAAGGACAGCGTGGTAGTGCTGATGGCGGATTATTGGCCATGCTTGGTTTGGGCTTGGCTGCATTGCTGGCAGCGTTAAAAACAGCTATTCCTAAATTGGGTGATCTTATCCCTGAATTTTTGAAGTCGAAGGACAATCAATCGCCTGTTGCTGTAGTGAAGCTACCTAAAGTTAATGCCCCTATCGCGGCCTATCCGCCTGCTCGCACGCAATCTATTTTAGGTCGTTTAGGCGATACAAGACTAGGTAAGGCTTTTAGTGGGTTTCTAAAAAAAATACCTTATATTTCTAGTTTATTAGAGCTAGGTGCAGGCGGTATTAATGCAGCAAATATTGCCACGGATAATCAATTAACAGAGGCCGAAAAAGCACGATTGCAAGCACAAAATGCAGGGCGAACAGGTGGAGCGATTGCAGGTGGTTTGGGTGGTGCAACAGCAGGTGCAATAGTTGGTACAGCGTTAATTCCTATTCCTGTATTGGGAACGATTATAGGTGGCATATTAGGCGGATGGCTTGGTACAGAGGGAGGACGATTAGTCGGCGATAAAATTGGCGGCTGGGTCGATGACTTACGAAAAGCCGATATTGTTGGACGTATAAGCAATGCGTGGAATGGCTTTATTGAAAAAATTACGCCTTCTTTTAGTGGAATGGCCGATAAGGTTATTGATTTTTTAAGGCCTAAAGCTGAAAAGCCGATTGATATAGTAAAAAATGCACCAACAAAAAAAATGTCATTAGGCGGTAAAGCCGTCCCGATTGTTGGTGATGTTTACGCTGATAAAAGCTCCGAATTGTATAAAAATTATCAAAAGTGGAAAGAGGCGGACACAAACGGAAAAGGCATTATTACGCTTGATGACTTTAAGAAAAGCAAATATGTCAAACAAAACCCTAATTT
>NZ_QAON01000061.1 GCF_003051055.1 Agitococcus lubricus | reverse complement strand
TGTAATGGTCAAGAGAAACAGGACAGTTATTTAGGCAGCTTGTCTTAAAAAATCACGTTCAAATATTAATGGTGATTTATAACCTAGCGTTGAATGAATACGCTTGCCATTATAAAAAGCCAAATAATCAATAATACTTAGTTTTGCCTCCTTTACGGTTCGGAATTTTTCATCGTGAAGCTGTTCGTATTTTAAGCTACGAAAGAATCGTTCAGTCGGCGCGTTATCCCAACAGTTACCTTTACGACTCATACTTTGCTTCATGCCCATTATCGCCAAATGCTCACGGTATTCTTTGCTTGCATACTGGCTGCCACGATCGGAGTGATGAAGCAGTCCTTGAGTAGGCTTTCGTCGCCAAAAAGCCATTTGTAACGCACTGACACACAATGACGTTTTCATATGATTATCCATTGCCCAACCCACGACCTGCCGTGAAAATAAGTCTATGACCACCGCAACATACAGCCAGCCCTGTAATGTCCACACATACGTGATGTCTGTTGTCCAAACCTGATTGGGTTGGCTAACTGTAAACTGCCTGTCTAAGGTATTGGGTGCAATAGCCTCACTGTGACGGCTATCCGTCGTCACTTTAATGCGTTTAGGGTATTTGGCCACTAAGTTCAAGTTTTGCATTAAGCGACGTACTTTATAACGGCCTACCTGAATCCCCTGTGTTTTCAATGCGTTCGTCAGTCGGCGACTGCCATACACACCGCGATTCTCGTTAAATAATTGCCTTAGCTTTTTGGCAAGAACGTGGTCTTGCTCTGCTTTAGGGGCTTTATGCGCCGATTGACACCACGCATAATAGGCACTGCTACTCACAGTCATGACGCGACATAAAACCGTCACAGGATAGGTCTTCTGTTGCTCTCGAATAAAAGCGTACTTTACTCGACTTCTTTCGCAAAGAAGACGGCGGCCTTTTTTAGGATTTCACGCTCCATTCTCAGCTGTTCGTTTTCTTTTCTTAAACGGCGTAATTCGTCGTGTTCAGCAAGGCTTAAGCCTGACTTTTTACTTAATACCTCACTCACATTCGGTGGTCGCTCTGCTTTAACCCAACGGGATAATGCACTTAATGATACCCCTAAATGGTCTGCTGCTTTTTGGCAGCTATAGCCTTTCTCTAGGACTAATTTCGCCGCATCTTGCTTAAATTCTAAACTGTACGTCGGCTTTTTCATTGACTTCGTTGCTTTCATAAACACCTCTACTTGCAGTATAAATACTACCTATCAAAGTGTCCTGTTCTATTAAACCATTACA
>NZ_QAON01000060.1 GCF_003051055.1 Agitococcus lubricus | reverse complement strand
GTTAAAGGCTCATTGTTTTGATCTAACAGTGGCTCACCCAATTCCGTTTGTAACGTCCCTGCGGCTGCATCTACTTGGATAATCACATAATCATTGGTTGCTGTTTCACGCACCAAACGACTGACTAAGACCTGTGACGCTCCATCATTTAAGGCTTCATAGATATGCAAATAGGCTTCATTGAGCAATGATTTAGCAATAGATACGGGCAAACCTAAACGCGCACGCAATGTTTGAGCATCCACCCAAAACGGCTTATCAAAACGCCCACGGGTAAAGCTACCGACAATCGCGGCTGTTTGATCGCCAATGCCAGCCACGCCATCGGTACGGTCAACGGTAGGGCTTAATTGAATCCCTGACTGTTCACCAATTTGGCGGACAAATAAATTAGGCATTATCGTCTCCTAAAGGATGAATAACCTGTAAGCCATTAGTCCATTTGTTTAATTGGTTTAATTGCTCAAAGTTATTGATAATTTGCTTGAGGTCGCCTTCGCTTTTAACTTCAACCGTGTTCTCGCTGTGGGGCATTAATACAGCCCCTCCTGTCACTGACCCTGTAACACGTCTATGCGTATTATTTTTGAGTAAAACAGAACACGGATAAGTTACTTGGCTTTTGGCAACGGCTTCTTTTTCTTTGACTGGCTCTTGAGCAACAACGACAGGTTCTTCAGTCGTTGTTGCCTTAGAGACAGTGCGTTTTTTACCGCTCATGTCTCACCTGTTATAAGTTTGGTAAGTTAATAAAGTCGATACGCGCAAAGCCTTTTGCCGAAGCCATGTGTTTATTAAGCTGCAAGAAACTGCGTTGATAAAACGCTTGTTTAAACACTAAATTGCTATTGGTTGATAACGGGATAAAAGTTGGTGCAACGGCATCCCCCATGACAATAGGACTACGGCCCACATCAGCAGAACGACCAATACACAACATACTGGCTGTACCTGCATCATTATTTTCAGGCACAATTTTTGGCGTAAAGTAAATATCGTATTTGCCAAACAAACGACCAAGACGATAAATACCTGCACGAGATGGCACACCAGAAGGCTCAAACATGGTACGTGGCAAAGCAGCAACAATACCGCCAAGCTGTTTACCAACATATAAGTGCGTAATACCGTGATCCATCGTGTCGTTAATCATTTGCTGATCGAGAACAAATAAGGTTTGTTCAACATCACCAAAGATTTCGCTGACGTTTTTAGCGGCATATTGTGCGGTATGGTTAAAATCATGCACCAAGGCATTGTTTGCAGAAATCATGTAACCAAGCTGCAAAGCGTAGTAATGATTTTCATTGGTTAATTGAGTACGCAAGCTAAATAAACTGTTAGAGGCTGGGTCTAAATTCATTTCATTGCG
>NZ_QAON01000059.1 GCF_003051055.1 Agitococcus lubricus | reverse complement strand
CATTGATGATGATTATGTGGCCAAAGAAAAAGCCAAAATTGATCGCACTATACGCCGTTATCGGAGCTAACAATGGCTGATTTATTTTTGCCAATAAAGGCAGCTTTTGGCGAGTATATGGGGCGGTTTAAGCAATCACTGGTCAATACGCATAGTGATACAAATGCGATGCAAGATTTTGACAACAGAGAATTAAAATCAAGCATTGTCTTTGCACCGTCACGCATGGCCGATGCGATAGATGAAATATTAAGCGCATGGCGTAAAAACACCAATGCGAATAAAGCACAAAGTACCGCCTTTTTACCTGTTATTGCCGTGGCGATTGCCCGTGACTATACGCCAGCTTCCCCCAGCCAAGGCATGATGTTGGCTGATCCGATTGATATTAAAATTCCCAATTATCCCGACGAACGTAATTTAAAACTTGAAATCATTCGAGGTCAATTGCGTGTGCAAGTAGTGGTGATTGCACCTGATGATAGTACCGCTAAAAGCCTAATTGCCCGATTTTGTCATTTTGTACGGCGTTATGATAATCGTGGTTTTGATGCGTTATATCGTTTGGCAGGTGTTGATGAGTCTTGGTTTAACGTATGGGATAGCCAAGATATTTATCCTTTATCGGTGAGCATACAGCAAAGCAATGTTGTTATTCAAAAGGTAGATTTACTCTTAAATATTGCTATTCCAATGGTTTATGGTGCAAGTGCCGATGTCAATAGTGGTATTGGCTCAGGTACGCCCGATGATCCCTTTGGTTATCCTGTGTTAACGCAGATTAACATGGGGCAGATTAATATGCCTGATAAGGTGCTGTGATGAGTGATAGCGTTAAAATTAGAGCCATTGTGCATGGTTATAAGGGCGATATGATGTGTGTCTCGGCGGTGATGGACGAGGCCAGTGGATTCTTACTGATTATTGATGCTCAAAAGTTTGATGCAGATATGGACTTTACGCCTGACTTAACCATTTTAACCAATGTTAATTTAATTCCAACATGGACGATGTTTTTTAAAGAGGAACAGTTAAAAGAGGCGATTGAGGCTTATCACTCATTATCTGGCAATGAATTATTAGAGCTAGAAAGTGATGTACAGCGATATGACCCTGTAACGGTTATCCAGTTTAACGGCATGAAGGAAACAGGGGCAGAGTACCGCTTTAATGAGAATATCAGTAATAGCCATGTTGGAGTGTTAATGTGTGCTTTGTACTCTCAGAAACAATTAAAAATTAGAGCCAGTTTATCGGCACAATCACAAGTGATCGAGGGCAACCAACAAAAGCCTAAAAGTAATCCATTTGTGATTGAGCCTGTCACCGTTGGCTGTTTCTTTTAGGGAGTAATCTATGTTGAGTAATGTGGCATTAGCCGTAAGGCGATCAGCCAGAGCCGTGACTTTGAATCATCCTAATCGTATGGGCTGTACCGTATATCGTAAGGTAGTAACACGTACCGAGCCTGATAGTTTAGG
>NZ_QAON01000058.1 GCF_003051055.1 Agitococcus lubricus | reverse complement strand
GAACAAGGCGAATGGCGGGAGACCGCCAAAGCAAAAGCTGGCTCTAGTGGCCTAAACCTCTACTTTTAACTTCGGTTAAAAAGGGGATGATTACCAGCCGACTGAGAAAAACTATTCACTGCCACTTTTGAGCCATTAAATTTTTTTAGTGCTTGTATGTTATCAACAGATATTGCATATCGTGGTGGCTGCATTGTTGAACACCCAACCAATGTTAAAACTAACATAGCAAATGCTATTTTTTTCATCTTGTTACCTTCTCTTTCTCTAGAAATTTTTAGCTAACTAGGCGCATAACGCGCAAGTACCCAACAACAAACTTAAAAACTGAGATTACTTCAGAATTATCAAAAAATACACTATAAGCGGCTGGGTACTTGTCGCTGTTGATGCGGAAGTTAGACATATTTTAATAACTGAAACACCTTTTCCATAGACTTTTCGCTAATACCGCCAATTCGCTGAAGGCTACTTAAGCTATTCACATCTTCAAGAAGCAACGCATTCTTAATTTTACTAATGGCATCCGCTCTTAATCCTGACTTTGCAATCAGATTAGAATTGATTTTTTCTATAAACTCCTCTTTACATCTATCATATAAATCATCTTTTGCTTTTGAATCAAAATACCATATCTCAACTGGAATTTGACATTTAGAAAGATAGCACTCCATAATTTCAAAAGATATTTTTTCATCAAGCCCACCTTTATCAGCCCCCAACAAAGGAAACGCGATTGACTCTATATTTTTATCAATATATGTATCTAAAAACTTCTGTAAACCTTTCTCTAAATACTCATTTTTTGTAGGGTATTTCCAATGATTTTTAGTTGGAAAATTCAATATTTTTTTATAAGGAGTATTAATATCTTCTGCATCTAAATCATATATCCACAACTTTCCGATACTAATAGCCCCATCACTACAGTATTTTTTATATTTAGTAAACATTTTAGGGTATCTAAGTTTATACTCATAAGCTATGCCAGCCCCCATTACACCAACACAATTTATAGTATTTACAATAGTTTGGCATTGCGTAGTAAAGATATTACCTTTTTTTATTTCAATCATTTATACGCCCTAAAAGAAAACATCAGTATTTACAGCGACTTTAATATCTTGCAAGTTATAGCGATTTTTTATATAACTTTCTACTCTTTGGCTTGAGCAATATATTTCTTGTAACTGGCTCATTTCTAATTTCTGATAGACTAAAACCTCAGCCATCATGCTCCATTTAACCTCATCCGCATTGGTGCTATCATTCCAACTACTACTCCATATCATTGGCCAATTCCAATCTTTATGTTCTAGTTCGCCTATGTCGTTAGAGCATTTTGTACCGTCAGAAGCAGCATTTCCATTTGTAAATAACGTATTTTCTAAGAGAATTGTGTCCTTCTTAAAAGCTAAAATTACAATTGCATCTCCAAATTGTTTTTGGTTACGGTAAAGCATAGCGTTTCTAGGATTAAAATATAAAGGCACATAATCGTGAGTATTTTTATTATAAATAGGCTCTTTTCTATTTCTTCTTTGATTTACTTCTTGATTACTAATATCTATTTTTTTATACGGATTGTTATGAGCCAATAATCCATGCTCAAAGATTGAATCAAGATTATCAATATGGGTCATATGGTCTATTGTTGCTATACGCAACTTATCCATTATTGCTAAAGCAGCATTTCGTTCCATAAAAGCTCCATTGTTTAAAACGTCTAACTTTAACGCTAAGAGGTAGCACCCCTCAACAAACTACAACCTGAGATTGACCTCAGAACCATTCAAAAATACACCAAAATCGTGCGGGGTGCTATCCTACTTG
>NZ_QAON01000057.1 GCF_003051055.1 Agitococcus lubricus | reverse complement strand
TAAATTCAGGGCTAAAACGTTTTGCCATTTCTTCTCTCCAAACATAATTCTTAAATTAGCTTTAGAGGGAATAATTGTCCATTTAGTTGGCTAGGATCACCCTGACGTACTACGTGCTAGCCATGCTAAGCCTTGGGCTGAATGTGTATCCGATGCCGAAAGATTAGACGTTTATAACGGTTTTTTGTTGAGTGCCAATCTGGATGCACTTTTTGACCGTTTTTTGATTAGCTTTGATGAACAAGGTTACTTATTGATTTCACCAACTTTATCACAAATAGATTTATTGTCGCTTGGTATAAAATCGGGACTGAGGCTTAGATGGATCAATGCGTTACATCAGCCTTATTTAGCTTTTCATAGGACTAGATTTAATCAATCTTAGATGTCCCATGTATGCCTAATAGTCATCAAATAAAAGGATAACTTATATGTCAACATATGCAATAAGGCATTTACCATTCAAACCGTTCGTCTCTATCGCGGTCATGTTCTATTTCCCATCTTCGAGCATTGTCAATTTCTTGCTCAAATTTTAATTTGGTTTGGTCTAAATAAGGTATTAAATTGGATGGCATAAGATCTACTAAACTTTCTAGTAAGTGAGAGTTTCTTTCCATTATCAATGCACGCGAGCCACTCCATTGACGAGGGCGAAACTGTTCAATGAACGCATTTATTACTTCCTGAATTGACGGTGCATTTGAGATGAGTGCTTTGGCCTGATCTGACCAATCGTAAACGTTACCTGTTTCTGAATATTTAGAGAATGAAATTATAGATGCTGCAAGAGGGTAACGGTACTCTGGATCTTCATTACACCATGTTGTTAACACACTAACAGGTATTGAATCTAATGGTTTGGATTTTTTATATCCAAATAGCGAAAACAAGTAGACTACTTGATGATTTTGTTCCTTATCCGAGAATAAAGTATTTAGAACAATTTTAGGGTAGTTATCTATAAGCAGGTTTAAGAGAGAAGAGTTACTAATTCGATAGTTATTACCTGCTTTTATTGCTTCTTTGAGGATAAGAGCTATTTCTTCTATATCTGATTCGGCATTAGTGTTTGACAAACAAAACTTTGCAACTACTTGCAGTTGATAGTCGCTTAGTTGGTTATCTGTCTTGAAATTTATCCTCCGAAGTAATGCCATGCCAGTTTTTACTAATTCTGGTGATGGATTATTTTTAAGTCCTTGATTTGTCATTCTATGTTGATGGTAATGGTATATTTCTAAAGCAACTCCAAATCCATCTGGGTGTTCTGCAATTGATAATAAAAAAGATTGAAATTCTGCGGTTGAAAAAGTATCTGCAAAGCATCTATTGGCTAATGATTTATATCTCAACATAGGAGATTTTTTTAACTGTAGGGCGATATTCAATCTTTTGAGTGTCCGCACATCGACAGTAATACCTGAATGTAATACTGGAAGATAGGTTTGTAAAATATGATGATCCATCGCTGAATCGAGTAATTGATGGGCAGTCTCTTGATCGTGCTGCCATACTTCGCAGATAAAGCCACTGAATAATTGGGGAGTAAATTGATCTTGGGAAACAAGTAGAGTGCCATCAACTAGCTTTTGCCAATGTGTTTCAATGTTTTGTGATTTACTAGCTAGCCCACGAGCAAAATCCCATACACGAATTCCTCCAGTCATCAGTTCTGGTAGAAGTTCGGTAAGGGCAACATCATTTTCTGCCATTGCCTCACCAAGCTCTTTGGCTTTAGTGATTAATCGGTCATAGCTGGTGACCTCATCAATCTCTTCATCAGATTCATCGTCTATGCCGTACCAATAATTACCTTGGTTTGTAATGGTCAAGAGAAACAGGACAGTTATTTAGGCAGCTTGTCTTAAAAAATCACGTTCAAATATTAATGGTGATTTATAACCTAGCGTTGAAT
>NZ_QAON01000056.1 GCF_003051055.1 Agitococcus lubricus | reverse complement strand
GGATGTTCAGGCATTGGTGAATGCGATGGCCAGTATTGCGCCACCGTCTTTAGGTCAAACCGAGTTAAGTTCCGAGCAACACAGTCAGTTAGATGCCATCATCGCCGCAAGTTGGTCATCATAATCTTTTTGAAATAAGGCGACTTCGGTCGCCTTATTTTTCTTAATAGGCGTCCTACCAGTTCTGTTGCTAAATAATCATGAATTTGTCATGTTTTAGACATAAACCACCACTAGCATCCTTGAGATTTTGAAGTGGCTATTCCGCCACGTTCTCCCATTCGCTCAGGGGTCAATTGTCATGGCAAATATAAATATTGGTGGTATTACCGTTTTTAATGAGGCAAATAGTGGCTTAGCGGGTAGCACGACAACGCCCGTTGCGATTAATGATGTGGTATTGGTACGTTTAGGCTCTATTCAGGGAACAAGTGCAGGTGCAGAAAGTGTTGCCTTTGAAAATGGTAAAATTTATGCCTCTAACGTCAATGGTAATACCATCAACATACACCAGCTTGCCGCAGATGGCACACTGACGAATCTCGCTCCAATTAACTTAACAACTCTACCTGATTATAAGACGGGTGGTGTTAACTCCGTTGCCATCAACAACGGGGTATTGGCCGTTGCCTATGAAAATATCACGGCTGGAGCAGGGGGGTATGTTGCCTTATTTGACACCACTACTAACACCTTAATTAAAACGATTAGTGTTGGCGTGTTACCAGACCAAATTACCTTTACACCTGATGGTACAAAATTATTAGTGGCCAACGAAGCCGAAGCGATTAGTGTGACGAATAATCCTGTGGGTTCAATTTCAATTATTGATATGTCGAGTGGTGCAGCTCATGCCGCCGTAGTGAATACCATATCCTTTGATGCCTTAAATGGTTCCGAAGCTGCCTTGAAGGCACAAGGTTTAGCTTTATTGAATGGCCAATCAGCAGCCGCAGATATTGAACCAGAATATATTACTGTATCAGCAGATGGGACACGTGCCTACGTTACCTTACAAGAAGTGAATGCGGTTGCTGTGGTTGATTTGACCAATCCAATGGCCGATAGACCCTTATCTATTTTGCCACTGGGCACCGTTGACCGTAATTTATTAGGGAATAGTTTTGATGCCAGTGATAGAGACGGCACCAGTGGTTCAGCCGCCGTTAATTTGCAAAATTACGATGTACAAAGTTTATTACAGCCTGATGCAATTGCTTCCTTTAGTGTGGCTGGAGTCACCTATTTTGTCACAGCTAACGAGGGTGACTCACGAGTAGGAACGAGTATTACGGATTCTGTGCGTCTAAATAGTGCCAGTTATGTGTTAGATGCCACAGCCTATCCTAATGCGGCTGCGCTAAAAGCCGATGCTAAATTGGGACGTTTGAACGTATTGACCCATATGGGGGATACAGATGGCGATGGCGACTATGACCAAATTTATACTTTAGGTGGTCGCAGTATTACTATTTTCCGTCAAGAAGCAGACGGTTCTATTAGCAAAGTCCGTGAAACAGGTGGAGAATTTGAAGCCATTACTAGTGCATTAGGCACAAGTTTTAACGCTAATCAAAGTACAGCCGCCAACTCTTTTGATACTCGCTCCGATGATAAAGGCCCAGAGCCAGAAGGTGTCACTGTCGGTGAAGTCAATGGTCGTCTCTATGCCTTTGTTGGTTTAGAGCGTATCGGTGGTTTTATGATTTATGATGTCACTGACCCTGTAAATGCCACTTTTGTGGGTTATAAAGCGCAAACCGCTAACGATTTAGGGCCAGAAGTACAAAAGTTTATTGCTGCTTCTCAAAGTCCAACGGGGCAGGCCTTATTGGTTTCGGGTAATGAAATTAGTAATAGCGTTACTGTCTATGCCATACAAACACAGAGTGAAGGCAATGATGTAATTATGGGGGGCAGTGATGCGGAAGTATGGAGTGGTCGCGGCGGTAATGACACAATTAATGGCGGAGACGGTGCTGATACTTTGATAGGTGGTGCAGGGAATGACAGCTTCATTGGCGGTGGTGGTAACGACGTTATCATGGGCAATGAAGGGGATGACAGTGTTGCGGCGTATAACCTCTCGACAGATGGCGTAGACCAAATCAACTTAGGCAGTGGCATGGACACACTGAACGTTTCATCGACGGGTGCGAGTCAAATCTGTGTGATGTTTACCAGTGCTGAAGTGGGTAATAACAACGCGAATGATGCGGGTACCTTAGCGAATCAAGACGGTGGTTTAGCGGTACGAATTCAAGCGGAAGACGGCAGCGGCAACTTAGTTGG
>NZ_QAON01000055.1 GCF_003051055.1 Agitococcus lubricus | reverse complement strand
ATTGGCAAAAATAAATCAGCCATTGTTAGCTCCGATAACGGCGTATAGTGCGATCAATTTTGGCTTTTTCTTTGGCCACATAATCATCATCAATGATTTCTAAAGATGCCAAATCAGCGATAAAAAACTCATTAGCACTGTCAAAACGCGCTATTTTTTGCTCATCAATAAAAATAGGACTGCGTGATGATTTAACGGCTTGATGGCCAAAACGTGATAACTGGCCCTGCATTGCCCCCACGGTATCTAAAACGTGTACATAGTCACGTTGTAAACCACGGTATAAATCCGTCATTACCTGACCTTGATAAATGATTTCCGCCTCTACACTGTCAAAACAATGGATTAACTCACCAATATCGCCCTCATCAGGAATGGAGTCAAAACGCTCTAATACGGCTGGATCATCAGGCACGCTGTCAAATCGTAAGGTATAACCACGATTACCACTAAAATTAGGCTCAATGACATAATCAAAGCCATAAAATTTAGTGGGTATCTCGGTAAAGCCTCTGGGGACTGCTGTTAATGCTGTACTAAAGCCACCGACTTTGTTTTGATGCAAATTAAAGGTAGTCTCGCCTTCAGGTGTATCTAAAAACTGAGTTTGATGGGTGATATTGCCTTTATCATCAGCCGCTAAATAGGTGGTACGAATAGCAGGATTAAAAATAACCGCCTTGCCTGTTTCGGGATCAATTGCGCCCTCTTTGGGCTGCATTCCAAACTTCTTACGAATCCAATGGCCGTAAAAGCCAATTAAATCGCCTTTTTTAACACGCTCTTGAATGGTTGGGGAGTTAATGAGTCGAGCCAAACCGATATTGTCATAACAACGTTTTTGGCCTGTATGTTTTCGCTGTAAATCATTTACATTAAAGGTGATTTTATCGGTTTTGTGCATACATTTAGTCCTCTCCGTTATCGCTAGCACCAGGCATAGCTAAGAAAGAAGTCAGCAATGTATCAGTAACCGTAGCAATACTTGCAGTGGCACCAGTTTGTACTGTAGAAATGGCAAATTGAATTGTGTCGTTAGCCGCAGGCAATAATGCGACTGTAATCAAGCCGTCAAAGGCATTTTCAATGATACTTGCTACATCACTTAATGAATTGGCACTAGATAAATCTACACTTCGCTGCTCAAGCACTCCATTAATTGTAAAACGCAAAGGATTTAAACCCGATTCATTGGAAATCCACCCCTCATAATCTTGTAATGCTTCAGACTCTCCACCCTCATTTAGTGAAGATACAATCTGAGCAGGCGTGGCTGTATTGCCAAAAAAGTCAGACAACATAGAAATAGGAATGAGTTTTACCTCCCCACCAACAACCCCCAACACTTTGTCATTAGATTGAATTGATGAGGCTAATGGGAAATCAGGATCAGTAATCTTTGGCATAATGCCCTCTACAAAAAGTCTAAACACTAGATTCATTGTAAAGGGAGTTTTTATGTGCTTTTTGATGGGTTACAGATAAGTCTCGCCTATGCCACCAGTCACAATATGGGCTATGCCTCTATCACTCATGTTTTGTCCCACTAAAGGTTTAGCAATAGAGACTTTTATTGTTTGTTGTTGCGTATTTAAGCGCATTGGTTGCTGTTCAGCTTTAACAACAGGTACTTGACTCGCATTAATACTAGGCGGTGGGACGCTTGTCGCTTTGGCTGTTGGTATTAGAGCTGTGGATGTTTTGGCTGTAGGCTTAGGCACAACAGTAAAATACTGTCTTGCGTGTTGTTGAAAAATCTTACTTTTAACTGCTTCACCTTTTGTAATTACGCCATTTTTATCAACATCCACACCTTGATTGGCTGCATATTCTTTTGAGCCTTTTTTATAACCTGAACCTAAAACAGCATCATACATATCAGGTAATGAGGTTTTACCATTTTTACCAATACCTTTACCTTTGAGATACTTTTCGACATAAAGCATTTGCTCATCAAAGGTCATAGCAGCTAATGCTTCGGTTGTTGTTCCTAATGATTTTGCTGTATCAGGCATAAATTGAATTAAGCCTCTTGCACTACCACCTTTTAGGTTTTTTTGTGCTGGATCAAAACTACCACCTGTTTCAAACGAAATAATTTGTGCCAAGTGGTTTGGATTAACGCCTAATCTTTCAGCCGTTGCTTGAATAGAGTTTGCTTTTTCAGGAGTAAAGCCTTTTGTGGATGAATCTATTGTTGGTTTGACGATAGGCTCAAACTGCTTTAGCAAATTAGGGTTTTGTTTGACATATTTGCTTTTCTTAAAGTCATCAAGCGTAATAATGCCTTTTCCGTTTGTGTCCGCCTCTTTCCACTTTTGATA
>NZ_QAON01000054.1 GCF_003051055.1 Agitococcus lubricus | reverse complement strand
AAAAGTATAACTTACTGTTTTTGTTTCTATACTTAAAAAGTATGCTGACAGACTGATCTAGATGGCACTTTTTACACCGACGTGGTAACTACCCCGTAAAAGCAGAACGGCCTGAGAATATAAGTGAACCCCTCGGTAAGAAATCCGTGTTAAGCCTAGCAGAACACGATGAATTGCGCCGCTTAAGAAGAGAAAACGAACAGTTAAGGATGGAGCGTGAAATTTTAAAAAAGGCGGCCGTCTTCTTTGCGAAAGAAGTCGAATAAAATACGCTTTTATTCGAGAGCAAAAGAAGACCTATCCTGTGACAATGTTATGCCGCATGATGAACGTGAGTCAAAGTGCCTATTATGCGTGGAACGAATCAACGCCTAAACGCCAGCAAAGGGAGCAAGAAGAGATGATGGTTGCCAACAAGCTAAGGCAACTATTTAATGATAATCGCTGTGTTTATGGGAGTCGCCGACTGACGAACATATTGAAAACACAGGGGATTCAGGTAGGCCGTCATAAAGTACGCCGTCTGATGCAAGATTTGAGCTTAGTCGTCAGATACCCTAAACGGTTTAAAGTAACCACCGACAGTCACCATAGTGAGTCTGTCTCACCCAATACTTTGGATAGGCAATTTAGTGTTAGCCAACCTAATCAGGTATGGACAACAGACATCACCTATGTGTGGACATTACAGGGTTGGCTGTATGTTGCGGTAGTTATCGACTTGTTTTCGCGGCACGTGGTAGGTTGGGCAATGGATAATCATATGAAAACGTCATTGTGTGTCAGTGCCTTACAAATGGCGTTTTGGCGACGAAAGCCTGCTAAAGGATTGATTCATCACTCTGACCGTGGCAGCCAGTATGCGAGTAAAGAATACCGTGAGCATTTGGCGATAATGGGCATGGAGCAAAGTATGAGTCGTAAAGGTAACTGTTGGGACAACGCGCCAACTGAACGATTTTTTCGCAGTTTAAAATATGAACAACTGCACTATGAGCGTTTCCGAACAGTTGCAGAGGCGAAACTGAGTGTGATTGATTATTTGGCTTTTTATAATGGTAAGCGGATTCATTCAATGCTAGGTTATAAATCGCCATTAGCATTTGAACAGGATTTCTTAAGACAAGCTGCCTGAAATAGTGTCCTGTTTTACTTGACCATTACACAATTTTTGTGGTTTTTAATTCTTCAATGAGTTTCATGGGGAAAATTCCTTTTTATGCTGTAGTAATTGTGGCTTTAATGAGTTCAAACATAGGACGAAAAGGCTCAAAACATTCAGAAGCCAGATTCGGTACGATTTCCTTTGCAAACCTCACTTTGTGTTTATCTCCTTTAAACGTAATACAACCAGAAGAAACATCTTTACGAAACCAAGACTCTAAACCTTCAGCATGCCAGAATACATGTTCAATGCAGAAGTGGGGATTAGGCATCACCTTCTCAATAGGATTATTTTCATCCCAAACTTGAGACCTCAGAGTATTATTTGGTATCGGTAATAAAAAAGAATATCCTTTTTTCCCTGTAAGCTTTTTACATAATCCACGACTAATGTCGCTTTCAAGGTTTTGGCCAATTAAACTTCGCCAATCTTGATACGCATCGTCAAAATCAAACAATGCAAAAAAACTCTTATTAGGGTACGCATTAAAAATTTCTGATCGAGAGAAGAGTGTTCTAATAAATCCTCTATTAAAAGCATCATGAATGAGAATTGTGATATCTTCATTTGGATATAGCTTTTTATGAGCCACATTTAAAATATGCACATCAGTTGGCCCTTCTACAAACAATATCGGTCTATTCGAAGAACGAATCACATTATCTATTAGTAGTTTACTTTCGTCCTCTGAATACTGAATATAACTTCCTGAAAGCTCATGTATTGCTTCCTTTTTCGACTGTTTAACGCAACAAACTGTTGAGTTATCAATCTTGAATTGGCTGATTTTTTCTTTTTCAAAACCACACAAAGTAGCAGCACTATGGCTACTCATTAGTACGTGATTATTTTTAGCGGCTTCTTCAGAAAGCTCTGAAACCTGCTTTAAAAAATCAAACTGCCACTCTGGGTGCAAAAATGAATCAGGCTCATCTAACAAAGTTATACAGTGCTTATCTTTATATAATTCAGTTATTGCATAGATATAAACTGATTGAAACTGCCCATCACTGAAATATGAAATATCAGCCTCTTTACCTCCGTCAAGCTGTAAAGATATTGAAATCTCAGTTAAAAGTTCAATTGTTTTTAGATTATCAAATTGCCTAAAAAGTTGTTGAGCACTAAATTCATGAAATTCATGCTGGATTTTGTTTATATCAAAATAAAGAATGTAACGATCATCTAAAGCAAAATACCCCTCAGAGCGTGTTTGATTAGCTAAACTAGGACTAATACATTTTGTTAAACGGTCTAAGAATGTCTTTGTTAACCCTTCTGGCTTCCAATAGCGATCAGATTCATCGTTATTCTCAATATCAAAGCGGTCATCACTTGCATAGAAAGGCCTGTTTAAAACCAGTCGTACTTCATGCGAAACGTGTGCAATACCCAGCTTTTGACTAATAAATTCGCGTGACCTATTGGTGGGGTAATCATCCCCTTTTTAACCGAAGTTAAAAGTAGAGGTTTAGGCCACTAGAGCCAGCTTTTGCTTTGGCGGTCTCCCGCCATTCGCCTTGTTC
>NZ_QAON01000053.1 GCF_003051055.1 Agitococcus lubricus | reverse complement strand
TGGCTGCATTATTAACGGCTGCAAATTGTTGTGACATGACATCAACCTAGTGAATTAAGTTATTTAATGGCACTAGGTTAAATCAATAAATGGATGGTTTTTTGTAGGGGTTACATGAGGAAAAGCCCATTTTAAGCTACAGAAAAAATCCCCCCATCGGTAAATGCTTTCTGAACACGAACTTCGTAAGTGGTAAATTTGCTCACTGCCACATAGGTAGCTTAAACGGCCTTTTAACAGTTTTTTAACAATTGATTTTTTCTTTGAAGTCAGATATACATTAGAAAAAATCCCTTAGACATAAATGTTAAAAAATTACAAATCAAAAATGGCATTAAATAATATGTCATTTAGAAAGCTTAAAATAAGTTAGGGTTATTCAAAAAATAAAAGGAGAAGCCTTTGAGATGTGTCAGCGATATTATTAATAATATTAATAACCTAGAGCTTGTTCTGGTTTTGGAATCGCCTTTTAAAGATGAGCTTATACATAATCATCCATTAGCAGGTAAGTCAGGACAAGAGGTTACTAATTATATTAAAAATCATGTGTCATCAAAATCTGTACTAAGAACATTCACAATGCCTATGGGATGTGAGTTAATTAGAACAAAATTCTCAAAGCTAGGTATTGTAAATTGTTCGTTGTGGCCACTTGATAAAAAATGCTATCCATGTGAGCTTAAACAAAAAAGAAATAAAACAGTCGATTCATTTAATCTGATAAGGACAACCCCATTATCAATTACTAGAAAAAATAATATTGACAATAGAGTTGAAATGTTTTTGGTGCGTGGCTTTATCAGAAGAATTGATAATATTGTACAAAAACAACCAAATGTGGTTTTTGTTCCTTGTGGAGACTTGGCAGATAAATTTTTATCAAAATGTAATTTAGGACAAAATAATCTGATAGGAAAAATACCTCATCCTTAATTTAATGGCTGGTCTAGTCTTAATTCACAAACATTTAGTCAGAGATTACAAATGTTATGATGTCTGTGATTAACCCTAACTTTTCCATCAACAACGACAAGTACCCAGCCAATTACTGTGTATTTTTTGATGACTCTGAGGTAATCTCAGTATTTAATTTTATTGTGGGTACTTGCGCGTTATGCGCCTAGTTAGGCACGTTTCTATAATTTTGAGGTGGCCATTGAATACGATCAATGAATATTTTCTTGAAAGCGGTCAGAAATTACACTTTGTGACTGCAAACTATGATTTCGAATTTGAAGGTATAAAGATATCATTTCAAGGTATGCCATATCTTAAAAATGAGTTAACAGATGAACTGTATTTATCTCAATGTGCTAGGGTTGTGGTTAAAGAGGTTGTGGCAGGCGCAAAAAAGGAAAGATTAGACAAGGTTACAATTACTCCGCCAGAAGATATTGTAAAAAAGAGGTTTAATTATTGCAATAAATTTCCTTTTAAATACTCGGCCTTAGAGTATTACTTTATACCGTATTTGATTCGTGAACAGAATGATGGTTTTCTAACACCTGTTTATTTTCATATTGATGTATTAAATAAATATAATCAACATCCTGATTATAAGTTGGAGCTAATGTCCTCTAGCTACGGTAATCTTTATTACAAAGACGAATGGCATATATCATTTGGTGTTAACAGAAATAAAAGCCTAGTTATGTGGCTGGGGGATATAGACAAACTGCCAGAAAAGGAAAAGTATTACTTACTTTCTGAAAATATAGACCCAGAATTCGAAATACATTCAGAATTTTATGATGCTCAGATATGCGTTCAGTGGGCTGAAGGAGCACTTGAAAGTAAAGTATTTAAGGCGAGAGAAGATTTATCTGACTTATTCGAAAATAAGTATGGTCATAAGCTATTTAAGCTTGAAGGGGAAATTTCCAAAGTTATTGCAGACCTACAAAAGCCTGTCTTTTGGGAAAATAGACATGTTTCTCCTGTTGTTGAGGCTCTAAATCGAATATTTGTTGAGGCTCTTTGTGAAAAGTCAATTAAAGCAATTATTATTGATAAAGCACCAAGTATAGACATTAAAGGCTATAAAGGATTGAAGCTTTTTAGCTCTCTATTGTCTCGCGTTTTATTGATAGATAATGCTGATGCAATTATGTGCCCTTTTTTTGTTCTTTATGACTATAGAGTGGTATTGTGCCATCTCCAATCTGATGAAACAGTTCAAGAGAAAATGCACACAATCTACGAGCGACTAAATATTGGGATAGAAAATAGAAATAATGAGGTGGTTTATATGACACTTTTTCAAGCCATGGAAAAATCCCTAGACGCAATAATTAGCCACGTTAACAACGGATAACCAACACGGAGCGAAGAAATGAGAAAAATTGCTTATATTGCTATTTTTACTATTTGCAGCCATGCAATTGCATTTGATGGGCATAACGGCATTAGTTTTGATATGACGCAAAAGCAAGTCGAAGCCAAGGGTTTTGTCTGTCACCCACCACAAGAGAAAAATCCAAGCGTCATCGCAGAATGCCAACACACGAACATGACGGGGGTTGCTTTTGGTTTTCCAACAAAAGATTACCAAATTTCGATTGGTCCGACCAAGAAAGTTGACATGATTGGAGCAGATTTCAGTGGACGTATTAGCAAAAAAGATTATGTCGGTCTATTTCGCAAAATTGAGCAACTCTTCCCCAAGAAAGACGAAACTGGCACTTTCCATGAAGGCACTGTGCTTCGTGATGTATGGAGAGCCAATAACAATGCTGCGGTAATTTTGCTATTAATGAATGGAGTCCCACCAATAACAGAGTCTTCTCTGGGCATCACATTTTGGAGTCCTCGTGCGATGGCAGAGGCAGATAAGAACAACAAATAAAATTTAAAATCACGAAGCAGCACTGCACACTTCGTAATCTGTGTGACTTAATGTTTGGCAGTTTAAGTGCGTGTCATTTTTTGGTATTGTTGTGACATGACATCAACCTAGTGAATTAAGTTATTTAATGACACTAGGTTAAATCAATAAATGGATAGTTTTTTGTGGGAGTTACACTCTACACATTAGCCTGCACCAACTCATCCCTTAACTGAAGCACATACTT
>NZ_QAON01000052.1 GCF_003051055.1 Agitococcus lubricus | reverse complement strand
AAGGTGTTATTACACACCACCCGAATACTGGTAAATTGCGCGGTAGTGGCTAAAGTGCCATCACAAGCGGTAGCCAACAGCAAATAGCCATTCGTGACATCATTCCCACGTAAACTCATGGATTGACCTGTTTTCGCCAATGCCCAAATCTTACGACCACCTTTTAACACCCCAGCGGTTTCTAACTCAAAACCAGACACTTCGGTTAAATCGCGATAAAACTCTAAAATCTCTCGCGGTTGAACCACTTGATAACGTTGACTAACCACCGATAAAGGTGCATTCGTATCTGAACGATACAAGACCTTATTGTCTGCAAAGGTACGGATGGATGATGTTTGCTCATCACCTGTCATAAAACGGACAGGGGCTTCTAGAATAGACCAATCCATACCTGCTTGTTTAGCCCAAACCTCTAAGGGCTGCTTTTCTTCTAAGTGATTACCTAAACCGTGCCATGGGGTTACACCGACATAAGCCATCGATTCGACTAAATGTGCCATGATAAATTCTCCGAAAATGAAAGATAAAAAACTATCATCAATAAAGTATAGTTAAAAGCAAATGAGACGCATTAACATATACAGCTAAAGATGAGGGAAATAACATTGAAAAGGACAGTAAAGAACGAGATTAAGAAAACAAGGAAAACGAAAAGACCAAAAAGATGAGAGGAGAGGGTACAGACTTAATACTGACGAGGTTCACTAAAGGTATAACCACAACGTAAGCACTTGTAATTATCTAAAATGTTATCGTCAACAAATTCACCGAGTTTAGAGCCTGCTGTACCGCCAGCGACTCCACCGAGAAAACCACCTAATAATGCCCCTGCAAAACCACCGACCACCGAACCGACAGGGCCAACCACTGTACCAATAGATGCACCCACTCTTGCCCCGTTAAATGAAGCAGAAGCACCACTGGCGGCTCCTGCGACAGTACCCACAGCACTACCAGTCTTTTTAGCCTGATTTAAGGTATCGACTTGATACGACAAACAATAAGGACAACGTATAGTCATGATGATGAATCCTATAAAAGCATAAAGCCCCATACCACTGACGTGATATGAGGCTATAAGGTATGGAAGATATGAGTGTGATGTACTCAGGTGAGTAATATATATTTGAATTTTTTTGGAATATTTAAGACTAGAGTTTAAATGCGACTATCTCTTCAAAAAATATAAATATCGTTCGAAGAGTATTAAGTATGTGTTAATAGAGTGTATTGCCATGTGAGTCTTTGAATTTATCAATAAACTCTTTATTTATTAATTCTTCCAAAATTTCATTTTCTTTTTTATTGGAAAGTTTTGCTAATTTTTCAAGACATTCTTTTGTCTTTTTAGTGAGTGGTAAATGGTAGTCTTTTTTATGTTTTCCTGAATCTCTAAATTTTTTCTGTGACCATGCTTTACTGAACTTATTTATAAACAACTCCCTTTCGGAAAAATTAGTGTTTAATCCGTTATTAAATGGATTAGGCTGAAAATTATAGAAAAGATCTAATGATGCAAGTATTGAAGTATAGTATTCATGTTTGTTTAGTGGTTTAGGAATTTTTGCAAATTTTTCACATTTAACAAGATATTCCCATGCCCATACTAACTGATCGTTATTATCTTTATCAATCCAGTTCGTTAAATTGTCATGTGTCTTTATTGTAATCCATTTATTTTTTATACTATTTAAGTATTCTTGTTTTGGGTTAGCATCTACTGTATTAAAACGAATAGAATCTATATATTCAATAATTGAGGAGTAACGTTGTTCTACAGATAAATTGGTACTTGGATACACAACAGAGCTAAATCCAACATGATTTTGAAAAGAACAATTATTTGTTGTATCAAATGGTATAAATCCTGGAATATTTGCATGTAAGAGCCAGATAAGTAAACGTTGGTCATCAGGTAATATCCAAGATACATCTACAATATTACCATGTCTTAATTCGTCTAATAGTTTTTCATTAAAATAATATTGACTATTATTGTAAAGATTATAAATATAGTTTCTATTATTTGCTAAATAAATAATTATAAAATTTTGTTTTTCACTTAGAGATATATTAACTGAAGCATTAATTAGAAAATTATAGCACCACTCAATGTCTCGTTGAGTAAAATGCTCTAATTCTTTTGGCCAGTTTGGTACATACAATGATTGATATCTCTTAAAATCTGTGATTGACATAGGGCATTCTTTTTAACGAAGGGGGTGATAATTACTGTAGCACAGCTGTTGTATTTTTGAGAGATTATGGAAGAGTTTTTATCATCTATACATAGCTATTTCGTAGTAAATACCGTAGCATTTTTAGTAGACGATGGTCAAAACAGTGAAATCTTAAGACTACAAATGAACCTAGATTTTTCTTAACAACAATGTATAAGAGTATTTTTAGTGTACTCAGATCTAGTAGGTCTTGCTATCCGAACTACCTAGAAGTTTTATCAAATCTTGAATAAAACATAATTTGATAGTGTATGGGTAACGTGTTATTTCTGTTAGCCTATTGATTAGTAAAGGTTGTATAACTCTCAATACATCATATTTATGAAATCTGCATCATTTATCTCAAGAGTGATTAGATTTAAGATTGGCAGGAGTGTTATAGATAATATATCTATTTATTCTATTTTTATTATAGGAAATAATCAATGACTTCTATCTTTATTGGTTAAATTTTAATTTTATTTGACCATTTTTTAAATACACTATCTCGGTAATGGTAATATATTAATTAAAGAACTCGATGTTCTTTAATTATAAAAACATATAATGTAAAAAAATACGGATGATTGTCTTACTGTGAGTTGTATTAACACATAGAGAGGTCAATCATGAATACATATCATCTGTCTAATAGAAATTTAGTATTATGTGAAGGTAAGCAATGGAACGGTTTACCTTTACAAGAAAAGTACTCTCCTTTCATTTTGAGTTATCTAGAGTCAATGCTCAGCATATTTAAAAATGCGATTATTATGATGCAACGAGTGTGTGTGATAAGATTTGATTTACATTTGCCTGATAGTTATATTGACAATAGTTCTGTCATATCAAGATTTACGGCATCATTAAAAGCACAGCTTGAAGCGAATTACCAGCAAAGACTTAGAACTAATCCAAAAGCACATCATTCAAAATTGGGATATATTTGGACTAGAGAGTATGGGATAAATAACAAACCCCATTACCATTTAGTGATTTTATTGAATGCAGATGCTTATGGAACACTAGGCACTATTCCCCTATTAGATACGATTAACCCGCAGCAATTTAATGGGGATAATATGGCATGTCGCATTATGAAAGCATGGGCAAGTGCATTGCAGGTTAATATCATAGATGCTTATAGACTGGTACATTTTCCTGAAAAATGCAGTTATCGAATTGGTATTTTTCAGGGAGTACTAGATATTGCTGGTTTTGAAAATATGTTTCATCGAGTGAGTTACCTCGCCAAGGCAAATACGAAAGAGTTTGGCAATCACCAACGAAATTTTGGAACCAGTCAGCTAATGATTGAACGTAATTGAATGAGACTTAAACGAGTTGATACTGATGTTTTATACGCAATGACTCTTCGTGCTTGAGCTGAGTCATTGCCTCATCAACAGAGTTAAATACAGCGACTTTACGCCTAAAATTTTTAGCGCCAATACGTCCCCATTCACACGA
>NZ_QAON01000051.1 GCF_003051055.1 Agitococcus lubricus | reverse complement strand
GGGTTTATAAGCCCAAACCGCCGAAAATTCCGATAACTTAAAATATTCTGATTGATACTACCCTACCGATGATGTTTTGACGTTCTGATTCAGTAACCCACGTTTATTGATATAAGTATTTAACGCAATATGACTTTTATATCCCAGCACTTTAGCAATTTTTCGCACGGATAAACCATAACCAAGTAGCTCTGTTATTCTTGGCACATCCATATCAAACTTACTTTTCTGTAAAGTCCCTTTAGGTTTTCCTAATTGCTGTCCTTGTGATTTTTTCGCTGATAATGCTTCTTTAGTACGTAAACTAATCAAGTCTCGCTCAATTTCTGCAAACAAAGAAAATAAGGTTATTACTATTTTCGAGTTCATATCATGATGGGCAATATCTAGACTTTGCTTAATGGCAATAACTCGTATATTGCGCTCAATCAACGCATTAACTAAAGCAATAACCTCAGACGTGCTACGGCCTAAACGACTGAGTTCAGTCACAATTAAGGTATCGTGTTCGTCAAGTAATTGCATTAGCTCATCAATTCTACGTTGCTTACTCGTTTGACGAGATGAGATCGTGATTTCAATATATTCATCAATATGTAATATCTGTCTTCTAGCGAACTCTAATATTTCCAATTTTTGGTGATTTAAGTCTTGTTTGTCGGTAGATGCACGCAAATACGCAATGACTTTAGCCATGAAGACCACCCGTTTTGTCTTAATGTTTAAATTGGTATAAAACTATATAAATTGTATGTTATTTTTTCACTGTTTTATATATACAGCATGATGCTATATTAATGCTCGTATTTACCTATACAGTTTTTATGTACACATGGCACAAGATAGTGAAAGACTGACCATTTTGTCAGATGCTGAACAATTTGCTTTATATGCTCTTCCTGATTTTGATGACAATCAGAGGATGCATTATTTGTCTTTTTCGGAGACTGAACTAAAACTTATATTTAGTCGAAAAGAAATACATTCACAAATGCATTGTGCCTTACAAATTGGCTATTTCAAAGCGAAGTATGCCTTTTTTATCTTTTCGTGGTCACAAACAGAGACTGATTGTCAATTTATTCTAGAACGATACTTTGGTGACCAAACGTGGATTCCAAAGTCTGTTACCAAGCATGAATATTATACTCAGCGCACAGCTATCGCGTACTTATTTAACTATCATCTTTGGTCTGCCAAATTTTTACCTCAGTTAGTCAACAAGGCTAATCACAGTGTGCATCGTGATGTTTCTCCTCGGTTTATTGTTGCTGAACTACTTATTTACTTGAATGAAAATAGAATCATTAGGCCTGCTCATACAACCTTACAAACGCTTATTAGTGAAACCTTATCTGCCGAGCGTGAACGCCTATCAAAGCTGCTCATCAATATGCTGGATGAGCCGAGTCAGAATATTATTCAGCAATTGTTAATCCGTGATGAAGCCTTGTCAGGCCTTGCTATTCTCAAACAAGATGCCAAACATTTTGGCTACCGACAAATGGTGTTAGAGCGACAAAAAAGGACGACATTGGCTCCTATCTATGAGATTGTCACGCGACTTTTACCTAAACTTGCCATTTCTCGCCAAAATCTAAGTTATTATGCCAGTCTGACAAATTTCTATACTATCTACGATTTGCGTCGACTTAAGCCTGAACAAACTTATCTGTATTTATTGTGCTATGCGTGGCAACGCTATCGCCAATTTACCGACAATCTCATTGATGCCTTAGGCTATCATATGAAACTTCTAGAAGATCAAACAAAAAACAAAGCAAAGAAAAAATACGCCATAGAGCAGGCTGGGCGACAGCAGGAAACAAGACAGGTTGGCCGATTGCTATTATTGTATGTCGATAGCGAAGTAGCTGACACCCTACCTTTTGGTACAGTGCGTGAGCGAGCGTTTTCTATTATCCCTAAACACACACTAGAAATAATAGGTCACCGCTTAAGCCAAAAGCCTGTCAGTGAATTATCACTACGCTGGCAAATGGTAGATGACCTAGCCGATCGTATTCGAAGGCACTTGCGCCCACTATATACCACGATCAACTTCTCTTGTAATACAACTACCAGCCCATGGCTTTCTGCGTTAGCATGGATGAAAGACGTTTTTTCTAAGCAACAACGTTTATCTCAACGACCGCTACATGAATGTATTGAAGACACTGTCCCGCAACGATTGCGACCCTACCTGCTCACCTTTGACTCAAATGGAAAGGTCACTGGTGTTGATGCTAACCGTTACGAATTTTGGATTTATCGTCAACTGCGAAAGCGTTTAAAGTCGGGAGAAATCTATGTGGATGACAGTATTCAACATCGAAATTTTGCTGATGAATTAGTGAATGTTAGTAATGGCTCAACTATCCTCAGTCAATTAGATATTCCTTGGCTGCAACAGCCTATCAACAGCCAGCTTGATGCATTAAGGCGTGAGCTCCATCATCAATGGCTATCCTTCGATCGTGATTTACGTCAAGGAAAGTTGAAACATGTGGAATATGATCATAAAAGCAAAAAAATCACATGGAAAAAACTAAAAACGAATCTAGATACTTGTCAACAAGATAGTTTTTATCAACAAATGTCATTTTGTGATATTTCTGATGTGTTTCACTTTACGAATACACAATGCCATTTTTTATCGGCGATGACTCCCTTACAGCCTAGGTATGTCAAACAAATCGCTGACCCAACCAATTTAATGGCGGTTATTATCGCTCAAGCGATGAATCACGGGAATTTGTTGATGGCGCAAACCAGCGATATTCCATACCATGCGTTAGAAACCATGTATCAACAATATTTACGACCATCTTCATTGCAAGAGGCAAATGATCGAATCAGTAATGCTATCGCAGCATTACCCATTTTTTCTCATTATTCATTTGATTTAGGTATTCTTTATGGCAGTGTTGATGGGCAAAAATTTTCGGTTGAGCGTCCAACCGTCAAAGCTCGTTACTCTCGAAAATATTTCGGTAAAGGAAAGGGCGTCGTTGCTTACACGATGCTATGTAACCATATTCCATTGCAAGGATGGCTGATAGGTGCTCATGAACTTGAAGCACACCACGTCTTTGATATTTGGTATCACAATAACTCGGATATTACGCCATCAGTTATTACAGGTGATATGCATAGTATCAATAAAGCTAATTTTGCTGTTTTGCACTGGTTTGGATCACGCTTCGAGCCTCGTTTTACGGATTTGGATACACAGTTAAAACATCTTTATTGTGCTGAAGATTTAGTAAACTATGAAAAATATCTTATTCGACCTGTTGGTAAAATAGATTTAGAGCTGATCACTACTGAAAAATCAAATATAGATCAGATTGTTGCAACACTTGGACTAAAAGAAATAACACAAGGCTCGTTAATTAGGAAACTATGTAACTACTCTCAACAAAATCCAACACGTCGAGCAATTTTCGAGTTCGATAAGCTTATTCGTAGTATTTACACCTTACGTTACTTGCGTGAGCCTCAATTACAGCGAAATATCCATCGTTCGCAAAATAGGATTGAGTCATACCATCAGTTGCGATCAGTCATTGCTCAAGTGGGTGGTAAAAAAGAGCTCATAGGCAAAACAGATATAGAAATCGAGGTCAGTAATCAATGCGCTCGGCTTCTTGCCAATATTATTATTTATTACAACTCTGCCATTTTATCGCGACTACTCAACAAATTTGATGGAACCAAAAACCCTAAAACGCTTGCTTTCATCAAGAAAATATCACCTGTGGCTTGGCGGCATATTCATTTGAACGGCCATTATACTTTCAAAAATCATCGCCAGCCTATTGATTTAGATGTACTTGTTTCAAGTGTGGTTTTAGGCTAAAAACAATCTATTGAGGCTATGTTTTAGGAAATCAGAATTTTCGGCGGTTTGGGCTTATAAACCCT
>NZ_QAON01000050.1 GCF_003051055.1 Agitococcus lubricus | reverse complement strand
ACATGGCAAGAATATCAACAACTGCTCGAATCAGGGGTGAATTACGCTTTAGATTTGTCGCATTTGAATATTTTGGCAGTACAGAGTAACCATGTTGAATGGAGTTTGGTTCATGAATTACTCAGCAGTCCCCACTGTTTAGAAATTCATCTCAGTGATAATCATGGTTATGGCGACCAACATTTACCGCTGAGTAACCCTCATGCGTTGCCGTGGTGGTGGTCATTACTCAGTTCGGCTAATCCACAAGCGACCATCTTTTCAGAAGGTAGGCAACTTGTGCCAATCGCTTTGGCTTAACTCTTTTCTGCATTTGTCAATTCGTTATTACTCAACAAATTTATCAATTCACCCAAGCACCGTCTGTCATGCAGGCTGTGCTTTTTTTATGTCGAGGTTTTTATGGAATATCAACATACTGAACAATCGCCATCAACTTCATTGGCGGTTGTGTCACATCAACCGCTGGCCATTGGTACAGCTACGCCTGTTAATTCAGACAGTCCCCTGTCTTTAGCTAACGTACTTAGTGAGCAATCCACTAAACCCCACACCCACAGTGCCAACGCCATTCGTTTAATCAACACCAAAGGCTTAAGTCGTCGTGAATGGTTAGCGGTGCGTAAACAAGGTATTGGCGGTAGTGATGCTGCCGCAGCTGTTGGTCTAAATCCCTATCAATCCCAGTTGGAATTATGGATGATTAAAACAGGTCGTTTTAGCGAAGATAGCCCCGATGAGTCTGAAACGAAACCAAATATAGACTCCAAAATGTATTGGGGGCAGATTTTAGAACCGATTGTCGCCCAACATTACACCAAAGTCACAGGTCGTAAAGTACGTAAGGTTAATGCGATTCTGCAACATGCCGATTGTGATAAATCATGGATGTTGGCCAATATTGATTATCGAGTCGTTGGTAGTGATGAGGTTCAATTACTGGAATGTAAAACCGCAGGTGAATATGGCGCAAAGTTGTGGAAAGACGGTGTGCCTGAGTATGTGGAATGTCAGGTACAACATCAATTAGCGGTAACAGGTTTACAAGCCGCTGATGTCTGTGTGTTGATTTGTGGTCAGCAATTAAAAATTTATCGCATTGAACGTGATGAAGAGTTAATTGCCAAACTGATTGAATTAGAGCGGTTATTTTGGCAGTACGTGCAAAGCAATATACCGCCCTGTGCCGATGGCTCTGAATCCGCAGGTTTTGCCTTACGTTGTTTATTTCCACAAGACTACGGTCAGACAGTTGATTTTAGCGACAATACCCATGTCTCAGGCTTATTTGACTCACTACTCAACACACGTAAACAATTAAACTTTTATGAAAAACAGGAGGAATTTTATAAACAACTGCTACAACAGAATTTAGGTGAAGCCAGTTATGCCCAATTTTCTCAAGGCTCTTTGTCATGGAAAAAGGCTAAAGACTCGGTTTACCTAGATACCACTACTCTTGCTAAAGACCATCCGCAACTGTGTCAACAGTATCATCGCAGCAAAGTCGGTAGCAGACGCTTTTTAGTCTATGAACGGCCTTCATCAAATTCTAAAGTAACTGATTAACCAGACACTCATTTTTCACCCTCACACGGCATAAAGCCCTTGTATCACGACAAGGGCTTTTTCTTTTTTATTGGAGAATATCATGATTAAAGGTTTAGCCATCACTCCACCGATTATCGGTCGGATTAGCATCGGTCGCATCGTTGAAAAGAACGGTAAACGTTTACCCGAAAAAGACGACCAATTTACCTTAACTACTCAAGTACAAAACCGTGACGGTTGGTTACTGCATCCCTTAGATGAGCAATTACGTCAAGCACAAACCACCAGCAACGGCAAATTACGCACCATTCCTGTTCGCCTGTTATTTAATTCACCTGATTTAAATCTGAGAGCCGAATACAGTTTATTTGACCGACAAACAGGCAGACCGCTATGTGTCGGTAATGGGGATACTTGTCGGCGATATACATCACAAGGCATTCAACAATTACCCTGCCCTAGCCCCGAAGCTTGTGACTTAGCCCGAACAGGTCACTGCAAACCGTATGGTCGTTTACATGTGATTGTCAATGATGAGGAGGATATTGGCACGTTTATCTTTAGAACGACAGGCTTTAACAGTATTCGCACTTTAGCGGCACGCTTAAGTTATTACCAAGCCATTTCAGGCGATTTATTAGCCTGTTTACCGCTGCAATTAAAACTCAGAGGTAAAAGCACCACCCAAAGTCATCGCACAGCAATTTATTACGTGGATTTAACTCTACGTGATAATCACACCTTAGCGGAAGCCTTGCAACAGGCTAAAACCCTGAACCAACAACGGCTAGAGATTGGCTTTCAGCAACAAGAATTAGACCAAGCGGCAGAAGCAGGATTTAACAACGCGCAATTTGAATTTAGCGAAGAAGAAATTCCTGAGTTGTTGGAGGAGTTTTATCACAACGCTGATGATGATAATTCTGCACAAGGTCAATCGACTTCAACCACCAACACAGCCAACAACACAAACTCTTCAAACAGTCAAAACAATACGAGCTCTAACCCTAAAACCGCCAATAGCGTTTTAAAGCAAAAACTCGGTCAGCGTTTACAAGCTCAAACCACACCCACTAATTAATTTTAAACTAGACGGAGAATTATCATGTTACTGTGCAGTAATCCTTTATTTTCACTCGGTCAAACGGTAGCTACACCCCATGCCCTTGACCTATTAGCTCAACACAATACATCGTGCTGTAGTTTATTGGCTCGTCATCAATCAGGCGATTGGGGCAATGTACCTGCCGAAGATGCCTTAAGCAATCAACAAGCGATTGAACGCGGCTACCGTATTATGTCGGTTTATCCTTTACAAACAGGTAAAGTGTGGATTATTACTGAGGCCGATAGGTCGGTGACTACGGTATTGTTGCCAGAGGAGTATTAGTATTTACACACTTAGTAGCTATCATTTTACCATCCATTTAATATTAAATGGATGGTAAAATGATAGCTACAAGTTGACTAATTATTTTTTTCTTCTTGTTCAATTGCCCTAACAATTGCTAAGTTAATCATGCCTGCACGAGATAAAGCTAAACGGTTAGCAACAGCATCTAAACGGTCTAATAAGGCTGGAGGAATTGTTAAACTAATTTGCTCTCGCTTTCCTTTTTTTACACCTTTGCGCAGCTTATCTCCATCAGGAGCATTATTGATAAACTGATCAACACTTTCCTTCTTTGGAATAGGTTTTGTAATAGCCATGTAATACCTTTTTAATATGAAAATAATTATTTTTAATATTAAAACAATCTTAACATTAAAGCATTAAGCTCATCATTAGCTTTGACATCTTTTGGGATTGCCTCTAAGACTGATAAACCTTGCCCAGCAGCATTGGCAATAGCCTTACGACGCTTAATGGGGGTATTTAAATAAACTAATTGAGGATAGTCCGCTACAGCCTCAGCTGCCTCTTGATTATCAGTTCCATGAGTATCTGCACAATTAAGTACAGCATAAGCTCTTAAACCATCCCTTACTGACCTAGCCTCATCAATCAACGCACAAATATCCGCTAATGCCCAAACATCTAATGATCGAGGTGCAAAAGGAACAAGCAATACATCGGATAATACTAATGCAGCTCTCAAAGCTGTTGAGTCTCGTCCTCCTGCATCAATAATAATATCCTCAAATTTTTTACTTTGATGCTGTAATTGCGCCCTTAAAGCAGACCCATCCGCATATTGCGCACAAGCAATAGCTGGTTCACGACCAGCATCTGCACGAAGAGCAATTGCGGTTTGAGCGGTTCCTTGTCTATCACCATCTATTAACCATACATCTCTACCTGCTATCGCTCTAGCAATAGCAATATTTAACGCTAGAGTAGTCTTGCCTACACCACCTTTAGTATTACCGACTGTAAGTATCATAAAACACCTTTTTTACACCTTTTTTAATATTAAAATAATACTATTATAAAATTAAAAAGGCCAAACTATTTGACTATTACCGTTCTTATATTTCGTAACCTGACTCTTATTCAACAACTAAATTAGCTAAGGCACGCGTAAAAGAATCTTTAAAATCTCTAAACACAGTAGAAGATTTAGTTTTTTGATATACGGTATATTCAATATTAAAATGCGCCAACTTTCTTCCCTTTAACTCAGATTGAATCCCATCAATAATTTTTTGCTTATTGGTTGCAGATAAGCGATCAAAACGCTCAACCAATACACTTACTTCATCTTGATCCTAGCCAGAAAATTAGACAGTTGTACCCTCTAAAAGTAGTAGATGCTTTTGCATAAAAGCATTTGGACTCAACCAGCCATTGGCTGAATG
>NZ_QAON01000049.1 GCF_003051055.1 Agitococcus lubricus | reverse complement strand
GCCAAACTCAACCCACAAGCGCATGAGCATATTATTTCTGAGTTTTTAGCGTGCGTTTTAACAGACGTAAATGGCCGCGCATTAACCATACAAGAGCGTTATTTATTAGTCGCACAGTACATATCTGCAACCTGTTTGGGGGATCCTGATTTTCCGATTGGCCAAGACGCAAAATATACCGACTACCTAGACATGAATAAGCCCTTAGCGGTTGATTATGTGGCCATAGGTTTTGAGGAGACATGGTGCTTATATCCCTTATATGGCTGGCAGGTTGAAGCCTTAGAAGATATTTGCCACGGCTGGCAAGAATGGATATTTGGCTGTATGGCCGCCCAATTAGCCACGGCCAATGAAATACACGAAGGCAAACTACCCTCCATAGACACGCCAATAGCCGCTTATAAAGACTATCTCAAAGAACGGATTACGATTTTTAAAGCCTATCCAGAGCGCGATTTTATTCAGCTATACCATGCCTTTTTATGGGGAACAGAGCAGCTTAACTCTTATTTTAACCTTGGTTTTGATGGTGACGGCCTTGTTTGCTTGCATAAGGAGGGACAAGGCCATGCGCCAGCCCGATTTCAAGTATCCGACTGTATCACTGAGTCAACAATCGAATTTTGTCGATAGCTTAATAAGTGCAGCCTTGTCTTTATCAGGTCGAAACGGACTTGTAACCCTGTCCTATAGCGAGGCTTTAAAGCTGTCATTATCTGACATAACAGACATATACGACAGCGAAGGCTTTAAACAACTGCAAAAGAGCAAAGAAGCAGATCAAAAACTGCAAATTGCGACTATTGAGCGGTTAAACGAAGTCATACGTGGATTAAACAACATAGGCAAAGCATTAAGCCATAGAGAGAGATAAACCATGACTGCCTCAAACAATGTACATGAAGTCGCTATTGCAGCAACCACCTTAGCCGCAACATCCGAAGCCTTTGAATTGCGTGCGACCGCCAGTATGCAAAACCCTGTGAATTATTCCGTGATTAGCAGTCCTTTGGGGGCGAGTGAAAAAGTCACGGTAGAAATTTGGAATGAAGCCTCTAACGCTTGGCAAGTCTTTAATCGTGAGGGCGCACCTGTTGAGCTAACTGAAAATAACGACTGGCTTGGCTTAGATGCGGTGTCCTTGCGTGTGCGCTTTGTCAAAACTGTAACTGCTGCCGCTGTTGGTGTCGCATTAGTGCGTCCACGTTCCTTAGTTTAACGGTGATGATATGTCAAACATTCCGATCGTCGATGGTGTCTATTTTACCGCAAAACACACGGTATTAATTGAAGCCAAAACAGCCAGCGAACAAACCACATCATACAACCTAAGAGCAGGGGTTAAGTACACCTTGCTTTGTTCGACATTAGGTGCAGGTGAGGAGATTGTCGGCGAAATATATGACCCTAGTCGGAGTGCTTGGCAACCGTGGTTTTATGCTGGGAATCGCGTCAAGTTAGCACAAAATCAAGAGCAATTCTTTTTTGATGGTGCATCAGGATTAGTCCGCTTTGTTAAGTCAGCCACAACCACAAATGTCGGCTTAACCATTTTTTATGCGTGAGGTGAATCATGGAACTTAAAAAACTACAAAGCATTTGCAAAACCGACGCAGGTAAAAAACGCTGCGAAATATTTGCCCCGTTATTAGCGCAAATTATGCCGATTTGGACAATTAACACCCCACAGCGTCAAGCCATGTTTATTGCTCAGGTGATGCACGAATCTGGCGAATTTCGTTACTTAGAAGAACTGGGCAATGATGCCTATTTATCTAAATACGATACAGGGCCATTAGCTAAACGTTTGGGCAATACCCCCGAAGCCGATGGCGATGGGCAGTTATACAAGGGTCGTGGCCTGATTCAAATTACAGGCAAAGACAATTATCAAAAGTGTGGCCATGCCTTGCAATTACCGTTATTGAAAAAGCCTGACTTACTTGAACACCCACGTCATGCAGTCGGTTCTGCCTGTTGGTTTTGGTTTAGCAAAACCCTAAATAAGCACGCTGATATTGGTGCAATTACAGCCTGTAGTATCGCTATCAATGGCAAAAACAAACAGGGCACAGCAAACGGAATTGATGACCGTATTGAATATTGGAAGCGAGCAAAATTAGCCTTGGGGATTGCGTGATGCAAGAGAAAGCCTCGTTCTTTGCGGCTATTGCTGATTTGCTGACTTACGCATGGGTGTTTGGTTTAGCCATGCTGGGTGGTGCCGCCAGTTTTGTGCGGCGCGTTAGAAGTGGTCAAGCCAAGTATTCAAACATTATTGAGTTGATAGGCGAGTTGGTAGTCAGCGCATTTGCAGGATTAGTGACATTCTTTTTATGTCGTAGTGCGGGGTTTGACGAAATGTTAACGGCTGCATTTATTGCTATTTCAGGACACATGGGTACACGTATTATTTTCATGTTTGAGTCGTATTTGGTTAAACGTTTTGGTTTAGATAATCAATGCGAATTGCCCATTCACGAGGAGTCTAAAGAAAAATGATTAGAGGCTTAAAACGACCCGAAGTCGATATTTTACAAGCAATGACGGCTAAAACAGGCATTGTTTATAAAGATACATCGCTGGTTAATAAAACCCAATTGGACGGCGAACAAGTCTTGTTACTATCTGACAGTCAACAAAATGCCAAAGAGCATCAAGTAAAAATTGATACCAGTGTGGTTGCCACGGGCACAATTGCTATTCAAGTGAAATGTATTGGCTCAACCAGTTTTGACATACTCAACGACGAATACGGTCAACCTGTCATTATTGACCTAGCCGCATCACGAGTATTCACGATTTTGATTGCCGTAGAAGCCATTAAATTTGTACCAACGTCTGTGGTTGGCAATTACAGCGTGCGCGTGGTCGGACGAGGTTAAGATGATTAAGCAATCAGGCACACGAAAAAAACAGCTCGTCATGTACAATCTTGGAAACTCAAAAACAAACAACATGGCACGCAAACGAGACACAACACTCACAACCATTGATTTTAGTAAAAACTCTGCTATTCCGACGATTTTGACTACATTAGCAGCAGTTTTTGCGCGCGCCCAGACAAGATTTCGGTGGAATAGTGCAGGGGGACTGGATCTACTTGCAGCGAATGAAATGCCAATCGAATGGGATGTCAAAAGCCAACGTTGGGGCTATTTGCCGCATGTTTCTTTTTCTTCTCGCTGGTCACGAAGCAATGAGCCTGATAATGCAGTTTGGATTAAAAATGGCTACACAGCGACAGCCACAACGATGGTTTCACCTTATTCTGCATTAAATGCACGATTTATTGCTGAAACGGCGACAACAGCCGCCCATGAAGTGACGCGCTCAAACACAGTCAATGCAGCGTCCGCATCTTCGATTCATCTTGTGATTAAAATGCAAGGTCGTGATTTTTTTGCAATTCGCTTCAAAAGCACAAACGGCGTATTTAGTGATGAGACGGTCGTCTTTGGCGGATTACTGGGTGCAAATGCCTATGTACACAGCAACACAGCAAATTTACCTGTGGACATAGTGTATAGAGGCAATGGCTGGTATGACCTGTGCGTGATTTGCGTTTCAAAATTAGCAGCCACGGGCACGATCGGCTTTGTTGCGTGTAGTGATAGTGGCATTCCTAGTTTGGATACACCGTTTTTAGGTGATACAACCAAAGGCTTTTGGTGGTTCAACATCACAAACGACATCATCCGTTGGAAGTCACCCGTCATCGTAACAACAACAAGCAATATCACAAACATTGCAGATGTGTTGTATATCCCAAGTTCTGCCTTAGAAAAGTTTGATTCAGCACAAGCCAAGTCATTTGTGTGTGAGTTTAGAACGAATCTTTTTCTATTAGGCTCATCCGCTTGGTATTTGCTATCGCATAGCAATCCAGCATCAGCAAATAATGAGCGTTGTAGCCTTGTTGTTGATACTGCAACAAGCGGTAAAATCCAAGCAGCCCAAATAGCAAACGGCGTGGGCGATTCCACGGCGGCAGATTTACTGCCATTGGCAATCAACAAAGCAGCGTGTTCATTCAGAAAAAACAAAGTCGCATCGGCTATAAATGGCGGTCAAATCAAATCGACATTTTTGCCAACAAATCCCCCGAACGCCGACAGGATTTATATCGGCTGTGCGGCAGACGGCACACGACAAGCAGCAACTTATTTACACACCCTTAAAATTTATCATTCTGCATCATTGAGCATGAATGAATTAGTGAGATTAACAAAATGACATTAACACGTATCTATTTAATATTTAATGAGTCCAACACAGGTGAGAGTAGTGAAGAAGGGCAACGAGCGGTTGCAAACTTGGTTATCACAGAAGCAGGCTTTGTGATTAACGAAGATGGTACCATTTCAGGTGGGGAGGGGGATTTTGGGAAATTTGCGGGAGATGAAGCCCCGTACACGGGTAAGAAGTTTCTTGAGCCTGCGAACCCAGAAGATCCGTGGCTGTTGTCTGATGGGATTCGGGTGCTATTTTCATTGCAAGGTGAAGTCAGTATCCCTGCCTTTGATAGTTACATTGACCCAAGTCCGAT
>NZ_QAON01000048.1 GCF_003051055.1 Agitococcus lubricus | reverse complement strand
CATTCAGCCAATGGCTGGTTGAGTCCAAATGCTTTTATGCAAAAGCATCTACTACTTTTAGAGGGTACAACTGTCTAATTTTCTGGCTAGGATCAATGCGCCTAGTTAGACAGATGAAAAAAGTTGGAGAAATAGGTAATCAAATGAGTGATGAGTTGAAGTTTGAGGACGGCTCTTGGACTGTGAAGAAGTACCTTCCATTCATCAAGCAGATGATTGAGGTCTCTATTTTTACTGATGACAATCCCGACAATAAGCCTTCATCAAGACAACTTGAAGTTTTTGGGGAACTAGAAAAAATAGCTTTAATTATTGATGATTTGAATAATTATGCTCGAAAATATCTCATGCAAATTGAAGAACTAAGAGATCTTGAAGAAGAAAATATTTATATTGACGCATCAAAAATAGACCATCATTACAAATTGAAAACTGTTCTCATAGGATCACTTGAAGAGTGCAGTGGTAGATATTTTTTTATTATTGGAGATTGCGATTGGGACGAGGAACACGGAATAGAGTTTTTATTTGATGGCAATAAAATTCTTAGTTGTGGTGCAGCAGAAGGAAAATTTATTTATGCAGATTCAGATGAAGACTATAGAAGAATTAGATAAAGACTATATAAATGTCTAACTTCACGCTCAAGTGGGATAACGCCCCAGCCGCTTATGGGGTAATTTTTGATGGTACTGAGGTCAATCTCAGGTTTTATTTTGCTGTGGGGACGTTACCCCTTAGCGCAGGTAGTTGGACAACTATTAGCGTGTGATTTGCTGTATATTTTTTTATCTTCTATCTATTTGTTACTGTGTGTTTTACGAGTATATTTGAGTTGTTATCATTCATCGGGCTGCATCGTTAGGCTTTCATTGTTGCGCCGAGCGGCAGGAAGGGCAGTGTTGTATTGGTTCATCGCTAGTTGTGATTTGTGTAGTGAACTAATTTTGTTTGTAGAGTGAGTTCACTAGTCCAACTTCACGCTCAAGTGGGATAACGCCCCAGCCGATTACTGAGTTGTTTTTGATGGTGGTGAATCTGTTTTATTATTTTATTTTGCTATGGGGCGTTACCCCTTAGCGTATAGTTAGATAAATCTATGAAAAATACTTTTACTATATTACTAAGTTTGTTTTTGATAAGCTGTGCGTCCGCTCCTATTACCACTGTTAATACATCATTTTTAATGGGTGAAAATAAAGTCATTGTTTTTGGAACAATAACTACAGATACGGAACTTGACAGCAATCGTTTTGCAATGAATTTTACTCCAATTAAGCCTAAAGATTCATTTGTTGAAAAAATAGGTAGTACGGCATTAAAAAACATTAGAGATATAAATAATAGGTCTTTTGCTATTGTTGGTGGTCATTGCATAGAATGCAAATCGAAAACTCCAATATTTTTTGATAATGGAAAACCAGTATATCTTTTCACAATTACGCTACCCGCTTCTAAATATATTGTCCGTTCCAATTATGAGACTTATTCTGTAAGTGCTTGGGTTAATTTTTTGAGCGAGCAGCTTAAAGAAATTGATTTAAAGAAAGGCGAAATAGTTTATTTGGGAAATGGCTATTTTACAAAAAGTATGGGTAAAAATTTTTTGGGACATAGTGTGCCAGCAGGTGGAACTGTGACATTCAAAGATATGAAACAGCGTGATGTGAAAATATTTCTTGAGAAATTTCAAGCAATCAATCATAGTGAAGTTTCTTTTTCAGAGCTCAATGGTAGTTGGCATCTAAGAAGTGATAATAGGTAACTTAAGTTATCTAACTATGCGCTCAAGTGGGATAACACCCCGTCCTCGTTTTGAGTTATTGTTTAGTTTGGTGATTACAGTTTATTTTTTAAGATTTCTGTGGGGTGTTACCCCTTAGCGCAGGCGTTGTACAATTATTAGCGTGTAATTTGCTGTATATTTTTTATTTTATATCTATTTGTTATTGTGGGTTTTACGAGTATATTTAAGTTGTTATCACTCATCTGGCTGCATCGCTAGGCTGATGTAGTTGCGCCGAGCGGCAGGAAGGTCAGTGTTGTATTGGTTCATCGCTAGTTGCGATTTGTATAGTGAACTAATTTTGTTTGTAGAGTGAGTCCACTAGTCCAACTTCACGCTCAAGTGGGATAACGCCCCAGCCGCTTTCTGAGTTGTTTTTGATGGTGGTGAATCTGTTTTATTATTTTATTTTGCTATAGGGCGTTACCCCTTAGCGTATAGTTAGGTTTTTATGAATTATAATAATCAAATTATAATTGATATTAAGCGTTTATTAATTATATTTGAGCCTTACTGTGCTGAAAAAGAGACATTAGTTTGGCTTCAACAAGCAATCGATAACAAAAGTAAATGGATAAAAGCACATAATATTTTTAGTCAGATAAGAGAAAAACTATTAAAGTCTGAAAAATTTGATAATCAAAGACTTATATCTCAGTATTTATTTGAAGAGGTATGTGCGAAAACTTTATATAATCTTAGTGGTCAATCAGCACCTTTTGATCTAGATAGTCCATATTGGATTTTACCTAATGCACTAAGATTGGCTAATAATTTGGGTTTAGATCAAAATGTTGTATTGTCTTGCATAACATATTAAGCAAAACCTAACAAAACGCTCAAGAGGGATAGCACCCCGCGCGGTTATGGTGTATTTTTTGATGGTTCTGAGGTACGTCTCAGTTGTTAATTTTGTTGTGGGGTTGCTACCCCTTAGCGTTAAAGTTAGGATATGCTTACAAAATGAATATATCCTTAGAAGAAATCAAAGAGAGAATACTTTCTAATCCAAAAAATTTTAAAGTATTAAAATATTTAAAGCTTAATACTGATATAGAGACTTTTTCCATTTGGTACGATTCAGGATTCGATGAAGGCGCGCAGACTTTTTACTATGAGTACTGTGAATCCATACCTAGTGAAGCTTTCATTAATTTTGGTATCTATAACCTAGTTGTTTGTATTGAAAGTGGTACGATATTTGGTTTCCAATTTGGCAGATTCACATTTTTTGTGCGTCCAAATTTTGAAGCACAAGGCATTTTAATAGGTAAATCGCCAAGAAGGCTTTCAACTATTGATGGAACTGTTAATATCGAGAGTTTGGAGCATGAATGGGTTTTTCTGTCTTCAGTTGCCGAAGAGGGTGAAGAAAGCATTTGCTATAAAAATGCTTATTATTTAGCAAAAAAGATATAGTTTAATGGTAGATTTTGCTTTTTAAGATACTATATATCAATTATTAAAAATACAAAGCTATTGTTGATTATCTATCCTAACTCATCATTCAACTGGACACAACCCCAGCCGATTTTGGTGATATTTTTTAAGTTTTTGGCAAACTCTCACTTGTTAATTTTGTTGTGGGGTTGTGCCAGTTAATGTTAAGTTATGCGACAAAACCATGCTTTCATTCTTTGTGAGAGATAAGTTGTGATTCTTTATAAATATTACGGTTTTAGCTCTGGAATGGCTGCCCTTGGAAGCAGAAAATTGGGTTTCAGGAATCCAGCTTACTTCAACGATCCATTTGAATTGAGTTATCTCAACAACTCTAGTGATTCAAATTTCGTGTCAAAAAAAATTGATGCACTAAAAGAAAGTCTGGTTATCCTTTCATTAACAAGAACAGCTTTTAATCCCTTAATGTGGGCTCATTATGCCGAAGACCATAAGGGCTTCGTAATTGGCTATGATATCGAAGATGAATTTTTTCTATCAGGAAAATACAATATAATCTCGGCCAACGAAGGCGACGTAATATATACCACTGAAAAGGAAAGAATCGATATTTCGGATGATTTAAAAGAAACCTTGCATAATATTTTTCATATAGGGCAAGGTGAGGAAATGAATTCCTTTTCAAAGGAAAAATTAGAAAAAATAGCTCCCATTCTTAAGAAAGCACTTTTATACAAACACTCATGCTGGGCATATGAAGAAGAAGTCCGAGTCATTAAAGTCTTAAATTCCGTATTTGAGGAATGCCATGTCTGGCAATCCGATCTGAATAGAGCTTTTTGCTCATTGAACCAGTTGGTGGCTCCGGGAATAGGTTCGGTGATAGTCCCCGGACTATATCTGTATTCTAAGGAAGCAAAAATTAGAGAAGTGTACTTGGGTATGCGTAATCCGCTGCTGAGCCGCCATCAAAATGTTGAGATTAAAAGTAGAAGTGTTTATGAGTTGGCCAAAAATTTAGCATGGTCTGTTAATAAAGTTTCCATGTCAGAGGGTTCGTGGGGACTTAAATCTACGGCCATAAGTCACAACTTTCTGATGGTTCCAGAACAAACAAAGGGACTTATCAACTCGTTGTCTTTCACTGGGCGGGAAGCGGAGTATTTAAGTAAAGTGTTGCCAGAGCTAGTTGGTAGTGCAGATGATTGTTACGAATTAACTAATTGGTCGGGAGAGCTTAATCTTAAGAAAAATGGCGAATTTATCGAATAATAAGGTTTTGTAGTGGTTTATTCGTCCATTTATTTGGTTGTGGCACTGTCGTGTGGAGTTCTAGACCACAAGCGCATAACTTAGTGCTCAAGTGGGATAACGCCCCAGCCGATTACTGAGTTGTTTTTGATGGTGGTGAATCTGTCTTATTATTTTATTTTGCTATGGGGCGTTACCCCTTAGCGTATAGTTAGAATTATTCACAGGAGTGGTTGAGTAAATGACTTTACTAAGAGTTTTTATTGCTACAATTGCCTCATTTTTTC
>NZ_QAON01000047.1 GCF_003051055.1 Agitococcus lubricus | reverse complement strand
TACTGAATCAGAACGTCAAAACATCATCGGTAGGGTAGTATCAATCAGAATATTTTAAGTTATCGGAATTTTCGGCGGTTTGGGCTTATAAACCCTATTAGAACTCTTCCCTGATTACTAAGGGATTAAGACAGATGCTTTAAAAGGATTTAATGACTTAAGAAAAATTAGAACTCTTCCCTGATTATTAAGGGATTAAGACGTTTCGCCAAAAATGACAATCGGTGGCATTAAAAAATTAGAACTCTTCCCTGATTACTAAGGGATTAAGACAACACCCGAAAACGGGCAGTCTTGTATGCTACATTAGAACTCTTCCCTGATTACTAAGGGATTAAGACGTGTACCACACAAGTATGACGCAATAGCTTCCTCATTAGAACTCTTCCCTGATTATTAAGGGATTAAGACGCTAGTTTGACGGCATAATTCACCATACACATTAGAACTCTTCCCTGATTACTAAGGGATTAAGACCTCACTGGCACAAAGGCCAGTGACTGTCTTAAATTATAAATCTTTTTTGATTACCCCCTTAATTTGTATAAATTGAGCATGCTCAATTGTTGCTTAACGCCCTTTAATGATTTGTTCTAGGTTCTCTAGCACCCATTCTGGGCACTCCCTAGAACTTGCTTTTGACGAATCAGCCGCCCACGCTTGCACGGTTCTAATACTGTATTTACGTTTGGTTTGCTGTTCTAGAAGTTGTTTAACGGCAAACGTATCTAAATTAGCGTTAACCATTAAACTACGTAGCCTTTGTTTGTTTTCGCTATCCATCAACTTAACTATCCTTGAGCAGTTGTTGTAATAACGCTTGTAATTGTTGCGCGGCAATCGGCAGCTCTATGTCATAACTCGCCTTACGCGATTTAACCGCAACAATCAATTTTTTGCCTTGTTGTAGCAATTGTACGCTGTCCGCTTTGATAGTTTTTTTATCGACTTGAGCATGCTCAATTTTGCCTTTGTTTTGCTGTAAAACCAGATTGACTTGTTTACGGACGTTACCTGACTCAATGCGCTCTTCCAAAATTTCTTGGACAACTTGTTCGGCTGCCAGTGCATTTTGTTCATACAAGCGATTGACTAAATTTAAGGTGGTAATATCTTTAATTTTGCCACTCATGGCCAAATTTTGAATCACAGGAGGTGCTTTAATTAGCCCTAAAGTAATCGATATTTGGCTTTCTGAAATACCTAATTTAGCGGCAGCTTGTTTTTGGGAATCGTTGGATAATTCTTTAACACGTTGATAAGCGCGGGCGGTATCCATTGGCGTCATGGATTGACGATGATTATTTTCGGCAATTTGTAGCAGCAAAATGGTTAATGGTTCAACATCATTACGAATCACCGCTTCAATATTCAAGAGGCTATCAATAGACAAACAAGCTCGCCAACGTCGCTCACCTGCAATGAGTTGATAGCGTTCACCTATTTGCCTAACAACAATCGGTTGAATTAAACCGTTTTGCTCGATACTTAGTCGTAGCTCATCCATGGCCACAGGGTCAAAATAGCTGCGCGGCTGATGGGGGTCTGGGTCAATTAAGTCTTTAGCAATGTGCGCAATTTGATTATTCGCGCGCGCTTCGGCAATTACCTCTCGTTCAAACTCTGCCAAATCAAAACGGTTTTCATTCTCCGTCGCCGCATTATTTGTTACGGTGCTGGGTGTTTTGCGATTAGCAAAAAAGCCTTTTTTACTCATGGCTATTTACCTTGCTGTCAGAATTGAGCATGCTCAATTTTAACACTTCATCGACAAATGCAGAGGCATTGGCTTTGCTTTGGGCATCACCCAAATGAAAAATACTGCTGCCATCAAACACACATTGTCTGTAGGCTTGGCGCATTTGTAATTTGGTATTTAACACAGGTAATTGGTAGGTATTAGCGACATATTCACCAACTTCTCGGCCTAGGGTTGTCCCGACTTGCACACCGTTAATTAAAAAATAAATAGGCGGTTTTTGCTCGCCAAAACGTTCCCAAATATCACGCAACAAATTAATAAAATCCTCTGTACCATCCACATCAAAAGGTGAGGGGCCAACAGGTGTCAAAATTAAATCAGCGGATTTGATTGCACCTAAAATAATTTTTTGGGTCGCATCGCCTTTTTGCCCCAAATTACTGGCACTATCAATGATAATAAAATCATAATGTTGCTTTTCTTTTTTGATTTTTTCGGCAATTAAAGGTGAGTCCCAACGCTCAACCCACGGAATATCTTGCTCATGTGCTAAACCTTCCGCACTAGCGCGCCATTTAAATAAAGATTGTTGAGAATCCGCATCTAATAACAACACACGATGCCCTAAACGTTTTAAGCCTGTCCCTAATGTTGTGGCAATGGTTGACTTACCGACACCGCCTTTTTGGTTGGCGATTAAAATCACTTTTGCCATACTCCACCTCATGATAATAATTAACTAATCATGCACTATAAAACGCACAAAGTGCGCTAGTCAATCCTATTAAGTAGACGTTGCTTACTTTCTTAAACGTGTATTGAGTTGTGAACTCTTAGATATTTGATGATTACAAGGGAGTGTATATAAACTAAAAATAACGTATTTATCAAAATTGAGCATGCTCAATTAACGAGACGCATCTACTGCGCCTAATAATTTTTCGAGTTCGATACGTAATACAGGGCGACTCATTGCGTTATCAATAGTGGCTTTTTCTTGTTCAATTGTACGCATAACCTTAGGAATATTGTTTAGCGCTCGCTTAAAATAATCCTCTTTTTCTGTGACAGATAAGTCTTGCCAACGCTGTAAAAACTTCTCTTTATCAGGAGCTGCCAGTTGATTATCCGTCGCTATTTTAGTCGTTTTAGCTTTAGACTTTGTGGTTTTAGCCGCTTGTTTTATTTGTATTTCTTTTTGCTGTAAATACTGCCCCCCCCAATTACCTGTAAAGGCACTGCTATAAATTGCACCAATATTTACATTTTCACCTTTGGCTAATTTATCTTCAACATAGAGATTAGCACGTTCGATAGTAGCGACTACTAAGTCAATACCATACTTATTCAGATAGTCTTCTTGTTCATTCGTCGGAATAGAAATTTTAGCCTGTGCAAAAGCAGGGTGTAATCCTTTGGTCAATTCCGTAATTGAAGCAATAGAGAGTTTTTGTTGTTTGTGCTGAACCTTAAAGTGCAAGCCTTCTGCTTTGCGGCCATGACGTTTAAACTCAACCTCAATCGTAATATCGGATACAATGCTTTCATTAATTACCTTTAGAGGTTTAGAAATAGTCCAGCGATTTAACTCTGCAAATTGCGGATACTCGTTATCTTGTACACCAATATAGTGACGAAATTCGTCAATACTCATATAAGGCGTACGTTGAACACCAACATAGTCTTTACAGAGCTTGTAAAGAATCGCCTCATACTTGCCATTAAAGCTACTAAATATTTCCCAATGTAATAAATGAAAAATCGCTTTTGCATCATCTAAGCCCTTCATTACATCCTGCAAAAAAGACGGAAGTCGAAAGCCGACTGTTTTACTTGAAACCTCCCATTCTGAAATAAATCCCATCCCTCGCTGAACTTTATTACCGTCTTTTGACAAAATGTTGATAATAATTGGCTCTTTACGTAGTACTTCAAAATCCTCTTTTAATTCAGCTTTTACTGGTTCATAACCTAAATAATCGGCCAATTTGGCAATAGGCACTTTGTACAGAGCATCGTGTACAGACGTCGCATTTTCTTTATATGACTCTCGATAAAAATGTAGCAACAGTATCCAATACTTATACTGACGCAAGCTAATACTGTGACTGATATGTACAACGGCTTGAGATGTTTTTAAGACATATAGGCTATTCGTGGAGTTTTTATCAAGGGTCATATTGTTCGCTATTTAAACATTTTTTCTAATACTAGGCTTTTATCATGTAGATTGTCAAAAAAAATATCTACATGATAAAAGACTAAGAACGAATTGTTTTTTATGATTTGGGGGGGGTGATTCTCTACATGATAGAGACGTGATTTGATGACCAAAAGAACTCACAAAACATACAACGGTCGGAATACTCAGTAGAGGGGGTGATTCTCTACATGATAGGGGGGTGATTCTCTACATGATAGGGGGGTGATTCTCTACATGATAGGGGGTGATTCTCTACATGATAGGGGGGTGATTCTCTACATGATAGGGGGGTGATTCTCTACATGATAAAACGCTGTATCACTTATGTCTCAATGCTTTGGTATTGGTCTAAAGTATTTAAAATATATTAAAAAGCGCGCTATATATGAAAATACCTAAAAAATTATAATTTTTAGTAAAAAAAAATGATTAAAAACTAAAGACGACATCATGAAAGATGTCGTCTTTTAACTAATACTCCTCTGGCAACAATACGGTTGTCACCGACCTATCTGCCTCAGTGATAATCCACACGTTGCTTGTTTCCAAAGGGTAAACCGACATAATACGATAGCCACGTTCAATCGCTTCTTGATTGCTTAAGGCATCTTCGGCAGGCACATTGCCCCAGTCCCCTGATTGATGACGAGCCAATAAACTAAAACACGATGTATTATGTTGAGCTAACAGGTTAAGGGCATTGGGTGTGGCCACCGTTTGACCGAGTGAAAATAAAGGATTGCTACAAAGTAACATGATGATTCTCCGCGTAGGTTAAGGTTAATTAGGTGAAGTAGTTTGAGCTTGTAAACGCTGACCGAGTTTTTGCTTTAAAACACC
>NZ_QAON01000046.1 GCF_003051055.1 Agitococcus lubricus | reverse complement strand
TGTTAATGCGTCTCATTTGCTTTTAACTATACTTTATTGATGATGGTTTTTTATCTTTCATTTTCGGAGAATTTATCATGTCACATTTAGTCGAAACAATGGCTTATGTCGGTGCAACCCCATGGCACGGTTTAGGTAATCATTTAGAAGAACAACAGCCCTTAGAAATCTGGGCTAAACAAGCAGGTATGGATTGGTCAATTTTAGAAGCCCCTGTCCGTTTTATGACAGGTGATGAACAAACTTCATCCATTCGTACCTTTGCCGATAATAAGGTGTTGTATCGCTCAGATACAAATGCTCCCCTGTCAGTCGTCAGTCAGCGTTATCAAGTGGTTCAACCGCGTGAAATTTTAGAGTTTTATCGCGACTTAACCGAAGTCTCTGGTTTTGAATTAGAAACAGCAGGCGTACTTAAAGGCGGTCGTAAAATTTGGGCATTGGCGAAAACAGGTCAGTCGATGAGTTTACGCGGTAATGATGTGACGAATGGTTATTTGCTGTTAGCTACCGCTTGTGATGGTACTTTAGCCACAACCGCGCAATTTACCAGTATCCGTGTGGTGTGTAATAACACGTTGGCAGTAGCCTTAAATGGTCAAGGTCAGGCGGTGAAAGTTCCCCACAATACGACTTTTGATGCGCAAGCGGTGAAAAAGCAATTGGGTATCTCTGTCGCTGCTTGGGATGATTTTATGTATCGCTTAAAGACCTTAAGTGAACGTAAAGTTAAAAGTACGGAGGTGGATAAATTTTATGCCAAAGTGTTTGGTGATGCAGCGATGAAAGGTCAAGCCAGTATGCAATCCTTTGAACGAACCATGGCCAAAGCAAAGACTTTATTTGAGGGTCAAGGTTTAGGGGCTGAGTTATCATCTGCTAAGGGGACTGCCTTTGGTTTATTAAATTCGGTGACGGAGTTTGTTGACCATCAGCGTAAAGCGCGCAGTATTGACCATCGTTTAGATTCGGCATGGTTTGGCCAAGGCGCGGTTATCAAACAACGTGCATTGGATGAGGCGTTACGTTTGGTGTCGGCTTAGCTTATTCAGTTTTATTTAATTCTACTGCCTTATTTTATGTCTGTGAAAGCACGGTGAAGTGGTGGTCATCGTGCTTTTTTTATGCCGTTTTTTCATGGAGAACAACCATGTCCGAGTATCATAATCCCGAAGCTATCGCGATCATTCAAACTAATCGTGATTTGTTATTACACACCATGCCGTCATTAGGCATTAGTGAAATTACTATCGAATACGAAAGTTATGCCGATTCAGGCGATGTCACGGACTTAAAAGTCTTCCCTGAAAGTCAGTTAACGCAGATTGACAAATGCCAACTGCCCTATCAATTCTTAATCCTTGCGCGTGATACACAAGGTCAGTATTACAGTGCAGGCGAGGTCAAACAAGTGTCGATGCGTATGGCCTTATGTGATTTTGCCTTAAGCTGTTTAGGTATCAAATACCCTGATTGGGATACCGAAGAAGGGGCTGAGGGTAAAGTGATTTTAGATGCCGATGAACAGCGTTGTGAATTAATTCATACCCAATTTTTTATGGAGTATGCGCGTCATTCTCCGTATCACGATGCAACCAAACCAGCGGTGAATAATACGCTGATTTAGTGCGTTTACCTGCCTTTCCCTAAGGATATTTTTTGAAGTTATCCGTTGTTATGCCTTGATTTCATCCGCCCTGTTGCTGTTTAGCACAGGGCTTTTTTTATGCCCTTTTTTCTTAATTATCGTTATTAAGTTGGAGTTTTATCATGATGGGTTACAGTCCTAAATCCTTTGAAGCGGTACATGCTAATCGTCAACCGCTACTCACTGCCCTTGCTGCCTTGGGTATTACCCAATTAGTGGTGCGTTATGAAGGCGGTGGTGATTCGGGTGATGTCTCTGAATTAGAGATTTTTCCTGAATTATTAGCACAAGCCAATATTGCAAACACGTTAAAAACACAGCAACTCACGTATCACTGTTTAGCGGGTGAATATCAAGACGGTGAATATCGTTACTTTTTACAGGAGCAACAATCTTCCATTGATTCAGCCTTACGTGATTTTGTGTTGACGTGGGTTGATGCTCATCACGGGGGATGGGAAAACAACGATGGTGGTTCAGGGACGATGACCATTAACGTGACTGAGGGAACCTTTCGTTTAGAACATACCGAGTATTATACGGAGTGCAGCAATTATGAATACGATTTATAAGGCTGACTCATGCTCTGTTCCCTCCACACAAGACATTCATATTTCCCTTGGGGCTTATGGTCGTTTAAGCCATCAACAAGCGATTCAATTGGCTTTAAACGCTACACCACGAGAGCCTTTACTCGGTTATTTGTCCACGAAACGATTACAAATTTGTCCGCAGAATTTGGGGCAATTTACCCCTGAATTGGCATTGCAATTAAAAGCCGAATTAGCACACATTGAGTTTCGCTGCCATGCCAATGTTCATATCGAGAGACAGCATAAAATCGTCGATATAAGCGATTGGCCACATGAAAAAGAGTGGTTTAAACAGATGGCGCATTTATCGCACTTGTTGGATGCACCTGTTTATACCGCTCATGCAGGTAAACGCGGTTCTTGTTCAGTCGCTGAGGTTTTACAGTTTACCCAAGAAATTGAGGATTTATTTGGCATACCTGTTGGGATTGAAGGTCACTACCCTACACCAAATGGTAAACATCATTGGTTAATCAGTACATGGGCGGAATATCAACAACTGCTCGAATCAGGGGTGAATTACGCTCTAGATTTGTCACATTTGAATATTTTGGCGGTACAGACGAATCATGTGGAATGGAGTTTAGTCCATGAATTACTGAGTAGTCCCCACTGTTTAGAAATTCATCTCAGTGATAATCACGGTTATGGCGACCAACATTTGCCGCTGAGTAACCCTCTTGCTTTGCCGTGGTGGTGGTCATTACTCAGTTCAGCTAATCCTAATGCAACGATTTTCTCAGAAGGCAGGCAACGTGTGCCTAGCGTAATGATGACCTGAGTCTAATCACTGTTAATCCTTCTTTGATAATTTCTTTCATTCACCCAAGCACAGTCTGTCATACAGGCTGTGCTTTTTTTATGTCGAGGTTTTTATGGAACATCTACATTCAGAGCAAAGTACATCGTCTGCTAGTATGGGTAATCCTATTGTCAGCTCATCCTTAGCAACCGTATTGAGTCACGAAATCACTGATTCAACTACGCCAAAGAACACATCTAAAACCCACAGTGCCAACGCGGTTCGTTTAATCAACACCAAAGGCTTAAGCCGTAGTGAATGGTTAGCGGTGCGTAAACAAGGTATTGGCGGCAGTGATGCTGCCGCTGCTGTCGGTCTCAATCCCTATCAATCCCAGTTGGAATTATGGATGATTAAAACAGGGCGTTTTAGCGAAGAGTCCTGTGATGAATCTGAGGCTAATCACCACTCTTCGTTGATACCCGATATAGACTCCAAAATGTATTGGGGGCAGATTTTAGAACCGATTGTTGCCCAACATTACACCAAAGTCACAGGCCGTAAAGTGCGTAAGGTCAATGCCATTCTGCAACATGCCGATAGTGATAAATCGTGGATGTTGGCCAATATTGATTATCGAGTCGTTGGTAGTGATGAGGTACAACTACTGGAATGTAAAACCGCAGGCGAATATGGGGCAAAGTTGTGGAAAGACGGTGTACCTGAGTATGTGCAATGTCAGGTACAACATCAATTAGCCGTGACAGGCTTACAAGCGGCTGATGTTTGTGTGTTGATTTGTGGTCAACAACTCAAGATTTATCGCATTGAACGTGATGAAGAGTTAATTGCTAAGTTGACTGAATTAGAGCGGTTATTTTGGCACTACGTGCAAAGTAACACCACGCCCTGTGCCGATGGCTCTGAATCCGCAGGCTTTGCCTTACGCTGCTTATTCCCGCAAGACGATGGCCAAAGAGTTGATTTTAGCAACAATACGCATGTCTCAAGCTTATTTGACTCCCTCATCAACACACGCCAACAACTGGCCTTTTATCAAAAACAGGAGGAATTTTATAAACAACTGCTGCAACAGAATCTCGGTGAAGCCAGTTATGCCCAATTTGCTCAAGGGGTAATTTCATGGAAAAAGTCTAAAGACTCTGTTTACCTTGATACCACCGCACTCGTCAAAGACCATCCGCAACTCTGTCAACAGTATCAACGCAGCAAAGTTGGTAGCAGACGATTTTTAGTCTCAGAACGGCCTGTGGCTAATTCTAAAGCCAGTGATTAACCACTCACCAAAACAAAGCGACTCCATCACGTCCACCACTCACTTTTTACCCTGACACGGCATACAGCCCTTGCATGACAGCAAGGGCTTTTTTATTTTTTGGAGAATATCATGATTAAAGGCTTAGCCATTACTCCCCCGATTATCGGTCGGATTAGCATCGGTCGCATCGTTGAAAAGAACGGTAAACGTTTACCCGAAAAGGATGACCAATTTACCTTAACTACCCAAGTCCAACACAAGGACGGTTGGTTACTTCATCCCTTAGATGAACAAGTGCGCCAAGCACAAACCACCAGCAACGGCAAATTACGCACGATTCCTGTTCGAATGTTATTTAATTCGCCTGAGTTAAACCTACGAGCGGAATACAGTTTATTTGACCGACAAACAGGCAGACCATTGTGTGTCGGTAATGGTGATACTTGTCGGCGATATACACCACAAGGCATTCAACAACTTCCCTGCCCTAGTCCCGAAGCCTGTGACTTAGCACGAACAGGTCACTGTAAACCGTATGGTCGTTTACACGTTATTGTAAATGATGAGGAGGATATTGGCACGTTTATTTTTAGAACGACAGGCTTTAACAGTATTCGCACTTTAGCCGCACGCTTAAGTTATTACCAAGCCATTTCAGGCGATTTATTAGCTTGTTTACCCCTGCAATTAAAACTCCGAGGTAAAAGTACCACCCAAAGCCATCGCTCAGCCATTTATTACGTGGATTTAACGCTCAGAGAAGGGCTTACCCTACCTCAGGCCATTCAAGAGGCTAGAACGCGCTCTAATGCGCGTTTAGAGGCAGG
>NZ_QAON01000045.1 GCF_003051055.1 Agitococcus lubricus | reverse complement strand
TCCCTCGTCTTATTACCCCCAATCCCTCGTCTTATATGTGTTGAAACCATTGTGCCGCAAGGATTACAGCCTGCGTAAAAGCATTTAAAAGTATTTAAAAGTATTTAAAAAACACGCATACGAGAAAAATCTGTGGATAACCAAGTTTTGTGCCGCGAACGAAGCTTTGGTACGAATTAGCAAAAGGCTATGTCGCCTAACGGCGGCTTTTTGTCCCCCCTGAATCCCCCTAAGGGGGACTTCACATCTGCGAAAACCAATCCATCAAAGGTCACAATGCCAGCTCGTCGTTTTCAAGGGGCGGGTTAACAGTATCTCTTTGGCAAATGCCTTTTCGCAGCGTTAGCTTGAGACCTAAAACAGGACTTTTGTTTAATCGCACAACTGACATCTCCAATAGCCTTTCTGGAGACGATGATAAAAAATGCTTATACAAAGCAATTACAGCGCGATAGCGCCGTTTTAATGATTATCTATAGGGTTCTCTATGGTTGGCTTTGGAATGGCTCTTATAACGCATTTTGGAGAGATATGGCGGCTATGTGGTTAGTAGCTTCTGAGACTCCCATAGCATGGGATTTTTACAGTGCTACTACCCTCTAGTGAGAGGAGACTAGTATTTGGATACTCAAATTTGATAAGATGATTACGTGGACGTATGAACGGAACAGCGAAAGCTGTGCGCCCATCCCGCCGGATTCATCCGGTTTCCACCCAAGTGTGGGAATACCCAAGAGGCCCGATTTAAAAAAAGCCCCTACTTTAAGGGGCTTTTTTATTGGGGAACGCGAATAGGTCTATTGTTCTTTACGTTGTGCAGCAGAATGCAGAAGCCGATAGGCTTTTTGTGCGGCTGTTGACCTCGCGTTCGAACATACGCACTTTGAACGAATAAGTTGAGTTTACCGTTTCCACCAGATGCCTTTGATACAGAAAAATAAACCTCATACTGCTGTTTGGCGCCAGAACTCCCCATCAATTCCACTAAGAAAAAATTACCCTTCCCAGAGTGAAAGCACTTTTTTTGGCGTAACGCCGCTACAATCGCAGGCAGTTGCTTCGACAGTTCATAGCGTTGCTTATCGAAATGGCGGCACTCTCTTGAGTCGCAGTATTGCCACTCAGGATCAAGCTTTTCTCCATCTTTGAGTCCGCTGGTGAAGCAGTGCAGACCAAAAGTCACCTCCAGGTCATAGACTATTTCTGGCTTATCATCTTTCGCCGGCTGAACGACGGTGAGGGATGTATCGTGTAGATGGCTCAGATCAAAGGTTTGACCTTTATGTGTAAAAGGCTTCCATTTCATTTTCAAATCACTGTCAAAGTTGGTTTTTTAGGACGCATGCGCCGGGCACGTTCTGCTTTTTGCTCCCGAGTTTTAGCTCTTTCAGCAAGCTCTTCTTCTGCGAAGGGCGTGACTGCTTCAATCAAACCAGAAAAGTCATATTGATTCGATTTGTGGCGATCACCTGCAACTGGGCGAAGGATCCGCTTGATCAGCTTTCCTGCTTCTAGCTTTGCGATACGACGACGAATTGTTGATTCATCAACGCTCATGAGTTCGGCCAGAGTTTTCTTGCTGGGGTACGGTAGTTCGCCTGCTGTCCACCAATACGACATCAAGTGCAGAATAATGTTCAGATCGAGAGCATCTAAACCAAGCTGCTTTTGTTTTTTGAGAATGATGCTGGGGACCGCCGTCCATCCTACATTCATCATTGCTTTGCCCCACTTGCGCTCATTTTCACGTATAAGTTCAGTGGTAGATGGGGCTGGGTTTGGGGTATCAGTTACGCTCATAAACACCTCGTTTGTCATTGATATGTCATGTTGGTAATTATGTGAGTAAGGTGTTGCATACTACAATGCACAGATGGGGGGCTGTGGGAGGCATGGGTACCGCCCACCTGTTACTAAGTGTATGTTTGTCTGCTACAAGCTGGTTATTAGGTTTAACCGGAATATACCTTACTATTTACCCTTCTTTGCAAGGCGCTAATCCTCCCCACTGGGAGTCAATATTGCCTACCAGTGCAGGGTATTAATGCCTCTCTCTTAGGGGGCGCTTGTGCCTATCTATTACTTACTACTCATCGTCATCATCTGGCTTAAACTTGACGAGTTTTAGTTCCCCCCCAATCTATCGAGACAAGAGGCCATCTAGTTACGGACGCCTAATTTATCCTCGAAAGCCTCGGCGGTTTTTCTTATCCTTGTTGGCAATGAGCCATGCGTTCACATCAGAAGCATCCCATCGAGGACTGCCACCGACATTCAACGAAGGCTCCGGAAAGGGAGTAAGTCCCGCATCGTTTTCTGCATCAACTGGAGAGCGTAAGTCGGAAAGCACATGAGTCTGAAATCCACCCAAACCGCCAAATGGAGAATTAATCTTGCGCCAGCGATCAAAAGTACTTCGACTGACACTCAGCCGTGTACATATTTCATCGGCAGAAAGAAGTACAGTGTTAGTAATGTCTACCATAATTAGCCCCTAAATTACCCAGAACAAATCAGAGCTAATCATACAACATCAGAACACGTCAAACTACTTCTTTACGCGTCAAATATTGAGAAATGAGAAAATTATCCCTGCAGACAGGTTGCCTAAGAAAGGCCCTGATCGCTCCGTCTTTTCCTCAGTTTGGCCAGGCAGAGACGATTGAGATTTAATTATTCCGTTGCCGGTGCCTCAGTGTGCAGCTATCCAGTCTCTGCAAACAGCAGGAATCTCTTTATATTCGCTAACAAACCCTCTTTGAATGCCCTTCAAAAAATGCCTTTATAGATATGATGAAAAAATATTGATAATATATTTTTTATATATGAAAAAAATGGTGTAAGAATGGTCGAGATCACCCATAATGGACTACCCAGTCAGTCCATAAAGCTGGCTTATGAGTATCTTAGAGAAGCGCAAGGGCACTCGTCAGGGTATGCAAAAAAGCTTTTCAAGGAGATGGAGAAGCCGGAAAAGTTGGCCACGATCGCTACCGCCGAGGCCTGGGCCAGAGCCAACGGTAGGGTGCTGGAACCGATGCCGGCATCCAAACCCAGAGGTCGGCCGCCTAAGTCCGCGCCAGCCAGCAGCAAAGCCTATTCGGTGATATTGCCCGTCAGTGATCTGGAGGCATTAAAAAGCCTTTCCAGCGAGCAGGGGGAGTCCGTATCAGTTTTGATTCGGGCCGCGATCCGTGATTACATCAGACGGCAGAGTTAAGAGTGTCAAAATTTATTGAGGAGAACGTCCATGATGACATTGAAGCAAGGGAATCTGTTGCTCAAGAGTGGAGCAATCTGTAGCTATCTGATTGAAAAAACCATGCAGGCCATCGTTGGTTTTGTGGCTGTAGCGAGCATTATCATCTTGGCGATCACCGCAAAAACGCTGCTTAACCACGAACAGTTAGTGATTGGCGCAACTGTGGATGGTCAGAGTGTCCTGAACATTAACTTACGATCTAATGACCATCCTAGCCACTGAGCTGGCGCGGGATAGCAAGAATTAAAAAAGCCCACATTGTGGGCTTTTTAATTCTGTTCTTGACTGTTAGTAGCAGTCCGGGCGAGCGCTGGTCAACTTTCGTTGCCAGTTGGTAGCTGGTACAAGCCCAGTGCCCGACCGTAGAACAAGAGAACGATCAAGTGCAATGTGAATTTACCAACGGTCGTTTGAGTGTGTCAAATTTTGAGGCATGGCGGCTTGCATGATTCTACAAATAGCAGGAAGATGGGCTTCAGTGTTTGCGAGACGCTGCAGTGCTAAAAAGTAAAAAAGCCGGTCACAAAGTGAACCGGCTTTTTTACTTTCATGTGTTTCCTACCCGATAAGCGGTTGCCTCTAAATTGTATTAATGGACAGTATTCGATACGCTGCACGCTACACTATGCAACAAAGTGGAATATAGCCATGCTTATATCAATCTCAGAAGCATCAAAAAGGTGGGGTGTAGCTAGAACGACGATCTACCGTAATATCAAGAATGGTAAGCTTTCACAGACCTCAGGAAAGGTAGATCACGCTGAGATGGTGCGTTGTTTCGGTGAGCCATCTTTGGAAAAAAAACAGTCGTCGCTACAAGATACTGTGTTGCAGAAACAAGCAGATACGCTACAACAACGAGTCGAAGAATTGGAGCGGAGTGTAGCCGCTGCACTGCAAGAAAAGGCTCTGTTGTTACAAGAGAAAGAGTGGTTGAGAACACAAGTCGATAAGGCTCAAGAAACGATCAAACTTCTAGAATACCGAGGCCATCAAGCGCCTACTAATGAGAAGCCGAAAAAGGGCCTGTTCGGTCGCTTGATTGGGGCTGTTTTGGATGAGTAAATCTATCGTAATTTGCGAATTCGCTCTTCGGCCTCTTCGTAAGTTTCCCCAGGTCTAGCTAAACGCTCGATCTCGCTTTTGGGTATTCTCTCCGAATCATCCAGTTGTCGCGACTTGGGCTGCTTGGGCGCTTGATGTTTATGGTTGAACGTAAAGGTCAGGTGCGTAACAGTGCGACCTGTTTTTCGCTGACTGTAGCTTACGGATAAATCAGAATGTTGATTTATCTGTTCTAGGGCAACGTCGATAACCCATTTTTTGAGGTCAAAAAGCCTCCTATAGTCCTCCTCAATCAAGAGAGCTGACCTAAGCCAATTAAGCTCTACCTCCCGCTTGCCAATACTTCCCCACTGAATCAGTAACTCATACAACCGAATAGCGTAGGTGCTGCTCATATTCGAGACGGCTGCCAGCCGGTAGCTAGTGAATTCTCGTTCTAATAAAGTTATGTAGGGAACGATTACACCAGAAAACTGTAGCTGGATTGCTCCTTCACCATCAATGTAACTCGCGGCAGATACCCAGCGTGCTTTTGTGACACGTTCTTTGCCACTTTCGGGATGAACGTCGTGCAATATCAGACTTCGCATGTACAGTGTCGTGGCAGCCGCTTTAATTTGCTCATAAGCCTTTTTCGTGCTGACGTTGAATTGTGCAGCATAGTCGGCGGCCCTGATTGTTAGAAAGTGGTCTGAAGTTAACCCTAGGCTAGATTCGCGGGCCTCTTTTATAGCAAAAAGAATGATCCGCTGTTCCACCAAATCCAGCCGATAGCTAGCCTCAATCAATCGGTTTGACTTTACAACAAGTTCATTCCTTAGCATGACGTTCTCCTCGTTGAATGAGGCATTCTACGTCCATAAGACGAGTAAAACAATATACTCGTCTTATTACCCCCAATCCCTCGTCTTATTACCCCCAATCCCTCGTCTTATTACCCCCAATCCCTCGTCTTATTACCCCCAATCCCTCGTCTTATATGTGTTGAAACCATTGTGCCGCAAGGATTACAGCCTGCGTAAAAGCATTTAAAAGTATT
>NZ_QAON01000044.1 GCF_003051055.1 Agitococcus lubricus | reverse complement strand
AAATAAAAAAGCCCTTCATGAGAAGGGCTTTTTTTGATTGGGGTCTGGCGATGACCTACTCTCACATGGCGAATGCCACACTACCATTGGCGCACAGTGGTTTCACTTCTGAGTTCGGGAAGGGATCAGGTGGTTCACACTTGCTATGGTCGCCAGACAAACTGTTTGAGTGACTGCGATGTTTGCAGGGACTCGAAAGGGTTGTCTTTGCGAAGTTAGAAATTAGTATCTGTATTGTTTAGCGGTTTGTATCTGAAAGGACACTGCGTCAAGGCTATTAACTTGGCTGTTTTACTGTGTTGTAAAACTGTTTTGGCGTTATATAGTCAAGCCACACGAGCAATTAGTATTCGTTAGCTTCACGCATCGCTGCGCTTCCACACCGAACCTATCAACGTCATGGTCTCTAACGGCTCTTTAGGAGAGTTAAACTCTCGGGGAGACCTTATCTTGAGGGAGGCTTCGTACTTAGATGCTTTCAGCACTTATCCCTTCCGAACATAGCTACCCGGCTGTGCCACTGGCGTGACAACCGGAACACCAGAGGTTCGTCCACTTCGGTCCTCTCGTACTAGAAGCAGATCCTCTCAAGTCTCCAACGCCCACGGTAGATAGGGACCGAACTGTCTCACGACGTTCTAAACCCAGCTCGCGTACCTCTTTAAATGGCGAACAGCCATACCCTTGGGACCTGCTTCAGCCCCAGGATGAGATGAGCCGACATCGAGGTGCCAAACACCGCCGTCGATATGAACTCTTGGGCGGTATCAGCCTGTTATCCCCAGAGTACCTTTTATCCGTTGAGCGATGGCCCTTCCATACAGAACCACCGGATCACTAAGACCTACTTTCGTACCTGCTCGACTTGTGGGTCTCGCAGTTAAGCGCGCTTTTGCCTTTATACTCAGTGCGTGATTTCCGACCACGCTGAGCGCACCTTCGTACTCCTCCGTTACTCTTTAGGAGGAGACCGCCCCAGTCAAACTACCCACCATACACTGTCCCAAATCCGGATAACGGATCATGGTTAGAACCTCAACATTACCAGGGTGGTATTTCAAGGATGGCTCCGCTCGAACTGGCGTCCGAGTTTCATAGCCTCCCACCTATCCTACACAAGTAAGGTCAAAGTTCAGTGCAAAGCTGCAGTAAAGGTTCACGGGGTCTTTCCGTCTAGCCGCGGGTACACGGCATCTTCACCGCGATTTCGATTTCACTGAGTCTCTGGTGGAGACAGCGCCGCCATCATTATGCCATTCGTGCAGGTCGGAACTTACCCGACAAGGAATTTCGCTACCTTAGGACCGTTATAGTTACGGCCGCCGTTTACTGGGGCTTCGATCAAGAGCTTCGCTTTCGCTAACCCCATCAATTAACCTTCCAGCACCGGGCAGGCATCACACCCTATACGTCCACTTTCGTGTTTGCAGAGTGCTGTGTTTTTAATAAACAGTTGCAGCGGCCTAGTTTCTGAGGCTGCCAATAGCTTACGTCGCGAGGACTTCACCATCAGCAGCGTACCTTCTCCCGAAGTTACGGTACTATTTTGCCTAGTTCCTTCACCAGAGTTCTCTCAAGCGCCTTGGTCTTCTCGACCTGACCACCTGTGTCGGTTTCGGGTACGATCTCTTACTGACTGAAGCTTAGGAGCTTTTCTTGGAAGCATGGCATCTATCACTTCTCTGTACAAGTACAGATTCGTCTCAGTTCTCAGCATAGAGTAGCCCGGATTTGCCTAAGCTACATGCCTACAACCTTTCTCCAGCACAACCAATCGCTGGTAGATATAGCCTTCTCCGTCCCTCCATCGCATCAGTAAGAGGTACAGGAATATTAACCTGTTTCCCATCGACTACGCTTTTCAGCCTCGCCTTAGGGATCGACTCACCCTGCGCCGATTAACGTTGCGCAGGAACCCTTGGTCTTCCGGCGGGGATGTTTTTCACACCCCTTATCGTTACTCACGTCAGCATTCGCACTTCTGATATCTCCAGCATGCTTCTCAACACACCTTCGCAGACTTACAGAACGCTCCCCTACCACGTGCACTGAGTGCACATCCGCAGCTTCGGCTTCTAGTTTTAGCCCCGTTACATCTTCCGCGCAGGCCGACTCGACTAGTGAGCTATTACGCTTTCTTTAAAGGGTGGCTGCTTCTAAGCCAACCTCCTAGCTGTCTATGCCTTCCCACATCGTTTCCCACTTAACTAGAAATTTGGGGCCTTAGCTGGCGGTCTGGGTTGTTTCCCTCTTGACGATGGACATTAGCACCCACCGTCTGTCTCCCGGATAGTACTCACAGGTATTCGGAGTTTGCATCGGTTTGCTAAGTCGGGATGACCCGCTAGCCGAAACAGTGCTCTACCCCCTGTGGTATTCGTCCGAGGCGCTACCTAAATAGCTTTCGGGGAGAACCAGCTATCACCGAGTTTGATTAGCCTTTCACCCCTATCCACAAGTCATCCCCCGGCTTTTCAACGACGGTGGGTTCGGGCCTCCAGTCAGTGTTACCTAACCTTCACCCTGCTCATGGATAGATCACCCGGTTTCGGGTCTACTCCCAGCAACTTAACGCCCTATTCAGACTCGATTTCTCTACGGCTCCCCTATTCGGTTAACCTTGCTACTGAGAATAAGTCGCTGACCCATTATACAAAAGGTACGCAGTCACACCATAAAGGTGCTCCCACTGCTTGTATGCATACGGTTTCAGGATCTATTTCACTCCGTTCACCACGGTTCTTTTCGCCTTTCCCTCACGGTACTTGTTCACTATCGGTCAGTCAGGAGTATTTAGCCTTGGAGGATGGTCCCCCCATCTTCAAACAGGATTTCACGTGTCCCGTCCTACTCGTTTTCATCGACTATGCCCTTTCGTGTACGGGGCTATCACCTACTATGGCCAGACTTTCCAGACTGTTCCACTAAAGCATAATCGACTTAAGGGCTGATCCCATTTCGCTCGCCGCTACTCAGGGAATCTCAATTGATTTCTTTTCCTAAGGGTACTGAGATGTTTCACTTCCCCTCGTTCGCCTCGCAACACTATGTATTCATGTTGCGATACCTACCTTATGGTAAGTGGGTTTCCCCATTCAGACATCCCCGGATCATAGCTTATTTGCCAGCTCCCCGAAGCTTTTCGCAGGCTTACACGTCTTTCATCGCCTCTGACTGCCAAGGCATCCACCGTATGCACTTATTCACTTGACTATATAACCCAAAACAGTCTCTCTAACTTACGCTAAAAAAACCATCCAGCTATATATTCGCTCTAAACTAAATGGACTTGATTTAGTCTAGTTTTCATAACGCCGTACCAAGTTTCGCTTGACTCAGTTCTCTATTCAGATACTATCTATTCATTCATCATGGCAACTTATTGCCACAACAATGAATCCGATAAACATTCTACAGACTCAATTTCTAACTTGTTAAAGAACTTCATGCCGACTCATCATCAAGCATGTTTATTTCATCTAGTATAATTACTAGACCTTAGTATTTTCATTCAAAACACTAAGGTCTAGCCATTCACTGACAACAACCAATTTATTCTGACCTAAACAGCAACCCATACAAAACACGTATGGTGGAGCCAGACGGGATCGAACCGACGACATCCAGCTTGCAAAGCTGGCGCTCTCCCAGCTGAGCTATGGCCCCGCTCAGTCTTACGCTAACCTAGTCATGGTGGGTCTGGACGGACTTGAACCATCGACCCCACGCTTATCAAGCGTGTGCTCTAACCAACTGAGCTACAGACCCGATTTTCAAGGTCAGCTTTCTCTTGTCTACAGATACATAAGCAATTTGTTGTGAATCCTTACTGATGACGTGATGTCATAGTTTAAGGAGGTGATCCAGCCGCAGGTTCCCCTACGGCTACCTTGTTACGACTTCACCCCAGTCATCGACCACACCGTGGTAAGCGTCCTCCTTACGGTTAGACTACCTACTTCTGGTGCAATAGACTCCCATGGTGTGACGGGCGGTGTGTACAAGGCCCGGGAACGTATTCACCGCAGCATTCTGATCTGCGATTACTAGCGATTCCGACTTCATGGAGTCGAGTTGCAGACTCCAATCTGGACTACGATTGGCTTTTTGAGATTAGCATCCTCTCGCGAGGTAGCAACCCTTTGTACCAACCATTGTAGCACGTGTGTAGCCCTGGCCGTAAGGGCCATGATGACTTGACGTCGTCCCCGCCTTCCTCCGGTTTGTCACCGGCAGTATCTTTAGAGTTCCCACCATTACGTGCTGGCAAATAAAGAAAAGGGTTGCGCTCGTTGCGGGACTTAACCCAACATCTCACGACACGAGCTGACGACAGCCATGCAGCACCTGTGTTCTGATTCCCGAAGGCACTCTCGTATCTCTACAAGATTCCAGACATGTCAAGGCCAGGTAAGGTTCTTCGCGTTGCATCGAATTAAACCACATGCTCCACCGCTTGTGCGGGCCCCCGTCAATTCATTTGAGTTTTAGTCTTGCGACCGTACTCCCCAGGCGGTCAACTTATCGCGTTAGCTGCGCCACTAAGCCCTCAAGGAGCCCAACGGCTAGTTGACATCGTTTACAGCATGGACTACCAGGGTATCTAATCCTGTTTGCTCCCCATGCTTTCGCACCTCAGCGTCAGTATTAGGCCAGAAGGCTGCCTTCGCCATCGGTATTCCTCCAGATCTCTACGCATTTCACCGCTACACCTGGAATTCTACCTTCCTCTCCCATACTCTAGTCAGCCAGTATCGGATGCAGTGCCTAGGTTGAGCCCAGGGATTTCACATCCGACTTAACAAACCGCCTACGCGCGCTTTACGCCCAGTAATTCCGATTAACGCTTGCACCCTCTGTATTACCGCGGCTGCTGGCACAGAGTTAGCCGGTGCTTATTCTGTAGGTAACGTCAATTCACCATAATATTAGTATAGTGACCTTCCTCCCTACTTAAAGTGCTTTACAACCCGAAGGCCTTCTTCACACACGCGGCATGGCTGGATCAGGCTTGCGCCCATTGTCCAATATTCCCCACTGCTGCCTCCCGTAGGAGTCTGGACCGTGTCTCAGTTCCAGTGTGGCTGGCCATCCTCTCAGACCAGCTACAGATCGTCGCCTTGGTAGGCCTTTACCCTACCAACTAGCTAATCCGACCTAGGCTCATCTATTAGCAAGAGGTCCGAAGATCCCCCTCTTTCTCCCGTAGGACGTATGCGGTATTAGCGAACCTTTCGATTCGTTATCCCCCACTAATAGGCAGATTCCTAGGTATTACTCACCCGTTCGCCGCTAAGACCGAAGTCTCCGCTCGACTTGCATGTGTTAAGCCTGCCGCCAGCGTTCAATCTGAGCCATGATCAAACTCTTCAGTTTAATTTATATCGGTACTTTTATCGAAAGCACCAAAATCTTGGCTCAATGGAATTAAAAAAGCTGCACAAATTGAATTGCGAGTCTTTTCTACCATTGATAATTTTTTAACATCATCATCAACAGCAAAAATCCACACAAATTGCTTATCTATCTGTTAAAGAACTTCTCAAGTATCTCTACTTAAG
>NZ_QAON01000043.1 GCF_003051055.1 Agitococcus lubricus | reverse complement strand
CATTCAGCCAATGGCTGGTTGAGTCCAAATGCTTTTATGCAAAAGCATCTACTACTTTTAGAGGGTACAACTGTCTAATTTTCTGGCTAGGATCAAATATTTTCATCTTTTAAAATTTTAGTAATAGATTCCAAACCATCTATCACTTCATTATTTTCTATAAAGATAAAATTGTTTGGCAAAATAAATCTTTGAACTTTTAATAATTTATACTTATCTAATATAAGTAATAAGACTACTAAATTATTAATTGCCGTATTAAAAACAGATAACGATTTATCATTTGAATTATCATATAAGTACCATGTGGCGACAGCTTTATGAATTACCATGAATGAGTTTCTCTATTACTGAAATTTATAATTCTCTAAACATTTTTTTGAATATCTATAAATGCCTCCTGACTGTCAAGCTCCTATGCCACATAGCCGTAGCCCGTGTGAAGTGAAACGTAACACGGGTTAAATATATTGAAAAAACACGCTTGCTGGGCAAAATGCCCAGCCTACTCATACTTTTCTTAAGTCATGCCTTTAGGCTTATACCCTTTACGCACATTTTTGCGTTTTAATGGTTCGCTAATACCTGTTAAATCACGCACCACTAAACCTGCCAAGGTAAAACCAAATAACGGTGGCAAATAACTGACCGTACCATTAACCGCTCTTGGTCGTCCTGCCGATGTAGGTGCAGGCGGCAACGGCGGTAAAGGTGGCTCTGTAGAATACACCGTACGAATGCCTGTCCCCACATTTAAACGCTTCAAGCGTTGACGCATTTTGCTCGCTAAATGACAAACATTGGTGTCATATAAATCGCTGACTTTAATTTGTGATGGGTCAGTTTTGCCACCTGCCCCCATACTAGAAGCCACATTTAGGCCTAATTTATAAGCCACTTCAATCAACGCCACTTTACAGTTAAGCGAATCAATACAATCTAACACATAGTCATATTGATTTTCAGCAAAATGAGCTTCAAACAATTCCCGATTCATAAAATCAGTCATCACCATTAACTGCACATCAGGATTAATATCACGAACACGTGCCGCCATAATATCGGCTTTGTTTTGGCCAACTGTTGAGTTTAAAGCCACTAATTGACGGTTAACATTACTAGCAGCAACCACGTCACAATCAACCAACGTTAAATGGCCAACGCCCATACGCGCCAAGGCTTCGGCAGCAAATGAGCCAACTCCCCCTAAACCCGCAATAAAAACACGTGCGTTTTTTAAACGCTCAATTTTCTCATCCCCTAATAGGATGTGGGTACGTTCAAACAGACCTTGCATAAAATCACCCTAAATAAAAAATCTTCATTTTCCTGTGGCGAAAATGAACGACAAATAATTAGTCTCGCCAATGTCTATTCCCTCCCCTAATTTAGGGTAGGGTTAGGGAGGGGTTTAATATACCCCCTCCCAATCTCCCTCTTATTCAGTAATGCTAGCCAGTTAAGAAAAATTGGTAATTAACAACTGCCCTTCGACTGGCTCAGGGCGCATTTTTGCGTTGACTGAGCGGAGTCGAAGTCAGCAAAAATGGCTTAACTGACTGGCATTACCCTTATTAAGGGGGAGAAGTCACAGGCTTAACTAAAAATCACGGCTTTTTAACGATAAATGCAAAGCTTGGCAACTATTTTTCCATAAAATTTGTGCAAGCTGTTCTGAGGAAAGCTGTTTGGCTTGAGCTAAAGCATGGGCAACACTGGGTAAATAGGCGGGAGAGTTACGTGTATATTTGGCATTCTCTTGACGATGAGGCATGGGAATCATATCGGGTGCATCCGTTTCGATCACCAAACTTTCTATTGGCATGGCATTCACCACGCTATGTAAACGCTTGGCTTGGGGATAGGTTACGCTGCCACCAATCCCCAATTTAAAGCCTAATTTCGCATAGGTTTTTGCTTCTTCTACCCCACCCGAAAACGCATGAACGATGCCACCTTCGCTAAATTTTTGTTGTTTAATAATTTTAAAGACATCTGCATGAGCTTTGCGTACATGTAACACCACAGGCTTTTGATATTGTTTGGCTAAGGCTAATTGTTCAGCAAAAAACTGTTGTTGCTTTTGATAAAATTCAGGCTGTTTGATTTCGGCAACATAAGTGTCTAAACCTATTTCACCAATCGCAATACAATCATTGTTTTGCAAATGTTGTTCTAGTTGTGCTAATTCGCTGTTTTGATGTTCGCTGATATAACAAGGATGCAAACCCAACACTGGCAATAATTGTGGTTGCTTAAATTGCTGACAAACCGATAGTAGTTGTGGCCAATACTTGGCTAAATAGGCAATGACCGCAATCGCTTCTACCCCTTGAGCGTAAGCATCAGCCGCGACTTGTGTGCGGTCATGGGCAAATTCTTCTACATCAAAATGGCAATGGGTATCTATCCACATTACAAAAACTCTGGTTTAACAATCCCTTTTAATTGCTCATAGGGCACAACAAATTCAGGCTGACCAAAAGCATAAGCCGCGATGGCATAGGCTTGATATTTAACAATGATGCCCTTTTCGCCAAGAGCAATATTATCAGTGGTCACAAATGGCCATGCTGTCATTAAATCAGGGTCAGTTAAATCATTTTGCTTTAACCATTGCTGATGTAGTTTTTTTACTAACGCCCAAAATGCTTGTTCTTGGCCTGTGACTAACACATCTTTTAGTGTTAATAATTGCTGATTTTGGCGATTAATATTTAAATACTTCGTCACTGGCGAGCCATGTGCTCCATCTAAATAGGTATCACTATTCAGTTCAACTACTAATAAATGCTGTTTTTGACGTAAGATTTTTGATTGTAAATAGATATTCCATTGCCCTTCGGTTTTTGGCCAAAAATACTGGCTTAGCTGAGCAATCGTATTAAATTTTGGTTGTTTATCATCAACATAAACCAGCCCTACTAATTCCCTTTCAATCAATGGTTTAAGTGCAGCATCTTCAATTTGTTGCAGCTCGACTTCCATATAAGGGCAGTCATTACCTTTACATTGTGGTTTATTTTTCTTCCATGTCTCATCTTTAACAGCTAAAGGAGCATAGCTTGTTGGTGTCACAACGGCGACAGGGGTTGGTGTAGGTTTTTCAACAGGTTTGGGGGCTTGGGGCTTATCACAAGCCGATAAAGAGATAACTAATAAAGTGGGTAGCAGATAGTTTTTCATCATAGTATTGACTTCTGTAGCCTGTGTGAAGTGTAACGCAACACGGAAACAACTATTTATCCTGTATTCCGCGATGCTGCATACAGGCTACAAACTAATAATGTGGGTAGAAGATAAATTTTCATATTCGCTTTCCTTAACCCTCTCCAAGACGGAGAGGGAATATTATTAGCGATTAGTGTTCGCGCGTTTCTCTAAATTTAACATCAGGATAACGTTCTTGCATTAACTGCAAATTGACACGGGATGGCGCAAGATAAGTTAAATAACCACCACCATCTTCCGACAATTGGTCGTGAGCTTTTTTCTTAAATTCAGCCAATTTTTTCTCGTCACTGCATTCAATCCAACGTACCGTGTTAATGCTAACAGGTTCATAGACACAATCGACTTTGTATTCCTCTTTCAGACGGAAGGCAACCACATCAAACTGCAACACACCTACTGCGCCTAAAATTAAGTCATTGCTGTTGTAAGGCATAAACACTTGAGTTGCGCCCTCTTCGGACAACTCTTTTAAGCCTTTTTGCAATTGTTTGCTTTTTAAAGGGTCTTTTAAACGCACACGTCTAAACATTTCAGGGGCAAAATGAGGAATACCTAAAAAGTGTAAATTTTCACCTTCAGTAAACGTATCACCAATTTGAATCGTGCCATGATTATGCAAACCAATGATGTCACCTGCCCATGCTTCTTCTAAATGCTCGCGCTCACCTGCCAAGAAGGTTAAGGCATCGGCAATACGCACTTCTTTGCCCAAACGCACATGATTGAGCTTTAAACCTTTTTCATATTTACCCGAACAAATTCTTAAGAAGGCAATACGGTCACGGTGTTTAGGGTCCATATTGGCTTGAATTTTAAAGACAAAGCCCGAAAAGCCTTGCTCCGTCGGTTCCACCACGCGCTCCGCTGCTTTATGCACTTTTGGCTCAGGCGCCCAACTGACAAAACCATTAAGAATATGGTCAACACCAAAGTTACCCAAGGCTGTACCAAAAAAAACAGGCGTTAATTTTCCTGCTAAAAATAACTCTAAATCAAAAGGATGACTTGCACCTTGCACTAACTCTAAGGACTCAAGCAAGTTATTTAACTGGTCGCCCAACAATTCAGCTAATTGTGGATTATCTAAACCTTGAATAGTTTGAATATCAACAATTTCATGGCCATGACCTGCTTGATATAAGTACACCTTATCTTCAAGCAAGTTATAAACGCCTTTAAAGTCGCGTCCCATGCCAATTGGCCATGTAATCGGCGCACATTGAATTTTTAGTACACTTTCGATTTCGTCTAATAACTCAATCGGTTCACGGTTTTCACGGTCTAATTTGTTGATAAAAGTGATAATCGGAGTATCGCGCATTCGACACACATCCATTAATTTAATGGTACGGTCTTCAACCCCTTTTGCACCATCAATCACCATTAATGCAGAGTCAACGGCAGTTAAGGTTCTATAGGTATCTTCCGAGAAGTCTTCGTGACCTGGTGTATCTAACAAGTTAATAATATGCTCTTTATAGGGGAATTGCATCACCGAGGTAGTAATCGAAATACCGCGTTGTTTTTCCATTTCCATCCAGTCAGACGTGGCATGACGATCAGATTTACGTGACTTTACTGTACCTGCGATTTGAATAGCTCTACCCCACAATAATAGCTTTTCGGTAATAGTGGTTTTACCTGCGTCAGGGTGGGAAATAATAGCAAATGTGCGTCTAATCCTTGTCTCTGTAAGAATCTGTTCACTAATCATATTCAATTTTTTTCTCATTTGTACACAGTTTTGTACACAATTTTATGCGGTGGACTATGTATCTAGGTTGATATTAATGGTTGCAATTGTACCACAAATAAAAAACTGCCCGAAGGCAGTTAAATTTAAAACAAGAATAATTAACTCAACACCCACAACTAGGACTTAAGCTACCATCGCAACATTGAGCTCGTCCACCACTGCAACCACAGACTCCGTCATGGTGAGAACAACAGCCACTACGCTCTGCTTTGTCATCAAGTTGGCATTGGTCTTTCTTTTCAATAAACGGCTTTTGTATGTTTTGTTGTTCTGAGGGTAAAATTTGAATTTGTTTTGGCTCGGTTGGTTCCTGAGCAAAGGAAAATGATGAAAGTAGAGCGGTGATTAAGAATAAGTGTTTCATAGGGTGCGTCCTTGTTTTGTTTTATGGGCAATACACTATAGGTTAGTTGATTTTTTGGAGGATGACATCAGCAAAACCTTTTAAGTCATCGAAACAGGCAATCAATATATCATTCAAACTACGGTTTTTTAACTCTCTTAAATTATGCAAATAAAAAACACTCTATAAATCATAAGACTATTTTTTATTCATCATAAAATAAATTGTTATCAAATATGATTTTATTATCACTCAAAACAACTCGATCGGACTTGGGTCAATGTAACTATCAAAGGCAGGGATACTGACTTCACCTTGCAATGAAAATAGCACCCGAATCCCATCAGACAACAGCCACGG
>NZ_QAON01000042.1 GCF_003051055.1 Agitococcus lubricus | reverse complement strand
ACTACGGTTTGAGAATCCGCATTTTCTACTAATCCATCGTCATTCACAGGATAAATTTTGGCAATTAAATGCTTATTTAAGCCGTAATTTTCACCGCCCCACTCACTAGATAAAGGTATCATTATGCTGCTAACTCCGTCTCTAGTTGTGCTTTGTATTGCTGACGTTCGGCAATTAAGGCATCCAAGCTGTTAACTTGTTCTTGCAAGGCAGATACTCTTGTCTTTTGAGTATTTTTAAGCCCTGAGCTTTTGGCAGCTTGTGCTACATCATCGGCTTTAGTTTTGGCAGCTAAGGCTTTTTGATAAGCAGTACGGCTTGATTTAATCCGTTGAGCAATTTCTTGTATCACGGCTTCGGGCTTATGAGCATCTTGATTGCGTAAAGCAGCTTCTTTGCCATTAATTTTTACTTTGAAAATATCGCCAGTTTGTTTGATTAGCAAAGTTACGGTTTGACTATCAGCAAAAGTTAAAGCTACTTCTTTATAGCTAATGCCAGCGGTACGTTTTAAGGCTTTCTCAACATCATGGCTAACCAACTTTTCACCCAAAGCACTAAACAACTCGATGAGTCGTTTCATGCTTTCTGCTTCGGTAGATAGGTTTTTAATGTCGAATAATAAAGGCGTGGTGGTCATAGTTCTATCACTCAATAAGGGCTATTGAGTGATAGTTTGAAGGGTTTTAGGAGGGATAATTAACAGGGTTACTCATTACTAAACAATGCTAAGGTCTCTCTAATTTTTGCATCATTTGCGTTTGCTTCAGTTTGAGCTTTCTTTCTGCGATAGTCTAAATCACGACTATCTACTTTACGAATCAAAAACTTTAGCGATCTTTTCTTTTTATCAGCGTTGTTTTGCAAATACTCGGCAAATTGATGAGCCAATGCCTCATCACCAATAAAAATACATTTATTAGTTAATCGTCCGTTGATACTTACAGGATGTTTGACTATTTGGTTTTCACCCACATAATCTAAAAAAGCTGCCCCAAAAGCAGACGACCAACCCACTTTAAGATTGACTGGCAAATCATGGTAGTTAAGTTCTGCTTCGATGGTGTATAAGTTCATATATTGCTTTTCCCTATTTCAGCAAAATTAAATGTCTGAGTTCTTTATAATTAGTGTTTAGCTAGAGCATCATGTATCTGCTGATAAACATCACGTCCATCTTCTGCCTTTGATCTTGCCATGAGAAAAATACGTTTGCCTTGGCTATTATTCGCCCATTGCTGACCTATAGCATCTTTTTCTTTACTGTCATCATTAGTTGCAAGAGGTTCACCTTTGTACTCAATAACAGCAATTGAGCCATCATCTAATTCACAGATAAAATCAGGATAGAAATTATCTTTTGCGGTTGGAAGCCAAAATGATGTTTCTCGCTGCTGAGCGATATTTCGTACCCAATGTTTTACGCGAGGGTGCATATCAATCACTTGAGCACATAAAAACTCCTCAGCATTTTTGCCGTCTTTGGTTTTTTCGCGCAAGTCATCAATCTGCTGATAAAAATGCTTTCTAAACTCATAACTACCACGATACGGTTTACGAACGGGATATATACCTGGCTTAAATTCAAATTGATGCCATGCTTGCGGTTCAGGAGCCACAGTCATTTTACCGAATAAATCACCTTGAAAAACTTCTTTACGTGCTAGCTCAAATAAACGGTCTATTTCATTACGCACTGCTTGTCGTAATTGAAACTGTGACCTAATCAATGCTGTTAATGTGAATTTTCGTTCATTAATCAAATAACTGACTAATTTAACGAGATAAGCTCGTAACTGCACTTGTGTTAATCCTGTATGGCGAACTTGCTTATCTAACCAAATCACCAAGTCTGTTTCGGTGTGATTAGTTGGCATCTCATTAAACGTTAGTTGCTCTGCCCATAACTGGCGGTAAGTCACATTTTCACCAGCCATATTCATATCAATTTCAAATGAATGAGCCGTTTCACGGATATTAAATGCCAAGTTGAGTGGATAATTCAGCAAATCTAAGTCAACTGCATTTTCGATAACTTCTTTTTCAACAACTTGCCATTCACCGTCTAAAAATAGACATAACTGCGGAATGGGTGCGAAACGGGCATTCCAGTTTTCGCTTGCATGTTGAGCTTGTCGTTCTGCCCGTGCATCATTAAATGCCGCTTGTACCTGCTCTTGCTTTTTAGCGGGTGCACTTTGTACCACAAAGGATTCTATTTGCTTAAACGTGTCCTCATTTGTCCCTTTTTTAATGAGTAATGTTGCTCCTTGGGTATTAGGGAGAATTTGAATAGCCTGTTTCACTTCATCCGAAAAATGAGTGGTATCGGGTGCGTGAGGCAATGCTAATGCTAACTCTGGCACTATGTTTGCCCGCCCCTGACCTTGTGGTGTCTCAACAGGCAGTGTTTTTTGAATAGCTAAGTCGGCTTCCCATTTATTAAAGCCCATATTAGCCACCATGCGGTCTTTAAGCTGGGAGGCTGCTTGGGCAACACTCTCAGCAATAACGTGGGCGTAGGCTTTATTTAGACTCTCTACGGGACGTTTTTGAGCATAAGGCATACGCAAAACTCGACCCAATAGTTGTTCTACATCTACCGCAGAATTCATATTTTGCAACGATGCTAAGACATAAGCAAAAGAGCAATCCCAACCCTCTTTAAGTGCTTCTACGGTGATAACCACACGAATGGGGCAATTTGGAGCAAACAAATTAATATCATTCAGCTCTTTGGTTGTACCTGTAGATACGGCTATTTGTTCTTCAAGGACACTTTCATGTTGAATTAAATACGCTCGTACCACATCTACCGTCGCTTCACCGCCCTTCGGTTGCGCTTGCACCAAGAGAATAGGACGAATGTAGCTAGGGTCTTTTTGTGCGTCTAACTCTAATTGCTGGCGTTGCAGCAAGGCGTCGCGCAAACAGGACTGCCAACCGTCAGGATGTTCAGTTAAGACCACAGGTAATTTAATCATATCTGCTGCTTTCAATTCAGCAGCCGAAACGGAATACAGGACATTGTTATCGCGTGGTGTGGCTGTGAGTTCGACTAAACAAGCAGGATTGAGACGAGCGAATGTTTCAAATGATAATTTTGAGCGGTTTTTATGCGCTTCATCCAACACAATAATGGGGCGATGCAAGTAAAACCAATTGGCTAATGAATGCTTAACTCGCCCAATATCGGACGTAGTAAGGTGCGGTTGTTCTTTAATAGTTTCAGCAGTAACGCACTCCATTCCTTGCTCTTGTTGAGGTGTTAGAACGGAAAAATGAGGACTTAGTTCTTCAAAAAAAGCATAGACGTTACGTTTTTCTGTTTTGGTTATATTAAATGCTTGGCTAGTAGTAACTATTATTAAACAAGACTTGCCAACATCATTAGGATTGATGGTTTGTAACCCGTCTAAATCACATACCTTGATTTTGTCGCCATAGCGTTGCATAACGGCTTGTCGATATGGGTGTGTCACATCAGCAAGGGCTTTTAAGGTTTGCTGGCGAATCATATCTGATGGCACAAGCCATAGTACGATGGGCGCATTGGTATTAACGTAATGATTAGCAGCAATTGCAATACTATGGGCAGCAATTAGCGTTTTACCTCCACCTGTAGGCACACGCAAACAGACGCTAGGTACACCTATTAAACGGTCAACATAATTAACATCGTAATCAACTGCACGTTCAAATGCGGCTTTTTCACCATGCACACGACAGTCTATAAAAAAAGACTCTAAGGCTTTTAATGCATGTGCTTGATATGTTTTTAAGGTAAGTGCCATTATAAATCCTTATATTTTTAAATAGATCAATATTGAGAAATGATTAGAAGTAAGTTATACACGGTCATGCAACTCATAAGGTATTTGCTTAAATTCGATATTCTCAGCAGTAAGACGTGCAGCCCCCAAACGATTAGCTTCGCCAAAAATTACTTTTTTGCCTGAGTGTGGATGAATTTCTTGTAGATAGGCCAAAACGCTACTGGTGAGTACATTACCGCCATTAGGTCGGCGGTCGCCCAAAATACCGTTATACAATAAATAGTACGCAACGCCTTCCTGTTCTCCAATAAATGGGGTTTGATCCGAATCGATTTTAAAGCCAGTCGCCGTTTTTGTTTCTAGCCACCATATATATGCAGCTAAATCTTTGAAGCGTACATCTGTGGTGATATGCCCTTCTGCATCAAATACAGGTGCGCCCAAAGTATAAAAACTAAAGCCTCCACCACCTTGCCAGTTTAAGGTTTTGGAAATACCGCCTTGCTCACCTTCAATGACTTTGTTGAGCCGTGGAATACAGTGTGTTTGTGCGTGCTCGCCCATTTCGATGCCGATATAACGGCGGTTCATTTTGTGGGCAACAGCGGCTGTTGTGCCACTGCCTAGAAAGGAGTCTAGGATGAGGTCGTTTTCAACAGAGCATAGCTCTAGAACGCGCTGTATGAGTGCCTCTGGTTTCTTTCCATTCGGAAATTGGACATTGCCTTCCTTTGTTAGGTTATTTAATGGAAAACCTGTCCAATATGTACCTAACTTTTCCAACTTGACTAATCTTGAGCCTTTTTTCACTGCCACATCACTTAGCCAAGCAATTAAATCACAATTGTTTCCTTTATAGTAAAGAGTTGTTGGTTTACCTTTGCTTTTCCCTGAGCGCGGCACATACTCGATGCTAAAGAAATCACCTTGGTCAACTGTCGCCTCCATTACCCTAGTTCGTATAGAACTTTGAGCGTTCGTATCTCTAAATATTTTATCAAAATATTTTTTATAACTTTGCTCAATTGTGGTTTTTTCATCTTTGCTAATTTTACTTAATGGCTCAATGACAACTCCACTATGAGTATAAATTTTAATTGGCTCTCCTGAACCATCTTTAACGGTACACAAATACTTTCGCTCACCAAGGTCTTTTAGAACTCTAGTGTATTTCCAACTTTTACCTTCCGACTCCATTTCATCAATTAAATCAAATAAATCCTGTTCTTCATAAACATCATTGAAACGTCCGAATGCGTCTTTCTCTTTCGCGTAAATAAGCAAATACTCAATGTTCTTTTTCAAACGTTTGTCTTCGCCTCCGCCTGATGCTCCTGCTGTTTGCTTCATCCTTAAACTAACTTCGTTGATATAGTTTGAGCGACCAAAAACCTCATCCATCAACACTTTGAAATAATGGACCTCATTATCATCAAGCGTAATACAAATGCAGCCATCTTCAGCTAACAGCTCGCGTAGCATCACTAAACGCGGATACATCATAGAAAGCCATTGCGAGTGCTCTAGCTTATCATCGTAATGTTCAAATGCTTTTTCCGTGTTATATGGTGGGTCAATAAAAATACACTTCACTTTACTGGTATAAAATGGCAAAAGTGCTTTAAGAGCTTGTAAATTATCGCCTTGAATAATCAAATTGTCATTGGCAACGGTTGCGTCACCATAACTCTTTTGATGTTGCAATAAATGATAGGGGACATTGTTACTGGTCTGTACTGCTTGTTTTTTGTTGACCCAATCCAAAAATGGCATTGTTCAGTTTCCCTTTATGATAGTTTAATGTTTAAAGTATATCAGATGATGCTTTAAAGCCTAACTCCCCACTCTACAATGTTAAAAACCCAACCATGACTCTCTGAATACGCCATAAAAAAGAGGAAGTTTTTAGGCTTCCTCTTTTTATAGTTATTATATGGCTGTTTTTTAACCATTAAACTTGCCAATATTTGCCTTATAAACACCCAGCTTATGACCCAGCTTTAAAGACTTCATACGGCGTTTAACCGCTGCTGGCTTATGCGCTTTCATTTGTGCTTTAACCAAAGCTGCTTTTTGCTTAGCAGTGCGTTTTAACTTAGGGCCAATACGCTTACGAATCGTCACCTTTTGGCCTTTGCGAATAGCAAACACCGTTTTATGTGTACCACCACCTGCATCATCAAAAATCGCTGACTCAGAATCTACATCAAAAGCAAATTTTTCAACCGCTTCATCAATCGCATCTTCGTTATCACCCAACGTCTGCACTAAAAACTCTAACAAACGATTAGCCGCGTCATTACGCGCTGCGTCATCATTGCCATTAAATAACGCTTCTAAATCGGCATTATCTGCACCCAATGCACCCATGTAATCACTGGCTGCCTGCATAGCCACCATATAAATATCATTGGTATCATCAGTGCTTGGATCACCGTCTAAATCCATACCCCCATCAGC
>NZ_QAON01000041.1 GCF_003051055.1 Agitococcus lubricus | reverse complement strand
GCATTACGTCAACATCGTGCCATTCAAAGTATGTCTCGAAAAGGCAATTGTTGGGATAATGCGGTTGCTGAAAGCTTTTTTCATACCTTGAAAGCCCATATTGTCCATGACAGTGTCTTTAAAACACGAAAAGAGGCAAATGTAGCCTTGTTTGAGTATATTGAAACTTACTACAATCGGGTCAGACGACATTCAGCTAATGGCTGGTTGAGTCCAAATGCTTTTATGCAAAAGCATCTACTACTTTTAGAGGGTACAACTGTCTAATTTTCTGGCTAGGATCACTTGACGAAGTAGGCACTCAATATAACCCTTACCAAACTCAGTGACTGCGCTAATACGCTTATAGTGGCGTGCTTTTGATAACTCTTGTGCTTGTTTACCACGGTAGCCTCGCTTACCTTGATTGCGACTGCGTTCTCGATAAATAGTTGAGCGTGAGCGATTCAGCGTTCTTGATAATTCAGTCACTGATGTTTTGCTTTTCAAGGCAGCCTGAATATCGTATCTTTCTTCTTGTGAAAGTTGGGTGTATTGCTTCATGTTGTGCTTTCCAATTGCGAGTTGAAAAAATCAGCTTGTATTCTAATACACCTAACTTTTTCAACTACTAACAAATGTGTCGCACTTCGTTATTGAATCCGCCATTCATAAAAACTAGACTGTGGCATGCGTGGCAGCAGCTCTTCTTTATAAATAGCTTTAGTCAGTTCTTCAGCAAAACCGCGTAGCCGTGTTAATGCACTTCCTGGATCGAGATGTAGTACCGCCTCAGCTAAACCACCTAGGTTAGCCAGCAGATTATTCTCGGGTCGCAAGAATTCAAAGTTTGTCGATTTCATAAAATATATTCTGTTCATACCAGCCATATAGCGAATGGCGTGCCAAGTTTATTTTATTACGATTTAATACCGTATTTTTCTATCCAATTGTTTAATGTCTGGTAATTATTTAAACCTAATAGTTGGGCTGCGCGGGTCTTATTTTGACCACTATGCTCTAAAGCCTTACGAATGTATCTTGCAACAAGATCAGAAATTATATTTTGTATATCAATACCTTGAGAGATATTTACATCCATTAAATCTTTATTTTTCTCTGGCATTTCAAATAATGCCTGACGGATATCTTCAGCCGTAATCGTCTCACCTTGACACCACAATGCTGCTCTTAACAAGGTAGACTGTAACTCACGTACATTTCCTCGCCAAGGGTGTTGAAGGATAATATTTTTTGCGTCAGGATAAATTTTTTTATGTTTTAGTATAGAATCACTCATCGTTAAACTACTAATTAAGCTATCCGTCAATAGCGATAAGTCTCCTTCACGCTCTCTTAAGGGAGGCAAATGCAAGACACCTACGGCGACTCGATAAAACAAATCTTCCCTAAAAATACCATTGGCAACAGCCTCTATCAGATTACGATGTGTCGCTGTAATAATACGGACATCTACTTTTTGCTCACTAGTACCACCTACAGGAATAAATGTCCCTTCTTGTAGAACTCTGAGTAATCTAACTTGTACACTCGGTTGTAATTCGCCAAACTCATCTAAAAATAAAGTGCCGCCATGAGCTTGCTCGAATAGTCCTGATTTATCCGCTAATGCGCCAGTAAATGCACCTTTTTTATGACCGAAAAGTACAGAGTCAACCAACTCGACAGGAATAGCACCGCAATTAACAGGTACAAATGGCTTATTGGCTCTATGGCTAGCATTATGAATGGCTCGAGCAAAAAGCTCTTTACCTGTACCCGTCTCTCCATAAATCAATACAGGTACATCAAACTCTGCTAGTTTTTGAGCCTGAGCTTTTAATAACTTCATGCGAGGATTACGCGTAATAATATTGTCAAAAGCTGCATTGATCGGAACGTTCGCTTCCAAAAGCTGATTAATTCTTGAATTACCAAGACTTTTAGCAGCAGGCATATATTCTGCCGACAATTCAAAAGGAATCACAACTTGCTGAACGCCTTGCTCCAAAGAAGACTGATAAAACGTGCATGGGTAGCGAGTTTTACCTAATAAAATCCATACGGCTTGCATAGCAGGTGTACCTGGGCTTAACAAAACAGATAATTCTTTATCCTCTAAAGTAATCCTTGATAAATGCTGATTAGCCTGAAGGTATATTTCACCAAAGTTAACAGGAGACGATAATTCAATAGGGTATGCTCTAATTGGTATATCAATTTCCTGTTTTAACCAAGCTAGATAGGGCGTGACTTGTTCTTTTGGATAGTTGTAAAGTAATTCAACTGCATCAAATTTTTCTGCTTTTAGTGTAGAAGCAATAGGCCCTAATCCCTTATCTTTGGCATCAGTAACTATTGCTTTGAGATCATTACCACCTATCCAACTCACTAGCGTATGTAATTTAGCGTTGCTCATCCGCGAACTCCAGCATATCAGCCACCTGACATTCAAAAAGGCAGCACAGCTTATCCAAAGCACCAAGATCAATCATTTGTGCTATTTCCTTGTACATCAACGTCACCGCATTTCTACTAAAACCTGTTTGACGCAAAACATCCGAAATCTTCATTTTGTGCTCTCCCATAAGGCGAGCAAGATGCCAACGTATCATGGTTAGGCTCTAGTATCTACAGATAATGATAGATAATACCGTAACAATCTAAAATAATTAGAGGTTATCTCCAATTTGATCTATTAAGTTAAACAATCTGTATCGAAATGTGGGTAATGTGGTTTACGATTTATTTACAGCAAACTGCGTATTGACTTAATTACATCAATAACGTTATCCGCTTAAATAATCAGCAAAGTGACATAAACAGAAACTTTGCTGATTATTTAAACTAGAAAATCAAGCTGTCATATCAGTTTGACTTATCCCCGTATCAATAGATCTCAATAACTGGCTAGTTCCAAAATTCCTCACATGATTACCAAATACTTTGGTCTGAGCCTTTGCCAAATAACTCAATCGATAAAACATATCCTCGAAGTTTTTAGTATCTAGCTCACCACGTAAATAACCAACTTTGTAAGTACAATTTTGTGGAAAATGTACCAAAGTATACGCATCAACAGCATTGATATTTAAGGCACTTGCCCACGCCTTGATAATACGACAAGCCATGTTATCCCCATTAAATCGCTGCGGATTAATCGTATTTAATAGGGGAATAGTGCCTAACGTTGCATAAGCATCCAAATTCAATAAAATCACAAAATGATAATGTGATTTATTGTTTATGCCTTCTTCCCTTGTCCAAATATAAGCCAATGGCGAATAATGCGCTTTTGGATTTTCTTTTAATCGCTTTTTATAATTTGCTTCCAATTGGGATTTTAAAGATGCTGTAAATCTAGAGACCAAAGACTCACTGTCATAATCATTATTAGGCAAATGTAAATCAAACCTTATCACTAATAAACGTCTCATGACAATGACTGCATTTCTAATCACTTGGAACATCGACTCCAAATAATTAGAAAAGAATGGTACATAATTACCTTGTAAAGATAGTCCTCTCCAAGAGCTTTCATAATAAAGATTTAAGTTTCTATTGTCAGGATATGTTTTAAACATGATATAGCCTCACTATGGTTGTTACTACTCATAGTAAGATTACTATTGTTATTTTTTATTATTTTTAATTATTAAATTAGAGAACTTGTTGTTCTCTAATTTATTGTTTAATATTTAATTTATATAGATAATAAAATATATTACCATTACCGAAAAAATATATTACTATTTGACCACTAAAATCATGAAAATCATATAGAAGATAAAAAGCACTCTACTGCAATAAATTGATTAGATTATCTGCGTTAAACTACTCTTGAGATAAATTATCATAAAATAATAATTTTATTATTAAATTAAAATAAATATATAAAATTTCTGCGAAATATATACCTTAAAATAGCTCAGCATTGTGCTCGGAATCAACTCAAAGTTGAGTCAATTTTTAGTTTTATTGACTGAGCAGAAGATACATAACCGATACCTATTCAATGACTAATCGGAAAAATTGGTCATGATAATATTTACGTGATTTATTACCAAAGACCATTGCTATCATTGGCCTTGTATCATAAATCACTTAGTTAATTAACATCACCGAAAACTCATCATCATAGCCTTTTTATGCTGCTATTTTTGCTACTAGTAGCAAAAATAGCAACTCTTAAACAGTAGGTAAAAATAATATGCACAAATCATGATGGCGACGAGAGTGTATAAGTATTTGAATGGGGCTTATTCAATATCTAATTTTAATTATGTAAATAGGTACTGATGTTTTGATTGTGCTTGCGAAAGAAGCTATTCTTTAGAGAACACGAGGAGTGAATCGTGTGGTTTGGTTATTCAAAAGTAGCATCAAAAATAGATTTTTTCAGGGCAATCGTGCTTATACAAATAATCAGAATACGACTCACATGTACACATCAAAAAATCTTATACTCCAATTTTTATATTATAATGAAGCCAGATTAAATCCAAATTTTTGCATTAAATTAGGTTCTATATCAATATATTTAGTCCGTTCATGAATTACTACCAAAATATCCCCACGCCTGACTAATACGTTAATTGCTTTATTTAGTCGGTCTGTATCGCGTAATTGATTCTTGCATCTTTGTCGCACGAAGTTTTTAGCAACATATCGCCCATGTAAAAATACAGGATCACAAATATTATATAACCAATTTAATAATATATCAGCATCTACCTCCTCTTGTGCCTGCACATCAAATTTTTGCACAAAGAACTCTGAGCAGGCATGACAAATATTCTTTGCCATATTGAACGTACTTAGTGAAATGTCACCGTCATAGCCCTCAAAAAAATGCAGTAAAGCCGCTACCCTACCCACATTTTCTGCAAGTTTAGAGGCATGGTCTTTAGTTTGTCGGTATATCCCTCTTGGGTTTATATTAAACTCAACCCAGTTAAAGTAGTTTACCCAAGCTTCGGCTGCTTCTGTTGAAAACTGTATGACTTTGCGTTCTCCGCCAACATGATTAACATTCATTTCTAATAAGGACTTGATTCTGTCGTTAAAATAATGGATATGTTCCCAAGAAGTAGTGGTATTTTCAATGTATCTCTGCCCTTGTATCGATTGGGGCTCGTACATTAAAGCGCGTGCCAACAAGCCAGAGCTGCGTGCATTTTGACCTTCTTTTTCTAAGTAGTCTTGTAATATGTCTGACTGAACCATAATAAAGACCGTTAAGCGAGCACCTCTAATATGATAACTCTCACCTTTTACACGATCCACAATGATATTCTCACCACTCCAAATAGCATTCTGTTTGCCAAAATCTTTAAAAGCGGTACTTTTAAAAATATTTTTCCCTTCACTAGATACTAAACCCGCAGCAGGAAAATCATTAGATAATCCAGAAAATAATGCTTCTGAAGTCGCATTTTCATATAACAACTTAAATTTTTTAGGGGGAGATACTAAGGTTCGATTCATCTTTTTCAATTGCTCCTCTTCATTGGTAGCATCCAATCCTTTAGACGCTAGCTTACGAATAGCATCTTTAAGTCCCTTTTGTTTTTGCTCTACAATGTTATTAGAAATTTTCCATTCAGCAAGTTGCTCCTTATATACCTCTAATTGAGCATCCTCAAACTCACGTATTGAGGCAAAGAGTTTCTTTTCAACAGTGGACTTACGTTCACCGGAATCTGAAACCAAGAGCAACATCAGTGAAGTGGGGATTATATTTCCTATTGGCAATTGCACATCAATTAAATTTTGACAAGAAATAGAAATTGCCGCCAGTGCTGTCATTAGTACCAACTCGATTGGAGTTTTGGTATTAGTCTGTACCTCATTAACTACATGATAAAGAGTCTCACAATTCGCAAATTGAATATATGACTGACGATATGATCCTGTAGATACATTGTTACCTAATCTAGATGGTATTCTGTTAGGTAAATTTATTTCATCTCTCAAGATTTTTATCTCCTTAACCCCTAATTATGACTACCTCATTGAATATTTGTTACCTATTGAAGTTGAGGCATTGAAAGTTTAATTATCTGCTAAATTGAAAAACTTGTATTGAATAAAAGCAATCAGTAATTGCTTTGCAGAAGATTTTTATGTAATTATTTTTTAAATGTCTATTTCTGTCGTCATTGGCCTGCTTCATCCCAAAAAATTTCAAATATATATTACTCACCTGAGTACATCACACTCATATCTTCCAAACCTTATAAAGCCTCATATCACTTAGGTGGTATGGGGCTTTATGCTTTTATAGGATTCATCATCATGACTATGCGTTGTCCTTATTGTTTATCTTATCAAGTCGATACCTTAAATCAGGCTAAAAAGACTGGCAGTGCTGTCGGTACTGTCGCAGGAGCAGCCAGTGGAGCTTCAAGCTCTTTTACTGGCGCAAGAGTTGGAGCATCTATTGGTGCAGTGGTTGGCCCTGTCGGTTCGGTGGTCGGTGGTTTTGCAGGAGCGTTATTAGGTGGCTTTCTTGGGGG
>NZ_QAON01000040.1 GCF_003051055.1 Agitococcus lubricus | reverse complement strand
TCGGCTTTTTCATTGACTTCGTTGCTTTCATAAACACCTCTACTTGCAGTATAAATACTACCTATCAAAGTGTCCTGTTCTATTAAACCATTACAATATGATGCGGAGAATGGTTAAGGAGGAATTATTACGATTTGATGGTCGTCCATTATTTCCTGAGCGTCTTGCCTATACCGCGAATTATGACCTTTCTCCTTTAGAAGCATGCCTATATGCAGATGTAACCGATTATGTTCGTAATGAAATGAATCGAGCTGATAAATTAGATGGTAAACGTAAAGGAACTGTCGGTTTTGCGCTTACGCAATTACAAAGGCGTTTAGCTTCGAGTCCAGAGGCAATTTATCAATCATTAAAACGGCGACGTAAGCGATTAGAAGAGCGTCTTGAAGAAATGAAATTAGTAGCCCGAGGTCACGCTGTTAAACAGGGGGTTGCTGAAACTTTGGGTGAATATATTGTTAAGAAGCAAATAGATATTCCTGATAATTTAGATGATATTGATGATGAACTAAGTGCAGAGGAATATGAGCTGTATGCGGAGCAAGTAGTTGACCAAGCAACAGCTGCTGAGACTATTCATGAGTTAGATGCCGAAATCGTTATTTTAAAAGGCTTAGAGCATCAAGCACTACAGGTGGTTCAGTCAAAAAGCGATCGCAAATGGGAAGAGCTATCTAGCTTATTGCAAGATAAACCTGAAATGTTTACAGCGAGTGGTAGTCGTCGCAAGTTAATTATTTTTACCGAGCATAAAGATACTTTAAATTATTTGGTTGGTCGCATCTCTGATATGTTGGGTCAGCCCGAATCAGTAGTGATTATTCATGGCGGTACTAATCGTGACCAACGGCGCAAAGCCCAAGAAGAGTTTAGAAACAATCCTGATGTCTTAGTGCTGATTGCCACAGATGCGGCAGGTGAAGGTGTTAACCTACAGAATGCTAATTTGATGGTGAATTATGATTTGCCTTGGAACCCTAATCGCTTAGAACAACGTTTTGGTCGTATTCATCGTATTGGTCAATCAGAAGTTTGCCATTTGTGGAATTTAGTTGCAAATGAAACACGAGAGGGAGAGGTTTTCAACAAGCTTTTTGAAAAGATAGAAACAGAGAAAAAAGCATTAGGCGGTAAAGTGTTTGATATTTTGGGTGAAGCTTTTGAAAATAAATCACTTAAAGAGTTACTCATAGAGGCCATTCGTTATGGTGAGTCACCAGAAGTCAAACAAAGGCTAAACCAAGTTATTGAAGGTGCACTGGATACCAATCATCTTAAAGAAATCATGCAACGTAATGCCTTAGTAGAACAGCACATGACTTTGGCGGATTTGTATATTGTCAAAGAAGAAATGGAAAAGGCAGAAGCTAGAAAGCTTCAACCCTATTTTATTCGCGCATTTTTTTCTGAGGCTTTCCCTTTGCTGGGTGGAGAGATGCGCTCCCGTGAGTTTGGTCGGTTTGAAGTGCGCCATGTGCCAGCGATTTTCAGAGAGCGAGACCGAGTCATTGGCGAAACACGCACGCCTGTTTTAAAAAAGTATGAACGTATTTGTTTTGAAAAGCAGCAAATTCGTATGGATGGTAAACCAATGGCAGACCTAATACATCCAGGTCATCCTTTAATGCATGTAACGACAGATATTATTTTAAGTATGCACCGTGAAAAATTAAAACAAGGTGCAATATTATTTGATGCTAATGATGATTCTACAGAAGCTAAAGTTTTATTTATGATTGACCATTCCGTCCGTCAGAATAGTGCAGATAATCCATTAACGGTATCTAGACGTTTGCAGTTTGTAGAAATAAATAGCCAATCACAAGCAGATAATGCAGGTTGGGCACCACACTTAGACCTTGAACCAATCAATGATAATGATTTAATACGGATAAAGACAGTACTGAGCCAGCCATGGTTACAGGGTGATTTAGAAAGTCTTGCATTGCAATATGCATCACGCCATTTAGTGCCAGCCCATTATCAAGAAGTTAAAGCAAGATTAGAGAAACAGGCGGATAAAATATTAGCAGCGGTTAATGAGCGTTTAGTTAAAGAAATTAGTTATTGGTCGGATAGATATATCAAACTTACCGATGATGTTTCAGCAGGTAAACAACCACGAGTACAACCTGAGATGGCACGTCGTCGGGTCGATGAATTAACAGAGCGTTTAAATCAGCGTAAGCGCGAATTGTTCACAATGAAAAATGTAGTATCAAGTACACCTGTTATTTTGGGTGGGGCATTAGTCATACCGCAAGGGTTATTAGCTAAATTAAAGGGACAAACCACTTTTAGCCTAGATGCACAAGCCCGTGCGCGAGTTGAACGTATTGCCATGGAGGCTGTGATTAACGCAGAACGCAAAAAAGGTTTTACGATATTTGATGTATCAGCACAAAAGTGTGGTTGGGATATTACCTCACGACCGCCTGTGAATGCGGACGGTTCAATTTTACCTGATCGGCATATTGAGGTAAAAGGACGGGCTAAAGGGCAAAGCACCATAACAGTAAGTCGAAATGAGATTTTATATGCGTTAAATCAAGCAGATAAGTTTATACTAGCGATAGTGCTAGTAAATACAGATAATAGTTTTGAAGGTCCGTATTATATTGCTAATCCGTTTACTAAAGAGCCTGACTGGGCCGAAACGAGTAAAAACCTAGATTTAGCAGCATTATTAGAAAGAGCAAGTAAAGATGTTTAATCGTAGTCAGTCAAATCATACTTCTTCTAATAATGTCGAGCTTGAGCACGCTCTCAAAGTATGTAATTCCTTTGCGGAAAAAGGATATTGGGTCGCTCATGATAATCTCAAACGTACTGGCCATGCTATCCAACATGTTGAGTCAACCATTCAAAATACCTTAGAGTCAATTAAAAAAAGTCAAGTTCACTCACCAGATATTCTTGATAGTATTCAACAGCAACTCAACAACGTAATGGGAGACTTGCACACACTACAGCGTGATTCAGAGGCTAAGCTTGAAGAACGTAGAAAGCATTTGAAGTCATTTAATATTAGTCTTTTTGGGCGTACCATGGCTGGAAAGTCCACCTTAATGGAAATTCTTACAAATGGCGATGGCAAAAGTATTGGTAAGGGACAACAGCGAACTACCAGGAACTTACGCACATATACTTGGAAGGGTTTAACAGTAACCGATGTACCAGGTATTGCCGCTTTTGAAGGTCATATAGATGAAACTGTTGCATTTGATGCCGCAACTATGGCAGACCTAATAGTATTTTTAATTACTGATGATAGTCCTCAACCTGCCGAAGCTGATTGCTTTGTAGAGCTTAAAAAATTAGGTAAGCCAATTCTCGCAGTCTGCAATGTCAAAACTGCGATTCAAAATTCTGAAGACTTAATGGATTTTTTAAGTGAGCCTGATTATGCGTTTAATGCAAAGCGATTAAACGAACTAACGGAACAATTTATTAAACTTGTCGATCAGCACTTGCCAGGTGCATCTGCTCCTTTTATAGCCATTCATGCCCATGCCCGTTACTTGGCAGATAAGCCAGAACATAGCAAACATAGAAAAGAATTATTGGAAGCAAGTCGATTTGCTATTTTTGAAAAGCAATTAATTAGACATGTGATTGATAACGGTAGATTTTTTCGCCTAAAAACCTTCATAGATGCTTCAGTTGTTCCAATGTACAAACTATCAGAAGAGTTATTGAGATTTAAGGAGCAAAACTTTTCATCTAACCGTGTACTTGCAAAAAAGATAATGCAGTTTGTTAATTGGAATAATTCATTTTTAAAAAGAGGCACTGAAAAAATAGATGCATTCTGCGGAGCGATGGGTAGTACTTTAAGTGCTGAAATTGTAAGTTTTGCAGAAGATAATTATGAAAATAAAAATGCTGGAGATGCTTGGGACAAAGTAGTTAAAAGTTTGAATTTTGAAAAGAAGTCCTCAGATTTGATGAGTAACCTTCATAAAGAGGCAGAAGCATTCCTTAAAGAGTTTTTTAGAGAGGTAAACGCTGAGTTAACTTTGGTAGATAGTCTCAAGAGTGAGTCTATTGTTATGCCAAAGATCACTGATACACGTAAAATAGCACGCTGGCTAGGGGTTGTCGCGACGGGTGCTGTTACTTTGGCTGCAATGTTGGGGCCTGTCAGTTGGATGGTTGTTGTTGGTGTAGCAGTAGTGAGTGGATTTTTTTCATGGTTCACAGACTCAAAAGATTCGAAGGCTGCTAAAGCACGATCTAAACTCGAGTCGACTCTAGAGAAGCACGTTGAAAAGCTTAAAAAACATTATCGTGATAGTTTGTTCAAATGGTTTAAACATGAGCTAATTGAAAAGCAGATTGGGTTAGTTGAATCGAACCTCCATATTATCAGTTCGGCGTTATCGAGCCTTGCCAATACCCAAGTTGAACTGGCGGAAATACTCAAAGATCGTCAAGCAGAAATGAATTATGAGTTGGTTAAAGAGTCGCTAAAAGACATCTATAAGAACGAATTTGTTGATGGCTTGCTTCGAGTTGCCCGCGCACCAGGCTATATGGTCGTCCTTTGCTTTCAAGAGGGTTTTAATCCTCCAGTTAGTTACCGAGAAAAGCTAGAGTTATTGTTAGCTGAGACTGTTATTTTTATCGTAGGTGATTATACCGATGCCGAAGTATTACAACATCTGTTTAAACACAAGCTAGGAGAGCAAGTGCATAATATTGTCATTGATAGTGAGCTTAAGGTTGCGCGCGTTCCATTAGATACGTTAGACGAAGAAACTTCCTATCTTGCTGCAATAGCGTATCAATTAACAAAACTTCATGTGATTGTTTAAACAATCAAAAGGATCATAAAATGAAAAATAATATTGAAATTATTGCGCTTGCAGAGGAAGGTTCTTTGCTTCTTGCACAAGCAAAGAGTGCTATTGTCAGCGCAGAGTCTGATGAAGTTAAAAGTCTTGCTACTAGAATACCATATAGTTTAGAAGGCCAAAATGGACCACTAAAATTGGTCTTTGCAGGACAGTACAGTGCAGGTAAATCAAGTGTCATTAGTGCATTAACAGGGCGACAAGATATTGCTATTGGAGCAGGTATTACGACGCAGCATACACATCCTTATCATTGGCAAGGTGTCGATATTATTGACACACCAGGCGTTCATACATCCCTTAGGCCTGATCACGACGAAATTACGTATCGTGCATTAGCAAATGCTGACTTATTGGTTTTTGTTACCACAAATGAGTTATTCGATGACCATCTAGCAAAACACTTTCGTAAGTTAGCAGTTGATAGAGATAAAGGCAGAGAGATGCTATTGTTGATTAATAAAATGCAAAGACATGTAGCAGGTAATTCGTTAGAGGCTCAGCAGATTATTATTGAAGATTTGCAAAAAGTGATTATACCCTTTACACCCGAAGATTTGCATATTTCTTTTGTAGATGCTGAGTCTAGTATTAGAGCGGCTGGCCATCCAGATGCAAGCGTTGCGGAGAGATTGTGGCGTAAAAGTGGAATGGATAAGTTTGCCGAAACACTGAATCAATTTATTAGAGAGAAAGGATTAATAGGACGTTATACAACAGCATTATACTCTCTTGAGCAAGTGCTCTTAGAGTGTTTGGCAAAGTCTAGTACAGGTGATTTAGATATTAATGGGCTAGAAGAGTTGTTGTTACAAAAACGAAGAGCTTTAGTTGAAGAGCAACAAAGAATTCCTGAGTCTATTAGACGCGTCGTAACTAAGGAAGTTGAAAAAATTAAGGATGATGGGCGAAAGATTGCTGGTATGATACATGAGGATATGAATGAAAAGGACGTAAAAATCAAAATTGAAGAAGCCGAAAAGAGAGCGGACGATTTGTCTAACTTGCTCAATGAGCAAGTCAAAACGGTTATTGGTTTGCATATTGAGGATTTAGAAAAGCGATTTGAAGCAATTATGGACTCCGAACTTGCCAAAGAGTTATTGCCTCGATTAAAAGAACGCATGGATGAGCACCTTAAAACGTCCAAAATATCCCCAGAAATGGCTAATAATCTTAACAAAGCAGCAAATCACTCTAAGGATTTAGGTAATTTTTTGGTAAAAAACTGCTTTAACCCTGCCAGCTCTGGCTTTAAGGCCATGTTTGAGCTAAAGAACTATTCAGGCACTAAAGGACATGAAATAGTAAAGGAAGTTGGTAAGTTTTTTGGTAAAAAATTTAAGCCTTGGGAGGCTGTAAAATGGACTAAGTATCTGGCGCATGCTGGACGGGTATTAGCTGTTGCAGGTGTTGTTTTAAATGTTTATTTAGCACTCAAAGAGGATGCTCAGGAAGTAGAACAAACCAAGGCATTGCTTGAGACTAGAACTATAATCCGTTCTGGGTTTAACGATGCTGCGAATGCAATTGAAACATTTTTTGATGAAGCCACACAAACGTATGTCACTGAAGTATTTACGCCAGAGATTAGTGCAGTGGATAGTCAATTATCTGAGTTGCGTGAAATGCAAACGCAGCGTTCGATACAATACGATACCTTTGTAAAGCTATTGGCACAAACCCAATCTTTAATTCGTAAAATGCATCAAAGCTCATCGGCTCAAGCTTCTGCCTGATAGCCTATTCTAAATTTGGAGAAATGTTATGGCTAAGTCAGGAACAGGCAGAGTAACAGTCATGGGAAAAAAGCTTTTTTTAATTCAGACTGAATTGCAAGATATTCCCTTACACTATCGCCCATACGTAAAAGCGAATCGTGAGTTTATACAGTTGTTAGTCGAACATCACTTATTACTTGATGGACTTGATATTGCAAAACCATTGCTAGAGTGGATGTGTGAGTGTGTTAGTGTTGTGAGTGAGTTTGAAGCACTGTAATGGTCAAGAGAAACAGGACAGTTATTTAGGCAGCTTGTCTTAAAAAATCACGTTCAAATATTAATGGTGATTTATAACCTAGCGTTGAAT
>NZ_QAON01000039.1 GCF_003051055.1 Agitococcus lubricus | reverse complement strand
TCGTGCTTGAGCTGAGTCATTGCCTCATCAACAGAGTTAAATACAGCGACTTTACGCCTAAAATTTTTAGCGCCAATACGTCCCCATTCACACGACACCACATAAGCATTAAACAAATCACTAGCCAATGAAATCGCATAAAAGCGGTGGCAGCTTCTAGTAGGTTCTATTTTTGTCTATATAGAAATTAAGACAGTACTTCTTTTGTGTACAAATATTAATCACTATTGTTGTAAAGTATCACCAATAATTCGTATAACTTGAGAGGTAAAAGAGGAAGCCATGAGTCGTTTATAGCGAATGAGCGTTGTCACTGTTTAATGAATAATAACATCATTTAACCGAAAATAACTCCTCCTAGTATATTGTATAACAGAGGATTCATAATTGAATTTTTAGACCTGATATGCCATAGTTGACTTGTTCATTTATGCCTGTTTTTCATTGTGTTAAGTAAAAATAAACAAGGATTTTGTACCCTCATGGTTGATAAAAAAAGCCTGTCAGAGCGAGATATTTGTTCGAAATACATCACTCCCGCTTTAATGGGCGTGGGTTGGGATTTGCATACTCAAATTCGTGAAGAAGTGAGCTTTACCAAAGGGCGTGTCATCGTACGCGGTAAGCTCCATACACGGGGTGAGCAAAAACGTGCCGACTATGTGCTGTATTATAAGCCCAATATTCCCCTTGCTGTTATTGAAGCCAAAGCAAATACCTTGAGTGTTGGTGCAGGGATGCAACAAGCCTTGAATTATGCCGAAGCTCTTGGTGTGCCGTTTGTGTTTAGCTCGAATGGTGATGCCTTTTTGATGCACGACCGCACAGGCTTGTCAGATAAAACGGAAAAAGAAATTACCCTAGATGACTTTCCTTCACCCAGCGCACTATGGCAACAGTATTGCCAATGGAAGGGTTTGGCCTCCACCGAAGCACAACACACTATTGAAATGCCGTATTACGATGACGGTACAGGTCGCGCTCCGCGTTATTATCAAGCCAGTGCCATCAACAACACCATCGAAGCAGTCGCTAAAAATCAGCAGCGTATTTTATTGGTCATGGCCACAGGCACAGGTAAAACCTATACTGCCTTTCAAATCATTTGGCGGTTGTGGAAGTCAGGCACTAAAAAACGCATTCTGTTTTTGGCTGACCGTAATATCTTAGTCGATCAAACCAAAAATAATGACTTTAAGCCCTTTGGCGCGGCGATGACCAAAATCAGTAAACGCCAAATTGATAAAAGCTACGAGATTTATTTATCGCTTTATCAAGCGGTGACAGGTAGTGAAGAAGAGAAAAATATCTACAAACAGTTTTCGCCCGACTTTTTTGACTTGATTGTGATTGACGAATGCCATCGCGGGAGTGCAGCAGAAGATTCTGCTTGGCGTGATGTGCTTTCTTATTTTAGCAATGCTACCCATATTGGTTTAACCGCCACACCTAAAGAAACTAAAGATGTATCGAGCATTTATTACTTTGGCGACCCTGTGTATAGCTATACGCTAAAGCAGGGCATTGAAGATGGGTTTCTTGCACCTTATAAAGTGGTGCGGATTGATATTGATGTGGACTTGCAAGGTTGGCGACCCAGCCAAAATCAAACCGATAAATATGGCCAATTGATTGAAGACCGTATTTATAACCAAATCGATATGGATCGTATCTTAGTCTTAGAAAAACGTACCGAGCTAGTGGCAAAGAAAATTACCGAGTTTCTCAATGCTTCTGACCCCTTTGCCAAAACCATTGTCTTTTGTGATGACATTGACCACGCCGAAAGGATGCGCCAAGCCTTAGTCAATCTTAATCCTGAACGGGTCCAAGCTAATCGTAAATACGTGATGCGGATTACGGGCGATGAAAAAGAAGGCAAAGCCGAACTGGATAACTTTATCAATCCCGAAGAAACCTATCCTGTTATTGCTACTACCTCCAAACTAATGACCACAGGTGTTGATGCTCAAACCTGTAAATTGATTGTTCTAGACCAGCACATCAAATCCATGACCGAGTTTAAGCAAATCATTGGACGTGGTACACGCATCAATGAGGATTTTGGCAAGTATTGGTTCACCATTATGGATTTCAAAAAAGCCACAGAACTGTTTGCTGACCCTGCCTTTGATGGCGAGCCTGTGATGATTTACGAACCGAAGGGTGATGATTCGGTTGTTCCTCCTGATGAAGAAGACCTTGATGGCGAAACGCTTGAGAGTGGTGAGGAAGTCGGTGGCACATGCAGCGACAACGGTGATTACGGGGATGATGGCGAAATAAATGATGAGGAAGTCAATAGCGGACGTATCAAATATGTCTTGAGTGATGTCACCGTCCATGTGATAGGCGAACGAGTGCAGTATTACGGCTCTGAGGGTAAGTTGATTACTGAGTCGTTAAAGGACTATACGCGCAAAGCGATTCGTAAAGATTACTCCTCCTTAGATGCTTTTTTGCGGACATGGAGCAATGCTGAACGTAAAGCCATTATTCTTAATGAGTTAATACAACATGGCGTAATGCTTGAGCCATTAGCTGAAGAAGTGGGCAAAGGCTTTGATGCCTTTGACTTAATTTGTCATGTTGCTTTTGACCAGCCACCCCTGACGCGCCGTGAGCGTGCTGACAAAGTCAAAAAACGCAATTACTTTACCAAGTACGGTGAACAAGCACGGCAAGTCTTAGAAACTTTATTGGATAAATACGCAGATACAGGCATCGAAAACATCGAAGATATTAAAGTGCTTACTCTTGATCCGTTTAAAAGTATGGGCAGTCCCAGTGAATTAGTGTCTGCTTTTGGTGGTAAATCGGCGTATATGGCAGCATTGCATGAGCTTGAAGGCTATCTTTACGCTTGATATTGGCCGCTAAAAGTCGTCAAATTGCCCCTAAATTTTTTAACTTAGAATAGATTAGTAAACCCATGAGTATTTCCTCCACCATTAAATCCATCCAAGACATTATGCGTAAAGACGTGGGCGTGGATGGCGATGCCCAACGCTTAAGCCAATTAGTGTGGATGTTGTTTTTAAAAATATTTGATGACCGCGAGAGCGAGTGGGAACTGCTACAAGACAACTATCAATCGCCACTGCCTGAAAAATACCGTTGGCGTAATTGGGCAGCCAATCCCGAAGGCATGACTGGCGAAGCCTTAAAGCAGTTTTTAGATAACGACTTGTTTCCCACGTTGCAAATGCTAGAAGCCAAAGGCGGCGACCAACGTGCGTATGTTATTCGCTCGGTGTTTGAAGATGCCTATAACTACATGAAGTCGGGGCAACTGATTCGCCAAGTCATTAACAAATTGCAAGAAGGCATAGACTTCAACAAGTCCAGCGAGCGTCATTTATTTGGCGATATGTACGAGCAATTATTGCGTGATTTACAAGCGGCAGGTAATGCGGGTGAGTTTTATACGCCACGCGCCGTGACTGAGTTTATGGTGCGTATGAGCAATCCGCGCTTAGGTGAAAAAGTGATGGATCCTGCCTGTGGTACGGGTGGCTTTTTAACTTGCGCCATTGAGCATATCCGTAAGCAAGACGTTAAAACTGTTGAAGATGAAAACTTGCTGCAAAGCAGTATTTTAGGCATAGAAAAGAAACCCTTACCGCATTTGCTCTGTACCACTAATATGATTCTGCATGGCATAGATGTACCCAGCAACATTCGCCATGACAATACGTTGTCGTATCCGCTAATTAGTTGGACACCACAAAAACGTGTTGATGTGATTGTCACCAATCCGCCGTTTGGAGGTATGGAAGAAGATGGTATCGAAACCAACTTTCCTAACGCATTCCGCACCCGTGAAACCGCTGATTTGTTCTTAGTGCTGATTATGCAATTGCTCAAAAGTAATGGCCGCGCCGCACTGGTGTTGCCCGATGGCTTTTTATTTGGTGAAGGCATTAAAACGCGCATCAAAGAAAAGCTACTCACCGAATGCAATCTACACACTATCGTCCGTTTGCCGAATGGTGTCTTTGCGCCCTATACAAGTATTAAAACCAATTTGCTATTTTTTACTAAAGGCACACCAACTTCTGATATTTGGTTTTATGAGCATCCTTATCCAGATGGTGTAAAGAGCTACAACAAAACCAAGCCGATGAAGATTGAAGAGTTTGCCACCGAAACGGCATGGTGGGGCGATGAAGCTGATGGCTTTAAGCAGCGTGTCGAGACTGAGCAAGCGTGGAAAGTCAGTATTGACGATATTAAAGCACGTAACTACAACCTAGATTGCAAGAATCCGCATGTGGGTGAATTAGAAGTTCACGACCCTGAAGTCTTGTTAGCGCAATATCAAGCGATGCAAGATGACATGGCCAGTTTACGCAATCAGTTAAAAGGGATTTTAACGCAGGCGTTGCGGGGTGAGGAATAGTCATGAGTAAGCTAGTCAGTATTGAACCACTTTACGAGCAAGTTCGCCAAATCCTTGATAGCGCGCAACAGCAAGTGCGTCATGTGGTTAACGATGTCATGGTGCAAAGTTATTGGCACATTGGCCGTTTGATTGTTGAGGATGAGCAAGGCGGTGCGGCGCGTGCGGAGTATGGTAAGCAAACACTCAAACAGTTATCACAAAAACTCAGTGCTGAATATGGCAAGGGCTTTTCACCACAAAGTTTATGGAGTTACCGCCAGTTTTATTTGGAGTTTCCAATTCTCTCCACGGCATGGAGAGAATTGCGTTGGTCACATTATCGCATTTTGATGCGTGTCAAAGACCCAGTGGCAAGGGCTTGGTATGCCAATGAAGTTGTCAGTCAAGGCTGGAGCGTTGCAGCCTTAGACCGTCAAGTCAGCACCTTGTTTTATGAGCGCCTATTATCAAGCCAAGATCAGTCAGCCGTCAGGACAGAGGCGGTTGCACTGGTTAATCAACACGCGCCAAATGACCCTCGTGACTTTATTCGTGACCCTTATATCCTTGAGTTTATTGGTGCTCAACCAAGTGCCACTTTGTATGAAAAAGAATTAGAAACCAACTTGCTCGAGCAATTACAATCCTTTTTGTTGGAGCTAGGTAAAGGCTTTGCCTTTGTCGCACGGCAAAAACACTTGCGCGTGGAAGGCGATGATTTTTTTGTCGATTTGGTCTTTTACAATTATTTGCTCAAGTGCTTCTTATTGGTTGACCTCAAAGTGGGCAAACTCACTCACCAAGATGTTGGTCAGATGGATATGTATGTTCGTGTTTTTGAGGAGCAATACCGAGGCGAAGGCGATAACCCGACATTAGGGTTAATTCTTTGCTCCGAACGCAATGAAGCGGTGGCTAAGTATTCGCTGTTAGCCGATAGCCAACAATTGTTTGCTAGTCGTTATCGTGCGTTTTTACCTTCCGAAGCCGAGTTACAGGCAGAGTTACAACGTGACCGTGCCGTGTTAGAAAATGCCAATCCAGTAGGTGATGTACAGTGAGTGAGATTCAAACGTTAATTACGGAGCATTTAGCTATTTGGACGGGTGCAGATAACGAGAAGAAGTCGGGGCGTGGACGGGCTTCGGGTAGTGCGGCGAGTGTGTATGGGGTGAAAAAGCTGCGTGAGTTGATTTTGGAATTGGCGGTGCGGGGGAAGTTGGTGCCGCAAGATGCGAGTGATGAGCCTGCGAGTGAATTGTTAAAACGGATTCAAGCTGAAAAAGCCAAGTTGATTAAAGAGGGGAAGATTAAGGCGCAAAAGCCATTGGCTGAAATTGGGGATGATGAAAAGCCGTTTGAATTGCCGATGGGGTGGGAGTGGGTGAGGCTTGGAAATGTATCTCAAATCAACCCTAGAAATGATGCTGATGATTATTTGGAAGTTTCATTCGTACCTATGACGCTCATTAGTACATCTCACACAGGCAAGCATGAACAAGAAACTAGATTATGGAGTGAGTTAAAAAAAGGATTTACACATTTTGCTGAGGGTGACATTGGCGTGGCGAAAATAACGCCTTGTTTTGAGAATAGTAAGGCTGCTGTATTTTCTGGGCTGATAAATGGGATTGGTGCAGGAACAACGGAGTTACATGTTGTTAGACCATTTGGTCCGACATTTGAGCCTAGATATATTTTAATTTACTTTAAAGCTCCACAGTTTCTTTATGTGGGGGAGTCGAAAATGACGGGTACAGCTGGACAAAAGCGAGTGCCTAAAGAGTTTGTTTCGGAAAATCCATTTCCACTACCCCCCCTAGCAGAACAACACCGCATCGTCGCTAAAGTCGATGAGCTAATGACCCTTTGCGACCAACTCGAAAACCAACACAGCAACGCCATTGTCGCGCATGAAAAATTGGTCAGTTATTTACTTAACACACTCACTCAGTCGCAAGATGCCGCAGAGTTTAATGAAAGCTGGCAACGCATTGCCGCCAATTTTGATACTTTGTTTAACACCGAGTCTAGTATTGATGCGCTTAAACAAACCCTGCTGCAACTGGCCGTTATGGGCAAACTTGTACCGCAAGATGCTAATGATGAGCCTGCGAGTGAGTTGTTAAAACGGATTCAGGTTGAAAAAGCACGGTTGGTGCAAGGTGAAGGGTTAAAGACTCAAGCCAGTCTAAATATAGATGAGTCAGAAAGATATTTATTGTTGCCTTCTAGTTGGGATTACTACCGTTTAGGTAATCTGGCAAAATTTATAGATTATCGTGGCAGAACTCCTGAAAAGATTGATTCAGGTGTCCCATTGATTACGGCTAAAAATGTTCGTTTTGGATTTATATCTAGAGAACCTTATGAGTTTGTCTCGGAGGCCGAATACCATGAATGGATGACTCGTGGCTTTCCAAGAGTTAACGATATGTTATTCACGACCGAAGCACCGTTGGGTAATGTTGCTATTATTGATATAACTGAAAAATTCGCATTGGCTCAAAGGGTTATTTGTTTACAGCTTCATTTGCCAGAAATGGCTCAGTTTCTTAAATTGCTGATGATGTCTAAGCCATTTCAGGAGCTGTTATATGAGCAAGCAACTGGAATGACTGCTACAGGAATAAAAGCTTCAAAATTAAAGGAATTGCCAATGGTCATCCCACCCCTAGCAGAACAACACCGCATCGTCGCCAAAGTCGATGAACTCATGGCAATATGCGACCAACTCAAAACGCGCATCACCACCGCCAATCAGCTACAACAAAAACTGGCGGATGTTTTGGTAACGCAAGCAATTAATTAAAAGGAGTTTTTTATGCGACTAAAGCAAGTATTTATCAGTAACTATAAAAATCTAAATAATTTCACAATGGATTTTGAGGGTGATAGTTTTATTGAGGTTTTTGTCGGGAAGAATGGTTCAGGTAAATCTAATTTGATTGAGGCGGTCATAGAGATTTTTCGTCATTTGATAGAGTTCGAACGCGATAGGAGTATTAATTTTAGCTATCGACTTAATTACGAAATTAATGGCGATAATATAGAGCTGACTTGGACTTTTGATAAGTTATTTATAAATGGAGTAGAAAGAAAAACACTTGGTAAAACTCCTTTGCCTGAAAATTTACTCATCTACTATTCAGGCCACAATGAGACAGTAGCAGGTCTTATTCAGCAATATGAGACTTCTTTTCGTAAGCGAATAAGGCAGGCCAGTATAGACGAAGCTCGTTTTTTTATAGGAATTGGCCCTGAGTATAAAGAGCTATTACTATCTATGTTGCTGATGCAGCCTGCCACGGTAATCATCCCTAAAAATAACCGCTTTCAAAAGTAGAATTTTCTCGTAGGATAAACGCAGGAGATTCTGCATGAAGACATCAAAATTTAGTGAC
>NZ_QAON01000038.1 GCF_003051055.1 Agitococcus lubricus | reverse complement strand
ATTCAACGCTAGGTTATAAATCACCATTAATATTTGAACGTGATTTTTTAAGACAAGCTGCCTAAATAACTGTCCTGTTTCTCTTGACCATTACACAATAGAAGTTTGGATAGACGGCTCTTTTTGCACATATAAACAAGAACCTGACGACATAGACTTAGTTGTTTTTGCTTCTAAATTGTCTGTAAGACAGCTTTCACAGAATAAACTTCAAGAGCTTGCTACACTATTTGATAATAAAATGGATACTAAATTACGTTATGGTTGTGATATTTACATTGCTCAATCTGAAGACGTAATAAAGCGTAACTATTGGCTTAAACAGTTTTGCCTTGACCATAACTTTAACGAAAAAGGCATTGCTCGACTATGGGTAAACAGACATGAATAACATCGGATACCTAGAAAAAAAGATTGTTGAAGCCAAAGCTATTATCCAACAACAGATTAATTCTGATGATTTTTTTGATAACCTTTGCAATCGCTCTATGCAGAGTCATATAGAAGATATGGAAAGTCAACTCTATCAGGCGAAGCAATTGCGAGAAAAAGAAGTTATAGAGGCTAGACTAATTGGGAAATTAGCTAATCATGGGACATTGCCATTAGATTTACATTCAAAACTAGCGAAATATTTATCTAATACTCTATTGGCACTTTCGCAACGCTTAGAAAAAGGAAAAGATGCCTTGCGTGGCTTTTCTAAAGATATAACCCAAACGGTCAATTTTCGTTCTGCTGCAATGGGTGCAGGTTCTACGCGCTTATATTTAACAACCGACACCAATCCTGATTTATTTGGCCGTAGTTTATCCTCAGATAGCCTTGAGGCATTGTTTGAGTTTCTACATAAAGCCAATAAAAACCAAGATGAACTACTTGATATGATTGCTTTTGTTGGTGTTCGTTGCGTGAATGAGTTAGCTAAACTTTTACATGAACTTCACAAAAATGAACTTGCACTTGATTTACGGTGGAGATCACCAAATAACACTGAGCATTTTTGGCAAGGTGATGATGCTATTATTGATACCTTAATTAAACTCATTAGTAGTGTTCATACTATTCAAGGGCAACCTATACAACTACAAGGTACTATTGGAGAGTTGAGCGACAAAGGCAAAATAGAGTTGTATATTGATGGTGTAAAAACTCGGTTCACCTACCCCAGAAACATGATTGAACAAATTAGAATGTTGCATATTGGTGAGTCTATAAACATCCTTGCTTCACAAACAACTCATCGCAACAAAATAACAAACCAAGAAAAAACGCATCTCGAATTACTCTCGATCAATTGAATAGCTATAACCCTCCCTGTGAGGGTTTTTTAATGCCCTTTTTTGGCTAAAAACACTCAGTACATTTACATACCCCATAAGACTGAAACATACCCCACAAGCATACCCCATAACGCTCCACCCCAATCATTAATTCCACATCACTAATCAATCAGTGCTTTAACGCAAACCCAGAACTGCTCAAAAAAGCATCACGCCTGCTAGCAGACCATATACTCTGCTAGCAAACAACACCTAAAAAGTCATGTAAGGCAAAAATATTGTTTATTTTTTAAGCAAACAAATAATTATTTATGAATTTTTTTATTCATTTTTGATTGACTAATATTATTCATTTTTGCATAATAAATTGCATGCTAAGCGACCAGCTTGCAACTCTACTCCGAGTCTAAACGAGCTAAGGCTTAATCTGCGCGGCCTGAAAAAATAATGTCAGCAGCCCTTACAGGACGTAAGGAACATACCAAGTTACCAGTAACAAAGCGGACTGGCTGTAAAGAACCAAACCTATCAAGGGGACGGTTGCGAGTGGGGAGACTAAGACGGTGGGAAGCCTGATACCTCGCACAGAAAGCAGATTACTGCAAAAACTCATAACTACTGATTTTAGTGGTTATGACTTTTCGTAGTTAACAGAGGTAAATATTATGTATGGTGTAGTTAAAGACCGTCGCTATTACGAGCAACGTTCGCAAGAAATAGCAGCAAGCCAAATCGCTCGTCAAAAAGCAGCGGCTCAAGCTGAAATTGAGCATCGTTCTAAGCCTAGTCGTCAGCTTGATGATGATGAATTTCGTGCAATGTGTGGTTTACCACCACGTCGTTAATAACTAAATACTACGCATAAAAAAGCCCCTGTGTACTGGCATACATCAGGGGCTTAATTTTTCGTAGTTACTCAAAAAATCAGGACGGATTTAATCATGCTATGTGAAGTATTTCAAACGTTTATTGTAATGACGTGTCTATTGATACTCGTCACTGCCCTCATCATCAAAATCTTAACATCCACGCCCTTTTACGACCCTCATTTCGCAAATGTCATCAAACTCAACAACCAAGCAGACAAAAAGCTAGGCATTGATGTTTGGCTATTAAAAAACAAGCCTGCATCTCATTCAGTCTGTTTAGGGGACGGCTATATCATCCATCGTACACACGGCTCCGAACTACCTGTCAGGCAGAAGCTAACATCTAAACAAGCTGAATTAGCAAACTCATGTCCGTCTTGGGCTGAACACATCGACAAAACGTCTAACGACCCCAGCATTGGCATTAACTGAATTGGCATTAACTGAGGGGGTATTTCATGGAAATCTCATTAACAAAGCATGGTTATTTAGGTGTCATCAAAGGTGTTATTGACGGTATCCCTTTTCGTTTTTACGCGAATGGCGAGACGTTTCAAAACGTTCATCAACAACTCGTTTTTGAAGTCGCTAAGTTTCGTGCTTATGTGCGTTTAGCGGCTTAGGAGTTTGTCATGTCTCAACAGCAACAACAAACGACCACAGCACGCTATGCAGGTGTGTCTGGCAAAACTCGCAAACAACGTGATTTAGAAATCAAAAACCACGTTAAACAAACCGAAAAAGAATTAGGCGGTAAATAATCATGGCTCTTAAAAAAGTTATTCAGGCGTCTCAAGTGATGCGCGTTAAGGCATTGGTCGCTTACATTTATGCCGACCCTGGTATTGGTAAAACCTCTTTGGCCTATACCGCCAAAGACGCTATCTTGTTCGACTTTGACGCAGGCGCACATCGCGCAGGAAAAATGCGCCGTGGTGCAACTGTACCAGTTGAAGATTGGCTTGATGTTGCCAATATTGAATCATCTGATGTTGACGATTATCAGGCAGTTGCTATTGATACCGCAGGTCGTGCGCTTGATGTTATTAAGGCGCACTTAGCTAAAAACAAAGACAATCGCCAAAAGGACGGCTCACTGACAATAAAAGCGCAAGGCATGGCCAATGAACTGTTTAAAAACTGGATTGCTCGGATCCGTAGCTATGGCAAAGATGTCATTATTTTGGCTCATGCCGCAGAGGATAAGAAAAAAGACGATGTTATTATCCGTCCTGATGTGGGTGGGAAAAACAAGAATGAGCTATATCGCCAAGCTGATTTAATGGCCTATTTGACTAGCGCACACGATGAGGAAGGCAAACGAGTACGGATGTTAAATTTTTCACCAAGTACCGCCTACCACGCAAAAAACTCAGGCGGCTTAGGTGATGTTGAATTGCCTGACTTGGCTATTAACCCTACTTTCTTAGCTGATTTACTACAGCAAAGCAAAGACCACATTAATAGCCTGACTGATGCACAAGTTAAAGAATTGCAGTATCTGGACGACTTGGAAAACTGGAAAAACGAATGTTCTACTTGTGAAAATGCCAACGACTTAAACGATTTAATTGGCAAAATTGACAAAGAACACCGCTTTTTCACTGAAATGCGCCAAGCATTTGCTCATGTTGTTAAAGGGCTTGATGTTGAATTTGATAAAAACACAGGACAGTATTTTGACAAAAACGTGCCAAGTAAAGTACCTGCCCCAGTAACCGATCCCGTGGCTGCAAACAAACCTGAACCCATTGAACAGCCAACGGTTGCGCCTGTCAAAGTCGATGTTATCGCTTTGTTGCGGTCTATTACTAATGCAATTAACTTGCAGGCACTTAAAGACGTGGCAGCAACAATTCCAAATGAAGGTTTAAGCGACAAAGACAAAGAGTCTATTAAACGCGCTTACGATAAGCGCAAAGCTGAATTACAGCCGTTGGCCAAGGAACGTATTGATGAAATCGCCAAAATTTTAGAAATGGCAAACACAGTTGAGCAATTAGACCAAACATGGAACCACCGTGTTAAAGAGTACACAAATTGTATTACTCAAGAACACTATGACTATCTGAGTACAGTTTATCAAGACTGCTACGACCAACTCACAACACAAGCGGCCTAACTAATCGCATAACGCGCAAGTACCCACAAAGATATAACATTATGCACTTTTTGCATAATGCTTAAAAAATACACTGACAAGCGCGGGTACTTGTCGCTGTTGATGCAGGAGTTAGATGTGTTTAAGAGTAGCGATGAATTTTAACAGTGAGATGATTATATGAGCAAGCAACAACAGTCTTTAATGAAGTTTGACCCTGCTACGGGTGACGAAAAACCATATCCAAGCCATGCCGAACAATGGCGAGATTGGCATGGTCACGGTACAGCATGGCTTTTTAATCCATGGACTGGACAGCGAAGAGATGCGCGATTGGTAGGGACAGACACAACAGGTCATTTAATTATTCCGCCTGATGAACCTATTTATGCTGCCGATGATTAACATCTAACTAGGCGCATAACGCGCAAGTACCCACAAAGATATTTTAATTATGGCAGATTCGCCACAATTAAAAAATACACCGACAAGCGCGGGTACTTGTCGCTGTTGATGCAGGAGTTAGGCATGATTTGCGATGAATAACGGAGAGAGTAATGACAATTGTATATTCGTGCGACATTTTTTGCGATGTTTGCGGTGATTGGGAATCTGGTTGCGAAACGCAATACTGGACAGCTAAAGGTATGAAATCAACAGCTTTGAAAAGAGCAAAAATAGAGGGTTTTCAATCAGAAAAAAGAGGGAAAGAATTTGTCCATATTTGTGGAAGATGTATTGATACAGGAAAGACGTTAGATGATATTGATGCCTAACCCACGACCACGCACTAAGCGTGGTTTTTTTTGGAAACAACACTATGCAAGCAATTATTGCAGATACCGAGACCACGGGCTTAAAAGAGCCTGTGCCCGTAGAGATAGCCTATCTTGACGTATCAAGATTATTTAGCGTGCCTATACGTCGATTTTCGTTTGATCCAGTCTTTGAATATCGCCAGTTATTTGACCCTCAAAAGCCAATCGAATTTGGCGCAATGGCCACGCATCACATTACTAATGAAGATGTTGCAGGGTACGACCCTTACACCGCGTTTGAATTACCAAATGTTAAATACTTAATTGGTCATAACATTGATTTTGATTATGAAGTGATTAAAGCGTGTGGCGAACAGCCCGAACCTAAACTTATTTGCACCTTGGCGATTGCACGTTATCTCTATCCCGAACTTGACAGCCATAAGCTAACAGCACTGCTTTACGCGCTTGATATGCCTTATGCCTTAGACCATGCACAACACGCGCATAGCGCACTAGATGACGTGTGGATGACTTATCACTTACTCAAAATCATGCTGCCAAAAACACAGGCAACCACCTTTGAAGAGTTGTATCAGTTTAGCGAAATGGCGCGTATTCCTAAGATTATTACGTTTGGCAAGCATAATGGCCAGCCTATTAAGTCATTGCCAAGCGACTACAAACAATGGTTATTAAAACAAAATGACCTAGACCCTTATTTACGCAAAGCATTAACAGCCTCCTAGTGAGGCTTTTTTATTGGAGATTTACATGATTGTTTGCCACGAAGATGAATACCTAGACCCAATGGACGATGAATTATACGACCCTTGGGATAACTGCGACCCTGATGAGTAATCCATGCCCTCGCTTGAGGGCTAGAACCTATGGCCTTTGCGGAGGCCATACGTTTTAGTTGAAATAACCAAGCCTACATAAGATGTGGGCTTTTTATTGGATGATAAAAATGATTCATAACATTTTTTCAGTTTCGGGTGGGAAAGATAGCACAGCGACATTGCTTTTTGGCCAAGCATTAGAAACTCAAAATATGTCGGGAGTGTTTGCCGATACTGGTAATGAGCATCAGCAAACGTATGACTATGTTGATTATCTTGAGCAAGCAACAGGTATTGAAATTCGTCGCGTTAAAGCTGATTTTTCTGAGCAAATAGCACGAAAAAAGGAGCGTATTAATACCAAATGGCGTGAGAAAGGCATTAGTGATTACATTGTTGATCGTGCAATCAGCATATTAGTTCCGTCAGGAAATCCGTATCTTGATTTATGCCTTTGGAAAGGCAGATTCCCCAGTAGTCAGGCTCAATTCTGCACACAAGAACTAAAAGTATTCCCAATTATTGAGCAAGTGTTTTTTCCAATTACTGATAAAGGCGATATTGTTTGGTCGTGGCAAGGAGTACGTCGTGATGAGAGTTTAAATCGCCGCTATGTTCCTGAGTTTGAGGATATGGGGGGTGGTATTTTTAATTATCGTCCGATAGCAAAATGGCCAGCTTTAGCAACATTTGAAGCTATGGCATACATGGGCATTAAGCCAAACCCATTGTACTCACAAGGCAATGATCGGGTTGGGTGTATGCCCTGCATCAATTGCTCAAAAAAAGAATTGCATAACATAGCTGCTCGTTATCCTGATGCAATTGATCGCATTTTCGAGTGGGAGTCACTTGTTAGTATGGCAAGCAAGCGCGGGTCAGCAACGTTTTTCTGTGCAACTAACGACCCAACTGTGAAAGCTGATAATTTGATTGAGTATCAAACACACGGCATCCGACGCATGGTTGAATGGTCTAAAACCATGCGTGGTGGGCGAAAACTTGATCTTTTTGGGATTAAAGATGGCTCTACAGAGTGTGCATCTTCATATGGTTTATGCGAATAAAAATCTCAACTCAACACACGTTATGTCTAGCTAATGCGTGTGCCTGTTTACAGTGCCAGTGCTAGAACCTGATGACTGTCGCCATGAGAGCTGTGGCAGATACTTATTGCCGAGTAACTGACGTAAACAGTTAAGCAACCCTCTCCCTCAAGGTGAGGGGTTTTTATTGTCTATTTGAGGGCTAAAACAAAATGAACTTATTAGACTTTTGTGATTCGAACGACCCAAGAACTTATATACAAAAGCCGTTTCATGCAAATGGCTATTTATATGCAACAAACGGTCATATTGCTATAAAAGTTGACAATAATCCTGAGATTGACATTGATTCAATAAAAGCACCAGACGGTGTGTGTCAGGCGATTGACAACTATATCAATTCAGCACAAATGGATAGTTTAATTGATGTTTGTACTTTGCAGATACCGTTATTAGAAAAATGCCAATGCCAAACTCAACAACAAGAAAAAGAAGTTGATTGTGACGATTGTGACGGCAAGGGTTATTTTTATTATGGCGAAAATAACCATATTTATCAGTGTGAAGAATGCTGTAGCAGCGGAAAAGTACCAAGCGAAACATATCTTTGTGCGTATTGTACTGGTAGTGGATTTAAAAAAGACTCGGTAAAGGTAGGTGATTCGTTAATAGATGGCCGATATATCAGAATGATTACTCAATTACCTAAATCAAAAATAACAACCATTCCAGCCCCAAACAAAACAACATACAAAGGCTGCAAAGCTCATATTTTTACGTTTTTAGGTGGCTCAGGCGTTGTTATGAGCATGGGGTGGTAGTTGAACTTAACTAAGTCAGTTTGCAAATAAGCTTTTAAACATCCCCTCTTTTGGGGATTTTTTATTTTGGAGTCTTAAAAATGAATATGAACGTTAAAGGCTATTGGTCAACTAAGCAAATATGCAAACGTTTTAATTGCACTAGAATGACCATACATCGCTGGATGAAACGCGAAAAACTCCCATTTCCCAAGCCTAGATTTACTGCCAGTGGTAGTCAAAATTTATGGGCTATTGATGACGTACAGCAATGGGAAATGGACTGTGTGATTGCAAATAATCCAAGCCTAGCAACGGCCGAAGCTGCATAGTTTCGGCTAATTTACAATCGTCATCAATTTATTAAACCACTTCTCATAAGCAAGTTTTTGCTCATCTAAATAATCATACTTGTCATATACCTGCCATTGCCCTAATAGCTTATGACCTAGCATGATTTCCGCAATATGAGGCTCTGTCAGCGTACTAAAGTTAGTACGTGCAGTACGTCTCAAATCATGTATAGACCAGTGCTCCATCTCATACTTATTATGCCGTCTCAAATATTGCATAATATTATATGGTAGCTGTAAAGGAGCACCACGTCCCATCACTTCTTTTGATCCATCATTAGAAAACAAATACTTTCCTTCGCTTAAAGACATCGCTTCTTTGATTAAGATTTCAGTATCTTTTGTTATAGGTCTTAACAAAGGCTTTTGAGTTGACTCACCCATTTTGTGATTTTCTGGAGGAACACTCCATATCATTTTTTCAAAATCAAAATGGCTTTTTTCAGCGAGTCTAAGCTCACCATTACGACAGCCATAAATTAAGCATAATTTAATAAATATTTTATTCTTATGAGTCATTCTTGATTTATTGACTGCTAACCAAAGGAGCTTCAATTCTTCATGACTTAACACACGATTAGTCACGTTTTTTTTGACTTGTAAATCTGACATCGGATTAATATCAAACAAAACATTACGTGTAATCAACTCTCGTTTAACAGCCCATTTCAGCATTTGCTTTGCATTAATCAAGATTCTTGCAGCAATACTTTCTGATTCTTTAACTTTGTTTTCTAAAATAACAAGCCAGTCCTGTACTGACACTTGATTAACAGGGTTGTTACCGATCTTTGGAAATACGTGCAACTCAAAACTTCGCTTAATTTGAGCATGAGACTTTTTATTTTCGATGCAATACGATTTGTAATGGTCAAGAGAAACAGGACAGTTATTTAGGCAGCTTGTCTTAAAAAATCACGTTCAAATATTAATGGTGATTTATAACCTAGCGTTGAAT
>NZ_QAON01000037.1 GCF_003051055.1 Agitococcus lubricus | reverse complement strand
TCGGCTTTTTCATTGACTTCGTTGCTTTCATAAACACCTCTACTTGCAGTATAAATACTACCTATCAAAGTGTCCTGTTCTATTAAACCATTACACATATAGTCATGATAAACCATGCCCAAACACAGGTTTGTACCACTTAATAAGATGCTATTAGGGAGTTGTTTAACTTCCCACTTTTGTTTTGGACGAATAGCTAAGGTGTCTATGTTTAACAGCGTTTGATGTGTTTTTACGTGATTGTTATCACTCATTTCAATTGAGTGTTGATTGATAATCGGTTGATAGAGTCTTTGTAGAATATGAATGGCTTCTTCACTAGAGGCAATACGCTGATGACTGTCTTTTTCGAGAAGTAGGGCAATAAAGGCTTGTAACTCTTTGTCTTTAATTTCATGAATTGCAGGCTGCCGACTTAAATGCGCACGATAGACTTCTTGAACATCTCCGATGAACGGTAGATGCCCAGTTATTAATTGAAAAGCAATAATACCGACACTGTATAAGTCGCTAGATGTACTAAAACCTTCATATAAGCGTTCGGGCGCGGTATATGCAGGACTACCCATGGATTGTTTGCCAGAGCGCGCTTCTTTAATAGGCGTTGCAGAGCCTAAATCGGCAATAATCGCCTCAATCATTTGATGCTCAGCGCTAATCCGTAGCAAAATATTCTCTGGTTTGAGGTCACAATGAACAAAACCATGTTTATGTAAGCAGCTTAGACCTGACAAGATATTTTCGAGAATATTAAGAATGTCCTTTTTGGCTAACTTATTCTGTTTAATAAAATGCCCTAAAGTCCCATCTTGTAAAAAATCATAAATTAAGCAGGCTTCACCCGTTGTCAAATAAAATGTATCCAAACACGAAATGATATGCCTATGTTTTAGTGCAAGTGCCGCCGCCGCTTCGCGGCGATATGCGCGTTGATGGTCATTACTAAATATTTTGGCTAAGACAAATTGTTCATTTTCTTTATCCCATACTTTGAAGACCAGTGCCGATTGTCCCGATGAAAGTTGATCCTGTAGTTGATACCGTGTGGGTAATAAAGGAATTTGTTCAGCCATCATAATCAATGTCCTTTTAATCTATACATGACATCTTCCACTGATAATCCATTATTAATATCATCTTCTAAAGGAGATAAACGCTCATTGGCGGTCAGGATAAAATAGTTTTCGGCAGGCTCTATTTGAGCGGCAGAGATAATTTCTAAACACATGAGCTCATGGTTACTGATGCCACTAAAAATACCTTGTAACATACCTTCAATCAGACAATTGACTGTCCCTTCCACATTATGCAATACCGATGAAAAGATACTATGCGTCAGTAAGCAAGAGACGATGCCATAACGTTCCGCTTCCCCTAAATTAATGCTGAGTTTGCCCCAACCGTGCATAGAAAAATAAGATTCCAGTAAATTGAGGTATTCGTTTACCGTCAGTGTATCTAAGCGTCTATTGGCAATGGTTCGCAGCTCTTTATCAAAAGAGGTGGCTATACGCTTGCCCCAGCGTAAACCACAATTTTTAAGAATGACACGCCATGCTTCTCCCGCTTCATAATTCAGTGCTTCATAAATGCCACGGATAATGTCAGCACTCAAATAGACAATTCGATGATTAGCAGGGCTAAAAATAGTGCCTTCATATAGGTCAAAGTTTTGGCTGGCATCACCAAATAATTGGTCATATATTTGATTAACGAGTGTTTGCGTCATACTAGCCTGTTGAGTAGAGATATTATTCATATTGGCGTCCACTCATTTAGATGACAAAGTGTCAATCGTTTGTTGTAAGTATTTTTCAAATAACGAGAAAGACTCTGGTGACAGCCGCTCTCTATAGTTGTTTTTTAACTTGGTGTAGGTTTCATAAATGGCTTTCTGATTGGGGGCTAAATCTTGGAGCTCATTATCATCTTGTGAGCCAAACAGTGTTTTACGTTGTACAATTTCACGTTCAGGAAAATACAGAGCCTGTAGAATGGTTCTTAACCATAATAATAATTTGTCCCTATACCAATGCGGATCGTTCATTAACATCGCTAGCGTTGCATAACAACTGACACTGCGAATATCTCTCAGGCATTTGGTACGTGAATACGCATGTTTTTTCTCAAAGGGATATAACATAAAAATTTCATTGACAACGCGTTCAACAACACCTTGTTCAGCGGCGGCAATTTCGCGTGCCGCAGTGACACGATGACTGTGTTCAGGTAAGCAGCGTAGGTATTCAACAAATTCTTCTTCTGTAAAATGTCGATTTTCGCTTTGCTTAAAGATATCTGCTATTTCAGGATGTTTACGTAAACTACTGGTGGGTTCTAAAACGGGAATTGGCATTTTTTTCTCCATTCATTCTATTTTTAGGTAGTTAGTGCACTGAGCCTTTCCAAGGCAGTGCGCCAAAAAAATCGAGTACAGGGTGTAAGCCCTGTTCATATTGCTGTTGTATGATGTCAGGCTGTATGACAGCAGACGGGGCACCGTGAGCAGCAGAAATTGAAATATTTTTTGTAGGGGTCGTCCAAGAAATACCCTGAAAAAAACTATGTGCTGTTTGAGTGTCCCACGGATCAGTAAACGAAAAGGCATGGCTGCTAGTTGGTGAGACTAAATCTGAAGCGCTAGAGACTTCTTGTGTGAGCCATGGTAATGAGGGAAAGAAACTTGCAGCCGTTTGTGTGCTATTTATGGTAATAGCTTGTTGCCATACGCTTTTATGAGTATGTTCTGTAGCCTGTTTGGCTGCCGATAATACAGCACTGACCGAGGAAATCGTATCGACAGGCGAGGCGTGTGATTCGTGATTATCCTGCCAAATAATCGGTTGTGTTTCGGTGAGTGCATTGGCTTCGTTATCCTCTAAACGGACAGATGTTGATTGGATATCGTGAGTTTGCGGAGGTATCTGACTCATCTCTGCAACAAAAGTATTTTGCGTTAACTGACTCAACTCAGTCACAGAGTTGCCTATATTTTTCGCATGATGCAGAGTAGATAACATAGTAGCTAATACCTCATTTTGTGTCGTATTAGCCGATGTTGTTAAAGCGTTTTGTACTGTATTGGCAAATTGCCGCAAAAAATATAGTCTAGATGTATTCATGATGCGGCTCTTATTCTGATTCTAAGTGCGCTAAGATTTCATTCGCGCTCGCGCCTTCTTGTCGCCAAAATTCAGCCGCATTAATTCTTTGTTTGTCGCCAATTAAAAACTTACATACATCATTGCCCATCGAGTAGCACTGAATTTCTATACATTCTCTGTCTTTACGATCAAAGTAAGTGAATACGCCAGCAAACATCCCAGCATACAAATGACAAACAGGTTTACCTAATAGTTTCATTGAACGTGCGACCGCAGAGTTTCTAATTTCCACCACTGTGAGGCCTTTATCTTGAAACGATAAATCTAAACTCCATGCGCCAAAACCACTAATGGTTAATGGCCACCACCATGATTCAAATACAAAACGGGTATTCATTTGCCATATATCACGTTTTCCTCCGCCAAATTCTTGACGCATCCGTGCTGCAAAACGTTTCATATCTTGTAAGCCCCAAGCATGGCCACATTGATACATCATCAAGGCACTGGCTGCACCCACTTCTTCTTCAATACCTAAATGTAGACTATTGATAAAGGCATCGGTAACTTTGGCTGCACGTTGACCATCACGTAGAAATAACGCGCCTTTATCTGCGTCATAGCTAAAAAATTCTTCAGGCATAAAGTAATTATGATAACCACGATAACCGCCATCTGTGGGGTCAATAGGGTCATAATTTAGATTGTTGGTCTCGTTCATAGCGAGTCTTCCTTCTTGTCTATTAGTGGTTCTAGCGTGATTTTTCTAGGGATAATTGTTGAATATCCACATCAACATTCCGTAATTCAGCAATTGCTGAGCGTGTGATGATTTTTTTTTCTTGTATCAGTATTTTGCCAGTAATAGGGTGTAGTATCGGTGCTGTTGTACGTTTACCAATCAAGGCTTCAATATCGGCAAAAGACTCTATATATAACCCCGTCGGCAGTGAAATTTCGACACCATCGCCCAACACATGCGCTTGACATGCCAAACGACTATTGGGTTGTGCACCTGTTAACACGGAGAGTGTCAGTTTTTCTCTATCGGTCATTGGTGTTAGGCTGTGTGGATTTTTAGTCACATACACATGGCAAGTCGCACACATACCACGACCTCTACACAGCATTTTTACCTCGACTTTTCGAGTTAATAAGGCGTCTAGAAGTCGTTGTTCCGTATTAATAATCGCCTGCTGATGATCGGCACTAAAGACAACGCTTTTCATTGCACAGACTCCTGAACATTTAAGGCAACATTTGATAGTTCATTAAGAAACTTTTGCTCAGTATTGGATGCGTGTTTAATCATTTGTTTGATAATGAGAGAAATGCTCTCTTTGATCACTGCCCATTCGTTGTTGAAAAATTCGGTTTTTAACACTTCAATGGCACGACGAATATCAAGGTCACCTTGATGATATCGCATGAAAACTGACCAATGCGCCATAAACAAATCTGTGAGTTCGGTTTTGTGTTCGGTATGACCCAAACGAATTTCTTTACTAATAAAAATACGCTGATGGCTGATGCGATTGGCGCACAGGACAGACACACAGTGTTCATATAGCCTATCTAAGACAAGTTCTGATAGATGATTGCTGAGTCTGTCTTTTTTTAAGTTCTCAAAAAAAACACTAAAATATTCAAGATTGGTTGCGGTATTTTCGTGGTGAAAGCCAAAATTAATATAATGACTGATTTGTGCACGAATGACCTGTGCAGGTAGCAGGTCTTGTAAGGGAGCAAGACATAAAATAAGTTTCAAACTGGTACTTTGTCCTTTGTTCAAAGGTAGCTTTTGATTACTTAACCAGCGTTTTTTGACTAATTCATGGCCAATCTCAAAGGCAAAGGCCTGTTTCATTTGTTCGCCAATTTGAGTCACTTGCGTACTGTTGGGTGGCAGATCATGATTTAAGTTGGCAATAATCGAATCGTCATAACTTGCGCCAATACGCCCTTCATCTAGCTGACGTGTCAGTGATGCAAAGCGCCATAAGTGTTTGGCCCAGTTAAATTCAGAAAACATCAGACTGTATTGATGGGTGGGTTGTAAATCACCCGCTTCTAAGAGTCGCTCTCTATTAAACAACACCGTCGCAATTTGACTATGTCTATCCGTCAAGCGTCCGCGCAGAATAGGGTCTTTAATCAAATCATAAACTTGTTCTAAGCCTAAACGACGTTCATTCCATGAAGCAGGATTTTCTCGTGCAAATATCGAACAACTGAGTGCTAAACGCTGAGCCAGCCTACCGCCATTGTAAGGCGCCGCATTCGCTGTTAATGCAGACGCTAAAATGCCACTGATTACTTCTCGCCATTGCATTTCTTCGTCATAACTGTCTGCAAAACTCAGTTGTTTGTTATTGAATAAAGTGTTAGAAAAGTTTTTAACCTTAGGCAGTAAATCTGTCATAGCGAGCCATTGGCTTGTCCAAATATCTAAAGCGTGGGCTTCTGTTTTATTTAAGTGTGGACGCAGAGACTCATCGAGTCCTAGCCATAATAAGCGCCATGTACGTGTGGAAAAATTGTAGATATTGTTGCCTTCAAAGACTAAATAACGACCTATATTAAGTGCAGCTAATGACGGGGAGTCGGTCATCAAATGCAGAGAGATTTTTTGTAATAATGACGATAGAAGTGCGGGCCTTAGACCTGCAGCCTCATTGACCTGAATCCGTTCATCGGCGATTTTAACTGCCATATGTTCGCGAACTTTGTCTTGGTTTTTACGTAACTGTATCGCTAAACCTATTTGACGCATGGGTTCTAAAGCATAAGTCAATGAAGATAGCCAAAAAGTACCCGCACCTGTGGGTAATTGATGGCTAATCGCATTGAGCCATTCGTGCCATGTCTCTTCAATGACAACAGAGCCATGCGTTTCGATGAGTGCGTAGTAGTGTGGATATAATTGTTGCCATGCATACTCTTCATCACCGTAATTTGTCAGTCGCATCGGTAATTGTTCGGCAACGGTTTCCAATAAAGGAGGCGCACATCCGACTAAGGCTTTGAAATGTTTTTGGAATAACAGGTGTTTATTCGAAGGCGTGCGAAAGACTTGTTGCCACACTTTACTACTGAGCATGCTGGGAACATACATATCAGGGCTATTTTCATAGATATCAGTTTCTATTCCAAATGATGAGCGATACAAGGCTTTGATAATGTTTAAGATGGCTAAGGCTTCGTCACTGGATAATGCGTCAAATAATGCTTGAGATAAGGCATTCAAATTTGCGGAAAGAAATTTTAGTGGCACATTCCTAATATGTTTAGCAACACCCAGAGAAAACCACCAAAAAAGATGTTGTTGGCTATTATTAAGTCCCAAACTAAAAACTTGGCTTATTTTACGTAATAACCAAAGATTATCTTGTTTACCAAGCTGCCATGCTTGTTCATTGCCATTTGGCGGTGTCCATTCTGGATGCTCCCGTAATGTGTTAGCAAAGCTTTTAGTGCCACTGTTCGTCGTATTTTCAATAATTTCAGTCAAATGAATGGGGAGATTTTTAGCGGCAGTGGCTTCATGTAGTCGGCTGAGTAGTTGACTGATTAATTTAGAAAATTCTGTAACATGAGGCTCAGTAGAAAGTTGGTCATAAATTGATGAGAGAATCTTACGGATTTTGGCATAAGAGCTAACTTGATTAGTAAGATTTAAGTGGCTGCTTAAATAAGCAATTAAATAGTTAATGGATTTAGTGCTAAAAGTCTTTTTGTAAATAAAGAGTTTTATCAATAAAAGTGCTAAATCTTCTTGACGACAACCATGGTAATCTTGGGCAAAAGTATCAATATTCAGGGATTTTGGCCACCACAACGTATTAGTATGTATGGCATCTAAAATAACAGGGTCTAGCTCTTTAAATATGTTTTGAACCTTTGCTAGGTTAACACTGGGTATTTTTTCAATATTAATATCAAGTTGTGCCAGTGCTAAACTGATTTGTTTATATTTTTTCCAAACACTAAGATGAGATGTATAGTCTAACTGCATGCTCATTTCGTATCGGAATCTATTTTTACAGCTCAGAATATCTGTACTGACAAGTGATGCGTAGTGAGCACATAAAAAAACACCGACTAATTGATCGCGTAGTTTGATAATTCCATAATTATCGGTCAGGCCTTCGCTGATTTTTATCACAAAACTATGAATATTAGGCTCAATTAATCTAGTGATATGGTTATGGTCAAGCAAGCTAGAGGAAACTTTGAACAAATAGTCAAATGCACTATCTAGCCAGTCTAGTTGTAAGCGTTCACACTCAACACGCAGTTTATCTTTTAGAATATGATGTTCATTTTTAAGTTCAACCAACCTTTCTGCATCTATGGCTAAACATAAGGGATTTAGCATGAGTGTCCATATCTGCTGTAACTGACTATCTTTTTTAGCGTCAAGCAAAATTCTGAACAGTATTAAGTCATCAATAGGACTTAACGATGCGAGATGTTTACTATAATGCGTTGTTATTAAATGAATAAAAGGGAAGCGGTCGAGTGCACCGAGTAAGAGTTCTGTGCCATGAAACGTCATGCTGTGAATATCGGATAGTTCTCTTTCTAACTTCAAAATGAGTAGTTCTAAGAAATCTAAGTACATTAGATTTTCATGCTTTAGAAAGTTTTTGACAAAGCAAAGCCCATAAAAGAAGCCATAATTTTTTGTGTTATCGCAACGATAACTTAAAAGCTCATTGAGAAAGTTATTGATATATTGCTGTAAGGTAGTGCCATTAATTTTCCAGCGACGATTGATATTCAGTTGTAGTAATTCTTGGCTGATTCTCTGAGAGGTCTGCTCTATAGTTGAGAATTTTTTTTCTAGGCACTTTGTAAGTCTTAAGTGTTGACTAATTTCTTGGAAGTTTTTATCTACTAAAATTAATAAACGGTCTTCTAAGCTATGGCTTAACGCCAGAAATATGGCGTTAAAAAGTAGTTCAATTTGCTCAGTTTCTAGCTGAGTGTGGCGTGTAATAAGCGAATCTAACTCTACAATAAACAAAGAAAAACGACCATTTTTTGATGTTTCATACTTGGCAATCAAGGTAATGACCAGATCATAAAGTTTATTAACTTCCTGATCTTCCTTTGCGAGAAGACGACGCAACGATTTTTCTAAGAGTAAGTCTGATAAAATAGTTTCTTTATGCCGATTTAACCATTCAGAAATCAAACCATTGTCAGAATGCAACAGTGAGAAGTAACTATTATGATCATGTATAAATAATTGGTTAGCGAGAGAAGGGTACATAATTGTTATTTTTCCGAATTAATGTAAGAAGCCTTTTAAGCTAAGCATTTAGCTTCCATAAACATCAATTATTGAGTTGATGTTTTCTAAAATACGGCACTCTCTATTTTTTGTAATGGATTAACAAGATCAAAGCTGTCAATAAAAATAGTAAAAGTAGACTTTGCTGCGTTAATACAATCTTGTTGTTGCTGGGTGTTTGAGATACTGAGTTCAATCTGATTCAGTATGTATTTAAAGCCTGAACTGTTTTCGGCAACCTTAGTGAAAAAATCTATTTTTTGGATAGTTGTATCACTATGATTTTGCAACGCATTAGCAATACGACGTGAACCCATCGAAGAGCCAAGTATCACATATAAACATCCTAATATTTCTGCCTCTGTATGTGGCACATAGTGTGTTTGATAATGATAATTGAGGGGCTTTTCATGCAAATGTGCTAAGTCTGTGCTTAACCAATCGCTATATGGCAGTAGTTTAAAGCCCAAGTGATAACGTTGAGCGCATAGCTTTAAGATGCCTTGAGTTTCTAATAGATGATACGCGATGTATGATCCTAGCCAACTAAATGGACAATTATTCCCTCTAAAGCTAATTTAAGAATTATGTTTGGAGAGAAGAAATGGCAAAACGTTTTAGCCCTGAATTTA
>NZ_QAON01000036.1 GCF_003051055.1 Agitococcus lubricus | reverse complement strand
GTCACTAAATTTTGATGTCTTCATGCAGAATCTCCTGCGTTTATCCTACGAGAAAATTCTACTTTTGAAAGCGGTTATTTTTAGGGATGATTACCGGCTAACTTTAGCAATAACTGTAGAATGATGGGGCCAATTGAGCCAGCTGACGGCTTGTCTATTTCTGCGTTTATCAGTAAAGCATTCAATGATGAATTGAAAATGGCAGAAATTTATTCTGAAAGTGGTACAAAAATTACTGGTGATATTACAAAAATTGATTTTTCATCTGTTTCTGGATTAACGAATGGTTACTGGGATATTTCGGTCTCTTTGAAGTCTTCAAACGGTAAATCATTACTTGTATCAAACAGATATGAATTTAAAAGTGGATTTGATGCAATTACAGCATGTAATGCTACGGCTGATGCCTTATCTCCAGCAGTTCAGGATTTAATTAAAGCAACAGTTTCAAATCCTCAGTTTGCTTCTTTATTATAAGCTAACTTCCGCATCAATAGCGACAAGTACCCAGCCGATTTTAGTGTTAATTTTTATGGTTCTGAGGTAATCTCAGCTTTTAATTTTGTTGTGGGTACTTGCGCGTTATGCGCCTAGTTGGACAACTATTAGCGTCTGATTTGCTGTATATTTTTTATCTTATATCTATTTGTTATTGTGGGTTTTACGAGTATATTTAAGTTGTTATCACTCATCTGGCTGCATCGCTAGGCTTATGTAGTTGCGCCGAGCTACATGAAGGTCAGTGTTGTATTGGTTCATCGCTAGTTGTGATTTGTATAGTGAACTAATTTTGTTTGTAGTGTGAGTTTACTAGTCCAACTTCACGCTCAAGCGGGATAACGCCCCAGCCGATTGTTGGGTATTTTTTGAAGGTACTGAGGTACGTCTCAGGTTTTATTTTGTTATGGGGCGTTACCCCTTAGCGTATAGTTAGGCATTCATGTAAGTATTGATATACTTCCACCAACACAAATTCCAATACCAGTTAAAACAACTAATGGCGCAATAAATGTTGCAGAACTAGCTTCTAAATCCATGCAATGACTCAGCCACCAAGCCCCACCAACAACAATCAGAACTCCGCCAAAAATCAAACCAGCCATAAAGCCCCCATAACTAAATTACGCATCAACCCTTGCTATAAAGCAAGCGTTTTGAATATCCGCAAAACCGCGTGACTTTTTACCACTCAAAGGACTTTGCCCAACCTCGCACATTGGGGCTAATTTACAAATCAATTTGTGGAAACAATCCATACTAATCTCATACTCATCAAATAATTTTTGCTCCACCTCATCGGGTTCATATTCTTCACCAAAACCTAAAATGTTAGCCGCCAGTTCTTCTGCGTCATAATCACTGATTGTCATAATTTGCTCACTCTCTCGTTTAAATGCACTAAAGCATCGTTAAAAAATCTTAAATGCTTACTATTGCTTCTATCCTCCCAGTATTCAATCGACATTTCAATGTAACGCTTTTTATTCAAAAGCTGTTCCTTTGTGTTGGTTTTTATACTATTGTATAGCTCAGAGCCTATGTACTCAGCCATGCCTAACTCCTGCGTCAAGTGCGATAACACCCCAAGCATTTATTGCACTTTTTGGCATTATCGACTAAATTTATTAAATGATATTCGTGTGGGTGTTACGCCTTACGCGATTAGTTAGGCTTTAAAATAAGCTAAGGAAAAGTAAATATGAGCGTACAAGGAAGTCTTACACCTGTAGAGCTTTTAGAAACGGCTGAAAAATTATTCGCAACAAAAAATCAAAATATGTATCGAGCTGCAATTTTAGAGGCCATAACTGCTTTAGAGGCTAACGTAAGAGACAAAGCTTTTCCAGCATTAAAGGCGCGAGTAGGTCTTGATTTGACGAAGTGGCTTGAAGAAAAAACAAGAATGGATTTTGATACTAGATTGGGGTTGTTTATTCCATTGATGACAGGGCTGAAAATTGATAAAAAGGATAAGCTTTGGAATGACTATAAAAATCAAAAGAAATTCGTAACAAAGTCACCCATTCAGGGATAAAAGTTACAGAAAGTGACGCACGTTTTGTTATTGATACTATGTATGAATGGATTGAGTATCTTAATCAGGCTCAAGAAATCGTAAAAGATAAAAACAAACAAACTTCCGAGCTTCTTGGCCGCTTTATCCAAGCATCTGCACGCCTAGAGCGAGTCATTTATTCAGCACTTATAAAAAATAGCATAGATGAAAGATGAATTAGACCACTTCTGTCATCATTAGATGAATTGCGTAGACTGTCATTGATTGATGATGCAGCTTTTCGTGAGCTAAACGAATTGCGAATGCTGAGAAATAAAGCAGTTCACTCTCATCCAACATTAGAAGAAGTCGCCATTGTTGAAGAAGATGTACAGCGACTAAATCAATTAGTTGATGAAATAGAAAAAAAATTAACATGACGTATTGAAAAGGAGTTTCATGCAAGAACTGCCTAACTTTTGCGTCAAGTGCGACAAGCACCCAGCCACTCATTGGGCTATTTTTGAATTCAGTGATTGCTGAGCTTTTGTTTATTTTTCTGTTGGGTGCTTGCGCCTTACGCGGGTAGTTGGACAACTATTAGCGTGTGATTTGCTGTATATTTTTTTATCTTCTATCTATTTGTTACTGTGTGTTTTACGAGTATATTTGAGTTTTTATCACTCATCTGGCTGCATCGTTAGGCTTATGTAGTTGCGCCGAGCGGCAGGAAGGGCAGTGTAGTATCGGTTCATCGCTAGTTGCGATTTGTATAGTGAACTAATTTTGTTTGTAGAGTGAGTTCACTAGTCCACTTCACGCTCAAGTGGGATAACGCCCCAGCCGATTATTGGGCATTTTTTGATAGTACTGAGGTCAATCTCAGGTTTTATTTTGCTGTGGGGCGTTACCCCTTAGCGTATAGTTAGATTTTAAGTATGAATGTTGTAGATATAGTAATAATTGGCATACGATTTTTTTGTATTTGGTTGGCTACATATTCATTGCTTTTACTTTTTTCGAGCAGAGGTGTAGATAGCCAAATAGACAAAATTTTTTTTCTTATTAGTTTTGCATGTATGATTGTAAGTATTTTATCTTGGAGATTTTCTAAGTTTTTATCATTATTGATAGTGCCTGCTGAAACGCATGATAAGGAAATAAATATCAAAAATTCTGATAATTTGACTACCTCAATGATAATTATTATAGGTCTTTTTTTATTATCAGAGGCTATACCAGAAATGGTAGTGTTTTTTTATCTATCCAGTCACTCATATTATGAGGATTTACTCATAAAACAATCTCCTAGTTTTGTTAAAGGGACTGTGCAATTAATTTTGGGATTTATTTTTTTATTTAATTCTAGGAGCATCAATAATAGATTAAAATAACAATCTAACTCCCGCATCAACAGCGACAAGTACCCAGCCGATTATTGTGTATTTTTTTATGGTTCTGAGGTAGTCTCAGCTTTCAATTTTGTTGTGGGTACTTGCGCGTTATGCGCCTAGTTAGAGCAAATATGCCTGTATCAGTCTATGGATTTATTGAAGGGTTCACTAATGGAGTAGAAGATGCTCATAATCTTTTGCAACTTCAAGCTCTTCCAGAGATTGGCACTTACTTAACTAAATGCTTGTTTTCCTTTGTTCCACAAAGTAAATTTCATGCTTATTACGGCAGTCATATACACTTTGCAGCTGGATATAAGGAGTTTTACGGCTTAAACGAAGAGTGGCTAAAAGAGTTTGAGAGCCTGCTTTCTAATTTGTATTGGAGTAAAGCAGAGATAATTTTGACTTGGTCGAAAGAGTGCTATCTCTGGAGTTCTGATTATTCTAGCGATAGAAAAAGTGAAGCTCCAAACAAAATTGTGAGCAGAACAAGATTTGAAAGTGCATGGGAACTCAAAGAAATACCTTGGGACTCATGAAGCTCTAACTTAGTGCTCAAGTGGGATAACGCCCCAGCCGCTTATTGGGCATTTTTTGATGGTTCTGAGGTCAGTCTCAGGTTTTATTTTGCTGTGGGGCGTTACCCCTTAGCGCAGGTAGTTAGAATTTTTATGAAGGAATCATTAGAGAAATGCAATGATTACGGAACTGGTTTTATTTTCAATATTAGGCTTTCTTGTAGGTGTTTTTAGCCAATTATTAGTGAAATATTTGTCTAATAAATTTCATTATATTTCAAAGCTCGGTTTATTTACGAATAAATATTTGAATAATCTTACAATTTTTATTATTTTTTTATTATTAATAATTGTATATACAATAGTAATGGCTTCTTGTTATATTTTTTTCAGAAATTCCTATGTACTGAAAGAAGCATATCAAATATGGCACATATGTTTCTTGGCAGGATTTTCCGTTTGCCTTATTGTAAGCAAGTATTATCAAGATAAAAAACGTATAAAAGTTAATGAATAATAATTTTTATAATTGTTTTAATTAATGGCTGTTAAATTCTAACTTTTGCTTCAACAGCGACAAGTACCCAGCCGATTATTGTGTTGTTTTTTATGGTTCTGAGGTAATCTCAGTTTTTAATGTTGTTGTGGGTACTTGCGCGTTAAGCGCCTAGTTAGACATTTTGGCGATATTCTGCTTTTTAAAGAGAAAAATATGGAGTTAGGTGAAGATTTCGAGTCTTATAAGGCTACGAAAAATGTTATTAAACGTTTAGTTTTTTGGAAGGAAGAGCTTGAGGAACAATTAAGCAAGTTTCCAATGGATGCTACGATTTATGGGCAAATATCTGAGATTGAATTGTCGATTAAGAGATTAAGGATTTTAGCAAACACGGAGTTGTACAATGATAAAGCCACCGTACAACAGTTAGAAAATACGCCAGATGATTATAGGTTAATGTGTGAGAATGGCTATAAAAATCGAGAGAAATGGACAGATGCCAAAGTTGGCACTAAAAAAATAATAGTAAAGTCAGGAACATACATAATCAATAACTAAAAAGTATTTAACTTTCTATGTCTTAAGTTATTGTCGGTTTACAAGTAAATATTCATGAATATTTGAAAATTCTTATGTCTAACTAATAATTCAACTGGACACAACCCCGACCGATTATGGTGATATTTTTTATAATTTTGGCAAACTCTCACTTGCTTATTTTGCTGTGGGGTTGTGCCAGTTAATTTTAAGTTAGAAGTTCTTTGGGTTAGGTGGTTTTGTTTTGATGCTTTCGCGTGTTAAGTTATTTCAAGTGCGTAAGGTTGAGTTTTTGGCGTTTGTTGTTTTCTTTGTAAGCGCGAAAATTTGAGTTTTTTAAACAATCAGCAACTCAGGTTTTTATGTTTGAGTTGAAATGGTTATTTAAAGCAATGATTTAACTTCTTGTGTAATTGTTTTGGGCTTATGAGTTTGTGCCAAAGTTGAAAAGAAATCTGAGTTTTTAACGTTAAATTAAATGACCTGTTTCATTTAAAGGCGAATTTAAGTTTTCTTTTTTAAAGCGTCAGGTTATTTTGTTTGTGTTGGGTTAGCTATTCATCGTTGGTTAAGTTGGTGCAGTGCGCTGCACATTTCTAACTAATAATTCAACTGGACACAACCCCAGCCGATTACGGTGATATTTTTTAAGTTTTTGGCAACCTTTCACTTGTTTATTTTATTGCGGGGTTGCGCCAGTTAATTTTAAGTTAGGTTTTTAAAAATGGGAAAAGGTGAATACGATCTTTACAAAATAATTGATCTCGTGCGCAGAAGATCTGGCATGTTTATCGGTGAGCCTTCTACTATAAGTATGTCGATATATTTGAGTGGCTATCAGCAAGCAATGAGAGATATTGGAGCTAAAGATGTTACCTCACCAGATTTTTATGAGTTCCATAATTGGGTGCAAAGAAAATTAGGGTATCCTAGTTCAACGGCTGGTTGGTCGAATATGATTTTGGCAAACATATTAGGTTTACCACCAAACCATTCATGGAATATCAGCTTTAAACTCGATGCCAGTGAAGAGCAGCACGATCAAGCTTTAAAACGATTTTTTGAGTTTATCGACGAGTATCGCGGTAAAGGGAAAACCAATAATGAGCAAACCTAACTTCAGCTTCAACTGCGACAAGTACCCAGCCACTTATTGCTCATTTTTCGGCATTTGTGATTACGGTTTCTTGTTTGCGTTGTTGTTGGGCACTTGCGCGTTAAGCTGGCAGTTAGACGTTTTGATGTTTGTGTAGGTCTGACTTGTTGTTAAGTACGGTACTTTTTATCGCTAGCGTTAGTTTTTTAAGGTATTTACGGTTACTTTCTTTGCTTAACTGTTCATGTTTTTCGTTAGGCTGATGTTTTAAGGTGACTTTTGGTTTTTTTTAAAATGTTAAAAAGCATCGTTAAGCAAAAGTCATGGGTAACAATTATCGCAAAGTCTGTTTGTAATTTCGTTGTGCTTAGGGTATTTTTACGGCATAAACGCTGCGGCTGCTGTAGGTTCTGTGTGTGCGGAAAAAGGATAGAGTTGATTTTGTAGATTGTTGCTTTACCAACAGTTTGTCTAACTCTACATTCAACTGGACACAACCCCAGCCGCTTATGGTGATATTTTTTAAGTTTTTGGCAACGTCTCACTTGTTTATTTTGCTGTGGGGTTGTGCCAGTTAATGTTAAGTTAGAACTATTTTGAATAATACTTTTGGCTTGTTGATGTTGCTTGATTTTATGCGGCAAAGCCGTATAATCTGATAAAACAACATCGGAAATATTATGTACACAGTTATCGAAACTCCAGTATTTCAGCGTTATGCGGCTGATGTGTGGAGTCAGTCTGAGCGAGAAGACTTTATCTCTTGGATTGCTGAAAATCCTGATTCTGGTGATGTTATACCCCATACAAAAGGTTTACGAAAAGTACGTTGGTCTCGTACAGGCATGGGTAAGCGTGGTGGGGCAAGAGTGATCTATTATAATCGTCTTGAAAATGGGCAAATTTGGTTATTAATTGTCTACACTAAAAGTAAGTTTGATAATTTGCCTGTTGAGTTCTTAAATTCTTTGCGAGAGGTAGTTGAAAATGGACGCTGAAATGACAAAATTCACTGAGGATTTACTTCAATCCGTTCGTGAAATGAAAGCTGATATCCGCGCTCGTGAAACGAAGGTTAATATCAGTGATGTTATAGAAGCACGACATAAAGTGGGGCTTTCTCAACAGCAATTTGCCAATGTTCTGCATATTTCAAAACGTACATTGCAGGATTGGGAACAAGGCCGCCGTCAACCCTCTGGCGCAGCACAAACCTTAATTCGTATAGCGTTATCTCGTCCTGATGTAATTATGGAAGTAATGGCTTAGTTTTGTGTCTAAGTTCTAACTAATCATTCAACTGGACACAACCCCACGCTTGGTTTGGTATTTTTTAATAATTTTGGCAAACTCTCACTTGTTTATTTTGTTGTGGGGTTGTGCCAGTTAATGTTAAGTTAGATATTTATGGATAAAAATTGGCTATTAACGAATTTAAAGCTAGCAAGAAGTCAGCTTGATAATTTAATTAAAGAGATTGAGTCAGAACAAGATTCTGACCTAGTAGATGTTGTTACTTTTGTTTTAATCAATTCTGTATATACTCATCTTAATTATGCTTGGAATACTAGATTGATAGGGGCAGATAAAATTGAAGGTGCATCATATGATGAAGCCATTAAATTTCCTAAAGATTTTGACCTATAAATTTGAATAAATAGGTTCTATGTGAAATTTAAAATTGAATACATTGCTACTAAAAGTAGGCCAGCTTATGTTTTTGCACGTCAAATGGGAGAGGGAAACTTTACTCTTTCATTATTGCCACGTTTAGATAGTGTTCCAATAAGAAGAGATATTTCTAGACCTAGGGCATTAACTACTAATGGCGAGCCTGATTTTAAGGTTTTTACATTTACTTTAGTTACAGCAAATGATTTACCAAAACTAAAGATTGGGCAAATAGTGGAGTTGAAGTAGTTGTGTAATATCTAACTAATCATTCAACTGGACACAACCCCGACCGATTACGGTGAAATTTTTAGGTTTTTGGCAAACTCTCACTTGTTTACTTTGTTGTGGGGTTGTGCCAGTTAATTTTAAGTTAGACGCTGTCGTATGTGGCGGCAAAAATATCAGGCTTACATGGGTAAAACTCACCTTTTACACCCTTAATAATCCAATCGCCAATACTTGCAATATGTTGACCTTCTAATGTTTTGATAATTAAGCCACCCCTAACAAGACTGTGGTTTATTTCAAAGTTCTTTCCTGTTGGCTGCTCTACAACATCATTTGTGCCTTCTAAAAAATTATACATTTCTCTATGGTTTTTACCTGTCCACTGTACAGCATCAATAACCACAGGTTTTTTTACAAATTTCATTACTATCACCTTTATGCGTTTAACTCAGCAATCAAGCAGGAAAACGCCCCATACTGACTTGAGTTATTTATTAAGTTTGTGCTACCGTAAAGTAGCGGTTATCAAGAGGGCGTTTCCTCTTATTGCAATAGTTAGAATTTTTATGAAGAGTATGCTTTTGATTTTAGGGATTCTTTTTCCTTTGTTCTGTACTGCAACTGAGTGCAATACAAACATCAAAGAGATTGTTATATCTAAAGAGGGGCTTAAGACTTATAAGCACACCTATACAAGCCCAGATGTGCAATACCTGAGAGAAGCTTTTGATTCTTATCTTGCTGGAAAAATGGGTAGTGGTGCTAGCTCAGAAACAGAATATGAGCCTTTAAAAAAATATGAATTGGCATACTATAAGAGTAAATTTATTGTTCTTGCTATAAATCAAGATGCCATTGGGCAATGGGTTATCGATATCCTGTTTCAGGATCGTCCTGATAAAGTATTTACAGCCGTGACTTATGACGGATTCGAGTTAAGAGAGTTTTCTGATAAAAATTTGCCTGTTTGTGATATTGAAAGATTAAAAATTATGTATAGAAAGTTTATAAAAAACAAAGAGTTATCTTTGTAATTTGAAATTCTAACTTCGCGCTCAAGTGGGATAACACCCCAGCCGATTATTGGGCATTTTTTGATGGTTCTGAGGTTAAGATCAGGTTTTATTTTGCTGTGGGGTGTTACCCCTTAGCGTATAGTTAGAATTATTCACAGGAGTGGTTGAGTAAATGACTTTACTAAGAGTTTTTATTGCTACAATTGCCTCATTTTTTC
>NZ_QAON01000035.1 GCF_003051055.1 Agitococcus lubricus | reverse complement strand
GTGCGCCAATGGTAGTGTGGCATTCGCCATGTGAGAGTAGGTCATCGCCAGACCCCAATCAAAAAAAGCCCTTCTCATGAAGGGCTTTTTTATTTTTCTTGATAGTCAAGAAATTAATTTCAGTCTTCAATCTCTAAGAGCCGCTCATACGCGACTACATACATTTTATCGAATGAGTAGTCTCTTCTATATTAAGCACTTGCAGGACATTCACGAAGTATTTACCCTACGCAAGCGCTAAAATATCGTCATAAATGTCTCGTCAGAAATAAGCACCATGAAAATAATGTGATAGTCATTATACCTATTGCAAAAATTTTTCATCATCATCTATTTGATTATGAGGCAAGTTACAGATTAGCGTAGCGATAACCATTATTGGTATTCAGGGAAATTTCATTAAAGCAATTAAAAATGAAGGATTAGCAACACACAGGTTCGGGACGGACGCTAGATAGCGTTTTGTATTAACCTGTGCAGGCTTAAATCTGACATATAAGTGGAAGTTATATTCGTGTCCTCATCTGAACCTATCCATCCAACGACGGCATCATCTCCGTTGCCGCCTGCTATTGATACGGGACTTGCGTGTCTCGTGATGCTAGCGCGTTTTCACGCGGTTGCTGTTGACCCGCAACAAATCGCACATGAATTTAAAGAGTCTGGTAAACCATTTGCGCTAACCGACATATTATTAGCAGCAAAAAAATTAGGCTTAACGGCTAAACAGGTCTCGCCTAAAAGTGAACGCTTAGCAACAACACCTTTACCTGCCATCGCAACTGCAAAAGATGGCAAGTATTTTATTGTGGCTCGCGTGGATGGCGACAAAATACTGATTCATGACCCGTTAGTTGAACGGCCAGAAATTATTAGTAAAGAAGATTTTGAAGCGCGCTGGGCAGGGGCATTAGTTTTATTCACCTCGCGTGCGTCTTTGGCAGGTGAGTTAGCAAAGTTTGATTTTAGTTGGTTTGTGCCAGCGATTGTAAAATATCGCAAATTATTGGTCGAAATTTTAATTGTTTCTTTTGTTTTACAGTTTTTTGCCTTGGTGACACCATTATTTTTCCAAGTAGTGATGGATAAAGTACTGGTACATAAGGGGTTTACGACCTTAGATGTGATTGGTTTTGGTTTGATTGTGGTCGTAATTTTTGAGATTGCATTAACCACGTTACGGAGTTATGTCTTCTCACATACGACGAGTCGTATTGATGTGGAGCTAGGGGCGAAGTTATTCCGTCATTTATTAAATCTACCCCTCGCGTATTTTCAGGCACGTCGGGTCGGTGATTCGGTTGCTCGTGTTCGTGAATTAGAAAATATTCGCAGTTTTTTGACAGGTAATGCAATCACCTTAGTGTTGGATTTGGTGTTTTCTGTTGTCTTTATTGCGGTGATGTTTTTTTATAGTAAGACGTTGACACTCATCGTCTTGTTATCGCTGCCTTGTTATTTCGTTGTTTCTTTGCTCTTTACGCCGATATTACGTGCCCGTTTACATGAGAAATTTAATCGTGGTGCAGAAAATCAATCTTTTTTGGTGGAAACCATCAGTGGGATTGATACCGTTAAAGCGATGGCTGTAGAGCCACATTGGACGCGTAAATGGGATAATCAATTAGCGGCTTATGTGTCTTCAGGTTTTAAGACGGCAACGATAGCGACGTTCGCCAATAGTGGTATTACCCTTATCAGTAAATTAGTCACGGTTGCAACCTTATATTTTGGCGCGAAGTTAGTGATTAATGGTGATTTGTCGGTGGGACAATTAATTGCCTTTAATATGTTATCTGGCCAAGTGACAGGGCCTGTCATGCGTTTGGCACAGCTCTGGACTGACTTTCAGCAGACAGGTATTTCGATTCAACGTTTGGGGGATATTCTCAATACGCGTACTGAAGTGGCATCAAGTAAAACTTCTTTACCTCAGATTCGTGGTCAAATTCAATTAGACCAAGTTGTGTTTCGTTACCGTCCCGATACTGCCGAAGTCATTCGTAATATGACCTTAGGTATCAATGCGGGCGAAGTCGTGGGTATTGTCGGGCGTTCTGGTTCGGGTAAAAGTACCCTGACGAAATTAGTTCAGCGTTTATATATTCCTGAACGGGGTAGAGTGTTGGTTGATGGCATGGATATCGCCTTGGCGGATGCCTCCTCTTTACGTCGACAAATTGGTGTGGTGTTGCAAGAGAATATTTTATTTAATCGAAGTATTCGTGACAACATTGCTTTAGCTGACCCAGGTGCGCCTTTACCTTTGGTCATGCAAGCCGCCAAATTAGCAGGGGCACATGAGTTTATTAGTGAGTTACCCGAAGGTTACGATACGATTGTCGGTGAGCATGGCTCCTCTCTCTCGGGGGGGCAACGTCAGCGGATTGCCATTGCGCGTGCACTGATTACGAATCCCCGTATTTTGATTTTTGATGAGGCCACCAGTGCCTTAGATTATGAGTCAGAGCGTATTATTCAAAATAATATGAAAGCCATTTGTCGTGGTCGGACAGTGATTATCATTGCGCATCGTTTATCGGCTGTGCGTGATGCTAATCGTATTATTGTCTTGGATAAAGGGCAAATTGTGGAGCAAGGTTCGCATGCCGACTTGATTGCGCGTCCTAAAGGACTGTATGCGCATTTACATCAAATGCAGCAAAGCTAAAAGGATGGCATCATGAGTATTAAAACACATTTACAAGCATGGGCAGATTTGTGGGGACGTTATAAACAAATATTTAGTCATGCTTGGCAGCATCGTCACGAAAATGATAGCAAACATTTATTACCCCATGAGGCGCAGTTTTTACCCGCTGCCTTAGCCTTACAGGAGTCGCCTGTCTCGCCCGCACCGCGTGTCGCCATGTGGTTGTTAATCGCCTTTAGTGCCATCGCGATTTTGTGGGCTTGTTTTGGCAAAATTGACATTGTGGCGACCGCACAGGGTAAAACAGTACCCAACGAGGGTAGCAAGGTCATTCAGCCTTTCGAGATTTCGACCATTAAAGCGATACATGTCATTGATGGTCAGCAGGTGAAAGCAGGCGATGTGTTGATTGAGTTAGATGGGACAACCGCTCAGGCAGATCAAGACCGAATTAGTAATGATTTAGCGGTTTCTAAACTGCAAGTTGCGCGCGCGCAAGCGATGTTAGCGGCTTTAGAGCAGAAGAAATCGCCTATCTTACAACGTCCTGAGTCGGTGACTGAGTTGCAATTTGTGGAGGCTCAACAATTACTGGCAGGACAATATGCCGAATACAAAGGACGTTTGGCGCTATTAGATGCTGATATTACCCGTAAAGAAGCCGAACAGCGTTCGTTGCAAGAAGTGATTAAAAAACTAGAACGTAGTTTGCCAATTTCGCAACAACGGGCTGACAACTTTAAGCGCTTAGCAGAGGACGACAATGTGCCCAAAGATGCCTATTTGCAGCGTGAGCAACAACGGATTGACCAAGAAGGTGAATTGGCCACCAGTCGCAGTCGATTAAAAGAAAATAGTGCGGCGCTTGCCGCCGTACAAGAGCAAAAACGCGCGTTAAGTGCAGAGATTGCCCGTATTCATTTGGATAGCTTAAATGAAGGAACTCAACGGGTTTCTGCATTAAGTCAGGAGTTGATTAAAGCGCAATCACGTAATGAGTTAACACGCCTAGTTGCTCCTGTGGATGGGACTGTTCAGCAATTAGCCGTCAGAACCGTGGGGGGGGTTGTAACCGAAGCACAACCTTTGATGGTGATTGTGCCTAAAGATAATACGCTGGAAGTCGAGGCATTTGTTGAAAACCAAGACATTGGTTTTGTGAATGCTGGTCAAGAAGCTGAGATAAAAATTCAGACTTTCCCCTATACCAAATATGGTGTCATACACGGCGTGTTGACGAGTGTGTCTAACGATGCAATAAATGATGAAAAACGTGGTCTGATTTATGCGGCTAAACTTAAGATGGCTCATAACACGATGATGGTTGAAGGCAAACAAGTCAATTTATCCGCAGGTATGGCAGTGACGGTAGAAATTAAAACAGGGACGCGCCGTGTCATTGAATATTTCTTAAAACCGCTATTGCAGTATAAAAACGAAAGTTTGCGTGAGCGTTAAACCACGCATGCATTTAGTCGACCTTCAGTGATACGTTATGTCAGTGACGGTCGACAAGTCGCCTATGCGTGATGTCACGTTGCCTTGGTCGTGCCACGATAGTCCTGTTGGTCTATGATATAAAGCAGTAGTCGGCTGTTATAAGACTGATATGCGCTTCAAGGACTTGTTCATGAAATAATCAGGCGACGCGAGCAAATATAACCATACCAATAAACGCATAATAGGCTGGCGCAGATGAGCAAAATTCGCCATATACTCACCTTATTAGCAAGTGGTTTATTGTGGTGTGGTGTATTGCTGCGTGTTGTCTATGCCTTAGAGTTACAACCTGAGCAAGCGCGTTATGACTTAGTCCCATATTTAAGTTATTTTTGCCAAGAAAATGGAGATGAACTCTCACTAGCAGAACTACAACAACACACTTTTTTGCCTGTTCAACAAGCAAATATTGCCTTGGCTTATCGCCAATCTCCGTGTTGGTTTCGTTGGTCAATGACCAATCAGCAAACCTATAAACAACAGTGGTTTGTCGATATCCCTTTTAGCTTATTAGATGATGTTCAGCTATTTGTCTTAGATGACCTGCATTTATTGGCTCAGTATCGTGTTGGGGATAGAGTGCCCTATCATTCGCGACAAATCACAACCCAACATCCGACCTTTGCGCTCACCATTCCTGCACACGCAGTCCAGCATTATTATTTACGCATACAAACAACCAGCCCATTTGCCGTACCGATACGCCTCGTCAATCAGTATGCCTTTTGGCAAACACAGCAGGATTATCAGTTAATCATTGGCTTGTTTTATGGCATTAGTGTCGGTCTTTTATTTTATACCCTTGCGGTATGGGCATTAACCCGTGAGCGTAATCATCTGTTGTATGCGAGTTATCTCGCGAGCAGTTTAATTTATTTTACGTGGTTACACGGTTTGTTATTTCGGTATTGGCCAATGGCCACCGAATGGAATAATCAGGGTTTTTATGCGTCTATTTTATTCATGGCATTAACGGGGTCATTTTTTGCCAGATATTATTTGCAATTATCGGCGCGACCTCGTTTAGACTTTATTTATCAGCTCTTTATTGTCGTGACCTTGGGCATGATGTTTATCATGTTGCTATGTCCTGTTTGGCTGGCAGCACGTATTGCGCCGTTATGGACATTTGCATTGATTATTCTGTCTTTTTATGCAGGTTTTATACGATTACGCGATGGTCTATTAAATGCCCGTTTATTTGTCTGGGCATGGAGCTGTTTGTTGATAGCAACGGTATATACCGTACTGATGAACTATGTAGGTTATGGCAATATTACGCATGCCATCGCTGCCATGCAGAGTAGTTTTGCGCTCCAACAAATATTGTTGGCAATTGGTTTAGCGCAAGAAATGAATCTACTCAAGCAAGAAAACGCCTTGAGAGAGCAAGAAAGTCGTGTTGCTAAAGCGGAAAGTGCTGCAAAAAGTGAGTTTTTAGCACGCATGAGCCACGAAATACGGACACCGATGAATGCCGTATTGGGCATTACACAATTATTGCAAGACTCTACGCTGAGTGACAATCAGCGTCAGCATGTGGATTTATTGTATAGCTCAGGCAAACAGTTATTAGATTTAATCAATGATGTACTCGATTTTTCACGCATGGATGCTGAACGTTTAGCGTTGGCACGAGAAAGTTTTCAGTTGTCCTTGCTTATTAAAGAGAGTTTAGCGGTCTTTTTGCCCATGGCAGAAGCCAAAAATTTAGTATTGACGTTTGATTTGCCTGATAATTTACCCGACTATGTCGAAGGAGACTCGTTACGTTTAAGACAAATTTTGGTCAATTTACTGGGTAATGCCTTAAAATTTACGCATCAAGGCAAGGTACGTTTAGAGGTCAACGTGTTGTATCTTAGTGCTACTGAATGTCGCTTAGCGTTTTTAGTGCACGATACAGGGATTGGTATTGCACCTGAACAACAAGACAAATTATTTGACGCCTTTAGTCAGGCTAATTCACAAATTGCCCATAATTATGGTGGTAGCGGATTAGGATTAGCCATTTGTAAACAACTGGTTGAACTCATGTCTGGCTCGATTTCGTTGACCAGTCAATTGGGTAGGGGGTCCACCTTTTATTGTGAATTGCCGTTTATTATTGCGGATGGCAAGGGCACAGAGCACTTAGCTCTCCAACAACAACCAACAAATTTGGTCGGTAAACGAATTTTGGTTGCAGAAGATAGCCATATTAATCAAATTGTCATTAAAACCATGTTGCAGCGCTTAGGCTGTGTCGTGATTATCAAAAACAATGGTCAAGAGGCCTTAGAGTATGTGATGAGTTTTCATCATGAAGTCGATTTGATTTTGATGGACTATGAAATGCCCGTTCTCAATGGACTACATACCGTCGAAAAAATACGTCAATGGGAGCATCACGTAGATAGACACGCTATTCCTGTGATTGCCCTGACTGCACATGCCTTACCACATTATAAACGCTTATGTTTAGATGCGGGTATGAATGAGTTCTTAAGCAAACCGATTTTATTGACGCAATTGGCGGAAACCCTCGCGCGATTCTTAGCGCCTAATAACAATGCTTAGCGAACAGTATCAGGCAACGGTGGTGGACTGAATTTTGATTTTTTGACGGGGCGGTCGCTCAGATTTAATAAAGTTTTCAGTTTGTTGCGTATGGACTGACAGTGTGACGGGGCTAAGTCTAGACTTTGTACTAATAAACCTTGCCTATCTTCTAATACCACGTGACAACGTGCAATTTTGGGGTCTGGCGTGATGGCGTCTACATAGCGAAACTCGGTGAATGCACGCTGTTGTTGATAGTTATAAGGAAACGCAAAGTCTAAATGCAGCATTTGCCCTTGGGTATCTAAACGATAAAATATGGTACTCAGATTAAAACTGCTAAACGTTAAACTCGCACTCAATAATAATAAGCCTGCAAATAAGGTAGCCCACTTATTTAGGCCAAAGGATTTGTAGACAATTAAGCACATCAACAGGGTAATGACACTGCTAATAGCAAAAATGGCATAAAAAGATTGATAAATACTCTCAGGGCTACCAAAGACAAACATAATTAAGGACTCTGTAATTTCTGTAAAAACGTAGTATCGATATGCGTTTTGACGGTACGCCAATTGGTACCAAGTAATTGTCCCGCCGCCTCGTAACTGCCCGTTTTTTGATAGACTAAGGCATAATATTGACTGGTCAGTTCTTGATAGTTGAGCTGTGCTTGCGCAATCTTATCCGTAAATTGTTGTATGGGTGACATCCTTTGATGGCTTTGTGCTGGATAGTAATAACCATGAATTAAGATACTGCGTACACATTGCTCCAGTTCACGCATATTGCCATGCCATCGATAGTGTGACAGATGCTGACTTATCCACTGTTGAGCTTCTGCTGCCACTTCATTAGCAATATCACTACTGACGATTTTTGCAGTGACCAATGTGACTAAATGTGCCAATTCATCAGCATTGTCTGCCAGTTGTACTGCTAATGAGGGGGTACGGATAATATCAGAACATAAGCGGTAATATAAATCGGCACGAAATAAGCCTTTTTCAATATCAGCGGCTAAGTCTCGGTGAGTCGCTGAAATGATTTTGCCATAAAACTCTCGGCTTTGATTGTCGCCTAAGCGTTGAAAACGACGATTTTGTAAAACGCGTAATAGTTTGACCTGAACTTCGGCAGGGAGTTCGCCAACTTCATCTAAAAATACACTTTGGCCGTGATGTTGAGTTTCTAAATAGCCCGCACGGTCACTGGTTGCACCCGTGAATGAGCCTTTACGATGACCAAATAGTTCGCTTTCGAGTAAGGTTAAAGGCAACGCAGCTAAATGAACAGCCTGAAAATCGGCTAAATAATCGCCCTCAAAACGCTGTGTTTTAGGATTAAACGGAATGTAACGCGCTAACCCAATGGCAGAAGCGACCAATTCTTTGCCTGTCCCTGACTCGCCCAAAATCAATGTTGAGACTTCGTGCATGCGCAAATATAAGGCACGATGGTAACGACGGACATCGTGACCAAAAATGGATTGCCAAACCGCCATGCGTAATTGTGCCGCAGGTTGAGATGTCCCTAGAATCGCGCGAAAAATAAAATGAAATGCCCGTCGAATTTGAAAAAAAAGCGCAAACATATGTGCAGCAGACCAATGTTCGGCTTGTGACAGCGGACTTTTGCCAATTAGGCTATGCCAATGCTCGGCAAAGTGTCGGTAGAAAGGCATGACCACACGACTTAAATGGTCACTGGTTAAAATCTTATAAAATTCGCTTTCATAACGGTAATACAAGGTATATAGCGCAAGTTCGCCATATAATTGCCATTCCGTTTCCTGAGGCTGATAGCCTTTTTTGAGGCGTTGTTGTGCACTCGCCATATGCTGTTCTGCACTTTGTGCTAAAGCCGTCAAGTTAGGGCTAAAACCCTGATGCGTTGGCGTAATCACCCACACCTGAAAAGCAGGGGTGTATTGATGGCCAAGTACAATTTTTTCCAATTTAATGCGTTCTGTACCAAATGGATTGGTAAAACCAAGATTGGCTAAGGCTTGTACGATAGGCAATTGTTCGGGGCTAAAAAGGCTGTCCATAATCGACTTTTTTTGTTGGTTATAAAATAAAAAATGTATATAAGAAATAGTTTTTTATCTACTCAATTTTTGTTTTTTTATAAGTTGTTGATATTTATATCTAAAAATAATGACTAAATTGGCATGAATCTTGGTTTGTAGAATATATCTCCAAAATACATACCGAGGATAACATCATGTATAACGAACAAGGTATTCAACAAGACTCCGCCTCTTGGGTATTTTTTGTCAAAGCCTGTTTTGTGGCTGCGATAGGTGCATTGGGTGGGGGTATTTTTTTGATGCCTGCCGATATGTGGGTGAAAGGGTATTTATTGATGGGCATGTTATTTACTGTGGGTTCAACATTTACCTTAGCCAAAACCTTACGTGACCAACATGAAGCGCAAAAATTGATTTATAAAATCAGTAATGCAAAGACAGAAAAAATGTTAAAGGAATTTGAGATTAACAATAATTAACCTGAGTTCGGGATAAAAAATGTTAATTCCTTGAATTTTATATAGAAATTATTTCAAGCCCCTATAACAAATGCCTTCCGCTGGACTGGCTTTGGTTTCGGCCAACGTCAGCAAAACCATTTCGTGGTGCAAAACTCGTTGCTTAACAGCAATCCAGCCTTCGCCCAGTGTGGCTCATGAGTTCGACACTCACTGAGCTATACATAACTAACTGTTTATTAATGGCTTTTAAAACAGAAAAACACTTCAAATAAGACTGCATCACATTTAAGGCAGGATTAAGTCCACAATATCTGTTTCATTGGCTAACGCCTACGTAACATTAAAACGCTGTTGAAATGACTATATCATTGTCGCATACCTCCTTAAAGCTTGATTAGTTATCTATATCAACCCACGCTCTGCAAATGACACATGCTCGCTTGCACCAATGATGATATGGTCAAGCACTCGTATATCAACGAGTGCTAACGCTGCCTTTAGTCGATCCGTAATTAGTCGATCTGCACTACTTGGCTCTGCGATACCGCTAGGGTGGTTATGACTCAGAATCAGTGGTAATCATCCCCTTTTTAACCGAAGTTAAAAGTAGAGGTTTAGGCCACTAGAGCCAGCTTTTGCTTTGGCGGTCTCCCGCCATTCGCCTTGTTC
>NZ_QAON01000034.1 GCF_003051055.1 Agitococcus lubricus | reverse complement strand
ATTCAACGCTAGGTTATAAATCACCATTAATATTTGAACGTGATTTTTTAAGACAAGCTGCCTAAATAACTGTCCTGTTTCTCTTGACCATTACAGACCTCATTATGAAGAACGATGAGATTATCAAGGATGAGGTGTTAATGTTCAGTGCAGGCTATGTTGATAAAGTAGTTGTGGTATCAGAAAACTTTTCGTCGAACAATACATATGAGGTTCGCCTCAAGGTTGACGTAGTTTCTCAGCGTGTACAAAGAAAACTTGAAGAACTAAAGATTGCTACCAAGAGTATTGATACTCAAAGCCTTTTTGCTGAAGCACTCACAAAAATGGATCAACGCGATAATACCCAAGCCCTATTCAAGAAAGTTTTAAATAATTTTTATGAACGAGCTTTTGTGACAGAGGTTGTTGGCACTCCCAAAATAGTCATTGGAAACGGCGATGATGTTCTGCTTTATATTATGGTTAAAGCCTCTTACGACAAAAACTATGCAGATGAGTTGAAAAACACAATTATTGGGGCAACAACTCCATCCCCAGACATTACAAATCTATCCATTCATGAGCTTGGTAATAAACACTTTGTTTGCTTTTCAGAGGCATCGGAAACCGAATGGCTCTCATCAGAAAAACTAGAACAGCGAAAAAAGAAGATTGATGAACCTTTTGAGTTTAATGAAGATCCATATAAGTATGTTCCTCGCATTACTCCGTTTCTAACAGGGGTCGCCTCAGAAAACGGAAAAAATCGTACGCTAAGGTTTTGCTCCATCCCGTAGCGGTCGGAATTGGCCTGGTCAAGTTGATATGTTGCCACCCCAGCGGTGACAGGTATTTCAGCAAGCCGTCATCCACAGCACAGGCATCCGCCTGGCGTGGATCACAAAATACCCGCAAAAATCTTGCAGGCGTTGCCACCCAGAAACAACCTGCGGGCCTGCTCATCCAGTCCAAGTCCGCTAATGCCTTCCAAGGCTTTGGCAGGAGTGATCATCGGGTAGTTGGTGCCAAACAGCACCTTATGACGGCCGTGTCCTTTCATGTAATCGACCAGCACTTGAGAGCAGGCTCAGCCATGGCTGAAACGCGTGCAAAATGTACATGCAGTTACTCCCCTGCTGTGAGGAGATCATGAGTCGGATGCCCCACCTGCCTTACCTCCCAAACTCTTTAAGCCTACTGGAAAGAGAAAGCGCCCGATGCAGACCAACTTTTCCCCCATACGCAGTTGCACCGAGACTGTCGTGATACGCTTTCCCGCTCTCACGATATGAGGGAGAGCGCAAATCGTTCCAGCAAATGCTGGCCTCAGGTAGTCAAAGGTCAGCGTGGAGCATGCTGGTAACTCGATCATGCCCAAAGAGCGTGCAAGATGAGTAGCGGCTACCACCTCGCTGAAGCTGGCAAGAATGCCGCCATGAAAAGTCCGAATCAGGGGATTGCCGACATGATTCTCGCAAAAATCGATTAGATAGAGTGTTTTTCCCTCTACAACCTCCTCCCGTAGTCCCAGGAATCCATGAAAGGGAACCGCTAGTTGTATGAACGATGTCGCCTCAGAACACTCCGATCCTGCTCGCTCCAACTCCATCATACAGTCCTCCTTTCCGTTGAATTGAATGCGGGCCCCAAGGTATTGATGGCGAACGAGCCGGTAACCGTGGCGAGTGGCATCTCGTCACCCAGCGCATAGCCTCGGCCGGTAATAAAAGCGACTCTGTCTGTCCAGCCGATACATTCTACCACCGCGTGCAATCCACTGCGGACTGGGATAGCACGCAGGTAATCGACACGCAGGTCGATGGTGGCAATCGGACGGAGTGAACAGAGCGCGGAGAAAATGGCCAGTCCGCACGTTGTATCGAGCAGTGTCACCAGCGTGCCCCGGTGCAATGCACCGCGACTATCGGATAACATCTCGGAAAATGGCATCGTCATTTCCGCCTTGGCGTCGGCTACAGCCGCCACTTCAATACCGAAGGCGTTGAACAGCGGATGATGACTGCCGAAAAATGCCTTGGCCATCGTTGCATGATCCAGTTCTGGTTTCATATACAATCCATTAAGTGCACTTAATTAATACATCAGGGCAGCGTCGCAATAGCGACGTTCCGCTGCCCGTACTAATAGCAGAGCCTCCGAAAGCTGCTCCACAGGAAAGTTTTCGCTCTCGGAGCTATCCTTCAGAACCACCGCAAGCTCACTCCAGCAACGGGCACTTTCCGCCATTAGCACTGGCAGCCCCAGATCAGCAATGTGCGGATCCGCCAATGCGGCCTCTTCCAGAAATTCCGCATACATCTTACGGAAGCCACCGCCGCCCGTGCCACGCCGCTCGATGATCTGGTAGGCAAACCGTGTCGTCCAACGCCAGTCGCCTTCACGCTCCCAACGGCCAAGATCAGCCAGCCAGGTGTCTAGCGCGGCAACACCGGAATGAGGCGCGCCTTCCAGCAGTAAACGGGCGTTATGGCGTATGGCCGCGGCCACCCGTTCGATTGAATACCGGGCATGGATGGCTGAAGGCGCGAACAGATTGCCAGCATGGAAAAAGGGCGGCAGCTCAGAAAAGCGAGCACGAGCCAATGCGGCACGAGCCAACGGGATGGGAGCGGGACGCTCGGTATCAGTCACCAAGATGTAGTCATCCGCCGCTTGGCGTTGCCAAGCCACGATGGCATGGCCAGGAAAATGGGTGCGACTCGCAAAATATGGCAAGTGAAAGATGTCGGTCAGCAGCAAGGCGGGACGTCCTTGGTCGAGAAGATCATCCAGCGCTTGCGCCCCCTCTTCGATCGAACCATAACTGGTCCAGGTAAAGGGGATGTCGAGTGTCTGGAATACTCGCTCCTCGTATCCCAGCGAACGTACATGAACCAAAAAGGGAACTGGCGCATTCGGCAACATCAGATAGGTGATGCCCAAACCCGAGCCCAAACCGAAACACATGGCCTCGGTTAGTGTCGTCCCATGGAACTCGAGTAAGTCCCGAATAGCGGAACTCCCGCAATGGCGGCCAGGCCGATGCGTAATGGCAATGACCGGTTTTGTATCTGTTGACTGTGGCATTATGAGTTAACCTTTGAAAACTGCGTTCAGCCGCCCTGCGCACTGTTACCGAAAACCGTATCGGAAGCCAACATCGGATCTTCATGTTTCCGGTATTCAGCCAGCCAGACTTCGACTCTCTTGGGTATGCCGCTATCCATGGGATGGAAGCCGGGCCTGAACCAATCCAGATAGCGCGGCATGAGACGGGTCAATAGCCCTCTGGGGCCATAAAGTCGGTAGAGGCCTTTAGCAAGGAGCAAAGGGCGTCGGTTCATGCGATCAACCTTCAGCATGTGCCAAGCCACGGAGCCAACCACCACATGCACCACGGCAGTACCTCCGATCAAGGCTGTGGCGCGTGTAAGGTATCCCCCCCCTGCAGCGGTCTCGTACACATCAAACGCCACAGCCTTGTGCTCGACCTCTTCGACGCCGTGCCACAGGAACATGGCCCGCATGACGGGATGGGCATGACGAAACATTTCCCCCTCACCGTCAATGAAGCCTTCGCCCAGCGTGGCGGTAATATGTTCTAAGGCGGCGGTCAGGGCCAGTTGGTACTTGGGCGATAAATGGGTCTGGAAAAGGCGGATAGCAATCTTGAAGCGCGCAATGATCTTTTCAACGTTAACTCCCTGCGCCGCCATCTTGGCGTTGTAGGTTTCGTGTACGATGCCGTGCTGAGCTTCCTGTCGAAAATAGGCATCCGTCAGCAACTCATTGTTTTCGTGGGCCAGGAACAAAGGCAAAACATCCTGCCAGGACCAGCCTGGATTTCCCGCAGCGACCCAGTCATCATAATCCTGCTGGTGGCCGCGAATATAGACCATGGCATTGATGGAACTGCTGCCGCCCAGCGTCTTACCTCGCGGGGTGTAAAGTTGACGGCCATTCAAGGCAAGCTGGGGTTGGGTGTTGTAGCCCCAGTTGTGCCGACCCTCCCGGATAAGGCCAATGAGCCCGAAGGGAATATGGATCAACGGGCTGGTGTCTGGCGGACCAGCCTCGATCAGGCACACACGGTTAGCGGGATTCTCGCTGAGCCGGTTCGCCAACACGCAACCGGCGGAGCCTGCGCCGACAATGATATAGTCAAAGCTGTCCATAGATTCTCCAAGAAGTATCTTCAGTCAAAGCGGCGCAGCCACTTTAGGCGGCCTCTCGATTGCGATAACGTGTCTGGAGCGTTCCACCAGACCCGAACAACGCATCCCGCCAAAAACGCTCAATGACCTCTGTATCGTGCTGACGGGGGTGAAACCGCTTGTCAAGGAACTCGGGTAAGCGGGGCAGGATACGCGTGACGAAGCCCCGGCGGCCGAGCAGCAAGTTTAGCCCGGTCATGTTGTCCTTCAGGTGGCCGAATTGGCCATCCTTGTACACCATCCAGATCCATGTAATGCCTAGCATGGGCACCAATACGACTAGCGATGACAGCACTGCCACGGCGCGCTCGGCTTGGCTGTTGCCAATGGTCTCATAGACGTCATAGGCCACAGACTTATGCTCAAGCTCTTCCAGCGCATGCCACTGCCAAAGTGTGATTAATTCTTCATCTGCCTTGGCCTGAAAGGCTTCGTCAGTCAATAGCTGCTCGGCCAGCAGTGCGGTGAAGTGTTCCATGAAGGCTGTTGCGGCCAGACGGGTGCTGGGTGGTAGCTTGCCCAACAGGTTCAACGCCACTTTCACGATACGGTCCGGCGTATCCATGTCGAAGCCACGCGCCGCCAGCATCGCGTTGAAAAGATCGTGCTCCCGGCCGTGAATGGCTTCTTGTCCCATAAAGCCGGCAATGGCTGCGCGCAGGCGCTCATCGGTGATCCGTTCGCGGAAGTGGCGCACGGACTCCATGAAATAGCGCTCACCGGGCGGAAAGAAGCCCGACAGCATGGCGAAGAACAATGTAGCGGTTGCATTGTTGGCGAAGAAATAGCGCGGGGTGTTCGGCGCAAAATTGAAATCGATATGGCGGGGTGGAATGCCAACCGAATGGCCGCTGAGACGACTGCGGCGTGATTGGGCAGAGACTTCATTCATAATTGTTCCTCATGTGTTTAACAAATTAACCAAACCGGCATCTGATGTCATGACACCGGCAAAAAGGGCATCTTTCTTGCGAAAATACGCCAAGCATTTCTTGAGAGTCTCTGCTATCGCGTCATCCCCTACTTTCTGGGCATCGCGGCTTCAGGTACTCGTCCACCAAAATCTATGTCAGATTCACGTCGAACCGGCGGCAGGAAATCCAGTACGGCACTGGCGAACACATCATTTCGGTCGCCTGCCACCATATGGCTGGCATCGGCGATATTCACTGCATGGGCATGAGGAATCAGGGTCAACAGCTCCTGTAGACCGGCTTCGCTAACGACATCACTGCGAGCCGCTCGGAGCATCAGAACAGGAATCGTAATGGCAGATGCCGCCGTCAATCGCCGCGCCAGCAAGACTTCCTCGGTGGTTGTGGAAGGGTGTGGGGCATGATCAAGAAAACGCGGATCCCAATGCCAGCGGTAGCGTCCGTCAGCGCCTTGGCGCAGGTTTTTGCGCAGCCCTGCCGTATCTCGTGGCGGTGGACGGTGGGGGTTGTAGGTGGCAATGGCGTCACGTGCATCATCCAGCGACACAAAACCTTCGGGATGCGCTTTCATGAAGGTGAGGATGCGTGCTACACCTGCCGCTTCTATGCGGGGTGCAATATCGACCAGCACAAGACGGCTGGCAGTGGGCACCTTGCCCTCACCGATTGCAACCATGGCCGTCAGACCACCCATAGAGGCACCAACAATGGTTGGTAGTCCCCCAGTGGCGGCAACCACATGGCCTAGATCCGCAATCATGGCGTCGAGCCCGTAGTCTGCATCGGCGGCCCATCCGCTATCGCCATGGCCACGGCAATCGACAATCCAAACACAGTAGCCAGCGCATGCAAGACTGGCTGCCGTATTTGCCCACGCATGGCGGGTTTGACCCCCGCCATGCAGGAAGATTACCGGTTGCGCACCGACATCGCCGTAGCGGTCGGCAACCAATTGCACGTCGCCATGGCCGTCCAGTGTTATGGTCGTCACGTTTTCCGGACGAGTCACATCGGCCAATTGCATGCCTGCGCTGCTGGTTGCCGTTGGTACCAATGTCTCTGACACACACAATGAACTCATGCACAGTCCTCCGGCACTGTGAAAATGCACCATGAGGAGAGAGATAATATCGGCATGGATGTTACGCCGCTTCCCTATCCAGATCGGCCAACATCTGTTCACCACTCAGCTCCGGCGCGGACTGACCGGCAAAGTAGGCACCGAGACCAGCCTGCTCGTAATGTGGACGGATACGCTCAGAGAGCAGGCCAATGTCGCGAATGTTGGGCACCAGACGAGTGAACATCACCTGGCGGAAGCGCTGCATGCCGGGCGAGTTCATGATGAGCTGGCGCCACTGATCCCGGGTTACGCTGGTGCCATCGTACCACTCCTCATACACTTCATAGGCCATGAAGCGGTTGCGCATCAACAATGCGACCTCGTAGGCCCAATCCTCACGCTCCTCGCGCTCGTTCTTGGGCAAGTTATAGTTAATGTGTTCGCGCAGAGCCAGTACGCCATAGTGCACGTGGCGTGCTTCGTCCTGAATCACATAGCGCAGCATTTCCTTGAGCAACGGCTCGCGGGTGCTTTGGTAGAGGAAGCCGAAAGCGCCAAGCGCCAACCCTTCCACCATGATTTGCATACCCAAGAACTTCAGATCCCAGCGTGAGTCGGTCATCAGTGCGTCGATAATCACGAACAGGTTGTCGTTTACGTGGTACAGTCGGTCGAGCTTTTCCGTAAGATAGCGATGAAACACTTCAACATGACGCCCCTCATCCATGACCTGTGTCGCTCCGTAGAGTTTGCCGTCGTACCACTGTACGCTTTCCGTGACTTGGGCTGCAGCGAGTAGAGCGCCCTGTTCACCATGCAAAAACTGGGACAGCATCCAGCTCGCCATAGAGTGAATCATTCGTTGCTGATCCTTGCCCTCCAGTTTGATGCCCAGCGCCTTTGCTGCTACCGGGTCAATCAGGTCGATGGGTGCAATGGGGACATTGGGATCTAGCGGATCCACCGAGGTATGCCAAGGCAGACTAGAGCCGTTCCATTGCCCAAGCTTGGCGCGCTCGTAGAGCTCATGCATTTCAGGATGGTCGTGCGGATAAGCCCAGTTGAAGTGCGCCGAGTGCGAAGCTGCCATGTCCGTGGTGTCGCTCTGCTTGCCGGACTTGAACAACAGGCCGCGGACAGCGGACGGCGCCATCGAACGTAGAACCCGTGGGTTTTTCATCTCTGTGAAGATTTCGGCCGACTCCAAGAAGGCATCAACCCGGTTCCAGACATGGTGGGGAAGGATGTTACGAATGCTGTTGAGAGGATGGTTCATTTTCAAAAGTCTCCAGTTCAATTTCTTGGTAATACACCTAACAACGGACAAGCGATCAGCCTCACCCTACCGGGGGGGCGACTTCAAACACGACAGAACCCAACGGCCGCGCAATACAGGACAGCGCATAGTTGGCCTCCCGCTCTTGCGGCAGCAGGCAATTGGGCTCGGGCATTTCCACCTCGCCCGACACCAATTTGACCCGACAGCGCCCACAGCCGCCCAGAGTGCAGGAAAACGTCATGGGCGCACCGACGGCCAGCCCAGCCTCAAGCAGTGTCTCGCCCGGCTTGGCCGTTCCTTCCCATTGCTTGCCGTGGGCAAAAACCTGAATAGCCTGCGTTGTGTAGCGGGATGCCTCTACCGCCTTCGGAGCCGGAGTGAACCGCTCCTGATGAAGCACCGTCTCCGGCACGCCGCGCGACAGCATTTCCTCACGTACGCCAGCCATCATGGGCTCAGGACCACACTGGTAGAGCACGATATCCTTCAGGGCAGTTGTTTCGAGTAGAGCATCCAGTTCATGCGCAAAGATCTCACGATCCAGGCGCCCTTTCCCGCCATGCCAACCCTTGGGCGGTGTCTCCAGTACATGGCGAACCTCTAGGCGGCCCGCATGGGATTTGACCAACCCGCTCAAGGCCTCGTGGAAAATGATGTCGTCCACACCCCGGTTGCCGTAAATCAGCCTTATCCGGGTATCAGACTCTGCCAGCAGCACGCTTTGCAAGATGGACATCAGGGGAGTGATGCCGCTACCGCCTCCAACCAGTAGGAGATGACGCGACTGACGGACGTCCGGTGTCAGCGTGAACGTACCGGACGGGCCGAGTACCTGCAGGGTATCGCCAGCTCGGAGGTTTTCGTTGAGCCAGCCTGACACCCGTCCGCCTGCAATCCGCTTGATGACAATATCCACCTGCTGGGACTGTTGCACCGGACTAGCGATCGAATACGCCCGGCGGTGCTCCTCGCCATCAATGGTCACCACAACAGTGAAGAACATGCCGGGCGTGAAAGTGATAGGTTGGCCATCCGGTCGAGCCAGAACCACGCGGATGGCATCAGGCGTTTCCCTGACGACCTCTACCACGCTCAACGAAGAGGGATGCAGCAGATTGTGCGTCAGATTGCCCGACGGCGTAGACCGCCGGGACTCGAATGTCCTGAAGGTCTTTTTATTTGACGACGAGGTAGCTGTCGCCTCTTGGCGACTGTTACTGATTAACTTGGCCATGTCCCGGCGGAGATGGTTTAGCCTGCGCAGTAGTGACAATTGGTATGTCTCTCTTGACTATGGAATGATCTGATGCCCATGATCGCACGACCAAATCATTTGGTCAAGCGGCCAAATCAAGGTCAGGCACGTTATCTGAGCCGACGCCGATTCATCCGGGATTGTTATTTCTCGAATTGTCGGCAGCTGTCAGACAGACAAACTGCTGATTCGATTCAGTGTTGTTATCAGTGGTGGGCTCTGTTAAGGAGGGGCTCGAGTTTGAAAGCGGCAAGGGCTGTGATGACCTTGGCCCGTCATGTAACAATTGGCAGTACCAAGAGCATTGAGGCAATGCTATAGTCACGTTTAAACATGGCTATTGATCAGACTCGTATTTCTCACGACGGCTCGATCATGTCATCGTATTGCCGTGCCAGCACTCCAGCGTGGACGACGTCATCCATCCTTAAATAGGGGCTGTACTTTGTTGCCCAGCCTCGCCTCTTGTCGAGCCCTTCCATGAGTCAACTCCTGCCCTATACCGAGAAGCCACGTGTTGATGCCGCAGACCGTGCTCTCATCCTCACGGAAGCCGCTCGTTTGTTCCGTGAAAACGGCTATGAGCGAACGACGGTGCGACAGATCGCCAACGCGTGCGGCCTTCTGCCAGGCAGTCTGCATTACCGCTACCCGGCCAAGGAGGCCATATTGCTAGACATGATGAAGGTTGCAATTGAGTTGACCATCCGTGCCGTTCTTGAAGCCACCGCACCTATCAACGATCCCTTACAGAAATTACGTGCGGCCATACAGGCTCATATACAGACGTTGCTTTCCGGCAACAACATATTCTATGTGCTGCTGTTTGAATGGCGTTCGTTGAGTGGCGAGGCTCGTGAGGCCATGCTTGCCGAGCGTGACCGCTACGAAAACTATTGGGCGACTCTGCTTGATACGCTGAAGGTAAAGGGCTATATCCGACCGGAAGTGGATTTGGACATGCTGCGCTTGATAGGGCTGGGAGCGCTTAATTGGGTGGCCACCTGGTATCGGGAGGGCGGCCGCTATACCAAAGAACAGATTGGAGAGATGGTTTGGACGGTACTTATGTCGGGCGTGCTTGTCACCCAACGCGATCAGGAGGGATACAGTGCTTAACTGCAGGTGCTTCTGAACCCGTGAGTTACGTTGTAAATCTCAAAAACAGCACTAAAGCATGATGGTGATTTAATTGCATGATTTTTTGTTTTTTCTTGGAAAATGCAAGATGCTTCGCCGCAAAAATCTCACCCAAGCGTCGTCACAGACCATAAATGGATGTTTGATCCTAGCCAGAAAATTAGACAGTTGTACCCTCTAAAAGTAGTAGATGCTTTTGCATAAAAGCATTTGGACTCAACCAGCCATTGGCTGAATG
>NZ_QAON01000033.1 GCF_003051055.1 Agitococcus lubricus | reverse complement strand
AATTTTGATGAGTTCTTAGTCTCTTGTTATTGGACTCCTTTACGTTGTGATGATCCGTTAAATGGTGGTAAGGCTTCTTGGGGCAGTAGTGGGGCGCAAATTGGTTTACGTTGTAATCGTAACGCACGTATTAACAGCGTGGGCTTTGCCCCCAAACAAAGCCCAATTGCAGGGAAAGACTGGCCTTTACCACGGACAGGAATTAGCCAATTACGCACGCCTTCACCGATTCAATTAAGCAATTTAGCTAAGGCCAAAATTAACCCCGTCATTTTGGATAAGTTTAGTGATGGTAGTCGTTATACCTTCCGTGATTGTTTAACAATGGCACGTACTTTGGTGAGTAAGAAAAAGCTGATTAGTGTCGCGGATATGTCCACACACTTAAATCAGGTGTGTGTGCGTATTGTCAAAGATCATTTGCAAAAGGGTATGACCGTAGCGATTGCGCGTAGTCGTGCCCAGATTGAGCGTTTATTAAAAAATGCCGAAGCCAGTGGTTGGTTAGTGCCGAGTCGTGATCCGATGATGTTGGGCTTAACCTACACCTTAGAGTTAAAGCCTAATGAAGCGCGGCCTAATGATTGGATGGATGTGCGTTTAGCAGTGAGTTTTGATGGGGTGGCTCGTGTGGCCATTATTGAGCAAACGATTACTTGAGAGTAAAAGATAATGAGTGATTTACAAAAAGCATTGCGTGGTCGTTTATTAACACCCGCACAAGTTGAAGCCATTAAAACGGGTAAGCCAGTTCATCGTTTTGATGGTGCGAATGGCGAAGGCAAAGAATATAACTTAACGCTTGATAAGTTAGTGGCCATTGCTGTGATGTCGCAAATCCGTATCCAAGCGGCTAATGCGGTGCAAGTGTGGGCGGAGACTGACGATTTAGACAAAGACGAAACTTTGTATGATCGTTTAGATGCCTTGATTAGTGCGATTGCTGATGGGGGTATGGATTTAGACGGTGATCCAAGCACTGATGATACCAATGATATTTATATGGTGGCTATGCAGGCAGCCAGTGATTACATGGGGGCATTGGGTGCAGATAATGCCGATTTAGAGGCGTTGTTTAATGGCAATGATGATGCAGCGCGTAATGATGCGGCTAATCGTTTGTTAGAGTTTTTAGTGCAGACGTTGGGTGAAAACGAAGATACGATTGATGAAACGGTTGAAAAATTTGCTTTTGATATGAATAGTGAAGCCTCTATTTTTGATAGTGCCAACTTTAAAAAAGAAGTAGCTATTCGTGATGGTAAAAAGACGATTATTCGTAAACGTTTGGGCCCTAAGTTAAAACGCACTGCTAAACAAAAAGCAGCTTTGGTTAAAGCACAAAATAAGGCTCATAGTGGCCAAGCTAAATTGAAGCGTAATAAATCGCTGAAGTTAGGTCGGAAGATGGGGCTTTATTAACGATCTGCTCAATACCCTGTAATTTATAAATGGCCGCTTAGTGCGGCCATTTTTTTGGATATTCAAAAGTGTAATCTGAAAAAAGTAGTGTCTAAAAATGTGATTAATCTATGAAACTGTTGCCTATCAACAATACAACGACTTTATCACGTCAAACCTATGCACTACCAAGGTTTTTAGTCAAATTATATTGTATCTATATCCCCAATTCGTTCTAAAACTGAATGAATTACTGGTCTAACAAAGTATTGACTTTAGTTTTCCATGTTTGTAGTCGTTCATTTTGATTTTCAAATGCTTTTAATAAGTCAGCAGTGATAAATATGCCATTAGAACCATCATGATTGGTAACTCCAATAGAATATTTATTAGCAAAATGTAGCATAACTCCATGACCTACATCATTTACAACTGAGCGATCAGAATATAAACTAACCACCGATACACCACAAGCTACACTAATAGCAATAGGACATTTCTGCCACCAGTTGATACCCAGCCATTCGATAGCCAACGCTTCATTAGTTTGTTGGCCATCTAAGGCGTCGTTGACATTTTCAATGACAATATTAGGGTGTAAGAAAAAATATTGCTTTTCAGATGGCGGTACGAAATTAGATTGTCGTAATTTGTCTTTATCAATATAAGTTTGTAACATTAAATCGGTAAATGTTTGCGAGCGAGATTTATTGTAAAAATTTGCCCATTGTGTATTTTGAAACTTTAATAAAGGTAGCATCTTATCAATGGTAACTATTGCATTTTTAATTTTATAAGTATTAACAGATAAAGCCAAATCCTTTAAAACATCATCACAAGTATTTTTATAGCGTTTTTGGCAAAAAGTATCATTGGTATTTTGAAATTCGACTCTATCTGAGTTATTGCCTATAGTAAGTTCGTAATTAGAATTACTTGGGGTTGCATGTAGTGATTTACGATAAGAGAAGCTGGGGTATGATGGGGTTCTACTGATGGTATCCAAGTTGAAATATTGGGAAAAGTTATCAGTAAAATTAGTTAATTTATATCCTTGATAATCAATAGGATAGATGATTATATTATTATCTACCTCCTCAAAAGCGCGAGCCAATTCATTATGCCATGATTTTAAAGTGACATCATAGTCAATGGGGATGTTTTGCTCCATTTTGACTAGTGCATCAGAAAGATCGGCAGAAGCTTTATTTAAGTTTGGAAAACAATTTTTTTGTTCTACACAACTGTCAGCAAAACTCACAGAGCTTGTGAAACAACATAGCAGAATTAATGCTAATTTCATGAGTATTATTCCTTGTTTATTGAACTTATTGGGTTTTTATGGCTTTTTGAAAGGTTTCGCCTAGTTGTATAAAATCGCTGAGACTTTTAACAGATTTAGCTTTATTCTTGAGTTCAGTTAATAGGTTTTCTTTACCCAATAAAATTTTTATTTTGGCATTGCCTTCTTGCCACTCTGTAAGACTGGGCGAGAATTTTTGTGTACCAAGTGGTATGATTTGGCTAAGAAAAGGATATGTAACAGCAGGATCTTCAATATAGCCGCCAAGACTATGGGTATCAGTACGTGTAATTTTCTCGGTTAGGATGTCAATATAGTCTTTTTGCCAGATGTCTGGAGGAATCCAACCATCATTTTGTGATACTTTGAATGCGTAAGGAATGGTAAAAGGATCATATTTATGATGGATATTAGCGAAAATCTCTGTACAGCCATTACTATTGGCGCCTGGTTTAACAATAGTCGTAAGAGGATGGGGACTAATACTAGAAAAGCGTGATACTAAGACACTAACATTGGCAAACATCCAAATACTACGAAGTTTGTTATCTGTAGCGTCTAATGTATGTTTTTTACCACTTTTATCTATAACACCACCTGTATAGAGCTTCCACAGTACATCGTGTAAGACTGATGTGCCTAAAGAGTGGCCTAAAAGATGTATATTTTGTTGTTGTGCTGTAGCCTCCTTAATAATTTCAAGAAGTTTTAAAGCTACGTGATGACGCACGCGCTCACCTATGGCAGTCATATATAAAATGACATCTAACCAATGAGTATTGAAATTACTTTCTTGTCCTAAACTTTCTTCGGCATTCACAATATCACTCAGAAAATGCGGAGATAAGTTTTTATCATGATTTTTTAAAAATTGGCTAATAGGTTGATTTGCATTGCTAATTTTTTGACGTGTTTCCTCAAAGATGCTGTTATATTCAATAGGCTTAATAATTACACTATCTTCAATGTTGCGGCTTTCATAGTTAGGATAGCGACGTAATGCATTGTTAGCAGCATCGACTATTTCTTTTTTGAGCGAATCTTCGGTATGTGTACCCATGCCGTGAAGGGCGATAAGGACTGATTTGTTGTTCATAATATACTCCCTTATTTTTTAATGGTAGTAGTTAATGCCTAATGTAGTAAGCTAGTTATGATAAAAGAACATTGATTCGTTATTAACTAACAACTTACTTTAGTTGTATTTGCTAATATTTCAAGAGGTAAAGATAAAATATTGAGAAAAATAGTTATTAACTAATGCCCCAAAAAAAGGGGGCTTACCCCCTTAATAACTAACCTTTCCCATCGTAAAGCCAGTCACACCCATACACCACAAAGAGGGTGCAGACAGGCGTTTGGTGGTGTTATTTCAACCGCGTTTTCGGGAGCGACTCTAGTCTGCGGCTGTTATAATAATGACGAAAAAATAGGTGATTTTTTGAAGTTCCAGTAAAAAGCCCCGATTAAGGGGCTTTACTTTTTAATTACCCGCTAAGCGATTAGCAACGGCTTTAATAATATCGGGCAAATATTTTCTAGGTACACCATCACTACCAGCAATCAAGTTAGCGATGTTGTCTCTACTGGCAACAAAACAGTCATTAGGCACAAAAGTAATTTGTGGCTTGCCAGTGATAAAGTCAAATGATACCAACATACGGCTACTATCCATCATATCGGTGATAACAGCGCGAACAATGGCTTCTTTGTCAAAATTAGGCGCAACTGGTAACTTACCGCCAAGTCGGTTAATTTCGTGGCGCAATGCAGCAAAATAGTCCATAACCTTATTGGTTGTATCTCGGCTTATCATCACAAGATTGTTTTCGTGTTCTAAGGCTGGTTGTCCCACAAACTCGCCTACTACTTCACGGATATGCTCTAACATCAATTTTGGATTTTGGAGCGTGTTGGCAGGAATATCGTTGCAGTTTGGTTTAAGTTTTCTTTCCCATAACACAACACCGTTTTTGACCACTAAGTACCACTCACCGTCATTTAGCTTAAGGGGTAATTGTGTGGGTGTGTTTTTACGATGCCATTCAACAGCAAAGAAATAAATAGTTGCGAGTGCGTTGTGGATTTCGGCATGGGGAATGTCTGCTAACCGACCTATAGCAAAACGGCGAGTTAAACCGTTATACATGGACATATACAGCTTTTTGTTGCCTTTGCTGAGTTGGTTTAGGGTTTGGGAAAGGGTTTCAGTAGTGTCGGGCGATGTTTGGGCGGTTGTTTGTTTGTCGAGTATATCGAGTACCCATTTGCGAAAGGCTTTGGCAATTGGTGTACGGGCAAGCATAGCGATTAAATGTGCGCCACGTAAAGAAAAGATGCGTGTTTTTTGTTTGCCGCCTGATGTGTCTAGTTCAAGGATGGTGGTCATTTGATCGGTAAATTCGTCAGCGTTGCGGTCGTAGATTTTAGAAATAGCCGCATCTGGTTGGGAGTATCCCAAGGCACTACCAATTTGGTAGCCCCTTAACCAGCACATACCAGAAAAATCAATAATTTCAAAAACAGTGTTATCAAAAGTTAAAGCGTTGGTAGTCATAATGACACCTCTTGAGGATAGGTTTTTAACCTGTCACCCAAACCGCCAAGTGAGGGTGGCAGACCATGCAAGGTTGGCGGACTGGCCTCAAGTTCCAGCAGACTCGAAAGTCTCCCTGCATAGCCCACCAAAAAGCGGGCGCATAAAAACAGGCACAAAAAAACCGCTGAGCGCGGATTGTGTGCTCTTGAGGTGAAATCAGGCCGCCAAGCCCGACCGTACATGTGGTACGGTAAAAATAGTGTATAGCATAGAAGTTTAAGGAGCAAGGGGATTGTTGGTGGTAATTTTTTGATATATAAACTTACACTTAAATAAACAAGTCATTCTTTATGCCTAAAACATTAAAATACTAAAGGATAATTTAATGAAAGATATTACTAATCAAGCCTCTTACGATTTAGCCGAAAAAATTATTGCTGAGGTGTTGGCAACAGGTGCTAAAGAGTGTGATTTAAGTGATTTGCGTATTGAGGAATTGCCAGAGTCAATTAAACAGTTAACGCAGCTTGAAGTTTTAAGTTTGCGTGGATGTAAATGGTTAAAAAATATATTGGCACTTGAGGCGTTAACAGAGTTAAAACAATTGGATTTAAGCAGGTGCAGAAGCCTGAGAGATGTGAGCGTAGTGTCCCATTTATCGGGCTTACAGCAATTGGATTTAAGTGGGTGCGAAAACCTGAAAGATGTGAGCGTATTGTCCCATTTATCGAGCTTACAGCAATTGTCTTTAAGTTGGTGTTCAAACCTGAAAGATGTGAGCGTAGTGTCCCATTTATTGGGCTTAGAGCAATTGTCTTTAAGTTGGTGTTCAAACCTGAAAGATGTGAGCGTAGTGTCCCATTTATTGGGCTTACAGCAATTGTCTTTAAGTGGGTGTTCAAACCTGAAAGATGTGAGCGGGCTGTCCAATTTATCGGGCTTACAGCAATTGTCTTTAAGTGGGTGTTCAAGCCTGAAAGATGTGAGCGTATTGTCCCATTTATCGGGCTTACAGCAATTGTCTTTAAGTGGGCGCGAAAGCTTGAGAGATTTGAGCGGATTATCCCATTTATCGGGCTTACAGCAACTAGATTTAAGTTGGTGCGAAAATCTGAAAGATGTGAGCGTATTGTCCAATTTATCGGGCTTACAGCAATTGAATTTAAGTTGGTGCAGAAGCCTGAAAGATGTGAGCGGGCTGTCCAATTTATCGGGCTTGCAGCAATTGGATTTAAGCATGTGTTCAAATCTAAGAGATGTGAGCGGGCTGTCCCATTTGTCGAACTTACAGCAATTGGATTTAAGCGGGTGCAGAAGCCTGAAAGATGTGAGCGTAGTGTCCCATTTATCGGGCTTACAGCAATTGGATTTAAGTGGGTGCAGAAGCCTGAAAGATGTGAGCGTATTGTCTCATTTATCGGGCTTACAGCAATTGTCTTTAAGTGGGTGTTCAAGCCTGAATGATGTGAGCGTATTGTCCCATTTATTGGGCTTACAGCAATTGTCTTTAAGGCGGTGTTCAAGCCTGAAAGATGTGAGCGTATTGTCTCATTTATCGGGCTTACAGCAATTGTCTTTAAGTGGGTGTTCAAGCCTGAAAGATGTGAGCGGATTGTCTCATTTATCGGGCTTACAGCAATTGTCTTTAAGTGGGTGTTCAAGCCTGAAAGATGTGAGCGTATTGTCCCATTTATCGGGCTTACAGCAATTGTCTTTAAGTGGGCGCGAAAGCTTGAGAGATTTGAGCGGATTATCCCATTTATCGGGCTTACAGCAACTAGATTTAAGTTGGTGCGAAAATCTGAAAGATGTGAGCGTATTGTCCCATTTATCGGGCTTACAGCAATTGAATTTAAGTTGGTGCGAAAATCTGAAAGATGTGAGCGGGCTGTCCAATTTATTGGGCTTACAACAATTGGATTTAAGCGGGTGTTCAAGCCTGAATGATGTGAGCGGGTTGTCCAATTTATTGGGCTTACAACAATTGGATTTAAGCGGGTGCGATAAGTTAGTTGATGTTGAGTGCCTAAACAATTTAAACGAGTTGAGAGAATTAAAATGCCACAGTTTATTGTGCATATATTCAAGTCTTTTATTTAAACTGCCTAGACTACATATTTATCAAGGCGGATGTATTGATACTCCAGAAGAAATTACTAACCCGATTAACCATCATAATAGCTTTCCAAAAATAATCGCATGGCAAAAAGATATTCTTGCATCAGGTGAAGCACCAAACAACGAATTAAAGTTACTGATATTAGGTAATGGTCGAATTGGCAAAACTCAAATTGCTCGAAAGCTTCAACAACAACCCTTTGACCCCGCTATTGAAAGCACACATGGCATTATGTTGGGACACTTTGAAGTGTTGCCCGAAGAAGATGATAAACCCGCTGTTTATGCCAATCTATGGGATTTTGGTGGCCAAGATATTTATTTAGGTACACATGGCCTATTTTTAGACGAAAAAGCCATTTATGTGATTGTTTGGCATCCTGATTACGAAAATAATAATGAATATATCGAAAATGGCGTCCCTATGTGCAATCGCTCATTAGCCTATTGGTTGGAGTATGTCCAATCCTTAGCAGGAAAAGATGCACCTATTATTGTTGTGCAATCACAATGTGATAAAGAAAGCCAAGTAATCCCACCGCTTTTACCCAGTAATCATGGTTTTACACGTTTAAAAGTAAGCTCTTGTAGTGCAAAGGTGAGTTATGGTTTAGAACGTTTGCAACCAGAGTTAAAATCGGCCGCACGTCTATTATGTGAACGATATGAGGAAGTGAAGTTACCTAAAAATTGGCTCTCCGTAATGCACGAGTTACAACATAAGCGTGATAACGAAAGTTGCAAAACGATTTCGTATGATGAGTTTGAGGCATTGTGCCAAAACAATGGGAGTCAATATTCCTCGATTGTTGCGAGTTATCTGCATAGAACTGGTCAAGTGTTTTGGAGAGACGGTGCATTTGGTAATGATTTAGTTTTAGATCAAGCATGGGCGTTAAAAGGCTTATACGCCTTATTAGATAGAACTAAAACTTTACCAATTATTCAAAGAGAACTGGGACAATTCCATTTATGGCACTTAAAACAGACAGTTTGGAGTCAATACACTGAGCAAGAACAAAAACTTTTTATTGATATGATGAAGCAATGTGGCTCTTGTTTTTCACTAGGTGAAAATACGGATACATACATTGCACCCGATTTACTGCCTTCCGAGTGGTCTCAACGTGAAAGCGTACAAGATGTTTGGCGTAATGCGCAGCCTACAGCAAAGGTGGAGCTAAAATATCATTTTTTACATGATGGCATTATTAAAGCAGTATTGTGCGCCATTGGGGAAAAAGCAGGTCGTGCAGGTATTTATTGGCGAACTGGTGTTTGTTATTTTGATAGAGAAATTAGTGGTGCAGTTAAAATTCATGCTATTTATGCAGATACTCAGCGGACATCGCAACAAGGCAGCATTTGGATAGAAATAGAAGGTTCAAAAAGCCAACAATTAATCACTCATTTGGTTGAGTCGGTTTTGTCTATTCGTATTGGTAAAAAACCTGAAACCATTTGGCATATTGGTGCAGAGAAGAAAGACTCATCAGAACATGAGCATTTGGCCGAAAGATCACAAGAATCCTCAAAACCGTTTGATGCGATTAAACCAGATCAAAATTTGGGTGACAGAGCGAAACCCCTTGAAATTAGCTGTGTTGATAGACGTAAAACTAACAACCAAAACATTTTAGTCATAGCAACAGAATGGTCGTCTCATCATGGAGGGCTGTCAACCTTTAATCGTGAGTTATGTATTGCATTGGCTGAGATAGGTAAAACTGTACATTGTGTGGTTAAAGCCGCTGAACCAAAAGAAAGAGCAGAAGCTAAGGCCAAAAATATTGAATTAATTGTTGCTAAGAATGGTGACTTATCTAGAAAGTTGCCTTTAGACGCGAGTTATCAGCCAGATATTATTATTGGACATGGGCGAGTAACGGGCAGTGATGCAAAAGCGCAGCAAGAAGATCATTTTACTAATGCAAAACGTATTCACTTTATTCATACCGCAGCAGGGCAGTTAGAATGGTTTAAAGATAAACCCGATGCAGCTCAGCAAGCCGAAGCTCGAGAAAAAGAGGAGAAAGAGCTTGCTGTGGGAGCAAGTTTAGTTGCCGCAGTAGGGCCGCGTTTATATGATGAATTTCAAAATGTTTTAGATGGGCTAAAGCCAGAACGACGACCTGCAATTTTTGAGTTTCAAGTAGGTTTTAATAGAGAAGAGTCACGTTCTACTACGTGGCCGACGTTATTACATTGCTTAATTTTGGGTAGAGCTGAAGACGCAAAAATTAAAGGAATTGATATTGCAGCAAAAGCAATTCATGTATTAGATAAAACAGATTTAAGAGCAGCTCCAGAGCTTATTATTCGTGGTGCGCCAAGTGGCGAAGGAACAAAGTTGCAAACCAATTTAACAACAACTTATCCTAATTTATCGTTAAGAGTGCGAGAGTTTTCCGCCGACTTGGAAGATATAGCAAGCGATATAAGAAGAGCTTCTTTAGTCATAATGCCTTCTAGAACAGAGGGATTTGGTTTAGTTGCTTTAGAAGCTTTACGTTTTGGTACACCTATTTTAGTAAGTAATAATAGTGGTTTTGCACGCACACTTAAAAAAATATTAAAAGATGATCTCGAAGCCAATAGATATATTGTAGAAACACCCGATTCATTAGATGAAGCTGCTAACAATTGGGGTAAAAAAATTGCCCGTGAGCTTTACGATGTGCCAGCTTCTATTAATCGAACAAAAGAACTAATAGAAAAGCTGAGTGAGACACTGATCTGGAGTAAGTCCTGTCAAGACATGTTGGACGAACTTGAACGTGTAAGCCAAGTTAGCAAATAAAGAGGACTGATTATGTTTATCTCAGAACAGAATAACAACAAAGAAATTGAGAATTTATTACTTCCTGCCGAGCAACTAGATTGTGCGGTTGCCTTTGTTGGTCATGGTGCAGAGCAATATTTTAAAAATAAAAAATCTGCTCGGTTAATTTGTAATTTAACGACTGGCTCTACTAATCCAGACACCATTCAAGAATTACAAAAAATGGGTGTTGCGCTAAAAAATTGCTCCAATCTACACGCCAAAGTTTATTTAACCCCAAACACAATGATTGTTTCTTCATCAAACTTATCCGCTAACGGCTTGGGGTTAGAAGAGAAAGAGATTAAAGGCTGGCGTGAGTGTGGCGTTAGGATTGAAGACTCAAACGAAATCCGAAAAGCTCAAGAGTGGTTTAATGGCTTGTGGAATGAGTCTGAGGACATCACCGAAGAAATGATCGAAGCCGCCAAAATTGAATGGAAGAAAAGACGAATCGCTAGACCTAGAACAGACTTAAATCACAATTTTGTTGACTTGGTTTTAGATAAAAGTATTGAGTTAAAAAATAGAGAAATTTATTTCGCAGTTACGTTTGAATATTATTCTGATGAGGTTGATAAAAAGGTAAATGAACTCAAGCACGAATCAGATTTGATTGCAGTATATGAAGATTGGGACGATTTGCCAGAAAATGCTTATTTGATTGATATTTTTGTGGGGCCGCGTGGTGGAATACAATTTCATGGTATTTATAAAACTCCACAGAATAAAAAACTATTACCCATCACACTCGAAAGCGGTGAAAAAGAGAATCTGTTTGTTTGCTACGAAGTAGATGGCATAGATGACTACATAGTGAGTCTTTATGACATAAGATCTAGGCTAAAAGAATATTTAAGAGTGGCAATTGCTGAGTATTGTCCAAATAGAGAAGCTGCATTTTTTTCAGTAGATGATTTTATGCGTTTTATAGATTAGTTAACATGTAACCTACATCAAAACCATCTCCTAAAACCCTTCAAACTATCACTCAATAGCCCTTATTGAGTGATAGAGCCATGACCGCCACGCCTTTATTATTTGACATTAAAAACCTATCCACCGAAGCAGAAAGCATGAAACGACTCATTGAGTTATTTAGTGCTTTGGGTGAAAAGTTGGTTAGCCATGATGTTGAGAAAGCCTTAAAACGTACCGCTGGCATTAGCTACAAAGAAGTAGCTTTAACCTTTGCTGATAGTCAAACCGTGACTTTGTTAATCAAACAAACTGGCGATATTTTCAAAGTAAAAATTAATGGCAAAGAAGCTGCTTTACGCAATCAAGATGCCCACAAGCCCGAAGCCGTGATACAAGAAATTGCTCAACGTATTAAATCGAGCCGTACCGCCTATCAAAAAGCCTTAGCTGCCAAAACTAAAGCCGATGATGTAGCACAAGCTGCCAAAAGCTCAGGACTTAAAAATACTCAAAAGACAAGAGTATCTGCCTTGCAAGAACAAGTTAACAGCTTGGATGCCTTAATTGCCGAACGACAGCAATACAAAGCACAACTAGAGGCGGAGTTAGCAGCATAATGATACCTTTATCTAGTGAGTGGGGTGGTGAAAATTACGGCTTAAATAAGCATTTAATTGCCAAAATTTATCCTGTGAATGACGATGGATTAGTAGAAAATGCGGATTCTCAAACCGTAGT
>NZ_QAON01000032.1 GCF_003051055.1 Agitococcus lubricus | reverse complement strand
GTCATCAACTTACCACCCTACTCCCGCTTCGCTTTCGCGTCGCTTCGTCGTTGGCAGGCCGCGCATTCTACTCATTTATTCAATCCTTGCAAGCGAAAAGTCCCATTATCTTTCAACAACTGCTCGCTTTATAGCCAAAAGACGATTGATTGTTTATTTATAAAGCAAAAAAGTGCTATGCGACATAGTTTTTTAGCCATTGCTGTAGTTGTAATGCTGATAAAGCGCCCGATGTACGAGTAATTTCTTGTCCCTTCATAAAGATTAAAAGACTTGGAATGCTACGAATTTGAAATTTTGCAGCTACCTGTTGTTCTGACTCTGTATTTATTTTGGCAAATAAGGCTTGTCCAGAAAATTCTACTGCTGCTTTTGCAAACTGCGGTGCCATCATCTGACAAGGTCCACACCAACTTGCCCAAAAATCGACAACGACAGGCAATTCATGACGGTTAATGACCATATCGAATTGTGAGGCGGTCAATTCAATGACTTGGCCATTGATAATTGCTTGATGGCATTTTCCACATTGCGGTTGTTGTTGCAAACGCTCACGAGGGAGACGATTTGTGGCAAAACAATGCGGACAAACTAAATGAATAGGTGTCATATATCAATTATCCTCCCAAGTGACGATAGCTCGATGTTGGTATTAAAACGTTATATGGGGCTGTGACAGCCCCGTTGATTATGCACTGATAGGCTGCGCCCATTCACTGGCATCTGGTAATTCACCCGCAATCGACTCCAAGATATCGGTCATGGTTAACATACCGACAAAATCTCCAAACTCGTTGACTACAAAGGCAATATGGGTGGATTGACTACGCATTTGCTCCAGCGCATTGAGAATAGAGCAGCTATCGGGTAAATTGATGGTTGTGCGCACCATATTTTGCCAATCAATCGCTAGGTTAAGTAATTGCTCTTTATATAGCTCTTTCTTGTGAATAAATCCTAGCGGCTCATGCACGACACCATTTTTAACGGCCAAGATTCTGGAGTGTGTAGACTGTGCTAAGTCGTGCAAAATTTTGTCGTGGTCATCAGATATATTGATGCGGTCTATGGCGTGTCGTCCCGTCATAATGGTTTTGATGGGTCGCTCCGCAAGCTGTAATACCCCATTAATCATGATACGTTCACGACGATTAAATACGGCATCGTCCGCTTTTGCATCATCTAACATATCGACAATTTCATCGCCTACCTGATGACTATCTACTTCCCTTCCTCCCAAAATGCGCATCACCGCATAGGCCGTGCGTTCGCGTAAACTCAATTCATCTTGTAAGTGTTGTTTACGCCGTAAACGTGCGATTTGATTAAAGACTTCGATTAAGATAGAAAAGCCAATAGCGGCATATAAATAGCCTTTAGGAATATGAAAACCTAAACCTTCGGCGGTTAAGCTAAAACCAATCATCATCAAAAAGCCTAAGCACAACATAATGACGGTTGGATGGGCATTCACAAAACGGGTCAAGGGCTTACTGGCAATCATCATTAAGGTGATAGAAATGATGACAGCTATCATCATAATCGAGAGATGGTCAACCATGCCCACGGCAGTAATCACTGCGTCAATTGAGAATACGGCATCTAAAACAACAATTTGTGCAACTACAGGCCAGAATTTTGCGTGTCCTTGCGATTGCCCCTGTATATGCATAGAGCCTTCTAAACGTTCATGTAGCTCCATCGTTGCCTTAAATAGGAGAAATGCACCACCCGTCAATAAAATCAGGTCACGGCCTGAAAAGCCTTGGCTTGCAATGTGAAATAAAGGGTCGGTTAAAGTGACTAGCCAAGAGATACTGGCTAACATGCCTAAACGCATAACCATCGCTAAGGTTAAGCCAATCACTCGCGCTTGGTCTCGTTGTTTGGGCGGGAGTTTATCGGCCAAAATGGCAATAAAAATGAGGTTGTCGATACCCAGTACAATTTCGAGAAAAATGAGGGTAAAAAGTCCTAGCCATGCCGTAGGGTCTGCTAACCACTCTATCATGATGGCTGCTCCATAGAGTGTACACGTACTGTGACAGAATATGTCGTGTTAATAACAGGAATGTAAAAAGAGCAAAAAGAGTTTAACGAGTGCCAAGCACTCGGAGGTTCGCTAGAAGGGTTCATGTAAATGAAAATGCGTTATTTGGGGCTTTATTGTAGCCTAAAGCCTAAGCCTTGCTCAATGATGGAGAATTAAGGTCTGCTGTTAATACTGTTGGTTGTTTGTGCTTTTTTAATAGTTACGACACAGTCGCTGTTTGTAAGAATGTGGTCAGCACCTGTGCAACCCCGTCAACATTATCATCCAAATGCAGATGGTGCCCGCCTGCGAGTTGAACATGTGTTAATTGCTTAATAGCGTTTATACGTTGCTGATATGCTGTTCGGTCGAAGGGCAAGGTATTTTCGGCACTGATTAGCAAGGTTGGGCATTGAATGGCTGACAAATAAGCACAGACCTGTTGCTCACTAAAGCGCGTAGGCGATGATAAGCGCAGGCGTTTATCGGCTGTCCAAACCAAACCGTCTGCGACTTGTTTAGTACCACGTTGACATAATAGGCGGGCAGCCTGTTCGCCAACGGGTAGTAGACCATTCATTCGCGCTTTCACCGCATGGTCAAAACTGGGCAGAATACGACTAGTCCCCTGATGAGCATGTTGCCACTCGTTCAGCGCTGTACTTAAATGTTGCACGGAGTCTTCTACTTGACCTGTATAAGGGCCTAGTCCTTCAATGAGTACCAGTTTGTTGATAGCATCTGGCATTGCTGCACTAAATAAGACGGCAATGCCTGCCCCCATTGAATGCCCCATGAGGGTAAATGATGTCCAAGCCAGTTGTTTAACGACAGCTAAAACATCATCTAGATGGTCAACTAAATGGTAACGTACGCCTTGCGCTCTATGCTCACTATAACCGTGTCCCGCAAAGTCTAAAGCAACGACATGATAATTAGACAAATACGGTGCTAAACGGTCAAAAGTTGCCGCATTATCCAACCAACCGTGCAATGCTAATATAGGCGGCAATTGGCTATCATGCCAACAACGTGCCGCCATTAAACGACCGTTGACGTGAAAGCGGCGCTCGTGAACTTCCATCATGGGTAATTAGAGACTCTTTTTAGCCAGTTTGCTTAACCCACGTTTAATGCCTTGCCCCAAACCTACTTTGAGCACAGGCCCTAATAACGGCACGACACCTTTGAAAGTAATGGTATAACGTAAACGTGTACCACCGTTATAAGACTCAAACTGCATCACACCTAAATGCTCTTTGATAGGCGCTAATTTGCTGGTGACAGTATATTCAATCAATTGATTGGGGGTGAAGGCTGTCACGGTTTCTTCGACGGGAATCAGAGGGAAAGCACTCAATTTACGCACAGAGCCTACGCCGTTGACATCCCCCTGACCATCTTTAATACGGGTGACTGTAAAGGGAAAGAAAATCTCGCCTAAGTTATTATGATTGCCTATCCATGCAAAAACTTTTTCAACAGATTGAGGAAAATCGTGAATAATTTCAATACGTTGTTGTTTCATAAAAACTCCTAAATGACTTTTTCGACCGTTAGAATCATATCATGTACTGCCATCACTTTAACATGTGTACCGACTGGCATATCAGCACCTGATGCCTTCCACCAACTGTCATCAATATTGACACGTCCAACACCATTGACAATTGGCTCGCTGAGAATCACCTGTCTGCCCACGAGATGACGTGTACGATTATTTAAGCTACTCGCAGCATCATGCTGATGCGTAGCTGGCCTAAACTTGTACCATAGTACCAATGTCATCACACTAAAGCCAGCAAAAGCCACCCATTGGCCTAAATAATCTGTACTGAGGACAGCCACAAATGTGGTTAAGAATGCGGCGGCGGCTATCGCTAAAAAAAAGAAAGTGCCTGACAGCATTTCAATAATCAATAACAAAAAGCCAAAAGCTGCCCACCATGCATAAGGTTCTTGCCACATCGCATCACCTATTAAATAACGGCGTTGGACTATGCGGAGGAGTACTAGGCTCGGTATGTTTGAGCTCTTTTACCAAGTCACTAATCCCTGCAATTGAACCTATCACACTCGATGCTTCTAGGGGCATGAGGACTAATTTATTATTAGGTGCTTTGGCGACTTCTCCTAATGCCTCAATATACTTTTGTGCGACAAAATAATTGACTGCATGAATGTCCCCTTGTGCAATCGCCTGCGAGACCACTAAGGTTGCTTGAGCTTCCGCTTGCGCTTGACGTTCGCGCGCTTCCGCCTCTAAGAATGCCGCTTGACGGTCACCTTCTGCTTTTAAGATTTTGGCTTGTTTATCACCTTCTGCCCGCAAAATTTCAGCTTGACGATGGCCTTCGGCATCTAAAATTTGAGCCCGTTTGGTTCGCTCTGCTTTCATTTGCGAGGCCATGGCTTCGACTAAATCGTGCGGCGGTGTAATGTCTTTAATTTCTACACGGGTAATTTTTACCCCCCAAGGGCTGGTCGCTTGGTCGATGGTATTCAATAATTGGGCATTGATTTGGTCACGTTGTGACAACATGCTATCTAACTCTAAAGAACCAATCACGGTACGAATATTGGTCATGGTTAAATTGCGAATCGCATATTCTAAATTACTGACTTCATAAGCCGCTTGTGCCGCTTTGATAATTTGAAAGAAACAGACCGCATCAATCGTCACCATTGCATTATCCCGCGAGATAACTTGTTGAGGCGGTACATCTAAGACCTGTTCCATCATATTAAGTTTAGCACCTACCCTTTCGACAAAGGGCATTAAAAAGTGCAAGCCAGGCTGTAGCGTTTTCGTGTAACGACCAAAGGACTCCACGGTATATTCATAACCTTGAGGAACTTGTTGAATCGACTTATATGCCAATACAATGGCAAAACCGACGATAATCAGGACAACGAAACTTCCCATAAGCAGACAACTCCTTAGCACAAGATGACTTTTTAGGACTGAAACGACTATCGCAAGGGGTAGCCGTCTGACCAATTTCACCAACATTGCCATATACACCGTTCAGGGCGCATTGCAGTACAGACTTAAGCCCTGAGTGGTTTAGACCTTGCTAAAGATACCATTATAAAGCCTAGAAATAATATAGGGTCTGATACAGACCCTATATGTTTACGCAGCAAACAACTGGCTTGTTATTCCATATAAACAAAGTCTAAGGGGTCTTTACTTTCACGATAATACGGTAACTGCACCATACGCGATAAACCCAGCATACTGATATACGGCGCACTGCGTTGGACAAAGTTAATCGTCCACGCGGGGATAATTCCACCTGGGTCAATATAACCTTCAGACTCTAGACGCGTGGTGTTTTTATCAATGGGTGTGAATTTGATGTAATAGTCTTGAGCTTGTACACGTGTTTTACCTGGTTGAGGTGGCATAAAATCAGGCACTGCATTCAACTTCATCACCATATAACCACGTTTTGCGGTAAATGGCTCAACCACGACATGAATGATGGAGTCACGGTCTGGTACTGTTAATGGGGCGTTAAACACTTGATAAAAGTAATATTCTCGGTCAGACACCTTTTTTAGCAAACGAGATTCTTTAGTTTCCCAGAACCAGCGCTTGATATTTTCGATATCAAAGTGGAGACGCGCTAAAGTTTCTAAATCGGCATCGACAATCATTTCTACCTTGAAGGAACGAATACTTTTACCATCCTCGCGTTTAGCCCAAGTGGAAATATTTTTCAGCTTATCTTTTTTAATTTGTACCCATTCATTCGCTCGTTTACTGTCAGTTCGGAGCTCTTCGACATCATCATTACCAGAAGCCGCTATGCTGGCGACTGGTGCTAATGCTGTACACACAGCAAAAGCTATCACAGAGAGTTTTTTTAACATAATTGCTCCTGAGCGCTGACTCTCCTTGTAAGGACTGGAGAGTATTATTGTTTTTGATTCGTTTGGTCGCTGACGACCCGAATGTTTTAAGCAGTTTGCTGTTATTGTGAAGACCCTCACAGGTCACGTCTTTCTAGAGACATCTATGACTATGCCGTTATAAGTAGACGTTCTGTGGTGCTGCGTGAGTCTTTTTTCTATATAACCGAAATTTACAGAGGCCGCCACTGGCTAAAAGACGATATTGCTTTTTTTTGGCGCGAAAGGTTGTTGGAGTGAACGAGATACCATGCGGTATGGCGTTATTGATGCATCGCTTTTAACATCGACTCATAAGTTTTTGTTTTAGAACATCGATATGAATTTAAGGGCGAGTAAACGGATGGGCGATGCAAACTATCCCCCATCCTTGAAACATTATTCCATATAGGCAAAAGGCAAAGGCTCATTGAGTGGCATGTGTGCCGCCATATTCACACGACGTTGTAAGCCCAACATAGTTGAGTAGGGCGCATTACGTTGTACAAAGTTCATCGCCCATGTCGGTGCAATCCCACCTGGGTCGACAAAGCCTTCGGCTGCAATATGTACTTTGTCTTTACCCATGGGGGTGAATTTGACCGTCATATCTTGCGCTTGTACACGGACTAAATTCGCTTGTACAGGCAAATAATCGGGTACTGCGTTAATTGTTAACTGCATATAACCTTTTTTAGCGGTATAGGGTTCGACTACCGCATGCAAAATCGCGTCACGGTCAGGCATGGTCACAGGGGCGTTGTACTGCATGTAATAATAATATTCTGTGCTGGATACTTTTTTTAATAACCGTGAGTCTAAGGTTTCCCAAAACCAATGTTTAATGTTATCCACATCAAAATGTACGCGTGCAACGGTAGCTAAATCGCCATCAATCATCGCATCGACCTTAAAGTTGATACGCTTACCGTCTACCTCACGAATGTAAGTTTTAATATTGCGTGTAGTGTCATTTTTGACTAACTGCCATTCATTTTTATTGATATCTGGCCGAATATCTTTTAAGTCATTATCTACCGCAAAACTGATACTGGGAGTTACCGCTAAAGCCATCATGGATGCAAAAAGTATATGAGGTAAACGAGACATGACGACGACTCCAATTAGTAATTTGACGTGCTTGCCTCATGCGGCTGATGCCATGTTGTTATTTTTATGACTATCGCCTGAAGGCTAACTGAGATTTTTAGGATGTGTGCTAACTTACTTTTTGTTTGCATAGAAAACTGCTATGCCCATCACAGAAAGGAATGCGTCTTGACTTTTGACGGCCACTTAATTGTATCAAAATATTTTACATAAAAAACAATATCTTGCATTCAAAAAACACAGCACATTACGGCACATTTGTATAATAAAAATTCAAGACATAACATCTTCATTTTATCGGAAAATAACTACCAATTAGCACCTTTTTCAGCATTTACTATCAGAGACACTGTCTACCTTTCATCGCTCCACAACTTCCCTAACACATAAAAACAAGAAAAACTGAGTTTGTGCATGTGTTAAGGTTGAGGTAAAGCCAATTCCTTTCTTTGTTGTTGATAGGGTTGATAATCTGGCAAGGCTTGCAAACAGCGCTGCTGTTCGTTGATATCAACAGCCTTCTGACATTGTAATCGCGCATGCTCCTGAGTGCTTTGATACCATGCTTGTTGACTGCACGCTGTCAATAAAGACATAGCGAGTAGAAGATATATTTTCATAAGATTTTCTCTAAGGTTGGCCATACATGATTTAAGAGTTTGTCTTGTGCTTGTGTATTAGGATGAATGCCATCTGCTTGCATAAGGGCATCATTACCTCCCACGCCTTCCAAAAAAAATGGCACAAACGGTACTTGTTCTGTATTTGCCACATCCACAAAAACTTTTTCAAAGGCTTGGTTATAGGCTTTACCGTAGTTAGGTGGAATTTTCATGCCTAATAACAGCACTTTTACCTTTTGTTGTTTCGCTTGTTGAATCATTTTTTGTAGATTTTGCTGCATCAATTTAGGTGGTTGACCACGTAAACCGTCATTTCCGCCCAATTCCAAAATCAATATGTGGGGTTGATATTGCGTTAACACTTGCGGCAAACGGCTTAATCCGCCTGAGGTTGTTTCGCCACTGACACTGGCATTGATGACTTGATAGGACTTTTTTTGTTGTTTGAGCTTTTGTTGCAATTTTGCAACCCAGCCTTTGTTGACTTCTATGCCATAGGCCGCGCTGATACTATCACCAAAGACCACAATACTGGCTGCATAAGCGGTATTGAGTCCACTTACCACGATTAACATTAGACTAAGCCAAAACTTTGCCATGACCACACCTCCCCCTGCATTACTTGTTGCCAACCTTAACAAAACTATCGCCACAACGGAGCATGCGTTGACGATTTTGCAACAGATTGATTTGCGTATTGAACAAAGCTCTACGGTTGCGATTGTCGGTAGCTCGGGGTCGGGCAAATCGACGTTATTAGGACTATTGGCAGGCCTAGACACCCCCAGTTCTGGCTCTATTAAATTATTGGGTCAGGAGTTAAGCACTTTATCCGAAGATGAACGTGCTAGTTTACGTCAACAATATGTTGGCTTTGTGTTTCAGTCGTTTCATTTGTTACCGCATTTAACCGCCCTAGAAAATGTTTTGCTGCCACTCTCGTTAAGTAAAAATACCGATACAACATGGGCAAAACAATGCCTAGAACAAGTCGGTTTAGCTCATCGTTTGCACCATACGCCCAAACAACTTTCTGGTGGTGAGCAACAACGTGTTGCCATTGCGCGTGCTTTTGCCTGTAAACCGAAAATTTTATTTGCCGATGAACCCACAGGTAATTTAGATAGCCAAACGGGGCAGCATATTATTGATTTATTGTTTAATTTGAATACGCAACATGGCACGACCTTAGTATTAGTGACCCATGACTTAAAACTTGCCGAGCGTTGTCAGCAGCGTTTAACCTTAGCGCAAGGACACATGTTATGACATGGCGTTTATTTTGGCGTGAATTACGCGCAGGCGAATTTACTTTACTGATTGCCGCGCTGATTTTGGCAGTCACCGCCACGACGACTCTGAGTTTTTTTACCCACACCTTAGCCCAAGCGATTAATCAACAAGCCGCACGTTTATTAGCGGCGGATGTGGTGGTGGTGAGTAGTCGTCCACTACGCGCTGACTGGTCACAACTGGCACAACAACACCGTTTACAAACTAGCCAAACCATTGAATTTGCCACAGTTGCTCAACAAGGTGATAACTTTCAACTGAGTAGTATTAAAGCGGTTGCCGATAATTATCCGTTACGTGGCACACTCAGCACACAACCTAAAATGACCACTCGCACGCCCGCACAAGGCACAGTATGGGTCGAAGAGCGTTTGTTAAATTTACTCAATAGCCAAGTCGGTCAACGTATTACCTTAGGTGAAGCGGAGTTTATTATTGCCGCAACCATTGCCGTTGATGCCGATATGGGTGGTAGCTTTTCGGCTTTTTCACCCAAAATTATTATCAATATTGCAGATGTACCTAAAACCAATGCCATTCAACAAGGCAGTCGAGTGAGTTATCGCTTTTTAGTGGCAGGTAAAAGCCAAGCTGTTAGCCAATTTTCTCAACAAGCCAAAGACCAACTCAATGATTACGAACGCCTACGCGATATTCACAGTGCCAATAAACAACTCAGTAAACCGATTATTAATGCCAATAGTTATTTAAGTTTAGCCAGTATTGCCAGTGTATTATTAGCAGGGATTGCCGTTGCTTTAGCAGCACAACGTTTTAGCCAACGGCATTTTGATAGTTTTGCACTGATGAGGTGTTTGGGCTATTCGCGCCAACAATTGATTAACTTGTATGCCAGTCAATTAGCGGCAGTGAGTGGTTTTGGTTTAGTGATTGGTAGCAGTTTAGGTTTGGCATTTTCGCTGCTATTGTTTGAATTATTGGGTCAGTTTTTGCCTGTTAGCGATTTGAGTTTTGATTTTATTCAACCCTTAATCACAGGTTTAAGCACTGCCCTCCTGACGCTGATTGGTTTTGCGCTACCTGCCTTTTTACGTTTAGCACAGGTGTCACCGTTACGCGTGATGCGACGCGAATTAACGCCCGTTTCTTTGTCGATGCTGAGCAGCACAGGCATTGCTTTAGTCGCCTTATTTATTTTATTGAGTTTAGAAACAGGCAATATCACCCTCACCGCTATTGTTTTAGTCGGCGGTTTGGTGCTTGCCACTTTGTTAGGCGCATGTTGTGGGTGGTTATTAGGGTATTTACGTACTCGCATTAAGGAGCAAGCCTTTGCTAATTTAACGCGTCAACCCCAACAAACCGTTGGTCAAATTTTGGCCTTAGCGTTAGGTTTTACGGCAGTGTTATTAGTCATGGTGTTACGTAGCGATTTATTTCAACAATGGCAAACCGACCTTCCCCCTAATACCCCCAATCATTTTGCTGTCACTATTCCTGCCGAGCAAAAAGACAGTCTACAGCAACAACTTGAGCAACGTCATTGGTCGCATACCGAATTTTATCCTGTGGTTCGTGGACGTTTGGTTGCCATCAATGGCGAAGCCACCAAATCTCAGCAAAAAGACGAAGATAAACAAGACAATTCTTTAAATCGTGAATTAAATTTAACATGGACGAATAAACTGCCAGCCAATAATGAATTGGTTGAGGGCAAATGGTTAACAGGTCAACAAGCGGAAGTATCGGTCGAGAAAGACCTTGCCGAACGACTCAAGCTCAAACTCGGTGACACACTCAGTTTTCAAATGGCAGAAGGTAAAGTAGATGTAAAAATCACCAGTTTACGCACTGTAGATTGGGACAGCTTTCAGCCCAATTTTTTCTTTATTTTTCCTGAACAGGTGTTAAAAAATTATCCTGCTAGTTATTTAACCAGCTTTTATGTACCGCCTACTGAAAAAGCAAAAATGGCGGACATTATTCGTCAATATCCCACCATTATTTTTATTGATATTGCCGCCACACTTAATGAAGCACAAAAACTGTTGGCACAACTCAGCCAAGGTATTTTGGTGATTTTGGTGTTTGTGGTGTTGGCAGGCTGTTTGGTGTTAATTGCCAGTTTAGCCGCCAGTTTTGATAGTCGCTTGCATGAGGCTGCTTTATTACGAGCATTGGGGGCAAAACGTCAACAACTGCAATGGCGTACAGGTATTGAACTAGCGATTTTAGGGCTATGGGCAGGTTTATTAGCCGTCTTATTAACTGAAATTATTACGGCATTAATTAGCGTATTTTTACTAGAAGGCAAAGCGCATATTCATGCTTGGCTGTGGCTCACACCTTTATTTAGCGCAAGTTTGGTATTAGTGATTGGCTTATGGCATTTACGAAAAACATGGCAAGTGTCGCCAATGGTGGTATTAAAAGAGGTATAGGGGTTAGCGCGCGTAAGCGGCTAACCCCTGTTAAGTTTATTAATTCCAACTTGCGGCGATGATGGCATCTAACTGACTGTGTTGCTCGGAACTTAACTCGGTTTGACCTAAAGGCGGTGGCGCAATACTGGCCATTGCACTGACCAATGCCTGAACATCCGTACTCAATAAGGTCATGTTACCATCCGTCGTCTTGAACTGCTCAATCTGGTTGTCACTACTCAAGTACCAACTCTTCACCACAACCTTGTCACTCGTGCCAATAATACTCACTTCTAGGTTATTACCAACACGCTTAAACCAGAGTTGGTCTACAGCAATCCCTCCCATAAACGCCACAATGTCCGTGTTGCCTACCGTTCCATCGGCCTCTACCAGCGTGTCAATTTGATAATCTCGGCCAAACTGATATACATCGTTACCTAAACCGCCTGTTAAGGTATCGTTGCCTACACCCCCATTCAGAGTGTCTGCGCCTAATTCACCTTTGAGTTGATTGTTGCCACTATTTCCCGTCAAGCTATTATCCAAGCCATTTCCTATCCCTGTTAGATGACTTCCTCCCATCAACTCTAAGTTTTCAACTTCACTCTCCAACCCATAATTACTCATCGTACTGCGTATGGTATCTATCCCTTGACCTGCAAGTTCTGTGACCACATCTGTCGAAGTATTCACAATATAGGTATCGTTTCCTAAGCCACCATACAGGGTATCCGCACCTAAACCACCATTCAGGAGATTATCGCCACTATTTCCCGTCAAGATATTATTTAGGCTGTTACCTGTGCCGTTAATCGCGGCAGTACCTGTCAATAACAGATTTTCTAAATGACCAATGAGCGTGTAATCAATACTACTATGTACAGTATCTAGCCCTTGATTCGAGAACTCCTTCACAACATCGTCACTGCTATTGACAATGTAGCTGTCATCGCCCAAACCACCATACAGGGTATCCGCTCCCATGCCCCCATTTAAGGTATCCGCACCTAATCCCGCCGTCAGTACGTTAT
>NZ_QAON01000031.1 GCF_003051055.1 Agitococcus lubricus | reverse complement strand
CAAAAGAAGCAAGGCGGCTATTTTGATGAACACAAAATCATGCTTGGCTTTTTATCGCAACAGCAAGCCATTGACACCTATCAACACTGTTTTGAGCGTGGCTGGACAGGCTTAATGAGTGTTGTGCCTTGCACGATTGAGCAGCTTAAATGGTGGCTTGCTAATGGTGATAAATCACGACCTGTCACGGTGAATCGTTTGCCATACGCAGGATTAGAGCGTTTGGACAGCGTGATTTGGGGGGGGCAAGAAGGAACAGATTTAGCCAGCCATAGTGGCCAAGTACATAAGCTGTTATATCAAATACGCCAGTCTGATAATTCACACCATGCTTTAGAGCCGATGTTATTTACTGACATGGTTCAAGAGTTAGGTAATCAAGGTTTTGTGTACGAAAACTATGATGCTTTAGTCACGGAGTACAACAAATTAGAGCGTAAAGCCCAACAATTATTAACCGTGATGCAGGCGGCAACAACAGCCGTTAAACCTGTGCGTGTGGTGGTCAGTAAGCCATTAACTAAAAATGGTGTGGCAAATGTGATTGCATGGTTTGAAATGGATGATGGTCAAGCCGTGGGTGTATTTTTTCACAATCCCGATAAGAACCCTAAAAAACTTGATCCTACTGATGAGATGATTAGTTATAAGTGGGTACTTAACAAAAAAGACATCACTATTGCTGTTGCCCCAGAGCAAGGTAAAGACTTGAATGTTCGTACTGTTGCTAAACGTATTATGCAGTTAGTTGATAAAAACCATGATCGGTTTATGAAAGCCAATAGTGCTAAAGCAGAGCTAAACATCAAAGAGCAAGACTTAAATGCTCAAGTGATTGCAAAGCAAAGTCAGTTAGATATGCTTAACAAAGATATTGAGGCGTTGGAGGCGCAAAAAGCGGAGAAAGAGGTTAATAAACCAGTTATTGAGCAAACTATAGAGCAAGAACAGGAACGCCCAGCCGATTACCGAACTAATTTAGCCAATGCGCGTGCTGTTGCTAAGTCTTTAGGCATTGAGACTAAAGGTAAGAAGCTAGATAGATTACTCAAGGATATTGCTGTTTTTGATGAGAACGAAGTCAAAAAAGAGTTATTGGCTGAGTTTAAGGCTTTGGCTAGTCGTTTGGTGTTGCCTAAAGGTTATGTGTTTGACTTAACCGATGCTGAAAAATCTATTGATAATGCAGGTTATCTTAGTTTATCAGCATGGATTAAAAAACAAGGAAAAACCGACACAAATTCAATTCGTGTTGAACTTAGAACAGTCCCACGAGATAGTTATGGAGAGATGACTATTTCTAATTTTGTTTTTATTTACACAGATGACCAAAAAACTAAAAAGGATTTTGAAAAATTTGATTATCAAAAATTTGGAGATATTGGCGGAAGCAGTCCTAAAACGCCTAAAGCGATTGTTGCAAAAATGGAAGACTTTTTGACTAAAGCCATATTCCCTAAAATTGAATATCTTAAAATCGTAAATAGCACCAATGTTGATTCAAGCAAATTATCAGAGATTGGTATTGCTGAAATCACAGATATAGGCGATGAAAATCTTTATTTTGAGAAAGATGGCAAGTATTACGTTAGCAAAGTAGGCAATCCACAATTATACGCATTAGGTGAATGGGATTTTGCAAAATATCCTGATGGTAAGTTTTTTTCGCCTGAATTGAGCAACAAAAAATCAGTGTTTGAAGCCTTAACACAATACGGTTGGTCTTTAGATGCTGTATCAGGGGGTATTAGCAAAAAATTTGCAGGATTGGCGGAAGCTGGGGATATTAGTGATGGCTCGCGCATATTGTCAGCCTATTTTGATTCAAGAGAGCGTTATTTAGCTGTTACCGATAACAATGCGCCGACAGGTGGTGCAATTATCACTGAGACAGAAATTGATTTGCGTGATTATGGTTATAATGTCAAGTCTTTTGAAAAAGCAGCCAAGGCGTTTAACGAAAAAGTGGAGGCTTATGTGCTTAAACGTCGTGAACTTGTGAATACGCCAAAATCTAACCCCGACCGTGATTACTTACAATCTATTATTGACGGTAAAGCAGACTTGTCTAATGCTGACGAAATCGAGGCCAAACTGACTGATATTGGTGATCGTTTAAATGCAGAGCTAGAACCTCTTTTTGAGCAAGCAGCCGAAGCCTTTGCACAATATGCCATTGCACAAGCAGCCACGGTTTAAGAGGGAAATAACATGAATGTTTTACAAAAAGTTAAGTTAACAAAAGAGTTGTTAAGTTTAGTTGCCTCTTTGAAAGGTGGGCAACTAAAAGCACTTGATAAAGTCAAAACGACTAAGCGAGTGCTTGAATTAGTTGATTTGTTGGGTGGTAAGGCACAGGTTGAAAATACACCAGAATTACAAAATGAACCTAAAGAAGATAAAAACATCTTTTTACGTCAAATTGTGAATGATGAAATTAACGTATTTACTGAACAAGCCAAGCTATCCGATTTAGAGTTGATTGATGCTGAAAGTGTGGATCCTGATCTTTTAAGTCAAGCCGCAGTAAATGCAGCAAGACAGGTTCTTAAAGGTTTAGGTCAGGTAGTATTAAATTAACTTGCGTAAAAGCCCCAATCATGGGGTTTTTTAGTGTCTGTAACCTATCAAAAATCACCCTATAAAACACAATTAAACTAACTCAAGTTTTTATTTTTTGCTTGAGTTTTTTTATGTCTGCAATCGCACCAATCCTAAAAGCCATACGTGCCGTATTAGCCAATAATACAACCGATAATGTAACTGCCCTTGCAACATTGGCAGGCTTAAAAATAGAAGCAGCTACAGCCAATGTACAATTTGTTGAGCATACCACCAAAAAAGGTAAGGTTATCCGTGGCGTTGTCCGTACAGATTTAAGCTATGGCGAAGCTAAAGCCATTGATGAATTTACATTTAAAAAGGATGGCGGTTGGTTTATTCGTGAGAAGTATTTAGGCTTAGAGTCACAGGCCGTTACTACTCAGCAAACACCAACAGAAACACCCAAAAATGAGCCTGTAGCAATCGTTGAAAGTGATACCTTGGTCAGTGATGATGATAACAACATCAAAGCATTAGAGCTTAAATTTAAGCCAGCCTCGCAAAAATATAAAAATCCACAAGTAAGGTTAGAGACAAAAGAGGGTGCGAAGCTACTCAAAAAGACTTTAACTAAATTATTTCCTGATACCAAGTTTAGTGTGACCATGAGCCGTGGTACAGCTTATGGCAGTGTAAGTGTGTCATGGGTAGATGGTGCGTCATACGATTTAGTTGATGTGATTGCACAGCATTTTAGAGGCAATGGCTATGATGGTATGAGCGATTCTAGCTATAACTTGAATGCGCTCAATGCAGATGGTCAGATTGTTGATTATGGTTTGGGTTATGTCAGCATTAGCAGAGGTTATAGCCGTGAATTTTTAGAAAAGCTGCAATCATCATTTTCTGATATGTTGAAAACCATGATAAAGGAAGAAGGTGTAACCATTAAAGGAAGTGGTGATAGTTTTTATTTTGATGCCAAAGAAAATTGGACAAGAGATGGTATTAACAAAGCAAAATCAAGTCATAGCACACATAAATATAACTTTGGTAATACGCCACAAGCGGCCAATGATGAGCCTGTCACGACTGATAAACCACAAGAGTTTTTAGCAGGCTTATTAAAATACGCACAAGAAAAAGAAGAAATTTTTGTTGATGAAAATAACAATAAGCATCGCAAAATAGAAAAGTCAGTCATGGGGAAATTTTTACCTTGGCAGTACAACAAATACCGTGAGTTATTTGGTATTGCAAGGACTGTGACTATTACTTCAAATGAAGAAAAGTATGAAGGCATTAATCTGACGGGCAAATATGTCAGTGAGTCTAATAATTACTATGCTTTTTCTATTCGTTATGAGCCTATTGCTGATGAGGGGGCCAATAGTCTTTATACAAGTTTGCAGCCCCCAGAGTTTGTCAGTATAGAGCAACAGCGTGAGCGTCAAACACAAGAAAAATTAGCCAAAGCTCAAGCAGGTATTGATAAATTATCTATTGGTGTAAAGCGTGCTTTAGCCCATGAGATTTATAAAGAAGAAATGGAAAAACAAGGAAAGTATGTGGATGGTAGCTATCCAGCCATGTTAAAGCCTAATGATATAGCTGACATGGTTGCTTATTACATTGATAAAGCACGAAAAGAACCACGTTATAAACACATAGCAATTACTAACTATGCTATGTCAAAAGACTATGAATTAGACAAAAAAGCATTAAAACAGCTAACTATGGCAGGTTTATATAAAGATGATTATTTAGATAAAAATACCTTAGTTCCACAAATATCGCCAACTAATGAAGCTCCACCAACTTACACGCCAAAAGGTGAAGTACAAAATCCACATCAAGAATTAGCAGATACATTAAAAGTGTTTGGCTGGACAATAGAACCCTTTAATAATCAAAAAGGTGATGTTTTCGCATCAAAAGACTTTGAAGTTGACTACAAAGATAAGCAGATTAAAGCAAAGGCAACATTGCGTAAATGGCTTGAAAACTCACAAACTTTGACAGCTTATGCTAATGAGTTGGTTTTGATAAACGATGCTAAAGCAACGATTGATACTAGCCATTTTTGGATGCGTGAATTTGGTGAACAAAGAAAGATAATTAGTGATTTAGAGGCAGCTTTACGCTATTTCTTAATAACTAATAGAGATAAATTTTTACAAGGTGAAAACAATGTACCAAGTACCAGCAACGCTATGGAATCAAATAGCGACAACACAATCAGCACTAATCAAAAACAAAGTGCTGAAAATGGCAATGCAAATGAATCAGGCGAACTTGGACGTTTGGCTAGACCGCCAGTCAACGGACTTGATGCGCGAGGAGGAAGTGAGCGAGACAGTGGCCTTAGCTTACCAAAAAATGATGGTATTGGTGTCGGAGCGAGAGGCGATACAAGCGTTTCTGATGGAGCAGGAGAGCGTGGAGTTGGAGCAAGCAATACCACCACTAAGAGCAGCCGAAGCAGCCGCACTAATGAGTCACGAACACCTACTAACAGAGAACGAGATAGCGCAATTGTACGCACTTCTACGAGAGCTGGAAGCGTAACCCAAACCGCTAAAGAGGCGGAACAGTTAAAAGCAGAGAGTACACCGACCCAATGGGGCAACGCTGCAAACATTGATAAAGCATTGCCCTATTTATTGCCTGAGCAGCGCGATGACGTAGCAAAGCTAGAAAAGCGGTTAATTGAAGAAAATAAAAATGGGATGCTGTTTACCAATGGCACAGGTACAGGCAAAACATTTACAGGTTTAGGCGCGGTAAAGCGTTTTGCTAATGCAGGTAAAAAGAACATCTTAATTGTGTCCATGAATGACAAAATTATTCGTGATTTTATTAAGTCAGCCAAAGCACTTAACTTAGATATTCATCAATTAGACGGCATCACTGACAACGGCAAAGATAAAATTGTTGCCACAACCTACGCAAATATGGCTCAAAACTTAACACTAGGCTTGCGTGATTGGGATTTAATTGTTGTTGATGAAGCCCATAACCTCATGCAGGGCGAAAAAGGCGAAGATACCAACGCATTAGCTAAGTTGCGTGCCTTGTCAGGTCATCATGCAGGGTTTAGTGAATGGGTAAAAATGCGTCATGCAGATAAAGACCCTAAGCCAATTGGCGAAAGTCCAGAGACAGGATTGCCCATCTATAATCAAGATGAAGTTAGTGCTTGGGAGGCTTTTAAAAAGCCATTACGCGAACAATGGCAAAAAACATGGGCAGAACAACCAAAAGGCCGCACAAAAGTTATCTTTTTAACAGCAACCCCCTTTAGTTATGTCAAAACATTGGATTGGGCAGAGGGCTATTTGTTTGATTTTGTGCCGCCAGCCGATAAATTTAGCAATAAAACAGACACAATGGGCTTGGCTTATAATTCAGGTGGTGCGTATGAGCGTTTTTATATGTCAAATTTTGGCTATAAGATGCGTAATAACCGATTAACACGTCCAAACTCTAAGGTGGATGTTGGTATTTTAGAGCGTAAATTTGCTGAGAAGTTAAAAAAAGAAGGGGCAATGTCTGGCCGTGAGTTGTCAGTGCCATTTGATTATGACCGTAAGTTTGTGTTAGTTAATAGCAAAATCGGCGAAAAAATTGACGAAGGATTTAATTATCTATGGGACACCAAAGACAAAGACGGTAAAAGCAAATACAGTGATTTATCAAGAGCGATTAATAAACGTTTTGATTATTTAGCACGTTTACAATTGCTTGAAGCTATTAAAGCACAAGAAGCCATTGAACAAATTAAAAAGCACTTGGCTTTAGGCCGTAAAGTGATTGTATTCCATGACTACAATGTCGGTGGTGCAACCAATCCCTTTGTGATGAAAGGATTCTCAGGCGATGATGCGTCAGCAGTAGAAGCGCAATACAATGACTTTAAGCGTGAACGTCCTGATTTAATCAATCTTAAATTAGATATACCAGCTCCATTAGTTACCTTACGCAAGGCTTTTCCTGATGCCTTAATGTTCAACGGTACAATATCTAAAGGCCAACGTGCCAAAAATGCAGACCTTTTTAATAGTGATGATAGTAACCTTAACTTAATGATTGCCCAATCAGATGCAGCCGCTACAGGTATCAGTTTTCACGATACAACAGGCAAGCATCAGCGCGTGATTATCAATATTGGTATGCCGACAAAGCCAGCCAAACTACGCCAAACCGAAGGCCGTATTTATCGTGTAGGCCAAGCCTCTAATGCGATTCAACGCTATTTAACTACTGGTACAGGTTGGGAACGTAGTGCCTTTGCTCAAAAGATTGCAGAACGTGCTGAGACTGTCGATAACTTGGCTCAAGGTGAATCAGCAGTTGTTAGTATCAAAGACGCATTAGTCCGTGCCTACGAAGAAGCTGAATACTTTGAACCGTCATTAATGGATGGCATTGGCGGTAAAGCCTATGATGAAGAAAATAATCGAGTCATGGCCTTATCACCCTTTGAACGTGCCAAAACGGAATACTGGGTTAAGCAAAAAGTAACCGCAAAACGTAGTGAACGTGAGGGCAAAGAGTGGTATGCAACGCCTGAGCCTGTTGGCTTGTTTATGGTTAATTTGGCTGGGGCGCATAGTGGTGATGACATATTAGAGCCAAGTGCAGGTGATGGCGCAATTGGCCGTTATATGCCAAGTGATGCCAGTGTTACGTTTATTGAGCCAAGCGAATCATTGGCAAGCCGTGCGCGAATGAATAACACTAACGCCAATGTGATTGTTGATGACTTTGAAAGTCATGGCTCAAACAACAAATACGATGCTATTGTGATGAATCCGCCTTTCGGTCAAGGTGGAAGCATAGCCATTAAACACTTGATAAAATCCTTTGAGCATTTGCGCGATGGTGGGCGTGTTGTTGCGTTATTGCCTGTTGGCAAAATGGATGAATTGATTGCGAAATATCAAGACAATGGTTATTTCAAAGATATTTACACGGTAGCCGAATTTACATTACCAAGCTCAACCTTTGAAAATGCAGGTACTCGCGTTAATACTAAGATTCATGTTTTTGAGAAGCATGAATTAAAGCAGGATGTGCCTCAAGGCGTTGTTGTCAAAGACTTATCACATTACGATGATATTAGCCGTCTTTTTGATGCGATTGAAAATATCAGTATCAAACCACGGAAACCGCGTCTTGATGAAGCCTTAGCCGAGTATGGTATTGCTGTTTACCCTAACCGTAGCAAGTATATTGTCACAGGCGAAGGCTTAAAACGTAAAGATATTGTACGTGCCTTATTTTCAACTTTTGACACCCCTAACGCTGATGGTGATTATGTTGACCAATACAATAGAAGTAAGATGTATTTGCAAGTGCTTAAACGCGAAGGCATCCCAACAATGGCGCAATTTAATCAAGGATTAAGCGCAAATAATTTGCCGATTAAATACCAGCAACACAACAATAAATTTAACACTTGGGATGGTGTGGGTGATATTCCTGATTGGGTGAGAGGGGCGATCAGATATGGCGGAAAATTAGAAGATTTTGCTGTGGAAAAGCCTGTTTATGATGCGGTTAGTGATGCTGACCCTAAAGCAGTTATTGTGGCTATTCGTGCGGTATTAACCAAGGCTACGCCTGAAAATATGCAGTCTTTGGCAGACGTTGCTGGATTGAAGATTGTTAAGACTAAAGAGCAAATAGATATATCCATTGAAGAAGCTATTAAGAACTTAGAGTGGGTTGATAAGGCAGACCCCATTGCTAGTATGAAAGGCGATGAAGTGCCACGTTTTGACAAAGTAAAATTACTGACAGAATGGGTAGGCCATCATTGGGAGGAGCAAACAGGCGGTAAGGTTAATCGTGAGGATTTAGGCGAAGTTGTGGTTGATACGAAAGCAGCAAAATACTCTGCTAATCATGGGATGAATGCCATTAAAGCACAGGCTTTTTATTTAGTGCCTGACGCATTAAAAAGTGGGGTGTTACTTGGACAGTTACCAGTAGTTAAAGGGAAGCCAAAAGCATTTATTATTGCCGCGCCTGTCTCTATTGATGACAAGGTTTATAGACTGCTTATAGAGGTAAGAAGTGACGCAAATATGCAGCGTTTATATGTGCATGAGGTGGTGTTGAGGGAAATATCGCCTTTGCATGGTTTCAAAAGCGGTGCTGATTCCGAAGAAGAGCAGCCTTCCGCCCATGCAAGAGGCGATATTTACAATTTTATGCTCAATTTGCGTAAAGCTCAAGCAGAGAAAAAGCCTCTCTCCGCGCCAGTTGCACCTGTGATAACACAGTCCACCGCTGAAACGTCAGAAACGTTCGGAGAGCAGGTAATAGACGACACCAATCACTTTGACGACATAGGTGGATTTAACTTTACGCCAGCCATAGACCTTGACCAAACACTCAAAGCCATTAAAGAAACGCTTGCCAATGGCAGCTATGACAACATCAAACGCCTTGCTACGCTTGCAGGATTAACGCTAAAAGAGCCTGAGCCTGATGTTGAGTTTGATATGTTTGGTGAACCTATCAACCAAGACTTTGATTTGTTTGGCGACCCTATTCAAGACGGTGATGAATCACCTGTTGAAGAATTGCCACGCTTAGTCGTGGTTGAGCTGCCTTTAGACAAATTAACCTTGTCTGACGATGTGCCTCAGTTCAAGAGTGGTGCAGATGGTGAGTCGGGTGTCGTTGAAGCGTTAGGTGGTAAATTTGATCGGACTGGTGTTGCGCCCATTCAAGTATGGGAACGTACTGACGGACGTTTAGAGATTATCTCAGGCCGTCACCGTACTGACTTAGCACGCCGTAGTGGTGAAAAAACTATCCCAGCCCAAGTACACAAAGAATCAGAGGGCTTTACCGCTAAGCAAGCCATGATGCTTGATGCAGAATTAAATATCCGTGATGGTCAAGGCAAGGTAAAAGATTATGTTGATTACTTTACCCATAGCGAAATTAGCGAAGATGAAGCCGAGCGTAGAGGACTGATAGCGCGTTCTATTGGTCAACGTGCCTTTATTATTGCTAGTAAAGGCAGTGAGGAGCTAAAAAACCAACACCGTAACGAGATTATCAGCGACCAAGCGGCAGCCGAAATATCAAGCATTGCCCCTAATAACAGTGCCATGCAAGCGGTTGGTTTGCGCGTACTAAACGAGCATAAACCACTCAATAACGCCCTTAATACTATTAAGGCAGTTATGGCATTGACCCGTGAAAAAGGCCAAGAACCTGATACTTTTGACTTGTTTGGTTTTGATGATAGTGCGTTAAAAGAAGCCGAAGCAATGGCGCGTATTGCCAGTCGTAAGCAACGACAAATAGCTGAACAATTAAATGCGATTAAAGGTGCAGTTAAAAATCCTAAATTGGCGGCTAAACATGGCGTAGTAGTTGAAAATGAAGCCGATGCCTTGGCCAAGGTCCAAACCATGACCGCGCAAAAAGCACGTTGGGATAACTGGTCGAGTCATGCCGATTTATTGGCCGAAGTCCGCAAAGAGTTAAACGATAAACTTGATTCTTTGGATTTTGACGATGACGATTATTATTGGTTATGCCAAGAGGAGCTGGCGGCCTGATTAAGCGTTTAGTGAGTGGCCCACCCTAAAAAGTGGGCTTTTTTGTGGCTGTTCAAAACGTAACCCTGTCAAAAATGCCTATTTTTTGTCATTACCATAAGTACCGCAGACTAGGGTAGCTCCCGAAAAGGCGGAAGACTTCACACCACCGACCGCATGTCTGCACCCTTCTTGTGGTGTGTGGGTGTGTAGTATGAGTAATGTTCTTAAAATAGATTTTAGTGGTCAGGCTTATAGTTTTACTGATGCAGGTTGGTTTAATGCAACAGAGGCGGCAAAGCGTTTTGGTAAAGAGCCGTTCGACTGGCTTAATCAACGCGATACAGTTGCCTATGTTTGTGCTTTAGCAAAACGTCAAAGCAATTCCGATTTTGTGCAGGAATTAAAAGAAATCAATAACTTAGATGGAAAGAGTGCCGTTTCTCGTGCGCGATTACTGGCATTAGTCAAAAAAACTGGTTTTGTTCGTACAAGAGCAGGTGCGCCTGAGACAGGTGGTGGCACATGGTTACACCCGAAATTAGCCATAATTTTTGCGCGTTGGCTAGATATTGATTTTGCTATTTGGTGTGATGAGCAAATAGATAGTATTGTTCGTGCCAGTTACGAACCTCCCAATATGATTAAGTTGCTGTTAGCAGACACAGTATCTGAGTGGGAGTTACGTTTTCCACCTAGCTACTATCAGGCATTGGCAAAAGTGACTAAGACAAATTACAAAGGTCATAGTCACGGCACTCCATCTGTGTTTGGACAAATTACGCTTAAATGGATTTATAGTGAAATTTTACCGCCTGACGTACTGGCAGAAGTTAAGGCGCGAAAAAAAGACAGCGAAAAAATGCACCAATGGTTAAGTAAAGGTGGTGAAAAGCAACTTGACCAACAGATTACCAAAATTGAAGTGATTGCCTCTTCTTCGGTTGATTATGACGATTTTGCCGCAAGATGTATGCAATCATGTAAAGCGACTGGTCAGTTACATTTAGTCTTATCTATGCAGTCCAATTAATCACATACATAATAATCATAACAACGCCTTTAATTAGGCGTTTTTTACGCCTTTCAAAAATGTAACCCTCCCCAAAACTCCCATTTTTATTGTGTCAGCATAAGTCTATCCAAACAAAAAACTCCGATTACAGACATCGAGGATAGATTTATGCCAGAACGTATTTATGCCAGTGCTAATACAGCCATCATTGGTGAATATTTTGCTGCTGCTCAAGCCCGTTTAGCCGATGGTGCAAAAACGGCAAAAGATGTGTTTGATTCCGTGAATCAAGACAACGCCATTGCAACCCCCAAAGTGTTAGATGACTTATTGGGCAAGTTAAACGGTTTTGAATTACAAGTTTTTGACTCGGTGATGGGTGGGGCAGAAAGCTATCGTGCTGCTCATGGTTGTGATGCGCCTGCCGATTTAATTGAGCAAGCATTACATAATGCCTTGTCCTCACAAATGGCTTTAAAAGACCTGAATATCCGTCTTGACTCTGCAACTGAATCTCACATGGATGCGTATAGCCTACAGCCTAATCGTGCCATTGTGTCGATTATGTCGGCAATGGCCGAAGCCATTCCCTTTGCAGGTTATTTCCCTGCCGATATTAAATCTAATGAAGCGAAATCGTTAATTTTACATAACCGCGCCAAGTCAAATTGGGGTGGTTATAGTGATGGTGGGGCGATTGATGGCACATTCAACGGTCAGCCTTATATGATGGCCAACCGTTTAATTGGGTTAACTACCAGCAACCAAACCAACTATACAGGGACAGCACGTAGTCAGTATTTAGGCGATAGTCGTTTGAATGTTGACCCAGCCAGTCCCGCTCTAAAATTAATGGCAGGTCGTACACAAATTTTAGTTAACGGTTTTTATGCCGCTGCTGATATGCGTAACGGCTCAATCAGTGGCACAACTGCAATTAGTGGTGGTACGTTGATTGGTTCTACTCAATATGCCATTAGCGGTACGGTGAATAATGACACAGGCGCGATTGCCATTGCCTTTGCGCCAGCGTTGCCAAATAACACTCAAGTGGTTGCCGAAGTCATTATTGATTACGAACGTGATCCTGACAAAATTCCGTCTTTTGGTTTTGAAGTTGAAGCGTATAGCTACATGGCCAGTGGTATGCGTGCGATGACGGAGTTGACCATTGACTCACAAAGCCAAGTTCGCAATGAAATGAATTTAGACCCAGCCTCTAACAGTTTATTTAGCTTGCGTACTCAATTAACCAATGAAAATCATTACTACGCTTTGCAGCTTGG
>NZ_QAON01000030.1 GCF_003051055.1 Agitococcus lubricus | reverse complement strand
AAAACCTATGATTAGATTAGTTGTTTTGATAGTGATATTTTCGCCTATTTGATAGCACAGATGGCACTTTTTACACGAACGTGGTAACTACCCCATGCTAGACCTGACTCTAATAAAGTCTCACTAGGTTTTGACTGGCCTTTCCATGTCTTGCCATTGACATGAATGATTAAGGCTTGTGGTGCATAGGAAAGTGCATTCTTGTGTGTGGGTGCTGGAGTAAAGCGTTCTTGGTGAATGTGTTTGGCAAGCATACCGCGACTGAGTAATTCAGCACGAACACCCTCCATCATCGGTTCTGGTCCACACATATACACAGCACTGTCGTTGATGTTAAGTGTGGCTAAATGGTCTAATTCTTGAGCAAACGTGGATCGGTCTAAACGTCCTTTGCCGCCTTTCCAGCCCGCAGCAGGTGTTTCAAGTACATGACGTATTGTCAAACGATCACTGTATTGTTTTTGAAGCCGTTTAAATTCGTCAAAAAAAATGGCCTCTTCTTTTGAACGATTACCATATAGCAAGTGAATGGTGCTTTCGGACTCAATAGCCAATACACTTTTGCAGATAGACATGAGCGGCGTAATTCCACTGCCACCACCAATCAATAAAATATGGCGTTTTTGGGTGCTGTCAGGCAACAGTACAAACGTACCCGATGGCCCAAATACGCGCAATAACGTCCCTTCTAAAACATGGTCGTTGATCCAATTAGACACTAAGCCGTCTTGAACGCGCTTAATGGTAATAGTGACCGTGTGTGCTTCAGTACTAGCACTCGAAATAGAGTACGCTCGACGATATTCTACGCCATCAATGGTAGCAATCACGGTATAAAACATGCCTGGCACAAACTGAATGGTGTGTTTATCTTGGCGAGACATAACCAAACTGACTGTATCTGCGGTTTCTCGTATCACGCGCACCACTTGCATAATGTCAGGGTGCATCATTTCAGAAGAGGAGGCCGATGAACCCACAACAGGTGTTATGTCATACGCTCTAAATGTTTTTTTAGCACGTTGCTGGGGAGACCCCATTTTATTAGTCAGCATTTTTTGTAAGTCAACGACTAGAAGACTCAGCTTACGCAGTAATGACAAATTGGCATCCCCCTATCACAGTATTGAGATATAGATTGTTAGACAATAACGACTTGCTTATCTCTAATCGTAGTTTAAATGCATTATTTGGTCAATTGACCAAGTGTAAATCTTTTACAAAATGAGCACGGCTTTTTTGACACGTTAAAAAGCATGAGAAATCTGCCACACGTGCAAGTCTGGCCTGAAATGATAAAAAATGGCCTAGAAAACACTGGTATTTGGTCGGCAGACCAAATACAGTGATGCTGAAGTAAAATGACCCAGCATCTTGACAAACGCAGTTTACGTTTTACGGACTTGGCCATTTACCAATCCATTTACCAATGGTCGAAACCACCATTGTGACTGCCAATTTTGGCGTGAATCCTTGTCTACTGCTATGCGCCTTTAATTAATAGCTATGGCGCAAAAAGTAAGCATCATTTAAGGAGTATTACCCTATGAATACACTCTCGACTACCCCGAAACAACGAAAACTATCTGGCGCAACGGTAGGCATCCCACCTCGTCAAATGAGTTTTGTACAACCCAAAGATGCTCCACGCTATTTTTATGCCGATAATGCCACCGCCACACTGTTTTTTGCCATGCTTTCTGGTTTTTTTCCACCAGGTGAGCGGTTTTTCATGGAGTCTGTGCGTCATTTTCGTGAACTGATTACCGATGAGACGTTAAAAGCGCAGGTATCAGGTTTTATGGGGCAAGAAGCCATTCATGGCCGTGAGCATGATCGTCTCAATGAGCTGTTTACAATGAACGGCTTTGATATGACCATTCCTGAGCGCACGGTTAAAATAGGGTTAAGCCTTCTTGAAAAGTTGCCTGCCAGCACCCAGTTGGCTGCAACCACCTTTATGGAGCATTTTACCGCGTCGTTGGCCGAACGTTTATTGACAGACGAGCAATTTTGCAGTCGAGCCGATGCCGAAATGATTAAAATATGGCAGTGGCACGCGTTAGAAGAGTTAGAGCACAAATCTGTGTCGTATGATGTTTATAACGTGGTTGGCAATAGCCATCTCGAACGCTTAGTTGTCTGCGGCTTGTCTGTGGCCGTGTTAGTACCCGTATTGGCCGTGAGCTGGGGTTGGATGGTGGCTAAAGAGGGGAAATTAGGCAATGTGGGCGATAATTTAAAGGGCTTAAATATGCTGTTTGGCAAAAAAGGGTTTGTCTCTGGTATTTTACCCCAAATGCCTCTGTTTGGTCGCAAAAATTTCCACCCAAAAAAACATGACACTACGGCGCTAGAAGAACTGTGGCGCGATAAACTATTTGGTGAAAATGGACAGTTACGCACCGAATTTAAAAATTATGAGGCCGTTATGGCAGTAGCTTAAGTACTAAGACTTACTCACGTTCAGAGTGTAGTCGAATGACAATGCGTAAGTCCTAAGTACATAAACGTAAGTTTGTTTGTATTTCCGTTCGCACTGAGCTTGTCGAAGTGTTCTGTACCAATGGTTCGACAGGCTCACCATAAACGGTAAAATTTTTGTTTGGGTACTTATCATAAATATACTATACTCAACGGAAATGAAAGTACTGGGTTTTAATTTTAAAAAATCAAATAAATTCAGTATATTACAAAATTATTTTTCAGTACCTTGAAGTTCAATGAGTATATTAAGTGAACCCTAGTATGAACGATGCTATCCAAGCGGCCTTTGCCGCGCAATTGCCTACAGCATTGCGTTTGCGACAATCCACGTTAGCAGAACGCAAAAGCAAAATTCGTCAACTACGTGATGCAGTGCTGGCACATCAAGCGGAGATTATTCAGGCAGGTTGGGATGATTTTCGTAAACCTGCTACCGAAGTTGAGCTTACCGAAATTTTACCTGTGGTTGCTGAGGCTAATGACGCACTACGCAAACTAAAATCATGGATGAAACCCGTAAAGGTATGGCCTTCACGGATGATGCTAGGCACAGTGAGTCATGTGCAATATCAACCGAAAGGCCGTTGCCTAATTATTTCGCCGTGGAATTATCCTGTTAATTTAAGTTTTGGACCACTGATTTCGGCGATTTCCGCTGGGAATACGGTCATTATTAAACCCTCTGAAATGACTCCCCATGCCTCCGCTATCATTAGTAAAATTATCCGCGAAGTGTTTAACGCCAGTGAAGTGACTGTGATTGAAGGTGATGCATCCATAGCGACCGCGCTACTAGCCCTGCCGTTTGACCATATCTTTTTTACGGGCTCGCCTGCCATTGGTAAAGTCGTTATGGCAGCAGCAGCACGCAATTTAACCAGTGTCACCTTGGAGTTAGGAGGAAAGTCACCGACGATTGTGGATGCCAGTGCAGATATTGAACTGGCGGCAAAAAATATTTTATGGGCAAAATTTACCAATAATGGCCAAACCTGTATTGCACCAGATTATATTTATGTTCATGCTCAAGTCAAACAAGCCTTTATTGCCGCATGTCAGCGTACACTTACCGCAGTTTATGGCGCGCAGCCACAACAAAGCGAGTGCTTGGCGCGTGTTGTCAATCAGCGTCATACAGCACGCCTCGAAGGTTTATTAAACGATGCACGTGAAGAAGGCGCAAATATTATTATAGGAGGCGTGGTCGATGCGAAGGATTGTTTTATTGCCCCTACACTCATTGACGGCGTGACGGTTGATTCACGCATTATGCAAGAAGAGATTTTTGGGCCACTTTTGCCTATTATCAAGTACACTGACCTTGATGAAATAATCACACACATTAATTCTCAGCCCAAACCTTTGGCTTTATATGTTTGGAGCAAAACGCCTGCTGTTATTCATCAGCTCATGACACAAACTTCTTCAGGTGGAGCATGTATTAATCATTGTGTCGTTCAGTTTTTGCATGGAAACTTGCCATTTGGCGGGGTTAACCATTCAGGTATGGGGAGTGCACACGGCCATTATGGCTTTAAAGCATTTTCACATGAACGTGCAGTTGTCAAAACACGAATCATGTTAGCGAAAATGTTTTTCCCTCCTTACACGCCATTTACACGTAAACTCATTTCGATTTTTTTAAAAACAGTCTAATGGGTAATGGATTTAGGACTTATTGCACCATCATAAGTCCTAGTCCTATTTAATTCAGGTCAAAAAACTATTCGTCTTTTAATGCACATTCAAAACTTGAGGGCTCATGTTTGCAGCGTACCCGCTTTAACAAACCGAGCATTTTTTTATCGTAAATACCATTTGTCATTAACGTAATACGTGATTCGCGCATTAATTTGATATAGCCAGGTTTATCTGTTTCGAGAACATCCACCCAGTACTTTTCAGCAATATCTTTTTCTGTTTTCACAATATTTTTCAGAGCACTGTCAATGTGTGTTGCAATATACTCACGACTTTTTTGACCAAATCCTGTAGGAAATGCAGCTCTGTTGATGATGATGTTCCCTGTAATTTGAATAATAGGAAAACGGATAATGGCACCTTTTGTACCTAAGCCTTTGTATAGTTCTAAAGGCTTAATAGCCATTGCTGGGGCGGCAATAATATCGACCTGACCGTTATTAAATTTACCTGCAAAATTAGTAATATCAGCAGAGACAGGTTGTGCACCAATTTTTTGTACCATAATAGCTTGTGATTTATCATAGTCGAATACAGCGATTTTTTTGCCAGCAATCTTTGGCAAGTTATTAATAGAACGATCATTGACCAACAAATAAGCGGCACCTAAAGGAGTTACCCCAACAACCTCATATGGTCCGTTGACCATACTGCTGCTGATTTTAGGTGAGCTCAACAACCCCAACACATCACGCATCTGAGCATAGGTTGTAATTGCGCCAATAGAGTCGATACTGCCTGTAAACGCGTTAAATTGACGGCCGCGCATTCCTGTTAGGCTAAGGCCGTCACACTGACCCGCTTTGAAATCCTCGGCTGCAATACGCTCATCAGTGTAAGATTTTAGTTCAATGTCTGCTCCCCATTTGGTGGCCTCTAAGCGGTAGTCTTTCATCATGGCGTAGACATCGCCGCCTGCACCCAATAAGTCGAATACACACATGGTCTGTTTTGCTTCAGCCTCTGAATTAAGCAGTATTCCAAGAGCAAACATGGGTATGGCACCTGTAAAACAGTTGATGCGTAAAAGATTTTTTTTTTCATATTTTTCTCTGTAGTTAAGGTTTCATATTGAAACGTTGTAAAAAATTATTAAGTACAATGCCGTTATAAGCACTAAAGTATAAATTTAATCATAGCTGAACGAAGTCGACGTGTTATCTACTAATGGTTCGAGCCCCGTAGGAAATCTCCTTGGGGGACAGGCTCACCATGAACGGTGAAACTTTTGTGTAGGTACTTATCCGTGGATTTAGCGTTTCTTCATCGAAGCTAGTTTTACGCGGGCAGCGTTTATTTTTGCTCTTGTCTCTGGAGTTCTGCCGCCACTCGCGCGGTAAAAACCCTAAAGATTGAAGAAACAAACTCTGGCTGCTGCAAAGGCTGACGAAATAACAAAAAAATCTGCCCCATCGACTGACCGTGTGCGTCAGCTATACGTCGGCCAATGTAGGCTTCCGCACCTAACTCCGCTAATTTATGCGCACATGGATAGTTTTTAGTCGCATCCGATAATACCACCCACTCTCATTGGCACAGAACACTTTGACAAGCTCAGTGTGAACGGGAAATTCAAACAAATTTTCGCGCAGATACTTAGAGGCTAATACAATAGAATCTTCATGCGTTTGCTATTCATCAAGCAACACTCGCTAAGACAAAAAGTTACACAATACGATAAATCATAGAGCCATTGGCGATTTCTCTGCTCGTGGCTTCTTCGCTAATAATGACATGACAAAAAATCAATTCTTTACCACGTTTGGACACTGTGGCGGTAGCAATAATGTCTATTCCTTGTGCGGCAGCTACATAATTAGTGGTCAGTGTGACCGTGGACGCTTTCATACCTTTCTCAGGATCATGCCCTGACCAAGCTGCCAGTGCGCCTGTTAAATCTAACAAACTACTGATTGCACCGCCATGAAAGGCATTGCCTCCACCCACTAATTCAGGCTTAAAGGGTAAACGCACGACGGCACTATTTGGCGATACTGTCACTATCTCAATACCAAGCAATTGCTGAAAGGGAACTTTCGGATAAAAATCAATTAGCGAACTTATCAAGGCATTCATTATTGTACTTCCTTAGTGTTTGGTAAGTGAGCGACGGGAAAAATAAATCGTCCAATACAGACTTGTTTGCCTGTTAGGAGTATCTCAACTGATAGCGTAGCCATACGGCGACCCACGCGTATAATGTGTGGGATGGCTTGTAACTCCCCCGAAAAAGTCGGGCGCATATAGTCAAAGGTCATGGTTGAGCAAATCGGCAATGTGGTAAAGCGACAGTGCTTGGCCAAATGTACAGCAGCGACAAGCTCACCAAAACTAGCCAAAATACCGCCATGCACGGTGCCAATGAGTGGGTTGCCAATGTGCTCGGTACGCGAAGACATAAAATAGTGTGTTTCGCCTGCAATATCGCGCTCTTCAATCCCCAAAAAACGATGGAATGGCTCATTAAGTAAGGATGCGTGTTGAACTGTAGGATTGGAGGATAGATTACTCATGCTTTTGGCTCTGATAAGTTTTGGTCAAACGACGGCCCCATGGTGCCAATAGCAAATGAACCCGTGACGGTTGCAATGGGCTTTGCGTGTCCATCAGCAAAAGCTTGACCTGTAATAAATGCCGATGTATCCGTGCGGCCAACATAATCAACAACGGCTGTTAATCCTGTTGCAGGCGGAATTTCTGCTAAAAAATCAACACGCAAATCAATGGTAGCAATGGGTTCCATTGATTTTAAAGCGGAAAAAATAGATAAACCACAACAGGTATCTAACAAGGTGACCATCATGCCACGATGCAATGCACCCCGATGATCTGCCAGCATGTCTAAAAAAGGCATACTCATTTCGCCATGTCCATCTTTGGCATCTTTAACATGAATAGCACATAGACTAAACAAAGGATGATGCGGGCCAAAAAATGCTTTTACCATGAATTCGGGATTAATCTCGCTTTCGGTGAGGGAGGTCACAGGAAGTGTCATAATTTTAGATTCCTACAAAAATGAATTAAAGGCGTAGTGCCGCGCTAACATACTGTTGTTCAGTGGCTTTTACCGAACGAATACATTCAGCAAGCGCATCCATGGGGAATTCACTCGCTTCAGAAGCCGCTTTAAGCAACATGGCTAAATCACACCATGCCTGCGCACAGGCTTGCATTAGGATAGGTAAACGACAATCCTCAATACGTGGCACATACCTAGCGGCTTCTGATAAAAACTCGGCATACATGGTGCGAAACCCGCCCCCACCCGTACCACGCTTTTCAATAACCTGATAGGCAAAACGTGTAGTCCACCGCCAATCGCCTGTGGACTGCCAGCGCGGCAAATCGCTAATCCACGTATCCAGTGCTGTTAAACCATTCAACGGATTGCTCTCATCCTGTAATGTGTAGGCATTGGCGTGAATAGCAGCGGTGAGCATTTCTGGGGTAATGGTGGTTTGTAATGACGCGGGGGCAAATTGACTACCATAATGAACAAATGGGGGAGATGTTGAAAATCGTGCTTGTTCTAGGGCATGCGCCGTAACGGTTAAGGCAGTGGGGCGTTCGGTGTCAGTGACCCATATATCGCCCGTGCTGGCCATTTGCCATGCGACAATAGCGTGACCGGGAAAGTGTGTTTTACTTGCAAAATAAGGTAAATAATAAATATCTGTCAGTAACAGTGCGGGACGATGCGCGGCCAAATGTTGTTCAAGTGAGGCTGAGGCCGCTTGGGGAGTATCAAACTCCGTCCACGCAAACGGCACACCAATGCGTGCAAAAAATTCGGCTTCGTAGCCCATAGAGCGGACATGAACAATAAAAGGTGTTTGGGTATTAGGTAACTCTAGATAGGTGATGCCCAAACCAGAACCTAGGCCAAAACACATGGCCTCTGATAAGGTAATACCATGAAAATCCATGAGATCACGAATAGCCGAACTGCCACAATGCCGCCCTGCGATATGCGGCACAGAAGGAGGTGTAAAAATATCATTAGGTTGATTCATGAGATTTGCTCTTGATGTAAAATAGATTCATAATTTTTTGCAGTCTTAAGATGTTCATCGGCCAAGATACCGCGTGTGAGCATTTGCCAAATAGCATCGCCTATTTGATCTAAACTGTATTTACCTTCAGCTTGATACCAAGTAGCAACCCAATTCACTGCGCCAAGACCAATAAGACGAATTAAATTAATATCAATGCCTTCACGGATATATTGTTTGACTCTTAGGTTCTCTAAAATAGCCTGCCAACAGCGTTCATAGCGATCACGTTCCGCCACAATTTGAGTGTGCGCTGTGCCGTGCAGTGAGCGCCATTCAAACAGCAACACATAGACCATGTCGTTACCTGACATTAAAATATTGACGTGCGCACGCATTGCTGCACGCAGTTTTTCTAAAGGGTCATCTATACTCACGGTGGCATCCACGATACCAGAAGTAATTCTCTCAATGGCTAAGCGCATCATGTCAACGAGAATGTCATCTTTGGCACGATAGCGGTAGTGCAAACTCCCTGGCAACATACCGCAGGCTTTTGAAATTTCGCGCAGGCTGGTGCGCTCAAAACCTTTTTCACGAAACAGTGCTGCTGAAATGGTAAGTACTTTTTCACGATCGGCAAAATCAACCAAAGAAATCTCTTGGTTTGACATAAATAGTTCCTACTTTTCTATGAAATTGAGCGTTTATTATAATAGAACCCAGTCTCATATGAGCAGTCATTCTGTATGCTATCAATACAAACCTTAAAGCTAACAGCCACATTAGCTCCTACATAGTTTGTGATTGAGTGGTGTCCCATATAAGGGTATCTGTTAAAACATCGACATCGACATTTATAACTGTTTTACCTACATCACTATTGGCCAATTGACCAAATCGTGCTATTACTATCTTGGTCAGCAGGCCAAATGTCAACCCCCAAAGACGTTAAGCTGCCAAAAATATTTTTTAACCCGCTAGCGATAGAGACGTGCGCTTGTAGGCGATAGCTGTTTTATAGAAAAAACACGTACCAATTTTTTGGTATTTTAAATCAACCAAAAAGAGTAAATGCTTGTGGATAGTTTTGATTACGTGATTGTAGGTGCAGGTTCGGCAGGTTGCGTGTTAGCTAACCGCCTGAGTAGCACGGGTAAAACCGTATGTGTGCTAGAAGCAGGGCCAGAAGATAAAAGCCCCTTAATTCATATTCCTATGGGTATTATTGGCTTAATTCGTGAGGGTTGTCATAATTGGGGCTACAATACCGAGCCTGAAGCTCACTTAAATAATCGCCGCTTGTATTGGCCTCGTGGAAAAACATTGGGGGGTAGTAGCTCTATCAATGCCATGGTGTATATACGGGGTACGCCAGCCGACTATAATCAATGGGAAGCCCAAGGCAATAAAGGGTGGGGTTGGAATGATCTTTTCCCTATTTTCAAAGCACTAGAAAATAACGAACGTGCTGCGAATTCGTGGCATGGTCAAGGCGGTGAACTCAACGTAGCGGATGTCCGCTCAATCAACCCGTTAGCGACCCGTTTTGTCAATGCCGCTGCCGAAGTTGGGCTACCTATTAATGACGACTTTAATGGAGAGACACAAACAGGGCTAGGTTATTATCAAGTCACTCAAAAGGAAGGGATGCGCTTTAGTAGTGCTAAAGCTTTTTTAACACCCGTTAAACAGCGAAGCAATTTGACCATTCTCACCGAAACACACGTCAAACGTATCGTGATTGAAAGCAAGCGCGCCGTTGGTGTCGAAGTCATCTCAAAAGGTCAGTCAAGAATAATTCACGCTCATTCAGAAGTGCTTTTATGTGGTGGTGCAGTCAACTCACCACAACTCTTATTGCTGTCAGGGATTGGGCCACGCACCGAACTCGAAAAGCTAGGTATTCCTGTGATACATGATTTAGCAGGTGTTGGCAAAAATCTGCAAGATCACTTAGATATCACGGTTATGATACGCGATAAATCTAAGCAGTCAGTGGGTATTTCTTTATTTGCGCTGCCACGCGTGTTTGTGGATGTTTTTCGTTTTATTTTTCAACGGCGTGGTTTATTGACTAGTAATATTGCGGAGTCGGGGGGGTTTATCCAGATGTCGGATGATCCTGAAGGCAGACCTAATATACAACTGCATTTTTTACCCACTTTTTTGCGCGATCATGGCCGAAAACTGACCATGGGTCACGGTTGTACCATTCATTTATGCCAGCTACGCCCTAAAAGTCGGGGTGAAATTCGTTTAAGCAGTACAGACCCCTTGGCTGCACCTCAAATTCTGGCCAATTATTTAAGTCATCCTGACGATTTATCGGTGTTAGTTGAAGGTTTTAAACGTGCTAGGCAGATATTTAAAACGAAGTCGTTTGCGGAGGTCAATGATGGCGAGGTGTTTCCAGGCGAGCAAGTTCGTAGCGATGAACAAATTATTGCTTTTATTAAAGAAAACGCCGAAACCATTTACCATCCCGTCGGAACATGCAAAATGGGTCATGATGACATGGCGGTTGTCAACGACCAATTGTGCGTACACGGTATTGCGAGTTTACGCATTGCCGATGCCTCCATTATGCCCACTTTAGTATCAGGAAATACCAATGCCCCATGTATGGTTATTGCAGAAAAATGTTTTAGAATGATGGGGTTATCGTAAGTCATCTAAAGACACATCGTTTTTGTGTGTCATTAGCAATGCGTAAGTAAATACACGAAATGAGGAGTGTTACATTGCCAAAAAAAGACGTTTATTTATCGCCAATACCGTTATTGTTTACGGGGTGTAATGGTATTTCATTAGTGGCAGATCACTATGGTTCAGCAACAGGTACGCCTGTATTGCTATTGCATGGGGGCGGACAAACACGGCATTCATGGCTGGGTACAGCGCAACGTTTAGCCCAAGCAGGCTATCGGGTAATTAGCGTAGACGCACGCGGTCATGGTGACAGTGCATGGGCAGATGATGGCGATTACAGTGCTGATACCATGGTTGGTGATTTGCGTTGTATCATTGAGCAGTTAGATGCCGCCCCTATTTTAGTCGGGGCTTCCATGGGCGGACTAACCTCGATGGTTGCTGTCGGTGAAGGACATACGCCGTCGGCGTTGGCGTTGGTGCTCGTTGATATTGCGCCACGCACAGAGGTCAGTGGTGTAGCACGTATTATTACTTTTATGAGTGCCAATCCACAGGGTTTTGCGACACTCGAAGAAGTACGTGATGCCATTGCCGCCTATAATCCTAATCGCCCACCCCCCAAAGACACTTCTGGGCTGAAAAAGAATCTACGTTTAGGTGATGATGGGCGTTATCGTTGGCACTGGGATCCGCGCTTTTTGGATTACGCGCCGACTAAAAATCAGGGTGAAACCCTAACTTCTATCGAGCGGCGTTTAGCTGCGGCGGCTAAAGTCCAGATTCCAACTTTGTTGGTGCGAGGTGCGAATAGTGATGTAGTCAGTCACGAAGGCGCGCAAGAGCTAAAAGCACTCATTCCGCATGCACAAATTGTGGACATTTCTGGCGCAGGTCACATGATTGCAGGTGATCGTAATGATGTATTTGCTGAGACCATTTTATCGTTTATTCGCGATAATTTATAGCAAGGCTATCTTAAGGCATGGTGTGTAGCCTAACAGGACTTTTGACCTCTTTGGCTGCCCATGCGAAACAGCCGCCAACCTAAACAAAAGTTTCGCCACTCGTGGTGAGCTTGTCGAACCACGGGTATTAAGCTCAGTGTAAACAAAAAACCAACAAACGTCCATATTGGTAATACAGGTAGCGGTTAGATAGGCACATTAATACGTCATTATTTTAAAGGGTAGTGGGCTCTCTTATCATGAGTGACACTTCTATCTTTTACGCGCCGCTCTAAGCCACGTATCGTATAGTAGGGCAGTGTCCATACAGGCATATCGCCAGCAAAGGCAGTACCTTCTATTTCGTAACGTGTTTGATTACCTGCTATAGGTGTTAATTTTATCGTTGCATCGTCTGTCAACATACGAATATGCGGTGGGCCTTAAGGGCAAATAATCAGATATTGCTTTTAAGCGAAAAACAACATAAGGTTTTGACGCGGTCATAGGCTCAATTTTTGTATGAATAATCACATCACGGGCGTTTTGCTTAGCATGCTGGTGATAAACTAAATAAGAGTAGAATTCAGTATCTGAGATGGTTTTCAGAAGCTTGGCTTCCTTCATCTGGAAGAACCAGTGATTATATCGCTCTACATCTAAAAAAATACGCACAAGGCGGTCTATAGGAGCATCAATGGTTGTGTTTAGTTTATAGGAGCGATACGGTTGATTTATGTCTTTTTTCTCCCATACTTCGATGTGGTGTCCAATAGCTTCATCTTTTTTTACAGGTAGCCACTCATCAGCAATGACGGCTGTCGAAGCAAAGAGACCAACAAAAGCAAACCATCTAGAAGTTTTTGCAAACAAAGGCGATTGTCGGTTCAACATTGTTTTTACTTCTCTGTTATTACGAGCATTAAGAGAGGAGTCTCTTGACGGTACAAGCGACTAACATGCTTCGTCACTCTAAAGCCAATTTCGACCCAGTACTATCTCAGTTTCTCCCCTCGGGTAAAAATGGATTTTGATAGGGTTTATAAGCCCAAACCGCCGAAAATTCTGATTTCCTAAAACATAGCCTCAATAGATTGTTTTTAGCCTAAAACCACACTTGAAACAAGTAC
>NZ_QAON01000029.1 GCF_003051055.1 Agitococcus lubricus | reverse complement strand
GGTGTTTTAAAGCAAAAACTCGGTCAGCGTTTACAAGCTCAAACTACTTCACCTAATTAACCTTAACCTACGCGGAGAATCATCATGTTACTTTGCAGAAATCCTTTATTTTCACTCGGTCAAACAGTCGCCACACCCAATGCCCTTGACCTGTTAGCTCAACATAACATCTCGTGCTTTAGCCTACTAGCTCGTCATCAATCAGGTGATTGGGGCAATGTGCCTGCCGAAGATGCCTTAAGCAATCAAGAAGCGATTGAACGTGGCTATCGTATTATGTCAGTTTACCCTTTGGAAACAAGAAACGTGTGGATTATTACTGAGGCTGATAGGTCGGTGACTACGGTGCTGTTGCCAGAGGAGTATTAATTCTTAAAATTAAAGATCTTTAATTTTAAAATTTTACTCCCTTTTACTACTACTTTTGTATTTATAGTAGTTTTAAATACTTTAGGGAGGGCTGTATCTATTGGTAATAAAGGGATACAGCCTTCTATCATCCAGAAAACCCCCCCACTATCATCCAGAAAACCCCCCCACCTGTTTCATGTATCATCCAGAAAACCCCCCCACCTGTTTTTTTTGCATGAAAAAAGGGTTTTTTATAATGTTTAAAGATAAATTATATATTAAAAACAATAATTTATATTCTATCATCCAGAAAACCCCCCCACCTGCTTTATGTTATCATGCAGAAATATTTTTTTTAAAACTGTATGATTGATGATATGATGTTTTTTTCAGCAGTTTTTATAGCAGTTTCAGAGTGATGACTAAAAATAATGATAGTAAAAGTGTGGTTCGCAAAGTAACTAAAAGACAAATTAAAACCCCACAAAGTTTGATCCATATCAAACACACAATTTCTTTGTTTCAGTACAAACTTTGGATTTTGTTATTACAAGAATTTAAACGTCAATTTGATCTTAACGAGCCTACTGATGACAGAGGCTTTCGTTATGTATCGATGAGTTACATCGAGCAACATATTGGTTATGCGCCTAGTAGACAAGATATCATTGACGACTTACGTGCATTGCGCAAAGAAGAGATTTGTTTTAACTATTTTGAAAAAGATGGTAATAAAACTCAATACTTTTCAGGGTTTATATCTGAAATGAAAGTAACACGTTTGACGATTGGATTTAAATTTCCCAGTGTTATTGATGATGTTATGCTCGGCTTAGATGATGCTAAAGCCATTTTTCAAATGCTGAATTGGGATGTTTTTAATCATTTTTCGGGTAAATATGAAGCCATTATTTATAAGCTGTGTAAAGACTATTTGGGCGTAGGTCGTACGCCATATATGACAGTCGATGAATTTAGAGAGTACATGGGGATTAAGCCTACGGAATACGCTGAATTTATGAAATTAAACGAATGGGTTATCAGAAAGCCAACAAAATCTATCAATACAAGTGATATTTCAGATATTACCGTTGAGCCAATATACAGCCGAAATGGTCGAAAAGTTATAGGGCTTCACTTTCTGGTGACTCCTAAGCATCAAACCTCTTTCCCTTTTATTGAGTCACAAACAAATCCTGCGTTTGCTCATGCAAAAGTAACGATTGCATTATCAGATCAAGAAACTTATTTGGCTTTATTTTCTTCGGAGCAAATTAGCCTTTCGATTGACAGGGCAAATCAGTATTGTGATGAACTAAAGAAAAAAGAAAAAACAATCAATTATGGAGCTATTTATAAAACTGCAATCACCGAAAATTGGGGGCAACAAATTATTGAACAACGATCAATACATACCAGTGAACAGTTAGATGTATCTAATGACACATTAAAAAATTTGGCTTCACAACCACAAAATACCAAAAAAAGTGATGAGAGTGACTGGTCAATAATACATCAAAAGTTCTTAATGCGTTTTACAGCACTTCCTGAAGACGAGCAACATGAACTGATTCAAGGTTGTATCAAAGCCCAAAAAGACGTATTTAAAGGCGTGATGCGCAAAAACTATGAAGCCTTAGATTTAAAAATTTTAGAAAAACCATCATTTACAACATTATTGTGGCCATATTTAGCAGAATTATGGCAAGAACCTATTACGAAAATCTTATAACATACAACTTGTTATTTTATATAAATCCTATATATTTGTTGCAAACAACATTTAAACAAATGTTGTTTGCAACAAATGTTTTTAAATATAGATGAAAAACTTATGTACACGATTGCATTTCTTTCGCAAAAAGGTGGAGCAGGAAAAACAACCTTAGCAACGTGCGTTGCGCGCCAACTGCAACTAGAAGGTGAAGATGTCATCTTAGTTGACTCAGACCCACAAGGAAGTGCCAGAGACTGGCGTGCCGCATCTGAAAAGGACTCTGTTGTGGTAGTTGGTGTTGATCGCCCGACTCTCGACAAAGATATTAAAACGCTTTCCAATAACGGCAAACGCTGGGTAGTCGTTGATGGTGCGCCACGATCTGAGCAAATGACCGTTTCTACCATTAAAGCAGCCGATATAGTACTTATTCCTGTTCAGCCCTCACCTTATGACGTTTGGGCTGCCGAAGACCTAGTCTCAATTATTCGTGCACGTCAAGAAGTCACAGACGGTAAACCTAAAGCTGCCTTTTTAATTTCTAGAGCCATTAAACGTACAGAGCTTAGTAAAGAAGTTGTAGGTGCTTTAGAGGATTTTGAGCTGCCTGTTTTTGTGTCAAAAACAACACAACTCGTCACCTATCCTAAGTCGGCAAGTATTGGTTCAACGCCCATGGATACTGAGCCAGACGGTAATGCTGCTAAAGAGATTCGTGCAATTGTGGCTGAGTTACGGCAGATGTTACAACAAAAATAGAAATGTTGTTTTGTTGAAAGCAACAAATGTTTAATTTATTGGTGGTTTTATTTATGGCTCTTGGAAGAAAAAAAACAGGTACAAATAATCCTCTTTTGGCTGAGGTAGTCACTGAGGCGCAAAAAGAAAACTTAATACCTTTGCATGTGCAAATACCTGCAAGCCTTCATCAGCAAACTAAAATGTTCGCAGTGCAGTCTGGCCAATCGGTTAAAGACATAGTCATTGCAGCGTTGGAGTATCATTTAGAGCAGCGATCTAAATAATCTTTACCTTTCTCAAAAACGCATCTGTGATACAGACAGGTGCGTATTTTTAAATTGACCTAATTTGATATAAACAATTAAATCAATGTTGAAATGTTGAAATGTTGAAATGTTGAAATGTTGAAATGTTGAAATGTTGAAATGTTGAAATGTTGGAGTGATTTTGGATATTAAGCAACTAGAAAAAGACCTTTGGGAATCTGCTGATGATTTGCGTGCTAACTCAAAGCTCACAGCAACAGAATATGCACAGCCTGTATTGGGACTTATTTTTTTGTCTCATGCCTCGTCGCGTTTGCACAAGCTAATCCAGCGTATTGAACAAGAAGACCCAACCGCGCAAAAAATGGCACTCATGGTAAAAACCGTGCCTAGCTTTCCTCAACAAACCTATGAGACCTATATTAAAACTGCGCTTCAAGGGTTAAATGCACTGTATTTAGAACCAGAGCAGCGATTTAGTGCGGTTGCTCAATTGGCAGGTGATCAATCTTTAGGGGCTTATTTAGACGCGATTATGCGTGAGATAGAAACCAAGTATCCTATTTTGACCGATGCCTTACCTAAAACCTATAGCCGTTTTGAGCCTGACTTGCTGCAACGATTAGTGCGCGTTTTTAATCGCCCAGCATTAACAGAGGCTTCGGGGGATGTGTTTGGCAAAATTTACGAATACTTCCTTAATAAATTTGCCATGTCTGGTGCACAAGAGGGCGGGGAGTTTTTTACACCGCCTTCGTTGGTTAAAACTATTGTTAATTTTATCGAACCCGACCACGGCGTTATTTTTGACCCTGCATGTGGTTCGGCAGGTATGTTTATTCAAACTACCCATTTTTTAGAAGACCATCATCTTAGCAACACCAAAATCCGTTTTGCTGGGCAAGAAAAATCAGAAAACAATAAACATCTTGCTGTGATGAATATGGTGGTGCATGGTTTAGATGCAACAGGCATTAAGCAAGGCAATACCTTTTATGAGCGGCGCGAAGAATTAGTAGGCCAATGTGATTTTGTTATGGCCAATCCGCCTTTTAATGTTGACGCGGTAGATGCTACTCGTTGTCAAGTTGATGTGGTCAGTTTGCCAACGCCCAGTAAAGAGCAGCCCAATATTCCAACACCTACCGCGTTGGACTATATGCAAGCCGCAGTCACCGAAAAAAAACGCTTACCCTTTGGCTTATGCGGAGTGACTAAACGCAAAAGTACTGCGAATGAACGTACCGATGGTGGTGCAGATAAAAATGATGTTGTTTCTAATGCCAACAGTTTATGGATTCAATATTTTTATAGTTACCTTAATGCAACGGGGCGTGCAGGTTTTGTTATGGCCTCGAGTGCCTCCGATGCAGGTGGCCGAGATAGAGAGATTCGTCAACAATTAGTAGAAACTGGCCATGTGGATGTGATGGTCTCTATTGGCCCTAAGTTTTTTTATACCCGTAGTTTGCCATGTACGTTGTGGTTTTTTGATAAGGGCAAGCCTGCTCATCGTTTAGACCAAGTGCTAATGCTAGATGCACGTTCGGTTTATACGGTGGTATCGGCTAAGTCCCATGTGTTTAGTGATGCTCAGTTGGCGGCTTTAACCGCGATTGTCTGGTTAAATCGTGGTGAACACGACAAGTATAATCAATTATTAGCCAGTTACTTAAACGAGATTGCCACTCAGTTAAACGCTTTGCCCAATTTAGCGATGAGCAGTAGTGATGCTTGCCGCAGTTTGGCCACATTGCTTAACCATTTTACTAGCCTTGCCAGTTTGGACGAGCTTAACAAATACAAAGCCAAAAAAGATAAAGATGGTAACGACATACCCGCGCCCGTTGCGATTACTCAAACGCAATGGCAAGACTACCAACAGCGAGTGCAAACGGCATTTGCAGTATTAGGTAAAGCCGATAATCAAGCGACTAACACACACGGTCAATTAGCGTTAATTACCCCCGAAACAAGGCTGCCAGAATCTTTTGAACCGCTATACACTCCTTTAGTAACAGCCGCTCAGCAAATTAGCTTTAACGCTACAGATAACATTACCCATCCTCAATTGGTGAGTGCATTTACCTGCATTTTAGCCGAGCGAGACGCAATACAAGCCATGCGTGAGGCGATTATTCAACGTCATCAAGGCTGGTTGGCATTGGTGGACGAGGCCGAGGCGTTACGAGCAACTCAGTCTAAGCATTGGGATAAAGCGGCAATAAAAGCGGCGCGTTTGGCGTTGTTGCCGAGTGCGGTTGATGCGCGAGAGGAAGAGCGGACGATTCACGATGGCTTGTTGGCTTGTATTGATGAGGTATTGGCACGTTTGGCGGATATTGAGTGGTTGCATAGCCGTTTTGCTGAGGGTGTGTATGCCGATGTTTTGGGATTGTGTAAGTTGGTTAGCCGTGCCGAGATTGCGGCGAATGATTATTCATTAACGGCAGGGCGTTATGTGGGGGTGGTTGAGGCAGAGGATGATTTGAATGATTTTGCCCAAAGGATGCGGGAGATTCATGTTGAGTTGGTGGAGTTAGATAAAAAGGCGGCAACGTTAGGACAAGCCATTGAGGTGAGTTTTAAGGAGTTGTTGGGATGAAGTTTAATCAAATGATTCTTGATGATATTTTAACTTTCAAGAGAGGTCATGATTTACCACACTCTCAAAGAGTGATGGGGGAAATACCTGTTGTTTCATCTTCAGGTATCACGGGCTTTCATAATGAATATATTTGCGATGGAGAGGGAGTTATAACAGGCCGATATGGAACTTTAGGTGAAATTCATTATGTTAATGGAAAATATTGGCCGCTCAATACAACTTTATATGTTACTGATTTTAAGTCAAATTTCCCAAAGTTTATCTATTTTTTTCTTAAAACTATTGATTTTGAAGGTGCTAACTCTGCTGGTGCAGTCCCCGGAATTAATAGAAATAATCTAAAAAATATTGTTGTTAAAATTCCCGATTTAGAAACACAAAAAAAAATCGCTTCAATCCTCTCCAACTATGACGACCTCATCCAAACCAATCAACAACGTATTGCTTTATTAGAAGAAGCGGCACAACGCTTGTATGACGAATGGTTTGTTAAGTTACGTTTTCCTAACCATGAGCAAGTGCCTGTGGTGGATGGTGTGCCTGAAGGGTGGGAGAGAGTTACTTTTGCTGATATTTGTGAGTCTGTGGGTGGAGGTACACCTTCAACTAAAGTAAATGAATATTGGGATAATGGCGATGTTTCTTGGGTGACACCAACGGATATTACAAGACTATCGAGCCTTATTTTATTAGATACAGAAAAGAAAATTACTCAAAAAGGACTAAAAGATTCTTCAGCAAAAATGTTACCTGCTAATACTATTTTGATGACAAGTCGTGCCAGTATTGGCTATTTTGGCTTGATAGACCGTCCAGTTTGTACAAATCAGGGCTTTATTTCTATTATTCCTAATAATGATATCGATAGGATGTTTATTTTATTCAATCTCAAAAGTAGGCTAGAAGAAATAGACGGTTTGGCGACAGGGTCAACATTTAAAGAGCTGTCCAGAAGAGTCTTTAGAGCAATGAGTATTACATTGCCAACTAGAGAGCTAAGACAATTTTTTAGTGATTTCGTTTTACCTTTATTTGAGCAGATGCGTACTATAACTCAGCAAAACCAAAAACTCGCCCAAGCCCGTGATGCCCTGTTACCGCGTTTAATGTCTGGCAAAATGGATGTGTCTGGTTTAAGCCTAAAGGAAATTGCCTAATGACAACACTTATCATGTTGCCGCATTTGGGCGATATAGAAAGCAAAGCCGTTCTTAAAAAAACCGCAAAAGCCCATCAAGCCCTTGCCGAATTAAAAGGCGTAGTGGGTAGTATTCCTAATCAAGCCATTTTGCTTAACACACTCTCATTACAAGAAGCTAAAGACAGCTCGGCTATCGAAAACATTATTACCACCCATGACGACCTTTACCAAAGCGATAGTCTGGCACGACAATTTATTAGCCTTGCCGCAAAAGAAGTGCATAACTATGCAACCGCCTTACGCCGTGGCTTTGAACAAGTACAACAAACGGGCTTACTGACCGAACGGCATATTTTAGACATTCAACAGTGCATCGAAGAAAACGATGCAGGCTATCGCACCCAAGCAGGCACAGTTCTTAAAAATCAACAAACGGGCGAAGTGGTGTATGAACCCCCACAACATCCCGACGACATTGTTAATTACATGCGTAACCTAGAGCAGTTTATTAACGATGACCAGCTTTGTGATTGGGACGACTTGGTTAAAATGGCGGTGATTCATCATCAGTTTGAAAGTATTCATCCCTTTTATGATGGAAACGGACGAACAGGCCGTATTATCAATATCTTGTTTTTGGTTAAGCAAAATTTGCTCGGTTTGCCCGTGTTGTATTTGTCTCGTTATATCAATCAACACAAATCGAGCTATTACAGTCTGTTGCAAACCACACGCAACACCAACGATTGGGAAGCTTGGCTGTTATTTATGCTAGAAGCGGTTGAACAAACTTCACAGCAAACCACCGTCTTGATTAAACAAATTAGAGATTTAATGCAACATCACAAAATCGCCCTGCGTGACAAATTACCCAAAATTTACAGCCAAGACTTAATTAACAATATGTTTTGTCATCCATATACCAAAATTGATTTTGTCGCTAATGAATTACAAGTCAGTCGTCAAACCGCCGCACGCTATTTAGATGAGATAGTGTCTATTGGCTTGTTGTCTAAGCATAAAATGGGTAAAGACAACTATTATTTAAACGACGACTTGTTTTTGCTGTTATCTGCCGTTGGTCAAAAAAATCTAGCTTAGCATTGCACAAAAAGTAAACATGTTAAGAAAACAGCCATTTCTTTAACATGAGTTGTAGAACATGTTAAGAAAACCGCACTTTTCTTAACACGTTATTTTTCAAAGAACATAATATTTGTCAACAAATCAACAAATCAACAAATCAACAAATCAACAAATCAACAAATCAACAAATCAACAAATCAACAAATCAACAAATCAACAAATCAACAAATCAACAAATCAACAAATCAACAAATCAACAAAAATATATTTCAACATAAAAACAAATCAATACTTGTTGAAAACTTTTTTAATATAAAAATATAGCCAAAGTCTCTTATTCAATGGCAAACTCTAGCTACTGTAAATAGTCTTAAATCATAGGAAATAAAGTAAAAATGGCTCGTAAAGACTGGACAGAAAACGCACTTGTACAACAGCCAGCTATTGAGCAATTGATGGGTATGGGTTGGCAATATACCCATGCCTTTGATACCGAATTTAAAAACGGTACTAGCACATTAGGGCGCAAAAGTACCCATGATGTTGTATTGATTAATGACTTGCGGCCAGCACTTAAACGCATCAATCCAACAGCTCCCGATGTAGTGATTGAAGAAGCGATTGTGCGTATTCAACAGCGCGGCTTAAATGTGAATTTGGCGGAGGAAAACGAACGCCGATATACTAAATTTGTGGTACAAACTGCCGATACACTTAAAGTAACAGGCACAAATACACAAGGCAAACAACAAGAATATATTATTCAACTGATTGATTTTAATAATGCTAGTAATAACACTTACCGTATTGTTGATGAAATGTGGGTGTCTAATAGCATTAACGAGCGCAAACGCCCCGACTTATTAGCATTTATTAACGGCCTACCTTTTGTTTTTTTTGAATTTAAAAATACTCACATTAGCAAAGACTACGCCTATAAAGGCAACCTAAACGATTACAAAGATAAAATTCCCCATTTGTTTGATTACAATGCGCTGGTTGTTATTTCTAATATGGTAGAAGCTACTTATGGTTCTATTACCGCACCACTTGAGCAATTTAAGCAATGGAAGCGTAATGACGAAAACGACCCAGAACCACCGACTCAAGCAAACCAACAACCCTATTTATTAGCAGGCATAATGCAGCCTAAAACCCTGCTCGACCTGATAGAAAACTTTATTTTATTTGAGCGTCCACCTACAGGCGGTCTTCATAAAATTGTGGCGCGTAACCATCAATATCTTGGCGTAAATCGAGTAATTGCACGTTTACTGAGTACAGACGCAAACATTAAAGCTGAAGTAAATGCAGGTAAACTGGGCGTTTTTTGGCATACCCAAGGTTCGGGCAAATCGTATTCAATGGTATTTTTAACCGAAAAAATCCGCCGCAAAATTTCGGAAAAATACAGCTTTGTGCTGGTAACGGATAGAATAGAACTAGATGACCAAATCAGCGAAACCTATGTCAACTGTGGTAAAGCACAAACAGACAATGACCGAATGGTGAGCGGAAAACAACTCAAGCAAAAACTGATTAATGGAAATCAACCGTACTTATTTACCATGGTACATAAGTACAATCAAATCGTCAGTGAGCCATATTCGACACGAGACGATATTATTGTTATCTCTGACGAAGCCCATCGTAGCCAATATGGCGACTTAGCAAATAACATGCGTTCGGCATTACCCAACGCTAAGTTTTTGGGTTTTACTGGCACACCTTTAATGAACTCCCCCGAAGACCAAACCACCAAAGAATGGTTTGGCGATTATGTCTCGGTGTATAACTTTCAACGTGCTGTAGCTGATGGTGCAACTGTACCCTTGGTTTACGAAAATCACGGCGCAACTTTACATTTAGATGCAGACGAAAAACTTAATCAACGCATTATTGACCGCATCGAACAGGCGCGCAAATCGGGCAAGTCTGAAGAATCTATCGAAAAATTAGTCAAAGCGGCTCAGTCAGATTATCACTTTTTAACTGCACCTAAGCGACTTGCTGTATTAGCAGAGGATATTGTTCATCACTACAAAGACCGTTGGCAAGCGGTAGAGGGTAATAATAGTAAAGCAATGTTGGTTTGCTTAGACCGTCCAACGTGTTTAAAAATGTATGCCTTGATTACAGAACAATGGCAAGCCTTAATTAAGGCAGAGCAGGCTAAATTTGATGAAGAGTCCGAAGGAATGCCAAAAGATGATCCACATCTTGTTACTTTGGCAAGTCATTTAGCATGGATGAAAGCGACAGAGTTTGCTGTTGTAATTAGTGGCGAACAAAACGAAATTGAAGAAATTAAGAAGCATAAAGACCACAAAGGCCAAGCATTAGATATTAGTCCTCATCGGGAAAAAATGCAGACGCGTAAACTGGATAAAGAGTTTAAGGATGCCAATAATCCATTCCGTTTTGTAATTGTGTGTGCTATGTGGTTAACAGGGTTTGATGTTAAATCATTAGCGACTTTATATTTAGATAAGCCAATGCAAGGGCATACCTTAATGCAAGCCATTGCTCGGGCTAATCGTGTCGGAGGTGGTAAAAAACACGGCCTCATTGTTGACTATAACGGTATGTTACAAAGTTTACGTCAAGCGTTGTCGGTATTTGCAGTAGGGCAAACGGGCGATACACAGACGGCTGTTGACCCTTTGCTTGATAAAGACGTGCCATTTAATGAATATCAAGCTGCACTAAATGACATCATGTCTTATGCCAAAGAGTTTACAGCACCTTTAGATAATTTGGTAAATACTACTCATGGCGCAGAGCGGGCGCAACTATTGCGCGATTGTCAAAATGCGTTATCAGCAAGCAAAGAGAGTCGGGCTGAATTTATGGCGCGTTTTAGAGATGTAGAACAGCGTTACAATAATCTATTGCCAAGTACAGACGTTATTCCATCCAAACCTTATTTGGATGCTTTGCGTGCGATTTATCGACAATTTTCGGTAAATAAGCCAACTGATGATATTTCTGCTGAATTAGAAAGTATTCAAAATTTAGTCAACAAACATTTGACCGTTGAAGCTAAGACACAGGAAGAAGCAGCAAAATCGTATAACTTAACACAAATAGATTTTGCTCGTTTACAGTTAGAGTTTGCTAAAACTACCCATAAACAAACTGTTATGTTGGAGTTGCAAGATCGTATTGAGCGCACGTTACAACGATTGATGGCACAAAATGATAAACGTTATGAGTTTATGGCGCGTTATCAAACAATATTAGAACAGCTTAATAATGACTCATCGAACGTAAACATCCAAAAAATCTTTGAAGAGCTAATAAAAGTATATGGAGAGCTATCACAAGAAGAGGTGCGTTATATTAAGGAAGGACTAAACAATGACTATGAGCTAGCGTTATTTGATAAATTAGACAAGCCAAAGCTGAATAAATCCGAGAGGGAGCTAATTAAAAAATTTGCTCAAGATTTGCTAACAAAAATTCGTGCAGAAGTTGCCAAGTTTCAAGATTGGCAAGAGCAAGAAAGTGCCAAGGCCAGTATTAAAAATATTATTTTTGGTGAGGTTTATACATCCACCTTGTTAGTACCCGAATTTTTTCCATTTGATAGCCGTGACATCTATGTTGATGAAATTTTTCAATATGTGATTGGTCATCAATTACCCATTACAGGCAATATGATTAGTATGTGAAGAATTCGAATTTTACTGACTAACCAAAATCAAACTTCTTTTTTAATCACACGAAAATTGCATTATTAAAAGTTCGATAAAAGGAACGTTTTATTGAACTTTATTGGTTTAGACTGAATCTGAGCATAATCCTTGAATTTAACCCTGTTATAGTCTTAAATACTTGTCTAGTTAATCAAAGTTTAATTTATCTAATACTCATTGAGTAAACAGGACTATTTCATGAAAATAGGCTATGCCCGTGTCAGTACCCGTGAACAAAACCCCTCCTTGCAAATAGATGCCCTTAAACAAGCAGGCTGTGAGCGTATTTTTCAAGATGTGGCGAGTGGGGCTAAAAGTAGTCGTCCTGAGTTAGACAAATTATTAGCAGAGGCTCGGACAGGTGACACCATCATCATTTGGAAGCTGGATCGTTTAGGACGTTCACTTCGTCATTTAGTTGAACTGGTCGAAACCCTGTCTGCTCAAAAAATTGGTCTTAAAAGTTTAAATGACCCTGTGGATACTACACATGCGCAAGGCCGACTGATTTTTAATCTATTTGCCTCATTAGCAGAGTTTGAGCGTGATTTAATCCGAGAACGTACCAATGCAGGTTTGTCGGCTGCCAGAGCGCGTGGCAGGGTAGGGGGACGACCCAAAGGTTTAGATGCACAAGCGGAAGCAACGGCGATGGCTGCGGAAATCTTGTATCGAGAAGGGCGGTTGAGTGTCAATGCGATTGCCGATAAATTACATATTTCTAAAAGTACCTTATACAGTTATTTGCGACATCGTGGTGTCGAAATAGGGGCTTATCAAAAAGCGGTGACAACTACGAGGGAGAATCCATCAGTAGAGCAAGTAGCTGAGATTACGCTGCGCTTGACTATTGAAAATAACAGTCAGTTTGTACGCGGTAAAAAACGAGCGAGGGAAAATATAGAGCGTTATTGTTTAGATAAATACCATGCAACACGGCTATCGTCTGGTGATTATAGCTTACGCATCAATTATAAAACCCGTGAAAATTTAGATGGATTAATGGCTGATTTATTGCGTGATATGAGTCATGAGGCAGAGATGCGTCATTGTTATATTGAAGCGGAGGCATGGGAGCAGGGGACTGAATATCGGTGGTAAGTTATAGGGGGTGTATGTTCATTTATTTTATTGGGGTCGTCTCAGGAAACGGAATTTAAAGCACGTTAAGGATTTCTCAGTGGCCGTAGCGGTCTAAATTTCCCTGCACCCAGCTTCGTACGAGGGTTTATAAGCCCAAACCGCCGAAAATTCTGATTTCCTAAAACATAGCCTCAATAGATTGTTTTTAGCCTAAAACCACACTTGAAACAAGTAC
>NZ_QAON01000028.1 GCF_003051055.1 Agitococcus lubricus | reverse complement strand
GTCACTAAATTTTGATGTCTTCATGCAGAATCTCCTGCGTTTATCCTACGAGAAAATTCTACTTTTGAAAGCGGTTATTTTTAGGGATGATTACCACGTCAGTGGCATGGCTCATATTGTTGACTCTACGGCTCAATATGGCGTCTGCCTCATCGAAAAAGATGATTGCCTCCTTTTCTTTAGCGACTCTAAAAATGTTGCATATATTTTTAGAAGTCTCTCCAACGTACTTTGACTCCACATCGGCATAGTTCACAACAATCAATGGCTTGTGCAGATAGGCTGCAACGGCATGTGCAGCCATTGTCTTGCCAGTCCCAGGCTCACCATAAAAGTTCACAATGGTCTGTTTCCCATAGCTATGTGTAGCTGCCAATCCCCATGTTGAGAACACTTGTTGCTCACAGTCCTTATAAGATAAGAAGTCCAATAGCTGAGACATTGTTTCGCTAGGCAGGATTAGGTCATCAAGCACAAAGGCCGGTTCTGTAGCTTCAATTGCTTCCATTGATTGTTTCTTTTCATATTTATCAGCCTCCGCTTGACCAACGCCATTTGGTCTAGCGGTAGGCTTTGTTGTCTTATTTTTAAAAGGATTGATCGGCATTAAGAGTACCAGCAACTAAAAGTAGTACAACCAACAAAACTACGAAATACGTAGCAAAAGATCAAGACAAAACTAAAAGAATCGTAGTCTCATAAGAGACGACACAAACACCATGAAGGGCACACCTTCCACTTTTGCGATACGACTTAAGGCAGCACGAATTGCCAAGGGGCTCACTCAAGAGCAGCTTGGCATCATGGCTGGTATTGATGAGTTCTCAGCAAGTGCAAGAATGAACAGATATGAGAAAGGGATACATGAGCCTCATTTTGCGACAGTAGAAAAAATTGCAGAAGTTATGGGGCTACCTACAGCATATTTTTACTGCCAGGAGGATGATGCCGCTGAGTTGCTTAGCCTATTTCATCACATGTCGGCTGAAGCCAAGACGCAACTGCTGATTATGGCAAAGAGGTAAGCTTTGGCTTTGCTCCTGTCGCGTCTGGACTAGCACGATATTCTAGTTGAGCTTACCAAAAGACAAAACTTGATTATCTATGGATCCTAACCAATCAGATTTAATGCCTGCAATAAAGAAAATTAATTGAGTGTATCTAAAGCGACTCAGTTGCGTGGTTCTTGCCCACTCTTGATAGTCAGTTGAAGAGGGGGTAGCTTCTAACTGTGGATGAGTGTGCCATTCGCCTAAATATTGTATTGCACCATGACTTTGCTGATGCAGATAGTTCACAACATCTTGATGGCCACTTGTATTCCGTTGGTAGTAAGTAGGGGTGCGTTGATCTGTTTTGTATGGTTCCGTTGCATGAGTCACACGAAGGCTATTTCCACGCCTCTCTCCCAACAAAATTCCGCAAGCCTCAGACTGTTTATAAAGGTCATGTTGTCGCCACCGATCAATTGTACTCATCACAGAGTCCTCTACTACAACATGTACAATTGAGGATTCAGGTCCAAAAGACCAAATTTTCTTCAAGCTTTTTGACTCTGGCTGTTTATCCATATTAGTCTCAAGTAGCGTTTGTACTACAAACATGGCAAGTTTGTGATTTGAGAATATCCATAGATGGTAATTTTTCACCTTGCCAACGCTCACTATAGCGTGTTCGATATCTTGGTGTTGATTGATTAGATAACCAATCTAAAACTATATCAGTTGCCAAAGCTGCCGCAGACATTCCGGCTGAAACTGCATAAGGGGTATAGTCTGAACAAGCAAGAAAAGCTGCTATAGCTTGATGTCCTCGCATGGCATCATATTCATTATTCATTGGATGTCCTGCGCGCTGTAGGCATGAGCGGCAGGCATAAGGAGAGTTTGGCTCAACCAGCAAGCTCTGCACACACTCTCCATTTGCCCGTATCCAAACATGTAGTAAGGTCGGATTGGTGGTAAGAGACCATGAGTGGTACTGCTCGTTCAGTGCTTCTGAAACAGTCATTTTTGCTGTCGCATCAATAATAAGATCGTAAGATCGAATCTCTTCCAAGACGACGCTTTCTAATACACTCTGACTAAAGTGAGTAATGTTTAATGCTGGAAGCTGATGGTGAATTTCCTCCTCAAGAGCCTTTGCTTTATTATGGCCTAAGGTAGACATGCCTAAAGCATGTCTACCTAAATTGTGTTCCCCCATCGTGTCAGGGTCAATCAAACTCAATTGTCCCCCCAATGCTCCCGCACCTAATCTAGCCAAACTCAAACCTAAATAACCACCAATTGCGCCACAACCTATTAAGGCTACTTTCTTTCCTTCTAAATTTGGCTGGTTCATATTTTTCAAATTCCGACGATATACAAATTCTGGACTAAGGTTGATTGATGGGTGCAAGAAAAAATATGCTAGGTCTAAATAAGAAATAGCAGTCTTCCCAAATAGTTCTTTTTTTAGTCGAGAAATTGTAACATTGCTTAGGATTAAGCTTCGCAAGGATATGGAAAAAGCTAATGGCTGCCCTTGAACGATTAAACACCCCAACACACTTGGTGTTTTTGATTCCCAGCATTCCAATAAATCAGAAGCAAAAAGTTGATGTATATCGCTATCCCATCGTTGCAGCCAACGAGCAAAAATACTTAATCGAATCCCAAATATATTGTCACGTTGTAATTCTTCTAATAATGATTTAAAAGAAGGGATTTTTGTTTCTTTTTGAATTGAGATAAGCAGAACTCTTGTTGGGAATTCAATGTGCTCTTGAGGCTCATTGAATAAATTTGTCCATTTTAGCTTATGTTTTGGAAGCTTTTTACTAGGTGAACAAATGTCCAGTGACGTCTCAAAAACTAATTGATCCTTATAAAATATATTATGTTTTATATATTTTTTTGTAAGCACTTCATCCAGCGGCTTCAAGAATTGATAGTAAAATAAGCCTTCCCAAAAAGGCTTAATTTCACGTAATAGCTCCTCGCGTCTGAATCTTTCGTCATTAAAGAGAGCTTGTAAAACAGATTTTGCTTTAGTGAATAATACCCATTCGACAATATGTACAGGGTTATGCCTTGTCAAATCATAAGCATCATTCAAGCTATAACAAAGTGGCAGATATGCGTGATCATGCCATAGTTTTGGCATAGGGCCTAAATGAGCGATAGGTAATATTTTCTGCCAATGCAGTGGTAAAGGCATTTTGATATATAGACTAGGAAGTGTAATAAAATCCCAGTCTTCTATTTGCAGCAACACTGTTAAAGGGTCATGGCCAACCTTGAGTGTACCATGCCAGCTTGAGATATTATCTGTTGTTTGTGATGAACCAAAGCGTATCGGTTTAGGTGCGCGACTAAACCGAAACTCAAGACATAAGCTATATAGATACTTTGATACCGATATTTCTGCCTCAATACTCATTAAAGCTAACCCTGTCTATCCGCCAATTTGAGGAGCTAACATGGCGGCTTCCTTTGCATGTTGCACTGGCTGGCTCATAACTTTTTGGTAGGCTGTCATCGAGTCATTGGGAGCATCTATTGTGATAACTAACTTAGGCTCATTAGGTAGTCTTTGGCCAAATGAAGCTCTCAAATAGTCAACTGATGCATTTGGAGTTTCAGCTAACATTGATTGCTCAACATAAGTATGTAGTTCTTTTGCTTTATTAGCATATTCAAGGCGTTGCTGAGGCGTTGCACTATTGAAGTCTTTCTCTTCATGTTCATCAATACTTGCATAGACTTCATTTTTTAATGAAGTCGCTAAGTTTTGAGTAACAGTAAATAATGCTTGATCATCACGAGAATCAGCATACTTGTAGTGCTGAACTGTGATAATCATCAATAAAATGGACGTCGGTCCTCCTTCCTTCCAGTGTTGGTCTCTCCAGCCTTTGAGGTAACGTACAATTGCTTTTAGCTGCTGACCATTACCAGGATGTTCAGCGCATTTCTTTAAAAACCACTCTCGTACTTTTTCACAATCCGATGGCAGCCATTCCCCATTCTTTTGGGCTAGATGTATCATTTGAATGTTTTCTAAATCTATTTCTTTGGCCCTGAAGTTTTCGGTGAGCATTTCACCGCCATAGCTTTCAAGAGCGAACCTTCTGCTTGCTGCAGTAATAGTTGCTTCTTTATAGATATGATCTAAGGCAATACTATGATTTTCTATCAAACTGTCAAACATATCATCAGGCACAGCATACAGAGGCACATCAATATGTGCATTTGGCATGACCTTATAAAGGCGTAAGCATGTCTCTTTCTTGTCGCTCAGTACCCATCCTTCTTCTTTACAAAGCTCATTCAAAGCTTTTTTTGCCACATCAAAATATGCTATTGCTTCTTCTGGTGATGGTTCTGATGAGAATACCGAGCTCGGCAAGTATGCTCCGTAGTCTAAATCCATTTCCTGGTTCGGTAGAGCGGGTTGGTTACAAGTACCATACGCCCAAGAGCCTTGGACTCTAAATTTTGGAGCTTGTTGATATGCGCTTAAGAATGCAGCAGTCAAGCAATCACGTATTTTTTCTTGGCAGCTTCTTAATCCCTTAGCTTGATCTTTAGTTGGACGTAATTTATACCAGTATCCTTGGTCCTGATTGCTAAATAAACGGTGACAATTTTGCGTAGCTATAGTCATGATGTATGGAGCCTTTACAAGGGGTTACCAACGGACGCACTTTTATTTGGTTCGTTGTAACATGTGATGGAACTGTTTTAGGTCGGAATGACCCTATGGCTTTTTGTTAGAGCCAATAATCCTTCTGGACTAGAGATCAAGTTGTTCAGAAAGTTATTGGGATACTTTTCAGCCTTTCAACTAATAGCTATCAAACGTAGATGTAACAAAGTGCTACTAGTTCAAGCTTTCTCACAGTAGATGAGCGCTGCTGCTTAAGTCTTAACTTTCGCAATGTGTCTGTTCCCAATAAATTGTCTAAACCACTATCCAAGTGCAGTATGAAATTTAGTAGGAATCAAAGGTAAACAGGGCAGTTATGCATTGTAGGCGACACATTGTGACGCTTGTACAATGCCTTGCTGCTAAATGTACGCTGGAGAGCCTCCTTAGTTATGAGTGACACAACTTTAGGGGAGGCTTACACTAGCCTTCATGGTTTTTGGGTCTTAAAGCCAGAATATAAGGAATTGATATGTGGAAAGCTTTTAAGAATGCAACATTATTCAAAACAATTCTTTTTGTATTTTACGCATTTATACTGCTTGTATTAACTAAATTATCAAGTATTGATCCTAGCAATCCTGTTCTTCTTGATTGGGATAGTTTTAATAAAAATTTAAAGTCTGCGTCATATTTATCAATATCATTTTTAGGAATAATGTGGATTCTATCAAAGTGGGGTTGGAGGTTATTTTGGATAACACCTGGCCTTCGGTATATATTAAATAGATTTGTATGTCCAAATCTAAATGGAAAGTGGAAAGGGAAGGTTTTTTCAAATTATAAAGATGATAATGGGAATGATATATCAAAAGATGTAGAGATTAGTATAAGTGCTGATTTGTTGGATTTTGATATTAAGTTAAAATCGGATGACGATTACTCCAATAGTAAAGTCATAATGAGTGATATTTATCGGGATGCTCGAACAGGTACATTTTATATTTCTTACATTTTTGAAGGGTATGTCCCTAGGCCAAAGCCCACTGATGACCGATATTTTGAAGGTGCTGCTATATTGGAAATTAAATTCACTGAAACTGGTTTTTTTGGGAAAAATATCATTAAATTAGAGGGGACATATTGGACAAACAGAGCTTGGCAGAGAAATAAAAATACTGCTGGCCTAATTTCATTAATACAAGCATAGCTCTGTTAAAAAAGGGGGGATAAAAGGGATTGCAATCCCATTTATCCCTTGTATCCCTACTATAGTACAAGGCTCAAGCAACCTTAACTTCTATGTCATCTTTGAACAAATTATAGCTGATAGCATAGCCAGATACATTCTGACCATTGGGTAGCTTCAGCTTATAGGTCTGTCGATAGTTGCCATTAGCATCCGTATTGTTCTTGAGCAACATTCCAAGCTCATCTAGCTTTGCTATCACACCTCTATGGTTAGGGCGGCCACATACCTCAGCCATACATTTCACAGGAATCAGATACAGCATTAATACATCATGTCGATACCCTAGAAGATTATTCCCTCCAGTTGGCAGTACTGCTTGTGGAGTAGCGTTACCAAAACGCCCAGGGTTCATCTGGATTGTTTGCTTGAGCATATCAATACCACGATCAGCCTCGGACACAGTTGGGGAGTCGTTCAACCACATCTTCAACACATGCCAAACAGAATCCATGATGACTTCATCCTTAACAGCAATACATCCTGCTTCGGTCGCCAGCATCAGTCCAACAGCAACTAATGCAAAACGCTTAATGGCTCGCTGTTGTTCTGGCTGTATGTCTGGACAACTATCTATTAAGGCTTCTTCTACAAGTTCAAAGCACTGTAGCCATTCTCCCTTTATAGGTGAATTAGCTACTTGGACTAGGTGTTGCAGATAAGGCATAGCAGCAACACCGTAATTTTGACTACATGCATTTTTTAGAGCAATCACTTTTCCGGCGGCCTCTCCAGAAGAGATAGCCGGAAATATGTTTCCTTCAACACATATATCAAGCATACGGATCAATTGTCCTGTTCTAGCCTCAGCACCAGTAGTAGCCAAAATCTCCTGTGCTATTGCATGTTCACCAGTACTCATAATTTGCGTCCTCCATGTGCGTGGAGTACGCATATCACGATTAGCATTCATAGCGGCTTTACCTTTACCTCCTGCAAGCTGATACACAACTTGGCCAAAGTTCTTAATGTTGGATGTACCTAGTTCATCCATCGGTAACAGCAAGTCGTTGTAGGCGAGTGCTGTTCCTTCTAAAGCATTGGCAGTTGTGTTCCAGCGCTGAATCAAAGAGCCATCAGGTGTTACTGCTGGATCGGATGCATTGCCATAAACACTGGCGCTTACCTGCAAAATAGTTGTCTTTCCTCTACTGGAATGCCCCCAGAAGTGAAATCCACCACCATCAACATTAAGCAATTGCATTAACGGTGCTGCGAAGGCTATTCCCAGTGCAAACAATGGCACTGGATTGCCTTCGCATACCGACACTACAAGTTGCTGCCAACTCTCCAGTGTTCCTGAAGTAGTTATTGCCTTTTGCGATGGGGCATAGCTATCAGGCGTATAGCAATATTCTTTGCCATCTTGCCCACCAATTATTTGCTCTGGCAAAACAAATAATTGGTGTTCTTCATCCTGATGCCACCCCAACTTGTCAATTCCATAGACAGTAGGAGCTGGTTGTCGTGCTAAGTATTCCAGTACTTTGCTATTTTCTCCTTGGCTGATATAAACTCCACAATTGGCTAGTATTTTGGGGAGTTGGTTTTGCATACTTGTAAGCAAATTGGCCATTTCGGTTATAAACCAAAATACTTTTTGTGAAACTAGGTTAAATCCTTTTATCTTAACTTTCACATATCCTGTGTTTACATCAACTATCTTTGAGTCAATCCAAACAGGTGAGCAGATAAAAATTTTCTTATCTGGCTTTATAAGCTTATAGACTCCTGTTTCATTAATATGCCAATCGCCATCTATACTAATACTAACTTCAATCTCTCCACATTTGAAAATGGATATATTCTCTGCCATAGGCAATACCTCACAACTTGGCTATAAAAGCCAACAAAGTAGTCATAAAAAAATGAAACGAAGCGAAAAACACCTTGCTTAAGATGTTTTTGCTTGGTGCGGGATATTTATACTGTTACGAATCAATAACCGGCAAATCAAGGTCTACGATTCCAACATGTTGCATACCATCAGGTTCACGAGTTACATTGATCTCGTTGCGGGCATTACCTACCATAACTTCAAAAACACAGAGAACTAACTCCGTCCACTCCTCATGATCAAAGTTTTCGTCAAACTGCTTGGCGAGAAGATCATTTTTGCTCATGCCATAATCGTTGAGTTGATTTTGATGCCAAGATACGTATGTTTTGATCTTGTCTTTGATGAGTTTGTCATAGCCAGGCTCTCTTCGCAGATACGGGATTAGGCCGTATACAATCTCTGCGACGACCTCCTCATTTAAACCATGATCTAGAAGACTGCCGATCATCCTAAAGACAAATGCTGTTTCAAAATAGAAATCTCCAATCTTCTTGAAGAGGCGATACCAATCCAGTTCTAGCTCGAACTGCCAGCGGCTATCTGCAAATATTGCCCATTGCTCTTTCGAGTAAGGCAAATTAAAGCTAAACCTCTGGCTGTTTTCTCTAAGTTGAAAGTCCAATTGCTTAATAGCCGTCAAGGTATTATGCAAAAAGTCTTTTCTGTCACTGTGATAGTGTTTACCTGTACCATGCTGTTGAGCATGAAAATGGCCGCGCTCAAGGTCAGTCAGGTAGCAATAGAGTCCTGCTAGATATACCTGATAAAAGACAAACTTGGCGCATGTATAGAAGTCAGTGATACGCTCAAAGCCAGCCAAATCCTTATGTGATTGTGCATCGGCAAGAAATGGAAATTTCGCCTTGATGTATTCACTAGCAACAGGATCAAGCACGGTAATCCATTTCTGGTAGAGATCGAGCTTTAATACTTTAGATAAATGCGCTTGATCCGGGAGGAAGTCCTCAGATGCCTTGAAGTGAATCAAGTACCAAAGATTGACTTTGCCGTCATGCATTAATGGGATCTGCATCCCTGACAACTTACCAAAACTTGGAGTTACCTCAGTCCCATCATAAGTATCCTCTTGTAATATAAAGCCTCTATAAAGCCATTTGGGATATACGGCAAAGTGAAAGTAGGGCTGCATTACCTGTGAAGACAAATTCCTCAATTTGTCTTCAATGGCCTCTTTTGATACATCCTGTCCGCTGTTGCACAACAAACAAGTCTGTATGTGATAAATCAGTTCAACTATGCCTGCTTTTGATGGAGCCTTGTGGAGATAGTCGGCAATCGCTTCTTTCTTTCTGGCGGCCATGTTCAATTTCTCCAACTATGTAAACAGGTATTGATTCGGGAATTTACCGTTAAGTAGTTATCCAGGTCAGCAACCTTGTACAAGACCTTCTTCCTTCCCAGCTTTACAAAAGCTGGGCCATTACCTGTGATACGAGCTTTCTTCAAAAAATCATAGCTCACACCCAAGTATATTGCGGCCTCTTTGGTATCAAGTGTTACTTTAGTAATCATCATCGTGGTCTCTGGTAAAAGGGCCGCCAGTGTAATGACGGTCTCATAGAATAGAAGGAGAGCTAACAGCAATTGCAGTGCTGTTAGCCTCCTTGACTTTTTTAGATCAACAGTGCTACTGCATCTGCTTTATGGCTATCTGTAAGATGGGCATAACGCAATGTCGTGGCAAAGTCAGAGTGCCCTAATAGCTCTCGAACGGTATTCAGATCAGCACCGCGCATAACCAACATGCTGGCAAAGTGGTGACGTAGATCATGGAAGCGGAAATCACTAATATTGGCCTTTTTGAGTAGGCCACCCCAAGCCGTTTTTAGTGATGACATTACCTTGTCATCCTCTGATCCAAAGACAAGCTTCCCAGCTTTAAAGTCAGTCTCAGCCCATGTAGTCAGCACTTGGAATGCAGTTGCATTCAAAGGAATATGGCGCACCTTATTAGATTTAGTGATTTCAGCCCTAATAGTTAGGCGACGATGTTCAAAATCTAAATCCGTCCAACGTAGCTGCAATATTTCACCACGCCTCATGCCTGTATTCATCGCCAGTAATACTACTGGCATCAAATGGTCGGTGTAGTGATGAGGTAAATACTCCGGCAGAAGTAGGTATCCACGCTCTTGCCTCCATTTGTTAGCATTTTGCCGTTTTGCAATCCGTTCTTGATTGCGTTGGTGCATTGCTGTAGTTAGCCTATCAAGTTCATCAGGCTTCAGATAACGGACTCTAATATTTTGATTTTCAGGCATTTGCTGAATGCTACTGAAAAAATTCTCATTGATCACGTTCAACTCCCTGGCACGAGTGAAAACACTTCGTAGAGCATTCAATCGTCTGTTGATAGAGGCTGGCTGCAAACCACGTTCATGCTCAGTGAATTGCCAAGACTCAATGTGCAAGCGAGTTAAGCTGTGCATCGGCACATAATGCCAATGGGCAAAGAATCGCTCCAACATCATTAACGTGCCTTGTCCTGATTTACGATTTTTTAATACCCACGGGCGATAGGATTGCTCAATAAAATCCTTGAGCAGCACCGTATCTTGTTTTGCTTTTTTGGCTTCATAAAGCCTCTTCTGTTTTTCTAATTGCGGATCTCGACCATCTGCGACGGCTCCACAATGACGTTTTGCCAATTCACGAGCTTGGGTCAGGGTAATTTGTCCATATTTACCCAATTTCACGCGTGTACGTTTCCCACCTCTTGTTTGATATGACAAATAAAAGGTCATGGCACCTGTAGGTTGAACGCGCAACAAAAAGCCAGCTAGGTTTTCATCAACAACTTCAAAGGGTTTTGCTTGAGAAGTGAGAGACTTGATATATCTCTCAGTAAGATTTGCTTTCATGACTCATAGACCTTAAATAACCAACGTCAGCGACGTGTGGGGGTCGTGAATATTAATGAGCCAAGAAACAGAGAATTAGGATGCTGACCAAGCAAACTTGCCTGATTAGTCCCTTGTAGAATCAAGTCCTTTTGTGCTTAAAGAATGAGACTTAGAATGTAAGTCCGATTTAAGTCCAGATAGCCAACACCTTGAACATTATTGTATACACCATCAACAGCCACCAAAGAGACATAGTGTATTGATTTTACTATGTCCTATGGGGATAGCCGGGTATAAATGTGTCTCATAGAAGTGTTTCTGAACGCCTTCGCCCTGCATGGCTCAGGCGTTCAGCGGGCAAGCAACGGGGTTGCTTGAAAGCCCCGCTTCACCCTTGGCTCAAACAGTTGCACCACAACGTCCCAACAGTGCCTTTGACGTTATAAACAGTCATATTTCAACTAAAAAGCGGTAGGCTTATCCCGAACTTAAGTTAATTAAAGTGGTAGCTGCTCTGTATGTAAGAAGTTACAGAGCAGCATACTGACAAGGGTATTAGTGCGCTTGTTGAATATATTTAGCGATTTTTTCTGCCGCTTTTCTTGATGTTTTGTCATTAGGATGTAGACCATCTCCTACATGCTCAAAACCAGCCCACATGTCTAACACAACGGCTTGAGCTAAGGCCGCTTTAATCCGACTACGGTGTAATTGGCGTAGGGTGTTATAGCTGTGTTGGTCAATAATCCAATTTAAGCCAAAGGCTTGTGCAGCAAATGGCAAATTCAGTGCGTGATAGTCGGGGTAAATATCAAAAATAGGGGTGAGACCTAGATTTAATATGCGTTGCCCTACAGCAATTAACCGATCAATATAATTATTCATCTCGGTAATGGAACAGGGTTGACTTTGATTTTGAGGAACACCAAAAGCGTCGGAGTGTAAACAGTCATTGCCAATGGTGATGACGACAAATTTTGCGGTAGTTGTGGTTGTACCTGGAATCGTGACGCGTGCTAACGCCTTGGTCAGTTGTTTGTCATAGCCTTGCCATGTCCCCGATGTACAACTGGGATTAGGGTTGCAGGCCAGTCTATCGAAAGTCGTTGCACCTGCTTGCGCCTCGTTGACAACATATCCTGCTAAACGTGGATTTTTGACGAGCGCATTGCCTAAACTTAAATATGTCCCCAAACCGACAGAGACGCCTCCTAAAGGTGCAACTAAGGCATCATTAAATGGCGTACTGCCATCAGAGTAAGACGCGCCAATGACTAATAGCGGTTTATTGGTATCTGCTTGGCTTGCATGATTCGTTTGATTTAAGGCTAAACTAAGCGTTAGGCAGATGAAGGCGTTTTTGAAGAAGTTTCTATTTTTTGTCATATTATCTGTCCTAGATGAGGTTTGAGTCTGTCTACGGATTTGAGAAGAGACCGTGTTTTATCGTTATTCTGCAAAAAGTGTGACTGTGCGTTGAACATCTCCTGAATGTAGCGGTGATTGAGGCTTGTTGCTTAGTTAAAATTTTTTCAAAGCAGTTTTTAAGTAAAAAATATACGTACTTTGCTGCACTTGTGTCAGTAATAATATAAATGATTAGTAATAAGCCTAGTATTTACTATCAGAATTGCAAGTTAAAAAAGCCTATTTACGTGAGGTGAGCGTAGAGATTCATAGGTGTATTTAGGCAAAAGGTATTGATACGACGGTCGAATGCCAGTGTAAAGACCTAAAGTATGTTTCCTCAGTAAAGTATAGGTATGGATTAACGCAGATGATACGGATATGTTTGCGCTATGCTTCGTGTCAAACCCGTCACTGTGTGATAGGGTGGTATGGTGAAAATGCGCTGACACAGTAGACAAAATAACGAAAGACTCGCCTTAGTACATCCGTTAACTAACGGCTAAATGTAACATGATGAGCACTTGCATTTCGCCAACCATAAAGCCTAATACAGCGCCTACGGCGATTAAAATCCATTCATCTTGCTGAAATGCGGGGCGAATTAACTGTTCAAATTGTTGTTCATTTAGCCCATTCATGGCTTTTATGAGCGTTTGTTCGACATCTAATTTTTGGGCGATATAAGGTTCCATGTGTTGTAAGGTCGCTGGCATTTTACTGAGTACGTGTTGGCTAACATCTTGTTTTAACTGTTGATATTGTCGACTGCCTAATGCAATAACGACCGCAGGACGTGCAATACCTGTCTGTTCATCTATCGTCTGTTGTACGATATGACTAATCCTTTGATGTAAGCGCGGAGACATGGGCCCCCTAAGGAGTGCATCAATCAAATGATTAGGTTTGACAATTTCGTTGGCAATCAGTCGAGCATAATCTGCTGTAACTTCTTGTTTTCGTTGCTGAAATAAACCTTGCCATGTAAAAAGACCAACGTATTTTTGGGGTTGTTGTGGTACAAAAATCATTTTTAGTGCTAACCAGTCGGTAAACCATCCTGTAAAACCGCCAAAAATTGGCATAATCCACGGGTTATGTGTTAATGCCCATGTGATGGCTTGTACACAACCGATGACAAAACCAAATACCAAACCAGAACGACGAATAAAACGAAATTCGGCATATCCAACATCAAGAAATATACGATTAAGTAAGCGTACATCTTTGTGTAAATGGCTCATTATCATGTCTTTAAGGTCAAACATGGTATCTAAGTTATTCTTCAGCTCTTCAATGATTTGCCGTATGACGATAGGGGCTTGTTGTTGTACCCGTTTAATGACTAACTGTCGCCCTGACTCGGGTAAAATTTCCCATAAGGCAGGCTGATAGCGTATGGCAGTCGCTCTAGTGATTTCATCAACCATAAGTCGTAATGGCTGCTCTAAGGTGATAGCAATTTCTTTAGCATCTAATTTATCAAAAATATCACGTGGTTTAATGAGGTCACGCTGTAATGGTCAAGAGAAACAGGACAGTTATTTAGGCAGCTTGTCTTAAAAAATCACGTTCAAATATTAATGGTGATTTATAACCTAGCGTTGAAT
>NZ_QAON01000027.1 GCF_003051055.1 Agitococcus lubricus | reverse complement strand
CAAAAGAAGCAAGGCGGCTATTTTGATGAACACAAAATCATGCTTGGCTTTTTATCGCAACAGCAAGCCATTGACACCTATCAACACTGTTTTGAACGTGGCTGGACAGGCTTAATGAGTGTTGTGCCTTGCACGATTGAGCAGCTTAAATGGTGGCTTGCCAATGGTGATAAATCACGACCTGTCACGGTGAATCGTTTGCCATACGCAGGATTAGAGCGTTTGGACAGCGTGTCGTGGAATGATGACAAATTATGCAGTCATGGTGGCAAAGCTCATAATGTGATGTACCAAATTCGCCAGTCTGATAACACTCACCATGCTTTAGAGCCGATGTTATTTACCGACATGGTTCAAGAGTTAGGCAGTCAAGGTTTTGTGTACGAAAACTATGATGCTTTAGTCACCGAGTACAACAAATTAGAGCGTAAAGCTCAACAGTTGTTAACCGTGATGCAGGCGGCAACAACAGCCGTTAAACCTGTGCGTGTGGTAGTCAGTAAGCCATTAACTAAAAATGGTGTGGCAAACGTGATTGCATGGTTTGAAATGGATGATGGTCAAGCCGTGGGCGTATTTTTTCACAATCCCGATAAGAACCCTAAAAAGCTTGATCCTACGGACGAGATGATTAGTTATAAGTGGGTACTTAACAAAAAAGACATCACTATTGCCGTTGCCCCAGAGCAAGGTAAAGACTTGAATGTTCGTACTGTTGCTAAACGTATTATGCAGTTAGTTGATAAAAACCATGATCGGTTTATGAAAGCGAATAGTGCCAAGGCAGAGCTAAACGTCAAAGAGCAAGACTTAAATGCTCAGGTAGCACAAAAACAAGCTGAATTAAGTACGCTTGAGGCAGAAATTAAGGAGTTGGAGGTTAAAAAGACGGAGAAAGAAAATGCGATTAAAGAAAATCAGGAAGTAAAAGTCGCTTCGATTCAGTCATGGGATGCCGTAGCAGCCGATCAACACATGAAGGATTTAATTGCAAAACAAAATGGCGATTTTATTGCCGCCTCACGCGAGTATTTCAGTGTTTATTTGCAAGGTCAGTCAGTAAAAACACAAATTGGCTTGGTGTACATCAACTCACGCTCTAAAAATAAAATGCTGCATCGTATTCGCCAAACCACAGCACAAGTCATTCCTCGTATTCCAGAGATTTTGACTTTAGGAAATATTGGTGAACGAACACCTTTAAACAAAGAGCGTAATGATACCTTTGTGGCATTTTATCAATTTGATAAATGGTTAGATTTTACAGAAGTGCGTATTCATGCACGTATTAAGGTGGGCGAGTTGCCTAATGGTTTATTAGCCTATTATTTGGCAGCCGCTAAAAATGAAGAAGCCTCATCATTTGATTCTTCGTGGGCTGAGGAGGACGAATCATCCCAAGCGAGAAGTCATACCCAGACGAGGCTTGATAATATTGAAGCAGACGATGACGAAGAGGTCAATATTGAGATTTTAGAAATTGTATCTAAAAACCAAGAGCAACCCACTGATCTTGGCTCTGATATTGAGCAAGAAGAGGAAGACGGTTTTTCTGATGATTATAAGGATGAAAATTATCGTTTTAAGGATGTGGGGTATATTGCGGGTGCGCGAAAAGAATTAGCACAATCGGCAATTATGCAGGCTAAAAAACTTGGGCAACTCGTGTCTGTGACGGATATTGACTGGGACGCTTTGGAAGATGATCCACGGATTGCCACGGCGACCATCATTAAAAAGAATGTTTTTGGTCAAGTGGATTGGGAGCAGTTAAAAGAGTCAGGCATGGCAGGTAATGCAGCTTATTTTATTAAGCGTTTATATGCGGCTGTTGAGCTGCAACCTGATAATGATTCTAAAGAAGATCGTCAATTATATGTCACGGCTATTCAAAATTTACGCAGCACTTTTGAAGCCTGTAAAACCTTAGAAGATGTGATTCGTGAAGTGGTGGTGTTAAGTAAATTGCTGAATACCTATCGCAATATGATTAGACAAGCTGATGGCTCAAGCGTTTTAAATTATGACTCTCAAGTGGCTCATGCCTTAGGTAAAAAGCTTAAAAGCTGGGTGTTTAAAACAGGCAATAATGCTATTTACGATTCTCGTAAAATGAAAGCTGATGATTGGTCATGGTTAGAAAAAACGGATAAGCCTACAGCGACTAAGCCGAAAAAGCCTTCGTTCCAGCTTGAGGCGGCAAGTCATATTCAGCGTGTGGGTGGCAAAGATGTGTCTATTCAATCAACAGAACATTTTAAGAATTTGTTTGGCTTAAAAGCGATTCAATCAGGCAACTGGGTACTTAAAGATAAAGAGAGTATTGAGTTTCATATTCAACGTGCGGCTGAATCTATGTTGGATATGTCGGATGTGACAGGTATTGCGCCTGATTTATTAGGTTTTGGTGGTCGTTTAGGTTTGGCATTTGGTGCAAGAGGTAAGGGAGGAGCATTAGCGCATTATGAGCCAGTAGAGCGCATGATTAACATTACTAAAATGAAAGGGGGAGGTTCGTTAGGCCATGAGTATTTTCATGCCTTAGATAATCTGATGCAGGATTTAATGAACCAAAGCACGTCGGGCAAAGCAGGATTTTTTGCAACGGAAACACCGCATTTATTGCCAGATAGTTTAACCAAGCAAGCGTTTATGGCTTTAAGTTCGGCCATGTTAGAAGGTAGCCAAGTGTTAACCGAAACGCTTAAGTTAACTGAAAAAGACTTTGCTACTGCAACTTATAACATGAAGCCTGAGTTAATTGAGCGGTCAGAGGTTAAACGGAATATTGTTGCTGCTGGTGATGTATGGAATGCTGTTTTAGCCGTTGATGCTTACTTTTTTCGTCATGGTGTGCGCGGTTTTCGCTCAAAAACTCACATGGAGTATATCAAGATCGCGGCAGCGCATTATGCCAATAAAGAAGAGACTGCCGTTAATATTCCAACGTTGGACAAAGGCAGCCAGTTTTTTAGAGATGCGTTGGAGTTAGATGAGGGCAGACGCGGTAAATATTGGTCTAAAACCTTAGAAATGGCAGCTCGTGCTTTTTCGTCTTATTTACAAGATAAGTTGGAGCAACAAGGACGGACTAATGATTATTTAGCGTTTTCGACAAAAGGTGGTCATGGGCGAGTGGGTGAGGAGGCATATCCACAAGGCGAGGAGCGTGAACGTATTCATGCAGCCTTTGATGGGTTGTTTAAGGCTCTTAAGGAAGAGCAAGTGTTTGAGAAAGCCATTGCCAATAAAACTTTTATGGATTCTCTTTTTGGTGAGGATATGGACAGGGATGAGTTATTGGCGTTAGGATATGAGGAGGAGTAATTACAGGGTTAGTAAATGACAATAATAATGGTTGATATAGAGAGTGATGGGCCAATTCCTCACGACTATTCAATGATAAGTTTTGGGGCGGTGGTGGTTGACCAAGCCCTTGATAAAACCTTTTATGGCCAGTTAAAACCGATTAGTGATAAGTGGATACCCGAAGCGTTGGCTGTTTCGGGGTTTAGCCGTGAGCAAACTTTAGATTTTGATGATCCGCAGTTGGTGATGCAGCGTTTTGCCGATTGGTTGAAGCAGGTTTGTGGGTCAAAGCCGATGTTTTTTAGTGATAACAATGGTTTTGATTGGCAGTTTATTAATTGGTACTTTATTCATTTTTTAGGGCATAACCCGTTTGGTTTTAGTTCGACGAATTTGGGTTCGTTGTATAAGGGTATGCAGCGCGATATGTTTGTGAACTTTAAGCATTTGCGTAAGACGAAACACACTCACCATCCTGTTGATGATGCTAAGGGTAATGCTGAGGCGTTGTTGGCAATGAGGGATATGGGGTTAAAGTTATAGCTTGTCGTTGATTTTTTAATCAAGCTATATGCTTTATATCTGTTTCTGTATATATGATATACTCATTTTACAAGTAGCTTGTTTTTGAGCTACTGTATCTTTTTTAGCAATCTTAAATATGTATGATGATTTGAAAAATGGCTACAGCAGAGCAAATTAAAACGTTATTAAGAAGTCACGTCGAGCGTGATGATCAACGTTTTTACTCTACAGCTCTACAAGTTGCAGCTCAAGAAGCTAGACAAGGTCATCATAAGCTTGCTAGTGATATTAAAGAGATGATCGAAAAGTCTCAAAAAAACAATTTAGAGCTAGCCAAAAATAAGCCGATTCCCCTTTTACAACAACCTAAAGGCGATCTTAATGGTTTGTTGGATCTTGTGCATAAGACAGTCAGAATTAATGAATTAGTACTTAGTGAACAAGTTCTTGAGAGGCTTAATAAGGTTCTTCTAGAGCAAAAGCAAAAAGATCGTCTTGCGCAATTTGATTTACATCCTAGAAGAAAACTGCTTTTTACGGGGTCGCCTGGTACGGGCAAAACAATGTCAGCTGTGGTGCTTGCAACTGAGTTGAAACTGCCTTTATACACAATTGTTCTTGATAGTTTGATTACTCGATTTATGGGCGAAACGGCATCAAAATTGCGATTGGTTTTTGACCATATCAAGCAAACTAGAGCAGTGTATTTATTTGATGAGTTCGATGCAATTGGCACTCAACGAGGCAGCCAAAATGATGTTGGAGAAATTCGTAGAGTTTTGAACTCATTTTTATTATTTGTTGAGCAGGATAGCTCTGAAAGTATAATTATCGCAGCAACGAATCATCCAGAGTTGTTAGATAAAGCACTTTATAGACGCTTTGACGATATAATTGAGTTTGAAAAGCCAAATAATAATCAAATTAGAAAAATTATTGAAAACTGTTTATTATTGTTTGAATATAAAAATTTATCTTGGTCTAAAATTTCATCAGCTGCTATTGGTTTAAGTGCGGCAGAACTTACACAAGTTTGTAAAGATGCGGCTAAAGAAGCTGTATTGCATTATGATAATAAGATTTCTACTGATTTGATCTTAAAGGCAATCAAGCAACGTCAAAATGGAAAGGAATAAATATAAAAGATGTCTGCACCCAAAAAGCACATATTGTTAAATGGATATTATAATTCTCAACAGTATTCCAGAAGAGCAAGCCCTCAACAAAATCATGTCCCATTTAACAATCAAAGTATACATGGACGACAATTATTAAGCCAATATCAACAGGCTCTAACAAACTGTGATAGAAATAGGCCAACTGACCCAATAATGGAGACGACAGGAGTTTATGTTGAGTTAAAAAGCCAAATAGATATAAGTTTACCTCTCGACTCACTAGATAATAGAGATTTTATTCTTAAAAACTTCAAAATTATTAATAATCAAGAAATTGTGACTGTTTTCATTTCTGATGATAAACGTCAAAAATTTGCAAACAAAATTATTGAATATGCGGATCAGTCAAAAAATAAAGAAAATGGTAATCCAAAAAACCATAGGCTTATAGATAGTATATTAGAGATACGACTTGCTGATTTAAAGTCATTTTGGACAGATGACTTAGTTCTATTCCCAAATGATGGTCAAGAGATTTGGTGGGAAATATGGCTTACAGCTAATAGACGAAACTATGATGTTGTTCGAGATATTGCATTTCAACTGGCTGAAAGGATTGATGCAACTCTTGGAAATACTAGCTTAACATTTTTTAACAGTATAGTCTTCCTCATTAAAGCGACTGCTAGACAATTAGAGACTGCTCCTGAATTAATTTCTTCCCTTCAAGAACTTCGTCGTGCTAAAGAAGTACCTGATACTATTATTAATTCATCACTTCAAGACCAGCGCGATTGGTCCATAGACTTAGCAGATAGGATAGAATACAGAAATAATATATCTAGTGCTGTTAGTATTCTTGATACAGGTGTCAATTATAACCATCCTATATTAAGAAATGTTTGTAGCTATGAGTTTTCTGAGGTTTTTGACTCAACTTGGCCTAATTTTGATAATACTAACCCTCATGGATCTTGGCAGGCTGGGTTAGCTGCTTTTGGTGATTTACAAGCATCTTTACTTACTAATCAAAATATTATTATTAGTCATTATATAGAGTCTGGAAGAATTTTACCGCCTAGAGGAGCAAACGAGCCAGAGTTATATGGATATCTTACGATAGATACTGCATATAAATTAGAGATAGCTAGGCCAGAACTTAAACGTGTGTATTCATTGGCAGTAACGGCAGACTCACATGATGGCGGATTACCTTCATCTTGGTCGGCAGAAATTGATTTATTTACCTCTGGGTTTGCAGATAATTTGCAAAGATTATTTGTTGTTTCTGCGGGCAATAATCGTAAGCAATTATCTCCAACTGTAGATTATTGGGATCAAGTGCATTTAGCAGAAATTGAAGACCCTGCTCAGGCATGGAATGCTTTAACGGTCGGTGCATATACCGAAAAAACAACTAATGATGATCCAAGTTTGAATGGTTGGTCGCCATTTGCTTGTTTTGGTGATGTATCACCAGCTTCTCGATCGTCCGTGAATTGGCAATGGAAAAGAATAGCTCCATATAAACCAGAAATTGTTGCGGAGGGAGGTAATCGCCTTTTATCCCCTGATTGTCGCTTCGTTACACAAGCTGATACAGTTTCTCTTTTAACTACTTCGGGTAATACAACTGGTCAGCTATTTGAGCCAACTGGTGATACAAGTGCAGCAAGTGCGCTTGTGGCACGACAAGCTGCTATTTTGATGACTGAATACCCTGATTATTGGCCAGAGACTATTAGAGGGCTATTAGTGCATTCTGCGGCATGGACAAATCGTATGAAGCAGCGTTATGAAGCTTTATTAAAACTAAATCGACATACTCCAACTGTTGCAAAAGATACCATGCTGAGAACTGTTGGATATGGTGTGACAAATCTTGATAAGGCTCGTTATAGTGCAAATCATTCATTAACTTTAATTGCTCAGAATCAAATGCGACCATTTACTCATGGAAAAAATGTTAGTGATAATCCTCGATTGAATGAAATGCACTTGTATCAATTGCCTTGGCCAAAAGAAGCTCTAGCCGCATTACCTTTAGAATTGGATGTACAATTAAAGATTACATTATCATATTTTATTGAGCCTAATCCCAGTAGAAAAGGTGATCGTGGTAGATACAGTTATCCATCACATGGATTAAGATTTTCGGTAATTCGCCCAAATCAAACATTAGAAAATTTTAATGCTTCAATTAATTTTTTAGCACAAACTGATGATTACGATGGCCCAGATGGAGATGCTAGAGGTTGGGCGTTTGGTCCTAAATTGCGAAATAAAGGCTCAATTCATTCAGATGTATGGAGCGGTAGTGCAGCAGATTTGGCAGAGATGAATACTATTGCGGTTTATCCTGTTGGTGGATGGTGGAAGTTTAAGGCAGGAGAAGATCGTTACCAGAATAATGTTCGTTATACTCTAATAGTAAGTATAGAAACTCCAGATGAAAATATAGATATTTATTCAATAATTGAAAATATGGTAAATGTGGAAGTTCAAACATAAATATTTGAGATTTTTATAAATGTGTTTTCTATATTGGTTTTTTAGCGTTCTAGATTTTCTCAAAGTTTTAACTAAAAATATCAAAGAAATTTTGCTGTTTTTTTTGAGAAAAACTTTCTTTAGATTAAATAATTTTATTTCTGATATTTTTATTTCTAATATTATTGGAAATGAAAAAGATGAATCTATTGCAAAGGAAACAAAAAATATATCAAAAATTTTGATAGGTATTGTTTTGCTTGCATTCTCTATAATGGTTGTTGTCTTTTTAATCGACTTTCTAAACCCACCTTTGCAAGATAATTTAGTTGCAGAGTGTCAAAATAAATGCTCTCCTAAAAATGTTATTGATACTGAAAATAAAGTTGATTTAGGCCCATTCGGCGATTTCTTTGGCGGAATGCTGAATCCGATTTTTACTTTTTTAACATTTTTTGGCATTGTTATTACTATTGTTATGCAAAGAGTTGAGTTAAAACTAACAAGGGATGAATATAGTAAGACTAATCAAGAAATAAAAAGACAGACAATTGAAAATCAGTTTTTTAATTTAATAGATTTGCATAACAAAATATGTGCTGAATTGCTGTTGCCTGCAAAAAATATTTCACAGGAGGTTTTAATGGGTAAATCAAGTATAACTAATAATAAAAAAATTTATGATATATATCAAAATACCCACAAAGACCAGTATATTGGTAGGCAAGTTTTTTCTGAACTATATGATATTTTGAGATTTTCAGATTCAGGTATGAATGTATCTGTAAAAGTTTTTATTGGAAGATATAAAAAAATTCAGAATAGTCATAATTATATATTTGGGCATTATTTTAGAAATTTGTTTCAAATCTTAAAGTTTATAGCAGAAATGGAACTAGATGAAGAAAAAAAATATAAATATGCAAAGATTATAAGAGCGCAAATGTCAACAATGGAGTTGGCTATATTGCTAATTAATTGTACTGAAAATATGGTTGACAAAGGTGAGTTTAGAAATCTTTTAGTAAAATTCTCTTTTTTGAAGCATTTGGGTTTAGATTTAAAAAAAGATGGAAAAAATGAAATAGTTAGACTCAAAGGAGTATCTAGCGATTTTATATCTATAAATGTATTAAAATACTTTTTGGATTTAGATAATACTTGTGATGATAAAAAACTAGGAGCTTTTGGTAATAGCGAGTCTGTTAGAGGAATTGCATCTATTATAGGTTGGATTAAGCCTTGACCTTAGAAGTCTAGTAGTGCATCATAAAAAAGCTACTCCTCATTGAGTAGTCAGGGTTAGCCTCCTGCAAAATTCTACGATGCACAGCCGCGTCAGCGGTTTTTTTGTGCCTATTACTCACGTCCATACTATGGCGGACTGTATAGGGCATCCTTCGGGATGGCTGGTATCGTAGAGACCAGTAAGGCTAACCTTATACAGTCTGCCACCAATGGTTAGCCTCGTTGTTGGCAGGTTTTAAAACTTGTTCTCTACGAGGTCTATCATGACTAATTCATCTCTTGCTTTTCACGCAACACAATTTGAAATTATTGAACGCGCAGGCCAAGTATGGCTACAGGCTGCACAAATAGCTAAAGCCTTAGCCTACAAAAAAGATGATGCCATTACCCAAATATATGAACGTAACAAAGACGAGTTTCCCTCAAGTATGACTGAGACCCTCAAATTGAGTGTCTCAGGTAATTATCAAAAAACTGTACGCATTTTCTCTTTACGTGGCGCACACCTAATCGCCATGTTTGCCCGTACCCCAGTCGCCAAAGAATTTCGCAAATGGGTACTTGATGTATTAGATAAAGAAGTAGGGCAAAACAACCCCCAAACCATCAGCCAAAACCCCCATTTATATTTACGCGATACCATTCAAGCAGTGGCCAAAGGCGACAGAGGCATGTACAAAGCCCTTTACAATCGCTTGTATCGCAAATTCCAAGTCACCAGTTATAAAGAATTAAACGACACCCAATGTATAGAAGCGGCTGAGTTTATTAAAAGCGTAGAAGGGGAATACATTGCCAAACAGCAGCCACAATACAACCAACTGGCATTAAGTGATGGTCAACATTATGTAGTTGCCAAAGACGGTGTCGTGATTTATCACAAAGTATTAAGCGATCGTATTGCTAAAAAGTACCTATCAGACATAACAAAGCAGGAAGAGCCAAACAATCTTAGCCTGTTAAACCGCGATACCACGAATAAAGTGATGGATTATATTGCCTCACTGCATGACGAAATTAACCGACTTGGCGGTACAACTCCCTCATATCCACCATTCAACATAGAAACGATAGTGCGTGCAGTGGTCACGACTATGGTTGATCGTAGCCGTATGTTGTTGTCATTTAATACAAGCACAGGTCAGCCAAGTATTAGCTTTATTCCTCAAGACTGTTGGGTAGTCACCAGTGACAACATCGCCAATATTGTGGGTAGCAGTGATGGTGTTCCTAAAAAATTATTACCTGATATAGCCAAAGCGGCTGTTAATCGGCTATCGGGTAATTAACATTTAAGTAGATGAAAGCCATCGGCTTGGTGTCCACCATTGTGAATACCACAGTAGTCAGTGGACAGGGCGTTAAATTTGGTTAAGGTAGGGAAGCCCCCGAAAGGGGGCGATTACCTTTTATATAATCAGAGTATAAAAAAATGATAAATACAGAATGGTTTAATTTTTTTAAGAGCTTTTTTCAAAATAATGCTGCATCCATTGGCACAGTTATGTATGCCAATGGATGTAGAGAAGGATGGCTGCAAGGGGAGATGTTTAGAACAGCTACAGATGAAAAATTTGCAGTAAATTACTATCAATTAAAGCGTTACTCTGAAAAATTGGATCTTTATGGTGAAATGCCTAATCGCCAAGTACAACAAAAAATGGTTGCTGAGATTAAAATCATATCGCCATCATTTGAGAAAAAAAATATAGATGGTACAAGCAACTTAATACGGTATTTACAAAGTAACGATGTCATTAATAGTTTAGGTCATATAAATCAAAGAGTTGGCTCATTACTAAAAGATCTAAAAAGACTAAGAACTGTCACTGATTCAACAATTGAAAAATACATCATCTTGGTCATACCAAATTACGAGGAAGGTAAGATAAAGGAGGATTTAAAGCATGTCTTATATAACATTCATCTTTCTCACCATGAGGAGTTTTTGAGCTTTACAGAACATCATTTTGATGTGCGTATTTGGAAAGTTGATTAGCTTTTAAATCCATTGATTCAGTCTTAAGCAAATTTCTAATAGGGAAAGTATATGAGTGAGCACTATAATCCGTTAAAAATCATAACATTTGATATGATGCAGCATCCCATTCCGATGGTTAGTTTTGATGATGCTAAATTTGATTTGTATATGATTTCAGGCTTTTTAACGGAAAAATGGTATTTGCCGTATGGTGCGCATACAGTCAAAATGGGCGAATTAGCTAAGAGCGATTGGTTAAAACACTTAGTTAATTTAGCACAAGAGCATCACTTTAATTTGTATTTTTATAATTGGCCAGCAAAATTCTGGCCACATAATTGGTTATATGAAATTTTTAGTGTTTTTTTTGGTGAGTTTTATCAAGCTACTAAAAAAGCTAATTATCAATATGATGAAAATTCAGATAGCTCAGAACTGATTGACCGTTTCCTGATAAAAATAGACATAGATGATCTCATAGATGCCTTGCCATGGAAGCAAAGATTTGTTTTGAAGCTGCTTAAAAATAAAGATACCAATAAGCGTAAATCTTTAAAGATTCTAAAAGCATGGAATGATGCACTTGAGGCAACTAGGACATCTGCTGCTGAATTAGATAAGTTTATAACATCAAAAAACCGTAAAACACTATTATTAGGTCATTCATTGGGTGGCAGACTAGCCTTACAAACTTTAGAAATGATTAACACAAAGAATGTTGCTGATGTTGATTGTATAGCAATGGCTCCAGCAATTCGTCCATCTGAATTACACATTCATAAAATGACATATCGTGCTGAGAAAATTGAAATTTTTTACAGTAAAGCTGATGTTATTTTGGCATTGTTATATCGACTTGCCGAATTAACCTTTGAAAAACCGATTGGTTTGAGTGGCGCAGAAAATAAAATAGGTCGAGAGTTTAATTGCACAAAACATAGAGACAAGCTAATTGGCCATACAGATTATGAAGCAAACATAGTTGCATTATTAACGGATTCTGAAATTTTTAAACAACACATTAGCTTGCCACTACAAAAAATACCGACTACTTAAGGGGGTAACTCCCCAAAAACACCACCCTAAAAAGTGGGCTTTTTTGTGGCTGTTCAAAACGTAACCCTGTCAAAAATGCCTATTTTTTGTCATTACCATAAGTACCGCAGACTAGGGTAGCTACCGAAAAGGCGGAAGACTTCACACCACCGACCGCATGTCTGCACCCTTCTTGTGGTGTGTGGGTGTGTAGTATGAGTAATGTTCTTAAAATAGATTTTAGTGGTCAGGCTTATAGTTTTACAACTGATGGATGGCTTAATGCTACTCAAGCTGCTAGTCGTTATCAAAAAAAACCTATTGATTGGTTACGCCAACGTGACACAGTTGAATATATTTGTGCTTTGGCAGAAGAAAAAGGTAATTCTGGTTTTCTGCCACAATTTAATGAAATCATATACTTACATGGAGATTCGAGCCTATCAAGGGTAAAGCTTCTTGAATTAGTCAAAAGTACGGGATTAGTCAAAATTAAAGGCGGTTCACCTGAAAATGGAGGCGGCACTTGGTTTCATAGTGATTTAGCCGTTGTTTTTGCACGATGGCTCAATATTAAATTTGCTGTGTGGTGTGATTTACGCATTAAAGAAATCATTCGTGCCAGTTACGAACCTCCCAATATGATTAAGTTGCTGTTAGCAGACACAGTATCAGAGTGGGAGTTACGTTTTCCACCTAGCTACTATCAGGCATTGGCAAAAGTGACTAAGACAAATTACAAAGGTCATAGTCACGGCACTCCATCTGTGTTTGGACAAATTACACTTAAATGGATTTATAGTGAAATTTTACCGCCTGACGTACTGGCAGAAGTTAAGGCGCGAAAAAAAGACAGCGAAAAAATGCACCAGTGGTTAAGTAAAGGTGGTGAAAAACAACTTGACCAACAGATTACCAAAATTGAAGCGATTGCCTCTTCTTCGGTTGATTATGACGATTTTGCCGCAAGATGTATGCAATCATGTAAAGCGATTGGTCAGTTACATTTAGTCTTATCTATGCAGTCCAATTAATCACATACATAATAATCATAACAACGCCTTTAATTAGGCGTTTTTTACACCTTTCAAAAATGTAACCCTCCCCAAAACCCCCATTTTTATTGTGTCAGCATAAGTCTATCCAAACAAAAAACTCTGATTAATGACATCGAGGATAGATTTATGCCAGAACGTATTTATGCCAGTGCTAATACAGCCGTCATTGGTGAATATTTTGCTGCCGCTCAAGCTCGTTTAGCCGATGGTGCAAAAACGGCAAAAGATGTGTTTGATTCCGTGAATCAAGACAACGCCATTGCAACCCCCAAAGTATTAGATGACTTATTGGGCAAGTTAAACGGCTTTGAATTACAAGTTTTTGACTCAGTGATGGGAGGGGCAGAAAGCTATCGTGCTGCTCATGGTTGTGATGCGCCTGCCGATTTAATTGAGCAAGCATTACATAACGCCTTGTCCTCACAAATGGGTTTAAAAGACCTGAATATCCGTCTTGACTCTGCAACTGAATCTCACATGGATGCGTATAGCCTACAGCCTAATCGTGCCATTGTGTCGATTATGTCGGCAATGGCCGAAGCCATTCCCTTTGCAGGTTATTTCCCAGCCGATATTAAATCGAACGAAGCGAAATCGTTAATTTTACATAACCGTGCCAAGTCAAATTGGGGTGGTTATAGTGATGGTGGGGCGATTGATGGCGCATTCAACGGTCAGCCTTATATGATGGCCAACCGTTTAATTGGGTTAACTACTAGCAACCAAACCAACTATACAGGGACAGCACGTAGTCAGTATTTAGGCGATAGTCGTTTGAATGTTGATCCAGCCAGTCCCGCTCTAAAATTAATGGCAGGTCGTACACAAATTTTAGTTAACGGTTTTTATGCCGCTGCTGATATGCGTAACGGCTCAATCAGTGGGGTCACTTCAATTAGTGGTGGTACCTTGATTGGTTCTACTCAATATGCCATTAGCGGTACGGTGAATAATGACACAGGCGCGATTGCCATTGCCTTTGCGCCAGCGTTGCCAAACAACACCCAAGTGGTTGCCGAAGTCATTATTGATTACGAACGTGATCCCGACAAAATTCCGTCATTTGGTTTTGAAGTGGAAGCTTATGCCTACATGGCCTGTGGTATGCGTGCGATGACGGAGTTAACCATTGACTCACAAAGCCAAGTCCGCAATGAAATGAATTTAGACCCAGCCTCTAACAGTTTATTTAGCTTGCGTACTCAATTAACCAATGAAAATCATTACTACGCTTTGCAGCTTGG
>NZ_QAON01000026.1 GCF_003051055.1 Agitococcus lubricus | reverse complement strand
CAGCCAATGGCTGGTTGAGTCCAAATGCTTTTATGCAAAAGCATCTACTACTTTTAGAGGGTACAACTGTCTAATTTTCTGGCTAGGATCAGTAAAAACCTTGCAGTGCTTGTGCTAAACCCTTCTGGTTTAATGAAGAGGTCAATAAACTTTGTAGAAATGTATGACTGTCTAATCTTTGATGTAGTGAATGCGTGTCTTTTCTAAGTAAAGTATGTGTCGAAGTAAGTTTATCTGTATCAATCGGAAACGTGTCTTCAAGATTATTTTTTAGCTCAGCTTGATGATTAAGGTTGATTATAGCGCCCATTTTTATCTCCATTTACAGAAACTACCGACAGCGTAGTGATGACTGTGTGAGAGATTACAATAAGACTAATATCGTCACTTTAGCTTGGATTGTGGTAAAGAACAGCAACGACCCTATAAGGTAATGCTTGTCGATAAAGCAATTTATACAAAAAGTTCAATAGTTCCTAACATAATCTCTCTCTTGTAGAGACTAATCTAAAGCGATAAATCACTGCTGACCATCAGCACTAATCCTAGACATAGCCAGTGTGATAATGTACTACAATATCAGTGTTTACCCCTATGGAAATTTTCTGTGACATGGCATGTAAAAATAGATAGGACGTGTTAGTCAGCTGATGATATCTGCTGTAAACGCAGCAATAAGCTCGATGTATCTAAACGACCATTTCCGAGTTGTTGTAGCTCTTGATAAAAGCCATTGACTGTCTGGGTGACAGGCAGTTTTAAGCCATTCTTAGCAGCTTCGGCTAAACAAATGTCTAAATCTTTACGCATCCAATCCACCGCAAAACCAAAGTGATATTCGCCATTTAACATGGTGGGGTAACGATTGACCATTTGCCATGAGGAAGCCGCTCCTTGGCTAATCACTGACATCGCTTTATGGACATCAATACCTGCTTGTTGCGCAAAATAAATACCTTCGGCTAAACCTTGTAATAAACCAGCGACACAAATTTGATTCACCATTTTTGTCAGTTGGCCACTGCCTACTTCGCCCATGTGAACGATGGTTTTTCCATAACTTTTAAGTACAGGTTCTATAGCATTAAAAATGTGTGTTTCGGCACCACACATAATACTGAGTTGGCCTTTTTGTGCACCGAGCTGTCCGCCTGATACAGGCGCATCAACAAAGTGTATGTGTTTTTGCGCGAATAGTTGTGCAATTTGTTTGGAGCATTCAGCCGAAACGGTCGAGTGGTCGACCATAATTGCCCCTGATTTGGCATGATGGAGAACGCCTTCTGTGCCTAAAGTGACGGCACGTAAATCATCATCGTTGCCGACACAGCTAAAAATAATGTCTGCCTTATGAACCGCTCGTTGAATGGTGGCGGCATAACCTTGTCCGTATTCTGCTGCCCATTTAATCGCTTTGTGTGTTGTACGATTAAAGACAGTGACATCATAACCTTGATGGGCAAGATGACCCGCCATGGGATAGCCCATATTGCCTAAACCAATAAATGCAAGTTTCATATTTTTTTATCCGTTATGTAAATCAAGGTACGAATAGAAGAGTGAACAGCGGCTATTTTATCCAGAGCCTATTGTGTAATTTTGTGATATAGGGCATTTTTTGTTGACAATAATTTTTGTCTACAGAGCCTAATCCTACTGCATCATATAATGAATAAGCGATATATTAAATAACGAGCATGGGTAGAGTCATCATTCTGTATCAAGGAGCTAACAGCATGTCATTATTTGGTTTAATGTATATCAGTCGTACCGTAAACACTTTAACGCCCACACAATTACAAAGTTTAGTCGCAAGAGCACAACATAAAAATCAGGCTTTAAATATTACAGGCATGCTGTTGACTAGCGATGGGTATTTTTTTCAATTATTAGAAGGAGAGGAAGCAGCAGTCACCCGCTTATATCAGACCATTGTACAAGACCCACGCCACACGGACTTGACTTTATTGTTTAATGAGCCAATGGATAAGCGTTTTTGCCCTACATGGAATATGTTGCTGCTGATGAATACACAAATTTCGCCTCAGCAAACGCAAGACAAAATCACTAGCTTATTAGCCATGGCAAAGAAAAAGTACCTACAAAAAGAACAATTGATAAGTGACTTATTTTGTCGTTTTATGACGCTACGCCAGTTAGACGTTTTTAATCAGACAGAAAATAGGCAATAAAAAAGCCTCTTAAGAGAGGCTTTTTTACGGTTAGACTTAGCGTTTGTCTACAGGCACAAAGTCGCGCTGTACAGAGCCAGTATATAACTGACGTGGGCGACCAATTTTGTAAGAAGCTGAGTGCATTTCTAACCAATGTGCAATCCAACCTGGTGTACGGCCTAAAGCAAAAATCACGGTAAACATAGAGGTGGGAATACCGATAGCTTTTAAGATGATACCAGAGTAGAAGTCTACGTTTGGATAGAGTTTACGCTTCACGAAGTATTCGTCGTTTAAGGCGATTTCTTCGAGTTTCATGGCCAATTCTAATTGTGGGTCATTGATGCCAAGTGCGGTCAACACTTCGTCACAGGTTTGTTTCATCACTTTGGCGCGTGGGTCAAAGTTTTTATAAACACGGTGACCAAAACCCATCAACTTCGTGCTGTCGTTTTTGTCTTTAACGCGTGCAATAAAGTTGTCGAGGTTAGATACATCACCAATCTCATCTAACATTTTTAACACAGCTTCGTTAGCACCACCGTGAGAAGGCCCCCACAAGGCAGCAATACCCGCAGCGATACAAGCATAAGGGTTAGCGCCTGTAGAACCTGTTAAGCGCACTGTAGAGGTAGACGCATTTTGCTCATGGTCTGCGTGTAAAACAAAGATTCTATCCATGGCTTTAGCAATAATTGGATTGACTTTGTATTCTTCGCAAGGAGTTGCAAACATCATGTGTAAGAAGTTTTCGGAGTAGCTTAAGTCATTACGTGGGTACATAAAAGGTTGACCCATCGAGTACTTATAGCTCATTGCCGCCATTGTTGGCATTTTGGCAATCAAACGAATCGCAGCAATATGACGATGTTCTGGGTTGTTAATGTCTAAGCTGTCATGGTAGAACGCAGACAACGCACCAACCACACCGCACATGACTGCCATTGGGTGAGCATCACGACGGAAACCACGGTAGAAGAACTGAAGTTGTTCGTGCACCATGGTGTGGTTAGTAATTAGTTTCTCAAACGCCACTTTTTGTTCGGCATTTGGTAATTCGCCATTTAACAGTAAATAGCAAGTTTCGAGGTAGTCAGATTGTTCTGCTAACTGGTCAATCGGGTAGCCACGATGCAACAAAATGCCTTTATCGCCGTCAATAAAGGTAATCTTAGATTCGCAAGCAGAAGTTGCCATAAAACCAGGGTCATAGGTAAAGTAGCCGTTTGATAAAACGTCTTTTACATCAATAACATCTGGGCCTAATGTGCCGCTATAAATAGGCAGATCAATACTTTTATCACCAACGGTTAACGTGGCTGTTTTGCCCGTCATGGCAGTCTCCTGTGGTTTTTCAGTGCATTAGCAAGGTCGAAGCTTACGCAAACACCTAAGTTTATCATCATAACAGATTTAGGACTTACGCATTTAAGGACTATTTGCTAATAATGCAATCGAATGAGGCAAAATTTTGTTAGCAAACATGTGTATCAACGCATAAGTACATCGTAGATTTTGTGTTTAAGCTGAAAAATGTTCTATTGAAGCAGTCATCTGTTAAATAAATACATTTGTGCAGAATAAAGGCAAAAATCTCATTGTTTTTGATGAGCACTCGTTTGTTGGCTCTATGCTTGGAATAACAGTTTACCCGCGTAAGCAACGAATAATAGGCAAAAAATATGCCTAGTCATGAGTTAGCAAAGTTGGGCGTGTCAAAAACGTGGTTAGCTTAAAGTTTGTGGTGATTTTGTCAATAAAATGTACCCCACTCAAAAGTAAGCGGTTGTGTGTAAATGCCAATATTTGGTTTGTTTGCTTATATTTTGCACGCCTTTAGCCCCAGCATAGCGGTTGACTCCAAAAAACTATTTCGGTTTCAAACTGTATCTCGTTTGTAAAATCGCGTTAAGAGGTCTATAATTTCGCGCCGTCTGCAACGTTGGCAACGCCGCCACTTGTCGAATAGTTCCGATAGGTAAATCAGGCCGATGAATGATTGATTAAGTTAAACAGGAAATCTTCTTTGTTTAGTTGTCATCTTCTGGCTAGATGGTTTAATCCTACATGAATTGTGCAGTATATGAGTTGGGTTTAGCGAGTGACGTCTGGCACAACATCCAAACCACTCTCAATTCCGAACTGTTCTTCCCTTTGGTTCCGCTCAATATTATGAGCCTTAAATTACAGGGTGCCCGCTGTGAAAAGCAATAGACCTGTCAACTTGTCATTAGGAATGGTTCTCGAAGTGAATATGAAGTCGCCTGTCGCGATGGCTTCTATTCTGCATCGTATTTCGGGAATTGTCGTGTTCTTGTTGATTCCCGTACTTCTTTATATTTTACAAGGCTCTTTAGCCTCTGAAGCTGATTTTAATGCCATTAAAAATGATGTATTTGGTGGTTTTATAGGTCGCTTTGTCGTATTTGTCGCTCTGGCTGGTTTAATTTATCACTTCTTTGCAGGGATTAAACACCTAGTGATGGATTTTGGTGTTGCTGAAGAGTTACAAAGTGGTCGTACATTTGCGACGGCTATTTTAGCAATTTCGGCTGTATTCATCGCGTTGGCCTTTGTGTGGGTGGTGTTGTAATGAAAAGTGCAACCAGTTTTAGTCGTTCGGGTACCAGTGATTGGTTAATCCAGCGTGTCAGTGCTGTCATCTTGGCTGTCTATTTTGTGGTTGTGTTGGGCTGGTTATTGCTCGCAGGCGAAGTGACATACAGTGCATGGCATGATTTTATGACCTGCACCATTATGCGTATTTTTAGTTTATCAGCCCTGTTGTCATTGGCTGGCCACTCTTGGGTGGGCTTATGGACAGTGACGACCGACTATATGACTACACGTCAAATGGGCGCAAGCGCAAACTTTTTACGTTTAATTGCTCAAATCGGCATGGCAATCGTTATTTTTGTCTATGTGGTTTGGGGTATTATGATTTTGTGGGGTAATTAAGCAATGGCTAATAGCAATATTCGTACCCTTAGTTTTGATGCCATTATCGTCGGCGGTGGCGGTTCTGGTATGCGTGCCTCCTTACAATTAGCCCGTGCTGGTTTAAGTGTTGCTGTGTTGACTAAAGTATTTCCAACACGTTCCCATACCGTTGCTGCTCAAGGTGGTATTGGTGCATCTTTAGGAAACATGAGTGAAGACAATTGGCATTATCACTTCTTTGATACTGTCAAAGGTTCTGATTATTTGGGTGACCAAGACGCGATTGAGTTTATGTGTCGTGAAGCGCCTAAGATGGTCTATGAATTAGAACACATGGGCATGCCATTTGACCGTAATGAAGACGGTACTATTTACCAACGTCCATTCGGTGGTCATACCTCCAACTATGGTGAAAAGCCAGTTCAACGTGCGTGTGCTGCTGCTGACCGTACAGGTCATGCCTTGTTACATACCTTGTATCAACAAAACTTACGCGCCAAAACGAAGTTCTTTGTCGAATGGATTGCGTTAGATTTAATTCGTGATGAAGAAGGTGATGTTTTAGGTGTCACGGCAATTGACTTAGAGACTGGTGAAGTTGCTGTTTTCCAAGCCAAATGTACTTTATTTGCTACAGGCGGTGCGGGTCGTATTTATGCTGCATCTACGAATGCCTTCATTAACACAGGTGATGGTTTAGGTATGGCAGCCCGTGCAGGTATTCCATTAGAAGACATGGAGTTCTGGCAGTTCCACCCAACGGGTGTGGCGGGTGCAGGGGTGTTGTTAACCGAAGGTTGTCGTGGGGAAGGCGGGTTGCTCCGTAACAAAAACGGCGAACGCTTCATGGAGCGCTACGCTCCAAACCTCAAGGATTTAGCGCCACGTGACTTCGTGTCTCGTTCAATGGACCAAGAGATTAAAGAAGGTCGTGGCTGTGGGCCAAATGGCGACTATGTGGTTCTCGACTTAACGCACTTAGGCGTTGAAACCATTATGAAACGTTTACCCTCTGTTTATGAGATTGGTAAGAAGTTTGCTAACGTTGACTGTACCAAAGAGCCAATTCCTGTGGTGCCAACCATTCACTATCAAATGGGCGGTATTCCAACCAACATCAATGGTCAAGTCGTTGTGCCTAAAGACGGTAATCCAAACACCGTTGTTAAAGGTTTATACGCGATTGGTGAATGTTCTTGCGTCAGCGTACACGGTGCTAACCGTTTAGGTACCAACTCCTTGTTAGACTTAATCGTGTTTGGTAAGGCTGCAGGTGAGCATATTATTGACACTGTACGTCGTGCGCCACATGAGTTTAAGCCATTACCTAAAGGCGTGTTAGATGTCACCTTAGCGCGCATTAAGAAATTAGATGATTCGACTTCTGGCGAATATGCTCAAGATATTGCCAATGATTTGCGTAAAATTATGCAAGCGCATGCGGGCGTATTCCGTACCCAAGCCTTGATGGAAGAGGGGGTGAAAAAAGTTCTTGAGTTGGAAAAACGTTTAGAAAACGTGCACCTCAAAGATAAATCTAAAGTCTTTAATACCGCACGTATCGAAGCCTTAGAATTACAAAACCTCATCGAAGCCGCCAAAGCAACCATTATTTCTGCGGCAGCTCGCCCAGAAAGCCGTGGTGCTCATGCCCATGATGATTATCCAGAGCGTGATGACGTAAACTGGATGAAACATACCTTGTGGTACAAAGAAGGTAATCGTTTGGATTATAAGCCAGTTAAGATGATTCCATTAACTGCTGAGACCATTCCACCTAAGAAGCGTACATTCTAAAGGGGAGAGTAATAATGAGTGACGTGCGTATTTTTGAAGTGATGCGTTATAACCCCGATAAGGATAACGCGCCGTATATGCAAACTTATGAAATTACTTTAGAAGGTAATGAGCGTATGCTGCTCGACGCCTTGTTAAAGTTAAAAAAGATGGACGAAACTTTAAGTTTCCGTCGTTCTTGCCGTGAGGGTATTTGTGGCTCTGATGGCATGAATATTAACGGTAAAAATGGCTTGGCTTGTTTAGTGAACATGCAAGACTTGCCAAAAAAGATTGTCTTACGTCCATTACCCGGTTTGCCTATTATTCGTGACTTAGTTGTAGACATGAGCATGTTCTATAACCAATACGAAAAAGTACAGCCTTATGTGGTTAACGATACACCCCCGCCACCCAAAGAACGTTTACAGTCTCAAGCAGACCGTGAAAAGTTAGACGGTTTGTATGAGTGTATTTTGTGTGCTTGCTGTTCAACAAGCTGTCCATCGTTCTGGTGGAACCCAGAGAAGTTCTTAGGTCCATCGGCATTATTGCAAGCCTATCGCTTCTTGGCCGATACGCGTGATACCCAAACCGAACAGCGTTTAGCTAACTTGGATGACCCCTTTAGCTTATTCCGTTGTCGTGGCATTATGAACTGCGTGAGTGTATGTCCTAAAGGCTTAAATCCAACGAAAGCCATTGGTCACATCCGCAATATGCTCTTAGAACAATCGACTTAACCAGTCCTTTGTTTTGGCATTGATAAAACGGCTCACCCAGTGAGCCGTTTTTATTGGTAGCAACACTAAATCCTGAGGCGATGACATCGCGGTCTAACCGTTGTTTGTCTGACTGTTACATTTTGGCACATATATTGCAAATTGTAACATGAGATAACGTGCTTATCATGTCCGAACCTGTCAAATCCTACTAACGCTGGTAGGTCAGTGCATATTCACTGTTGAATAGTGCGATTAAATGTCGACCAAATACGGTCTTTTATGAGCCAAACTGCGTTTTCGCAATCGCTTTTGTTCAGAAAAAAGTGTTTTATTCGCTTATATATTGAATTTTGGTGTGCATAACCTAGTCTTGGTCTGTGTTGGCTAATGTGTGCACCATAAGCGCTCTAAATGGGCGTTGTTTATCAAATTTGCACCAGTATTGCTCATTTAGAGGCTGGTACGGACATGATTTAGAAATTATATTCGGTTAGACGAGTTTAGGTGATGTTGAAGTCTAGATACGTCTTTACAGAATAGCGCTTGTTGATGTTTTGCGCGTGAGTGGTGTGGCAGGTCAAAAAGACTCAGACAAGGTACAAAACGAAGCGAATGTTTGAAGCTAGGTTGTTATTGCTGATGAGTCATAATCAAACCGCACGATGCGTACCGCCTATCTCTAAAAAAGATGCTTTCGCAAACACTCTCACGATGTCAACAAGGCTTAACGCGACGGACTTGGTAGTATTTTATCCGTGTCTTAATGAGTTTTAATGGGCTAGTTCAATATTTGAGCATTTTATGTCGTAGATTCACGTGTAAATTCTAAGACGTTGATGTATAACATAAAGTCAAAATTTGGGGGCGAAATTACCTTTGAGATAGAGAGACTCTCTTCATGTTGTCTCTTTATTTGAAGTAAAACGACGTCACTCAGTTTTGATGGTCCCACTTACGTAGTTGAGCGTGTGACACACGTTTTAACCTTGGCTGTAAATGACTTATCCAGTCATTTGCGTATCGTATGATAAAACATAGGATTTTATATCCTAAAAGGAAAAGCAACCGTCAGCGCGTGATGAAGCATACGCCTAACAGGTTGCGAGAGAGACCCACCATGCACAATGGTTTAATGCAACAGCGAAGCCTGTCCCAGCTTTCTGCTGAAAATGCAGCTTATGTCGAAGATTTGTACGAGCAGTATTTAACGGCACCACAATCTGTGTCAGAAGAGTGGCGTACTTACTTCGAAAAGTTGCCTCAACACAATGGCGCTCAGCAAGATATGCCGCACAAAAACGTGCGTGAGCAATTTTTACTTTTAGCCCGTAATAGTACCCGCGTGCAGCCGATGGCGGTCAGTAGTGTCAGTACAGAACACGAAAAACGCCAAGTCGGGGTCTTGCAATTGATTGCTGCGTATCGTAATCGTGGCCATCAAAAAGCTAAATTAGACCCGCTAGGCTTAATGCAGCGTGAAAATGTACCCGACTTAGAGCTGGCAGCACATGGCTTGTCGCGTGCAGACTTTGATACGATATTTCAAACAGGTAATTTAGCCATTGGCAAAGCCGAAGCCACCTTGGGCGAAATGGTCAAAGCCATGGAAGCCATTTATTGTGCATCCATTGGTGCCGAATATATGCATATTGTCGATACGGCCGAAAAGCGTTGGCTACAAAGCCGTTTAGAAGGTGCACGCGGTAATCCTAATTTCTCCGTAGCGACCAAAAAGCATATTCTAGAGCGGTTAACGGCTGCGGAAGGTTTAGAAAAATACTTAGGTAATAAATATGTCGGGGCAAAACGTTTCGGCCTTGAAGGGGGCGAAAGTTTTATTCCGTTAATTGATGAAGTGATTCAACGTGCAGGTAGTCAAGGAACCAAAGAAATTGTTATTGGTATGGCACACCGTGGCCGCTTGAACCTGTTAGTCAATAGTATGGGTAAAAACCCTGCTGAATTATTTGATGAATTTGAAGGGAAAACCTTTAATAAATATGGGTCTGGTGATGTCAAATATCATCAAGGTTATTCATCAAATGTCATGACGGCTGGTGGGGAATTACATTTAGCCTTAGCATTTAACCCTTCTCACTTAGAAATTGTGTCGCCTGTGGTAGAAGGCTCAGTCCGTGCTCGTCAAGTCCGTCGTGAAGACATTGGCGGTAAAAAAGTCATCCCCGTAATTGTGCACGGGGATGCCGCGTTTGCAGGGCAAGGCGTGGTCATGGAAACCTTCCAAATGTCGCAAACACGAGGTTACACGATTGGTGGCACTATTCATGTCATCATCAATAACCAAGTAGGTTTTACCACCAGTAAACGCGAAGATGCACGCTCAACAGAGTACTGTACCGATGTGGCGAAAATGGTACAAGCGCCTATTTTTCATGTGAACGGAGATGACCCAGAAGCGGTGTTTTTTATTACCCAGCTTGCGCTTGATTTCCGTATGCAGTTCAAAAAAGATGTGGTCATTGATTTAATTTGCTATCGCCGTCGTGGCCATAACGAAGCCGATGAGCCATCAGCCACTCAGCCATTGATGTATCAAATCATCAGTAAATTGCCCAGTACACGTACGTTGTATGCCGATAAGTTAGTAGCAGAAAATGTCATTAGCCGTGCTGATGCGGAGGCGATGGTAGAAGACTACCGACAGGCCTTGGAAAATGGTCAGCATGTGGTTAAGTCCCTAGTGCGTGAGCCCAATAAATCCTTGTACGTGGATTGGACACCGTATTTAGGTCATAAAGTGATTGACGACTGGAATACAGGTGTTCCCTTAGCCAAGTTAACGGCACTGGCCAGCAAAATGCAATCCCTGCCTGAAGGTTTTGTGGTGCAACGTCAAGTCCAAAAAGTGCTCGAAGACCGTAGCCAAATGTGGTCGGGTAAAATGGACTTGAATTGGGGAGCAGCCGAAGTTTTGGCCTATGCCACCTTGTTAGATGAGGATTATTTAGTCCGTTTGACAGGACAAGACGTAGGCCGTGGTACTTTCTCACATCGTCATGCGGTTTTGCATAGTCAAAAAGATGCTAAAACCTATATCCCACTCACCCAAATTACCAATAAAACCCATTTAGCCATTTATGACTCTTTATTGTCAGAAGAAGCAGTGTTGGCGTTTGAGTATGGTTATGCCACAACGATTCCTAAGTCATTGATTATCTGGGAAGCACAATTTGGAGATTTCGCCAATGGTGCGCAGGTCGTCATTGACCAGTTCATTTGTAGTGGTGAAACCAAATGGGAGCGTATTTGTGGTTTAACCATGTTACTGCCACATGGTTTTGAAGGCCAAGGACCAGAGCACTCGTCTGCACGCTTAGAGCGTTTTTTACAGCTTTGTGCAGAAAATAATATGCAAGTATGTACGCCAACAACGCCTGCACAAATTTTCCATTTATTACGTCGACAAGCGGTACGTCCTTTACGTAAGCCCTTAATTGTCATGACACCAAAAAGTTTATTACGTCACAAACTGGCCGTATCTAAACTGGATGAATTGACACAAGGTGGCTTCCAAACGGTATTGCCAGAAATTGATGCGATTGTGCCCGACGCAGTCACGCATGTGATTTTATGTGGTGGTAAGGTGTATTACGACCTGCTAGAAAAGCGTCGAGAAACAGGACGTCAGGACGTTGCCATTATTCGTGTCGAACAGTTATATCCTTTCCCAGAAGATAGACTGATTCAGGTGTTACAAGCCTACGTCAATGCAAAAAGCGTCGTTTGGTGCCAAGAAGAACCCATGAATCAAGGGGCTTGGTATAACACGCGTCATCGTTTTCAACGCGTGGTCGCGGCGTGGAAGCCGAGTTTAGATATTCGTTACACGGGTCGTCCATCATCCGCTGCACCTGCGTGTGGCTCGCCCTATTTACATGCAAAACAGCAAGCTGCCTTAATTGCTGATGCGTTTAACCCAGAACAGAAATAAGGATTAAATAGAATGGCTATTGAAATTAAAGCTCCTCAGTTCCCAGAATCTGTTGCCGACGGTACGGTTGCCGCATGGCATAAAAAAGTAGGTGACAAAGTCACTCGTGACGAAGTGTTAGCCGATATTGAAACCGATAAAGTCGTATTGGAAGTCGTTGCGCCTGCCGATGGTGTTTTATCGCAAATCATCAAGGTAGAAGGGGATACGGTATTAAGTTTAGAGGTGTTGGCAATTTTTGAAACAGGTACGGCGAGCCTTGCTGTCCCAGCCAGTGCCACGCCTGAGCCCACTGTGCTTGCCTCCGCAGCACCCGTAGTAGCTGCCAGCCCAGATTTAGCGCCTTCAGTTCGCAAAGCCGTTGCTGAGCATCAACTCGATGCAAGCCAAATTGCAGGGACTGGACGTGGTGGCCGTATTACCAAAGAAGATGTGAACGCACATTTGGCTGCACCTACAGCCAGCACACCTGCGGTAGTTGAAGCCCCATTGAGTTTGGCCGTCGGTGAGCGTGTTGAAAAGCGTGTCCCCATGACGCGTTTACGTGCCAAAGTCGCCGAACGCTTATTACAAGCCTCTCAAAATACCGCCATGTTAACGACGTTTAACGAAGTCAACATGAAACCCATTATGGAAATGCGTAAAGCCTACGGTGAGCGTTTTGAAAAACGTCACGGTGTGCGTTTAGGCTTTATGTCTTTCTTTGTCAAAGCAGCGGTTGAAGCCTTAAAACGGTTCCCCGCCGTCAATGCTTCTATTGACGGTAACGATATTGTTTATCACGGTTATCATGATGTGGGTGTTGCCGTCTCGTCTGACCGTGGTTTGGTAGTGCCGATTGTTCGTGATGCGGAACGCATGAACTTAGCTGAAATCGAAAAAAATATTTTAGATTACGGTAAAAAAGCCAAAGAAGGTAAACTCGGACTTGAGGATATCACAGGTGGCACATTTACCATTTCTAATGGGGGGGTTTTTGGCTCTTTAATGTCTACTCCGTTATTGAATCCACCACAAACGGCGATTTTGGGTATGCATAAAATCCAAGAACGTCCGATGGCGGTTAATGGGCAAGTCGTGATTCTGCCAATGATGTACTTGGCTTTGTCATACGACCATCGTTTAATTGATGGTAAAGAAGCCGTGAGCTTTTTAGTCACCATCAAAGATTTAATCGAAGACCCAGCCTTGCTGTTGTTAGATTTATAAAGAAAAAACGCCTTCCCCTGATAGGGGGGAGGTTGGGAGGGGTTTAGCTTATAACCCCACCCTAACCCTCACCTAATTTAGGGGAGGGAATATGATTTGTAGAGAGGATTTTAAAGATGTCCCAAGAATTTGATGTGGTTGTCATCGGTGGTGGGCCAGGTGGTTATGAAGCGGCCATTCGTGCGGCTCAATTAGGACTAAAAGTCGCCTGTATCGAAAAACGGCTCCATAATGGCAAGCCGAGTTTAGGTGGAACGTGTCTCAATGTTGGCTGTATTCCCTCTAAAGCCTTATTAGACTCCTCGCACCGTTACCATGATGCCAAAGAAGGTTTGGCTATACATGGTATTAGCGTGGGTGATGTGAGTATTGATATTGCACAAATGCAAACCCGTAAAGACCAAGTCGTCGCCCAATTGACAGGCGGTGTTGCACAGTTATTAAAAGGCAATGGCATTGTGTGGTTACAAGGGACAGGTAAGTTACTGAGCAACAAACAGGTACAGTTTGTGGCACATGACGGTGCAACAGAGACAATTCAAGCAACAAAAGCCGTGATTTTGGCCGCAGGTTCTGCACCAATTAATATTCCAGTTGCTCCGTTAACAGAAGACATTATTGTTGACTCAACAGGTGCATTAGCCTTTAGTGAAGTGCCTAAGCGTTTAGGCGTGATTGGTGCAGGGGTTATCGGTTTAGAGTTAGGCTCTGTATGGAGTCGTTTAGGCTCTGAAGTTATTGTTTTAGAAGCCTTAGATTCATTCTTGCCAATGCTAGATAAGTTAGTATCTAAAGAAGCACAAAAAATCTTAACTAAACAAGGTTTAGATATTCGTTTAGGCGCTAAAGTCACTGGCTCACAAATTAATAATGGTGTTGTAACAGTTACTTATCAAGACAAAGAAGGCGAGAAAACTGCTGAATTTGATAAGTTAATTGTAGCGGTGGGTCGTAAGCCTTATGCCGAAGGCTTATTAGATGCAAGCAGTGGTGTAGCGCAAGATGCACGGGGCTTTGTCATTGTTGACCAACAATGCCGTACTAATATTGACGGTGTTTATGCGATTGGTGACTTAGTACGTGGCCCTATGTTGGCGCATAAAGCCATGGAAGAAGGCATGATGGTTGCCGAAATCATTGCAGGTCATTATGCGCAAATCAATTACGATACCATTATTGGCGTGATTTACACGCATCCTGAAATCGCGTGGGTAGGCCAAACCGAAGAGCAAGCCAAAGCGGCAGGTATTGATGTCAAAGCAGGACAATTTCCTTTCCAAGTCAATGGTCGCGCACTTGCTGCCAATGATGCACAAGGCTTAGTCAAATTCGTCGCTGATGCCAAAACCGACCGTCTATTAGGTATGGCCGTCATTGGTTCCAATGCAGGGGATATGGTACATCAAGGTATGATTGCGCTAGAGTTTGCGGCAAGTATCGAAGATTTACAATTGATGACCTTTGCCCATCCTACGTTATCGGAAGCGGTGCATGAAGCAGCGTTATCGGTGGATGGTCGTGCGATTCACGCTATTCAGCGTAAACGTAAATAAGTAGGCCTCACCTTAACTTTCTCCCTGTGGTAGAGAGCTAGCGTGAGAAACATCATTTAATATTCCGTTAACAACGGATAAACAAGCGTAGCGGAGCTGAACATGCTCCTCATCGGAACACTGCACATCCTATATAGGCTGATGGTATAGACCCAAACCGCCTAATGCAGAGTGTAAGCTCCTTAGCTAACAAACAGGGTGAGACAATGAATTTACATGAATATCAAGGCAAACAGCTTTTTGCGGAATACGGCTTGCCCGTATCTAAAGGTTTTGCCGCATCAACCCCCGAAGAAGCACGCCAAGCAGCGGAACAAATTGGTGGTGATGTATGGGTTGTTAAGGCACAAGTACATGCGGGTGGACGTGGTAAAGCAGGTGGTGTGAAATTAGTAAAAACCTTAGATGAAGTTGAACAATTTGCCCGTGAAAAATTAGGTACAAATTTAGTCACCTATCAAACAGATAGCAAAGGCCAACCAGTCAGCAAAATTTTAGTCGAAACCTGTACGGACATTGCCAAAGAATTATATTTGGGTGCAGTCGTTGACCGTGCAAGCCGTAGTATTGTCTTTATGGCGTCTACCGAAGGCGGAGTGGAAATTGAAAAGGTTGCCCACGAAACCCCCGAAAAAATCTTCAAAGTCACCATCGACCCATTAATTGGCGCACAAGCGTATCAAGGCCGTGAAGTCGCTGGTAAATTGGGCTTAGATGCTGCGCAAACCAAACAATTTGTCAAAATCTATTTAGGCTTGGCCAAAATGTTTGTCGAATGTGACTTGGCGATGATTGAGGTCAATCCTTTAGTTATCACCAAAGAAGGTAACTTACATTGCTTAGATGCCAAAATTGTCATTGATTCTAACGCCTTATATCGTCATCCTAAACTCAAAGCAATGGACGACCCAAGTCAATCGGATGACCGTGAACGCCGTGCGGCCGAATGGGAACTTAACTATGTAGCTTTAGAAGGTAACATCGGTTGTATGGTGAATGGTGCAGGTCTGGCGATGGCCACGATGGACATCATCAAACTTAAAGGTGGCCAACCTGCCAACTTCTTAGACGTAGGTGGTGGTGCAACTAAACAACGTGTCACCGAAGCCTTCAAAATCATCTTATCTGACTCTGCTGTAAAAGCGGTATTAGTTAATATCTTTGGTGGTATTGTTCGTTGTGACATGATTGCTGAAGGGATTATTGGTGCAGTGCAAGAAGTGGGTGTCAAAGTGCCTGTGGTTGTTCGTTTAGAAGGTAACAACGCAGAATTAGGCGCACAAAAATTGCGTGACAGTGGTTTAAACATTATTGCTGCTACTTCGTTAAATGAAGCAGGCGAATTAGTTGTCAAACAAGTGTAATTAGGGGCAGATAATGAGCGTTTTAATTGATAAAAATACCAAAGTTATTTGCCAAGGTATTACAGGTTCGCAAGGCACATTACATACTGAGCAAGCCATTGCCTATGGCACAAATATGGTCGGTGGTGTGACCCCTGGTAAAGGCGGTACAACCCATTTGGGCTTACCAGTATTTGATACCGTTGCTGAAGCCGTTGAAAAAACAGGCGCAGAGGCAACCGTTATTTATGTGCCAGCCTCTTTGTGTAAAGACGCGATTTTAGAAGCCGTTGATGCGGGCATTAAACTCGTGGTATGTATTACCGAAGGTGTGCCAACCATCGACATGTTATATGTCAAAGAGTATATCGTCCGTAAGGGCGGTGTGCGTATGATTGGCCCTAACTGTCCTGGTATTATTACCCCAGGCCAATCCAAAATTGGTATTATGCCTGGTCATATTCACTTGCCAGGTAAAGTAGGCATTGTCTCGCGTTCAGGCACTTTGACCTATGAAGCAGTGAAACAAACTACAGACTTAGGTTTTGGTCAAAGCACTTGTATTGGTATTGGTGGTGACCCCATTCCTGGTATGACCTTTATTGATGCCTTAACCTTATTCCAAAATGACCCTCAAACCGAAGCCATTATCATGGTCGGTGAAATTGGGGGTTCTGCCGAAGAAGAAGCCGCCGCCTTTATTAAAGCTAACGTGACTAAGCCTGTGGTGTCTTATATTGCGGGTGTCACAGCGCCTGCGGGTAAGCGTATGGGACATGCGGGCGCGATTATTTCGGGTGGTAAAGGAACAGCTGCCGAGAAATTTGCGGCATTACAAGCGGCAGGTGTCAAAACAGTAGCGAATCCTGCTGAATTGGGCAAAGCCATTGCCGAAGTGACTGGTTGGAAATAAGTCCTCAGCGAACTGCGTTCTGACCCGATAAAAACCCATAAGTCTGTGGCTTATGGGTTTTTTATTGCCTAAAAATGTGAGTCATTTGGCAAAAAAAAACGCTGAATCAAAGACACTTTATTGCATACTTCTTGCCGACAATGTGATGTATTTATCGGTATTTCAAAAAATATTAGGATGAAAACAACACTTGTTAACAGTCGCATGTTAAAAATTTAGACGAAGACACGACGAGTCATCTGTGTTGCTGGCTTAATCAGCGAGCAGAATTAGCAACACAAAACACGGCCTGCTGAGTCTGTAGATGCCGTGATGATGGCAGTCTAAACGTGTATCAACAGGGATTGCGATAATTTTAATAGTTTACAAACATATTCCCACTCATCCCCATCAATCATTTGTGCAGATACTTTGCCGCTCTGCATTGAGCCAGTATTGGGGTATGAGTATAGAAAATCCATAAGGTTTATTATGTCGTCGTTGACCGAAGAACAAGCCCATGCTTATATGATGAAATTGCTAACCACGATGAATCAATCAGGTGGTTCAGACTTATTTATTGCCAGTGAGTTTCCTCCCAGTATGAAAATCAATGGTGAAATGCAGCCGATGACGAGTCAAAAACTGACCGCTGATATTACCAAAATGTTAGCGCACGCCTTAATGAATCCCACACAGCGTGAGGAGTTTGCTCGTGAAATGGAATGTAATTTCGCGATTAACGTGCCGAATGTCTCACGTTTTAGGGTGAACGTCTTTGTGCAACAACAATGTGTGGGCATGGTGATTCGTACCATTGCCGCCGAAATTCCAACCTTTGAGAAACTATCTTTGCCTGAAGTGCTGAAAGAAGTCATCATGCACAAACGTGGCTTGGTATTAGTGGTCGGTGGTACGGGTTCGGGTAAATCCACTTCTTTAGCTGCCATGATTGACCATCGAAATCGTACGTCGAAGGGACACATTATTACCGTCGAAGACCCTGTTGAGTATGTGCATCAGTCTAAGCTGTCGCTCATTACTCACCGCGAAGTAGGGGTAGACACCCATAGCTGGCATCATGCGCTCAAAAATACCTTACGCCAAGCGCCTGACGTGATTTTGATTGGTGAGATTCGTGATGCTGAAACAATGGAGCATGCGATTGCCTTTGCCGAAACAGGCCATTTGTGTTTGGGTACATTACATGCCAACAGTACCAATCAAACCTTAGACCGTATTATTAACTTCTTTCCAGAAGAACGACGTAATCAGTTGTTAATGGACTTATCGGCGAATTTGCGTGCCATTATTTCTCAGCGCTTGATTCGTACCATTGATGGTAAAGGTCGTCGAGCTGCCATTGAGATTTTGATTAATACACAGATTATTTCGGAATTAATTTTTAAGGGGGAGTTCCATGAAATTAAGCCGATTATGGAGAAGTCTCGTGAGTTAGGGATGCGTACCTTTGATTGGGCACTCTTTGAATTATATAACGATGGCTATATTTCTTATGAAGATGCCATTCGTAATGCGGATTCTGCCAATGAGTTACGCTTGAATATTAAACTCAAAAGTAAGCGTGGTGAGCCTGCTTCTAACGTGGGATTAAACCTAAGTTTTGACAAATCTACCGCAGAGGAGATTGATGCTGCGCGTGCTAAAGAGTTAGAACAACAGCAAATTAATAAATGGTTGCGCGAAAAAGAATTGGCGAAGAAGGCAGGCTTACAACCACCCCCGCCGCCTAAATAACGCATATATATGAGTTAGATTTGCAAACTACCCTTGTCTTAAAAGTCACCTAATTGGGAGATAACGGTAGATACATGGGTGTTACCTCACAATGAGGGATAGCAGCCTTCTATTTTACTGACTTTGGTGTAGCCAAAGTCAGTAAAGCTCTAATGCCAGTCAGTTAAGAAAAATTGGCACTTAAAAACTGCCCTTCGACCCTTCGGCTGGCTCAGGGCTGGCCAAGCTCAGGGCGCATTTTTGCGTTGACTGAGCGGAGTCGAAATCAGCAAAAATGGCTTAACTGACAGGCATTAAGTAAAACTCACCATTTATGGCTTAGACAGTAGCACCGCAATGTCCTCACCGTTAAGCGTGTTGTGTTAGCTCACAAGCTGTCGGTTTATTTCAAATCACCTTCAACACAATTTATAAAACGCCAGCCTATTTATGTAATGACTCCATGACCTCATCACTAAAATGGACATTACTATAAACGTTTTGTACATCGTCTAAATCTTCCAACATATCAATCATTTTCACAATTTTTTGCGCTTGTTCAATATCCGTAATTTCCGCTTGAGTAGAGGGGTGCATGGTCACTTCGGCATGGTCAGCTTTTAAGCCAGCCGCTTCTAAAGCATCTTGAATGTGGCCAAAGTTATGCGGACTGGTAATAACTATCACAGTACCATCGGCTTCGCTAATCACATCGTCAGCACCTGCTTCGAGGGCAATGTCCATGATTTTATCTTCGTCACCCTCGGCAAAGGTCAATTCGCCACGTTTACTAAATAAATAATCGACCGAGCCTGATGTGCCTAAATTGCCACCACATTTAGTAAAGGCATGACGGACATCACTAACAGTACGTTTTAAGTTATCAGTCATAGTTTCGACTAATACCGCAACACCACCTAAACCATAACCTTCATAGGTAATTTCTTGCACTTTGTCGGCATCTCCACCACCCACACCACGTTGAATGGCTCGGTTGATGACATCACGCGTCATATTGGCTGATAAGGCTTTAGAAACAATAGCGCGTAAACGGGGATTGTCTGCTTCGGAAGCGCCCCCCATTTGGGCAGCAACGACTATTTCGCGTAAATATTTGGTAAACACTTTGCCTTTGGAGGCGTCTTGGCGAGCTTTACGGTGTTTAATGTTCGCCCATTTAGAATGGCCAGCCATAAAAATGTCCTAAGAAATCATGATATAAAATAATAAAGTTGATTATACAACAATATGAACGGAATTTTATCTGGTGTTAATCCCTACAAAAAATGCCCCTGATTGAACAATTTATGTTTATTCAAGCCAGTAATACTAGACTTTTATCGTTATAACTATTTGAAGTTATTGATTTTAATGAATTGGTATGTTTTGTGTTTTACTAAAAATGTTTAAATATCAATACAAGGATAACAAGATGCGTTGCTTAGCTTATTTAATGATATCGATATCTCTTGGCTCATGTAGTTATTTTTTACCCAGTACGACGCCAACAATGTTTGGATTATTGGCAGACAGAGGCGATACCCGCCCCTTTGAACAACCTTTATCCATTAACACGCAGCCTAAACGGTTGGCCTTAGGGCATAGTTTTGCTATTGGTGTAAAAGAAGATGGCACGGTATGGAGTTGGGGGCGTGGAGGAAGTGGTGTTTTGGGGACAGGTTATACAAGCCGAGATATACCACAAGCTATACCTAATATGACCAACTTTTTAGAAGTGGCGGTAGGCAGTGAGCATGTATTAGCCTTACGTAAAGACGGCACGGTATGGAGTTGGGGAGATAACAAAAAAGGACAATTAGGCTATAAAGCGGATGGCGTACCTTATGGAGAACCAGCAAATTTGCAGTATGACCCTCAGCAACTTACGCCCAAACAAATCCCTGAGTTAAAGGATGTGGTGAGTATCGCGGCGGTCGGTACACATTCTTATGCGTTAAGTAAACAAGGCGATGTGTATCAATGGGGTAAAGAAACATTCAATAATGACGCGATGGCATTAATGATCCTAGCCAGAAAATTAGACAGTTGTACCCTCTAAAAGTAGTAGATGCTTTTGCATAAAAGCATTTGGACTCAACCAGCCATTGGCTGAATG
>NZ_QAON01000025.1 GCF_003051055.1 Agitococcus lubricus | reverse complement strand
GTCACTAAATTTTGATGTCTTCATGCAGAATCTCCTGCGTTTATCCTACGAGAAAATTCTACTTTTGAAAGCGGTTATTTTTAGGGATGATTACCGCTCTAGCTGTAATTTGAACTTTACGGTGCGAGACTTACCAATAGCAATTAGCCTATGACCTTTACTTTTCTGCTCTCTGGCTAAATTTATTAGCCAGTGACAAATTTTAAAGTTCTCTTCTAGTATTTCTCTCTTTACGCTTGTAAATGGGGAGGTTTGAAATGCCTGCCAATAGTATAATAGCGCTACAAATCTATCTTTGGCTGGCACTATAGGAGATTTACAGATATCAGACGCCTGTTGAAAGACGCCAGTAAAGTCTCTATCGAACAGTAGGTTATTTAGTTTCTGGTGGTGAGCTTTAAATAAAGCGTCACCAATTTCTTCAATATTCTTTTGAAGTGAAGTTGGGCTAACAGATGGAAATCTACCAACTGACTCCTTCAACCCTTTTATATTTAGATGATCCCAACAGTCAATAACAGAGCTTAATAATTTATTTGCCAACTCATCACGTTTTCTAACCAAATTATTTTCAATTGGAAGGTGAACTTGTATTGATTCGCTACTACTTGATTCAAAAGTTTTTGCTCTCAGGGTTTCATCATTAGTAATAGGCAGCCAATATATTTTTTCTGAAGAGACTTCAACTACTACTAAAATAACTGGAATTTTAAACTCAAAATAGTATTTTAGCCGTTCCAACTTCAGCGTAAATGATAATACTTTACCATTATTGATATATGTCGAGTTTTCTTCGCCTTTGATCTGAACCTTAAATACACTATTTTTCCCTAAGGCTTTACCGTTATCGTCTTTTAATTCAATTTCACCATCAATACCAAAATCATTTTGGTCTTCTTGACTACGAAATATCCAGCTACTAGGTAGGTTGTACTCAAAAATACGGCCGGCTTCCGTTCCTATTTCACCTGCATTCATTGGATATTTGAACCTTCTTTTTTTGCACATAACTTAATTTATAAACCAAAATGTAAAATAACGTGAATATTGTTAGTTTATTAACTATTTTGTCCAATAATACCGTTACAAAACGCCTAAGACATCATTCTTATCGACTAACCATGCAATGAGTTTACGGCCAAATACTAACAATGCCTATAGAGACCGAATGTAGACCTAAAACAAGCTTATATCAATTATTTTTTGATAAAAAAAGGGTATATCCAAAACTGGATACACCCCTAAATATACGTTACTAAGTAACAATTATTTGTCATCTACAGAAAAATAGTCTTGCCACTGATAAGAGTCTTTTTCGAGTGAATCAATAATTGTTTTATCGGCTAATAAGATCATTTCTTGGATAATATTCTTTTGAGGTTCATCGTAATGAGAGGAGAGGCGTTTTAGGGCAAGGCTGGCTTCTTCACTAATCCAAACGTGTAGAGCTTTATCACCTTGTTTATTTTCTCGATAGGCTTTTTGTCGTTCTGCGTTGGTTTTGGCCATGGCTTTTGTCCTTGTTACTTAGTAACAAAAACTGATTGTACCCACAACAAAATTAAAAGCTGAGATTACCTCAGCACAATCAAAAATAACACAATAATCGGCTGGGTGCTTGTCTCACTTGACGCGAATTAGAAACTCTATCGACTTATCAGTATAAATCCAACTAACGCACTCTCTGCTTTAGTCAATGGTCGGGTGATTGCTTTAACATAGCCTGCTATATCTGCCATATATCTAGAAATATTAATCAATATATCCTTACCAGTATCCTCGCCAAGTCTACGAGATACAATCGTTACAGTATATTCCATATTGGATTTTTCATCTCTGATAGTTACATTTTGAGTGTGTTTTTTAGGATTTTCAAGAATAAATCTAATATCTTTATCTTTAAACGCATCAGTTATAAATGTCGTAATTAAAAAGCGGCCAAACCAGTCTAAACCTAGATTTTTATATTGCTCGTAGCGAGCTGTAGCATCTTTATTGCAATATATGGAAACTTGAGTCAATACAGTGTAAGGAGCATCTTTAGCTTGCTCTACAATTGTAAAATCTATATTAAGCAATCCTTTATCAGAAACAGACCAATCCATACCCCAATCTGCATGATACTCTCCAGTCACAACACGGCTTTGGTCTCTATTTGATATTTTAGCCAATGAATCGGCTACAAGTGATAGTCCTTTATCAAATGAGGTTCTAAAGTCAGCATACATTTTTTCTCTTAGAAAAAGAGGTATTTTACAATCATCAATTAGGATCGGTAAAACTATGACTTTTTTTTCGTCTAACTCCCTCATTAATCCAGAATTAATCTCTTTTTTACACCACTCAGACTCAACAGAGGCTTTTGACAATACAACAAGCAAAGCACTTGATTCTTCAATTGCTTCTTGAACTTTAGAAACAATTGAATCTCCCACATTAAGATTCCATTTATCGACCCAAACATGCGTATTTTGCTTCACGAGATGAGCTGCAAACTTATCAACAAACTCGCTATCGCTATGAGAGTAACTTATGAACACAGGCATTTCATACTCCTCACTATTTAACCTGCCGCTATGCCGCAACGGAGCGAAGGCGAAGGCCTCAGATTGAACCAATAGTTAACCATTGGCACTGTCTATCATTTCTGAGTAAGCACTAATCATGGCTTCTACTGCATCCCACTTATTTTCGATGGACAGAACCATGTCTATAGGGGTGGCACCCTTTCGTTTGGCCTTCGCAATTGCCCACATTAGATAGTCAAGAGTGACTACAATACCTGTTTCTTCGCTCCCAACCATAAATGCATAAGTGCTGTTGATTGGCGCATGCTGTGGAAATCTAGCATTAGCTTGGCGAATTGCCTCAACTAGCTTTTCGCTTTTGCCTTTGAGGGCAATGCGCCTGTGCGCTTCAATTTCGTTTCCGTGCAGCCTTATCGCTTCCTTAGCCATGTTCAGCTCTTCTCTCAGCTTTTCCAGTTCACTGGCCGAAATTTGTGGCACTGTTTGAGCAGGCCCAAGTGCTCGCACTACCAGAGCAAGCTGCTCTTCGTATTTCTCTTCTACCGTGAAGTCTGCGTAAAATTTTCCCTTTAGGAAGCCTGGCAACGCGACTTTTTGAACTAGAAGGGGCAACACCACGACTCGCTTCTCGTCGATTTCTCGATTCGATGCGATATCTAGTTCTCGCGAGACCCACTCGCTTGAAATGGAGGCTTCCGAGAGAATGGCTGCTACAAAATCGACTTGATCGAGACCCTCACGAATCTTGGCTACAAGTGAGTCACCAATGTTTATCTCTGCTTCGTCAATCCACACAACGTGCCCCGCAGCTCTTAGACCCGCAGCCAACTTCCGAGCGAATGGTTTGTCAGTATGAGAATGACTTAAGAAAACTGAACTCATAGTATGCTGATCCGTTTGTTTCTAACTAGGCGCATAACACGCAAGTACCCAACAATAAAATTAAAAACTGAGACTACTTCAGAATCATAAAAATTAACACAATAATCGGCTGGGCACTTGTCGCTGTTGATTACTGTAGTTAGGTTAAAGCTCCAATGTAGTTAAATCTTCAACACCAGCCATGTCAGCAAGCATCTTAGTATATTGCCTCAATGTATTTTGCAATAATATCAATTCAACTCTAAATTCCGCACATTGGACTGGATTATTAAATGCTCCTTGTAGACATAAGCGATGCCATTTTGCCGTAAATGGTCTAATAACCTGATTTAGAACTACTATTGCAATTTTTGTAAATTCAGTACATTTTCTAGTATTGCTCTTTAAAACCTGTCTCGTTATTGAAAATAATGAATGTATGCTTTCAAGAGCAGTTTTTTCATCCCCATGTTCAAGACTTAATGATTGTGTCGTAATTCTTGTAAGCAATTCAATATACAGCTCCCAAGCAGCGGCTTTATCTTCATCTATGGGTTTCCATTCCATTTCAAGAAAAGGCACACTAATTTTTAATGAAGACATATTCCAATTTTCAAGCCACTCGCGCCATTTCATTATTGCCACCGCTCCCCTGAACAATTATTAACAAAATTTGGATAAGAGTTGTCAGGAAGTATTTTACTTCTTGCTTCAAATGCTTCATGTATCCAATTTTTTATATGCACTGGATTATTGCTCCAATTATATATTTTTGCATAACCACATTGAATATTATTATATAAGCGAGGAGGAATAGTGTGAGGATCGTATTTACTTAAATCGGTACGAGGGTAAGTTGGAAGTAGAATACCAAGCAAACCACCTCTTGGATTATACATCGTATCTCTGATTGTTGAGCCAATCTCCCAATCAACATGCTTACGTTGCCATGTTCGCGAGCCTATTAGCACTATTGTAACAGTTGAGTCTCTTAGATATTCATCTCTGATTTTTTGCCTAATAGTTTCTGTCGTTATATTTGTATTAATATCACCAATTTGTACTGATTTTGAGATCATAACATCGTGAGTGTTTGCAAATAAACTTTCGAAGTAATTGCGATATGCTTGATCATTCGCATGATGATAACTTACAAAGACCTTGTGCCTTTGATTGTTTCCATATAATGCCATTCTTTACTTCTCCTTACTCTAAAACCTAACGGCGCGTTTCAGCGGTTTACCTCGAGCGACACGGAAGGCAAATCCGACTGGAAACGTTTGTTGGGTACTACTTGTTGCTCAAGTGGCAACACAACTGAGAACTGCACTCCATCTGCTTGATCAAGAGACACCTCTGCACCAAAACGCTCTGAAATTCGCTTGATGATATACAGTCCCATTCCGCGGCCTTCCCCTTTTGATGAGACTCCCTCGTCAAATACCCTAGATGCCATGTTCTCAGGAATCTCCGGCCCGTCATTCCACACGGAAGCAAACAAGGCGTTCCTAGTCTTCTTGGTCCGAACAACTACCCGAATAGATGCCTTTTTCGTAATAGCATCCAAAGCGTTCCCGATGAACTCCATGATACACAAAGCCAAGAACGTTTCCGCGTCTGCTCCAGCAATGCTTGCCGGAAGTCGCTTAGGGCTTAGGATTGACATTGTGACGCCTGGCCGCTCTGAATGAATGTCTTCCTCAATGCCTCGCAGTATTTTGTAAAGGCCATTCTTAGAGCCATGCCGGATTTGCTCCATAAGCTTCTCAAGACGCGAAAGGTTAGTGACAAGATTTTTCGCGACCTTATCGCCTGTCATTCCTTTGTGGGTTTGCTGGCAGAACTTTCGAACAACATCTTTGATTTTGTGCCGCAAAGCACTTTCGAAGAGATCGTCCGACCGATATCGGCTTAGAAACAGACTTATTATGTCACGGCCACTAGATAACTGACGGTATGTCAGGTTTCCGTCAGTAAACAATGAGTGAGATAACCTAAATAGTCCTGCGTCATCTAGAATATCTGCAACCTTATTTATGATTTCATCTACACTATAAGGCTTTAGAATGTAACCTGCGCATGGTAATTTGTCATACTCAGAAAAACCACTCACGAACACTACTGGAAGATCAGGATACAGGGCGTTTATTTGTAAATATAATTCAAGGCCGCCCATTCGCGGCATCATGATGTCCGAAAGAACAATGTCGAATGAACCTTGTTTCAGTTTATCCAGCGCTTCAATCCCTTCGGCCGCGACGTCACACCGAGCACCCACCGCTTTTTCGATATTTTGCGCAAGTAATAGACCCTGTAAAGGTTCGTCTTCAACGTGCAAGATCCGCATAGACTGAAGATGGCTGGTCTTGACACCCGGCTGAGTTACAAGTAGATCGTAAAGCCGTTGTTGAGAGAGCTCTTCCAGTGGCCTGGGACAACCGTCATCTTGCGTCGCTACAATGGCCTCGACCATCTTATCCGCGATCGCGCTAATGCCAGCATCAGTTGTTACCGCAATGCGGTCTGCAAGAAGGGGAAAATGGTCTTGCACTTGCTTTGCATTTAAGTTGTGCCAAACAGGGAGAATCCTCCGGCTCCGTGCATCATCGACAGAAACGAGAAAGTCAAGCTCCTTCTGCGGCCATTCTTTCTGCATAAACGACGGGCTCAGAACTACTATGCCGAAACGAGAAGAGGTCAACCCACGATCAATTTCACGACGAATTGAGTTTCCAAGTTTCAAGGTGTATTCGTCGTACCAAACACGCAGTCCACGACGAGCTAGAGCCTCTGCAAGTGGGCGCACCACATCGCTTTTGTCTTCTGACGCATGAGAAATAAACACATCCCATTCGTGCCGTGTATCTTTATGACTCATAACTATTAGTCCTTTTGTGCTCAACTTAATTTGCACACGCAATTAGCCAACAACTAGAATTACTGTGTTTATCACTTATTTTTTTAATAGTCACGTTAGAAAACACCTAAAGCATTATTATTTGCTAACCGCGAAATGTGTTTACAGCTAAATACTAACAATGCCTATAAAGACCGAATGTAGACCCAAAAGCAGCCTATATCAATTAATTTTTAAACAAAGAAAAAAAGGTATATCCAAAACTGGATACACCCACGCTCGTCATTTTTGACGAGCTGATAAATCATGTAAAAATTAACAATTAGCCTCCTTTTCTAAACGTTGTCCCTCACTGCAATATCGGCTTAAGTTTGGCTTACATACCTTACAAGCTGTCCAGTGATTGATAAACGCCTCATCTTGCGGAGTATTGCCACATTTTCGCGTTATAGGCGCGGTTTGCATGGGTAGCGGTGCATTATCACTGCTTAAGCCTACAAACTGCATACGCCTCGATACACGTGCTTTAATGACCTGATTCATTAGCTCATAGCGTTTATTGGCTGCATCATCAAAGCACAGTAATAAACAATCAAAGGTATTGCCTAAGCCAAAACCTTCTACACAATACAGGGTATCTTCTAGGCTGCATTGTTGGCAATCTATCAAGTGATGATATAGCGGTTTTGCTGCTTGGTTAAGTAAGTGGTGAAGTTCATCTTTTGTGTGTGGCTTACTATTTACTGGTGAGATACGCTCAGTTTTGAGCATATTAAACGAGTCACATTCACGCATCACATTGGGCAATACGCGTTTGCCTAATCGCTTACAAGTGCCAGTAAAAGATAAATGCTCGCACTGGTTGCAAGTCACACAATGACTGTAATTGTTTAGGCTAAATGGGGGTTGTTGCTCCACTGCGGAGGTTTCCGCCATGGGTGTAAGCCTGCCAGTGGTAGAGGTTTCCTCAATTTGAGGAATCCCCTCAGTTTTGAGTACATCTCCTAAATTTTCAGGCGATTGCTTGTCCTCACTTTTGCGTTTTAGCTGTCCGTCCTCCAATGGTGGTAAGTCTGCTCCATCTTTTAGTGGCTCAATTTGAGCCGCTACCTGTAGGACTGGTTTTATCTCTCCTTTCGGGTGAGGGTCATTAGCTGCTTGCTCATTAGTATTATTGGCTAAAATGACAGAATCATTGTTTATATCAGGCTGAATTTTTTTCGCTAAAGTCTCTGTGTTCATCACAGAAAATAAATGATTTAGGTTCATGGTCTAGTCCCATTCACACATGACACACAAGTCACATATATAAAAATACGTGTCCTAGGTGTCCCACGTGTCCCGATAGGTCTATAAGCCTTGATACATAAGGCTTAGCTTAAGGACACGTGCAATAAAATACTATTTAAAGTTTTGTGTCCTATGGTGTCCCACGTGTCCCATAAACTTAAAATTCAGTTTTTTAGGACACAGAGGACACGTAAGGACATAAAGTGAATTTGTAGTTATATTGATATGGTGTCCGATTAGAACCCTTGATACATAAGGCTTAGGCTAGCTTTAGGACACAAGGGACACGTAGGACACCATAAAATATACAAATCACTAAACCTTAGTTATCTTCTTGCCATAACAGCGGCGTGAAGATATACGCACGTGTTCGACCTATACTCGGTAATGTCGGTCTTTGGGCTGCTTTACCATCCTTTTCTGGTGTAATCCAGCCAGCCTCAATCAGTACCTTATTGACTGTTTTGACATCAAATCCTGCACACACTTCATGGCTATAGGCTTCGGGCAATACCGCAAAAACATCCCCATCAGGCTGTTTTTTTCTAAAGCCAGCACGATTAATCACGGTTCTAGGATTGATAGGGTTATCGTCCCAATCGGCAAAACGACTCTCGCCATGTGCTTCAAAAAAGGCGCGGACTTGTGATTTAATGGCTCTGACTTCTTGGTTGCCTATGCCACCTCGTCCGTCTAGCCACGCATTAAAACAGGCAATGGCTGCTTGATAGGCTTCGCCCTTTTTCCAACCTGTAATGCCAAAATCCGTGGCCATTTCACCTGCAGCCGCAACCAAAGCAAAACGACTGGCCACCCGTGACACTTGTTCACTGGCTCCTTGCACAACATTCGTTTTAATAAAACGTTGTTTAAACTCTTTTAAAAACTGGCCGATCTCGTCAGGTTGTTGAGTAATTGCTTCTAAAAAGGCATGACCTGCTGTGCCGTAATATTGGCTAGTTCGTCGGTTTAAGGTGTCCATAAACTCCTTAGCCGTGGCAAAGTCATTTAATTGTTCAACCATGCCCATCCGCTTACCTGCATCGGCGGCAATATCGACTAAACGGACTTCTTGTCCTGCTTTGGTCTTTTTGCCACCATCACGCATCATTTGCTCTAGGCTTAATTCCCCTGACGATAAAAACAACAGTTTCCATGTCAGGTTTTTACGAGGGATTAAGCTCTTTTGGCTGCGAATCTTGCCTTGCTCATTACCGAGCATATAGACCGTTTCGCCAATGGCTTTAGGGTCGGCTTGTGCCATTTCGTCCAGTACCAACAAACCATCGTTATACAAAGCCGCAATGCCTTCTAAGCCGTTAATGGTGGCTCGCCATGTTTGTTTATAGTCACGACTACCCCAAACCGAACAAGCGAGATGTTGGCCTGTACTTTTGCCCACAGAGCTATTGCCACGTAAATGAAAACCGCCACTTTCTTCATGAGCTAAGCGTAATAATGCCCCTGCAAATGCCACGCAAATCGAAAACACTAAACGGCTGTTTCCTACACACAAGGCCGCTACTTTTTCGCGCCAATCTTCTAATGAGCCATGTTGACGATAACCACTGACAAAGGATTGTGACGATTGATAAATCACCATTTCGTTGTCAGGTTGTTTGCCATAGGTGCGGTGTGGAGTAATAAACAGTTGTTGATACCAGCCTGTTTTATCCACGCATAAGGCTCTTGATGGCGTATGATGGTTTTGGATGTATTCTGCAAGGCGCATACGTGCGCTGGCAGTGGGGGCAATATACAAACCACAACTGAGTAATTGACCGCGATAATCTGCACCATCCCCTTTAAAGAGTTCGGCAGGCATCGACCAGTAGTGTTTATGATTATCTCGATCTAGCCATTCCAATAAAAAGCCGTGTTCTTGATGGTCTTGATTTCGGGTAATGGCTTTAATCTTTAATACACCACACACCTGCATGGGCGGTAAATATTTGCCTTCTTTACTCATGCCAACAAAGTACACGCCACGTTTTTCGGTAACGGGATGCTCTTCATTTAAGAAGAAGTACGTGCCTTTGCGTGTATCTTCTTTGGCTTGATGTTCGCTATTATTAATCCCATGGTCTACACTGTCAGTTGCTAAGTCGCTCTCTAAAGGGGCTGTACTACCATCTTCGCTAGGGGGTACGGCCTTTTTTGTTTGTATCGCTTCATCAATCATCTTATTTAAACTCTCTGCACCCTCAGCAAGTACCCACTCGTTTACATCTTTGTATTTACTCGGCGGTAGCATAAAAATAGCGTTTATGGCTGTTGCGGCTGCTTTCGCTTTTGCTTGGCCGCCACCGTGTACATCGTTATCACCAAATACAATAATGGGGTGATGGGGACACTCAGCGCGTAGGGCTAAGGCTGCTTTTTTTAAAGAGCCGTCATTTCCAGCGGCTAAAGTCGGTAAATTATCGTTGGTGTATTCGTGAATGGTTTGTGCATCACTCATACCCTCAGTAATCACTTTGGGCTTGCCTTGATTAAGAATGTCACCACACCAGTAATAACCATCACCTTTGCCTATCCATCGTTTGATATAACGGCCTTTGTCTTTGCCCTCAGTGGCTTTTACACCGCTAATCCCTTGCAACCTCACAAACTCACCTGTTTTTAAATCGCAAAACGGTACAAGCGTAATTAAGCCTTGCAGTGCATAGCCAATACTTTCGGGCTTACCGTTATATTGGTTAAAAGGGTGTTTAAAGGCGTGTAGCTCGTTGCTATTGATAGACAACAAGCCAGTGGTAGTTATGCCTTTACTATCGGTGTAGGGGGTAGAAAGTGCGTCATTGCTTGCTTGGATAATGTTTTTTATTAACATCTCAAAAGCTGCTTTTTCCGCTTTTTCGTGGGCTTCGGCTTCACGCGCTTGTTGTTCGTGCTTGGCTTGTCGTGCGGCCTGTTCCTGTGGGTCAATGGGTTTAACTTCGTGCTTGCTAATATCAAAGCCGTTTTGTTTGGCAAGGTATATCACTGTACCAATGTTGACCTTGCCTACTGTCAAACTACGCCATACGCTTTTTACGGCCTTTGCATCGTAGTTGTCGGCAGTTTGACTCCAGTTATCAAACACATCAAAACCACTAGAACCAAACTCGGTTTTTAAGGCATTACCAACTTTGAGCCATGTATCGCGGTTGTGTGCGTCAATATAAGTTAAGGCAATGGCTGCAACTTCTAGGCTAATATCATTCAACATGATTCACCCCCTGATTATCGCTTGTATCAGCGTTGGCGGTGGCGGTAGCTGCAATCGTATTGCCTGTATTTTGCGCTTGGCGACGCGCTTTAATACGTTTTTGACGTGCTAAAAAAGCATCAATGCTCGTTTGATTGCTCAATTTTTGGGTGGCAAAAAAACAACCTAAAACCGTATCAAATGAATGTTTTGTTTGATAAGACTTCATTACACACCCCCATGACGAACAGCACTAAAACCAATAAGAGCGGCATAGTTAGCATCGGCATATTCACGCGCTGTATTAAAAGCCTCTCGATGCGTTGAAAACATACCAAGACACACACTGACACTGGGAATAAATTCAGGATTGTTTTCGGTTGTTGGCACTTCAAAATGACAAATAGCCAAATAGTAAGGAACGGAGCTAGCCGCTTGAACGTGATTCATTGCACACCTCCTACATATTCGGAAGCGGTACAATCATCATCAATAAATGATTGATACATCCAAGCTGCCATTAATGCGGGATGTTGAATGGCTTGCCGTGCTTGTTTAACTTCTTCTTGGGTGTGGTAATGGCCAATAACTACCTTAACACTGGGTATTAAATCAGGGCCAAGCTCTGTTGTTGGCACTTCAAAATGGCAAATGAGGGCAAAGGGTTTAGACGCAACTGGGGCGTTATGGTTTTGATTAGTCATATTGTTGTACCTTTCTGAAGGGTATGAATGTTTGTGTTATTGACCCTAAATGTAGGGCGGCAGGGAGGTTCAGAACCGTTACAACGACGGCACACGGTATTCGCCCCGAAAGGCTTATTTCCGCGTCCTCCCCACCATAGATAAACTAAGGCAAGGGCAAAGCACAACTTGCCAAAAATAGGCAAATTGCTAAAAGACAGGCATAAAAAAACACCAACTATCGTGTGATGCTGTACGGTTGTGAAGAGGTTCTGAAGCTCTTGCTTTAAATTATTACCAGTCACCACTATCAAGTCAATGCTAAATAAAAGATAAATTAAAAAGTCTTTTTCTTTACTAACTGTTAAAGGTGATAAGTAGCTGATTTTATTCAATTGTGGCAGAAAATCTGAATTGCTACCAAATAGGGATTTTCCCACTTCGACATAACTAGGCTGACAACTTGCCAGTAAAGAAATAGGCAAAGCTATCGTACTGATTTTATTGAAGTCCTCCACAGGGGAGGTATTTAAAGCAATCGTTTTCTCGCTCCTCAAAAATGGGGAGCTTAGATATTTATTCATGGGTTTGCTCCTTATCAGGATAAGGCATTGCTAAGGCTTGATTAAGAACATCAATCAGGTCTTGAATACGGTCTCTAGGAATAGCAAATCCGTTTTCTATGGGTGTCCATGCGCCTGTTTTGTTTAGGTAATAAATGGGTACAGGTAGCCTATCCGCCGCTTTAACAATAAACGGCCTAACAATGGTCGGGCTTGGCTGTTCTTTACCGCGTGGTTGCCATATCAACAAAGGCGGTTTTTTAGCTTTAGGCATTATTAAGCCACCTCGCCAGTATGATTACGGCTATTAGCTTCAATCCATGCGGTTAAATCAGAAAGGCGATAGCGAATACATCGGCCAACTTTGACGTACTTGGGGCTTTTGCCACTGCTACGCCAGTTGGTTAATGTTTTTTCGTTAATTTGTAGAATTTGTGCAGCTTGCTTGTTGTCAACAAGGGTTAAATCATTACCGCGAATTGGGGTAACTTTATCGGTGCTAGGCATAGTCAATCCTCTAGGATTTTGTTTAGAGGATTCCAATGATATAGCGTAATTTGGGGTGCTTTTGGCAAGGGTTACACTTTGCATAGGTGTCCTCCAGTGATGAAGGATTCCTATAATATGCAGAATTTTTAACGATTCAATCAGCCTACTAGCAGAGTATATACTCTACTAGCAAGCTATATGCTTTACTTGCAGAGTATATGGTCTGCTAGCAGGCGTGATGCTTTTTTAAGCTGTTTTTGATGGTTTTAAATGCTCTTTTTTATATTCACTGATATATTTTAATAGCGTATTAAAACTTATATTAAATATATCCAGTCTAAATAACTCCTCAGCTATTTTATTATTGGTTCGATAAATAAAATTATCCTTATATCCATATTGAGATAGCCAATTGATAACTTTTTCTTTTTCTTGGTAGTCTTTATAATGAGATTTTTTAGCCGCATCTGACGCTTTTTTAGATATTTCTCTTTTAGCTTGTTTTTTTATTTCTACCTGTTGATTTTGTTTCAGTTGATTATTTTCGAGTTCTAAAAACTCATTTTTAAGTATAAGATTTTCTGTAGTTTTTAATTGTTCGGCATAACTAATGCATTCTAAAGCAGTAAACATAAAATCATGTGCTTGTTGTGTTTGTTCAAAACGAAAAGAGGCTCTATCCTTATCGCTTAATCCTTGAGGTGGTTGGCTTGTTACAACAAGATGCGCTATAGCTACATGACGAACACCATACACAGCAAAGTAATCAGACATCGTTACTTTTGACAAATTATTGTCTGTATATGAAAAATTATACTCATTTAAGCAATGTTTTAATAAATCAATATCTGTGTGAATATTCAATGCAGTTGCCATATATCTTTTATAATTGCCGCCATGCTCTTGTTTTAATAATTTTGAAAAATCATCAATTACAAAAGTAATACTATTATCTAAGGATTCTATCTCTTCATTTTTCCTTCTACCTAACAAAGCTCTAGCACGAGTAATTAAATTAGCTGCTTGCTTAGGATTTTTAGGTAATTCAATAAAATTATTAATAAACTTTAATAAATGATTCTTATAGTCAGTCAATTTGCGCCCCTTGACGCTATCCATTAAAAAAAGATAAAAACAGCTAAGGATTGCCGTTCTTTCACCTTGTTAGGCTAGGTGTGGTAATTCGGTTAAATACTTGCTACCAACGAGGCAACAGAAAAAAACAAAGTGAGTAGTTGCTGTGGGAATGATTGAAAACCTAGTCTTTGATAAAAACTCGCTGCTTTCATCAAACAGACTTTCCTGCCATTAAATCACGCATTGCTTGAGGGGTGGTGGTGGATTATCTAAGGCTTGCTCTAATGCCGCCCAATCTTCACGACAAAGCCTAATTTGTTGTTGTTCAAGTATTGCTTTACGCGCTGCTTGATAAGCGTGTTCTAAAACAAAAGCACTTACACTCACACCTGATAAAGCGGCAGCTTGTTCAATGGTTTGTTTCGCCTCAAAAGATGCTCGTAAATGAATACGTTCGGCTGCAGTAGTCTGCATGATAAGCCCTCTCATGTACACTGATGTAGCGTACATTATAGGCATTGTAAATGCCCTACAACAAGTTCCAGTGAGTTACAGGGTGCTATTTCTTGTCGTTTGTATCTGCTTAGCTTGGTCAATAATTTGTAGTGACTCTTGCCAACATTCTTTGGCAAAACTCATAAAATCTTCAATCACATCTATAGGTAAATCAACTGATTTATGGCGATTAGCTTCGCCCATTTGCTCATTAAAACGATTGAGTAATGCTAGGTACTTTTGTCGTTGTTCTTTGGCAATCACAATGGGTGGTAGTCCAGCTTTTAAAATTACCAAATTAGCCAATAATCGCGCCATACGGCCATTACCATCGGCAAAGGGGTGAATCCACACAAAAGCAATATGCAAGGCGGTATAGGCTTGTAATACGCTTTCTACATCTAAGGATTGAGCTAAATAATCATTAAGTTTATTAAGCCATTGAGTCATTAAAAGAGGAACATCTTGCGGACTGGCAAAGTTAATAAAAATCATTTTGCCTTGACTATCGCGGCCATACGTTCCATTAGGTTCATTTTTCCATTCGCCAACAGGTTCAAAAATATCAATGACAACTTGAGTTTGTACGGCTCTATGTAGGGTAAATAAATCATCTTGTGTGATAGTTTTACGATTGGCCAATAATTCAAAAATAATGTCAATCGCTTTGGCATGGCCAACAACTTCGTGATGCTCGCGTAAGGACTTGCCACCAATGGTTAAACCCTCATTTAAAATGAATGATGTTTCACCTAATGTCAGTGTATTACCTTCTAGGGCTGTGCTTGTATGTGTCCAAATATCGCGTAACTGGTTTAATACAGTACGTTTTAAATCTTTATCGAGTCCCTCTAAAAACTTCATATCATCAACCTTGTTTTAATAAATTAACCACATCGGCGGTATCAGTTTTCCCCATTGCTTTCAAAAAGTAATCAGTGATTTTTTGCATGGGTGCCCGTAGTCGCTCTACATCCATTTGTATATAACCAGCCGTAACATCACCACCTAAGCTATGGGTACACAAACGCTTAATAGCATAAGTGGATATATCTAAACTCTCAGCAACTGATATAAAGGTACGCCTTAGGTCATGAGATGAAAACTGAATACCAGAGATTTTAACAACCTTAGCAATTTGTCGTTTCGGCTCATCAAAACGTCCCTGCCCTCCTCGTCCTGCAAAAACATACTCATTAACGCGAATCTGTGCACGTTTTTTAAGAATTACCACTAAATAATCAGATAAAGGCAAGGTTATTACTTCAGATTGCTTTTTATGGATGACTGGATGCATCAAAGCTGTATCCAATTCGATTTGTTCCCATTTTAAGGATAAGACATCATCCCGTCTTAACCCACTAAAAAGACAAAATTCTAAGTAATCTGCCACGGTACTGGGCGATGCGTCTATATGGTTTTCATCACTAGCACGTAGTGCTTCTACAGCTTGAATCCAAAGCGGTAGCTCACTTGCTCTTAAAATGGTTTTGCGTCTTGTTTCAGGTGCCCAAGCTCTAGTATGGGAAATACGAGTGACTGGATTGTCAGTAAAGAAGGGTTTGCCGTGTTCATCTTCATATTGACCATGGGCAAAGTTAAATAATGCACGTAAACATCGCATCACATTATTAGCAGCAATTGCTTCGCCACCTTCAATAATCTTTTTATGGCGAATAGCGACCATATCGCGGTCAATATCTTTGAGCGGCTTATTCTTCCAATCTGATAAATGATTATTGACCATTGATCGATAGCCTTTTTTGGTGTTTTCGGCAAGGCTTGCACGAATAGACAAATAATCCTCTAAACATTGACCGAGTGTCGTGCCTTTGGCTCGTTCGGCTTTTTTGGCTTTGTTAGGATCTATCCCTGTCACCATCAAACCTAATTGTTTTCTGGCTTCGGTTCGGGCTTGGTCAATGGTCATCGCGGGATAACGCCCTAGCGTGACACGAACAATTTTATTATTGACTCGCCTCGTTAAAACAAATGATTTTGTACCTTTGATAGTAATGCGGAGTTGCAACTCTTTTACTGTTTTATCGAAGTAGGTTTCTCGGTCTTTTACGGGTAAAGGAAGGCCATCTAATTTTGCTTTGGTGAAGTTAAAAGTCTTATCGTCCATAAATCACCTAAAATCTCTGGGCTACACGGGGGCTACAGCATAGAATGACTTTAAATGTATCTTAAATGATGTAGCGTGATGTCAAACCATTGATAATAAAGGGCTTGAGTTATTTACAGTGTAACACAGTTATCTACAGTGATGTATTATCCTAAAACTCATAATGCTGGGGTCGCAAGTTCGAGTCTCGCCATAGCCACCAGAATTTCTTATATATATCAAAGCCTTGCAAATATGCAGGGCTTTTTTATTTCCCATTTCCTAACACAAGTGACCAAAAAATGACTGCATATCATGTAGCTAATGTTAATCAAGCAATATCAGACTGGTCATGATAATATTTACGTGATTTCTCACCAAAGTCCATTGCTATCATTAGGCTTGTATCATAAATCACTTAGTTGATTAACATTACCATCAGACCTAATGTGTTTGCTCACATTAGGTCTGATATAGCCCACGCTATAGTACACACCATACACTAGATAATACATTAGCCACATGCGATTGCTGTACCGCATTCACTCCTAATATATTGGTAGGCATAGGCATTAAGGCCATGACTTGTACTAATTGATTCACTTTACTATGGTCTAAAACATGGCCATCCGCTGTTTTGAACTCTTCTATTCTATTACTTGTGCCTTGATACCAATCCTTAATAAGAATTTTATCAAACGTACCTAACAAACTAATTTGTAGATTATTTGCCGAACGACTAAACCATAATTGATTATAGTTAATGCCCTGTTCAAAAATAACGGTATCTTTATTAGAGAAGGTAGTATCTTTATCAATAATCGTATCGACGCCCCACCCTTTAGCAAAGATATAGGTATCATTACCAGCCAAGCCTGTGAGTGTGTTATTTGCAGTATTACCTTGCAATTGATTTGCCTGATTATTCGCTGTGGCTGAGATATTATCTGAACCCGTCAAGACAATATTTTCAATATGATTTGTCAATATCCAACTCACATCACTGACGACGGTATCTATACCTTGCTCATGTTGTTCAATCACTGAATCATTTTTACCCACATAGTAAATATCATTTCCCTCCTTACCCATCAACATATTACGACCATGATTACCTACCAAATAATTGTCTAATTGATTACCCGTTGCATTGATATGTTGACTTCCAGTCAAGATAAGTTTTTCTAAATGGTCAGACAATGTATAAGTCACTGTACTTTGTACAGTATCAAAACCTTGACCAAACGACTCATCAATCACATCAAGACTATTATCTACATAGTAAACATCATTTCCTACCCCACCCATAAGTGTATCTTTGCCTAACCCCCCATTTAATAAGTTATCCGCCGCGTTCCCTATAATCATGTTGTCTAAACTATTGCCAATACCACTTAATGCTTTTAGCCCCAACAACTCTAACACTTCAACAAAATCGGGCAGGGTATAATCAACAGTACTTTTTACGCGGTCATTGCCTTGATTATTGAGTTCAATCACCCAATCACCTGTCATACATGTATTTGGATTTAACTGCTGACAATTTGTATTATGTGGTTTATGGCTTTGTTGCTGTTCATGAGCGTCATCATTTTTTTTATGGTGCTGGTGTGCAGGATGACCGATACTGCTACCTGCACCATCATTTTGATTCTCACAATGGCCTGCAGGGGGCGGATCTTCGCCATTACCTAAGCCTTCATTACCTTTTTGATAACAATTTTGTACTGGTGTATCAACATAATAAATATCATCGCCTTGACCTCCTTGCAGAGTATCACTACCTAACCCTCCATTGAGGGTATCGTTATAGTAACTCCCTATTAATTTGTCATTACCATCACTGCCCATCAATGCCAATCCGCTTGCTTGATTAATCTGAAGTTGAAAATCAATATATGCTGTCAAGCCATGATTATCTTTTGCTGTTAAACGTAAAGCTAAGGACAACATCTCGGTAGGAACGCCCGAAATTAACCCCGTTTCAGGATTAAACTGTAACCACGTGGGCATTGTCTGATTAAGGGCATCTAATTGCCATGTTAACTGATCTAGTTGGTCTATATCATTAAATAGGTCTCTGATATCGGGAAGATCTAAAGACCAAGACTGACCGACATTTGCTGATTGCTTAGCAATCGTATGAGTCGCAATTGGCGCATCATTAACACCATTAATTTGTATAGATAATTGACTACTCTCAAAAGCCATTCCGTCAGTTGCTTGGTAGTTAAACGTCTCTGTGACTAATTGCCCCGCACTCAATTGTTGGGTAGCCAGATGATTCACTTGATAGTCATAATTGCCATCATGAGAAATGGTTAAAGTACCATATTGACCTTGATATTGCTGTGTCACGGTTTCTAGAATATCTGTATTATCAATATCTCTATCATTGATTAATAAATTTGCTGAAACGGCTGTTATATCTTCATCAATCATCACTACATCAGCTTGTAATATCGGTGCGTCATTTTCACCCATAATACGAATAGTCAGTAAATTTTGACTTGAGGCTACTGTAGCCTTATCGTCATTGACCCAAACTTCAAACTGTTCAGTCAGTTGCTCACCTATACCTAGCGTCTGCACAATCGGACTCTGAGTCAAGGTATACGTGTAGTTTCCATCGTGGCTCAGTGCTAAAATGCCATAATTGAGTTGATAAGTTCCTGCATTGACTACTACCAAGCTGTCGCCATCGGGATCACTGTCATTATGGAGTACATTACCCCCGATTAAGGTGGCATCTTCATTGATATCTTGATTATCATGAATAACAATAGGGGCATGATTGAGTGCTATATCACTTAACTGAATCTTATCAGTGCTGCCACAGAAACTCAGTTGTTCTATGCGCTGTTCGTTACTCAGCCATGACTGTAAACGAATACTGCCCGTCAGGTGATTAAAATTAATCACTAAGTCTTGGTCATCGTAACTAAAGAGTAAGTTATCTAACTGAATGTCTGAGGATAAATGTAGGGTATCTAGACCCTGTTCATCCATAAAGATGTCATCGCCATCACCCGCATAATAAATATAGCTATCATCTCCTGCGCCACCTAATACCGTATCATTACCTTCTGCGCCACGAATACGGTCATGACCACTTAAACCTTGAATGTGATTGTCTAAGCCATTACCCAAGATAAGGTTATCTAAATCATTCGCTTGTGCTTGATACACACCAGTGCCTAGATATAAGGTTTCCACCTCATAGGCTAATTGGTAACCATTCAGCATGCTAATAACGATATCTTGCCCTTGGTTAGTTAGCTCGTTAATGACATCACTGGCATCATCAATAATATAAATATCATTGCCTAATCCACCAATCAGCGTATCAGCACCTAAGCCACCATCTAAGATGTTATGACGATGGTTAGCAATCAGTCGATTATTAAAATCATTACCTACTATATCGGCGTTGACATCGCCGATTAAATGCACTTCTTCTATGTCTCCCCATAAACGAACACTCATACGGCTATATACAATGTCATAACCACCGTCTACATTTTCCCATACAGAATCGGTAACGGCGTAATTCGTTTTCAAATAGTGACTATAGTCAATATCCCCTGAGAGTAAGCCGCAATGACTCCCATCATCCATAAAAATTTGCTCTAGGTGATTGATATCAGCGCTGTAGTAGCCATCTATATAATAAACATCATCGCCATAGCCGCCCTCTAACTCATCATATCCGCCATCATCCCATGCGTAGAGCGTATCTTGACCATTGCCCCCATACAGTGTGTCATTACCTGCTTGACCATCTAAATAGTTGCTAATCGTTGTCCAATCAGGCTCATCGCGCTCGTACTCTATATCACCGCTGTGTAAATAATCGTTGCCTTCGCCACCATATAACGTGTCGTTACCACTCATGCCTTCTAGATAGTCGTCACCCAGTCCACCATCCAAATAGTCATCGTTGGCTAATACAGGCTGGTTTATAATTTCATAATAGGCTTCATTGACAACGATATAATCTCGCTGTGCACCCCCTCCCATTAACGTATCATTGCCCTCACCGCCCCATAAACGATCACTACCAGAACCTCCATCCAGTTGATCGTCTCCCATGCCTCCATCTAATACATCATCATTCGTTGACATCTCAACAATCGTGACTATTTGCCCATTGGGTTCTGGCGTCACTACGACATACACATCGTCTATACCGCCCTGTAAAGTATCATTCCCTTCGCCACCATCAAGGCTATCATTACCTCCTGCGCCATCTAAGTAATCACTCCCCCATTCGGCACTTAAAAAGTTATGTCCTGCATTGCCAAGTAAACTGTTATTTAAGGCGTTGCCATAGGCAATTAAGTCTTGTGTTTGGCCTGTCAGCAGATAATTGTCGACTAGCCTAACTCCTTCTACTTCACTGGGCGCACGATAATCTATCGTGCTTAATACCACATCAAAACCTTCCTGACTGTATTCAATCACTTGGTCGTTTAGACTATCAACTTCATAACGATCCGAACCTTGACCACCTATCATTAGGTCATCACCCATACCCCCAACTAAAGTATCGTGATCATCACCCCCAATCAGGGTATCATTATCTGCTGCACCAAGTAACTCATCACGGCCTGACTCACCATAAATCAAATCATCTCCATCATCGCCAGACAAATAGTCACCTGCATCTCCACCCCATAACATGTCACTGTTTGCACCACCCAATAGGGTATCGCTTCCTTCAAGACCACGGAGTTGATTAGCAGTATCATTTCCTGTTATCTGATTATTAAGCGAATTACCAGTGCCTATTTGGGCATCCGATAGCAATACAAGATTTTCAAGATTCTCTCCTAACTGGTAATTAAGTCGAGATATCACTGTATCGACACCGCCTGTAACCCAATAGCCAAAGTCCGTATGCCATTGCCAACCTGACTCGATAATTTGATCATTTATATCATCCACATGGTATTGGTCATTACCCATTCCACCTTGCATCAAATCTGCACCTTGTCCTCCATCGAGTAAATCTTCATCATCACCGCCAATTAAACTATCACTCCCCATACCTCCCAGCAAAGTATCTAGCCCTAAGCCGCCCAGTAATTCGTCATCTCCCTCTTCACCGATTACGTAGTCATTACCTAGTAGCCCTGATAATAAGTCGCTGCCAGCTTCACCCATGATATAATCGTCACCAGCCGCACCATAAACCGTATCATTCCCATCACCTGCATGTACGGTATTTGTTTTTGTTTGACTGAGCGCATAAATGACATCATGTGCGTGTGTGCCTGTAGTCAACACCTTAGCGTCTGCCACTAAGGCATCTAACTGATAAATCTGGTCACGGATAATGGTACCGCTCGCATCACTAAACCATAAACCATCCCAATCAATGGTATACGTCAATGCCGCCAATGGATTGAGCGAATCAACATGATTAATAATCAACTGCGTATCGCTATCTATTCCCTTTATGCTTAACTGTTGAGTGGATACATCATGGTGAATACGCACCCCATCAGCAAATCGTGTAATATCTTCCGGCTGATATAAAAAGGGCTGGCCTAAACTATTTCTAAAAAAATGTGTAATCAGTGCTGCCTGTGTGCCTGATTGATTTTGGCTAAATTGTAAATAACCCGTATGATTCACATCATCAATCCATGTGAGTTCGTCTGCATCCACATAATAGATGTCGTCACCCTGACCACCGACCAAACTATCTTCACCTATTTGACCACTGAGATGATCATTTCCATCTTCACCATACAATACATCATCTCCTGCTCCACCCTCTAAGGTGTCATCACCTATGCTACCTTGCAGTACATCGTCATCTGCCATACCCAACAAATAATCATTACCCTGATTGCCAACTAATAGGTCATTACCTGCCCCGCCATATATGGAGTCGTTACCGTTTCCTGCAAAAACCGTATCGTTGCCTTCTAGGACATAGATTTGCTTTTCAAAATCAGATGTCACAAGCCAGTCATTTTCATGGGTGCCTTCTACCCGTGTCATACGGATAATATCTTGATAGTGAAGATAGATATTATCGCCCGTCATAATAGAGGCTAAGGTGGCACCTGTTTGACCATGATTCTTAAAATAATCTTTGATGGTTAATAACTGCTCATTATTTTTGAGTCTGATACTCAGGTCATCATTCACCTGTACAAAATCCATACTCGACAGATGTAAGTTAATCTCTAAAGTATCTTCACTTAAAGTATCGCCATATAAAGTGTCTAAACCATCACCATAACGATAAGTATACAGGTCTGCACCTTGCCCCCCATTTAAGCTATCATTACCCAAACCTCCGATTAAGGTGTCATTCCCTGCACCTGCCATTAAGGTATCATTGCCCAAATCACCGTGTAGCGTATTGGCTTGCTGATTACCCATAATCTGATTATTACTTTGGTTGCCTTGTCCATCTAAGACATCATATTGGTTGGCTAACACTAATTGCTCAATATGTGAGGCTAATTGATAGGATTGAATATAACTCAGCACGCTATCTACACCCTGCCCCTCATATTCAATCAGCTCATCGTGCAAATCATCGACTGTGTATTGGTCATCACCTAATCCGCCCAGTAAGGTATCTGCACCCGCTTTACCATCTAATTGATTACTAAGGGAATTACCCTCTACTCGATTGGCTAATTGATTACCTACAGCCTGTATGGCTGCCTCCATCAGTATCAAGTTTTCTAGATGCTCTCCGAGTGTGTAATCAACCTCGCTATATACCGTATCATCACCTTGGTTTAATAATTCGAGAATATGGTCGTTTATACTATCTATCTGATATTTATCGTCACCTAAGCCACCCACTAAGGTATCCGCCCCCAAACCACCTTCTAGTAAATTATTGGCGTTATTGCCGCGTAAAAGATTATCTTGACTGTTGCCAACAATATTAGCCTGCGCATTTCCCAGTAATAAGGCGTTTGTTTTATCTTGCGCCAAGATAATCGTGTCTACTGATAACGCATAACCTTGATAAATCGCCTCAAATTCTAAAGCACTGTATTGTTGGCCGTTGATAATCCATGTATTAATGTGTGCTAAGTTAAGGATAACTGTGTCTTGAGCTGTATAATGTAGTTGTTGTTCATAGACATACAGCCAGTTTAGATTCACGCCATATAAGTGAACGCTATTTTGGTCGTCTGATTCAATAATCGAGTCAACACCATCCCCTTGATAAAAATAATAACTGTCTGCTCCATATCCTCCCATTAAGGTGTCATTTCCCTGTCCACCTATCAGCGTATCTTTTCCATCTTGTCCCAATAACGTATTATGGGCATAATTACCAACTAAGGAGTCATTATCATGACCGCCAATGGCATATTCAATCACACTGCCATAACCAATAAAGACTTGCTTATCTTCCAAAATACTGGGGGATTTTACGCCTTCAAATGACCATCCACCTTGATTTAGGTTAATCGTGACGGCTAAGATAGATTGGCTAAAATCTATACCATCATTACCCGCAGCATCCGCAATATAACGGTCATTAATTCCATAAACATTATCCTGTGTGCGAATATCAGGATTAACACCATATAAATATTGTAAAGCGGCAATATCAAATAACCCAAGTTGCGTATCATTCACTTGGTTAGAGTTATAAGACATCACGGTATGTTGTTGTGTATTTTCTTCGCTTGGTAAAATAGGATATTCAAATGGATGCTTTAATCCTAAAGCATGTCCTATTTCATGAAGTAAGACTTCAAAACCCACCTGTCCTTGGTCAAATGCATCATTTTTATTCGCAAATAACCTTGAATTAAGGTGTATTTCACCTGTCTGTGCATTGCCATATCCTGCAGCCGCACCTGCTTGTGCGCTCGTTAAGTCATCCATAAAAAAGCTAAAATCTGCGGTTTGTGTACTTGACTCAACAAAGCGAACATTTAACTGTTGCTCAAATACCGCTAAAGCCTGTTGAATAGCGTCCTTATGTGTTTGCGTAAAAAATTTGAAATTTTGCTCGATAGTAGGCGTTGAGGCAAAACAATAACTCAATGTGGTTTTACCCAAGCTCTTAATGGTTTCTTGGCTGACTAAAGCCTGAATAAAATAGGCAATATTAGGATTAGCAGGTTCTGGCTCTTGGGCAGCAGGCGGCGCGAGTTGATAAATAGATTCTTTATCCCATACCACACCATCATCAAAGACAAATTCACTGATTTCAGGGGCTTGCTCAGCCGCTTCTATACCCGTTTGTGTATTCAATTCGCTATGATGGGAGGTATTATGCTCGGTGTAATAGTCAACAACCGTCACTTGACTTTGACTTGCGCCATAAATAATCACTAAATTGTTCTGGTCTCGAATAACTTGATTTATCTGTTGACTATCAAACTTAAAATAGACCAAATTCTTTGTTTTTTCCCCAACTAAATCTGAGGAAGATTCAATAATCGTATCTATGCCATCACCCAGATTAAATATATAAATATCATTATCTTTGCCGCCGATTAAATAATCATTACCTGTCCCTCCCTCTAAGACATCATCACCTTCTTCTCCATACAATTGATCGTTAAAATCCTCTGCCATTAAAATATCGTTTCCTTTACCGCCATATTGATCCTAGCCAGAAAATTAGACAGTTGTACCCTCTAAAAGTAGTAGATGCTTTTGCATAAAAGCATTTGGACTCAACCAGCCATTGGCTGAATG
>NZ_QAON01000024.1 GCF_003051055.1 Agitococcus lubricus | reverse complement strand
TCGGCTTTTTCATTGACTTCGTTGCTTTCATAAACACCTCTACTTGCAGTATAAATACTACCTATCAAAGTGTCCTGTTCTATTAAACCATTACATTGTGATTCCAAAATTTGAAAGAACATCTAAAAAAGTTCTGAGTCTATTGCACAAGTAAACTCTTTTTTGTTTATTTTCAAATGGCCTAACAAAAACATCTTCTAGTTGCTCAAGCGTAATGTCATGAATGCCTTCTTGCCAAAAAGGAGGATAGCTTTTTTTAGTCATAAGTTTTTATCTCTACTATCACAAAGCATCACCATACCAAACGACAGAGTTAAATTTTTCTATACAACCCAACAACTTTACCTAAAAATCTCAGCCAAAAAGTTAAAGACTAATAAAAACAAAAGCATCGCAAGCGCAAACGTAAACGCGATTGTGGTTGGTACTGGCAATGTAGAGTTTTTTTCGTTTTTTATATTTCTTACGAACGTCCATGTTTGTAACTCCTATCTTTTTCGATAACGCCGATGCTCCATCATGGTTCCTATGATTTTGATAGGCTCAATATCAGATCGTATTGTTGGATAGTCATCATTGAGTGGAACAAGCTCAAAAACATCTTGACCTTTTTCATTAATTCCACGAGGTCGATACTTTTTAAAAGTAGCCTCATTGCTGCCATTCATTGCAACAACAAAATCACCAGGCAAGGGATGAACTTCAGTATCAATGACAATGCAATCGCCCTCTTTGAAATCGGGCAGCATTGATTCTCCTTTGATTGTTAATGCAAAAGCCTTGTCGGATATATCAAGTGCGGTCAAAAGATATTCAGTTGCATCGAAGTCTTTAATGATTTCTTTCCACATGCCTGCCTGCACATAATTTATTAGAGGAATTTTTTTAGTGCCTATTTCCGTTCTATTAATGTTTGACGATCCATTCTTAAAGACAGAATTTATTGAGACTTCACCACTTACAAGCATATCAATTGACACATCAAAAAACTTTGCAATTTTATCAAGATGAGATTGCTTAGGCGATTGTGTTGTCCCTTTGACCAATCTGTGAAGTGTTGGTTGAGGAATATCCACTAATGGTGCAAGAGAGTTAGTGTTGTAGCCACCCCCTTGCATCAACTTCTCAATATTTTCACTCAATCTGTGGGCTGTCATTTTCCTAATCACTTAGCTAAAGGTTTGACTAAGTATTTTCTATTTTATTCAAGTTTGCAAACTTACTTGTTTAACACTTCGCTGTTTTTTTTCTTTACTTTTATTTATAAATGAATAAAAATACTCTAAATTGAATTGTTGGGTAGTGTGATGACTCCTAGTGAAATTGCTAAAGAACTGATTAAGAAAATTGGTACACAACAACAAGCTGCTGACAAAATTGGCATCCCACAGGAAACATTATGCCGAATCGCGCACGGTAAAACACCAAGCCCAAGATGGCCAACAATGGAAAAGCTGTTAAGGGCTAAAAATGAAATTTTAGAGCCAGATTAAGCATAAGAAACGTATGTTTGCGTGGACTGGGCGGTTGCTTGGGCTTGGAGAAGTTAATTAAAAGAACCCAATGGGAGAGCTACGCGGAGTGGTCTTTGACCTTTAGCCCTGCTCGTTATTGCGAGGATGAGCAAAACAGTAGCCGAGTGACTCACGTTAAGAGTCTTTCCCTGCATACACATTGATAAGTGTCTATGCAGGGGAGTATGTCAGTTGCAAGTACGAACGAACCCCGTAAATCGTGATCGAAACTTGACAGCCGTAGGGCGGTAGAGGCAGGAGCACATAAATACTAAGAAGGAATGTCGGCAAGTCTATTGATGCTGGCGACCAACAGGGATGTAACCAATTCTAAGAATGTGAGGCAAATATGGAAAACGACAACGAAGAGTTTAGCCCGTTTAACACAGTTAATTCGTGGCAATAAAAAAGCCCCGATTCGTGGTCGGGGCTTTTAAGACCGTTAATGCAAAGCATTAACTAATGTCGGCTCAGGAGCAAAGTATATGATGAATTTAGCAAAACAGCAAACCCAGATTAAAACCATGAGCAGCAAGCAAATTGCTGATGTAGTTGGTTCTCGCCATGATCACGTTAAGCGTTCAATTGAACGCCTTGCGGAAAAAGGTGTAATTCAACTTCCCCCGTTGGAGGAAGTTAAAAATCATCTCGGCCAAACCGTTCAAGAGTACCAAGTCAATGAGCGTGATAGTTATGTGGTGGTTGCTCAGCTATGTCCAGAATATACCGCCAAATTAGTTGACTGGTGGATGGCAACTAAAAATCAACAGCCAGTCGTTGCTTTGCCAACTACTTATTTAGATGCCTTAAAAGCACTGGTGCAAACCGAGGAGGAAAAACAGTTAGCAATTACCCAAGTTGCTAACTTAGAAAATCAAGTTAATCAATTAACACCCAAAGCAAAAGCATTAGATGTCATTGCCAACTCTTTTGGCCAAAAAACAATAACTAATGTTGCCAAAGTATTAGGTGTACAGCCTGAAAAATTCTTACGTCCTTGGATGCTTAAACATCATTGGATATATCTTGGTAGAGATGGCCAATATCATGCTCATGCAGCACGTATCAAAGACGGTCATTTAGTTGAAAAAACACGACCTATCCCACGTACAAGCGGCATTACTGAATTAAAAGTCACTGTTTACGTGACAGCCCAAGGCGAAACCCTGTTAGCCAGACGATTAGCAGGAGAAGCAGCATGAGCAACAAAATAAGCGAAGTTTTGTATTCACGTTTTGTCATGTTTGCATTACTTGAAAATGAAATAACGACTAAAAACTTGCAAATAGCATTAACTGGTTATGGTTTTGACTATTCGCTAAGAACTATTCAACGCTCGTTAAAAGAATTGAAGGCATCTGGCTTACCTATAGAAAGTAGTCGTTGCCAAAAAAAATCAGTTGGAGGTACAGAGTTGCTTTGGAAGTGGAAAGACACAGCAAACCCAACTGATCTGCTTATACAAGCCAAATCAACACTAATTATTCAATCAATCGCATCATGCAAGCATTGCAAAAACACAGGTAGTTTAGTTTTAGACAATACAAAAGAAGTCTTAGAACAACGCTGTAAAGATTGCGGCCATATTGAACACATTGGGGAGGCCGCGTAATGGATATTGCAGATCAAGCAAGTGAAATTGAACAAGAAAACTTGCGTATTGCTTTATTAAATCATCAAGCCAAACAACCCACAAAAGGTCGTATTTACTGTGATGACTGTGGTGAGGTGATACCGCCGTTAAGAGCTGTATTAGTTAATGCAATTCGCTGTGTTGACTGTCAAAACATTGCTGAAACCAAATGTAAGGGAGTAATACGCAAATGATTAGCCCCTTAGTGCCAAAAGATGCTGATTTACGCTCTTACACATGGATAAAACTTGATTACTCACGCCTGTTTGCTAGTGAGTTTTTTGCAATGGCCAATGATGCGGAGTTTAGAGCTGCTTTTATCTTGTGGTGTAAATCCATGCAGCAATTACCTGCTGGTTCACTACCAAACAATGATAAAGCCTTGGCTGGTTGGTGCGGTAAAAGCCTAAAGCAATGGGCAAAAATCAAAGACACGGCTTTGCATGGTTGGCAAGAAGCAGATGACGGTCGTTTATATCATCCTGTGTTAGCTGAGGTGGTGAATGACATTTTATTCAAAACGGATGCTAAGGCCACCTCAAACCATCACGACGATAAAGAAACCAAAAAAGCCATGACGAATGCCGAACGTCAAGCTGCACACAAAGCTCGTCAAAAAGAAAAAGAAAAAGAATTAGCGTTACTCGCTGAAAAAGGTAACGGAACTGGTAACGGGGCTAGTAACGAAGAAGTAACGTTAGGTAACGGATTGGGTAACGAAAGTAACGCAACTGGTAACGGCCAAGTAACGGCCAGTAACGGCAATTTCGTTACTTCTGAGGGGGGTAAGGGGGGAGATTTAGATTTAAATTTAGAACAAGATTTAGATATAAATCAATATATTAACTCTCATTCTAATGCGCGCGAGGCTGAAAAAAAGTCGTCACGTTTTTTTGATGACGAATTGCGGCCAAGTGTTGAAGCTCTAAATGCAAAACTCGGTGCAAGCCTAGTCACAGAAGAATTTATTACTCAAAACCTGTTTGCGTTTAACTCTCATTATGAAACTAAGTGCTTAACCGAAAATCAACGTTTAGCAAAATGGATTGCATGGTTTAAGGGTAATAAAGCCAAAGAATCTAAGTTTGATTCAACCTCTTCGCCAAGCTCCACACGAAAAAATACGATTCCAGATAACAATAGCCAAGCGTGGATGACACCTGAATTGGAGGCACAATTAAATGCAAAATTTGCAGCCTAAACAACAAGATATTGGTCATGCTCAATCAGCCAAACCAACAAGTTTTGTGGACGCATTTAATAACTTCTTTTTGGACTTACAGGCCATATTTCCTGCATGGCGTAACGCTTTTCCGACGACAGAGCACTTAAACAATGCCAAAAAGCAATGGCTGCAAATGTTTATCGACCAAAGCATTACCCAAGACAAAATTAATCGAGGCTTGCGTAAAGCGCGTTTTATCGGTGGTGACTTCTTTCCCTCACCAAGCAAGTTTTTGGAATGGACAAAGCCGACCTTAGATGATTTTGGCTTACCTAGTATCGAGTTGGCTTTTAAAGAGGCGATTGATAACAGTGGCCGTGTGGGTGTTGTGCATTGGAGTCATAAAGCCATTTATCACGCAGCGCATCAAGTGGGGTTAAGTGCTTTAGCGGTTATGAATGAAGAAAAAGCACATAAGGCGTTTAGTCATGCGTACCAAAAAACCTGTGAAGCCGTGATGACTGGCCAAACGTTACCTGAAATACCTAAAGCGATTGAGCGCAAAGAGCCAGTTAAATCAAGTGAGGCCGTGGCAAATAAACATTTAGCAGCAATGAGAGCGGTATTAGGTACACCTCCAATCAAGCCAAAAATCACTATCGACTATTCCGATCCTTTGTTGGCGAATGAGGGAGGGGTTGCTTGAACCCAAACTACATCAACTCCTTAGAGTTTCACAACTTCACAAACCATTGGACGGCTTGCTCTAACTGCTATCCACGCCATGACCGTTATTGTGATGAAGGAAAACGCTTACACCACTTATATAACACCGTTTCAACTAAACCTGATGTCAGTACAGAACCATTAGAGCAATTAGCCCCTGTGATCCCACTTAGAAGGAAAAAAAGATAATGCCGCCTAAAAAGAAAGACAACGGTTTTGCAGACTTTGGCGGTTTTGGAAACATCTTTGACCAAAAATCAAAGAACAAGTTTGGCAATAAAAAGGTCGAAGTCAACGGCATGACCTTTGATAGCGAAGGTGAATACATCCATTTCTGCCGCTTAAAGTTATTAGAGCGTGCAGGGCAGATACGCAATTTAAAGCATCACGTTACTTTTGAACTCATCCCTTCACAGGTGATTTGTGGCAAACGTGAGCGTAGTACGAGTTATGAAGCTGATTTTGTTTATGAACAAGCACCTGATTGGAAAACTGTAATTGAGGATTTTAAGGGCTATAGAACCGCTGAATACATATTAAAACGAAAGATGATGAAGTTTTTACTTGGGCTTGAAGTGGTTGAGGTCAAAGCGAAATGAGGCAAAAAGCCATCTTGTTAATGCTGTGTTTGGCCATGAGTGGTTGTGCAAATCAACCAACTGCTTTTTGTCCAGAAATCAAAGTGACGTTTTGTCCTGTTAAATAAAAATAGGTGAGATATGGGACAGTTGGTATTTGACGATTTATCCAAAGAAGATGAGATTGCTTTTATTCCTAAAGAGGAGAAACATAAAAAAGAACCAACTCACTCTCAACTGATGATTGCTGATCGTTTTAAAAAGGCGAGGAGTTTGTCTGGCCTAACAGAAAAAGATGCTATTTCGCGTATGGGCCTAAAGAACCCTAAAGTTATATCGCAAATAGAAAATTGTCATAGACAACCGACATTAGCCTTTTTGATTAGAGCAGCTAATGCCTATGGTGTTAGTGCGGATTATTTACTGGGTTTATCTGAAGATGATGACCGAAGCAGTGATATAGCCACTAGATCAGCTATCATGCGCCAAAATGAGCGTGTGGGTAATCTGATTGCGGTGGCTTTATCAAAAACGACGTTTGATTATGCCAAGGCCGTTGGCGATCAGAGTGTTAAAAGCCTTATTGCTATCTCTGAAACCTTGTGTGAAAAACTTAAACGCTTTTGTGAGTTAAATCCTGAATTTGAAGATATGAAAGGAGGCGCACCTGTACAAAAGCTGATTGTAGAGATTACCCCAATTATTAATATTAATAAGCGCAAACTTGAGGAAAGAGAAGGATTACTTGAATTAGGCACGCAACAGCTTGAGCAATGTGTTCAACAAGTCTTATTTCCCAAGGGGAATAAATAATGGCTAAACATTATCCTCAAACGCTTTGGGATGCGATTAGGGCTTATTGGGAAAATAGCAATGCAAGTTTTTTAGAGGCAGCTAAGGCGGTTTGTAAGGGTGAAGATATACCTAGTAAGCCTGTGATTTTTAAAAGGGCGCAAAAAGAAAATTGGCAGAAAAAAGGTAACGCTAAGGTAACGGTAGGTAACGGCAATGAAGATGCGTTACCTACTGAGCAAACCATTGATGATATTAACAAAAGTGTAAGAAAGAAAGCAGATTTGCTGGGGATAAAAGGTAACGCTGATAGCAAGGTAGGTAACGGTTTATCAGACGTTATCTTAAACAACATACATCTATCACCAGAACAAATAGATGAGCTTTGCGAAGATTATCGGGCAAGTGTACTTCAAAATCATAGAACTGATTTTGACCAGCTTAATGCCGTTGTGAATAAGTGTATTGAACTTTTTAGAAAAGCAATTGATCTAATTTTGGAGGGCTGTATTGCTGTAGAGGGTGACATTGTTGACCCGAAAACAGGCTTTGTTCACGAGGGCATGGCAAGGTCATTATTGACAGCCGAGTTTAGTATTAAAGCTATGCTAAACGCGGCCACAGTCAAAAATATTATCCAAACTAATCAGCGTAAATCATATAGCTTAGAAACCTACGAAGAACCCAATAGCACAGGGAATTTAGCTCAAAAAGCCCTAAGCTCTAAAGGTATGGGTAATCACTATGAGCGCATTCGTTTGTCTAAGAAAGATGAAAGAGAGCGGATGAAGGATAAGTTGAAGGGGGTTGTTTGAGTGATAAAGAATAAAAATTTTATTCTTTATCATTAAAAGCTTTTTGGATGATATTTGTACTAACACCTTGTTTAATTAAGCTATTAATTGCATTGCTAATGATATTAGTCATCATTAATTCAACAGCTTTTAAATTGCTTTCATCTGTAAGTAGCATTTTATTGTCATCACTATCTACTGGTTGTTTTCTATTGGCTAAATAATAAACCATTACATCATTAAGTGACGCATCATTTGCCTTTGCTTCTTCTACTAATTCCGCATGAAGCTCTTGAGGTAATCTTATTTGTGTACGAACTGGTAGTTGCTTTTTTATATCTGCAATAGTGGGGGCTTGAAAGTTTTTGTCATCTAAAGGGTCTAGTTGCTCTAATCCTGCATCAATGGCCGTATTGATTGAACTGTTCAAAGAGTAATTGTTTTTAGTAGAAAATTCGACTAAACGCTCATGCAGCTCTGGATTTATACGCAATGCAAAGCGCACATAGTCTGTTTGTTTCTTTTGCATAAGCTTTCACCGATATAATTTGTAATATCATTGTTGGCATCATTTTGGATATTATATAGCCTATATGAACACCTATTCAATAGAGTGTAAATCAAAGACATAAAAAAACCCTGCTCTTCCGCCAAGATTTACAGGGTTTTTATTGTTAACTTCAACTGCTTAGAGAAAATTAACATGACTACTTTAGCACAAAATCAAAGTTTTGAACAAACCGCAATCGCTACGCCTATTTCTTTTTCTATCCTTGACAACAATATCCGTGTTGTTGATGGTCTTTATTCCTTGAATGATTTGCATAAAGCATCAGGGAGTGAAGATAAAAATTCTCCAAAACTTTTTGTTCGTAATCAGCAAACACAAGATTTAATTAACGAAATTTCTCAAGGTACAGATTTGCACCTTGCTATTAAAACCGTTCATGGTGGCACATTGCGTGGTACATACGTCTGTCGTGAGTTAGTTTACGCATACGCTATGTGGATAAGTGCAAAATTTCATTTATTAGTGATTCGCGCTTTTGATGCAATGTATAGTCAAAAAACACCAATCCTTACAACAGACTTACGCTTTCAAATTCCTGACATTATCCATGAATTAGTATCTCAAGGCGTAGCGGCAAAAGGCACAATATATAATCGCCTGTATCGCCGTTTTGATGTTAACAGCTATAAAGAGATTCCCTTAGAGCAATGTCAAAAAGCGATTGATTATTTAAAAGCTATGGTTAAACCTAATCACAATCAAGCGGCCATTAAAATTAACGATGGTGAGCATTATTTGGTCGTTAAAAATGGCGTAGTGATTTGGGAAAAAATGCTGAAATCTCATTGTAACGATATACCAAAAAATACCATCAAGAACCCAGTTTTGATGTTAGAGCATATTCGTGAAGTGGTTGGTGAGTTTGTGGGACAACCAGCCTTAGAACACAAGCCTTTAGAAAGCGAAAATAATCTTGTGATGATAAGCCGAGATACAACCAATAAGGTTATGGACTATTTTGCTGCATTGCGCCACGAAATTAACCGACTTGGCGGTAAGTTACCAGTTGCGCCTAATTTTGACAAAGAAGCCATTGTCCGCGCTGTTGTTACCGATATGATGGATAGTAGCCGTATGTTGGTATCATTTGACTTTATCACGGGCAAGCCACAAATTACTTTTGTGCCTAATGATTGTTTTGTTGCTACTAGGGACAATCTTGCCCAAGTGATTGCTGGCGGTGATGGTATCCCTAAAAAATATTTGCCCGATATTATTAAAGCTGCTGTTAATCGGTTGTCAGATAATTAAAAAATAAAGCCCCTTAATTGGGGCTTTTGACTTTTGACTGAGTGGTGGTAAAATGTGTGTAATCTCTTTGCTCCCATGATATGACGGCTCGTTGTAGGCATATTATGCGTAGGATTGGCTCTCACGGTAGCGTGGCTAATTTCATCAAAGAGATTAAATCACTTCCCAGCCTGACAACAGCCATTCATTTTTATTATCTTTTACTAAAGTCGCTTCGTAACTAGCATAAGAAATTACTTTATTTTCGTGTCCTTTTACAATATTGGTTCGTATTACTTTGCCTTTAGCAATCACCTCGACCAGTTTTAATATCAATGCCCTTGCTTGCATGGCGGTTAAACCGTCTTTTCGTTGTCTTGCCTCTAAAATATGTGCAATGCCGTTTGCTCCTTTACGCTTGCCTGACGCTGTTGGTGGTTTGCCCACATCACCCCAAACAAAATCAATCCAGCCTAAATCGTGTCGATACATGGCATGAGTAACATCTTTTTGGTTGTTTAGCACATAACGCATAGCACTTTTGCCACGTTGAATATTTTCATCATCAGAAATAGGTATGCTTCTTTGAATGTGATTAACATTATCAAACCTATCAATATAATCTTGATAACTAATCAAATAAGGCTTACACAACAAATATAATTGATTCATGGCACTGGCTCTAAATAACAGCCAGTTTGCCAGTGAAAAAGCCAGTGACTAACAAGGGTTACATCGCTTTGCTTGTAACCCCCTCAAAAACCACCTTCACCATCCCCCAAAATAAGCCTATCCACCCGATAGGCTTTTTTATGTTACTCCAAGCAAGCAACATCTCAACAGCAATCAATGCCGATGACATACAGCGCATGATTACGCATTGGCTCTCTACACCGCCAAACGGTTATTTAGGTAGTGATTACGGCAGTGATGCAAAGTCATTACTACAAAAAGCCTTACATTCAGGCATAGCTGATGCCTTTATCGAAAAGATGAAAAAAGACTTACCGATTTTGAGTGTTATCCCACAAGAAAACATTGCGTTGTATTCAGTGCCAGAGCCACCCGACAAATTACGTTTATTTATCGCCATTGCAGGTATTACCACCATTGAGATTAACCCATGACCACAAAACAAGACTTTTTAAATGCCGCTGCGGTAGAACTGTCTAATCCTCAATATGGCAAGATTGCAGCCCTATACCAAGCACAAGACCCCTTTGTGGTTGCCCAAATAGGCGCAATGGCACAAATGTTGGAGCTATACAGCACACAACAAGACATTGCAGAAACTGAAGTATTCTTAAAAGCGCGTGAAGCAACGATATTGGCCGATGCCACCTTAAAAGGTATTTTGCCCTTGGCTAATAGCGCACAAGTACAGGCTCTAGTCACTAATCCAACAAACAACAGTATCACCTTAGCCTATGGCCGACGATTACTGGATGACAAGGGCAGAGTATGGCGTGTTGCGGCAACCTTGGTGATTGCCGCGAATAGCACAGGTATCGCATTACTTAATCAAAATGAATTGCGCGTGATTAACCACACAATCGCCAACAATCAGCCGTTTTATAGCATTGCCTTGGTCAGTAATGACGAAGGCTTATATTTAGAGAATATACGCATTAAAGACACCATAGGCAGTACAGACAATCTATACCGCTATGCGCCTGAGTTTATGAATGTATTAGACGGTGAACGTGTTTATCATTTAGAAACCAATGAGAGCCGACAAATTATCATCCGCTTAGGCGCACAAGACGGCACAAGCCTAGTCTATGGCTTTCAACCGCCAATCAATACCGTGATAAGCATCGAGCTAACCGAAACGTCAGGTAAATTAGATATTGCCACAGGTGCAAGTTTTAGCCTTGAGTACAGCAACAACATTAATGAGGACTCATTAAAAATTGTTTGTACTGCGATTAACGCCTTGGGTAGCAATCCACTGAGTTTAGAGACCTTATCCTTATTATCTAAATATAACGCCTTATACGATCATAACGCTGTCTATCTATCCGACTTTGATTACCTGGTGAGACGTTACCACGGTGACAGAGTAAACTTTTTAGCCATCTGGAATGAGCAAATCGAGGAGCAGGTCAGAGGCGCAAATGTTGCCAATATCAATAAGCTCTTTATCGCCGTACAAGCTAAAAACAGCTTAGAGCAAGCCAATATCGAAGCAGAAATACATACCTTGGTACAGCGTGCAGACAACAGTTATAAACGTGCAATCATTGGTGTTAATCCACAGCCTTATCCCTTAACAATTACGGCCAGTGTTGCAGCTATTCACGATAGCGTACAAGTAGAACAACAAATCAAAGATACCTTGTTAGCCATCTATGGTATTGGTCAACTCAAAGTATCCCAAGGCTTAAAAAACAACTTTAACCGCCAAGAGATTTATCAAACCTTAAAACGTGCTATTCCAGCGTTTCAGGATGCCTTGAGTGATTTTAGTGTCAACATAGGTGCATTGCCTGATCCCATATTGCCAGAGCATTATTTTTACTTGCACCCAACAACCAATTTTACCGTCACAGTGAGCCAAATTAACGAGGCAGGGGGTGGATTATGGAATTAACCCCATTAGCAGCATTACAACATAGTGCTGAGTATTTTGATGATAATGCGTCGTTTAGTGTAGAGGCACAACTCAAGCAATTATTTATGGCTCTGTTTGAGCAACTGTTAAGAACTAAATTTACACGCATAGATCACTATGGTTATCCGCACCTATTAGATGAAGATGATTTTGAAACAGTGCAAAGGTTTGTCAAATTAGACGGGTTAAGTCTGTTAAATCGTGAGATCAATAATCAGCCCTATATGCTCGAAGTGTTTAGAGCATGGCGCGGACAACACCAACGACGGGGCTTAGGCTTCTTAGCGTTTTATTTGCAAATGCTATGGCCTAATGCGTGGACAATCACCCAATGGTTTCATAGCGTGCCTAATGCGAGTAATTATCCGTTAAATTTAAGCGTAAATGATGGTGGTGATAAGTTTTTAACCAGTCGTGTATCAGTATCAATTGATCCAGACCAATTAACAGATCAAAGCGAAGTTTTAAAGATGGTACCGACATTAAAGCGTGTGGTCCCTGCAAGGATGGTGCTAAATGTGGCTGTAGGCATGGAGGTTGAATCTATGGGGCTGATTTTTGGTGGAGCGTTTCAGCCTATTGTTTGTTTTACGATTGAGGATAGCAACCTGTAACCCTATTAAAACCACCAAAAAATAACCCACATAATAGTCATAACTTAACCCTAAACGAGATTTAGTTATGACTGTTTCACCTGCCGATTTATTGGCGAAGAACTATAAAACCGCTCAAGCCTTGGGGCAAAAAGAAGTCCAATGTGATGCTTATTTTGAAATTGAAGGCCATGAAGAATTAAAGTTTTTAGCCAAAACCTTTCCGCGTCCTGTGTTAGCCAGTGCGGGTACCGTTGAGTCTTATTTGCCAAATGGTATCAAGGTACAACAACCCCAACAATTACAAACGGCTCAAAGTCACGAAACCAGTTTTTATGTCACCAAGGGCGGAGCAGTAGAAAAAGCATTACTGGCATTAAACAATAATGGCGGTATTTTTCAGGCTACGGTACACCTTGGCCAAGTTGGTAATCCTTATGCCAGTTATCCATTAACGGATTGTTTCTTGGCCGAAATTAGCCCATTAGACCAAGACACTGAAGGTGTTGGCCAACACGTTATGATGAGCGGCACGCTTTATTATCATTATTTTGGTGAGCGTACAGAGTCTTAACCATGACCTTAACCCAACTTGTTGCCGAGTTTATGGCCTCCCGATTGACGGGGGGCTTAGTGCTTGATGAACCTGAAGTCACTAAGGCCATGCTTAAAGCAGTACGTTTTTATGCAGGTTGTGCCGAGATTAAGTATTTTCTTAATCAGTCCACACCAATCACGCCCATGCTCAGCCAGATTGACAGTAATGTGACTTTAACGCCGAGTGAATGGTTAATCATTCAACCACTGTTTAACGCCTATGTTGACCATGAAAATGCGTTGCGTTTAGAGGCTTCGCGTGGTTTGGGTTTAGATGTGTATGGTCGTTCTAGTAGTGAGTTGGCAAGCGAAATAAAACAGCTTGAGCTTGATCTACCGCGTAAGGCTTTTTATCAGCCGTTTTCTAGTGTTGGTAATTTGGATATATATGCTGATTCAGCTTAATGATAACCGTGTCATCGGTCATAGTTTTATCTTATCGGCGATCATGCGTAGCGATTTAGTACCAATACCTGTCTCATTAGAGCTACAGGTACGCTACGATGCCGAATTAGAAAACAACCTAAAAGAAGGGCAAACGCTGTATATCACTAACAGAGCCATTCCTTTACAGATTATCAAGTCAGAAACTAAAAAAAGCCTAGACGTTCCTAATCGTGGGCTTATTGTCGTCAACGCCATTTATGAGCCATGCCTTGCCATTGCGTATCGTCGTCAAAAAGCAGTCATTCTTAAAAACAACTCACTAGCCGCTATTTACAAAGCGTGTGGTGCAAAAGTCAGTTTTAAGAATGATTTAACCGTTCCTTTGTTTGCCTCATTTGTTGGTCACATTCCCTCAGAAATGATTGCCAAAGTTTTGCAAGAAGAAGCCTCAATTGTGAGACTACAAGGTAAGCAGTTAGAGGCGATGAGATTGGCTGATCTGATCAAGCAAAAGGCAAAATATAGCTTTCCGTCAGAGATTGGCGAAAACATCATAAGTGGCTTTTTAGAGCGGCATAGTATTCCTAGTTTTTACTCTACGGACGATGATCGAGCAATCATCAAAGGTAATACGCAAAAGGTGCGTGCATTACAGTACAGCCCACGGCATAACCCACGATCTATCCATAGCATGACCAATGCCTTAGTCACTAAAAAAGTGCTTAATCTTAGCTATGACGATAATCACCAAGCAGGTGATGTCTTTAATATCGGTGGGGTGCAAATGATCGTTATCACCGTTGCTCATGTTTGGGAAACAGAAAACGAAGGAGAGCAAGCAAGCCAATACAGTCGTTTGTGGATGGGGGAGCTAGAAACATGATGATGTTTGGCAAATACCCAGCGACTGTTAAAGGCTATGATCCTGATACACGTTTGGCACTGATTAAATTAGAGCCTTTAGATGATGGAGCCGATACGCTGTTAGAGGCCGAGTTGTGTTATCCCTTGGGGGATAAATCTAATACCGCCATTGAGATATTAGAAAATGACTCTGTTTGGGTAGAGTTTGAGGCAGGTGATCCACGTTATCCGATTATTGTCGGCAATCGTAACAAGCGTACAGGCAATGATGACTTAACACGGCGTTATCACCATCATGGTAATTTTGAGATAAAAGCCGATCAACATATCTTAATCGAGGCATTACAGACCATTACCTTAAAAGTTGGTGGATCATCATTAAAGATAGATGCTGACATGGTACAAGTGATTACGCCATTAACGACCTTTGAGACAGACTTAGCGACCTTTAGTAATTTAGTTAATGTCTTGGGCTTGTTATCGGCTAATGGTGGTTTAGCAGCCTTTGGTGTGGGTGGTGGAGCTGGTGCAACTGTTCAAGGTGGGGTTGAGGTTACAGGTGGTGATGTTAAAGCGGATGATATTAGCTTAAAAGGTCATGGCCATGATTACACCGACAATGGCAGTACATTAACCACACAGCAAGCTAAATCTATATGATTGGGTAACATGACAAGCAGAAAGCTAGTTAATTGACTTTGTTCACTATAGTGATAATATTAATATAAGAAGTAAGTCAGAGAAGGCTAGGCTATACGCAAGCTGAAAACCTTTGAGAGAAATCTATTCTGACTTACCACAAATGGGCTAGAGAAGGCTAGGTTGCGTATAGACTGAAAACCTTTGAGAGAAATCTAACTAGCCCACTTGTTTTATTTCTTCAATACCGTGGTAGTAATACCCATCAGCTCTCAAGACTTCTCCGTGTTCACCTAAATCTGGCTCATCCACTTTGATTTTGACTAAATATCTTAGATTATTATCCTGTACATAAATTTTGAATATTCGATAACCTAAAATTCCTGCCTTTTTATTGGGATGTCATTAGCATCATCTAGTCTATCAATATACTCTTGATAACTGACTAAATACTTTTTACATAATAAATAAAGATGATTCATGGCACGACTCAAATAAAAATAGTGTGCCAGTACAAAAACTTGTTTTTTGTTAGGGTTACAGCGACGATCAGCAAACGTAACCCTGTCTAATTCATCACTTTACACAAGCGACAATAACGCTAAATCTTTAAATTATTAGCGTTATTGTTATGGCCAAGTCTAAACCCACAGATACAGAGCAAAGCAGCCCAACATGGGTACAATGGATTAAAAATATTGCCATTGGCAAAGAAGATTCACCCGAAAAAGGCGCATTGGCTAATATTGATTTGATGGATGTGGAGCCAACATCAACTGCCATTCTATTAGGCAACAATAACGAAGCGAGAAGCCGCCAACAGATTTACGCTAAATATCAGCAAATGATGAACAATTCGTTTATCAGTGCAGGATTACGTTTGCACGTCACCGCCGCATTAGGTGGTCACGAAAGCAAAGGTGAGGTGTTATTTATTGAATGTTCCACAGAAGCCTCAAAAGACCCGAAAAAGAAAGCTATTGTTGACGAGATAAATAACGATTTAAGAGATTTGCTCAATAAAAATATCGTTTCACTGGTTTTTAATGGCATTGGCTGGGGGGATAGCTATGCACGCATCTATTCAGAAGAAAAGCAGGGAGTTGTCGATTTAATTTGTGATGAAATGGTATTGCCTCCATTGGTGCAGCCCTTTGAACAAGGAAGCCGTACTGTGGGTTATGTGGTCGGTACCGCGACTAATTCTTCAGGCATCAAACTGTCAACAACACAAATGGTACGGGTAAAAATGCCACGTACTGTTTATACCCCTCAAGCCCGTGTTATGCAAAAAGCCTTTAAAACGGTCATGCTTGAGGATGATGTTAACCAGTTACCTTATTTACCGTCATTAGTAGGCGGTAGTTTTTTGGATGGTGGTGTTGAAGAAGCCTATGACAATTTAATGATGGCCTTAGCAGGGATGGTAGGCCAACGGATTCAAGATGGTTTAGATGAAGCCTTATTGACATTAAATATGTCAGATATGAGCTTAGAGCAGCAAAAAGCGACCATGACTAATATTGGTACGATGCTGACCAATAGCGCACAACAAGCCGCACAAGCGATTAAACAAGGACGGCCATTACTGGGTAAGTTAAGGCATCTTATTCCGATATGGAGTGAAAAGCAGCTCGTCCAAGTACAAGAAGGCACAGGCAGTAAACGCAGCGGAACGATTAGCATTGAAGATGTGTTGTTTCATGCTAAGCAGCTTTCAGGTGCGATAGGCATTGATTTAGCCATGCTGGGCTTTGCCGATTTATTAGCAGGTGGTTTAGGCGAAGGCGGTTTTTTTCGAGTATCGGCACAAGTGGCAGAGCGTAGTCGCATGATCCGTACCGCAGCGACTCAAACCGTAAACGATATTATTGATATTCACCTTTATAAAAAATCAGGTTTGGCATTTAGTGCTAAAGATCGCCCTTGGGTGATTAACTACTACTCAACAATTTCAGCATTAGAAAAAGAACGCCAAGACACCAAACTAGCCGCCATGAATACAGGTGGTCTTTTAATTCAGTCCTTAGCTCAATTAAAAGACTTGGGCTTAGGTAAAGATGTCACTCAGCATTTACTGTCAACACAAATGCTCCTAGATGAAAACTCCGCAAAACTGGTTGCTGATGGTTTGGATAAAGCCAAAGTCACAGATAACCAAGGAGGCGAAAATGGGGGTTTTTGATGTTGTAAAAGCAAAAATAGCGGGTGGTACTAATCAGCTAATGACCTTGAATAATCAACATTTGGGTCAAGCTGAAGATGGTGCATTATCTACACTAAAAAATGGCGTAAGTGCTGTTCTAAACAATGAGGCCGTAAAGACAGGTTTAGGCGCATTAAATCAAGTTAATAATCTGTATCAAAATGTCACTGGTTTAATCGGTGCAGCAAAAAGTTTTTTAGATGATCCCGCTCAAGTCGTCCCCAATCCGCTACTGGGTGGTTATAGCCGTAAAGAAGTGCAAAAGCTGACTAATAAAGCCATAAGAACAGCTTACGCTAAAAATAATCTATTTCTAGTCCGTTTGACTGATCCCCATTATCCGACAAGAACGGGTGAAGTTAAAGTTTTCCCCTATGGTTTTGATGCCTCTCAACAGCCCGAAAAGATTTGGGACTTATTTGCAATGGGTGTGAGTTATAACCCAATTGCGATTACAGGCGATGCGATAAAGTTGGGTTTACTGCATGGGGATGCTATTCAGCAGTCAGAACGTGTCGAAATACGCATGACGTTTTTTGATAACTCCATAGGCACGATTAAACGCTATTTAATGGCCAAAAAAAAGCAAATGATTAATGCAGACGGGACAGGGAATGTACCAGATAGTTATGGCTTTTTTATTCAGATTATCCATTTAGATCAAACAGTCGGTGCAACAGAGATAGGCTTTGCAGAACATAAAAAGCGGATTGGGGTGTTTGATGAAGAAAAGCTAATTGAAGGGAGTTATATCAAGCATAAGTATTTTGTCCGTGTTGCCAGTCTCGATGTTGATCTAAACAAGCGTGAAGATAGCTTACAGGAGTTGCAAGTCACTTTTACCGAAATAGACCCCTTTATGTTTCCAGATTGACCATGCAAAAGAAAAAAACACTACTAGATGATCCTCGTTGGTGGGACTTTATTGAAAAGTATGCTTATGACATAGGCCGCTTTGCGGTTGAAGTTTGTGGCATGAATGATATTGATAACCAAGCTCCAACGTGGCAGCAATTCGACTTGTTTGATTTGGCACAAGAGAATGGTTGTCGTGTATCGGTATCGTCAGGTCATGGCAGTGGTAAAACACGCAGCGCAGGCATTATTGCGTTATGGCATTTGTGTTGTTATGCCAATAGTATTTTTATGTTCTCGTCGCCAACAATGGCACAACTGAGAGAGGAGGTATGGAAAGAGATTACCATTTGTCATACGTTTATGGCCAATAGTGAGTTTGCATGGTTAGCCGATTATATCGAAGTCAAAACAGAAAGCGTTTATATCAAAGGCCATAAAAAGACTTGGTATGTGATCGCCAAAACCGCACCGAAAGGTAAGCCTGAAAACATGGCAGGTAAACACGGTGATTGGTACATGGTGTGGGTTGATGAAGCCTCTGGGGTTGCCGATGCCAACTTTGGGGTGATTACAGGCGCACTCACCGATAAGCGTAACCGTATGGTCATTACAAGCCAACCGACTCGTGGTAATGGCTTCTTTTATGATACGCACCATAGTTTAAGTAAGGATCAAGGCGGTGTTTGGGATAAGCTGGTTTTTAACAGTGAAGAATCACCGATTGTTAGTGATGAGTTTATTGCTGAAAAACTTATTCAGTATGGCGGTCGTGATAATCCAGAATATCAAATTAAAGTCTTGGGTAAATTCCCCGATAGAACCGATATTTACTTAAACAGCGAAGCACAAGTCACTTGGCGGATGGGTAAATCGGTGATTGGCCCTGAAATGGGTTATGGGTATTTAATTTGTGTGGACGTGGGTGCGGGTGAGTACCGAGACTACTCAGCAATCATTGTAGTTCGTGTCACTGGTTATGGCGATCATGGTGAGCAAGCAAGACGAGTTGAATTAGTAGATGTCCCACTGTATAGCAATAGCCGTGATTTAACCTTTTTGTCAGGTAAGATCTTAGAAGTTTACACAGAATATGAAAATGCCAATGTCTTGATTGACCGTGGGGGTATGGGTGTTGCCGTTTGTCAAAACTTAGAAAACTTGGGTGTACCTGTGACTCGTGTGAATTGGGGTGATCCTTGCTTTAATAATGAATTACGCAAGCGTTTTGTTAACCAACGCGCACAAGCCTTAGTGATGTTGGCCAGAGCGATTAAAGAGGAGCGTTTAGGCTTTTTAGATCAACGTTATCAAACACAGTTATTACAACAAGGCTCACGTATTCCTTATTTCTTTGATGAAAAAGCACGTTATAAGATTATGGATAAACAAAGTATGTTAAGTGAGGGGATTAAGTCACCCGACCTATGGGATGCCTTAGCATTTGCGTTCTTAGAAGGGGCTTATTACACCTTATCGGAAAAAAGCCGACAAATTAGCCAGTCCACTAAAAAGGCACAAAAGGAAAGCATTAAAGCGAAGTTAAGAGCCAGTTTGAACAAGTAACCCTCAAAAAATAGCCATTAACAGCAAGGCATAATGCAATCACAATTTTGAGGATTTGCATGATGCCTGTGACGTTTTCACCGATTATTACCGATCTTGGCCAAGGTGTATTTGTACCATTGGCGACAGGGATTGAGTTTACTTTTACTCATGTTGCCGTAGGGACAGGTACCAGTGCAGTTAATTCAACGGCAACCGCCTTAGAAAACGAAATAGCAAGATTCCCAATTGCAGGGGGTGGCATTAACTCAGGCGGTAAAAGTGCGTCAATTAATGCGCTTATCACTAATCATACTAACGCTAACCCACAAAATTATAATATTAGTGAGATTGGGTTCTTTGGCCTTGATGCGTCAAGTAATACCATTTTATTTGCGATTTATCGCCAAGGGACAACGATTATCAACAAGGTTGCAGGTGTTGATATTGCCATTCCTTTTTCATTGGGCTTAGGTGCGTTACCTGCGAGTAATATCACCGTTCAATTAGATACCAATATCAGTGCGATGATGGCTTTATTGGGTCAGCACACGTCTTTAAATCATCCTCATACTCAATATAAGCGTACTCTAAATAATACTGAACGATTAAAGATTGCTGATGGTGTTGATAACGATGAGGCGGTGAGCAAAGGGCAGTTAAATGCTGAGGCAACGACACGGGCTGGGGTTGATTCGGCATTAGCAGCACTCATTGCACAAGAGGTTTTGGATAGACAAGCAGGCGATGCTAATCAATCGAATGGCTATCTCAATACGCCCATTATGACCTTAACCGATGGTGATACCGACAGCTTAGTTTTATCACCTAATCAAGTCGTCAGAGTATTACTCGTTGGGGGAGGTGCGGGCGGTGGCATGTGTAATGAAAATCCATCGGGTGCTAATGATTATTCTGGCCATCCTAATAACGGTATTGCGGAAGATGGTACACCATCAACAGTGGAAATAGATCATCTCGCTTTGGTGATTGCTCGTGCCGATAATGGCACAGGGGGCAAATCTGGGATGAGAGATACAGGGGGAGGTGCTCCGCCATATAACGGCTATACAGGGGTGCATGGAGGCGGTTGGGCACATTCTGGCTATACGATATTACTTGGTGCACAAATTGACACTAGAGAAAGTCCACGCTATCAAAGTATGCCGCGAGCATATCCCTATCAGGCTTATCGTATCAACGGAACATCGTTAGATGATTATGGACGAGGGGGAGATGGGGCGGCTACGGCAGGGGCAATTACTTATGGCGGTATCGGGGGTTATGGAGGAAATGGCGGGATAGTAGAAGTGCTCATAAAAAATACTGGCACAACTGACATGGTGCTAAATCTAGTATCAGGCACTAAAGGACAAGGTTATTACCAAGATTTATTTGGTGATGATTATGCGGGACATGATGGTACAGGTGGCTTGGTGGTTGTTTATGCTTAATCACGCTCTATTGTTCAGACGGTTACGCCAATTTGCCACAGAAACACCAAGCTGGGCAACCGCTATACGCTATTACACTAAACCTGATGAGCGTTTTGATTTAACACTGGTTGCACGTCGAGTATATAACTTACCGAATGAATGGCCTGTGATTATGGCCTCAGCAGGGCTACAAAGCGTGGATGAGCCGTTAAACGAGCAATTGTTAGTATTACCTACCTTGGCACAATTACAAACACTCAAGCGCGAATTAGGAGTGATTTAATGGCTCTTAACCCACTGACACAAGCCGAACAAGAGGCGATTTTAAAAGCCTTTGGCGGTGGTAAGACTGGTTTTAAGCAAGGAGCTAATCGTAGCTTTGAGACTGATCGTCTGAGTCGTGAAAAGGCAGGCAATTCGCCCACAAGCGTTATTTTGAGTGTGGAGGATGTCAAAGGCCAATATGATGCTTCACGCGCATTGATGACAACCTTGGGAGGAATGACGCGCAAAATTGATGCACCAGAACTAGAAGCATTTAGGCGCAATATTGAAACGGTGCGTAAGGCTTATAAATCAGGGATAAAAGCCGACCAAGTGCTAAATCTCAGCTTGGATGATGACTTAATTCGAGCAAGAAAAGAAATCCATACAGGCATACCAACGAGATTCCAAGGCAATACCTTGCATTTTATGACCAATGCTGGGCCTGATTCTGATGTTAAACAGCATTATGTCACGATTAAGTTTTTAGATTTGATTGCCATTGCAACCACACCTATTCCCTTATTAACGGCTACCAAACAAGTTGCACAGGGCTATTTAGCATTTGATTGTGATTGTCGTCGTCATCGTTATTGGTATCGTTATATTTCTACGATTGGCGGTTTTAATGCAGGACGTGCCGAGACTGGCTTTCCGAAGATACGCAATCCTCACTTATCAGGCGTGGCGTGTAAGCACGTATTAAGAGTGATGACCGCATTAAGTCAGGCATTGGCGATTAGTAAAATTAAAGAGATGGTCAAAATTGTGCGTCAGAGTGTACAGCCATTAGAAAACTTACCAGAACAGCAATTGTCAGCTAAAGAAGTTAAGGACGCAGCAAAACAACAGTTAGCAAGGGCGCATCACGAACGTAACCAAGTACGGCGTGCCATTGATGATCCTGTGAAGCAAAGACGGGCAAAAAAAGAGGCTGAACGTTTGGCGAAAGCAACACAGGCCAATATTCAACGTCAGCGTGAGGAGCGTAAACGTATCATTACCAGTGGCTCGCCTATAGAGCGTTTGAATTTAAGACTGGATTTAGAGAACAGGGTTAAGAACCTTCAGCGAGAGTACAGCATTAGTGCAAATGACAGCTTGCTTGATGCGATTGAGAATTTACAGAATGATATTAGTCGCTTATAAAATAATTAAAAATAAGCCCACGGAGGGGCTTTTTATTAGAAGCAGCTAGCAGTTGCAATTACATCGTTACGTTTTGTTTCGTCCCATTTAACAAGCCATCCATTAGCTCCTAGAATATAGGTATCTATGACGCTTAGGCCATTTAGTTGATTACAGTTTGCATATAATTTAATAAGTTCGGGTTCATTTCTAGCAATGCCTCCAAGTTTTTTATAATCTTGAAAAAGTTGCTTTTTTAATTCTTTGTTATCAACAATAGTGACTCCAGCATTATAAATTGCTGATGTATTAATATAGCCAGATTGATTGCCAATTTCTTTTTGTCGATTTTGTTCTTTTTGAGCATTTTCAATTTTTTTATTAGCATTTAAAATTTGGCCAACCATTAAAAGTTTATTAAAAGTAGGGGAGTTAATAAAATCTTGATTAACTTGCTCTGCTTGTTTTTTGATATTTTCTTCTTCACGTTCTTTTTCTTCCTGTGCTTGGCGTTTTTTTTCTCTTTCAGTTGTAATTTCATTCCTTAATTCAGTGGCCATTTTCATGCAATCTTCTTCTGGCAGAATATTTTTATCGAACTTATAACGTCTGATTGGATAAAAGCAGTCATGTTCAGCTGTACAGTATAAAGCAACACACGTATTAACACTTTTTGTTATTCTATTTATTATCTCATTTTTGTATTGTTCATTAAGCCTTTTCTCGTTTTCATCAGGTATTTTAGATGCACATAAAGATTTAAGCCCAAATGTGCTAGCAAGGTTACAGGCATCTTTTTTTAGATTGGCATTGTCTGTTTTAGGCTGTGGTTCTGAGTCAAACTCATTAGAATTTGAATATCCAAATGATTGATTGATACAGGTCAATAAAATAATTGGCAGAAAACGAACGACAGACATTTTATTCATCCATTAAATTGTGTTAGGAATGGCCAAGTTATCATTTTCATTATTTTGAGTAAAGTGTAACCACTAAAAAAATTGATTAACCAAACACTTAAAATAGCCTCATTACTGAATGAGGCTTTTTTATGTCAGAAATTAAAATAGAACAGATTGATGATGATGGTTTTCTATTGGGTGACAATGAGCCAACTCAAGCCGAAAATGCGTTATTGCGTGAAATTAAAGGCGATACGTCAACCATCATTAATTTAATGAAAGGCACTCAAAGACTGCAAAGAGAAGCATTAAAGGCAACTCAGGCCGTCATTAAGCCTAAAGGCAATCAATCCAGCAATGTGCGACCATCTGTTAACTTGGTACATCCCAATAGACAGTCATCTGGTAATCAAACTCAACGAGTGAACCTGAATCACCCAAATCGGCCAACTGCTAATAACTCAACAGCGCAGCAAGCAAATAACACAGCACGCCCACGTATTCAGCAAAATCAACTAGGTGGTACAAATTCAGCGCAGCCACCAGAAAGAGCATCTACCTTAAATCGTCAACGTGATGCAAATGGGCGTTTTGTGGGGGCAGACAATCAAGCAAGTGACAACACACAAGGCTATGGCAATCGAGATAGTCGAGGCCGTTTTGTGAGGGGCAATGGTCAAGGTGCGGCAGAGCGTGCGGTATCGTCTAGGCTTACGGATAGCTTAAAAGATTTAAACAATAATTTAACGCTTAATGCGAATACTGATCGCATAGACCCCATGATTGATGCGATGAAAGAAGTTGGTGACATTGCAAAAGTAGGCATTGATGCAGGTAAAAAAGCATTAAGCGTTAGCAATACCTTGATTGCTAAACCAGCAATGGCATTAGGGCGTGGTATTAAAGGATTGTTTAAACCTAAAACCGATACAATCAATTCGCCTGTGGCATGGTACAAGCGTATCTGGCGCACGTTAGAACGTGGTAATCGTCAGGATCAAACACAACACCTACAAGAACAAAGACGTTTAGATGAATTAGTCAGAGGCCAAGGACAGCGTGGTAGTGCTGATAGTGGTTTTTTAATGATGCTTGGCTTAGGCGTAGCGGCATTATTAGCAGCCATTAAAAACATTAAGTTCCCTTCGCTAGGCGACATTAAAGACAAATTAAAAGTATTAGGCACGGATAATCAATCGCCTGTGCCATTTGTAAAAGTCCCAAAAGTTGGCGGCACGATTATTCAAGCTAATCCAGCTTTAAAATGGTTAAGCGAGACCAAAGTCGGGCAAGCCATTAACAAGTTTTTAAAACGCTTGCCCTTTATTTCGTCAGCGATTGAAGCAGGGGCAGGCGGTATTAACGCGGTAAATATCGCTAATGATGCCAACTTAACCGAGGAGCAAAAGCAGCGTAAACAATCCGAAAATGCAGGGGCAACCGCAGGGGCAATCGGTGGTGGTTTGGGGGGTGCAACAGCAGGTGCAGCGTTAGGAGCAAAACTTGGACTAATGACAGGCAATCCGATTATTGCAGCCGTAGGCGGTATAGTTGGCGGCTTAGTCGGGGGTTGGCTTGGTACTGATACAGGGCGATTAGTCGGCGATAAAATCGGCGGTTGGGTAGATGATTTACGCAAGGCTGATATTGTTGGACGTATAAGCAATGCGTGGAATGGCTTTATTGAAAAAATTACGCCTTCTTTTAGTGGGATGGCTGATAAGGTTATTGATTTTTTAAAGCCTAAAGCTGAAAAGCCGATTGATATAGTAAAAAATACACCAACAAAAAAAATGTCATTAGGCGGTAAAGCTGTCCCGATTGTTGGTGATGTTTACGCTGATAAAAGCTCCGAATTGTATAAAAACTATCAAAAGTGGAAAGAGGCGGACACAAACGGAAAAGGCATTATTACGCTTGATGACTTTAAGAAAAGCAAATATGTCAAACAAAACCCTAATTT
>NZ_QAON01000023.1 GCF_003051055.1 Agitococcus lubricus | reverse complement strand
TCGTGCTTGAGCTGAGTCATTGCCTCATCAACAGAGTTAAATACAGCGACTTTACGCCTAAAATTTTTAGCGCCAATACGTCCCCATTCACACGATACGACATAAGCGTCAAATAAATCATGATCTAGTCCAATATCGTAAAACTTAAAACAAGGCTGAGAAGGATCTATGTTTGTCCATAAAGAGTGCATGACAATCACCAGAGGTTAAAAAAAACCTGATAACTGTATAGCCTATCCATTGCTGTGACGATAGACATTAGGTAATGATTTTATTATAAAAATGCTCATCATTTTTATGATGAAATCAGATCATAAATACACTAGACTAGCGTTATAATGCAAAATATACTTCCTAACACAAGGAAAGTGTATATCCCAAAAAAGGACAGCGTCATACCATGAGTTCAACATTCGATCTTTCTGAGTACTCAGTTCCCCAGCGTGATCGACTGGCATTTATTGAGCTACTGCTATACTTCATGGGTGAGCTACGTCGCAGTGATATTGTCTCTCGATTTGGCATTCAATCTGCAGCTGCCACACGTGATCTGGCCATCTATAAAAAGTTAGCCCCAAGCAATATCGACTACAATACCAAACAAAAAAACTACGTTCTTGGTCAAGCGTTCAAACCTCTATTTCAGTTCTCTTCTGAGCGTGTTTTGTCGTGGATTAGCAAAAGCTTCGGTGATGGTGAACCTACCCAACTAAACCCTTGGTTAGCTACAGATATTCCTGCTCGGCTTACCCAGCCAGCTATTGATACTTTGTCAGTGGTGACACGAGCCATTCATCAACGGTCGATATTGGCTATACACTATCATTCTTTGTCTTCTGGTCTGACTGAGCGAGAAATTGTTCCCTTTGCGTTGATAGACAATGGTCAGCGTTGGCATGTTCGTGCCTATGACCGACATCATCAAGATTTTAGAGATTTTGTTATTACTCGTATTCAACATCCTCAAGTGCGAAAAGATAGCATAATCCAGCCCCATGAACTTAGTGAGCAAGACACTCAATGGACTCGAATTGTTGAACTGGATTTGGTGCCTCACCCCAACCGACCTAGGCCAGAAATTACTGAGCTAGATTATGGCATGATAGATGGCCATTTAAGAGTACGTTTACGAGCATCCAGTGTAGGTTATATATTGCGTTGCTGGAATGTTGATTGTTCAGCCGACCATCATCTAAACGACCCAGCTATTCGTTTGTGGTTGAGTGATCCGCTAACACTCTACGGTGTTAAGAGTGCGGTATTAGCTCCTGGTTATGTCCCTCCAACCAGTCAAACGAGGCGCGTATGAGCCAGAGCTACTATAGGGCTGATATCAGTGCAGGAGCCTTGCTAGCCACAGAAAGCCGAACTTTGGCCAATTTATTGCTTTTGGGTGTGGATAAGTCAGCTTGGCTACATGCTATTAAAGAAGACAATATTCTTCAAAAAAAAAGTCCTAGCTCTGCTATTCGTCAGGCGCATCTTATACGCCAACGTCTAGATACCTTGGATGAAGAAGGTCTGACCCTTATTGCACAGGAAACGGGCGAAATATTAAATCAGATGCTTCTAGTTGCTGCGATTCGTCATAGCCGACTACTGGGTGACTTTTTGATTGATGTCTATCAAGGAAGATTGAAACGTTTAGAGGACACTATAAGCTCAAGTGATTGGTTAACCTTCTTACATGAATGCCAACAACGTGATGTTACTGTTGCCTCGTGGAGCGAAAGTACTCAAGCAAAGTTACGACAAGTCATTTTGCTTATTTTGACACAAGCAAAATATATTGACTCCACACGCAGCGGACGGATAACACCACCTTTGCTTCATCCACGTGTATTAAGCTACTTAAAAAAACATAACGATACTTACACTCTTAAAGCTATGGATATTAAGCGATGAATGAAATAAGTAGTAGATATTTGCCGCTAGAGGAAAGATTAAACCTGATCCTGCCGCGCATTACTTCCAATGAATTGCTTAACAACGAAGGTCTAGGCAATGAAATTGGATTCCATATCTTCGATTATCCTGCTGAGCGTGAGGAAGTAGTTCGCGATTTTATTAGCACAGTCATTGATCCTGCGCTGGCTAAACATCCAGCCAAGCTACGCTTCAAAATCGTTAATCTTTTTCAGACCGTGATTCAACTATTGCAGGATCGAGGGCTGCTAGAAAAAGCGATTACTATGCAACAAACCAAAGGCGATGCAGCATTGATGAAAGCTATCAGTCCTGTGTTAAAGGAAGACAAACTGGCCACTTACCTTGTCAACCAAATGGTCGTTGATGATCTTGATTTAGTGCTATTAACAGGTGTCGGCACGGCCTACCCGCTGGTACGCCTACACACGCTACTGAATGGCCTACACCCACTGATGAAGCACACACCACTGATTGTGTTCTACCCTGGCAATTACGATGGTGTCAGTTTGCGCTTGTTTGGTCTTAACGCAGACTACAGTGATACCAATGCTCCATACTACCGAGCATTCCAGTTATTGAAATAATTAAGAATATTGAAAAGGTAATTTCCTGTGCAAATTCGTGAATTGTTTGTTAAAAAAGTTGATCGTCCCATCAATGGAGTCATCAAAGCCGACCAATGCGACCGCGATAGTATCTGGCAAGAGCTAGACGAATATGTGGTGACTAAGCAGATTACCGAGTATCTGCGACGATTCTTTGATGCTTATTTAGCGGGCTTTGATCGTCCTAATGATCCAGTCATCGCCTCACGTATGGGCGTTTGGGTGTCTGGTTTTTTTGGTTCGGGTAAGTCGCATTTTATTAAAATTTTGTCCTATCTACTTGAGAATATTCAGGCGATTGATCCAGAGTTAAAAACTAAAAAACCTGCCCTTAGTTTTTTTGATGATAGCAAAGTCACCGACCCCATGCTACGTGCCGACATTCAGCGCGTGGCGCAGTACACTGCCGATGTTATTTTATTCAATATTGATGCTAAGGCCGATAGCAGCACTAACCGAGATGTCATCCTGCAAGTCTTTTTGAGAGTGTTTAACGAGAAATTAGGATTTTCGGGGGATGCGCCGCACATTGCCAATATGGAACGACATCTCGTCAAGGAAGGAGCTTATGATGTTTTCAAAAAGGTATTCAAAGATAACAATGGCGATAGTTGGGAATCTCAGCGTGATGCTGTTGGTTTTTTGCGCGATGACGTGGTCTATGCGCTTTCACAAGCCCTTGGCATGAGTGAAGAATCCGCTGGTCAGTGGTTTGACAAGGCTGACGAAACATTCAAAATAAATATTGAAAGTTTTGCCGAATTGGTGCGTGATTATCTAAAGACCAAGCCAGCCAGTCATCGTATTGTGTTTTTAGTAGATGAAGTAGGGCAGTTTATTGGTGACAACACGCATCTCATGTTGAATTTGCAAACAATCACAGAGCAACTCGGCACTGTTTGTAATGGGCGTGCTTGGATTGTAGTGACCAGTCAAGAAGATATTGATGCGGCTATTGGTGAGACCAACAAGGCTAAAAGCCAAGACTTCTCCAAAATTCAAGGTCGCTTTCATACTCGGCTATCACTGGCCAGCTCGAATACCGACGAAGTCATTAGTAAACGTCTATTGTCAAAGACTGATGCTGCTCATGATGAACTGCGTGATGTTTTTATTGCTCAAGGCGACATCATTAATAATCAACTGGCATTCAGCTCCGAGGGTGTCACTCTAGCTGGCTACAAAGATGCCGCTGAATATGTTAGCTATTATCCTTTTGCACCCTACCAATTTACCTTGTTATCCAAAATTTTTGAGGCTATACGCCGACATGGTGCGACAGGGCGACATTTGTCTAAGGGCGAGCGTTCGTTACTCGATGCCTTTCAAACTGCCGTCAAGGGGATATTGAATCATGACATTAATCGTTTAGTACCCCTATTTGACTTCTATTCATCCATTGAGAGTTTTCTTGATAGTACAGTACGCCATGCTATCGACAATGCTGAAAAGCAAGTTGGCAGACTGTTTGAAAGCTTCGATATTAAGTTGTTGAAAGTACTTTTTCTTATTAAATACATTCCAGAAATAGTTAAAGGTAAAGTGGATAACTTAGCCACTTTATGCGTTGAAGAAATTGATATTGATAAACTGGTCTTGAAGCAGCGCATCCAAGAAAGCTTGATGCGTCTAGAAAAACAGAATTTAGTCAGCCGTAACGGTGGTGAGTGGATGTTCTTGACCAACGAAGAACAAGATATTGCCCGTGAAATCAGCCATGAAGTGATTAGCTCGTCCGAATTGTCACGAACGCTCGCTGAGTTAGTGTTTGAAGAAGTATGGAAGAGTCAAACCAAGGTACGTCACAAAAACAGCAAAGCAGATTATGAATTTAACCGACTGTTGGATGGCAAACCGTGGAAGTCAACCCACCACGAATTATCTTTAGAGTTAATTACCGAATTACATGACGAGTATCCGGATTATACCGAGGCTAAGTGTCGCCTTTATAGTAGTGGCAACCCTTCGCGCATTATTTTACGTCTGAATCAGGGTGAGCGTTTGTATGAAGAATTACAAACTTATTTAAAGATTGAGCAATTCATCCAAAGTAAATATGACAATGCAAGCCCAACTGGCCGCAAAATTTTGACCTTTAAAAAAGATGAAAATCGAGAGCGTAAAGAACGTCTGCGTTTTCAAATAGAGCGGTTAATAGTGACTACAGACATTTACGCTTTGGGCGAACAGGTACAAATAAAGGCGGCTGGTTCTCAGGCGATATTAGAAGAGGCTATCAATTACCTCGTATCTAATTCCTACACCAAGCTGGCTTACCTAAAACCGACTGCTAATGCGTTTACCGAAATATCTGCCGTATTATCAGCCGATAGCGTACAACAGCTCAACTTAGGCAACGGCGACATACCCAACCATCTTGCATTAAAAGAAGTGAGTGAATACCTCAAAATTAAAGCAAGTCATAGTGCCGTGGTGTTGGAAGATGTTGTTAAGTATTTCAGTGGCAATACTTATGGCTGGAAACCTGAGTGGGAAATTGTTTTGCTCGTGGCTCGATTGTTTATGGCGGGTGAAATCACGTTGATGATGGACAGCACGCCCTTATCGCCTGCGGCTGCCTTAGAGCCGCTCAGTAAAAGCCAAAAATTCAAGTTTGTCTCTATTCTTAAACGTAAAAAAACGGGAACGTTGGAACTAAATCAAGCTCGCAACTTGTACAAGGACTTATTTACTAATTTAGCACCAGAGGAAGAAGATGCACTCGTTGCTGCTTATCGGAGTAAGCTGAACGATTGGGACAAATTACTGACAGTCTATGCGCCTTTGGCCAATCAACCCCATTATCCTGGCAAAACAGCGATTGATGGACTGCAAAGCCGCATTAAAAAACAATTAGCTATTCAAGATAGTGCAGCTTTTATCGAAGCACTGCTCAAACAAAAGGAAGATTGGCGTGATGCCGAAGAAGAATATCACGATCTGACGGGCTTTTATGACAAAGATAAGGGGCAAATTCTGACATGGCGGCGACTACTGAGTGGTCTGATGGCAGTCAAAGATAACCGCGAAAAACTACTGGAAGATGCCAAGGTAGCCAATGCCTTGCATCAATTAGAAAAAATTCGCGATAACCTTAGCCCTTATGGAACTATTAATCAAATTGAGTCTTTACTGGCAACAGTGGAAAGTGCCAACCATGCGTTAGTGGATGAAAAAAGAAAACATGCTTTAGAACGGGTAGATGCTCATATTGCCACGGTACAAATCGACCTTGAGCAAATTAATGCCGAGCCAATGCTGCGTAATAAAGCATTGTTGGGGCTTCAGCAATTGCGCATCAAGGTAGAAACCTCAAACAGTATTCCAACTATTTTCTACCTGCAAAATCAGGCTTTAGAGTTGATGGATACCGCGCAAGACATCATTCAAAAAGCCCATGAAGAACAGCTCAAGGCTATTGCAAAGTCGTCAGTTGCTTTGCCAAAAACTGATAACTTGGGTGCAACAACGCCAAATGTCTCCACACCTAAGCCACAAGCACCTGTTTTAAAGCCGACCAAGACCATCAAAGCGTCCAATTTGACCATTGGCAAAAGCTATTTGGAATCAACAAACGATGTAGAAAGCTATCTGCAAAAGTTGCGTAGTGAATTGCTACAGGCGATTGAGGACGGACAGCGTGTGCGTATTGAGTAGCTGGGCTATTGTTAATTGAATTAATCAATATATAATGTTCCTTATAGGTAACTTTAAGGCGATTAAATACTATTTAAGTCGCCAATTAGGGACATTAACATGGTTGAATATAAATCACCTACCGCGATTGCCGAAGACTTGGGGGAGCGACTCAAACAAGCCAGACTTAATGCCAATTTGACTCAGGCTGACGTTGCGGCGCGGTCTGGTGTATCGCGCAAAGTGTTAATCAATGCCGAAAAAGGCAAAGTTCAGCTAGAAGCCTTAGTCGCGATTATGCTAAGCCTAAACTTGAGCCATCATTTGGAGACATTTTTGGCCAAGCCGAGCATCTCGCCCCTACAGTTGGCCAAACTACAAGGCAAACAACGGCAAAGAGCCTCTGGTCATATTGCCAATAAACCAGAGGAGTCAGCCGAATGGTAATGGAAGTCTTAAACGTCAATTACCATCATCATCATGTGGGTGCTGCCAGTTTTGACCGTGATACTGGCGTGGGTTATTTTGAGTACACCCCTGAGTTTATTAAAACAGGCATTGAGCTGTCACCGCTTAAAATGCCATTGTCACCGCAAATTTATACCTTTCCCGAGCTTAACAACGACACCTTTAAGGGGTTGTCTGGGTTACTAGCCGACTCCTTGCCCGATGATTTTGGCAATGCCGTGTTAAATGCTTGGGTGGCTAGCAAAGGCCAACAGCCTAGCGACATCAGCCCTTTACAGCGTTTGCAATACACAGGCAAGCGCGGCATGGGCGCATTAGAGTATTCCCCTGCCACCAAACTCAAAAACCTCAATGCTGCTCAGCACATTGATATTGCTTCTTTAGTAAGCATTGCCCAAGATGTACTCGACAGCCGCAAACAATTTACGGTCGCGCTCAACGCAGAGCAAGAAGACCGCGAAGCGATGTTGGCCTTGTTGTCTGTGGGCATGAGTGCAGGCGGCGCACGCCCCAAAGCCGTCTTAGCCTTTAACGAAGATTTTAGTCAGGTACGTTCTGGCCAAACCAACGCTCCAGCAGGTTTTACCCATTATTTGATGAAGTTTGACGGAGTCAGCGAACACCATGCCAACAAGCAAACCTTTGGCGATCCTCTCGGCTATGGGGCGATGGAATACGTTTACCATTTACTAGCAATTGCTTGCGGCATAACCATGATGCCATGCAAATTACTTAACGAAGGCAACAGGCGGCATTTTATCACCCAGCGTTTTGACCGAATTGGCAATCAAAAAAGACATATACAAACACTCAATGGCTTGGCACATATCAACTATAAATTGGCTGGTAGCTATTCTTATGCCGAATTATTTGGCGTGGCCAGACAGTTAAAACTTTCAAGCAGTGACGCAGAACAATTATTTAAGCGTATGGTGTTTAACGTCATTGCCCGCAACCATGATGACCACTCCAAAAACGTAGCATTTATGCTCAACGAGCAACATCAATGGCAACTTGCCCCTGCGTATGACCTTGCCTATAGCTATAAACCCAACAGCTTTTGGGTCAATAGCCATTGGATGACCATTAACGGCAAGCGTGACGATTTTACGCGCCGTGATTTTTACAGCTTTGAAAAAATTAGCCCTCTTTTTAGTAAAGGCAAAGTCGATCGGATACTGGATGAAACCATCGCCCACGTCGCCACATGGTCAAGACTGGCACGCGAGCATGATGTCCCCAAAGCCCTGATTGATGTGGTTGCTGCCAATTTGCGACTGTCCCTACCAGTCTAAACCCAAGCCAGACTAAAAAATTACCGAGAAAAACCATGAATAAATCCACCCTAAAAACTTACGCACCACAAGCACGCCGCGACTTTATTGACATGGTGACTAGCCGCGCTGCACAACTGGGCATTGCCGAACATAACGGCGAGCTAAAGGTAGAAAGCAGTTTGGTTCAGGGGGAAGTGGTGGTGATTGCTGGCCAAGCTTTTCCTGTCAACATTGAGCGATTGCGTAAAAAATTGTTGGAGCGCATTCGTCAACAGGGTTTTAGTCAGACGATGGAAGCAATCGCCTACACATGGTTTAACCGTTTTGCCGCGTTGCGTTATATGGAGCTGCATGAATACTTAGAACATGGCCAACGTGTGCTATCGAGCGTGAGTGTGGGGGGCTTGCCCGATATTCTGACTCATGCCTTAGATTTGGCCGAAGCTGGCGAGCTACCAGCTATTAACCGCGACATGGTAGCAGAACTAAAACTAAACAATAAAGACGGTGAACTTTACAAGCGTCTGCTCGTGGCACAGTGCAATAAGTTGGCAACAGCCATGCCCTTTTTGTTTGAAAAAATTGACGATGACTCCGAATTGCTACTACCCGATACCTTGCTACGCACAGATTCGGTGATACGTAAATTGGTGGACGGTATTGCTGAGGAAGATTGGCAGCAAGTAGAAGTGATTGGTTGGTTGTATCAGTTTTATATTAGCGAAAAGAAAGACCAAGTGATTGGCAAGGTGGTAAAAAGCGAGGACATTCCTGCCGCAACTCAGTTATTTACACCTAATTGGATTGTTAAGTATTTGGTGCAAAACAGTGTTGGCCGTTTATGGTTAATGGCGAATCCGCATTCAGGATTAGCAGCACAGATGGCGTATTACATTCAGCCAGCCGAACAAACGCCCGAAGTGCAAGCGCAGTTGGATGCGTTGATTAAAGTCCGCGTGGCAGAAGATGGTGACACGCTCAAACCCGAATCCATCACTGTGTTAGACCCTGCCTGTGGTTCTGGCCATATTTTGGTAGAAGCCTATGATTTGTTAAAGGAAATTTATTTGGAGCGCGGCTATAAACAGCGTGATATTCCGCGTTTGATTTTAAAGCACAATTTGTTTGGTTTGGATATTGATGATCGGGCGGCGCAGTTGGCAGGTTTTGCTTTGTTGATGAAAGCGCGGGCGGATGATCGGCGGTTATTTGACAATACACCTGTGTTGAATGTGTTGGCGATTCAAAATAGTCAGGGGTTGGATGATGAGTTGATGGCCGATGTGGTGATGCAGGCGGCTGTTAAGTTGGAGGGGGGTGAGGTTTTAGGCAATAGGGATTTGTTTGGTGGGGGGGCGTTGGCTACTGAGCATTCGAGTGGATTAAAGGCGGCTGATTTGCGCGAGTTGATTCGGTTTTTTGAGTGTGGGAAGACGTTTGGTTCGTTGTTGACGGTGTCTGAGACCTTGGCGAAAAAATTGCCGAAGTTGGAAGCGTTGTTGGGGCAAGTGATTAAAAGTGGCGATAGTTTGGCGAAGTCGTATGCGGTGCAGATTTGGGGGGATTATTTGCAGCCTGCGTTGGTGTTGGCACAGCGTTATGATGCGGTGGTGGCTAATCCGCCGTATATGGGTGGTAAGGGGATGAATGAGGGGTTAAAGGATTTTGCCAAAAAGCATTTTGCGGATAGTAAGTCGGATTTGTTTGCGATGTTTATGGAGAGGGGTTTTAGTTGGTGTAAAGAGTTTGGCTTTAATAGCATGGTGACAATGCAAAGCTGGATGTTTTTGTCGTCTTACGAAAATTTGCGTGAAAAACTACTCACCCAAAACACCTTAGACTGTATGGCGCATATGGGTAATGGGGTGATGGGGATTGCCTTTGGTACTGCTGCGACCATTTTTAGAAAAAATTATGTTGAAAATTTTACAGGCAGTTTTTCGTATTGTGAAAATGATGACTTGAATGAAAAAAATGTTCCAAAAGAATTTCCTGTCAAAAATGAAAGATTGAAGCAAGCCAAACAAGACGACTTTAAGAAAATTCCAGCGAGTCCAATTGCTTATTGGGTTAGTGAGGTTCTACAAAAAGCTTTTGATGCAAATTTATTGAGTAGCTTTGGTGATGCAAGAATTGGCTTGCAGACTGGTGATAACTCAAGGTTTGTAAGAGAGTGGCATGAGGTAAATCAAGAAAAGATTTTTAAGTCATGTGAATCTAGGGAAGAATCTACGAATAAAGGAAAGTGGTTTCCTTATAATAAAGGAGGTTCATTTAAAAAATGGTATGGAAATCATGGGTTGGTTGTAAATTGGCAGTTTGATGGTAAGGAAATAATTGAATTCCAAGAGTATTTGAATTCAATAAAACCAGCTTCATCCAAGATGGGAATAGCCAACAATTCTGAATACTATTTTAAAGAGTCCATATCGTGGTCTAAAGTTTCTTCAGGAGATATCTCGTTTAGATTTTTTCCCAAAGGTTTTATATTTGATGTTGCAGGCACGTCTTTTTTTCCAAAAAAATCGCCTATTTTTTTTCTATCTCTACTAAACTCGAAAGTGATTCCTTCGATAGTTTCTATTTTAAGCCCAACTCTTAATTATGAGGCAGGTGCTATAAGAAACATCCCCATCGCCTCTGTAAAGGATTTTGTAGATGCTTCTGCTAACTGGTTGGTGGCTTCATCAAAATCCGACTGGGACGCTTACGAACGCTCATGGGACTTTACACGCTTACCCATTCTATCCACCCCCCACCAACAAACCACCCTTGCCGCCAGTTACACCACCACCCGCGCCCATTGGCAACACATGACCAATGAAATGCAACGGCTCGAACAAGAAAACAACCGCATCTTTATTGATGCTTACGGCTTACAAGACGAACTCACCCCCGAAGTCCCCCTCAAAGAAATTACCCTCACCTGCAACCCCCATTACCGCTATGGCGGCGACAACACCCCCGAACAACTCGAACAACGCCTACAAACCGACACCTGCAAAGAATTAGTCAGTTATGCCATTGGCAACATGATGGGACGCTACAGCCTCAACCGTGACGGCCTTGTTTATGCCCACGCAGGCAACCAAGGCTTTAACGAACTGGTACAAGCAGGCGCGTATCAACGCTTTGCCGCCGATGCCGACGGCATTTTGCCTATTACCGATATATCTTGGTTTGCCGATGACGCCGCCAACCGCATCAAAGAGTTTTTAATCGCCGTTTGGGGGCAAAACACCCTCAACGAAAATTTACTGTGGCTCGCCGATAGCCTAGGCCGCAAAGCTGACGAAACCCCCGAAGAAGCCATTCGCCGTTATTTAGTCAGCAGTTTTTATAAAGACCACCTACAAACCTACAAAAAACGACCTATCTACTGGCTGTTTAGCTCAGGCAAACACAAAGCCTTTGAAGCCTTAGTATATTTACACCGCTACAACGAAGGCACACTCTCGCGTATGCGTACCGAATATGTTGTACCGCTCACAGGCAAAATGAACGACCGCATCCGCTTTTTAGAAACCGAAGTACCCAAAGCCACCTCCACCGCCGAACGCAAAAAGCTAGAAAAAGACATCGACCGTCTCAAAAAGAAACTAGACGAACTGCGCCTGTATGACGAAAAACTGCGACACTACGCCGACCACCGCATTGCATTAGATTTGGATGATGGCGTAAAAGTGAATTATGGTAAGTTTGGTGACTTGTTGGCGGAAGTAAAAGCCGTGACAGGGGGGAGCGATGACTAATGAACATTAAAGAAATTAGAATCAGCGGCTACAAAAGCGTAGCCGATATTTCGCTCAAAGAACTGTCGCCCTACAGCGTATTCGCTGGGCCAAACGGCTCAGGCAAAAGTAATTTTGTTGACGCCCTGATGTTTGTTGGCGCAGTGATAGAGTCTGGCGCGAATGCGGCTATTCGCCGTTTTAATGGCTTTGAGCAAATTCATTGTTACAAGTTCAAAAAAGAGAAGTCTCGACGTTTTGAATTCTTTTTGGCTGCAGACATTGATGGCATAAGCACAGAGTACACGCTGCGGATTCATAGCATGGATAAGACTCCTCAATTGGAGGAATCTCTAAAGAATAACGGATCGTTGATAATGGAGCGCCATCGCGGGAAGCCTCCCATCTTGAAGCATCCAATGAAAGATGACCTGTCTTACGAACTTCCCAATTATCCAGATGAAATGTCGGCCTTGATGATGATGCCGGACAGAGATCTGTACGATTATTTGCTGAATATCCGTGTTTTCCGTTTCGACCCACTGGGAGCCAAAACGCCAGACGAATCTAACGCCGACGCCAGCGAACTGCATCCGCATGGGCACAATGTTGCCACCATGCTGGCTACCCTGGAATCGAATGCTGATATCCGTAGCCAGATCATTGACTGGCTGGAACTGATTGTTCCGGGCATGACCGGCGTTTCTACAGACAAGCAGAAACTGAACGGTGGTACGGTTATCAAATTCAAGGAAGAAGGCGTAAAAGCATTTTTTCCCGCTAACCTCATTTCTGATGGCACTATTTACGCGTTGTGCATTATGACCGCTGTGTTGTCTCGCGCTAGTAAAATTGGCATGACTTTTATTGAAGAGCCAGAGCGTGGCCTGCACCCAAAGGCTATTGAGCAACTGGTCAGCTTAATGCGCGAAAACGCGGCCACAGAACACCCCGTTTTTATTACGACACATAGCGAATCGGTAGTACGCGCTTCTAACATTAGTGAATTGTGGCTAGTCAACAAGATTGACGGTAAAACAACTATTAAAGCAGCGGCATCAGGCCAACTAGACCTACAAGGCATGAACCTCGACACCGCATGGCTGACCAACCTGTTTGATGGGGGCTTACCATGGTAAAGGTAGGTTTTATTGTCGAAGGCGATACCGAAAAATTGATTGTGGAGTCACCCGCATTTGTTGCATGGCTGGTTGCAAACGGCATCACCTTGGTCAATCCTGTGGTGAACGCTAAAGGAGGCGGCAACCTTTTGCCGCAATATCGGCCCCTTTATAGCGACTCTTCAACAAGCACAGGCTGAGCATATTGTTATTTTGACCGATTTAGAAAATGAGGCTAGCCCAGCAGATGTTCGCACTCGTATTGGTCAACAACATACCAACCTTATTTTTATTGCTGTTAAAGCCATTGAAGCGTGGTTTTTGGCAGATACGCAAGCCTTGAGACAATGGTTAAAAATAGATACTGTTGAAGAACCAACACCCGAACACACATTAGGGATGCCTTGGGAACGGCTAAAGGAAATCGCTCATGAAAACAATAGGCGTGGACCAGGCGACAATAAACTCATTTTTGCCAAACGTATGATTAAGCATTATGGCTTTACGGTTAGTAATGCCGCTCAACACTCAAACTGCCCTAGTGTTGTTGAATTTGCGGATGGCATAGTTGCGTTGGGGAATACAGAAAAAATTATTGCCAGTGATGATAGCGGACACAACTAATTTAAGCCTAGCGACAACTATGCGAGAGAAAAGCCTAACATGAGTAAATCAAAAATTGTAGAAACGCTGATTAACCTCTTCTCGGAACATCGCTTTGTCTTCTGGCATGACGAAGACGCGCACTTTGCTGAAGAAGCAGCCGCTTTGGAAGATCACGACGTTCATGTGGTAAATACCGAAACAACCCCTTCTCTAAAGCTTAAAATCGACATCGAACAGTCCGACCCCACTAGCAAATGGCTCTTTTACAGCCAAAAACCTGTACCCGTAGCCGACCAAGACTGGCTATTAGATATTCGTATGCGTAGCAAAGCGTTTTTTGCCGACGAAACATCTATGCAACTGGAGGAATTAGGGCTACACACCCTTTCTCTACGCAGCCATCTTAAAGCGAGAAGCCAATTTTTGCGTGCCAAAGACCGTTTTGAGCGCATGAAAAAGTTAGTCATGCCAACGGATACGGAGGCTGATCTTGACCGTAAGATGATTGCCATCCTGATTCGTGCTGACCAAGCAGACTTGACTAGTATGCTGCTCAAATTATTCACCAGCATGGATAACAATGGCAACGTTGACCTGAACATAGAACCACGCGGATGGGCTGAGTTAAGCAGCTATGGCCTATTACCTTCATTTTGGATGTTAATCAAAGATGAATTTGGCTACGATGTTTCAGATTCTTCGCTACGCGACTTGCTATTTCGGATACTCGTGTCCGACCTTGCTAAAGGTCTAGCAGGCAAACTTCCTGTTGGTTTAACTCACTTTTTGCTTCCTGACCGTGCCAAAGCCGCGAGTGCTTCGGTATTCCTTAGTCAATGGCGTGGCAACATTAGCCACTTTAGCAGTTACGACAGCATTTCCACCGAAGTCGCTCAACAGCTCCAACTTGGTCAACTGATTTCTGGTGTCCATGCCGAAGATATGCTTAATGTCATGACTTTTTCCGAAATCGAAAAGTTAATTATCATTGATTTGCGTGATCGTATTATCAACAGCTCTGGCTCAGCATTAGATATTGTCCATGACGTCTTTGCACGTCGTCGGGATGGCCATTGGGCTAATCCCAAACTGGCATCTAACAGCGACAGCACGCGTGCAATGCTCTGTTGTTATGAAGCACTAGAAGCGGCTGCTCACTTTTATACGCTAAAAAGCCGCTACAGCGAAGGCTTTAGTTTTGCGAGTGCCGAGGAAGCCGCGAACCTCTACCACAAAGAACTGTTTCGCTTTGACCAAACTTACCGTCACTTTCATCGTGCAGCCGAACAAGTGGACGTTCATGGTTGGACACTTCTGCAAAATCTGCGGAAACAAGTTGAAAGTGCTTACACTGACTGGTTCTTGCCGCATCTGAGTTTAGCTTGGGGTAAAGTGATTGAGGGTGATAATGGATTGCTATCTCATTGGAAACTACCTGAATGGACTAGCCAAACTGATTTTTATCAAAGCAAAGTTAAAACAGTTTTAGCTAACCCCAACATTAAACGAGTATTTGTGATTATCTCTGATGCCTTACGTTTTGAAGCGGCTGAAGAGTTAAGCCGAATTATTAATAGTCGCAACAAATATCAAGCCAGTCTGAGTACTTTATTAGGCGTTTTGCCAAGTTATACCAAACTGGGTATGGCGGCACTTCTGCCTCATAAGTCACTGGCATTCAAAGAAGGCGTTGAGCTGTCTGTGACCGTTGACGGCAAGTCCACAGCCGACTTGCTAGCACGAGATGCTATTTTAGCCAAGATAGGCGGCATGGCCATTCATTGGGAAGAACTGACCAGTTTAGGCAAAGACAAAGCGCGTGAACGAGTTCGCGATGCTAGTGTAGTTTATATCTATCACGATCGTATTGACTTGTTAGGTGATAAAGCCGTATCGGAACGACAAACATTTGAGGCAGTCAGCAGAACATTTGAAGAGCTTAATGGCGTAGTCGGTTTTTTAATGGGTAATTTAAATGCTTCAACGGTGCTAATAACTGCCGATCATGGATTTCTTTATCAAGAGTCTGCCCTTGATGATGCAGATCGCTCAACCTTAGACATAAAAACTGTAGGAGCCATTGTCACCAAAAAGCGTTACGTTATTGGTAGAAAACTGGGATACACCGATAAGGCATGGTGTGGCAATACCGCAATAACTGCTGGCATGACTGAAGCTGATAGCCTAGATTTTTGGGTGCCCAAAGGTGCGACTCGCTTTCACTTCGTTGGTGGCGCACGCTTTGTACATGGCAGTGCGATGCCACAGGAAGTTATCGTCCCACTTATTACCATTAAGGTTAGTGGCTCAGACAAGGCTAAAACCAGTCAGGTCAATATTTCCCCACTGATGACCTCAACTAAAGTGGTGAATAATCTCCCTCGTTTCGATTTTATCCAAACTGAACCCGTATCAACTAAAATTCTTCCACGCACAGTAGTACTCTCTTTGCGTGATGACGAAACGCTCATCAGTAGCGAACACACCATCACTTTTGATAGCAGCTCCAACGCTATGGATGAACGCAAAAAGTCAGTCATATTGACCCTCAAAAATGGCAGCTATGACCCCAAAAAAGATTACCATTTGGTTATACGCGACGCTGACAGCAAGGTGGAACTACATCGCATCACACTTAAAATCGACTTGGCCTTGGCCAATGATTTCTAATTTCTGGAAGAATTAACTTATGCACCCAGACAAGCACACCGACCTAGAACTTGATAATTTACTCACTCGACATTTTGCAGGCAAAGTGGTTCGTAAAGATCTTACCAAGCTCATTAAGGAAGGTGCGAATGTACCTGTTTACGTGCTGGAATATCTGCTGGGTATGTACTGCGCTTCGGAAGACCCTGATGTTATCCAAATGGGCTTAGAGAATGTGAAACGCATTCTCACCGATAACTACGTGCGTCCAGACGAAGCGGAAAAGATTAAGTCCAAGATTCGTGAGGCAGGTAGCTATAAAGTTATCGACAAGGTGACAGTCAAACTTAACGAGAAGCGTGACAGCTATGAAGCACTGCTTTCAAATTTAGGGGTTAAAAATGCGGATATGCCCGACAGTCACGTCCGCGAATTTGAAAAACTATTAGTTGGCGGAATTTGGTGCATTATCTCTATACGCTATCATTTTGAGGAAAATCAAAAGGGTTCACCCTTTTTAGTCACTGACCTCAAGCCTATACAAATGCCCAATATGGATCTAAATGATCTGTTTGAAGGCCGTAAACAATTTACTCAAAATCAATGGATAGATGCGCTGATTCGCTCAACAGGTATGGAACCAACGTGTTTCAAAGAACGAGTGAAATGGCATCTACTAGCTAGAATGATTCCACTGGTCGAGAACAACTACAACCTGTGTGAATTAGGGCCGCGTGGTACAGGTAAAAGCCACATCTACAAAGAAATCAGTCCCAACAGTATTCTTGTCTCAGGTGGCCAGACTACCGTTGCTAATCTCTTTTACAACATGGGTGCGCGTAAAGTGGGCTTAGTTGGCTTATGGGATGTTGTGGCATTTGATGAAGTGGCAGGTATTAGCTTCAAAGACCATGATGGCGTACAAATCATGAAAGACTACATGGCCTCAGGCTCTTTTAGTCGAGGCCGTGAATCAATCAACGCTAACGCCTCTATGGTTTTTGTCGGAAATATCAATCAAAGTGTCGAGTCGTTGGTAAAAAACAGTCACCTACTAGCCCCATTCCCAGCGGCTATGATTGATTCTGCCTTTTTTGATCGCTTTCATGCTTATGTTCCTGGTTGGGAAATCCCAAAGATGCGTCCAGAATTCTTTACTAACCAGTACGGCATGATTGTTGATTACCTCGCTGAATACCTAAGAGAAATGCGTAAACGCAGTTTCTCTGATGCAATCGACAAATGGTTTCGACTTGGCAACAACTTAAATCAACGTGACACTATTGCTGTACGCCGCACTGTCTCTGGTCTGCTAAAGCTAGTCTGCCCACATGGAGAGTATGACAAGGAAGCCGTACGTCACTGTCTAGAATACGCACTTGAAAGTCGTCGCCGTGTAAAGGAACAGCTGAAAAAAATTGGTGGTATGGAGTTTTATGATGTTTACTTTAGTTATATCGACTTAGAGGATGGTCAGGAACATTTCGTTAATGTACCCGAACAAACGGGTGGTGGCCTGATTCCTGAAGGCCGTCCCAAACCTGGCATCGTACACACTATCGCCATGAGCGGCAATGAAATGCCCACCATCTATCGTATCGAAATACAAACATTGGCAGGGACTGGCAAATTGTTGGTATCTGGCCCACTATCACGTGAGCCTGTACGCATTGCCTTTGATTACTTTAAAGCACATGCAAGTCGAGTCAGTGGCATGATCCGCCCAAGTGAGCATGACTTCCACTTACATCTTGTTGATTTACAAGGCGGCGGAGAACCAGATGTATCTACATTGGCAAACCTCATTGCTTTGAGTTCTGGAGCTATAGGTCGCCCAGTACAGAGCCAATTAGTCATAATGGGCGATATGAGTCTAGGAGGTGTCATTACTCCTGCAAGAAACCTAGCAGAATCCTTGCAAGTTGCTTTTGATGCAGGAGCCAAAAGAATACTTTTGCCAATGTCGAGTGTGGGAGATATTCCAACCGTACCTGGGGAACTGTTTGCAAAGTTCCAGACCAGCTTTTATTCGGATCCTGTGGATGCAGTGTTTAAGGCAATTGGTGTAGAGTAATTTGGCTTGCTTTTTAGGGAGTTAAGCGAAAATATTCGAAAATTTTGATTGTGCTCTGCTATCTTTTTTTGGTAAAAATGGGATGATTACTAATATTGACATGCTAGATAGTGTTTTAAAATCCATATGTCAGAGAGAAATCACATTGGACATTGCCATTCGAAAACTCCTATCCCTCAGCTATGGCTAGGAGATTGGTTTTTTAATAAAAAACCTTATCAGGAAGCAGTGGGCAAGGACTAGATAACAGACTTAATTAAAGAGAAAAATATGCGGAAAATGACGAAAGTGTGGATCATGGCGTCAATGGTGAGTGTGAACGCTTGGTCAGGGGAGTCAGTGACATCTGATCTAAACAAATGCATCACTCAGAAGAAGATTTCTTATACAGCTAAGGGGGCTGTGACTGGCGCACTGATGGGATTTCTTTCTGCTAAAGCATCTGGAAAAAATAAAGAAGATGAACGAAAGGCTGCACTCATCGGTGCTGTGGCTGGTGGTGGTTTGGGTTTTCTCACTGCATGGAACAAGGCGGTCGATGCCTGCAAAAACGAGCATCCCGACTGGGTGGTTGAGTCGGATATCAAGCGCAGTCCCAATTACGATGCTGTGGTGTCTGAGTTCAATTACAAGCCTCCGCAAAAGAATAGCATCGCCATTGTCCGTCCCTTGCAGATACCCGAGCCAGTTAAGCCAGGCGATACGGCCAACATCCAAGCCAAGTTTGTGATATTGACACCAGACGGTGGTGAGGCCAAGGTCAAGATCGATCGCAAGTTCTTTGTTGTCGCGGATGGCCAAGAAGAGCCACTGTCCTTCCCTGGCAAGGACAGCGAAGACCGTGTTGTCGAGAATGGTGAGCAGGTGGACGAGTTTAATCTGCCTATCGGTGAAGAAGTGCCAGTTGGCACGAAAGTCCGCGTTCAGTACGCTATCTCGTTGAACGGTGCACCGCTTGTTTCGCAAAGCGGCATAGTTGAAGTAAAGTGATGATGCGCACTGTAATGATGAAAGGGGTGATGCTCGCATGGATGATACTGCTGGCTGGCTGTGCGAATCAGTCCATGCCAGGCTATCAGCGCGTCTATCAGGGCTATCAAGTTCCCCAAAACTTAGCTGATGCAGTACAGGCTCGTCTGCGTGCCGAAGGAATCAGCCAAGCTATCATTGGCCGCGATTCGGTGGGGCGTTTAAAACTCAACGGTGTCTATCGTGATGAAGATGAGGTTGAGCGCGCATTCATCATTGTCCAGTCCATCGTAGGTATTCAGTCCACTTCGCCGTTCTATCCAGAGAATGTTCAGGAAAAGCGTTGGGAGCGCGAAGCTGGGGCTGCTTTATCTGACTACTTCAAGCGTAAAAAGCAAGCTCAGAGTAATGTACCTGGAAAAAAGAGAGCGTTGGTCATTGGTATTAATCGGTTCCAGAGTTATCCACAAATCACGGATATTCAAGGTGAAGATGATGCTAGGTTGATGGGCATAGTCTTAGCTAACTATGGTTATGACGTGAGGTCTCTACTCGGAGAGCGCGCAACTAAGGCTAAGATTGAGTCGGAAATTGCAAATCTTGATAAAGTGCTGGAGCCAAATGACACCCTGTTCATTTATATATCGAGTCATGGCACACCTCCTGTGCCGACGTCAGGCGGCGGTGACGAGCGCAAGATGTCAATTGTCGCCTATGATTCAGGACCGTTGACCTCCAGTATGGATCGCACTGGTGGTGCATTAACTATCCAACGCACCTCTGTAAGTGACAAGCTGGTTCAAAGGCTAGCACAGAGAACGTCTGCGATGACGCGTGTCATTATCGATACCTGCTATAGTGGAGAGATACTCAGAGATATGTCTAACGTAGGATCTGCCTATCAAGACAAGATGAATGGCGGTGGTTTTGAAAAGGCATCTGTTTCTGAATCATCGTGGACGGGGGCTTCTTACACCAGCAAAGCAATTGCATTTGTGGATGACGGAAATAGCAGCGTCGGGCAGGCTACTAAAACATCTGAGCAAGTCACACGCCGCAATTACAGTTTTATTACAGCAACAAGCCCAGGTGAATTATCTTGGGGGCCGCCTTCCACTGTCGGAACTTTTCCAGACCCAACCAGCCAGACTGAACTACTCAGAGGTTCATTTTTCACACAATCGTTCATCGCTTATCTGAAACAATTCTCAGGTGATGTTCCACGTGCCTTTGAGGAAGCTCGAATTTTCACCAGTAAGATGGTTCAGCAGGGGCCAAAGCAGTCACAGAACCCACGCCGCTTCACGACCATTCCAGCTGACATTGACAATCTATCCAAACATTAAATTGAAGGAATATCGCTATGAATCATTGCAGCCTAAATAAAGCCATCCTCATAGCATTCGCAGTAATGTCTGTGGGCGTTCACGCCGAAGAGCCTACCTATAGCGCAAAGGCTCTCTTCTTTGGCGAAGATGGTGACATGAAGACGGTTGCGACAGTCAAGAAGCCTTCTGATACGGAGGGTAAAGCGGTTGCCATTACTACCGCACCAAAGAATACAACACAGAAATCCAAGAATGTAGTCGCCAAGAAAACTCCTGAGAGTCGCCCTCTTGGCGCAGCCTACTTTGTACGACTCAAGAAGCCCAATGGCGAAACAGAAGATGCCCTTTTAGGCACGCGCATATTTTCCACAGGCGATCGGTTTCAACTAGGGCTTAAAGTCAATCGACCTAGCTATGTTTATATCTTCAACGAGGATCCAGACGGTCGCATCACGATGTTGCATCCCCGTCCAGGCGGCTCGGCGGCAGTGAGTGCCATGGGGACGGTTTTCCTGCCAACCCAAGGTTCATTTGAGTTTCAGGGAGAGCCTGGCACAGAGAAATTGTTGGTGTTGATGTCCAAGGAAGAAATGCTGCAACCCGATGCGGCACTCTACAAAGCACAACCAGATATTGTAGCTGGTGGTTCACCTAGTGCGTGCAAAGTTATGGTGGCAGATGCTGGTAACTATGCAAGCAAAGCCATCGTTTATTCGCAAGAGACAAACACTGCGAGCACCAACTGCAAAACCACTGCTGCGCCGCTTTATGCATCAAAGGCTATCGTCTTTGCCGACGATCCACAGCCCGCTGCGGGCCAACAATTAGCTAGTTATGTGGTGAAGCCCGAAACGGCATCGAAGTCTGAGCCTTTATTACTTAAGATTCAGTTGGCTCATCACTAAAACAAAAAATCCGCGCATATGTACATGCTGCGGCGAATCAATTATTGAGATAATTATGTCAAATAACCACCTTATTGTCGGTCTTGGCGGCACTGGCGGCAAAGTGATCCGTGCTCTGCGTAAGATTGTTAAGACCCACACAGATGCGAATGGCAACAGTCCTTCAGAAGCAAACTTCGAATACGCATATCTAGACACATCAGATGGTCTTCTCAAGGAGATTGATCAGTGGATGGTACTTGGGCAGGACTGCTCGCTAGCACGAGCCCAGACAGGCATTTATGCCGCTAGTGGCGTGCGGCCTATTCTACAGGACCCAGATTCATATCCAGGCATGCGTGGATGGATTGAGCCTCGACGCGTTTTTGATTTCATCGATTCAAGCACAGCAGGAGCCGCTCAAAAACGCAAATTGGGTCGCCTTGTCTTCGCCCAGAACGCGCGTACAATCACTGATTTGCTTAATGATAGACTTCAAGCATTAGCAAGCAGCACCAAGAATGCAGAGGCAACTATTCACGTGATTTGTGGCTTGGCGGGTGGTACAGGTAGCGGCTTTATCGTCGATACAATTGCTCAATTGCGCAGGTTGTGTCCAGACGAAGCCAGTTACCGCATCATGGTCTATGCTTTGTTACCAGATGAAAACTCACCTTGGGTGAAATCTGTCTCAGGATTTGGAACGTACTATGCTAATGGCTACGCTGCGCTCTCAGAGTTGAACGCAATGGCGTGTCGAAACTATCGCCCCATCAATGTACTGGATGGCTCTCGGATCGAAGCAGCGAAATTTTTCAACGGTTGCTATCTCATCAATAATATCAATGAAAACCGCGTACGGTTTGATGTTCAGGAGAGTGTTCCTCATATCATCGCCGAATTTCTTTACCAGAAGACGCTGAACCAGCGTTGGGAGACACTTGCGCGTGCCGAGAATGGTGAGAACGATACCAATTTTATTGAGATGGATGATGGTGTAGGTGCCCGTGCCAAGGTGTTCATGAGCTTTGGTATAAAACGTGTGGTGGTACCTGAGCAGGAGATCAAGGAATATCTGGCGTATGGTTTTGCCGAGCAGGCAACGCGCCAATTGATGTTCAATAACTTTCGGCAGGGCGAAGGCTTCGCTGATGAACCTGAATACAAAGACTGGGGTGCAGAGGTTCGCAAACCAGATGTGCAAGAACGTCTTCAAATTAGTGATGCCCACCTGACGCTAGACCGTGGCATTCTAGAAGATGATGTTAAGGCGGAGTGGAAGCCAATTGACGAATACTGGCCGCAGGTCGCAGCCACACTCGAGGCACAAATAAAGTCGGATAAGAGCATCAAGGAGTCGGAATGGATTCGTACCTTGCGTACTCGTCTGTCAGATGTTTTTGACAGTACGTTTCGGCGATTGGGTGGCGTTCGTAAGTTTTATGAAGTTAAGTCACAAGCACAACAAGAAATGGCACGCCATATCGTGCGACGTGTTGAGCGTGATTTTTTCGGTCGATGGAGTTCTGGGGAGCTGTCATTGCTCCAACTGCGTCAGTACACAGATGCGGTGCTGGACAATCTAACTCAGCGCAAGAAGTCGTTTGAGGATAAAATCCAGACTGAAGCGAACGCGATGCAGAAACTGGAAGAAGACCTCCAGCGACTGACTTTGGATTTCAACAGTGTGGGTACCTTTGGTCGAGTTTTCACTGATAAACGAGATACTCGCTTTTCTGAGGCACGTGAAAAGTTACAATTGTTATTTTCCAAGAATACCAAACGGCAAGGCTACATGTTTGCCCCACGCTTGATTCCCCTTATTCTTGATGAACTGACGGTGATGCGTGGGAAAATAGACCAACTGCATGTCCAACTCACTGATGCCACTGAAACGATTCGTACAGAGCAGAATAATCGACTCAGAACCGACAAGGAAGAAGTTTGCCAAACGCGACTCTTTGATATCGATGCCGTGCGCGACTTGTTGCGCCGCATGACGCTTGATGAACGGGGGCAGAAAGAGCGTACCCAGCGTGTGCGCAAGGCCATCTTAGCCTTGGCTGGTATCGAAGTGGATAGCTTTGAGAAACTGGCGGCACGAATCACGCCAAATGGCCTCATCACGATGCTTTCTCAACAAGCTGCCGCAATTACTGATGCAGTTCATACGGAAATGGCACAAGCGTCACCTGTCATGCATGTGAATATTGTTGAGCGTTTATCACGTCAATATGCGGGTAACTCTCAATCACTAAACAAGTTCGTGGTGGATTTGTATCGTGAAGCGGGAAACATGGTGCTATTCAATAAGGCTGAAATAGAGCGACGTGTGGGCAATGGCGTAGGTGCAGCAGGACTGCAGCAAGCTCTCTGCGTCATGCTACCAGAGTGTGAAGAGCAGCGCGAGTTCCGCCAAGAAATGAGCGAGTTATTTCAACGCCAGAAAGATGCAGGCATTTCGAATCTTTCTGTACTCCCAGGTACATTGACTAACGAAGTGGTGGTGATTAAGGTCTCTTCTCTCATGCCTGCACGTTTTATTGACACGCTTGGATTCCTCAAGCGGCATTACGACGGCTTGTGCAAGATTCCCGATGAGGCCACTTTGCTGCATGGGGAAGGTGATGGCAGCAAGCTGCCACCGTTGTTTGCTCCCACTGGTGTTGATATGGAGAAGCGTCGTAAACGCAAACCCTACTTGCTGTTGGCCAAATTTCTCAATTTTATCAAACAACGTGAGAATCCGAAGACTGGTGAGAAAGAATGGATTCTTCAATCTAAGGATAATGATGGATTCATGATTATTACCGCGCTTAATGGCGGAGGGAACTGGATTAAGGTCTGGGACGCTGATCAATCAGAATCATTGCAGAATGACGTCGAAAAAACAGTGAAGTCAGAATTGGCTGCCAACTACATTCACAGAGAACGCAAGCAAGAACTTCTCCAAAAATTTGTGAGTGCCGTCAATGAACGCTTAGAGCAAGCTGACGGCAACGCGGATGATCCACAATATTGTGAGTTGCGAGCCATGACTCCAACATTTAAGAGTATCATCGGCTTAAATGATGATGCCTAAAATTAAAACACATCAACACGAGAATGAAGATGTATAAATATATATGTAAGTCAGTTGGTGATTGCTCAATCGCTGACCGTGGCGAGCCTATCACTAGTGAAACAATGCTCAACGATCCCAAATGTGAGGTCTGTGCTGGCTCGTTGGAGTTGATAGAAGAGTCAGGTGCGAGTGCCAGCTCCCAAAATAATGGAACCAAACGTGGTGTGATTATCGCTGGAGCAGTTGCGGTACTAGCTATAGCTGGTATTGGTAGTTGGTATGTATCGCACTCCAAAACAGACCATCAGGAGTCGTTACAAACAGTATCCTCACAAGAATCGACAGTACAGGCTACCTCTCAGGAGGCATTAGCATCTACTACTGAGCCGATGACACAGACTGTTAGCGGAGGTATTGCCCCGAGTGAAGCCGAAACTTCGACTGCACGTCGTGCGGCCGATACAAGCTTAGGTAATTCTGAGTTTTCCGAGGCCGAGAAGAAAGCAGCTCGTGCTGCGGCACTTGAGATGATCAAGACTGCAGTGGCAAAAATGGGACAGGGTGATCTCGTTGGTGCCGAAAAAGAGCTGATGGAGGCCAAGGCACGTGATGCCAGCGAGCCTCTCGTCTACTATAATCTCTCTATTGTACGCCTACGTCAAAAGCAGCCAGAAGAAGCTCTCAAGCAATTGGAAGCTGCTTTTATGGCTGGGTTTTCACATTTCGATGCTATGGATCAGGATCATGATCTAGATCCGTTACGAAACAACCCCAAATTCAAAGAGCTGATGCTAACTTATCGTAAGGGTTCATGATGCGTTGGAGCCTGTGGGTATTATCACTCAGTATACTGGTAACGGGGTGCGAGAAGCATCCCGACCCTAAAAATATTGAAGGCCACTGGGTGGCCGAAGAGTTCCGTGTCGAGAGTGTCAGTTTACCTATTGGCCCTGAACTTCACATCACACAGAACCAACTTTGGCTAGGTACTAGCACTGCACCAATGAAACTAAGAGGTATCATCGCTGATGGTAAAGATGTTACGCTCAAGACAGAGCTTGGCCTAAACATCATTTTCTCTTTTGAGAACAAAGATCGAATGTATTTCTCTATTCCGTTCGTTGGTGAACGCATCTATTATAAGAGAGACACGATGTATGCTGCTGTGTCTGCAAGTGCTACACCTCGAGAGGCCAAGCCAAAACAGTCTCCGATGGCTGTGAATGTGCAAACATCGCCGCCGCACACCCCAACAGCAATGCCTTTATCATCCGTGTCTCCTGCGCCAGTCACCTCTAATCCCACAGCTGCCGTCATTACACAAGACATGAATACTCAGATTCATGTATCCTCTGCATCGGAAACACAGTACGAACTTGCCCTGCAGGCCATGCGAGATGGTGACAATGATGCTGCATTAAGGAGCCTATCAACAGCTTTGGCTAGTGGATTTTCGGATTGGCAACGTATTGATGAGGAGCCGTTGTTTGCAGCATTAGCCAGTGATGTCCGATTTCAAGTCCTGCGTTCGCGTTGGAAGAAGTGAGCATAAGCCCCAACCGCCGAAAATTTCGCCTTAGGGGTTGATGATAAATACTGATAGGGGCTTAGTGTTTGGATAATTTCGCTTTTTGTGGCTATCGGTAAATTTCCTTGCAAAAGAGTTGGTGGAGTTTTGGGAGCAATTGAATGGCGAATCAACTTAATATACACCCCCTAAAACTCACCACCGATACTCCGTACCCTGCTCCCATGCCTCCGCCTCAATATAACAATGACGCATCTCTGCCTCATGACTCATATCACGCAATAAATCAGCCATTAATCCATCTAAATCCTCACGGCTTTTATAATTGATGCGTAAGGCATAATCACCTGACGATAACCGTGTTGCATGGTATTTATCTAAACAATAACGCTCTATATTTTCCCTTGCTCGTTTTTTACCACGTACAAACTGACTGTTATTTTCAATAGTCAAGCGCAGCGTAATCTCAGCTACTTGCTCGGCTGATTGACTTTCTCTCGTAGTTGTCGCCGCTTTTTGATAAGCCCCAATTTCCACGCCTCGATGTCGCAGATAACTGTATAAAGTACTTTTAGAAATATGCAATTTATCGGCAATCGCATTGACACTCAACCGCCCTTCTCGATACAAGGTTTCCGCAGCCATCGCCGTTGCTTCGGCTTGTGCATCTAAACCTTTGGGTCGTCCCCCTACCCTGCCACGCGCTCTGGCAGCCGATAAACCTGCATTAGTACGTTCTCGAATTAAATCACGCTCAAACTCTGCTAAGGAGGCAAATAGATTAAAAATTAGTCTGCCTTGAGCATGTGTGGTATCCACAGGGTCATTTAAACTTTTAAGACCAATGTTTTGGCCGGACAGGGTTTCGACCAATTCAACTAAATGGCGAAGTGAACGTCCTAAACGATCCAGCTTCCAAATGATGATGGTGTCACCTGTCCGAGCTTCTGCTAATAATTTATCTAACTCAGGACGACTACTTTTAGCCCCACTCGCCACATCTTGAAAAATACGCTCACAGCCTGCTTGTTTCAGGGCATCTATTTGCAAAGAAGGATTTTGTTCACGGGTACTGACACGGGCATAGCCTATTTTCATGAAATAGTCCTGTTTACTCAATGAGTATTAGATAAATTAAACTTTGATTAACTAGACAAGTATTTAAGACTATAACAGGGTTAAATTCAAGGATTATGCTCAGATTCAGTCTAAACCAATAAAGTTCAAGAAAACGTTCCTTTTATCGAACTTTAAATAACGCAATTGTCTAGTGATGATAAAATGAAGATGGTGGGACGTGTTAAGAAAACCGCACTTTTCTTAACATGTTTGCTTTTTAGACAGCAAATAAACAGTTAACTTAGAGAGTGTATATTTTACATACTCTTTTTTATAGCTATGATCTTAGCCAATCGTTTAGACAGTATTTTTATCTAAATGTTGTATATGATTGATCAAATGATTTGGGTTTTCGAAGTCAAAAAAATTTAGACCTTACTTAAAAATCATTTCTACCTTTTATCGATTTGGGTCAAAGACTTTTTCTTTGTGACAACTGTATTTTAAAAATCAGTTTCTTTTTTTCAAGCTTTTATTTTTCAAATTTTGTCTTCATAAAAAAGAAAAAATTGAAGTTTTTTCCTTTTTATATATTTTAATACTTTTCCGTAAGATTTTTTTATTTTAAATCAATGCTTTATAGAAATAACTATGAGGGATTGACGAATAACTATGAGGGATTGACGAATTTAATATGAGGGATTGACGAATAACTATGAAAGATATATTTTAATCATATTTAGACTAAAAAGTGGCTAGTTATATGCTGAAAAATGAATTACAAGTTGTAAAGTCAAATCAGGTTATAGAGGCTTCTTATCAGCTAAGTACCATTGAGCAAAGGCTAGTTTTAGCAGCGATTAGTCATATTCCTAAAGGGCAAACAGTGACAGATGAGGTACTCTATACTGTGAGTGTCGCTGATCTTCAATTATTAGGCGTGAATCAAACGACTGCATATAGAGACATTAAAGAAGGTGTAAACAAACTCTATGAACGCTCGATATGTAATGGTTTAATAGAACAGGACACTTTGATAGGTAGTATTTATACTGCAAGTAGAGGTGTTTATGAAAGCAACGAAGTCAATGAAAAAGCCGA
>NZ_QAON01000022.1 GCF_003051055.1 Agitococcus lubricus | reverse complement strand
TAAATTCAGGGCTAAAACGTTTTGCCATTTCTTCTCTCCAAACATAATTCTTAAATTAGCTTTAGAGGGAATAATTGTCCATTTAGTTGGCTAGGATCATTCATGATACGCATGATGCTAAGTCAAACGTGTCCTCTCAAGCGGGAGATCACACTTTAACAGTGCCCTGCGATGATGAAGGTAAAAATGGCATTAGCTGTAATAGCCTCGACCTGAATAAGCTCCCTATAACTTTTCTATTCTTATACTGCTGGTTCATCGCATGGCGGCTGGATATGCTCGTGCGAAACCTGCCTCCTCTGCCAGCGCCTGTCTGTCGTAACTCGCTCTCTTTCCTTACCCGAACGGTTGTTCTTCGTCATTAATTCCATCATGGAATACCTCTAGTACTAAAGAAACATGACACTTTTATCTGTTATTCCCATGTTTTTGTGCTGATTACAGCTGCCATTGAATGGCCTGTGACAGCCATTACTGCATTCGCTGTTTTAAGGAGATCAATCCATGTTAGCCATTTTCATGACCACGTTCCGGGAAGGACTGGAAGCCTTACTGGTTATATCCGTCGCCATGGCCTTTCTGCGCCAGACTGGCAATTCATTATTGTTAAGACCTTTACTGGCCGGTTCGCTGATAGCTATCTCCGGTTCTGCTGTTCTTGGTATCTATCTGGCCCATACAGGCGCGTTGTCACCTGTATGGGAAGGTTGGCTTGCTCTAGTGGCTGCGGCACTGATTATTACTTGCGTCATTCACATGGTTATGCACGGTAAAAAAATGGCGTACGAAATTCGCGAACGCCTCAATATACTCACACAAGGTAAGGTGAATGCCGTTTGGTGGAGTGTGCTCCTGTTTGCTGTGCTGATGGTGGGGCGAGAAGGTGTGGAAGCTGCTACGCTAATTGCAGCTTTGGCAAGTACTGCCAGTGGCCTCACTCTTACGGCCAGTGCAATTGGCGGGTTAAGTTCAGCTGCCGTATTGGCATGGTTGTGGGGACGTTATGGGCAACGCGTTAATGTCGGCCTGCTATTTCGTGTCACAGGGACGTTTCTGGCTTTGTTCTCGGTGCAACTGGTCGTGTATGCTTTTCACGAGTTTGCAGAAGCAGGTGCTCTGCCGCTGTTGGATAACGGATACTGGCATGAACTCACCGAACCATATGGCCCTGGCGGTGAATACGGCGTCTGGCTGACTTATACGCTGATTCTGGCGCCACTCAGCCTGATTATCTGGGACAAGCTTTCCAGCCATCTCTGGACGGAAGCTAAAGCCTGAAAGTCATGCTTTTTCATGGTCGCTGATAAGCACTAGCCGCAATCATGGGTAGGCTGATGTCTACCTGTGGTTGCACTGCAGATGCTGGAACTCAGATTTCTGCTTTTATTGAATATCTTACATAAAGCCAACAAATGAGAATATTTCTCTCTTGCCTTCAACCTGTTAGACTGGCCTCACTATTAATTCACTGTACTGTTATATGTTCCACTTCACCCGTCGCCAACGCCGTCGCTGGTCGCTACCTATGGTCGCGATTCTGCTGCTGCATTGGTGTTTGGGTTTTGGTGAAGCCCTTGCCGATGTCATTTGTCTGGAACCAAACGGCCAAGCGGTTATTGAGCGTGCTGGTGAACCCTGTGATGATGCGGAAAAAGCCAAACAGAGCATCAAACACTGTATCGACTTGGCATTAGATGATGGCCATGCCAACCATGAACTGGTTCCTGGCACAGAGTTCAAGCCACTCATGGTTTACAGTGACTTTAGCCTGATCGCCATTGTCATCACCCTTCTTCCTCTCTCCGACCCTCTGCTTGTTCATTCCTGGACAGCTGATCCACCCACTAATAACCGCCCCGTGACGCTGCGGAAAACCACAGTTTTACATATTTAAGCCTTAACGCGCTGTTCTGCATGACAGGCCTATTCCTGTCTTAACCAGTTTTGCGTGGAGAGGACTCATGTTCCGTTTTTCGTTATTTTCTCTTTCCTTTATTGGAATGAATCTGCTATTTCCCGATAGTGGACATGCCGATGTGCCCTTGGCGTTGCCTACCGCAATTGAGCGTGTGCTCAGCCAGAATCCGGCGTTGCAGGCTTCAGCCCAGCAAGTAGAAGCCGCTCTTGGCCGACAGACCCAGGCCGCCGTTTTTCCGAACCCCACCCTCAGTGTCGCCCTGGAGGATTTGGGTGGACAAAGTGGGTCATCGCCCAGTCGCGCCAGTACCATCATTAATTTCAGCCAGAGCGTTGAACTGGGTCGTAAACGCGACTATCGGACAGCCATTGCTACTGTCAATACACGTGAGGCTGAACAAGCCCTGCTTCTGCGCCGACTGGATATGGTGCGCGACACCCGTCTGGCTTTTGTCGAAGTACAAGCGGCAGCTGCCCGTCTTCGGCTGGCTCAGGAGGCCCAGGCTCTGGCACTAGATTTTAAGAGTATTGTTCAAACGCGGGTGACCGCAGGCAAGGTTTCACCTATTGAAGCCTCACGCGCTCTTGTCGCATTCAAAGTCGCTGAGCAGCGAACTGTGCGAGCAGAACGTGCCCTGGCTCAAGCCCGGTATCAACTCGCTGCATTATGGGGGGGACAGCCGGCTGTGACGGAGATTTCTGTTCCTTTGGAACTGCCCGTTGTAGAAGAGTCCTTGACTGTGGATCCTCTTGTCGCCCATCCCACGATAAAACAAATGACACTGGCCGTGCAGCGTCAGCAAGTGGCAGTGCGCGCTAGTGATGCCCAGCGTATCCCCGATGTGACCGTTAGCGCAGGCGTTAAACGGGAGGCAGTGACCCAGGAGAACAGCCTGCAAGTGGGCATTTCCGTTCCTTTGCCATTCTTTGACCGTCGTCAGGGAGAGCGGCACGCCGCTCGTGCCGAGTTGGGCGTAGCAGAAGCTGAATTGGAGTCAGCACGCTTGCGCCTTGAGAGTGATATCGCCCGAGAGCGTCAACGGTTAACAGCCACACGAGCGGAAGTCATGAATCTGCGTGAGAACGTGCTAAGCCTGGCTGAGCAGACCTTCAGTTTATCTCAGGAAGGCTATCGCGCCGGGAAATTCAGCCTGCTTGATGTGCTTGATACGGAACAAGCATTGCTGGAAGTGCGTAACACGTATCTGGAAACACTGGTCGGTTATCACCATTCCGCTATTGCCTTGGATCGTCTGCTTGGACGAGAACCTATTTCTGCTGAGATTACCCCATGAATGTCAAAACCCTATGGCGCTATCTGGCCTGCGCCCTTTTCGGTGCCGTTATCGCCGTGCTGGTCATGAAGCTTACTGACACGACAGACCATCCACCCGTTACGGCTGATGAGAGTCCGCATGAAGAACACAAAGAGCACAAAGATAAAAAAGCTGATGAATCGCACGAAGAACACGAGGGACACGAGGAACACGAAGCAACAACGTCCCTCATCAAAATGAGTCCCGAGCAGTTGAAGGCCAATGGCATCCGTGTAGAAGTTGCCACGATAACTCCACTGGCTGGGTCGTTAAAACTGCCTGGACAACTGGGATTGAATGCCGATCAGGAGGCACGTGTCATTTCCCCAGTTAGCGGCGCTGTACGCGAGATCCGTGTACAAACCGGTGCACAGGTGGAAAAAGGATCCGTGCTGGCCATGATCGAAAGCCAGGAATTGGCGGAAGCCAACGCGGCCTACCTCAACGCCAAAGAACGCACTGCACTGGCTCAGCTCACCTTTAATCGAGAGCAGGAACTGTGGCAAAAGAAAATCAGTGCTGAACAGGACTATTTACAGGCCAAGCGCAATCTGGCTGAAAACCAGATTGAGGAGCGGAGCAGCCGGCAAAAACTGCTCGCCCTGGGGTTGTCCGATGGCGATCTTCAGTCACTAAAATCTGGCAGTCATCTGGCCCGCTACGCTTTGCGTGCGCCGCTTGCAGGCACTGTTCTCAGTAAGGAGCTGACGCTGGGCGAAGCCCTGGGCCGTGACAAAGTGGTATTCCGGCTGGCCAATCTCAAAACATTGTGGGTGGATCTGACTGTACCGACCGAAGCCTTGACGGCCATCAAGGCTGGGCAAGAGGTACAGGTCTATAACTCTGACCGAACACTGACCGGAACTGGCAAGGTGGTATTTATTCAGCCTGAACTCAGCACCGCCAGTCGCAGCGGGAGTGTTCGGGTCGTGATCGACAACCGGGCAGGCTTGTGGCGGGCCGGCATGTTTGTCACCGCTACATTAGAGACCGAAAAGCGTACCAATGTCCTGAATGTCCCGGCGTCGGCCGTCCAAACTGTCGAGGGTAAAAGTGTCGTTTTTGTGATAACACCACAAGGTCTGCAACTCCGCCCTGTGATCATTGGCGATAGCAATGCCAGGCGCCTGACCATCGTTTCAGGCCTACAGCAAGGCGAGCAGTATGTAGCCGACGGCAGCTTCATTCTGAAATCAGAATTACAGAAGGGAGAAGCTGAACATGAGCATTGACACTACCTTGATCCTTCAGGGAGGCACGACGCATGATTGAACGTGTGCTTAGTTTTTCCCTGAAACATCGTTACCTGGTCGTCATGGTGATCTTGCTGCTGTCTGTGCTGGGCTTATGGTCGCTACAAAAATTGCCGATTGATGCCGTCCCGGACATCACCAATAACCAGATCCAGATCAATACCACACTGTCGGGACTGTCGCCGGAGGACATGGAAAAACAGGTGACGTTTCCGATTGAAAATGCCCTTGCCGGGATTGCTGGTCTGGAAAGTACACGTTCGTTGACCCGCAATGGCTTTTCCCAAGTCACGGTTATTTTTGATGACAAGGTAGACATCTACTTTGCCCGTAATCAGGTCACTGAACGGCTCAGCGAAATACAAGAGCAACTGCCTGCTGGAGCAACACCCCGCATGGGAGCCATCTCGACGGGGCTGGGTGAAGTCTATATGTGGGCGGTGAAATACCAGCATCCAGGTGGACAGGGTGCGAAGATCAAGGATGGAGAAGCTGGCTGGCAGAGCGACGGCAGCTATCTCACGCCTGAAGGAGAGTCCCTGCGTACCGAGGTTGCCCAACTGGCTTATCTACGCACGGTTCAGGACTGGATGATCCGGCCCCAGCTCAAAAACGTCGCTGGCGTTGCCGGGGTTGATGTGATTGGTGGCTTTGAAAAGCAGTATCACATTCAGCCTGACCCCCTCAAATTACGCACGTATGGCTTGAGTCTGAGCCAGTTGGCGGAAGCCGTGGAAAAAGCCAATCAAAGCCGTGGCGCCGGGGTGATTGAGCAACAGGGCGAGGCTTATCTGGTTCGCCTTGATGGCCGTCTAAAAACATCAGTCGAGATTGCCGCAACAGTGGTGGCCACCCGTCAGGGTATCCCTGTCTATGTTCGTGATGTAGCAACCGTGACGATTGGCGAAGAACTGCGTACCGGTTCAGCAAGCGAAAATGGCCACGAAGTGGTCGTAGGGACAGCGCTGATGCGCATTGGTGAAAACTCGCGTACGGTTGCCTTGGCCGTTGACCAGAAGCTGATTGATGTTCGCCGCAGCTTGCCACCAGATATTGAAGCGCAAAGCGTTCTGGATCGCAGCAAGCTTGTAAATGCGACGATTGAGACGGTGGTTAAAAACCTGAGTGAAGGTGCATTGCTGGTCGTTTTCGTGCTGTTTGTGCTGCTTGGCAATATCCGTGCCGCGTTGATTACGGCTATCGTTATTCCATTGACCGTGCTGCTCATGAGTATCGGCATGTTTAAAGCCCAGATCAGTGGCAATCTCATGAGCCTGGGCGCTCTGGACTTCGGGTTAATCGTAGATGGTGCGGTTATTATTGTGGAAAACTGTTTGCAGCGACTGGCGGCCAGACAACAGCATCTGGGTCGTAGCCTGACCCTGAGCGAGCGCCTGAGTGAAGTCTTACACGCTAGTCGAGAGATGATTCAGCCATCCGTGTTTGGCCAGGCCATTATTATTACCGTGTACTTGCCTATCCTGGCGCTGGAGGGGGTGGAAGGAAAAATGTTTCATCCCATGGCGGCGACAGTGATGATTGCGCTGGTAACCGCCCTGATACTTTCTCTGACGCTCGTGCCAGCACTGGTGGCCATTTTCTGTAAAAATACGCTGGAGCATGAAAGTGTTCTGATCACACGCTCCAGACAGGGTTATGCGCCCTTGCTCGATAAAGCCCTCAATTCGCCAAAGACAGTGCTAACCTTGGCAGCTGTAGCGTTTGGTGTTGCCTTATTGGTGTTCACACGCCTGGGACAGGAATTTATCCCGACTCTGGATGAAAAGGACATTGCCATGCAGGCAATCCGTATACCCAGTACCGGCATTCAACAATCCACCCGAATGCAGCTAGCGATTGAAAAGAGTATCAGCACCCTGCCGGAAGTCGCTTTTATCTTCTCTAAAACCGGTACAGCTGAAATGGCGGCTGATCCGATGCCGCCCAGTATTTCCGACACCTTCATCATGTTTAAGCCGCGTGCGCAATGGCCCGATCCTGGTTTGTCCAAAGCCGAACTGAGCGAGCGTATTGAAAAGCACGTGAGCACACTCCTGGGGAACAACTATGAGTTTACCCAGCCGATTCAGATGCGCTTTAATGAACTGCTGTCTGGAGTGCGCGGTGATGTCGCCATTAAAGTGTTCGGTGATGATTTTGAAGCCCTGCAACAGACGGCCAATCGTATTGCCAGCACGCTGAAACGTGTGGATGGCGCAAGTGAGGTCAAAGTCGAACAGGTTGAAGGTCAGGCTTTGCTGGATATTGCATTTAACCGTGAGCAACTGGCGCGTTATGGCCTGCCATTGTCTGACGTACAGGATATGGTAGCTGCGGCAATTGGTGGCCGTGAAGCCGGACAGGTGTTTGAAGGTGATCGGCACTTTGCAATTGTTGTGCGCTTGCCAGAGGAACTGCGTGCCGACCTGGAGAGGTTACGAGCCTTGCCTATTCCGGTCATGAGTGACGGCAATCAGGCGTTTGTCACCTTGGGAGAACTGGCAACGCTGGAAATCAAAGCTGGCTTGAACCAGATCAGCCGCGAGAATGGCAAGCGGCGCATCGTGATTCAGTCCAATGTCCGCAATCGTGACCTGGGGTCTTTTATTGCCGATGCCCAACAAGCTGTCACCCAGGAAGTCAAACTGCCCGCAGGCTACTGGCTCGGCTGGGGTGGTCAGTTTGAAAACTTGCAGCAGGCCAAAGAGCGCCTGTCTATGGTTATCCCACTCTGTCTGGCTCTGATCTTCTTGCTGCTATTCAGCGCACTGAACAATGTACGGCAGGCAGTGCTGGTTTTCAGTGCCATTCCGCTGGGGTTAACAGGAGGCATTCTAGCGCTTTGGCTGCGGGATATGCCATTCTCGATTACGGCCGCTGTGGGCTTCATTGCCCTGTCCGGTGTAGTGGTGCTGAATGGCTTGGTCATGGTGAGTCGTATTAATCATTTGCACGAGAGTGGCATGGCACTGCAAATGGCTATTCGGGAAGGCTCGCTGTCGCGCTTACGTCCAGTCTTGATGACCGCACTTGTGGCTTCACTGGGCTTTCTGCCAATGGCTCTGGCCACTGGCACCGGAGCAGAAGTGCAAAAGCCTTTAGCGACCGTGGTTATTGGCGGGCTGATCACCAGCACGTTGCTAACCCTAGTCCTGTTACCAGCACTGTACCGGCTGTTCGAGCGTGACAACGAGGAGAGTCAAGACTGAACCAGATAGCTAACTGCTCACAGGCGAGGCTGGATGACAGTCGCAGGCCTCGCCTACGGAGGCCTGTTCCAGATTTTTCAGAATGCCACACTCACGGATTTGTTGATTGCTGTGACAGCTATCCCGAAGCGCGTGTAGTTGCTGTTCCAGCAACCGCAAGGATTCGACCTGCTGATGAATCCGCTGGATATGGCTGTCAATCAACTGATTGATGTCGTCACAGGCCAGCTCGGGATTGGCCTGAAAACGGCGTAGCGTACGCACATCGGGCAGGCTCATTCCCAGTGACCGGCAATGCCGGATGAACTTGAGATGGGTCAGCTGGAGATCCGTGTAGTTACGATAACCATTCGCTTCGCGGGCAGGCACTTCCAACAGGCCTTCCTGCTCGTAAAAGCGAATGGTTTCTACCTCACAATTGCAACGTTGAGCCAGCTCGCCGATTCTCATCACCGCCCTCCTGAAAAGACTTGACCCTATAGTAACTATAGGCTGTTTAATAACACTCGTGTTTATACTGGTATCTCATCATGACGCAACATGACAAACCGGCCTCATCATCCTGCCAACTGGCGCCGCAGAAAGACGCTTGTTGCAGTTCAACGAGCTGCGGCCAACCAGCCGTTTCACCAGAAACAACAGAAAATGACGGTCATCATGACCATAAAGCGGCTGATGCCTGCTGCTCGCCTGCAACAAACGTCAGCAATTTGACGCCGGGGAGTACACCGGAAGGGGCAAGCCGGGTTCGGTACCGTATCGACAAAATGGATTGCCCGACAGAAGAGCGGCTGATTCGCAATCGTCTGGAAAGCATGAAAGGTATTTCCCGGCTGGACTTCAATCTGCTCAACCGCGAACTGACGGTTTACCACCAGTTGGAAGACCCAAAAGCTATTGTCACGGCGCTTAACTCACTGGAAATGGCTCCGCAATTACTGGAAGCAGGAGCACCCGCTACGCCTGTGCGCCCGGCGCTGGACAGCAAGGACAAAATACTACTGGCCATTGGTGGGTTGGCCGCGATCAGTGCTGAAGGTATTGCCTGGGTAACTACCCAGGAAACAGGATGGTCTGTCATCGCTCTGGCACTGGTATCCATTCTGAGTGCGGGCTTGCCGACGCTTAAAAAGGGCTGGATTGCACTCAGTAATTTGACGCTCAATATCTACTTTTTGATGTCGCTGGCCGTCATGGGTGCCGTCATTATCGGGAAATGGCCTGAAGCAGCGATGGTGATCTTTTTGTTTGCGGTCGCTGAAGCAATTGAAGCTTTGTCATTGGAGCGGGCACGTAATGCCGTCAAGTCGCTGACAGCTCTTGCACCAGAAATCGCTGAAGTACAAGCTGGTGATGGTTGGCAGGAACAGCCAGTTGCCAGTGTGAATGTGGGCAGCCGTATCCGTGTGCGTACGGGGTCACGCGTGCCACTGGATGCCCGTGTTGATTCTGGTCGTGCTGCACTGAATCAAGCCCCCATTACCGGCGAAAGTTTACCCGTAGATAAGCAAATCGGTGATTCACTGTATGCGGGTAGCATTGTCACTGATGGTGTCGTAGAAGCAGTGGTCACTGCTGCAGCTGGTGAAAGTACGCTGGCCCGGATCGCAGCCGCCATTCAGGACGCCCAATCAGAACGTGCTCCCACACAACGCTTTGTCGATCAATTTGCCCATTATTACACACCAGCCGTCGTGGTCGTGGCCATTGCGCTGGCAGTGTTCGGGCCGCTAATCACCGGAGGCGCTTGGAGCGAATGGCTCTATCAGTCCTTAGTTCTGCTGGTGATCGCTTGCCCTTGCGCCCTCGTGATTTCCACGCCTGTCACGGTAGTGAGTGGTTTGGCGGCTGCGGCCAAGCACGGCATCCTGATTAAAGGCGGTGTGTATCTGGAAGGTGGACGCCTGTTAAAAGTTATCGCTCTTGATAAAACAGGTACGTTGACTCAGGGAAAGCCTGTGCTCACTGATGCGATTCCGTTTGGAGACATGCCGATCGAAACGGCTTTATTGATGGCCGCCAGCCTTGACGACCACAGTACACATCCGGTTGCCAAGGCTCTTGTTGATGGATGGAAAACACGCCAGCCGAACGCCAACACACTGCCGGTTGCGGATTTTGGCGTACTGAATGGCCGGGGTGTAAAAGGTACTATCAATGGCCAACCATGCTATTTAGGCAATCACCGTCTGGTTGAGGAACTGGATGTTTGCTCCAAGGAGTTGGAAGCCAAATTAGCCGTACTGGAGAATGCCGGCAAGACAGTCATTATTTTATGCGTGCCCTCTGGCCCAGCCGCCATCTTCGGCGTCGCGGATACGATCCGCCCTGAGAGCCTGCAGGCGGTTACTGCGCTCAAGGAGCTGCATATTAAACCCGTGATGCTGACAGGGGACAATCCGGCAACGGCACGATCCATCGCCGATCAGTTGGGTATCGAGGATGCCCGAGGCAATCTGTTGCCGGAAGACAAGCAGGCAGCTATTGCAGATATGAAAAATAGCTATGGCGCGGCGGGCATGGTAGGTGATGGCGTTAATGATGCGCCTGCTCTGGCGCGTGCCGATATTGGTTTTGCGATGGGTGCGGCCGGGACAGCAACCGCCTTGGAAACTGCGGATGTCGCCATAATGGATGACGATCCGCGCAAGATTGCTGACTTTGTGGTGTTGAGTCGCAGAACAAGCGTCGTCCTGAAGCAAAATATCGCCTTGGCACTGGGGATCAAAGCTGTCTTTCTGGTGCTGGCATTCACGGGCGTCGCCACGTTATGGATGGCGGTATTTGCAGATATGGGAGGCAGCCTGTTGGTTGTGTTCAACGGGCTGCGTCTGCTGAGGAGATAAGATTATGCAAGCCAAGTTAAAGGCCGCATTCAAGGAAGAGCTGGATAAAGGCAAAGGGCTATTGGCATCAGGTAAGAATGAGCAAGCCTTTTATCATCTGGAAAGAGCACACATCCTGGGACAGCGAAATTACGTACCTCACGTCATCAGTCATTACTGGATGCTCAGAGCAGGTTTGAAAACGGGCGACATTCAGGAAGTCTTGGGCCAGATCATCAGAATTATCGGGTCGGCTGGTTCACTGATTGGGAAAGTGCCGTTGGGTAATTCTGGGCGTGCGAAGGTGTCGCCAGTGAAGCCTATGCCGATTCCAGAAGACTTGAAACAGTATTTTGAGTGATGGCAGTTCAGCATATCTGTACCCAGTAATCGAGCAGCAGAAATAGAAACGGGTCGCAAAAGCGACCCGTTTAAATTCGGTAAGCTGAGTGGAACAATCGCCCAACGCTCTGCAAGTAGGTCAGCACTCCCAGCTCGACTCTAATTCTAGGATGTAGATTCTAAATTGTCTATGCATGGTTACGCACACATACTAGCGTTGTCTCAAATCATCATGTGTAGTGGTCAGTACAGACAAGAAGCTGGTCATAAAGAGCAATGTAGTGGTCAATGACTTTAGCAAAGCAGTCAACAGACAAAAATCCGTGGTCAGCGTATTTAAGAATAAATGGTCAGTGTGGTTGGAATATGCACCATTAACATTGTAAATCTGATAGCTGCCATCTAAAAGGCGTTTTGCAATGTATGCAAGTTTATTTTGATAGGGATTATAAGCATAAATAGCATAACCTTTTATCTTTATACAATATCCGCTTTGGGTTACATACCCAGCTTTTTCAAATGCTTTAGAAAGCGTTATTTTTCTTCTCATTGTTATTCTCTACACCTTGTTTGGTGCTTATAAGGCAAGCAATGCTCATTTTATTAAGCTAAAGTGCTTAACATATTAAGCACTTTAGCTTAATTCTGTTGATGTCCATAGAGGAGAGTGAACCAAAACGGGGGCTGGCGTTATTTTGACACCTCACCTGTTACGCGCATAATCGTCGCCCTTGATACTTTATACAGTCGAGCCAATGAACTAAGGGATGCACCGTTTTTTCGCAGATTGATAATCTCAGCCTGTTGACTGGCTGTCGTTTTAACAGGGCGACCCAATACCTTCCCTTCTCTTTTGGCTCTCGCCAATCCTGACTGCGTACGCTCCACTAATAAATCACGCTCCATCTCAGCAACAGCGGCCAACATTTGCAGCATCAGCTTGCCAGATGGTGAAGCCACATCCAATTTACCCAACTGTAAAATAATAACTTCAATCTTGCGTTTAGCGAGTGCTTTGATGGTCGTATTGACATCTTGAGCATCACGACCAAGGCGATCCAATTTAGCAACCACCAATATTTCGCCATCACGAATCTGGCTTAGTAAGGCTTTAAATTGTGGGCGTAAAGATGCATGGGTATTTCCACTCACGCCTTCATCGGCAAACCAATAATCAACTTTAAATCCAGCTCTTTCAATTTCGAGGCGTTGATTGTCCACTGTCTGATCTTTGGTGCTAACGCGACCGTATGCAAAGGTTGCCATCGTTGTTTTTCTACTGGATTTAAGGGATGTATCGTCTATGCTATGTTCAATAGCGTACCAAATAAATATGAACAGGCATATTAGTCTAAAAGCTAATTTATGAACATAGTTTTTTAATGTTTCAGCCACTGTTCACAAAGGGACGTTTGTTGCAGGCGAGCAGCAGGCATCAACCTCTTGATGAGATTCGTGATGAAGATCCTGTTCCGTTTGCTCTGGAACAGCAGGCTGGCCGCAGCTCTTGGAACTGCAACAAGCGTCTTTCTGTGGCATCAGTTGATAGCTTGATGCAGCCGGTTTGTCATGTTGCGTCATGATGAGATACCTGTATTAGCATAAGTGTCATTAAACAGCCTATAGTTACTATAGGGTCAAGGGCTTTTCGGAGAGACGCATGAAAATTGGTGAATTGGCGCAAGCCACACGCAGCACAGTGCAAACGGTGCGTTACTATGAAAAAGAGGGGCTGTTGCCGGAGCCACAACGGACAGAGGGGAATTACCGCTTTTATGGGGCTGAGCATGTGGAGCGGCTGCGTTTTATCCGTAATTGCCGGGTGCTGGATATGACCCATCAGGAAATTCGTACCTTGTTGCAGGCAATGGATCAACCGACCGTAGGCTGTGGGTCGGTGAATACCCTGATTGAGACGCATATCCAACATGTTGAAATCCGTATCAATGAATTGTTGGGGCTGCAGGCACAGCTAATTGCCTTACGGCAACGCTGTGTCGGTGAACAGCCGGCGGAAACCTGCGGCATCCTGCACGAGCTAAGCACCATGGAAGCCGAAGGCACACCCCACCGTAGCCATGTGGGGTGATGTTCTGCACTCAGTGCGGCGGTACTGACCCGGCTTCCCGCTCGAAGTCCGTCGCTAGCCAACCTCGTTGCGCGGCAATATCCAGACTGTACAGCGCCCTCCAAGCATTGACGCGAGCGCTTAGTTCGGCTTCAGCCGAGCTGATTGCCTGTCGTCGCAATAGCAACAACTCGGTAAAGGTGGTCTCGCCCAGCTTGAATCCTTTCTGGCCTCGGTCTGCCGCCAAAGTTTGCTGGTCAGCACTGGTTTTGGCGAGTTGCCACACCTCTACACTGGCCTTGGCCGTGGGCCAGGCTTGGGCAATGGCGCTTTCACGGCGTTGCGCTTCCAGTTTATTGCCCAACTCCACCGCATTGGCTTCTGCTTGCGCCTGTGCCGCCTGTTGTTGCCGGCGACTGCCGGATAAGGGCAGACTCAGGCTCAAGCCGATAATTCTTTCGGTGTTGCGCGCTTCCGAGGCGGTGAATATGCCAAGCGTCGGATCGGGTTTGGTATCAGCGCGCACCCGTTCAGCACGTAGTTGCGCTAATCGGGTTTGAAGCCGTGAGAGCGCCAATTGCGGGTTGACGGCCAGAATCCGGGTTTGCCATTCCTGCGCCTCACCACCGGGCATGAGTGGTGGAGGCAGGGTAGCGTCGTTGAGCGCCAGTGTCGGGAAACGACTGCGAAGCGCCAATTCAGCTTGTTGGCTTTGCAGTTGCGCCAATGCCTGTTGGCTGGCCAGCGACGACTGCTCAGACAGCGCCAGCGTTTCTTCTTGCACTGCGGCATCGCCACTGCGAATACGCTGACGTACACTCACTAGGTTGGCCACGGATAAGTCCTGTTGCTGGGTCAGCAAATTGATTCTGGATTTTGCCTGGGCCCAGTCCAGCCACAAGGTGAGCAGTTCCTGGGCGGTTTCGGTGCGTACAACGGCCACCCGCCCGTCAGCTTCCTGCCGGGTTAATGTAGCCAATTGCTGATCTAGACCGGCTTTGCCCGGCCAGCGTACACCACGCTCCAGAGCGGCATTCCACTCTTGTGAAGAGGGGCCGTCATCGGTGCGCCGTTGTTGGGCGCTGACAGAGGCTGTCCATTCGTAAGGTGAACCCGATTGCAGGGAAGCGGCATAGGCGCTTGCCTGCTGTTGGGCCATGGCGGCATTCAGCGCCGGGTCTTGGGCTAACAAAGCGTGAACCGTATCCGGCGTCGGTAATGCCAGCACAGGCTGGTCTAAGGCTGCCAACAGTATCGACAAGGTAAAAAGGGTTCTTTTCATGTCAGTTCTCCTGCCGCCAGTACCGGGGTTAGCCAATACTGAATACCGGCGCCGGAAATGCTGCTACGCAAGCGTTCCAGCAAAGCTTCTGCATCGGGTTGAGTCAGTAGAATCTGGATGGTGACGGAGTGTCCACGCCCCAAGACCTGCTCCAACTGATCCAGGCTCTTGGGATGCAGGCCATGGGTAAAGGATGACGCACTGGTAAACAGCTTGATCTCGGGATCAACCAGCAATAAGTCGAGCAGTTTTTCTTCCAGCTCCGGCGTGCAGAGCAGAGTCAGGCAACAAGATGTCATGACAGTTTCTCCGTGGCAAAGGCATAACGCTGGTATAGGATGGGCAGCAGAATCAGGGTCAGAGCGGTGGCAGTAATCAGGCCGCCAATGACGACAATCGCCAGCGGCCGTTGGATTTCCGAGCCTGGGCCGCTGGCAAACAGCAAGGGAATCAAGCCAAAGGCAGTGATAGTGGCCGTCATCAGTACCGGGCGTAAGCGCCGTTGTGCGCCGATCACGACACACTGGGCCAACGGGAAACCTTCGGCGCGTAGCTGATTGAAATAGCTGACCAGCACCACGCCGTTGAGTACGGCGATGCCAAGCAAAGCGATAAAGCCGACGGAAGCCGGTACAGATAGGTATTCGCCACTGATCCAGAGCGCGGCTATGCCGCCGACCAGGGCAAAAGGAATATTGCTGAGCACCAGCAAGGCCTGACGTAAAGAGCCGAAGGTAGAAAACAGTAGCAGGAAAATCAGCCCCAGCGCGACCGGTATAACGATCATCAGACGTTGCGCCGCCCGTTGCTGGTTCTCGAACTGGCCGCCCCAGGCCAGGTGGTAGCCGCCCGGCAGTTTGATTTCCCGGGCAATGCGGGCTTTGGCTTCATCGACAAAGCCGACCAGGTCGCGGCCGTCGACATTGGCAATGATGACGCTGTAACGGCTGCCGGCTTCGCGTTCAATTTTGACCGGGCCTTCGTCACGCTCCAGACTGGCAATATCGCTCAAGGCAATGCTTTCGCCGGAGGGAGTGACCACCCTCAGATTGGCAAAAGCTTCAGGTGAAACCCGGATGTCCTCTGGCCCGCGCACCAGAATCGGTATCCGGCGATTGCCGTCCATGACCACTCCGGCACGTTCACCTTCAACCTGCATCCGTAAATTGTCCTGTACATCACTGATATTGAGGCCGAAACGACCCGCTGCCAGTCGATCAACCCGCAAGCGCAGGTATTGGACGCCGCCGTTTTGTACGGTATAGACATCTTGGGAACCGGGAATCTTTTTAAGCTCGGCTTCCATTTGCTCGGCCAGACGATTCAGGGTTTCCAGATCCGGGCCAAAGACTTTCAGCGCCAGATCACCCCGTACCCCGATGATCATTTCCGACACCCGCATTTCAATCGGCTGGGAAAAACTGTAGACGATCCCAGGAAAGCCGTTCATCACCTCGCGCAATTGATCAATCAGGGCATCCTTATTGTCGGGAATCCGCCATTGGTCGGCCGGTTTAAGTTCCAGAAACGTATCGGTCTGATTGATACCCATCGGGTCGAGGCCGATTTCGTCAGAACCGGCGCGGGCGACAATGCCGGTGATTTCCGGCACTTCTTTCATCAATGCCTGCTGAATACGGCTATCCAGGTTCAAGGTTTGCGGCAGGCTGATTGTGGGCTGTTTTTCGATGCCGATCAGAATGTTGCCTTCATCCATAGTCGGCATGAAGGTTTTGCCGACCTGGGTGTAGATGACACCGGCGCCAACCAGTAACAAGACGGCTCCTGCCATAATGGGCATAGGGCGTTGCAGGCTTCGGGTCAGTAAGGGTGTATATAAACGCAATAACTGGCGTGGTAGCCACGGATCGGTATGGTCATTCCCGCGCAGTAGCAGGGACGCCAGAACCGGAATGATCGTCAGTGACAGCAACAGTGAACCAGCCAATGCAAAGATGATCGTGAGCGCCACTGGTACAAACAGTTTGCCTTCCAGGCCTTGCAGGGTCAGCAATGGCAAGAACACCATGATGATGATCAGAATCCCAGCAGTCACTGGGCCAGCGACTTCACGCACGGCCCGATTGACCAGATGCAGCAGGGGCAGGCGACCCTTGCTTGGGTCATGGGCCAGATGCCGTACCACGTTTTCCACGACGACGACGGCGGCGTCCACCAGCATGCCGATGGCAATGGCCAGACCGCCCAGACTCATCAGGTTGGCGGACATGTCAAACAGACGCATCAGGATAAATGTGACCAGCGCTGATAAGGGCAGAATCACGGCGACCGTGATAGCAGCCCGCACATTACCCAGGAATAGTCCCAGCAAGATCAGCACCAGTACGGTGGCCTCCAACAGCGCCTTGGACACCGTGCCCACGGCTTTTTCCACCAGATGAGCCCGGTCATAGAACACATGCAGTTTGACGCCTTGGGGCAAGCTGGGCTGTAAAACATTCAGTCGGGCTTTAACGCCAGTGATGACTTCCCGCGCATTGGCTCCGGCTAAAGATAGTACCAGGCCTTCAACCGCTTCTCCTTTGCCATTGCGGGTTACAGCGCCGTAACGGGTCAACGAGCCGGTTTTGACTTCGGCAACATCGCCAATCCGTACCACCGCGCCATTGTCCGTTGAAACGACGATGGCGCGTATATCGTCCAGCGATGTAATACGGCCTTCTTCCCGAATCAGCAGGGATTCGCCGCCTTCATCCAAACGTCCGGCGCCGTCATTATTGTTATTGGCGCTGACGGCCAACCGCAGTTGTTCCAGCGTCAGGCGATTGGCTGACATTTGCAGGGGGTTGGGCACAATCTCGTAGGTGCGCGCCTCGCCACCCAAGGCATTAACGTCAGCGACTCCAGGGACGGTACGCAAGGCCGGGCGAATTACCCAGTCCAGCAAGTCGCGTTTCTCACGAAGAGATAACCGGTCGCTTTCAATGGTGAACTGGAATATTTCACCCAGCGGCGTGGTGATGGGCGCAATGCCGCCACTGATGCCGGATGGCAGATCGGCCATGATATTGTTCAGACGCTCAGCCACTTGCTGACGCGCCCAGTAAATATCAGTGCCGTCGGCAAATTTGAGCGTAATATCCGAGATGCCGTATTTGTTGGTGGAGCGCAGCATTTCCTGTTTGGGAATGCCGAGCATCTCCACCTCAATGGGCATGGCAATTCGGCTTTCCACTTCTTCCGGGGTCATACCGGGGGCTTTAAAGACAATTTTGACTTGTACGGGCGTGACTTCTGGAAAAGCATCAATCGGCAGGCGGCTAAACGCATACCAGCCACTGGCGCCAATCAGTATCGCCAGCAACAACATAAACAGTCGTTGGGAGAGAGAGAATTGAATTAAACGCGTCAGCATTTACTCTTCCTCCATGCCGCTTTCGCCCAGCCAGATCCCTTTGAGCGCGATGATATTGCTGACCGCAACCTGCTCACCGGCTTTCAAAGGGCCTTCCACCCGCACCAGTTGGCCGCTGGTTGCGCTGACCGTGACTGGCCGTGCATCAAAACCCTCCTTGCTGCGGACAAAAATATAGGCTTGAGCCCCCTGACGGGTGATAGCTGCTTGCGGTAGCAGCCATGCGCCGCCTATCACCGGTAATTTGGCGCTCAGCACGGTGCCGGGAAGCCAGGGTTGAGAAGGTTTCGACAGTAGCTGGGCGCGAGCGGAAACAGTCTGTGTTCCACCGGCGACTGGGCTAAGGCTGACAAGTTTGGCATTGATAGCCGGGTCACCGACTTGCAGGGTGATACCGGGTCGGTAACGGTTTGCTGTTGCTATGGGTAACTGGATCTCCACCCAGGCCGGTGTTGGACGGATCAAATGCAGCAGGGCGTCTGTAGGCTGGACACGCTGGCCGGGATGAATGCTCATGGCATTAATGACGCCAGCCGTTGGCGCGACAATCAGCAAGTCACTTTCGGGTTTCCCCCCTTTTTCCAGCCGTTGAATGGCGGCTGATGTCATACCTGCCAATTGCAGGGCGACCCGGCTTTGTGTCAACGCAGCGTCGGCTTGTTGGCGAGCGGACTCAGCTTCCAGCAAACGGCGTTGTGGCGTAATGCCGGTGGTAAACAGTTCCTGCTCCCGCGCCCAAGCAGCTTGGGCCAGCCGTGACTGGCTGGCAGCCTGTGCCAGATTGAGCTGCAAACTGCTCAACTCCGGGCTTTGCAGGCGCAGTAATGGCTGGCCCGCTTTGACTGCCATGCCGTCCTGCACCATAACTTGAGTGACCAGTGCATTCAGGGCGCTGCTGACGACCTGCTCTTGATCTGGCATCAGGATGACTTTGGCTGGGTAACTTACACTCAGGCTGGAAGAGGATGAAGGAGAAAGAGTGCTGAGTGTGATGCCCAGATTCTGCAATTGCTGGGGCCTAACGCTGAATTGATCGGCAGCATAGGCATGATTGGCCAGCACTGCACACAAGGCAAGTACCAGTCGGGATGAACGGAATAACATGTACAACTCCTAAAGGCAGGCTAATGCCGAAAGGCCAGACTGCCGGTAAGCAAATGATGAACAAGCCCGATCAGGGCGGATATCACAGCAGGAGTTGCTTAAATGAGGAGAACGGTCATAGCCCGTAACGGGGCGGACTGATAAAAAAACGGTGGAGGCGATGACCAGCCGGGAATAGAACTGGCGGTAATCAGGGGTGGAGGAGCGATGGGCAGAGTCAAAGTTGGTATGGTAATAGTCGGCAAAGGCGGCAGTTTGATATCGCTGGCAGGAGCAGGCTCATGATTGGCATGCTCGTCATCCATGGCGAGATCAATACAGTGTTTGCTTTCAGCCTTAGCCTTGGTTGGATCACAGCAAAGTTTGCCACTGAACTCTACCGTGACTTTACCATCAGGTTCCAGACAAATGACATCGGCCAGTGCTGCGCCAAAACCCAAGCACCAATGCAGCACCATCACGGCCATAAGCGGCAGTGACCAGCGGCGGCGTTGACGACGGGTAAACTGGAACATGAATAGATACAGATAATGTCATAAAGGATCAGTATAACAGACAGAGATTAAAAAAGAAATATTCTCATTTGTTGGGGTTGTGTGTGTAGAGGTCATTGCTTGTGTATTCCGCCTAAGGTCTGAGCCTTTGAACTTGACACTCAGATTACTAGATGCTACATTTCGTAAAAATACGAAGTATTCAATATGGCGCTCCCTGACAACCTGCAAAAGTTCTTTCACGCCCTGACGAACACCAACCGGCAGCGCATCATGCTGCTGTTTGCCGAGCAGCCGGTGCTGACGGTCGGTGAGGTTGCGGAACGTACCCAACTAGGCATGTCCACGGCGTCGGAACATCTCAAGCAACTCAAGGAAGCGGGACTTCTGCGTTCGGAAAAAATCGGCAAGGAAGTGGAATACCGTGCGAATGTCGCCAGTATTCAGGCGATCCTGGCCGAACTGGGGGGCTTTCTGCGGCAATGCTGCTGATGCTTCGGCTCTATATTTCGTTATTTCACGAAGTTAAGGAATGTTATCATGGTGTATGACGTACTGGGAGAGTGAACCAAAACGGGGGCTAGAGTTTTACGCCGCCATTTTTTCCTGCTCACTTTCTACCATCATCCCCTGAAACCAACGACAAAAAGTTTTTCGTAAGTCATCATTTAAGACCTGTACTCTCGTTTGTAACAGTAAATGTGCACCACGTTGTGTCCAACGCATTTGCTGCTTTTTCACAAAACGTTTACTAATCACGTAATTGACCGTTGATTCCACAAACGCCGTGGTAATGGTCTCGTTATGGCGATAACGATCACCGTAGTTTGGAATAAACCCACCGTTAGCACGAATATAACTTTCAAACTCACACACTAATTTGAGCAATTTTTTCTTATTCGTCGTGTTTTCTTCCCATATCTCCAAATCAACATTTACATCATAAATGAGTGCCAATGCTTCCATGACATTACCATGCCAAAGATGCCATTTAATACTTTCTAATTGTGTTAGTAATCGTGCTGGTACATCGATACTTGCAATTTCATGAGCCTCTTTTTTAGTTTTTTTCTGCGATGCCAATTCCGTTATCATGCCTTTAGCCATTTGTGTCATCACGGTTAAACGCATGGTAATATGGGGTAAGCGGATTAAATGGTTGATCTTACCTTTGCATGAGAGTGAGGCAAACCGGCATCTCATCGGATTATCTGGTTGGCACTCCAACCTACTGCTGATGCATGCTTCCCTCGCTAATTCCAGCAAGAACCCCACACGCCTTAACTTCCCGGTCATCGTTGCAACGCGCTCTTAGTGAAACGAGTTGTTTCTCAAGCGCCTGTAGAGCGGTTATCTGCGAGCGCACATGAGAGATGTGATCATCGAGCAAGGCATTGACAGCGGTACAGGACTGATGAGGGTCGTCCTGATAGCGCTTTAGTTCGTGAATTTCTGCCAGTGACAGATCCAGGATGCGGCAGCGACGAATAAAGGCCAGCCGCTCAACGTGTTTCTCGGTATAGACACGGTAACCGTTCTCCTGCCGACCAGGCGGCGGCAACAAGCCCTGCCGTTCGTAGAAGCGGATCGTCTGTGTATCTACCCCTACTGACTGTGCCAACTGACCAATACGCATCGGGTTCCTCCGCAACGGATTCTCTACGCTATTGACATTATAGCTACTATATAGTTTTAAATGAAAACCCGATCACATTCAAGTGGAGTCATATCATGAGTAAAAACTGCGGAGGCCCCTGTGGCGACCATGCAAGGCCTGCGGCGGATACCGATATGCAGGCCTCCTCCGATGCGTCGGGGGAATGGGTCAGTGTTTATGCCGTGCCGAAGATGGACTGTCCATCAGAAGAGCGCATGATTCGCCTGGCCCTGAACGGCGTTGAGGGGATTCGGGCACTGTCCTTCGACTTGTCGAACCGCCGGTTGAAGGTCGTGCATGACGGTGAGGTCGAGCCCGTCACCTCGAAACTGAAGACCTTGGGGCTAGGCGCCTCGCTTCAGGAAACCGTCGCTGCAAATCCGGAGACCATCAAGGCCGCCGAGTTTTCGGCAGCTTCTGCTAAGCAAGAATCCGGGACCCTGCGCTGGTTGCTCGGCATCAATGCACTTCTGTTCGTGGTGGAAATGACTGCCGGTCTGATCGCCCGGTCCACCGGCCTGATTGGAGAATCCCTGGACAATTTTGCCGATGCGGCGGTGTACGGGCTTGCCCTTTATGCGGTTGGACATAGCGTGAAAATGCAGGTACGTGCCGCGCATCTTGCTGGTGTACTGCAACTGATCTTGGCTGTGGGCGTACTCATAGAGGTGGTGAGACGCTTTGTATTCGGTAGTGAGCCTGAATCGCTGGTGATGATGGCTATCGCATTCGTCGCATTGATTGCCAATACCAGTTGTCTGCTGCTCATATCCAAACATCGGGAGGGCGGGGCGCACATGAAGGCAAGCTGGATATTCTCGGCCAACGACGTGGTGATCAACCTGGGGGTCATCACCGCCGGCGCTCTGGTCGCGTGGACCGGGTCCAATTATCCGGATCTGATTATCGGCACCATCGCGGGGGTAATTGTACTTAACGGTGCTAGACGCATTCTGGCGCTCAAGGATTAAGCAATGTCCATTTTTGGCAAACATCTGTCACCGTACGCTCTGTTGTCCATATCGGGCCTGCTGGCAGCGTCTGATCAGGCCATAAAATGGCTGGTGCAACAATCAATGGCATATGGCGAGTCTATTTCAGTGACCTCATTCTTTAACTGGGTACACGTATGGAATACCGGTGCCGCATTCAGTCTTTTTGCGAATGGTGGAGGCTGGCAGCGCTACTTTTTTATCGGAATCGCGGTAGTGGTCTCGATTTTTCTGATCAAGCTGATCCTTGAAAATCGTCATAAAGGAGAAGCCATCGCTTACAGTCTTATCCTCGGTGGCGCCATGGGCAACCTGATTGACCGGGTCTTTCGCGGCTATGTTGTGGATTCCTTTGATTTCTATTGGCGAGACTGGCATTGGCCGGCCTTCAACCTGGCTGATATTGCAATTGTCCTCGGTGCCTTACTTTTAGTTTCCAGCAGCTTGTTGGGTAAAAAAGCAAACACCAATGCCGAGTCGGATGGATCTGACTGACACCTACGCCTATACAACACCATGACCGAACTTCCCGACAACATCCTTCACCTGCCGCAATACCAAGTACTGGGCTGCAAATCAACCGACGACGAAATGCACTTCCAGGTGGACGTGCCCGATCCCATCGCCTGCGAGGAATGCGGCGTGCAGGGTGAGTTCGTACGGTTCGGCAAGCGTGACGTTCCCTATCGTGATCTGCCCATCCACGGCAAGCGGGTCACTCTCTGGGTGGTCCGCCGCCGATACACCTGCCGGGCCTGCAAGACAACATTCAGGCCCCAGCTACCGGAGATGGTGGACGGATTCCGTATGACACTGCGGCTGCATGAGTACGTGGAGAAGGAATCCTTCAACCACCCCTACACCTTTGTGGCGGCACAGACCGGCCTGGACGAGAAGACGGTGCGCGACATCTTCAACGCCCGCGCCGAGTTGCTGGGGCGCTGGCACCGCTTCGAGACGCCCCGCATCCTGGGCATTGACGAGCTATACCTGAACAAGCGCTACCGCTGCATTCTGACCAACATTGAGGAGCGAACCCTGCTCGACCTGCTGGCCACCCGCCGCCAGGACGTGGTGACCAACTACCTGATGAAGCTGAAAGACCGGCAGAAGGTCGAGATCGTCAGCATGGACATGTGGAACCCCTACCGGGCAGCGGTCAAGGCTGTGCTGCCCCAGGCCCGTATCGTGGTCGATAAGTTCCATGTGGTGCGCATGGCCAACGATGCCCTAGAGAGAGTGCGCAAGGACCTCAGAAAGGAGCTGAAACCGTCCCAGAGCCGGACTCTCAAGGGAGACCGGAAAATCCTGCTGAAACGCGCTCACGAAGTCTCAGACCGGGAGCGCCTCATCATGGAGACCTGGACAGGCGCGTTCCCGCAACTGCTGGCCGCCTACGAGCACAAGGAGCGCTTCTACGGCATCTGGGACGCCACCACACGGCTCCAGGCAGAAGCCGCCCTGGACGAGTGGATAGCCACCATCCCGAAGGGCCAAAAGGAAGTCTGGAGCGATCTGGTCAGGGCAGTGGGAAACTGGCGCGAAGAGACCATGACCTACTTCGAGACGGACATGCCCGTCACCAACGCTTACACGGAGTCCATCAACCGACTGGCCAAGGACAAGAACCGTGAAGGGCGCGGTTACTCCTTCGAGGTGATGCGGGCACGAATGCTCTACACCACGAAGCACAAGAAGAAGGCACCGACTGCGAAGGTCTCTCCTTTCTACAAGAAAACCATCGGTTACGGACTGCCGGACTTCGCAGAGGAACTCAACTACGGAGTCGATCTATCAACCATCTGAGGGTGGTATCAGATTGATGGGGTGAAGGTGCCCCATCAACCATTAAATCCGTATACCCGTAATATGAAACCAATCCAGTAAATGTTCAGACTCAGGACTGAGGTAACGTTGTAAACTACGCACCGTATCACCGCCATCTGATAAAAACACAACCTGTTGATTCATCTGCAAGCCTTGTGATTTAAGAACTTCATAAAGCCGTCTTTTGGGTTTGGTATCATACTTATTCACGAAGGCAAATACTTTAGCATCACCATCCGCTTTCACGCTTTTACCCGTAATAACCTCAAACCAACCTTCTGTTCTTGATTTCTGAGCCGAAGCATGGACGTAGCCACCATCTAAACCGACTGTTAAAGGTGGTTCTGGTCTTGGTTGCCGTCCCCATTCATCAGGACAACCTTTAATAAATTGAAATTGTTCTTCACCTAGCTCGCTTTCAATACGCTCAGCAATTTGTTGTTGATGTCGACGCATTGACGTGGCATTGATTTCATCTGCAATTGGCAAAACTTCACTCAACAAACGAATACTCAAGCCATAGGACATTAACGAGGCAAATTTAGTTTCCAAATATAATAGCTCAGGTGAGCTATGTGCCTTTAACCATGTCGCCAACGGACTGGAACTATGCCGATGTTGATGTGGCTGATGGCAGGTGCAATCATATAACCGAGGGCTAATCAGATTTAGCTTACCAAATACAGTGCGATACACAAGAGTATGCTGCCCTTTCTTTGTTCGACGTGCGCCACAATCAGGGCAGGTGTTGAATTGTGCCATATATTCCTTAACTTGCTCGCTAACCATACACTCTTGTATGCCTTGCAATACCGTTTTTGACTCAGCGAGTGTTAAACCAAGCGTTTCAGGTTGTAATAAACTGCGCTCCAAGTCGACAATATTTTCAATCCGCTCGAATTCGCCGTTATTACCTTCCATCGCGATTTGTATGCGTATTTTCATGGTATAACTCTTTCAGCAATTACTCGAGCCATCTCCAAGCATCATCATGTTGTGTGTATTGCTGGAGTCGGCGGTTGGCTTGCGATCGATTAAAGTTATCTAATGTAAGCCATTCTCGTAAGGTGTTTATTTCTTCGAGGTAATCACGAATAGCATCAAGGTCATTATTTTCAATGGCCTCAGTAATCTCATCAAATAAATCATATAGATGTCGTGGTGCTGCATCGCGTTGCTCCATAAAAGCTAATGCGCCGCCGCAGTCTTCTGGTGGAGCTTTACGTTGACCACTCTGACAATAAGGGTAGCTGTATTTATCACTCTTTTCTAAGAATGCCTCAATACGTATCTCATGCACCCAGCCTGCACCAAAATCATATTGATAACGAAAACGCTCGTTATGATAAAAATTAAAGTCTGAGAGTTTGACGAGTTTGGGATCAGTCATAAAACTAATACCACCATCGTGGTAAACACCATATTGTTGACCGTGAATGTGAAACGCATTTAAATGTAAGTCCTCCCAGCCAAATGCAATCTGTAGCGTGTAATGTAAATCTTCAATCGTGCTGTCAGCACAAACCAGTATTCGTCGCCAGATGATGGGGTGAATGTCATGAATCCATATATAGAGTTGGTAAATGGGTAGGCCACTACTTTGAGGAAGTATTTTTTTAGGTTTTCTTTTATTCATAATCGTCCGCGAAAGTACGATATTTTTAAGCTAAAATAGCCTGTTTACCTCCATACGACTTATTTTTCACAAGGTTAGACCATGTCTGCCAATCGTAAATCTGTATTTTTATCTGAGGAATCACTCAGTATTGTTGGCCCGTTTACCAGTGGCCGATTAAATAGCATCATTGAACGATATGGATATTTACTTAAAACACAGGACATCGCGGATGTCTTTAGTCCTAGTCAATTAGCACTGATCTATCAAGTGACCAAAGAGCGAGCGACTAAAGAACGAGAGTCATGGCGACAATTTCACTCGATAACGTTAAGAGATTTACTAAACACCGTTAAAACAGTCGACAACTGTAGAAACATAGACGAGATGATTGACACGATTAATGAGCTAAAACCACTACAATGGGTTGCCTTAATTGATGCCATTGAAATGTTTTGGGCGGATGAACGCGTTCGCTTATTTCAAGCTTATCAATTGCGTAAAAAACAACCATAAGACCATCAACAAGGCGTTATTTTTTGTGTAGAATGGGTTTCCCTTTAAACCAAAAGTACCGAATGAGGTACAAGGTGAATACACATGAACATGCCCGTATTGGATATTAAATCCAGCCTATCGACGATTCTGCAAAAAATCTTCTCATTTACCCAAGACGCCATACAACAGCTTTGTGCCTTATGCGTTTATGGTACTTTCTTTGTCTGCCTCGTGATCCTTGGCATTGCCACACATACGCTGATGAATCAACAACATTTGCACCTTGTGGCCACCATTGATGGCAAAGAGCATATCGTCATAGACCTACGACCCCACGGTAAATAAACCGTTTTAAACGGCGATTGCATGAAGAAAACGCCCTTCAAATGAAGGGCGTTATAACAGATATTTCTCAAAATATCTGGGTTTTGACCAGTGCGAAGCTGATCAAGAAAGGTCAGCATCCGTTGCGCCTACCACTGAAGTTGTCTAACGACCCCTTTATCAGTCTCATAGAACGCACTTAATGCCAACAAACCACCAATAACGCCGATGTTCGCGCTCTTTTAAACGAAAAACGAGAATAAAACGTCAACGTCTTATCAAAAAACTTTGATAAAAACGAAGAAAGTGCCATGACTTTAAGGCGCATGACTGCCACGTTTCGCAAATAGCAACGAATCGGCAGAGGGGAGCCACCCCCTCAACAAACACATATTTTCTTTCCGCCAACACACAACTGGCTCAAACTTTCGGGAACATGCTTAATGGAAAACCCATCAAACTCAGACTAGCCTTCGACTGAATCGCCTAGTCCTCTCAACACCCCTACTGATCTGATCTCCCTCACTTTTACCTCAACAGTGCCACCTGTTATCAACGGCAGTCAGTGATTCCCACGTTAGTTTTTCATGTTTTAACGAACAGAACGCCAGCATTCTCCCCTCTTTAGTCTAGCCCTACTCCTAATGGCTTTTCCCGTCTTAGATTCCTAAAAGACAAGATTTCATCGCTCCGAGATTCCAAAGCAAGTCGATTACTAACTAAAGGGATCGTAGAATTTCAGTCATAAGACTGGCTCATGTTCCCCACGAAGCACCCTCGAAGGGTGCGATTACAGGCTTAAGCTGTACAGCGATCTCAGCGGCTTGCGCCCCTGAGTACCGAGTTCTCCAGATTTCTCCTCAAACCCCTGCCGTATTTCGACGGCCTCAGCAGCCCACCTGCGTGGCACACGTTCGACAGTTTCCTGCCGCCCGTGGATCGGACTGAATACCGACTCTCATAAAAAGCAGGGCTAAGCTAGTCACCTAGCGGCCCGTTTCCGTGTCGCCCAAACTCGAAAAAAAAATCATTAACGCATCTAAAAAATGCGGATTAGGTCGAAAGGAATATTGCAATTCCTAGCGCCTGTCGTAGCCGTACCAGCCCCATTACGGGCATACGGCTTCACCAGTTTCAACCTGATTGGCGATCAGGTATCTGGTCGGCGGAAAGAAAAAATGGAGGGAGGCAACCCCCATTTAAAAACAGGGCGTGCCGCCCTGATTCGAAGACGACGATGGTATTTTGACTGATGTTGTCGCTGTAATCAACATATAATCGGAATCTCTTATTATCAAGCACCTAAATTAGTGAAATTTAAACTATCTATAAGTATTAGTAATATAGTTATATGCCTTTATTACGTCGCAAAGTAGTGAGATAATACGAATCTAGAAACCTCAAAACTATACACTCCCTATGATTGAATGTGAAAGCAAGATATTAGCAATGCAACGTCTACAAGATGCAGCACGTTTTGATTACCACTTGTATTTTCAAGGTGAAATAGGCCTTGAAAAATTGACTGCGTTGTCAAAAAAATTTGCCCGTGAATACGATACGGAATTGACTAAATCACAACGTAGCCGCCGTAAATTATCAGGTGAGGCAGTGACGCAATTTTTAGTGTGGAAACCTGAAAGCGGCGATAAAGCCATCTTTTGGTTACTCACCACAGGTGGTAAAGGCCGCGTGATGGAACGAGAGCAATTTGTCGATCTGCGAGACAAAGAACACCGTTTGTCATTAACAGGCTATGAATTAGTTCATGATGGTGTGTCATGGTCATGGCGTATGGAGAAGACTGCCTATACCAACCATCAAAAACGCTTAAGGAACGCTATTTTGGCGAAAAACGATTTAGCTCTACAAATGGCGATTGCATCGCTATACAACAGCCCCGGCTTTCGTTTGGTACGCCGTCAGGTTGGTATGCTCAGTAAATGGCTACGTGGTGAATGGAAGCGATTACGCAAGGATACGGAGCCAATGCCTGCGCTACCGACATTTTTAGCATATGTACGTCGATTGCCCAATCCAGTCCCTAAAAAGAAGACCAAAAAAGTGATGGATGTGGTTAAGGCTTAAAGTCTTTGTCATGATGATTTGTTGTTGTGCATTCATTATGATAAAGTGAAGGCATTGAATGTGTTTTTATGAGGTGATGCGATGGCGATGCTAACCGTGCGTAATTTGCCTGATGATGTACATCGTGCATTACGGGTACAGGCTGCTTTACATGGGCGTAGTACCGAAGCCGAAGTACGTGAGATTTTAGCTCATGCAGTAAAGCCTGAAACGCGTGTGCGTATGGGGGATGCTCTTGCAACATTGAGTCGTCAGGTTGGTTTGACGAATGAAGATTTTGACGTGTTTCAACAGGTCAGCGATCAATCTCCTGCCGAGCCAATGAGGTTTGAATGATTCTTCTCGATACGAATGTGGTCTCCGAGGCGATGAAGCCTGAGCCAAATCCTGTTGTCCGTGGATGGTTAAACGATCAAGTTGCGGAAACCCTTTACCTCTCCAGTGTGACGGTGGCTGAGCTGTTGTTTGGGATTGCTGCTTTACCATCTGGTAAACGTAAGGAAATGTTGACACTAACTTTAGAGGGATTATTGGAACTCTTTAAAGATAGGATACTTTCGTTTGATGTTAAGGCTGCACAGCACTATGCCGATTTAGCGATGATTGCTAAAGTTTCTGGAAGAGGTTTTCCTACCCCCGATGGTTATATTGCGGCGATTGCAGCATCACGTGGCTTTGTTGTTGCTTCACGAGATACTGCACCTTATACCGCAGCTAAAGTGACAGTGATTAATCCGTGGGATATGAGGTAAACGGGTGGAGTTTCTTTTTTAAGGTGTGGGTGCTAGCGTAAATTTGCCAGTTTTTGCTTCGTGTCGTAATCGAGTGCGAGCTTGCTCCCATGATTCTCCTGTTTGTGCATGCTTAGATACCCATTTTTCATCTTGTAAAAGCGTTTCAATATTTTCATCATCATTTTTAGGGCTTTGTTTAGGCTTGGATTGAGTCTTGGCTTTGGGGGTTACATCTTTTGGATGCTTCTTTTTTAACTTAAATGTAAAGCCAGTAATAATTCGACCTGCCTTATGTTGTTCGTAATTGACAGTGATGTCGGTATGTTCGTTTATTTGAGATACAGCTAAATCAAGAACTCGTTTTTTGAAATCACTCATACGGATAAGTTCATGATCTGCAAGCCCTAGTTGTTGCCGAAAAGACTCTAAGTGAAACATTGGTAATTTAGCTGCTTCTTGCCATTGGATAAGGAGTTCATATAATCGAACTGCATACGCACTAGTAAGAGGGGCAGTTTGCTCTAAATAGTAACGGGTGAATTGCGACTCTAGACGTGTAATCTCCTTTACCACAGCAGGAGACAGAATGATTTCTAACTTAGCAGCATCATCAACATAACCAACTTGAGATACCCATCGGCTAGTAATACGTTTCTCTTTTTTAGTATCTGCATCTATTAGATATAAGGTGAATTGTCTATCGAATAAGGTTTTTGCAGCTTCTTTTAATGCCCAATATCCAGCTTCAAGTGTTACATCAAATGTTGTGGCATAACGATTTGCCCAAATTACCAGTGGTGTATCTGTGCTTATGCCTACACCAACTGTAATGGTCAAGAGAAACAGGACAGTTATTTAGGCAGCTTGTCTTAAAAAATCACGTTCAAATATTAATGGTGATTTATAACCTAGCGTTGAAT
>NZ_QAON01000021.1 GCF_003051055.1 Agitococcus lubricus | reverse complement strand
CCGTGGCTGTTGTCTGATGGGATTCGGGTGCTATTTTCATTGCAAGGTGAAGTCAGTATCCCTGCCTTTGATAGTTACATTGACCCAAGTCCGATTGAATTGTTTTGAGCCGCTTCAGGAATCCACGTTCTCAAAGGGCGTGGAGAAATGGGTACGGGTAAGGGCAGCAATGCTTGGACAGCGACTAAATTTGCGTGTCATTTGCGTGTCATTACTCAGACACTCATAGGCACTCATACGCACATCATAAAATAAAAAAGCCTAGATTTTTCTAGGCTTTTCAAGGGTTTAATTGGTGGAGATGGCGACAATCGAAATGCCCTCTAATTTATTGAAATTACTATGTTTTATTTTGTTACAAAATACAGTTACTGTGCCTGTTACCGTAACCAAAACAGCCAAAATTTTTGTTCAAAAAGAGCTTTAGATTTCTTTGTACTATCGTAGCACAAAATCATTCACATTGGCGTTAAATTCAGAAGCAGGGGTCTTTATTTAAACCATCTTTGAATCAACTTTTTACTGTACAGCCACAGACCCCGAGCTTACAATTGCAAAAAATCATGTGCCAAGACCTCGTTTTGAGGCGAATGTAAAACTTGCTGAATAGGCTTGCATGGCACAGTTATATCCAAAGAAAATTTGTCGATGTCACAGTAAGGCTGGAGTGCGCGTGCTTTGGATCGTCAAATCAGCACACTTTTTTATGAACGCCTGTTATCAAGCCAAGACCAGTCAGCCGTAAGAGCAGAAGCAGTTACGCTGATTAATCAGCATGCACCAAACGATCCTCGCGATTTTATTCATGACCCTTATATCATTGAGTTTATTGGTGCTCAGCCGAATGCGACTTTTTATGAAAAAGAGTTATGCGTCTATTTCGGAATTATGCCTATATTTAATTCATACTTTAAATATTGACATAGTATCTTTTTTTGATACTATCATGTTGATGATGGCCATAATAAAAGAAAAGCGATGAAGCGTAAACATATTAAAACTCTCGCCGCTATCTTTGCGCGTCCAGTATCAAGCAATGTGCAATGGCGAGATGTAGAAGCCCTGTTTAAAGCATTGGGTGCAACCATAGAAGAGTGTGAAGGTTCACGAGTTGCTGTCATTTTGTTTGGACAAGTGCAGGTCTATCACCGTCCGCATCCATCGCCGAATACTGACAAAGGAGCTGTAGCTAGTATTCGCCGTTGGTTAGAAATCAATGACACCACCCCTGAATCTATTAAGGAGCAAACAGATGATGAACAATCAAATGATGATTAACAGTCATATTGCTGTGATTAGCTTTGACCCTGATGTTGGCTTATTTAGAGGCGAGTTTGTTGGCTTAAATGGTGGTGCAGATTTTTACGCTGATAGTGTGGATGGGCTACACAAAGAAGGTGAAGCATCACTTAAAACCTTTTTAGAAGTTTGCCAAGAGCAAGGTTTAGAGCCATACAAGAATTTTTCAGGAAAGTTTATTACTCGTGTACCTCCGTCTTTACATGAGCGTATTGCAGCCGCTGCAACAGCCGCAGGTATGAGTCTTAATCAATGGGTACAAATTGCGCTAGAGCGTGAAGCGACTCATAGTTAAAGTTATTCATTGGCTATATCAAACACATAAGCACCCAGCCGATTATGGGGCAGTTTTGGGATTCAGTGATTACTGAGTTTCGTTTATTTTGCTGTAGGGTGCTTGCATCTTACGCGTGCTGTTAGAAACCAACTTAATCGAGCAATTACAGTCCTTTTTGCTGGAACTAGGTAAAGGCTTTGCTTTTGTCGCGCGGCAAAAACACTTACGTGTTGAGGGCGATGATTTTTTTGTCGATTTGGTTTTTTACAATTATTTGCTCAAGTGCTTTTTATTGGTTGACCTAAAGGTGGGTAAACTTACGCATCAAGATGTTGGTCAGATGGATATGTATGTTCGTATCTTTGAGGAGCAATACCGAGGCGAAGGCGATAACCCGATATTAGGGTTAATTCTTTGTTCTGAGCGCAACGAGGCTGTGGCCAAGTATTCGCTAGTCGTTATCGTGCATTTTTACCTTCCGAGGCCGAGTTACAGGCAGAATTACAACGTGACCGTGCCGTGTTAGAAAATGCTAATCCAGCAGATGATATACAGCGAGTGATATACCATGTTCATACGCAATATGGTTTGGCGTATGTCAAAGTGACTTTGTGGCCAGATAGTCGTGTGGTTATTCAATTTAAGGGGAAGTAAATCATGAGTAAATTGTGTGTGTCTTGTGGTAGTGACCACATGCAGCATGAAAGCAGAAACCTTACATTTACCTATAAAGACCAACATGTTGTAGTGGAAGCGGTTGAAGGTTGCTATTGTCCTGATTGCGGTGCGGCATATCTTGAAGATAATGGCCGTTATGCGGAATCATGTGCCACATTGGTTCGGCACACGACAGTAGCAGAGGCAGCACTTATTCGAGAAACACGTAAAAAATTAGGTTTGACACAGCGAGAAGCAGGCGAATTGTTTGGTGGTGGAGTTAGTGCTTTTTCCGAATATGAGCGTGGTAAAACTCAACCACATAAAGCGACACTGTTATTGTTACGTTTACTCAACGCACATCCTGAGTCCGTACGGTGTAAAGGCTAAATCGCACATCAAATGCGATAACGTTCTATGCTGTTTTTAATAGATTACCATTCAATCCTAAAGTCCTTATGTAAGTTTTGCCAATGGGTGATGAGTGTTTGTTTGTGACTGTCAGTCATGGGTAAATCATCAATGGCTGTTTTCCATAATGTCTTAGCCTTATCCATCACGTCATCAAGATGTGGTTTGATAATACGCCAAGGAATGCCTGATTTTTCTGACCATGCTTCAAAATGAGCATAAGACAGTTGATACCAGTCTTTAGTCTTTGCCAAGTTTAAAGCGGTATGTTGTTCACTGCCAAAATAAACACGCGTAGTGACAATATCGTAAGCAGGTGATAAACGGGGGGTGATTTGGTCTGGATACCATAAACTCCAGTTTTTGAGATGAGCATCCCCATTAGCCAATAAAATATTCACCAGTAAGCGTCTTGCAAATTGCTGAACATCGCTCAACGCATCACCCGAAAATTGATATAGGATTCGGCCAATTTGTTCATAATTAACGGCATTGTACTTTTCATGGGGATATTTAATAAAAACTTGGGCAAAGTCCTCCATGTGAATACGATTATTTTGATGTCTGTCAAAGCGTTTGATAGCAAAGGCGTGGCTTTCGTTTGGTAAATTAATGGGCGGTAGGTTTTCTAATTGGGCTAAATCAACCAATTTAATCTCTGGAATATTAATGCCCACTAGTGATGCCAGTTGCATAGCACAATATTCGTTGAGTGGCACATCTTTATGCTTAGTTGACGGCGTTTTAATAATCCAATCACCTAAGTCATCTGCTTTACTGAGGTTGTAACGACCTTCTTTTTCTTTCATCGAAAGTTTCATTTGTACGCCTGCCAAAGAAAATTTATGACGCTGAGAAAAAGGCTCAAAACCAGCAATATGCGTATGTTGATAGTTTTTTCCTAAAATATCAGCGAGTACACTTTCTGGTAAATCGTCAGTTGTCAGGGGTGTGGCAATCAATGCACCAGGTAAGTCTTGGCCTAAATAAGAAAATAAATGAAATTCTTGGTCGATATGAATTTTAAGTCCTTGGGCAATCAGTTCTCGTAATGCGCCTTCTGGTAAAAGATTGGACAAGATGGGATGTAAACGCTGATGCCGTATCCAAGGTTCTGCTAGGAGTTTATTGACGTGTGGAAAGGTGGGGTGGGTAATTAAACTCAAGGTTGGCCGATGTGGATTTGTTTTAAATTCCTCTGTGAAACTGAGCGTGTTACGGCCATGTTGAAAACCGACTAAATAAGCAATCACTTGGCCATGTAAGCTAAGCTTAAGAATATTGACCTTGTCACTCACTCATTATCTCCAAACAAAAATTGCCAAGGATTATCTGCAAGTGTGTTGCCAGCGTTAGACTCTTCGGAAGTTTGATGACTAAGCGTCTTCTTAATATTGACGTGATTATCTGTAGGTTTATGATGCGGTGATTGCTCAAGTATGGCTAAAACTGCCGTGAGCTTTTCTTTAGGAATGAGCATCAATTCACTATTCAGCCCTTTAGCAAGCAACTCAAGGGTATCTAATCGAGGATTTCCTTTGGATTCTAGATGTTGATATTGTTGACGTGACATACCCACACGCAACAGCATATCGTTTTGTTTAAAGCCCACTTCAAGACGGCGTTCTTTGAGTTGTTGCAGTAAAGTTTTCATAGACTTGTCAACAAATAAGTTGCTTTTTTTGATGATGAAATAATAGTAGTGTGACTTTTCTACAAAAGCAATTTATATATTGCTTTTTTGATGGTTTGTGTTTTGTGGGCTTAAAGTGTTACTGAGCTTGAGTTAGTTGGCGAAGGGAATGAGTTTATTATATGTCATGTTTTTAGTTCGAAAAACATGATAAATGAATTACTAATTTTTTTAGAAAAATATGCTTAGTTATGTGTGAGCATTTTATATGGCGCAGTTTTGATGTGAAAGTGGCGCAATTATGGCGCAGTTCTGGTCGTAATGCGATGAGGAATAGTTTAGATGGTAGGATAGCGTAAGTTTTATGCAACAATTATGAGCTAGTAGGTTTAGCTGTTTTATAATGAAGTGGATACTATATTAAGCGAAGTTGATTGTTTTGTGGGAGCGGATTATGTCTGTTGAGCCAAAGAAAAATTCTAAGCATTATACTGATGATGAAATAAGAGACATTTGTTTTGATCCAGCAAACAAACAGCTAAGCTCGACTGAAATGTCACAGAAATATAATGTCACTAGCCAATCTATTCGTAATTGGCGCAAGAAATATATTTGGGGGGATCAGGAGAAAAACACTGGAATCAATAAAAGTGGTGAATTTTCACCAGATATTAATCAATCAATTTTTGATTCTACGCCATTGAAACTGATTTATCCTCTACGTGATGGGGCAATACATATTGGAATAAGGCCTGATCAGCTTCTTCAATATGCCGTAATTGGAAAGATTAAGTTGTGTTTTCCAGTAGATCCTAGAACTGTTCCTGGGAGTTCTGCGACAATTAATCTAATTAATACAGATAAACTACCAACTGTTTTTGCGAAATTTCAAATGTTACATTTGGATTTGGTGCATTATTTAGTCGTTGGGAGGGATGATTGCAAAAAAATTCAGGCTCAAGGATTTACTGAAAACTACATATTTCCAAGTGGCTATTTATTGCTGAATGATCGTGTTGTTCATAGGGAGCCTCCAGTCCACACAATGAGTGACTTAAAACAACTTCACAACTTCCATTTATTAGCTAGAAATGGGCTTCTAACTGCTGGCAATATTAATATTTCGAAAGTTGGAGTATTACAATATATTCGTCAGGATATGCTTTTTGTGACTGCTGAAGAGTTGAAGTTACTTGTGGATTCGGAGTCTAAAAGAATGGCTGTCAGGCCAGAGAGCCTTGAAGAGTATGTTTTAAGTAAAAGTAAGTCATCACTTTTAGTTGATCTTGATCAGGCTGCTTTCGCATTATGGGGAGATTTTAATCCTATTCGTGCTCTAAAATATTCAAAGCTTGATCTTGTTGCAGCCTATTTACAGGAAAATTTTCACTTTTTCTCAATTAATGCCAAAAGTGCGGCTCGGATGATTCTGCCTGATCCTATCCAAAATCCAATTGTCCGAAACGATTTTGTCTATAGAGCGCGAATGCTTCAGGAATTATGGGAAGCTTGGGGTAGTCTTTGTGAAACTATAAACTTTCAACGAGATGACCAAGTCCGTTTTGACCTAGATGTGGAAGCATGGATGCAAGTAAGACGCTCTTTGATAGCACGAGATGTCAAACTTTTAAAGACTGCTCAAAAACTCATTACGCCTGACTTTGCCCCTTTTCACAACCCTAGAAGATCTGCAAAAAAATAATTTGCCTTTTGATACTGGTTTAAGTTTATCTATTTGATTTTTATTGCTAATGTCTAAGAATTTTGCGCAAAATTTCCTAAGCGATGAATTTTTTTTTGTAGTTCCTTATAGTTAATTAACTGATGTTTAACGAAGCTAAGGAGCTCAAAATGACAAAGCTAACTCCAAATATAATTCGCGCTAAGCAATTTCGTGAGTTAACGGGCATTCCAGATTCCACCCGTGCTGATTGGGAAGATCCCAAATCACCACGTTTTGACCCTACATTTCCCAAAAAGATAAAGTTAGGTAAACGCTGTGCTGGATATTTTTACAATGACATTATCGAGTGGTTAGCTAAGCGTACTGTGGATGTAATGAGCCATGGCTCATAATAGTTCTACGGAGTTGCTGTCTGATTTGGCAGCCAACTTTCACCATCCATTGTGGTCAGAAATAGAATTGATGTTATTGTCAAATGATAGCAGTTTATGGCCACAGCTCTTACAACATCAAGCTCTAATCGCGGTAGCTTTATTTAGACTGGAAAATGAGTTTTTGTTTTTAGGTCAGCTGGTTAAATATAATTTTTCAGTTGAAATAATTGACTATAGCGATTGGCTTAATGCTGTTAACGCTTGCCAGAAATTTTTGATAGATTTGTTAGGCGGTAGCGATGCACAAGACATGGTTCGCCTGTACATAAAACAGCGTATTGAACTCATTGTTAAAACTATGCCATCACTGACTACCATGATGGCATGGGTTGAGTATCAAATGTGGGGTGAGTTACCAGAACCTGTCATGCAGGTAGCATTAGCTAAATCAAAAAATGCTTATAGTTTGGTTGAGAATTTGTGGCAGGGTGAAGACTCATTACTTCAAACTAAACTGCTTAGAACACACAGTTCTGTTGAATTATGGCCAAGCTCAAAGCTATTTACCAAAGCATTGAGTGCCTTTTATAAAAAGTCACCTAACAATATTCAGCATGTTTTAGATACATCGAATCATAACCCACGTGAAACCCTATTTTGGCCATTGTTTCATGACTATAAATGTACTGTGGTAAATCTTCCCGTACTTTTAGGTTTATGGAGTATGAGTCCTGTACCAATGAGGTGGTGGTCTCAGCATCCTGAACGACAAGGTTGTATTCAACAATTATTGAAATTTAATCCTATTTGGTTTCAGTTAGCCTTTAACCAAGGGGGCAAAATTGCTTTAGTGTTGGATTTTCATGATGAATTAAACAGGGCATAGTTGATCATGGAAAATACCTATTTTTCACAACTCTTACCAGAATTGGCAGAGAAAACAGTGCAGGCGACGATTCGTCGTTTGCACATCCAAAATAAACCATTGGCTGCTTACCTACGAAATACGTTGTCCACACAATTGGGCGCGAAAGGCGCATTATTAGGTGATCCTGTTTTTGAGCCAACATTCGGCTGGCAGACTCATTCAGAAACGATGCAAGCATTATCAGGTGGTCTCTTATCACCACAGTTGATTGATGCGATGGATGCTCCCGAAGGAGATACTAAGAACGAATATCGATTTGCTAAAGAATATTATCCGTACCAACATCAGCATGATGCTTGGTCATTACTTTCACAACAGCCACCACAATCATTAGTAGTCACGAGTGGTACAGGTTCTGGTAAAACGGAATGCTTTTTAGTTCCTGTATTAGACGATTTAGTTCGAGAGTCACAGTGTAGCGATAAACCTTTAGTCGGTGTTCGAGCATTGATGATTTATCCCCTAAACGCCTTGATTGCCAGTCAGCGTGACAGACTTAATGCGTGGACAACGAATTTTGGCAACAAAGTTCGCTTTTGCCTTTACAACGGCACGACACCTTTAAGTGTTCCTCAGTGGCAACATCGGGAGGCAATGAATCAAGTGCTTGACCGTCAGTCACTAAGGAAATCACCATCCCCCATTCTTGTGACAAATGCAACAATGTTGGAGTATCTACTGGTTCGTCATGAGGATGCGCCAATCATTCAAGCCTCACAAGGTAAGTTAAAATGGATTATTTTGGATGAAGCCCATTCTTACATTGGCTCTAAAGCAGCGGAATTGGCACTCTTATTACGTCGTGTCATGCTGGCTTTTGGTGTTCAATCAGAAGATGTGCATTTTGTGGCAACATCGGCAACATTAGGTGGGCATGATTCAGAAAAGCAATTAAAGCGATTTTTAGCTTCGGTCTCAGGATTGCCGTTAGAGCGAGTGCATGTCGTTACAGGAAAACGATCTATTCCTAAACTCGTCAATGGTAATAAACAATTTGTAGATGCCAGCTATGATGAGCTTGTTAAAGTTGACTCGCATGTCAGTGGGCGTTTATACAATGCGCTGTGTGCGAACCTAATTGCCTGTGAAATCCGTGCTCAGTTTGTTTCATTGCAAGGTCAAACGCCACAACGTTTATCTTCATTAATGTCAGTATTAGAAGAAAAGTTTGATTGTCGATTTTCGCATCAAGACGTTCTACAGTGGTTAGATCTTTTATCCCGTGCTAAAAGCAAACAAGGTGAATCATTTCTACCGTTACGATTACATGTATTTCATAATGTTTTGAGTGGTTTATGGGCATGTAGTAATCCTCATTGCTCTTATAAAAGGGGTTTGTCCCTTGAACATAAAGATTGGCCATTTGGCAAAGTCTATTTTGATGCGCGTCCCGAATGCCTATGTCGTAGCCCTGTTTATGAAATACGGCCTTGTAGCCGTTGTCATGCCGTTTACCTTTGGGCTAATTGGAAGGAGGAGCAACGCTACTATTTGGTAAGTCCTGTGATTGCTGCGGTTGATGATTTTAATGCAGAGGCCGAACAGATTGAACCTGATGTTGATATGGCAGGAAGACATCATAAAAGTGAATGGTTGCCTTTGTTGATTTTGCAGCCTGATATGTTGGGGACAAAAATTACGTTTTTTGAAGCGGAAAGTTTTAAAAAATATGGGCGAGAATTTGCCAGCACAGTATCTTTAAATATCAGTTTACCATCTAACGCGTCTAAGAGTGAGTTTAGCTGTCGTTGTTGTAATGCGGTACATTCACCAGAAAAACCTTTATTTAGAGCATTACACTTGGGAGCACCTTTTTTTCAGGAAATTATTCTACCTGTGTTATTAAAATATTGTCCTGATTACATAGGTAGAGATCATGTACAACCATTGCTTCCTTATCAAGGTAAAAGATTAATTACTTTTACCGATAGTCGTCAGGGGACAGCACGAATTGCGCTGAAATACCAACAAGACTCAGAACGACACTGGTTACAATCTCAGGTCTATCGCAGATTATTGAGCGAGGTTAAACCAGACTCCGCAGATGCTAAACAAAAAATATTGTATCAGTTAGAAAATCTGCAACAGCGTTATGCAACAACACCCGAAGCAATAAAACCAATGATTAGAGGATTAATTAAGACTCAAGAAAACGAATTACAGAAATTAGAGCAACCACAAGCAGTTTCGTTTAAACACATGGTTTCTTGGTTGAAGTCTCAACCAGTATTGCGTGAGCAAATCCTACCTGTTTATCAAGAAAAGAATCCAGAGTTTTTTAATGACGAAGAGGGGGCGGCGGCATTAGCAAAAATCATGCTGCTACGTGAATTTGCCCGACGACCTTATATTCAGGATAACTTAGAAACTTTGGGTTTAGTGTCAATCGTCTATCCCAAATTACAGCGTATTCAAAAAGCCCCTGATTTTTCAAGTCATCATTTGTTGATGGATGTATCAGAGTGGCGTAGCTTCTTAAAAATTGTGCTAGATTTTTTTATACGACACTATTTGATACTGAGGATGCCTAATGAATGGTCAAGTTGGAGTGGTAATCGTATTCCTTGTAAAGTGCTGATAACTCCTAATGTTGTGCCAAAATACTCTAAAAAAAATGTACTTTGGCCTAGAGCGAATATGGGCATGACGAACTCCAAATTGGTTCGTTTATTGATTAAAGCATTAAATGCCAATGTTTACACAGAGGGTGATCGTGATGCGATTAATCAATTATTCATGTTGGCATTTGATGAGCTAACACAGGTAGGATTACTGCAAAAGCAGGATGAAACTTGGGTGCTTGACCCAGAGGACTTGGCGTTTATTATTCCCAAACAGACTTGGCTTTGCCCTGTGACCAAACAAATCTTGGATGTCACTTTAAAAGAAGTCACCCCCTTAACACCAAAATATCCCAAACATAATGACCCATTGACATGTCTGCCGATAGTGATGCCATCATTGGATTCTCAATGGCAATTTTTAGCCGAGGATGAGCGTTTATACCGGATAAAAGAATGGTTGAAAAACAATCATCAAGTTGCATCTTTACGTGATGAGGGCTATTGGCATGATTTACACGATCAAGTGATACTTGGTATGCCTTATTGTCGTGCCGTAGAACATTCAGCACAACAAACATCTGAGCAATTACGCAAGTACGAGGGAGGTTTTCGACAAGGTAAAATTAATATCATGAGTTGCTCAACAACGATGGAGATGGGGGTGGATATTGGTGGAATTTCTGTTGTTAGCATGAATAATGTGCCTCCACATCCTGCTAATTATTTACAGCGTGCAGGACGGGCAGGTCGTCGGGGTGAGACTCGTTCGGTGGTATTGACGGTCTGCAAAAATACGCCTCATGATCAGTTCGTATTTAATAATCCACTTTGGCCATTTAGAACCCCGATGTCTGCACCTCGCGTTTCATTAAATAGTGAAGTGCTAGTACAACGGCATATTCATTCGTATTTGTTGTCGTTATTCCTTCAAGAATATCAAACAATAACTGATGATTTACTGAATCTGAACATAGGCTGGTGGATGTTGCCAAAAGAGACTTCACCCTCAAATGATTTTCTGAAATGGTTATTAGACTTGAGTGTAAATACAAATAACGAAATAACACAAGGATTAAAACAGTTACTCCATAAAACGTGTTTTGAAGAAGGAGATGTTAAGAAGCATATTGAGACAACGAGTCAGCTATATCAGGATTTCGTGAAAAAATGGTTTGTAGGTTATGAGGTAATTCATGCGCAATTAGACAAATATCTTAGACATTGTGATGAAAATAACCCTATATTAAAAAGCATGAAGATTCAAGAACAAAGACTTGTTAAGGAGTATTTGCTGACCGTCATGTTAAAAGAAGGATTTTTACCTGCTTATGGTTTCCCTACGCATGTTGTTAACTTTGAAACCTTAAACTTGAGCGTGTTGTCTAAATACCAAAAATTACGTTATGAGTTTAATCGAGAGCTACCAAGTCGTGATTTGAGTACAGGATTAGTTGAATATGCACCAAGTGCTAAAGTTGTGATAGATGGTCTTGTTTATCAGTCTGAAGGTATTACATTGAATTGGCATGAGCCTAGCTCTAAACAAGATGTATCAGAAATTCAAAATATCCGTCATGTTTGGTTGTGTGAATGTTGTGGTTCGTCAATCAACTTACCAACAGGCGTTATAGTTAACGAATGCACACATTGTGGGGAACGTTTATATGATTATGGTTATAACAATCAGTTGACACATTTTTATTATTTAGATCCAGCAGGTTTTGCGGTAGATATTTTTGCCAAGCCACACAATGATTTAACGATGCAACGTTTTGTGCCGCCAGAAAGTCCTTTGATTAGTGCTACGGGTGAATGGGAACAATTAAGTACAGCAGAGTGGGGCTTTTATCGAGTGAGTGATAAGGGACATGTTTTTCATTATACATCAGGCTCTCATAAGCAAGGCTATGCCGTTTGCCTCTCATGTGGTAGAGCAGAGGAAATGACTCAAGATGGGAAAATACCTGTCGAATTTGCAACGCGTCATATACGGCTGAGGGGTACTCAGGGTAGGGAGCATGCTATTTGTGAAGCCACTGAAAATGATTTTTCGATTGTACCCAGTTTACGCTTTGGCCATCAGTATTTGACAGATGTACTAGAGTTTTTTCTGTTGGTTAAAAATTCACCTATTGTCGATAAAACCATAGCCTTTACACTGGCTGTTGCTATGAGAAACGCGGCGGCTGGTATTTTAGGTATTGAAGTCAGGGAGTTGGGGTGTGAGGTCAAATGGGTTCAGGATAATAGTCAAAAGGGCTATGTGATTGTTCTCTATGATATAAACGCATCAGGCTATGTTTCTAGTTTAGAACATCGAATTAAAGAACTATTTCATTTCACGCTAGAGGCTCTTAATTGCCCATTAAATTGTGAATCTTCTTGTCCAGCTTGTTTACAACATTTTGATTTACGATTTAGGACACTAGATATGAATCGACCACAGGCTCTACAGTATATCAAATATGAATGGACTGAAAGATGGTGGCATTTGGGGGGGAGTTATTTTTCGCCAAAGACCTTACTAGAGCAAGATTCTTTGCTGCATGCCATTAGTCGGGAGTTTCATTTGCCAGATGTGCAAGAACTAAAACTGTTTATTAATGGTCATTCTAGCCAGTGGAATATTGCACAATCATCGTTGTCGTTATGGCTTCATAAATGGCTTGCTGATGGTCACCCTGTTAAATTGGTTTTTAAGAAAGATGCTATAGCAGCGTGCAGTGATGAAAATAAATTGGCATTACGCGAATTGTATAAGTTAAAAGGCGTGAGTTTTTGGCAAGGTGATGTCAATATAACTATTAAAAAAAGTCATTTATGTGCAGAAGTGATGACGGCTAGAGGATCTATTTTTTGGGCAGAGTCAACGGCTCATGTTTCTATTCCTAATGATAGATGGGGAAACGCGACTGACAGTGAATTGTGGCGTAGTTTGCCAATTATTGCGGATATGGATTTGGAAGAAATTAAATCCCCTTTTAATACCAAGAAAAAGGGAGGATGATGCGTTGAAGAGGTGTACTGATTTAGTGTGTGGGGAATAAATTAAAAAGTCGGTGATTTATAGTCTCCCGAAATGGTCATCAGCATGATACTGATGTTTGATACGCAATGACTCAATACGTTTTATCTGAGCCATTGCCTCATCAATTGAGTTAAATACCTCTACCTTACGCCGATACTTTTTAGCACCAATACGCCCCCATTCACACGACACAACATACGCATTAAACAAATCACTAGCCAATGAAATCGCATAAAAGCGGTAACAATTACGCGCAGGCTCGATTTTAGTCCATGTTGACATCATCTCAGCACCCAAAGTGTCTATTAAATAATCAATAACCTTAGAGTAGCTTTTATCTATTTTCTAGCTTAAATAGCCCATAAGGCGACATAGATTGTCACTTGTTGGGTTATTTAGGTCTTGGGTATCAGGGCTTGAGTAGTTTAATCAATTCACTCGGATTTTGATGAATGGCTTCACACAACTCGACAAACTCCATCACATCCAATTTACGGTCGGCTCCTTCGACTTTTGCAATATACGATTGAGGTTTAGCAAGTTTTTCAGCAACTTGCATTTGAGTTAAACCAGATGCCTTTCTTGCTAAAACCAATTGTTTAATAAAAGCTTGATAACTTTCTTGATAAATCGTTTTCACCATAAACCTCATTACTGAGTAATAAAGTTGACAGTGTTATCCTTATTTGGAATAATCCCATTTCAGAATAATTTCAGATATTAGGAGTCGTGCCATGGCATTTAGACAGGGAATCCTTGGGGGGATAACCATTCTCATTTTTACTACAGGTTGTACGAGCAACGCAGAGCGCGCCTTTATGATGGGATGTGTGGCTCACGAATCGATGAAAGAGCAATGTGAGTGTGCCTATGAAGAGTTAGTTGATCACTACTCTGAGGAACAATTAGAAAAAATGAATGAAGGTTATGTTCCCCCTGATTTTCTCAACCAGATGGAATCTGCGGCGATGAGTTGTAAAGCCTAATCTATCGCGTTAAGCCTGATAAATGATTAAAGGAAAAAATATGAAACTTAAACAGACGTTAATAACTGCCTATGTGGGAATTGCTATTTTATTTGGCTTGTATGGTTCTATTTGGGGGCAATATGATTACAAAGGCTTTTTTTATAACATGGGACGTGGTCTGATTTGGCCTGCGATTATGTTTCCTTCTTTAGGTAAGGTGATTGCGTTAATCTTAATTTTAGCGATGTTGGTTGGTTTGACGTTGTTTGGCAAACGGAGTGAATAGTATTGGATTAAAAAATCGGAGGATTACCTGATGTTTACCTTTTAAGATTTAAGAGATTGTAGACGTTGGTATCGCTATTTTACGCTTATCTGTTATCTTGTTATTAGCATTAAAATATTATCAAATCAAAGGCAATAGAATGAGTGACAATCCGCAAACCATTTTTAAGGTTTCTCAGGTTGCGGGTTGTTTGCGTATGGAAGGAATTGTGGTTTCTCAATATGATGAGACGGTGATTGCTGGCATTATTGACGGTAAGATAAAAGCCGACGAAAAAAGACGGCTCTTAGTGGAGCATTATAAAAAACAAAATGCAGTGATTCGCTAAGAGTTTTATCTCTGTACATGACATAAATATTTTGATTTTAAAGGGAGTTAAACAGCCGCCATTCAATAACGATTCGGCTTTTTATCGAATGGCCTCATCAAGTGTTGCGTAAAGTCACAAGTCTGGTTACTAAAGAGCCAATCGCGGTATAGGGTTCAGGGTCTGTATAAGCAGTGAATGTTTCGGCTAGTTTATTAGCGCGTTCTGTGGCGGTAAAGAGTAATGTGCGTGTCAGTGCAAAACTGCCGCCTGTGCCTTTGTCATAATTGGGCATATATTGTTTTAAACGTTGTAGAACAGTGTCACGATGAATTGGGGCTTGAATATTTTCAAAGTGCAATAGTAGCCATAATTCAAAGCTAGGAATCGACGTAATCGCATTAAAATGGACAGTCTGTCCTGCATCATTGATTAATTTGCCATTGAGTGACTCAGCAATTTGTAAGGCATGAAAATAACTATCATGATCATCACGGTCAAAAACGGCATAAATTTGTTCAAAACTTCGGGGACGAATCCCCTTATGAAGATCACCGTTTTCAAAGAGCTGTTTTGCATATTGTACAACTTGAATGGGTGCTGTTCCTAATTGGCTGGGGTGTACAGCCACATTTGCTGAATGTAACTGGTAGGCAGCACGAATTTCTTCAAAGTAGAGAGGTTCGGTTTTGCTACCTTCGGACACAATCAAAATGCGGTCATAGCTCGCCCTCAAACACTCTTTGCGAGTTTGACGTGCAAGTTGTCTGTGTTTGGCTTGATTGTCACGCCCCATTAGTGAGGTCTCCCTAAACCTTGCTCATTTAAGAAGGGTAATGCACCATATCGCCCTTGTAAGTAGCCTCGCTCAATTGCTTCATTTTTACGAGGGCTAAAATCGAGCAAGCTATACAGCTCAGAGCTTTGGTCAGGTTTCTTTTCCATAAACCAGACTTGGTCACGTCTAAACAGACCGTAAGCATCCAGTAGGGAAGTATCATGAGTGGTAAAAATCAATTGTGCGCCATGAAGATTAATATCAGGTCGATGAAATAATCGAACTAGAGCTTGCACTAAGAGGGTATGCAGGCTGGTATCTAATTCATCAATGACTAGAGTTAAACCTTTGGCTAAAATATCTAAAACAGGGCCAGCCAAGAATAATAAATTGCGTGTTCCATTTGACTCATCTACCAAATCAAAAGTAGCTTGTCCCTGTTCAGTGACATGATGAAACTTCACTTCTTCAACAGTATGCTCACCAATACTTTCTTCTCGTTTACCTGTTGCCAAATCAAATTGGATGCTATGTAACATCGCCTGTTTACTAATCACTTCTATATCACTGATACTCATATCAGCGGCACGTAAAAAATCCCGAATAGCCAATCTTGACTTATCTTGTTTGAGCATTTGTACAGAGTGCTGTGGAGATAATTGGCTATGCTCATTAAAAATGATTAATTGATGCACAAACCAATCGTAAATGGGACGTAAGGCTTCACTATTGAGTTGAACAGCCGTTGATAAAAATAGGGCATTGGCACGAGTTGCACCTTCCCAAACATGTTTAGCTCCTTTTAAACCTGAGCCAAATTCATAGATGTCTTTACCTTGTTGTGCATCAAATTGGCGTTCAAACCAACGTTGTGGTTTGAATGCTTTATAAACCAATAATTGTTCACGGATGATACGTTGCGGAGTTAATGCAGCAGCGTATTGATAGCGAATACCTGCGAATAAAAAAGTTAACTCAAACTCTGTGGCTTCAAGTGCGGATGTGGCATTGAGTTTAAAGGTTTGCAGATGCTCAAACGTTTGATGTGGCTGTAGGGTTGCTGATTCAATTACTAAGCTACGCAAGAATTGTAGGGCTTTAATCAGGTTTGATTTGCCACTGGCATTTGCACCATAAACGACGGCACTTTTGAGTATCTGTGGTGCAGCTTTCAAACCTGTAGCAAAAGTATGTGTCTCTTGTTGTGTGGTATCTGTAGAAGCGACCAAGCTGAGGACTTGCTCATCACGTAAGCTACGGAAGTTTTTGACACGGAATTCAATCAGCATAGTAGATATTCTCTATGGTGTTTGCTAATAAAGCTGAATTATGAAGAAAATATGCAATATCGCAAGTTATTTTTGTTTTTATGTTTATATGAGAAAAATCTACTATCTGGAAATATATAATAGAGTTTTGAATCATGTAAAAAGCAAAGAAAGAACATATTATTCACAAGAGAGGAGACTAGAGTCGATTTTTTAATGCCAATACGGAGTAAAAAATTTAGTCAGGCTCAACCTGCCTAAACGGTAACGCCTGACTCATCTCATCACGATAACGCTGAATCGCTACCGATTCTTCGACTAAAAAACGTTTAACCGCTTGTTGAAAACCTGTGTGTTTAAGCCAATGTACGGAGTAGGTGAGTGTCGGTCTAAAACCACGCGGTACTTTATGCTCACCTTGTGCGCCAGAATCAAACCGTTGAATACCCTGTTCGATACAATACTCAATGCCTTGATAATAACAGGTCTCAAAATGCAAAAACTCTACCTCACGAATACAGCCCCAATAACGACCATACAAAGTATTTGTGCCTAAAAAATATAATGCCCCTGCAATCGCTTCATCGCCCTCAAAAGCGACAACCAACAACAAACTATCGCGCATAGTGTGATAAATATGCTCAAAAAAGTCAGGTGTTAAATAACCGTGATGGCGGTTATATTTGAGATTGGTTAATTGATAAAAAGCCTGAAAGCGTTGCCAAAGCGTTGGGGTAATGGCATCACCTGTTAGCCGTCTAAACGCAATACCTTGAGCGATTAAACTGTTACGCTCCTTACGCAGCGTACGGCGTTTTTTAGAATTCATTGCCGCTAAAAAGCTATCAAAATCAGTGTAACTGTCGTTATACCAATGAAACTGACAGCCTAAGCGCATATCAGCTCCTGTTGTTACCCACTGTGCTAATTCTTGCTCATCAACAAATAAGACATGCCAACCTGATGCGCCTAATTGTCGGGATTTGTCTTGTAATGCCTGTGCGACAACAGCGGCGACTTCATCCGAATAATCGGCTGTTTTCACCAGTCGAGGCCCTGTGGCTGGCGTAAACGGAATAGCCGCTAATAACTTTGGATAATAAGCTAAACCGTGATTTTCGTAGGCTTCTGCCCAAGACCAATCGAAGACATATTCGCCGTAGGAATGGCTTTTTAAGTATAAGGGCATAGCGGCTAATACACGACCATCATCCGATTCCACCAACAAGTGCATGGCTTGCCAACCACTCTCACCACCAACACTTTGACTATCTTCTAAAGCCGCTAAAAATTCATAGCGTAAAAAAGGGTAGTCTGAACCAACCAGCGTATGCCATGTTTCAGCAGAAATTTGGTGAATATCGTTAATAAAACGCACGTTCATAAAGTAGCTACGAATGAAGTAGAAAATTGAAAAAAGATTATAGGGATTTAGCCTATTACTGACTATGTGCGTATCTTAAACAATAGTAATAGCCTATGTTATATTGAGGATCGCCCTCAGTTATTTAAAAGGCTTAGGCTTTTTAATATTTAGAACAAGATTGATTATGGACATTCAAACCATCACCGCCTATAACCAAGATGCCCAGAGCATAGCGGTATTACATGCCACCTTAATTCCCGAAAAGCTCTACCAGCAAATTAACAGCCATTTTATTAAACACGGTCAAACTGCTGATATTGGCTGTGGTATTGGCCGAGATAGCTTTTATTTACAACAACAAGGTTACATGGTTACAGGCGTAGATGCGTCTGTGGCCATGTTGGCTCAAGCGCGTGAGTTATATCCCTCACTGAATTTGCATCAAGATTATTTGCCTGACTTAACAACACTCAGCGAAAACTACTTTGATAACATCTTGTGCTCAGCCGTGTTGATGCACCTCAACAAGCAAGATGTAGAAAAAGCCTGTTTGCGTTTATTAGCTTTGCTCAAAACCAATGGGATTTTAATTATTACTTTGCGTGGTACGCATCAAAGCGACAAACGTGAAAACGGCAAATTTTACGAAGATATTGATATAAAAGAACTCTGCCAATTATTTCAACAACATTACGCCAATGTCGTAGAGCATGAAATAGACCTTGAACCCAAGCGACAATTGACGTGGCATAATTTGGTGATTAAAAAAAATTAAAAGCAATCACCTAGAAATAGCTTAATAACGCCTGATGACTCGCTTCTAACGATTGTTTAGTGCCAACCCATAAAAAGGCTTGTTGCTGAATGGCTTGCTGATATGCCCATTGCGCCACATGCTTAGACGTTGTGGGTGAGTGGTTAAAACCAATGCTTTGTAATTGACCACTGATGTCTAAGCCTTGTTGCTCGTTTCGAGTTAGCCAATTCACTAAATGTTTTTCAGCCGCCAGTAAATCACTTTTATCGCCATTACAACTGCCATGTGCCACGACAAAGTTTAAGGCAGTATCACGCGGATACCGTGACCACGGAATAAAATGATCGACTGCACAACCACGCTCTTGCAATTTACCACCACAAAAGAAACAACGATGATCTTGCAGTGGTTTTAACACCTTCTCAACTTGGGCTAATACTGTTCGAGACGTGCCAAATAAAAAAGATTCTAAATCATGTTGCTCACCTAATAACTTTTGGTTGTGGCTGAGTTTTTGAATAAATGCAATCCATTTTTGACGGACTAATTGCTGAATAATTGCCTGAAATTGCCGTAAGCAAAACATCGTCCCAGCTATCAATACCAAATGTTGCTGTTGTAATTGTGGTTGATATAAAAAAGGCAACGTTTGACCATTAATGTTTTGCAAAAACTGAATCGGCATCTTTTTTAAGGTTTGTGCAACATACTGACGTGTTGATAGCCATTGAGGATGATGACGTGCTTGAGCCAAGGTATGACAGCCTGCCTCACGTAATGCCAACACCGCACGAATAATCGCCGCTTGGTTATGCGTATTTTGTAAAAAGATACCAGTGGCATCTTCACTGGATGACACATAAGGCAAGGTTTGTTGCCAATATAACTCAATGGTTTTATCGGCTAAGGCTGAAAGAGGAATAGCTAAAGGTTCGCCTGTATCTTGCCCCATTTCGACTGATAACTCGGTAATCGCTAACAGCAGGGCAAATTTATAGGTTGAGGTAAACGTGGCATCGGTGAGCAGTAATTGAATCCGCTGTAAGAAGAGGAGCTGTTCATCGGCACTAGGTAGAGGGTAGGTGATGGATGAACTCATTAAAAACTCCCTGTTTGTGCAGGATTCATGGAATGGATTGAAGGTGACTAATGATACTTAATCACCTGTTAATCTGATGAAGGATTAATCTTAAAGTATTTCGAGTTGTAACTAAAGTTGCGTGTTAGTCAATCAGTCGTTATCCTGTTGTAAATACAAGTAATAAATTATAGAGCAGGGGCAATGCATGGCGGAAACAGTAGCCAAAACTAAATTATTGATTTAAGTATATTAAGAAGTGTTGAAGTGAAAGATAAGAATAATTAGTTGTAAGCGGTATATTTATTTAATTATTTTACAATACTCTAAATAAGATTACTTTGGTAATTTTGTTTGATAGATATATTGGATGGAGCATATTAGTGAAAGATGTATTTTTGTTTAGAGATCAATTAGTAGATGAATATAGTACGTTTTCACGAAGTTTTACTCGTATTGCAGCCCAAGATATTAGAGATGAGTTAGAAAAGCAATATGCTGAGGGCCGTTATTGGCCAGAACCATTGGTGCAGATTAATCCGAACTATCAACGTAAAGGCACTGTACAACAATTAGTTACTAGTGGACTATTGCATCGAGATTGTGCCGAGTTGTTTAAAATTGGTAAAGCAGAGGATAACCCGCAGCCATTGCACCTCTATGCACATCAGTTACAAGCACTAGCTAAAGGACAAGGAAAGCAGAGTTATGTTGTCACAACAGGCACAGGCTCAGGTAAGTCATTGTCTTTTTTTATTCCAGTTATTGACCAAATTTTAAAAGCTAAGGATCAAGATAAAACTGCTCGTACTCGTGCGATTGTAATTTATCCGATGAACGCTTTGGCGAACAGTCAACTTGAGGAATTAGATAAGTTTCTGCATGGCTATTCGGATGATAACAAGCCATTCTCAGTAGCACGATATACTGGGCAGGAATCGAAAATAGAACGCGATGTAATTGCTGATAACCCCCCAGATATTCTGCTGACCAACTTTATGATGTTGGAGCTAATATTAACGCGTTTTGATGAAATTGATCGTCGTGTGGTTGACCATTGTCAGGGCCTAGAATTCTTAATTTTGGATGAGTTACACACGTATCGAGGACGTCAGGGGGCTGATGTCGCTTTATTAGTTCGCCGTTTGAGGGAACGTCTGCAAGCAGAAAATCTTGTTTGTATAGGTACCTCAGCAACTATGTCCAGCACAGGTAGTTTGGCAGATAGAAATAAAACAGTCGCAGACGTAGCTAGCAAACTTTTTGGCGCATCTATTAGTGAGCAAGACATTATTGGAGAAACACTTGAGAGGGTGACTGATCCACTAAAAGATGTTGCTGCTATCAAAAAATATTTAGCAGCCTCATTAGTGTGTCCTGAGTTTTCTTGGAGTGATTTTGATGCATTTAGAGCCGACCCATTGGCTATTTGGGTTGAGTTGAATCTGGGCATTGAGCTGCCAGATAATGAGCCACCACGCAGAGCCAAACCAATGACAATTCGGGCAGCGAGTGAAAAGCTAGCGAGTGATGCGAGTTGTAGTATCGATGTTGCTCGCGATGGCTTACAACGCTTTTTGATAGCAGCACATGAGGTCAGAACACCACAAGGTCGTCCTCCCTTTGCATTTAAGTTACATCAGTTTATCAGTGGTCCTGGCAAAGTACTTTCAACATTAGAGTTGCAGGGAATTCGTCATATCACTTTGGATGCACAACGTTTTGCGCCAGGCCGTCAAGATGAAGGTGCTCATCTTTATCCTGTACACTTTTGCCGAGACTGTGGTCAAGAGTACTTGCCAGTCTGGCAATCAAAACAAACGCCTGTGAATTATACCCCGCGAGAAATCGATGATATTGCGTCGGATGATAACGAAGATGTCTCTTATGGATTCCTTTGTCCAGCAACGTCAAATTTGTCTTATCGAGGTGATGTTGAAGATTTGCCAGAGACTTGGCTAGACTTGAGTCGCGATCAACCCAAAGTCAAACAAAATTATAAAAAAGCCGTACCGTATCCAATTAGTATTAATGTTCAAGGGGTGGAAGGACGAGGTGAGTCGTTTTGGTATATTCCTGGTAAATTTCGTTTCTGTTTGAATTGTGGTCAAATACATGAAGCTCATGGTAAAGATGTCAATCGTTTGGCGAGTCTTTCGGGTGAAGGGCGATCCTCTGCCACAACTATTTTGACTTTGACCGCTCTCCGTCAGCTATTCAATGAGCCTATACAGACGAATGGTCAACCTGATCCACGTAAGCTTTTAGGATTTACAGATAATCGTCAAGATGCAGCATTACAGGCTGGTCATTTCAATGATTTTGTTTTTTTGCTGACCTTACGTGCGGGTTTGATTGGTGCATTGCAAAATAGCCACGGCGAGCTTGGCGAAGAGCAGTTAGCCGATGCTGTATTCAAGGCTCTTGGGTTTCATCAGTTGGATGAGGCAACACTTGTTGAATACCTACGTACCCCAAAACTGATGGGGCTTGCCCGACAAGAAGCCCAACGTACATTAAGGTATATTATTGGCTATCGCTTGTTGCGTGATTTGCGGCGTGGTTGGCGCTTCAATAATCCGAATCTTGACCAGTTGGGTTTGTTGGAAATTAAATATCGTGGTCTGGATGATTTTTGTACTGATTCTGCTGCTTTGGGTAATCAGCATGGTGTACTTAGACAGTTGAGTGCTGAGCATCGAGTAATTTTGTGTCAGGTTGTTTTTGACACAATGCGACGTAGTTTATGTTTGGAGACGCGTTATCTTGATGCTGTTGAGCAAGACAAAGCGCGTACTAGTGCTTTTACCTACTTGAATGAGCGTTGGGCTTTTTCACCAGATGAACAATTAGAGACAGCTAAGTATCTCATTCTAGTGAAACGTCCACAAAATGGTGGCCCAAGATCGGATCTAGTGACTGGAGGTTCTCGGTCACGTTTGCTTCGTGACGTTAAGAGAGCGGCCTTTTGGAAAGAAACAGTTTTTTCTGGACAAGTTTCTAATTGGAAAGACCCAGAGTGGATCGAATTAGTTGAAGCTCTATTTCAGGCCGCCATGCTCTATGGCTATGTTCAGAAACATTCTATTGATCAGCAATTAATTGGTTGGCGGTTGAATGCGGCAGCACTTGAGTGGTGTTTACCTAATGAGTCTTTAAATGTAGAAGATACCCGAGCCAATCAATTTTTTCGTACACTTTATTTGAATGTTGCCGATTTGTTGCTTCATAAGAATCATCCTTTATTTGATTTTGAGGCGCAAGAGCACACTGCACAGGTTGATGCAGGTCGGCGTCAGCTACTTGAGCAACGTTTTCGTTACACTGAGAAAGACCGTAAAGATTGGGCATCTAACCCTGCACATGAAACACCACTAGAGCGTTTGCCTGTCATGTTCTGTTCACCCACTATGGAATTGGGAGTTGATATTTCGGCGTTGAATACCGTCTATTTGCGAAATGTGCCACCAACTCCAGCCAACTATGCTCAGCGTAGTGGTCGTGCAGGTCGCTCTGGTCAACAAGCTCTGGTAATTACTTATTGCGCTTCATTAAGTCCTCATGATCAATGGTTTTTTAATCATGCTAATGAAATGGTGCATGGTGTTGTGCGTGCTCCAACGTTAGATTTAGCTAATCGCGATTTGGTAGAAAGTCATCTTCAAGCGGTTTGGCTAGCAAATACCCATATTGCCCTTGATGTGAGTATTGCACCTATGTTGGATCTTGATCAATCAAACAAACCGCTCCTTAAATCCTATCACGATGCGTTGAATGATCCAGATGCTATTCAGCGAGCCAAAGCTAGTGCGAGTCGTGTGATTGCTCAGTTGCAGCAAGAGTTAATTGGTAGTGATTGGTTTAAAGCCGATTATGTGGAGAAGGTTATCGAGCGAGCACCTCAAGCATTTTCGGATGCCTTGGAGCGTTGGCGAGTCCTATTTGATGCCACACGTACACAGATGAACATGGCTGACCAGATCGTCAAGAGTCATACAGCATCGCATAGCGAGCGACAAAATGCCCAGCGCCGTTATGGCGATGCGGCTAAGCAATATGCCATTTTACTTAAAAATGGTAATACTCAGAATTCTGATTTTTATACCTATCGCTATCTGGCAAGCCAAGGCTTTTTGCCTGGTTATAACTTTCCGCGATTACCTTTGATGGCTTGGATTCCCGCTCGTGGTGGTGCAGCGGTAAATGGTAGGGAAGATGAAGGTAGTATGGTCAGTCGGCCACGCTTTCTCGCTTTATCAGAGTTTGGTCCACGCAGTTTAATTTATCATCAAGGCCGAATGTACCGAGTTGTACGTGCAAAGCTAAACGTAGGTAATGCCGATCATATTTCGGGTAATAGTCAATTAGCCACCATTGCCTCGTTAGTTTGTAGCCAATGTGGGTATGGTCATCTTGGTGATGTGGGTGGAGCACTGCCAATAGTCAATCGTTGTGAGAATTGTGATGCACTTTTAACAGAACATGATTGGGTTCGTGAATTATATCGTATTGAAACTGTAGAAACAGTCGCTGTCGAGCGTATCTCTATTAATGATGAAGATAGGCAACGCCAAGGTTTTGAGCTACAAACTACTTACCGATTTTTACCAACGGCGGATGGAGTTATTCAGCAACGTAAGGCGGAGGTCATGCTGGATGAAGAAATCTTAGCTGAGTTGACTTACGCTCCTGCTGCTCGATTATGGCGTATCAATCGTGGTTGGCGTAGGCGAAAAAATAAAGAACAACTGGGTTTTTATATCAATCCAATTACGGGTACTTGGAGTAAGCAAGATGATCCCAGTAGCGATGAAAGTGATACTAAAGATGAAGCACTGCTAGATAAAGTATCCAATCAACGTATCGTGCCTTTTGTCGAAGATCACCGTAATCTGTTAATCTTAACACCCGTTCACGCGCTGTCTATCGAAGCGATGGCAACTTTGCAGGCTGCATTAAAGCGCGGTATTGAGATGACCTTTCAGATTGAAGAGTCTGAACTGGTTGCCGAACCGTTACCTAAAGTGGATGAACGTCGCGCACTGATGTTTTATGAAGCGGCTGAAGGCGGTGCTGGGGTGTTGACCCGTATAGCCAGTGACCCTTCGAGTCTGGCACAAGTGGCTGGTAATGCACTCAAGCTATTACACCATAATGTACCTCAAGGGGTGTGGAAACTGGAAGATTTACCTGAGTTGGAGCAAACCAATGCTTTGGGTAATCGCATTTGCGAAGCGGGCTGCTATCAATGTCTTTTGTCCTATTTCAACCAGCCCGATCATGACTACATAAATCGCCGTAATACCGATGCACTCAAGGTATTAGTGGCATTGGCTAATGCCGAAGTAAAGCCGAAGAGTATCCCAATATCATCAGCCGATAACTCTCAAACGGACGATAGTTTAAATTTATGGTTGCAAGCCCTAGATGCAAATGGACTGAAGCGACCTGATGCCATGCAGGTGTCCGTAAATCAAGGTGCGGCGATTGCAGCAGGCCAATATAAATCGGCACGTACACTGGTATTTCTCAGTGACGTTGATGTTACAACAGCCACTATGCTTGCTGATAAAGGTTGGCAAGTGTTGAATTTTTCTGACCCATCGCAATGGCAGGCACAGTTTGCTGTCCATGCCGATGTGTTTGGCAATAGTGAGAATACACAATGACTCAGCTTGAACAAGACTTCATGCCTGGCAACTTAGTTCGTGCGCGTGGACGTGAATGGGTGGTACAAAGTGAGTCCCGTCGTGATTGGCTACGTTTGCGCCCATTGGGTGGAGCGGATGATGATATTATTGCATTGATTCCAGAACTGGAGTTGCAACCAGTAGAGCCAGCGACGTTTGCTTGGCCACAACCCGAACAAGCAGGTAATCACGCGGCGGCACGTCTATTACGTGATGCTTTACGTCTCAAACTCCGTGCTGGTGGAGGCCCATTTCGCTCGTTCGGAAATATTGCGGTAGAACCCAGAGGTTATCAGTTGGTGCCCTTGTTGATGGCACTACGTTTAACAACGGTGCGTTTGCTGATTGCTGATGACGTGGGCATTGGTAAAACCATTGAGGCAGGACTGATTGCCCGTGAATTGATGGATCGTGGTGAAATTGCCCGTTTAGCCGTACTGTGTCCACCACACTTGGTAGAACAATGGCAAAGTGAACTGGAGATGCGCTTTAACTTACAGGCAGTGGCACTGACATCGGCTTCGGCATCGCGTGTCGAGCGTAATTTACCTCATGGTATCAGTCTGTTTGATTATTACCCTGTGGTGGTGGTGAGTTTGGATTACATCAAAAGTGAACGCCACCGTGAACATTTTTTGGCTATTGCTCCTGAATGTGTGATTGTCGATGAAGCCCATACCTGCGCCAGTAGCGGCACGGGCAAGCAATTGCGTTTTGAACTGTTGCAACGTTTGGTGAAAGATCCTGACCGCCATTTGATTATGTTGACTGCTACGCCACACTCAGGCGACGAAGCTGCGTTTTATAATCTATTATCTTTGCTTGATCCACGTTTTGTTGCGTTGCAACACCAAGTATCAGCAAGTGATCCATTGCGCCAAGAACTGGCACGACATTTTGTGCAGCGTCGTCGTAAAGATATTGCCGAATGGCAAGCTGAAACAGGCGATGGCCGAGGATTTCCACGTCGCTTGAAAACTGAAGTTACTTATCAATTGAGTGGTGATTGGGGTGTTTTCTTTGACTCGGTGCAAGACTATTGCCGTGAACTTGCGGAGAACATTGAGCAGCAAGGCGAGGGACGTGGTCGATTGATTTGGTATGCCACACTGGCCTTACTGCGTTGTGTAGCTTCATCACCAGCCGCTGCTGTTAAATCACTCACCACACGATTAGAAGGCAGTTTTGATAACGATGATTTGTTGGCTGATGAACGCTTGCATGATGGTGAAGCCGATGATCTTGATAGTAACGATCTGGAGCCTCCAGCCCAACTGGAAGATGCTAGCCGCCTACAAAAGCTGATTAGTGAGGCTCAACGCTTATCTGGTAAAGCGGGCGACCCTAAATTGGCATCACTGATTCGGCATGTAGATACGCTGGTAAAAGAGGGTTATCACCCCGTTGTGTTTTGTCGCTATGTGGCGACCGCCCACTATGTAGCGGAGCATTTACGCAAAGCATTTCCCAAGGTTACGGTTGAGTCAGTGACTGGCGAATACACACCCGAAGAACGGCGTGAACGTGTAGAAACGATGGAAGAGAGCGAGACACGCATTTTGGTGGCTACGGACTGTCTGTCAGAAGGTATTAACCTGCAACATCTGTTCACGGCAGTGATTCACTATGATCTGGCTTGGAACCCCACTCGCCACGAGCAACGTGAAGGCCGTGTCGATCGTTTTGGCCAACAAGCTGCCGATGTACGTTGCACGATGCTCTATGGTCAAGATAATCCCGTCGATGGCTTTGTGCTAAATGTCATTATCCGTAAAGGCGAAACCATTCAAAAAGAATTGGGTGTTTTAGTACCGATGCCAGAAGACGAAGCCCGTATTAATCAGGCTTTGGTAAAAGCAGCACTGATGAAGCGTAGTAGTAATCAGAATCCATCCCAAGGCAGTTTGGATTTTGGCGAACCTGAGCGCCTGCTTGCCCCCCTACAAGCCCAATGGCAGGATGCACTAGAAAAAGCTAAGGCCAATCGTACGGTATTTGCGCAACGCCGTATTAAACCTGATGAAGTTTTACCAGAGTGGCAGAAGCAGCAAGATGCCCTTGGCACGCAAGCTGATGTACAACGTTTTGTCCAAAGTGCCTGCGCTCGTCTTAATGCACCACTGGAGTCTGTCCGCCAAGCGCATTTTCGTTTTTTGCCACAACATTTGCCCGAAGCCTTACGCTTGCGACTAGCCGATGAAGGTATTAGTCAGCCGCTCTTACTGGATTTTAATGAACTACATCGCAGTCATCCGCTGGTGAGTGTATTGGCTGAGCATTTATTAGAGGCAAGTTTGTCTGGTGAAACAACGCTCGCGGCTCGTTGTGCGGCCACCTTGACCGATAGCGTTGATGTTGTCACCACCGTGTATCTGTTGCGTTTGCGTCATCAATTGGGGTATGTACGCCGTCGTCAGCCATTCCAAATGATGGCAGAAGAAACGGTAGCTTTGGCTGTTGCTGGCCGCAGCAATCCACAATGGCTAGAGGGCGATGCCGTAGCACAACTGTTGGAGTGCATCCCTACGGGCAATTTGCCCCCCGAAGCCATGCAACGTGAAATACGTACGGCACTGAATTTTTTGGCGAACCATTCGCAACAATTGCAAGTTGTCGCCGAAAAACGTGCCCAAGCCTTGTTGGCTGATCACAAGCGTGTGCGCGAAGCGGCTCGCGATGTGGGTCAATACAGCGTGAATGCGTGTTTGCCTGTTGATGTGATGGGCGTTTATGTGTTACTGCCTGATGCACTGTAAGAAATAAAGAACGAATATGAAAAAAATCCGTAAATCACAGGCTGTACTCAACCTGCCAACCTTAACGCTGGAAGGCAGTCTGTTTCTACCCGATCAGTTGGCCAAAGCAGCCCTTGGTAATGCCCAATGGCAAACCGATGCCGACTATGAACTACCCAAAGGACTTAAGCTGAAAGACGAATACAGCCGCGCTTTTCAGATTGCCTGCGCACAATGGAAACATTTTGCCTCTCAACTTGAGCGTTCTGATGTCGATGCGGCGGTACTAACAAACACTTTTGTGCATGAGTTGTTGCGTGATGTGTTTGGTTATAGTCATTTACAAGCCAGTTCTGGTATTCGGCTCGGAGAACGTGATTACCCTGTCAGTTTTATGGCAGGTAGTGTACCTGTCGTAGTTGCGCCGCATACGCTAGCCTTGTTTGAGGCTGACACACGTTTTGCTGTTTCTGGCTCTGGTATGCGTAAAAAATCGGCTTTTATGCTGATGCAGGAATTGCTAAATGCCAGTGCAGAGCATTTATGGGGGATCACCTGCAACGGCAAGACTTTGCGTCTGTTGCGCTATGCAGCGACATTGACACGCCCTAGCTTTCTTGAGGTGGATTTAGCGGATTTGTTGGGTGGGCAGCGCTATGCTGAATTCGCCAATATTTGGCGGCTATTCCATGCCAGTCGTGCCAGTGGACAACCGACTGAGTGTATTTGGGAAAAATGGCGTACCGCAGGACAAGAAGAAGGCACTCGTGTGCGTGATGGTTTGCGTGTTGGTGTGACGGATGCGTTGTTGCGGCTAGGAGAAGGCTTTATCCAGCATCCCGCCAACGAGGCTTTACGCAGTGCATTGCATGAGGGAACGCTGACTAAAGATGCGTATTTTCAGCAATTATTACGTTTGATTTATCGCTTGATTTTTGTCTTTAGTGTGGAAGAACGAGGCTTATTGCATCCTAAAGATGATAGCAAGCCTGCTCAGGCTGCCCGTCGGGCTTATGCTGAGGGGTATGCGCTGGCACGTCTGCGTGATGTATGCCTAAAACGCCGCGCTAACAATCGATTTGATGACCATTGGCAGGCCGTGCGGATTATTTTTAAGGGTTTAAGTGAGGGTGAGCCGCGTTTGGCGTTGCCTGCATTGGGAGGATTGTTTGCCCACAGTCAATGTCCTGCATTGGATGCAGCCAGTTTAGATAATGCGCATTTATTAGCGGCCATTAAAAACCTGCGTTGGGCTACGCATAACCGCGTACTTGCGCCTGTTGATTACCGCAACATGGGGCCAGAAGAGTTGGGCAGTGTTTATGAAAGCCTATTGGAGTTAGTGCCTGATATTGATTTGCCTGCGCGTCGTTTTGGGTTTGTTGGCCTGACCAGCGAGGGCAGCACCGCAGGTAATGCCCGTAAATTAACGGGCAGTTACTACACGCCCGATTCATTGGTGCAAGAGTTGATTAAGTCTGCGCTGAATCCAGTGATTGAACAACGTATTGCTGCTCAACCGCATAATCCTGTGGAAGCCTTGTTGTCTATTCGGGTGATTGACCCTGCCTGTGGTAGTGGTCACTTTTTGTTGGCGGCTGCGCGCCGCCTAGCCGAAAAGCTGGCGTTATTACGTGCTAGTGATGGTGTGCAGAGCGAACAGGATTTTCGTCATGCGCTACGTGATGTGGTGAGCCGTTGCATTTTTGGTGTTGACCGTAACCCGATGGCGATTGAGTTGGCGCGCACGGCTTTGTGGCTGGAAGGTTTTGAGGAGGGGCAGCCGCTAGGCTTCTTAGACCATCATTTGCAAGTAGGCGATGCCTTACTTGGCCTAACCGATTTGAAAGTGTTGGAAAAGGGCATTGCTAAAGATGCCTTTAAGCCGTTATCGGGTGATGACAAGGATGTGTGCAAACAATTGGTCAAAATCAATAGCAATGGCCTTAAACAGTTTGTGAAGGACTTTCAGGGTAAACAACGCTTGCTTGACCTGAATGCCAGCAATGAATTGAAAGCCTTGCAGAGCATTGAAGCCCTGCCAGAAAACACCACCAAACAAATTGCGACTAAAGAAACGGCTTACCGTGCGTTTTTGGAGCAGGTGAAAACGGGACGTTTGGCGCACGCAGCCGATGTGATGGTGGGGGCGTATTTGTTACCCAAACGTGAAGACAGGCAAAGCCGTATTCCGACTAGCGTGACCTTGTATTTTACCTTACAAGCAGATGAATTGCCTGCCGACCACAATCAGGCATTAGCGGCGGCGCAAGCCGCTTGTGCCGAAGCGCGTGTGTTTCATTGGCCATTGGCATTTCCGCAAGTGTTTGCGGGCGGTGGTTTTGATTGCGTGCTGGGCAACCCGCCGTGGGAGCGTATTAAGCTGCAAGAGGAAGAGTTCTTTGCGACCCGTCATCGGGATGTGGCAGAGGCTAAAAACAAGGCGGAGCGTAGCCAGCGTATTCAGTGGTTAAGTGAGGGAATGCTGGCCAAGCATTTATTTCCGCAGCAGGAACATCCGCCGCACGAGTGTGAAGCGGAGCAACGTTTATATGCTGAGTTTATTGGTGCGCGGCGTACAGCAGAGGCGGCGAGTTTGTTTGCACATGTGAAGGGGGATGATGGTGGGCGTTATCCGTTGACGGGTGTAGGTGACGTAAATACCTATGCGTTGTTTGCTGAGACGATTAGCCAAATTACCCACGCCAGTGGTCGGGCGGGGTTTATTGTGCCGACAGGTATTGCGACGGATGATAGTACCAAAGACTATTTTGGCCATATTACCCAAACTGGCCGTTTGATTAGTTTGTTTGATATTGAAAACCGCGAAAAACTGTTCGCCGCTGTTGATAGCCGAATGAAGTTTTGTTTGCTCACCTTGGGCGCGGCAGACCAAGCGGAATTTGTCTGTTTTGCCACGCAAGTAAGCCAGCTTGCTGACACACGCCGCCGTTTCACGCTTACGCCAGACGAGTTCCGTCTCATCAATCCCAACACCTTGACTTGCCCCGTGTTTCGCAGTGAGCGTGATGCTGAGCTGACCAAAAAACTGTATCGTGCTGCACCAGTTTTGATAAATGAAAATCAGCCAGAGGGTAATCCTTGGGGGATACAACCAAGAAGGGCTTTTGATATGGCAAAAGCTGAGGTTGTAAGCGAGTGTTCGAAATATCCACAGCCAAAATTCGTCACAATGTACGAAGCAAAACTTATCCATCAGTTTGACCACCGTTGGGCTACTTATACGCCTGACGGAAACAGCCGTGACCTCACTAGTATCGAAAAGTTTGACCCTGATTATAGAGTTACTCCTCGCTACTGGGTGCGCAAGTCCGAGGTAGAGCAGAGTTTGAATGATAAAGGCTGGCCGCGAGGGTGGCTGATGGGCTGGCGAGATATTTGCCGTGCTACTGATGAGCGCACTATCATTGCGAGTGTAGTACCTAGGGTGGGTACAGATTTTACACTGCGCATAAACATTGGTAGTGTCGGGCTTCAAGGTTCACGTTATGCGCTTTTACTTGCCAATCTAAATTCTCTTGTTCTTGACTTCACTGCTAGGCAAAAAATAGGTGGCACACATTTAGCAGACTTTATTATTAAACAACTTCCAGTAATTCCACCCACTCATTACTCTGAGGTTGATGCTGAATTTATCGTCCCACGCGTGCTTGAACTCACCTATACGGCCTATGATCTAAAACCGTGGGCGCAAGACTTAGGTTACAACGGTGAACCATTTGCCTTTGACCCCAAACGCCGTGCCGTTTTGCGTGCCGAGTTAGATGCCTATTACGCAAAGCTTTATAGCCTTACCCATGATGAACTGCGCTACATTCTAGACCCTGCGGATGTCATGGGCGAAGATTATCCCAGTGAAACCTTTCGTGTGCTTAAAAACAAAGAAATGAAGGAGTTTGGCGAATACCGTACCCAATGGCTGGTGTTGGATGCGTGGGATAAATTAGAAAGAGGAGAGCTTTTTGATGTTGCTCCAGTCACCATGCCAACGCCTCGTCGTAGGATGCCTTATACAGCGTATTTCCCCGATTCAGTCCCTTGTTGTGATGCCGAAGATTGGCTTGCTGGATTGGTATGCGACTTAATCCTTCAGGCTGGTCAAATGCCAGAACAGCAAATACACAGCATCTTGCTTGCCAGCATAGAGACTGAGTACTCAACAGCCTTGGAACAGTGGCGTACCTCAGAACGATTATCACGCCTGCCGTTAGTGATGAAGTGGTTGCATCAAGTGTTTGCAACGCCTGTTGGAAAAATGCTAGAAATTAAACAGCATGATAGCGCACTAACGGAGTTGCTTGGAGATGAGCGTACAAAAGCACTGGCAACGCAACTACTAGAGGCATATCAACACCAGCAACAAATCTTAAAAGCACTCGATCAGCAACAAGCCACTACAACAGAAACGGCTGCACTGCAATCCATGAATAAACGTGCGTGAGACCAATGGAATGAATACTGTAACGCGTGGACTACCTCGAACTAAACCCAAGGTATGGGTGGAGACCCTATGGTTAATTGGCTCAATCGAATCCATGACACTGTTGCGAGAGATTCCTTTACGCCGTGGTTTAAACCTGATTTTATCCGAGCCTATGGAAAATAGTGTTGGTCATGGTGTAGGTAAAACCGCATTTTGCCAATTGCTGCGTTTTGTTTTGGAAGACCCACAATGGGCAACAGGAACGCCATTGCGAGATGAATTAAAGAGTACTATGCCCGATGGAGCCGTGGCAGCGCGTGTGCATATTGGTGAAGAAATATGGACAGTACTGAAGCCGTGGACGCACCAAAAACAATACCGTGCCGCCAGAGATACCGACTGGCGTCAACTGGCTAGCGGGCAATTCATCAACCAATACGAACAATATACTCAGACATTTCATCATCAATTTATTGAGCCTCTACCTGTTCAGACACTGCTAGGTTCGGGGCAAGCGCTGCAATGGCAACATATTTTGGCGTGGTGTTCACGGGATCAGGGTTGCCGCTATCAAAGCTATTATCATTGGCGTACTGAGGGCACAGGTTTTACTCTCCCAGCTCAGTCACCCGCGTTGGTTGTCAAACTGGTATTGGGATTATCTGAGACAACCACTGAGCATCAGCTTGAAAAAACAAAAGCAGCACAAAAACGCATAGACGGAGAGATTGCAAATTTGCTACGGCGTTCTACAGACTTGCAAGCACACGTTAAGCACCAATTGGCTGCTGTGTTAGAAGTGGATAATGCGTCCCCATTTCGTGCGGCTTCATTGTTTGATGAGGTTTCATTGCATGGTCTTGCACAACAGCAAATCGCTAAGTGTATCGACGAGATACAGACATTAGAAACAAATAGAAAGAATATGAAGCAACAACGACAGGCACTGCAAGAATTTAGAGTACCAATCTCAAACTCAAGAAAAGCGTTAGCTAATGAAATTGCACAGTTAGAGTCAGCTATTCAAGGTAATGTTGCAGCAGTCAATCGGTTAAAAGAAGAGCCTGAAGCCTTACAGGCATGTTTGGGGCAGTTGTGTGTGTCAGGAGATCGTCTGAAACGAGATTGTGATTACGTTCAAAATCGGATCAAAACACTACAATTTACTTCGTTTCATAATACCCGTGAACGTAATCATGACAATATAACCAAACGGGAAGAATTGGCTAAACGTCAGAAACAACTGTCGAATATTGATCAGGAGCTTGCTCCATTGGATAGAGACTTAATGTTGCTAAAGAACGATATTGATGAAAATGACTTGAGAAAATTAGAAATATTAGTGCGAAAAAAGCAATTGGAAAATGCAATCAAAGAATATGAATTTTACGAAAAAATATCCAAAGACCCAACACAATGGCAAGATGTGATCAGTTTGAAAAATCAGCAGGCCGCATTAGAAACAGAGCAACAGCAATTGCTATTGCAACTTCATGATGAGTGTTCCCATTTTACAGATCGTAAAAAAAGCATAAATTCATTGGTGGATTCAATCGCCAAACGCTTGCCAGGGTTTGCTTGGGGTGTTTTTAATGAGCAAGAAAAGCACCCATTTCATATGGGCCCGAGTCACTCCACGACTTATGGGGTACTGGAAACACTTACGGGTGATATAGTTTGTTTGTTGGATAGCCGTAACCCTGAAAGCTTTCATCCAAGCTTTTTGTTACATGATTCACCACGCGAAGCAGAAATGAATGAGTCGTTGTTTTGGGCTTTGATCGCCTGTGTAAACGAAGCAGAACAGTTGCATTTCCAATATATAGTCACAACATCAACAAAAGCCCCAGAAGCGTTTGAGAAAAATGTTCGTTTGCGGCTAAATAGTAGTGAGGAAGATGGATTGTTGTTTACTAAGCGTATAGGTGTGGAAGTTAAGCCGCTAGCTATTTAGATCATCACAATAATTAAGAGGGGAAAATAATGAATCAGTCCGATTTCCAAAGTTTGGCAAATGAGTCTTTGAATACCTTTGCTGAGATTGCATCTACGGCAGTAAATAAGCTTAATTCTCAAAGCTCAGTTTCTCCCCATATTTTTGCAAGTGGTAATACGTTCACTGGAGGGGAAGCCTTTGGTAATCTAGACGACATCCAGCAAAAAAATCGTGAAAGTTTAATTTCTTTACAGCATGAGCCAGCCATTGCTAGGTTAGTTTTGGAAGATGAGTCTGGCGAGCAACGTGTATTCTATATTGCTCGCAAAGGAAGTTTGATACTAGCTTCGGGCAAGCAATTAGCCGCTTATGGTTCACCTATAGGCCGTCTTGCAGAAGCACCTGTTGGCGAAGAGCGTAGTGTACAACTACCTAAGGGTAAAAAATCTTTCACTCTCATCGAAAAAACCAATTTTGACCCTCGTTTTTTAGATAACCAGTGGGACTCAATACGTAATCAATATCGGCACATGGAGCTTGGGGTTTTTTCTATCGAGTCCTTACGTGCCTTATTGCAAGCTCAAGATATTGATGCCAGTGATGAACTAGACCGTATGCTTGAGCAGGCCGAGACTGCTAGCTTAGTCAATCAAGGTATTACTCACCAGATACGTATAGCCATGGGCTTGCGCGATCAGCCAATTCTAGATCAGTTCCAAGGTGATATTTTTCGGTTACCGCTAGATAGCCAACTTATTATTTTGGGACCACCAGGTACTGGTAAAACGACTACTCTAATTAAACGATTAGGGCAAAAAATTGATCTTGAAAATCTGGAAGAGGACGAAAGTCGGATTGCCAGCTTATCTGGGCAATTAGGCCTACATGCCTCCAATTGGTTGATGTTTACACCTTCAGATCTGCTCAAACACTATTTGAAAGAGGCGTTCAATAAGGAACAGGTGCCAGCTTCTGATGCGCGCATCAAAACTTGGGGCGCTTATCGAAACGACATTGCACGCAACACAATGGGTATACTGCGTTCAGCTAATACAGGACGCTACACACTTAAGCCTGATATGGAGAACTTGAGTGCCGAAATTATTACAGATCCAAGGAAATGGTTTGAATTATTTAGTGCCTTTCACGACCAACGCTTGCGGTCTCAACTGCTCGAAGGAGCTGAGATAGCAAAAGATGCAGCACCAGTAAAAGGCCAAGCGATTGCTCAACAAATATTGAAATTTACGGAAAGATTGGCAGGACTAAGCTGGATGGAGATATATCGTGAGCTTGGCTTGTTTGAGGAGAAAATCAAGGCAGCACTGGAAGAGTCCAGAACGGTGACAGATGATTTACTCAAAAAAGAGCGTAATCGCCTTTACAACGCTGATAAAGAAATATTCTTACGTATGTCAAAATTATTGGCCGAGCTTAAACTTGAAGATGAACCAGATGAAGAAGCTGAGTTCGATGAGGACGAGCCAGAAATTTCTACTCAGACGTCAAGTGATATTCAAAAGGCGGTAAAAGCCTATGTTTCAGCTTTGCGAACATTAGCAAGGAGCCGATATCGCAAGCGCAGTATGCCCAAAGCTTCGCGTGCTGCACGCATTGTGGACTGGCTTGAAGTCAATATACCTGCTGAGCCTGTACTTTTGGAAATAGGCCAACGCATCAGCTTTCAGAATGGATTGCGACGCTTCGTAAATGCATTTCGGAGATATGTAGCGGATGTCCCTGCGAGCTATCAGGCATTTCGAAAGCAGCATGCAGGAAATCTAAATTTATATAAAGAATCTCCAGTAAGCCCTTTGCATCTTTGTTCGACCGAGTTGGATGCAATTGTGCTGCTCATCTTGCGTAATGCTAGAGAGCTTTTATTACAAGATTATATTGCTCGAGATATAACATCCGTACGGTTTGAGTCATTACGTAACCTGTCTACTTTGTTCCGTACCCAGATCATGGTGGATGAAGCAACAGACTTCTCTGTCATACAACTCGCATGTATGGAGGCACTAACCTCTCTTCATACCAGATCATTTTTTGCCTGTGGCGATTTTAATCAACGTATTACCACAACGGGTATTCGCTCTAAAGATCAATTATCTTGGGTATCCCCCCGTATTGTAGAAAAAAATATTACTCTGGTTTACCGTCAAAGTAGGGCGCTTAATATGTTTTCTGGTCAGTTATTGAAGCTACTAAATGGTGACTTGAGTTCACACGGAGAGCTTCCAAAGGAAAGTACACATGAGGGTGTTCAACCAGTATTACTTGAAAACGCTAGTGTGGACAGTGCGGTGGAATGGATTGCCCAACGTATTAAAGAGGTAGAAAGCTCAGTCAAACTCATGCCAACAATTGCAGTACTTATGAATGCAGAGGAAGAGGTGAAGCCTATGGCAGAGAAACTTTCAGCTCATTTGGAGGCCATCAATCTAAGAGCTGTGGCATGTGAGGAAGGGCAAATATTGGGTGAGGGTGCAGATGTCCGAGTTTTCAACGTGCAGCATATTAAAGGATTGGAATTCGAAGCAGTATTTTTTGTGGGTGTAGACCGATTGGCGGAATATAAACCAGAATTATTTGATCGTTATCTCTATGTTGGAGCGACTCGGGCGGCAACATACTTGGGGCTAGTCTGCTATCAAGAGCTGCCATCCAAAATGGATGAACTACGAAGCGAGTTCGTTGAAGAATGGGTCTAGGAATTCGATAAAGTCAAAATAAGATTGGCTTCTGTTGGTTAAAATAATGGCGAAAACTAACAATGACAGGCAGATGCAAGATTTATGAATCTTCTGCAAAGTACGCTTATTGAGAAGGTTGGCAACGATAACGGCTTTGAGCATATACTCGTCTCTGAACCTGATGGCATTACCTTAGCTTCTGCACGTCACGCTAATCGCGCTGTGATATGTTTGCAAAATGGGACGTACTACGTGCGTTTTAAGACGGATTCCTCATCGCTGTTGCCTGAATTACAGCGTAGTTTTCCAACAATGATGGCAGCAGGGGGCGATGTATTCCAAACTGCTACCGAGTCTAATCTTGCTGTGCTTTTGCGACGAGCAGCTAGTCTCTCTCGCGCACTCCCTAATCAAACGGTGATCAATTTTCAGCAGGCCGTATCCGCTGAATTAGCTGATCTTCCCGCAGGTATTGTTGGTACCGAAGTTGAGCGCATGGTACGTCAGCGAGTGGGGCAGAATAAATTTCGGGATGCGATGCTAGATTACTGGGGAGGTGCGTGCGCAGTGACGGGTGTTACTATCCCTGATCCTAGCCAGAAAATTAGACAGTTGTACCCTCTAAAAGTAGTAGATGCTTTTGCATAAAAGCATTTGGACTCAACCAGCCATTGGCTGAAT
>NZ_QAON01000020.1 GCF_003051055.1 Agitococcus lubricus | reverse complement strand
TAAATTCAGGGCTAAAACGTTTTGCCATTTCTTCTCTCCAAACATAATTCTTAAATTAGCTTTAGAGGGAATAATTGTCCATTTAGTTGGCTAGGATCATACTGAGTCTCTCAATTTGGCCAAAAGCGTTACGACACTGGTGGCGAGTGAAGGCGCTTCCTCTTTGGACGATTTGGCACGCACTGCCGATTTTTGGAATGCCCAAGCGGGGGGTACAGGCACCAACAGTAAATTTGTTGACCAAATACATATTGATAGAGATACAGGCGAAATTGAAATCACCCTCAATAGTGATTTTGTCGGTCTCGGCACTTCAGCCAATATTATTTACTTATCCCCGTATATCAGAACGTCTGCAACAGCATCCGAGAAGCTCGTTGACGCCATCGACCATGGTACCTCTGGGGCTATTGACTGGGCTTGTTCTTCTGCCACACAAAATACAGCCAATGACAGGGGCATGCTCGGGGCTCCCATCGGGAGTGTACCTGCAAATTTAGCTCCTGCTGAATGCCGCTAATTAAGCCAACGGCGGCATAAACTCGGCTAATTTGTCAGAGGTTTTGCGCAAGTTAATACTGAGCAAGGATGCTATCCCCTTCAAAATTTTAATGCCAATTTCTGGGTGTAACTTCAGAATCATCTCAAAGCCTTTACGGGTTAACACAATTAAACCAGACGCTGTACACGCACGCACGGAGGCTGAACGGGTTAATTTATCAATCAGTGCCATTTCACCAATAGAACTTCCTTTTGCCAAGGTAGTAATCACCACAGGCTGGGCATGTTGGTTTAGTTTAATCACATCTAAAGCACCGTGCATGACAAAACACACATAGTCGCCTTTTTCGCCTTCTTTGAAAACAAACTCACCTGATTCTACTTTATTAAAAAACATATATTTTTCGATAGTTTGCAGCTCAGGCAATGTGAGATTAGAAAAGATAGGGACTTGTCCTAAATAATCCGCCAAGCTATCGCTCATTATTGCTCTCCATCATTCTGCTACTGCTTATACCAATGCAAGACTGGCTTCATCATTCTATAAAAAAAAAGTTTTATTACTGTCGACTGTGTTGCATGATTGCAAGATTCTGTCTGTATATGCTTGTTAAATATACGCTAGCACTGTGTTTTAGCATAGCCGTCGGTGTTGCAAAAGTGGCATTTGTTGACGAATTCTGTACTGCTCGACTAAATCATAATCAGCGACAACCACGCCTGCACCCACTTCCTGTTGTTCAGCCAACACATTTCCCCATGCGTCAATAATTTGGCTATGTCCCCAAGTACGACGTAGCGCGTTATGCTGTCCGCCTTGCCCTGCACCAATGACTAAACATTGTGTTTCTATGGCGCGCGCACGTAATAAGGTCTGCCAATGGGCTTGGCCTGTTAAATAGGTAAAAGCAGCGGGTACGACTATTATCTCTGCGCCTAAATCACGTAATCGCTGATAAAGCACAGGAAAGCGGACATCATAACAAATACTTAAGCCGATATTAGCAAAGGGGGTTTTTACGACGACGAGGTCTGTACCCTGCTCAAAGGTGGCCGACTCTTGGTAGCTGCCTTGGGCATCGTTTACCTGTACATCAAACAAATGAATTTTATCATAACGCGCGACACAGTCACCTTGTGGGTTATAGACAAGACAACAAGAACGCACTTTTTTATCGGGTACAGGGCTGCCATCAGGTCTGAATGCACAAGGTATACTACCAGCAATAATCCATAATTGCTGTTGTTTTGCTTGCTCAGCCAACCATTGTTGAATCTCGACAAAATGCGTAACCGCTGTTTGATACTGCACCCCTGCGGCAAACATGGCAAAGTTTTCAGGCAGTACCACTAAACACGCGCCTTGTGCTTTGGCTTGCGCAAATAACTGGGTAGCTGTTTGTAAATTACTCGCTAATTGCTCACTGCTTAACATTTGAATGGCTGCAACACGGACAGACATGCAGTTCTCCTTTCTTCTTAGCACTGACTCGGCAGCTCATGCCTGTCTTTGAAACTCGTTAGGGTTTATCCCACTTAAACCAATTACGCCACGGTAAAATCGGTTTTTTGAGACGATGAATGGTAGGGTTTTGCCAATTACCTTGTAACTGATAATGCAAGGTGGTGGCCTTGGTGAGAGGGTCATCCAATAAGGCTTCGGCCGCTACCAAAGCGCCACCCACCACAGGGCCTGCAACGACGGCGGCAGCATAAGGAACGGCACTACTAATAGGCACAGAAATATCGACTTGTTGGTCTAAACTTTGGGTCACTAGATTCACTTCGCCTTGCCCCTGTGCTTTTAAGGACGGGCTAATAAACGCTAATTGATTCTTTAGTACCCCCTCACTGATATGCGCTTTGAAGGTCAGTTTGTCGTAGGCTAATCCTTTTTGCGTAATGTCACTAAAATCGAATTTGAGTCGGCGCTTAAAGTTATCTGTGTCTAGTACCCCTAATAAACGCGACAAACTGACTAAACGATTTAGGTTTAATACACGCCCTTTATCTAAACTCACACTCAATTGACCGTTTAAGTGTGCCAAATCTAAGGCGGTAGGGCTACCAGCCCATTGTAAACTCAGATGGGCATTCGCTTGTTGACTACTTAATAAGGGGTCACGGTTAAACGCTGTAAACAAATTAGCGGCATTATTGAGTACTAATTGGCCAGAATAACTAGTTGACTCTGTGCCACGCCATTGCCAGTCTAGCGTACTGTCTATCGTAAATAAGGCATTTTTTAAGCTGGCTTGGGTGAGCCGAATCCCTTTAGAGGTCGGTAAGACAGTCGCTCTGATTTCGGAGTGTGCGAGCTTAGGCCAAGACTTAAAATTAACATCTGCCAGATACAGCTCAATTTTAGGAATAGACCAACTGTCTTGGCCTTTAAGCTGCATCATTGATTGCACTTGGCCTGTGTTTTCAAACGGCAAACTTAAATTTTGAATACGTAAGACTAAGGGCTGTTGCGCCGTATGCGGTAATAAGGCCTCGCCACTCAAATCATTACTCAATATCTGTAAGCGCCATTGTTGATTGGATTCTTGCTCTAAGCCCAAACGTACATCGCGTAATAAATAATTGCCATAACTCAAACGGTCAATATCCACGGCAAAACTTTGTAATTCAGGCAAGACGGTTGCCACATTTTTGGGCGCAATATTATTAGCAGCTGGCCTCAACCACGGCAACCATTCGCCAATATCCACACTGCCCAAACGCCCTTTCACCCATAAGCCTTCAGGTGGCAAATCGCCTAACCAGCTTTCTCCCAATTGGACTAAAGCGCGCGTAATTTTGCCATCTTTAATGGCAAAACCAGTTTGTAAACGGGTACCATACATCAAATACGCACTTTGCTCTTGTTGATTATCTAATTGCATTTCATAGTGAAACGGGATAGCCGACTGTTTTTTACCTAACGGTTCGGGCAAGTCTATCGTCCAGCCTTGTAAGTCGGAGCTTAACGAAATATGAACAGGCTCATCAGACACAGGCACGGTCAATGCCGCTTGATACTGTGTTTTTCCTTTCATGGAGCGGGTTAAATCGCCTAGCCACGGTTTGAGATTATTGGGGGCAATTTGTCCATTAGCTTGAATTTGTATGGCGGCTACGTCTTGATTATCTAATAAACTCGCTAATTTGACAGAGACAGGCTGACTCAAAAAATAGCCTTGTATCGTTTGACTTGTCAAACCACGACCCGTTTCATAATTCACTGTGCCTGTTAACCATAAGTCAAACTCGCTACTTTGTTTTAGAATGACAGGATTGCCTGTTAAATCGGCTTTTACTTTCACATACACATCGTCTTGATTCGCCGTTGTTAACGGAATCCTTAACGCCAGTTGACCCGCAATTTCTCCGTTTATATGCAACAATTGCGCTACTCGTCCTGTATCTGACTGGAGTGGAGTTTCTTGAAACAGACGCATCATATCATCGCCTGTGGCATCGATATCGGCTGTCAGATTTAGGACGGGCTGACTCAAATCAGGAATCACCGCATGAATATGACGTGGAATGCTTTGATAGATTTGACCTTGACTAGCCATTACCTCAAGGCGTCGATTATAAATACTGACTTTTGCATCCAGTTGTTTCAGCATTGGCCACCCTGCTTGATAGGCGAGTTGGCCATCTTCTATCCAAAAATTCATTTGCATGGTGCTTGGTGCACGCTGAGGGGTATCTATAAGCACCCCGTCATACAAAAAATCACCGTGTTTAATCCGTCCTGCAACCAAGGCCGACTTTAACCATGCTAACGTATCGTCACCTGCGGGTGGCCACGGCACATAACGCCACACACTGGCCAAATTACCTTCATCAATACTGGCTAATAAACGCATTTCTGTTGCCGAAGGGTCTTGTTTGGGAATTCTTAATTTCAGTAAGGCTTCGCCATGTGCATCGGCATTAGCGACGGTAATTTTGTTAGTTTCGACGTACCACGCATGCTCATCGGCAGACCAACGCAGTTTGGCATGTAGCTGATTGACGGGTGTTGGTACTCGATACGCCTGTTTAAGGTCTAATACCCCCCGTTTAATGGTTAATGCCCCCACTCCACCTGTTGGTTGATGTGTTAACCAGAAGTCGGCATTTTGTACACCTATGCTGCTCGCTGTCGCTTTGACAGTAACGGCCTTGGCTTGTACTTGCGCTAGTAACAAGGTAGGTGCGGCTTCGGTTGTTTGCCATGCGAGTGCCAAATGATCAATAGTGCCTTGTGGTTGGGCTTGTCGTAGCCAATCTCTGAATACTGTTGGGGCAACCACATGCCCTATGGTCACGATGTCTTTAATATCAAAGCGTGAAGTATCGAGACGATAATAATGTGCAGCAGATTGCAACAAACGAAAATTAGGTAATTGTACAGGGTGATGATTGATATTGCCCGTCACATGGTCAACGTCCAGTTGCCAACCCTGTGCTTGTTGTTGCCATGAGAATAGCGTTGTTATTTGTGCCTCTATGTTTTGTTGCTGATAATTTGCTCGGACATGCGCGATATTTAATTTAGCATTTAGGCCTGTTAATTGCCCTTGCCGCAGGCTTGCCCACACTTCTGCGCCAGCTAAAAGATTTTCTAATCCCAAGTTTGGAGTCAAACTACGATGCAACCACGGCTGCCAAGCCTGTGTTGGTAATTGGGTATATAACTGACCAGACCATGCACTGGCTTGTAAAAAATCCGCTTTTGCAGTCAAATTGGCAAACAGCTTTAGCGGTTGCTGTTGCCAGTTGGCATACAGTCTAAAATCGTGTTGTTGACCCCGATTACGGTTGATAAGACGGAGGTCGTCGAGTTGGATAGACGGTGCTTGATAAGGCTGCAGGTGGATTTTCAGTTCGTCAAACCGTAAATCTGCTTGTTTTAGCAGCCAATTCACTGCTGTTTTACGCACCTCTGGGCGACTTGGCCCCAGTGCCAATAACTCCTTAATAACCCACTCACCTGTGGCTTGTTGTGCCAGTTGTAGGGAAATACCTTTCGCCTGTGCATCAAGACGAATATCCCAATGCCATAAACTTTGCCACAGTGCCAATTCCAAATGAATATAAGGGATTTCTAATAACACGACATTCGCGTGTTGTGGGTGGTAAATCTTTAAGCCTTTTATGGTGATATCTGGTTCTATCCCTAACCAATAGGCTTCTAAACTGGTGACTTTGACAGGCGTCTGCATGGCAACACTGAGTTGTTGCTCAATACGGCTCTGATAATGGCTGGCCATTGGCAAAACAAAGGTTGCCAATAACGCGACTACGCACAGTAATAGGCAGCAGCCCAATGCGAGGCCAATACCTACTTTTCGCCATGTACGCCAGCTAGCCACTTTACACCAATACAATGTCATATTGTTCTTGGGTATATAGACTCTCTACCTGAAAACGGATGGGCTTTGCGATGAACAGTTCTAAATCAGCGACGGCTGCCGACTCTTCTGATAATAAACGGTCAATCACTTTTTGATTAGCAATGACCATATAACCATTCGCGGCATCATAGGCACGTGCCTCACGTAATATTTCTCTAAAAATCTCAAAACACACCGTTTCGGCGGTTTTGACGGAGCCTCGTCCTTGACACGTTGGGCAGGTTTCACACAACAAATGTTCTAAGGATTCGCGGGTTCGTTTGCGCGTCATTTCCACCAAGCCCAACTCGGAGACTTGAGTAATTTTGGTTTTGGCATGGTCGCGGGTGAGCATTTTTTCAAAAGCTTTTAGCACTTGGCTACGATGCTCATCCTCTTGCATATCAATAAAGTCAATAATGATAATTCCACCCAAATTACGCAGGCGTAATTGGCGTGCAATGGCATGTGTGGCCTCTAAATTGGTCTTAAAAACGGTATCTTCTAAGGTTCTCGAACCTACAAACGAACCTGTATTGACATCAACCGTGGTCATTGCTTCGGTTTGGTCAATGATTAAATAACCACCCGACTTGAGTTGTACTTTACGTGATAAGGCTTTTTGTAAATCTTCTTCGACATTATATAGCTCGAATAGGGGTTTTTCGCCAGGATAATGTTCTAACTTTTCTTCGGCGCTGGGCACAAACTCACGCACAAACTCTAAGATTTTGGCAAAGGTCTCACGCGAGTCAATGTAGACTTTACTGATGTCTTGAATGACCATATCGCGAATAATACGTTGATAGAGCGGTAACTCTTCGTAAATCAAAGCTGGCTGTTGTGTACTTTGTTTTTTTTCTTTGATGTACTGCCATAACTTAATGAGAAACGCCATATCTTGGCGTAATTCCTCCTCACTCACCCCTTCGGCAGCGGTACGCACAATCACCCCACCTTTTAAGCTGTCTGCATGTTCCTCTCGAATCAAACGCGTCAAACTTTTCAGGCGTTCGCGTTCTGCTTCACTTTCAATACGCTGAGAGATACCAATATGCTCACCAAAGGGCATATAAACTAAATAACGTGAGGGAATAGATAAATCAGAGCTTAAACGTGCCCCTTTAGTGCCCAACATATCCTTCATGACTTGGACAGTAATCATTTGTCCTTCGTGTAATAACTCGGTAATTAACGGTGGCTCGTTAAGGTCTTCTGTTCTTTTAGGCCAAATGATGTCATTAGCATGTAAAAAGGCAGTGCGTGATAAACCAATCTCGACAAAAGCGGCTTGCATACCCGGTAATACCCGTACCACTTTACCTTTATAAATATTACCGACTAAGCCTCGCTTGGCCGTACGCTCCACAAATAACTCTTGTACCGTGCCATTTTCGACTAAGGCTACGCGTGATTCCATCGGCGTGATATTGATAAGTATTTCTTCTGACATAATGTATGTATCTGTTGATATTCTGATAATTGTTAAGTTTTACTTATAATAGCGAAAAGAGATGCTTTAAGACTAAGACATGCTTCGTATTACCAAATAGGATAGTCAAATTCAGTCAGTAATTGTGCCGTTTCTACCAACGGTAAGCCAACCACGTTACTGTAACTCCCTATAATTTTTTGTACGAATAATGCACCTCTACCTTGTATACCATAGCCACCTGCTTTATCTTGCGGTTCGCCCGTATGCCAATAAGCGTGCATTTCTGCTTCACAGAGAGGCTTAAAATAGACCTCCGTACTCACCACTTGACTACGCATGGCCTGTTGATTAGCGAGTGCAATACCTGTTAATACCTGATGCGCTCGACCACTCATTTGTTGCCACAAATCCCGCGCTTGCGCATAATTTTCGGGTTTGCCGATGATGTGGCCATCTAGCACCACCGTCGTATCTGCCGCTAACACTAAATCGGAAGCCGACTGTCTCTGTTGAAAGCCTGCATGTGCTTTGGCGCGTGCTAATCGTTCTACATAGTGACTCGCCAATTCATGCGGCTGTACCGACTCATCGACATGTACCGATAATACCTGAAACTCTAAACCCAATTGGTTTAACAAGTCACGTCGACGCGGAGAAGTGGAAGCTAAATACAGCATAGGTCAATCCTATTACACGGCTATCTGAAGACAATACCGCCGATATGCGTTAATAATCACGTCGCCAACGTTGTAAACTCATAACCACAAGAGGCCATGCTAAGGTCGTCGTGATAATGGGTAAAGCGTATTGCCAACCATTATACGCTTGCCCGATGAGCGCATAGATAAAAAAACGTAAGCTAAACGCGAGGGTGACTAAAAAACATACCCATAACGTCGTGACCAACGCAGACGACATACGTGCACGTCGGATATAGAGTCGATTTAGGTAGGCACTGACTGCCCACGACAAGGCATAAATGCCTAATGTTTGGTTTAACATGAGCGCCAACGCCAAACCCAACACGACATTAACGCCAATACTGACTTTATGCGGATAATGTAAGCCCCAAAATATTAACAACAGTTGCATTAAATCGGGTCGCCATAATGCTAACTCTGGTGGCAGTGGATACAAAGCCCACAAAAAAGCCAAGACAAAACTCAGCGGAAGCGTTGATTTAGGCTCTGCGAGCTTCATGGTTTCACCTCCTCTATGCTGTCAAGGGGGGTGATGGTGGGTTGCTCGTCGTGTAAAGAGCGTCTAAATAAGACAATCACATGACGGCTATGGTCTAAATTGGCGACTGGACGGGCATAGACTTCGACAAATTCACGCCCTGCCAGACGTTTGACCTCTGACACAATCGCGACAGGGTGACCTGCGGGGAAATTTCGTCCCAAACCCGAGCTTATCAATTTATCGCCCACTTTAATGTCTACGGTTTCGGGCACATAGTCGAGTTTAAGTCGTTGACTATCTCCCATCCCCGTTAAAATAGCCCGCCCCTCATTACGTTCTATACGGACAGGAATCGAATGGCGCGGGTCAGAAATCAGCATGACGGATGACAAACGATGTGTTACCTGAATCACTTGCCCCATAATACCGTCTGCATCCAACACGGGTAACCCAAGCTCCATGCCTTCGCGAGTGCCTTTATTTAAGATTAACACCCGATGATAGGGATTAGGGTCTATGGAAATGATTTCCGCATTGAGGATATGGTCATTGATGCGCAAACTGGCCTGTAGCAAGGCACGTAATCGGCTATTTTCGGCACGACTTTCTGCTAACTGTTGTAATTGAGCGGCATTTTGTAGCAGTTCGGCTTGGAGAATTTTATTTTCTTCGTACAACTCTTTTTGACTACGTAGGCGGTCAGTCAAACCGTGTACGAGCCGTGCAGGATAGCTTAATAGACGGACAAAAGGCTCTATCACCTGCTGACTGTATTGACGTATGGGCTGACTGTATTGGGGATATAACGTATCCCCTGCAATCAAGACCGTACACAACAGTACAGCCACCACTAAGCGATACCCCTCTGCGGGAATATCTTCAAAGCGGCGTTTGTCTCTATCGATAATGTCGCGCATCAGTGGACAAACAAACTGTCATAAGCAGGATTATCTAAGTAGGCCAAGGCTTGTCCCATACCGCGAATGACGCAGGTTAAGGGCTCTTCGGCGACAATCACAGGTAAGCCCACCTCTTGTAATAAAAATTTATCTAAATGCCGTAATAATGCCGTTCCCCCTGTGAGCATGATGCCACGCTCCGCAATATCAGCAGAGAGTTCTGCGGGCATATCTTCAAGGGCATTTTTAATGGCATTCACAATATTACGTAGCGGCTCTTGCAAAGCGGTACTGATTTCTTGGGCATTGACTTTAATGGCCGTCGGCACCCCTGCGGATAAATGACGACCACGCACCTCTAATTCGGGTATTTGCTCATCCAATACCATCGCCATACCCAACTCTTGTTTGATGTGTTCGGCGGTTGTCTCACCAATCAAACACCCATATTGTCGACGAATATAGGTGACAATTCGTTCATTGAGCACATCACCACCCGTTCTAATCGAATCAGAATAGACGCTGCCCAATAAAGAAATAACGGCAATTTCTGTCGTACCTGCACCTATATCCACAATCATCGAACCACAGGCCGTATCAACAGGTAAGCCTGCCCCCAATGCGGCAGCCATAGGTCGGTCAATTAAACGAATTTCGTTCGCACCTGCCCCATCAGCCGCTTCTTTGATAGCACGTCGCTCTAATAAAGTCGCTTTACAGGGAACACTGACCAACACACGTAAATTTTGTTTTAAGACGGGTTTATGCTGAATTTTTTGTAAAAAACGTACCAATAATACTTCAGTCATTTCTAAATCGGCAATCACACCGTCTTTAAGAGGCCGTATCGCACTCAAACCCATCGGGGTCCGTCCCAACATTTGTTTGGCCTCTGTGCCAACCGCAGCAATACTACGCCCTGCATCCCCTTGACGAATGGCAACTACCGTCGGCTGGTCGAGGACTATGCCCTTTTTCGGCATAAACACTAAGGTATTGGCTGTACCTAAATCAATGGCGATATCTGTCGATAAAAAACCTAACAAACGTTTAAACATAATAAGCGCTCTCAAGTCTGAGCTAAACGGCCGATTCATGCAGAAATAGTTGATATCTTTGCGGATGCGCCGCGTGATGACGGTGTCCCTAAAGCGTTGACTTTAACCAAAGCCTAGACTAAGAACAAGTGACCTCCCATTGAGTTTATACGGTGAGCACTTAAAACAAGAGACTGACTTGCAAAATAGCCCTAGAAAATCGACGCTAAAACCACAATAATCCATACCTAGCGAGGCATAACTGTTGAGCGATGATAAAACTGCCTTGAACAGCAGCTAAACTTCGCCCATAACACGGAATACAGACCTTATTGCACGCCGATTGTGCAGGGTCATCAGTAGCATCCCTTTTTTAGAGAGATAGAGAGCATTATGGCACTCACCCTTGATGATATTAACAAAATTGCTCACTTAGCCCGTTTAGGGTTAAGTGATGAAGAAAAATCGCGCTATACCGATAGCTTAAACAATATTTTAGGTTTGATTGACGATTTACAGGCGGTAAATACCCAAGGTATTGCACCCTTGTCACATGCCGTTGATGTCACCCAACCTTTACGCCCTGATGTGGTAACAGAAAGCAATCAACGTGATGCTTATCAACAAATCGCGCCTGCGGTACAAGACGGTTTGTATTTAGTACCTAAGGTGATTGAATAAACAACATAGTTTTTATCAGGAATTAGCCCCCTCACCGTCTTAACAAGACAGGGAACTTCATTTTTTGGCAACCCCAATTAAGGTTTACCATGTTACACACCTATACCTTAGCCGCTCTGCGTGACGGCTTAGCCCGTGGCGATTTTTCTAGCCGTGAGCTAACGCAACATTTTTTACAACGTATTGCCCAATACGATAACTCGCTCAATAGCTTTATTACGGTTTGTGCCGACCAAGCCCTACGTCAAGCCGATGCTGCCGATGCCGCTCGGAGTCAAGGCACAGCTCATGCTTTAGCAGGCATTCCTATTGCACAAAAAGACATTTTTTGTACCCAAGGCGTAAAAACCACTTGTGCTTCAAAAATGCTCGATAACTTTATTAGCCCCTACAATGCTACGGTGATTAGCAAAAGTGAAGCTACTGGCTTAGTGATGTTGGGTAAAACCAATATGGACGAGTTTGCCATGGGTTCTTCTAACGAAACCAGTTATTACGGTGGTGTGAAAAACCCTTGGGATTTAAGCAAAGTTCCAGGTGGCTCATCGGGTGGCTCTGCCGCAGCCGTTGCTGCACGTTTAGCCCCTGCGGCAACAGGTACAGATACAGGCGGTTCTATTCGTCAACCTGCGGCATTGTGTAACTTAACAGGTCTAAAACCGACTTATGGCCGTATTTCTCGCTGGGGGATGATTGCCTTCGCCTCTAGCTTAGACCAAGCAGGCCCAATGACCCAAACTGCCGAAGATGCCGCTTTATTAATGAATGTCATGTCTGGCCATGATGCCAAAGACTCAACCAGCATTAACACTGCTGTACCAGACTATACCGCCACCTTAAATAACGACTTAAAAGGTTTACGCATTGGACTTCCCAAACAGTATTTTGGTGAAGGTTTAGATGGCCAAGTGGAACAAGTGGTCCGTGACGCGTTAAAAGAGTTAGAAAAACTTGGGGCAATTTTGGTGGATATTGATTTACCCAACACAGGGTTATCTGTACCTGCGTATTATGTGATTGCCCCTGCCGAAGCCTCTAGCAACTTATCGCGTTTTGATGGGGTGCGTTTTGGTTATCGTTGTGAAAGTCCTGTAGATTTGACCGATTTATACAAGCGCTCTCGTGGTGAAGGTTTTGGTAGTGAAGTCAAACGCCGTATTATGATTGGGACTTATGCTTTATCGGCTGGCTACTATGATGCTTATTATTTACAAGCCCAAAAAGTTCGTCGTTTAATTCAACAAGACTTTGCTAATGCGTTTGCGCAATGTGATGTGATTGCTGGCCCAACCTCACCGTCTGTTGCTTTTGGTTTTGGTGAAAAGAATGCCAACCCGATTGCTATGTATTTATCCGACATTTACACCATCGCCACCAACTTAGCAGGCTTACCTGCGATGAGCATTCCCGCGGGCTTTAGCCAAAAATTGCCTGTTGGTTTGCAATTAATTGGTAATTACTGGCAAGAATCACGTTTATTAAATGTTGCCCATCGTTATCAACAAGTGACCACATGGCATCAAGAAGTGCCAGAGTTGTTTAAATAAGGCTCTTTACACCAAGTCCTTCATGGAAAACTTGGTAGCCTGTATGTAGCGTAGCGAAATACAGGAAGATAGGTAAACCCCATACACCCGTGTTCCGTTACACTTTACACGGGCTACGGAAAAAGCTTTTAAGAGGAACATCCTATGTCATGGGAAACTGTGATTGGTTTAGAAATACACGTACAGTTAGCAACCAATAGTAAAATTTTTTCGGGCAGTGACACCAGTTTTGGTGCAGAAGCCAACACCCAAGCCAGCTTAATTGATTTAGGTATGCCCGGTGTATTGCCTGTCCTTAACCAAGAAGCCGTGAATATGGCCATTCGTTTTGGTTTAGGCGTTGATGCACAAATTGGCAAAACCAGTATTTTTGCCCGTAAAAACTACTTTTATCCTGACCTACCTAAAGGGTATCAAATTTCACAATTTGAACACCCGATTGTTGGCAAAGGTCATTTGGATATTGTTTTAGAAGATGGTAGCACCAAACGTATTGGTATTACTCGCGCTCACTTAGAAGAAGATGCGGGCAAATCTTTACATGAAGATTTTGCAGGTATGTCTGGCATTGACTTAAACCGTGCAGGTACACCGTTATTAGAAATCGTGTCTGAACCCGATATGCGCTCTGCTAAAGAAGCCGTTGCCTATGTAAAAGCCATTCACTCGATTATCCGTTATTTGGGTATTTCGGATGGCAATATGGCTGAAGGCTCGATGCGTTGTGACTGTAACGTGTCGTTGCGTTATAAAGGCGAAGAAAAATTTGGCACACGCCGTGAAATCAAAAACGTTAACTCCTTTAAGTTTATTGAAAAAGCGATTAACAGCGAAATTGAATGGCAAATGGACGAATTAGAGTCTGGTCGTGCCATTCAACAAGCAACTGTGTTGTATGACCCAAACACCAACAAAACCCGCGCCATGCGTAGCAAAGAAGAAGCGAATGATTACCGCTATTTCCCAGACCCCGATTTGTTGCCTGTGGTGGTGAGTGAGGACATGATTAACACGGTTCGAGCAACTTTGCCCGAATTGCCCACCGCTAAAAAAGCCCGTTTTATCAGTGATTATGCCTTACCTGACTATGATGCAGGTGTATTGGTTGCTCAACGCGAATTAGCCGACTATTTTGAAACAGTAGTTAAAGCTGCCAATAATCAAGCTAAACAAGCCTCTAACTGGGTGATGGTAGAGTTATTAGGCGCATTAAACCGTGCCGAAAAAGACATCACCGAATCGCCAATTAGTGCTGAACAATTAGGTGGTTTGATTAATCGTATTAATGACAACACGATTTCGGGCAAAATTGCCAAACAAGTATTTGGTTTTATGTTTGACTCTCAAGGCAAATCTGCCGATGAGATTATTACCGAAAAAGGCTTAAAACAAGAAACCGATACCGGTGCTATCGAGGCGGTAATTAACGAAGTGGTTGCCGCTAACCCACAACAATTAGCCGATTATCGTAGCGGTAAAGACAAATTGTTTGGTTTCTTTGTCGGTGAAGTGATGAAACGCTCCAAAGGCAAAGCCAACCCTGCACAAGTAAATGATTTGTTGAAAAAAATCTTAGCAGGTTAAAGGTTCATCATCCCTCTCCAAACACGGAGAGGGATGCGTCATCCATTAAGCAGATACCTGACGGCGTAAGTATTTAACTACCTCCAACATCCACCATGTAAGACACACAGCAACAATCGCTAATAAAAATGGTACAACAGTGACTAACCAAGTGCTTTGTTGTGCAGCCAATACTAAATACACCACATAAGCCACATAACACACCACAAACGTCATCCCATCAAGGCGAGTAATGGTGTAATTAGCCAAAAAGACAGGTAAACAAATCAACGCGACTAATATCATCACAGGAATGTCTATGAGCAGCGAGGACTGAGCAACTGGCAAACCTTCTGGCGACACTAAGCTCGACAACCCCAACACCGCACATATATTAAAAATATTACTGCCAACGATATTCCCAATCGCAATGTCACGTTCGCCTTTAATACTCGCCATGACACTGGTCGCCAACTCGGGTAAAGACGTACCTGCCGCAACAATGGTCAAACCAATGACCAATTCACTTAAACCAAAATATTTGGCAATCGCCACTGCCCCATCAACTAGCCATTGTGAACCTAATACCAACATGGCTAAACCAACAATAATTAAAATTGCGTTTTTCCATAAGGGTTGAGGCGGTTCAATATCATCACTCCCCTCGGCCACTAATACCCCCTCACGCCGTGCTTCTTTAATTAAAAAGAGGGTATAAACGATAATCCCTGCAAATAATAAAAAACCATCAAAACGACTGATTTGACCATCTATGCCCATCAATAACACAATCAATGACACATAAATCATAATCGGAATATCAAATCTAACCAGTTGCTTTTGCACCATTAACGAGGCAACGATAGCCGATACCCCTAAAATAAATAGCACATTAAAAATATTACTCCCAACAACGTTACCGACCGCAATATCCGCCTCACCGCGCAACGCAGAAGAGATACTGACTGACATTTCGGGGGCACTCGTACCAAAAGCGACCACCGTTAAACCAATCACTAAAGGACTAATACCTAAAGAGCCTGCTAAACTTGAAGCCCCTTTAACCAAAAAATCTGCACCAAACGTCAGTATCACTAAGCCTGCTACTAATAAGAGTATGGTTATAACATCCATCGTTGACCTCGCTGCTGTAAAACATGAAGTGAATATACAAATACCCATTAACAAGTCTGATTGTCATCTGTAACAAACAGTCTGAATAGTTATCTAATGTAAAACTTAGAGTAACTAACCAATGAAACTAATCACCCTTTACAATCACTTTCACACCACGCTGTTTAACTACTTAAAACACCTTGATGGTCTTGCTCCACTCGCGCTAAGACTGTATTTAGTCCCTATTTTTTGGATGGCAGGCTTTCATAAATACCAAAGTTTTGCCGATACTGTTGAGTGGTTTGGTAATGCTGATTATGGCTTAGGTTTGCCGTTTCCGTGGTTAATGGCATTTTTAGCCACCAGTGCCGAACTGGCAGGTGCCGTATTATTAACACTGGGCTTAGCCACACGTTGGATTAGCTTACCTTTAATTATCACCATGATTGTGGCGATTGTTACCGTGCACTTGCCTAATGGCTGGCAAGCCATTGCCGACCCTCATGCGCCTTTTGCCAATCAACAAGTGATTGATTCCGCCGAAAAACTTGGCAAAGCACGCGAATTATTACAAGCGCATGGCAACTATGATTGGTTAACATCCAGTGGGAATTTTGTCGTACTTAATAACGGCATTGAGTTTGCCGCCACGTATTTAATTATGCTGATATGTTTGTTTTTTAGTGGTGGTGGCCGTTATGTGAGTGTTGATTATTGGTTAGCCAACTATTGGCAACAAAAATAATTTTTTTAGGTCGCTGACAAACAGCCAAAAAGCTGTAGAATCCGCACTTTTTCTGTGGACTTAGAGCTTTCACCATGACCACCTACCCCTTTACCTTAAACGACCAAGATGTCGACAATTTTACCCAAGAAATTATGGCATTGCGTCGTGCCGCCAATGAGCGAATGGGATTAGAAGACTTTAAGCATCTACAAAAAATTGAACGTTGGGGCAGATTGTCCACTTTAGCAGGCTATGGCACAGCTTGGCTTGCTCCCAACCCTGTCTCTGCCTTTTTAATCAGTCAAGGCAATGTGACACGTTGGACAACGATTGCTCACCACGTTTTACATAAAGGTTTTGACAAAATTGAGGGGATTCCAACACGTTATACCAGTCAGGGCTTTGCCAAAGGCTGGCGACGCTTTTTGGATTGGAATGACTGGCTACTACCCGACGCATGGAGCAACGAACATAACAAATTACATCATTATAATTTAGGCGAAGCCCAAGACCCCGACCAAGTAGAACTCAACCTAGACTGGTTACGTCATTCTAATTTACCCATGCCTGTACGTTATGCGATTGTTGGCTTATTTGCCGCAACATGGAAACCGTTATATTACGCGCCTAATACCTTAAAACACTTACGCAGCAATAAAAATAACGTGTTAGGCCAAGAGCGCGATTCTGCCACCTTAACCCAATTAGCGTTATGGAATCCCTTAAATCCTGCCGCGCGTGACTTATGGTCTCAATGTTTATTACCCTATATTTTTGTTAAGTTTGTATTGATTCCCCTATTATTTATCCCTCTTGGGCCTATTGCGGTCATCAATGTTTGGATAAATACGCTACTAGCCGAAATTATCAGTAACCTACACGCGTTTTTAGTGATTGTGCCTAACCATGTCGGTGACGATATTTTATTATTCGAAGAAGCGGCAACCAACAAAAGTGAATTCTTTTTAAGACAAATTACAGGCTCTGCGAATTTTAAGACAGGCGGCGACTTCAATGATTTTTTACACGGTTGGTTAAATTATCAAATTGAACACCACTTATGGCCAGACTTACCGATGAGTGAATATCAGCGCTTACAGCCACAGGTCAAAGCCTTGTGTGAAAAATATGGTATTCCTTATGTACAAGAATCGGTTTGGAAACGCTTAAAGAAAACTGTTGATGTGATGGTGGGTAATAGCTCTATGCCACGTCAAACATCAGTCAGTCGTAATGTGCGTAAAACGACTGCCGACGCCCAAGTGCTTGCAGCAACGAGCCTATAAGTAAAAAAGACACGCCTTGGCGTGTCTTTTATCATCAGTGTAACGTACGTGGTTTGGGTTTGGCTTTAGCCGTTTGCTCTAGCTGACCAAACAGTTGTAAGCGGTCATCATTAAACAACTCCATATCTGGCGCTAAAATCTTGATATAACGGTCAAAATACAAAATTTGTTTAAATAACAAGGCAAACGCACGGGGAAAACGAATACCATGTTTTTCACCAACAGCGACAATTTCTAACATCAATTGATTGATTTCATTATCATTGACTGAGCCATTCAGCACACTAGCAGGGTCTACCACCGTAAAGGCTTGGTAAATCACTTCCAAATCTTTGGCTAAATCATCAATATTGACTTTTTGGCTGGTCATGCCAATACGCATCATCGCATCAGCCATTTTTTCAAAATCGCCTGTCCCAATCGACTCCATAAACGCCATAGTCGCTGTCCATGTATCGGGTTTGATGCGCCCAACAATGCCAAAGTCAATAAAACCAATCCGACCATCGGTTAACACCATTAAGTTACCTGCATGCAAATCCGCATGGAATGACTCACAAAACATGAGACTGGAAAACCACGTGTTCATCGCCCCCACCAGCGTATTGGCAGGGTCTTTGGCATATTTTTTGATGGTTTCTAAGTCGGTTAAGGGTACGCCATAAAAACGCTCCATCGTTAATACGCGTAGGCTAGAAGCCTGTGGATAGACTTGCGGGGCAATGGCTAAAGGATTACTGGTCGCCTTAAGAAACTCATTAAATTGTTTGATGTTTTCAGCTTCTTTATAAAAATCGACTTCTTCCATCATACATTCTTGAATTTCGGAGACAATCGCCGACAAAGAAGCAAATTTGATTTTGGGAAATAAGCGCTCAAAAATACGGGTTGCCCAGTAAATAAAATTGAGGTCTGTTAATAGAATATTTTCAACATCGGGCTTTTGAACTTTAATCACGACGGATTCGCCTGTCACTAAGGTCGCTGCATGTACCTGCGCTATCGAAGCCGATGCTAATGGGGTTTCGTCAATCGAGGCAAAAATTTGGTCTATTGGCTGCTTTAACTCTTGCTCTAAGACGCGACGGATGTACTTAAATGGCAAGACAGGCGTTTTATCTAAACAATACTGAAATTCGTTAACATAGTCCGCAGGAAACAACGACGGTGAACTCGCCACAAATTGACCTAACTTAACGTAGGTTGCGCCCAAACGCTCAAATGTTTGACGGACTAATCGGGGCGTTGGCGGACGATTACCTCTTAACCAACTCATGCCAGTTGTAGCCAATACCGCACTGGTTTCACCAATACGGACAATACCCTTTAAGGCATTAGCAAATGTGGCATAACGATTCATCACTTCACCTCGTTTTTTAGTGGCCCACAAACGGGACAATGGGGGTCTTTGCGCAATTTGACGGTGCGCCATGCGGGTATATCGGCTTCCCAAATCGTTAACTTGCCGAACAATCCGCTTCCTAATCCGCTTAAACATGTTAACGCCTCATGTGCTTGTAAACTACCCATCACACCGACAACGCTGGCTAATACCCCCGCTTCACTACAGCTTAATGCTTGCTCATTGGCTTCGGGATATAAACAACGGTAACACGGCCATTCACGGCTACCATAAAAACTAGCTAACTGACCATTCAGACCAATGGCAGCAGCTGAAATCAGGGGCTTATCGGCCAAAACACAGGCACGATTGATGGCATCTCGGGTGGCAAAATTGTCGGTACAATCCAGTACCAAATCGACCTGCTGGATAATGTCATATAGGTTATCGTCATTCAGAGCCACTGACATTGGCTTAATCTGACAATGTGGATTGACTTGCTGCAAGTGCTGGGCGGCAGCGATTGCTTTAGGCTGACCAATATCACTGAGGCGATATAAAATTTGCCGCTGTAAGTTACTCAATTCAACGGTATCAAAATCGACCAGATGCAGCTCACCCACGCCTGCACTGGCTAAATACAGCGCCGCAGGACAGCCCAATCCTCCCATGCCAATAATCAAGACTTTACTTGCCTTGATTTTTTCTTGCGCGGCAATATCCCATTGCCCAAGCAGAATTTGGCGATTATAACGTAACAATTCAACATCACTTAGCATCGTTGTCCTACCGTATAGCGGTCATTTCCACCATAGTCTTGGCCTGTCATCGTGTGTATCCAACCCGCAGCTTGCATCAACTGTCGCACCACAGCGCCTTGGTCAAAACCATGCTCCAATACTAACCACCCCCCCTGCACCACATAGTCAGCAGCGTGCTGCACCAAATGTGCCAAATCACTTAAGCCTTCTTTATCCGCAACAAGGGCACGTTGTGGTTCGTGACGCAATTGGGCTAAATGGGGGTCATTGGCAACAATATAAGGGGGATTACTGACGATACAATCAAATAAACCTGTTAATGGCTCAAACCATGAACCCTGCACAAACTCAACATGGCGAATTTGATTTTTTTGGGCGTTGTGTTTGGCAATCGCTAGGCTTTGTGGATATAAGTCCGTTGCGACTATGGACCACTCGGGATGTTCTTTGGCAAGGCTTAAAGCAATCGCGCCACTGCCTGTGCCCAAATCGGCGACACGCCATTGTTTACCTTGCGCCAGTGCCAACACCTTTTCGACCACACACTCGGTATCTGGTCGTGGAATTAATACCTCTGGAGAGACGCTTAAATTGAGCGTCCAAAACGCGCGCTCACCTAGAATATAGGCTAAGGGCACACCTTGTTCTCGTTGTTGCAAATAGGCATCAAGCTGAGTAACTTGCGCTTCTGTGAGTAGCGTATCTGGCCAAGTACGCAAAAAAATACGACTCTTCTTGAGCACTTGACATAACATGAGCTCTATTTCTAAAGCAGCATCTTCGTTGCTTAAACGTTGACGGGCGAGATGTTGGAATTGCTGAATACCTAAAGTCATACCTGATTAGCTTTCATCATTGGCCAATGCCGCTAATTGGTCAGCTTGATGCTCACGCGCTAAGGCTTGCACTACCTCTGTTAAATCCCCTTCCATCACCGCATCTAAACGATACAAGGTTAAATTGATACGATGGTCAGTTAAACGCCCTTGTGGAAAATTATAGGTACGAATCCGTTCCGAGCGGTCACCACTGCCCACCAAATCGCGACGCATACTGGCCGTGGCTTGTTGTTGCGCATCTCGTTGACGTGACTCTAATTTGGCCGCTAACCAACTCATCGCTTTAGCACGGTTTTTATGTTGTGAACGCTCTTCCTGACACTCAACTACAATACCTGTCGGTATATGCGTAATCCGAATGGCAGAGTCGGTTTTGTTAACGTGCTGACCACCCGCACCACTCGAACGGTAAGTATCAACACGCAAATCGGCAGGATTAATTTCAATCGCGGCTTGTTCTTCGGGTTCAGGCATCACCGCCACCGTACATGCTGACGTATGTACACGGCCTTGAGACTCCGTTTCGGGCACACGCTGCACCCGATGCGCGCCCGACTCAAACTTGAGTGTTCCATAAACGCCTTCGCCACTGACACGGCTAATGACTTCTTTATAGCCGCCATGTTCGCCTTCGTTGCAGGAAATCACTTCTACTTGCCAACCTTGACGCTCGGCAAAACGCGAATACATCCTAAATAAATCGCCCGCAAAAATAGCGGCTTCGTCGCCACCCGTTCCAGCCCTAACCTCCAAATATACAGGACAGGTATCGTTAGGGTCTTTGGGAATCATTAAAACATTGAGCTGCTCAGTTAATTGTGCAATACGTTTTAAGGCAGCATCAATTTCCTCTTCCGCGATTTCCTTGAACTCTGGGTCAGATTTCATCTCATGCGCTGTTGCTAAGTCGGCTTCGGCCTGACCAAAAGCCTGCCATACTTGGGTAATTTCACCTAACTCACTGTGTTCGCGCGATAATTTACGAAACTTGTCATTATCGCTAATCGTACTACTGTCGGATAATAAGGCAGTGACTTCTTCATAGCGTTCGCTTAATTGCTCTAAACGCGCGCGGATAGATGCTTTCATCATCAATACTCTATCTAAAATCTAGGCTAGTTATCTTTGGAGTTCAGGCCTAATAATTGTGCTGCCCATTTGAGCTTTTCATGCTCATTATGTGCAGCGGCCTGTTTTAATTGCACACTGGGACTATGCACTAATTTATTCATCAGACTACGCGACAAACGCTCCAGTATCTCGTGAGGATTAGCGCCCTGTGCTAAGGCTTGTTGCGCTTTGGCTAACTCTGCGACACGAAACTCATCTGCTTGTTGCCGATAAGCCGTCACCAAACCTTGTGCAGCTTGTGCTCTTTGCTCATGTAAAAATTGCGCCGCACATTGCTCAATCAGTTGTTCAGCCTGTTGTGCTGCTTGTTGACGCGCACGACGATTTTCTTCAATGGTGCTTTCTAAATCATCAACGGTGTATAAATAGACATCATCAAGGTCATCAACTTCAGGCTCAATATCTCTAGGCACGGCAATATCTATCATGGCCATCGGACGATAACGACGCTTTTTGAGCGCTCGCTCCACCATCCCTTTACCAATGACAGGCAGTTGACTGCCTGTACAACTAATCACGATATCGGCTTGAGACAACACATCAGCCAAGTCGGATAACAAAACAACTTTCGCACCACCGAGTTCCTGCGCTAAGTTTTCTGCACGTTCTAAACTACGGTTAGCAATGGTAATTTGTTGCACCCCTTGCTCTTTTAAGTGTTTTGCCACCAAACTTATCATTTCACCTGCGCCTACCAGTAAGGCCTTCGTTTGTTGAAAATCACTAAAAATTTGTTTGGCCAGTTGTACTGCCGCAAACCCAATAGAAACAGGATTGGCGCCAATCGCCGTTTCTGTACGTACCCGTTTTACTGCCGAAAACGTTTGCTGAAATACTCTATCTAACTTTTGGCCTAATGTGCCTGCTTGCTGCGCGTGCTGATAGGCCACCTTGACCTGACCAAAAATTTGCGGTTCGCCCAAGACCATCGAATCCAAACCCGAAGCGACTCGCATCAAATGGCGGAGGGCATCTTGTTCTTCATAGACATACACACTGCTTTTTAATTCATGCAAAGATAAATGCCGTTGTTGGCTTAACCACGATAATACCGCCTGACTGTTATCACCAAAGCCATAAAACTCTGTACGATTACAGGTGGATAAAATGGCTAATTCAGACACACCTGTACTATCACAAGCCGCCTGTAGAGCTTGTGTTAAGGTGTCTGGCAAAAAGGCGACTTTCTCGCGTAATTGCACAGACGCTGTTTTATGATTGATGCCGAGCGCGATAAGACCCATAGAAGGGGAAAACTAAGATTGGCTAGGGTGCAATATTGTGCGCGATGATGATATTTTTTTCAAATTGATTCACAATAAAGTTGAAAATTCTTAACATCACAGTTTATCAACGAATTGAAACGCAATTGTACTCGACAGAAAGACTAGCGTTTTAGACACTGCTCATGTTAGGGTCTATTTGGCTGAGTCAATGACATCGCAACAGCGACTTAGGGACTATGGTCATAGTCACTTGGCATCAACTGCCCCTAAATAGCCGCTTATAACCACTTTAATTTTTATTTGATTACTATGCCGTCTCTATTTAGTCGATATGCTGTGTTGGTGGGTTTCCTTTCTTTACCTTGCTTGAGTGCAGCGACGGTGACACCTACGCGCAGTCCTCAGTTTAGCGCTGATAGTCTATATCACCTCCTACTCGCTGAAATTGCGCTACAACGTGGCCAAACACAATTTGCACTAAACGAATATTATCAACAGAGCAAAAGCACTCAAGACAACGGGGTGATTGAACGAGCAATGCAAATTGCTAACTATCTACAAAACAGTGAGATTGGCTTACCCTTAGCCGAACAATGGGTAAGTAGCGATAATAAATCGGCGAAGGCTTATTATCAGTTAGCCTATCATGCGCTCAAAAAACAAAAATATGAGCAGGCCATGAAAGCAATTGACCAATTGCTCATTTTAGAGCCCGAAGCACAACTAGAAACACTCTTCCTGACTGCGTATCCCGCACAAGTCAGTGCGCGTAAAGAGTTGCTGACTGCCCTCACTCAACTTGAAAAAACCTTTCCTGACAATGCTAACTTGTTGTTTGCCCATGGTTTATTAGAAGGTGAAAATGGAAATTATGCCCTTGCATTAAACTATTTAGAGCAGGCTTATGCTAAGAAAAAGAGTATTCCTATTGTCTTATTAGAAGCAAGGCTACTGACACTCAACAAACAAGAAAAAAAGGCATTGCAAGTGTTAGCTGAGGCGTTAACACTCTATCCCACGAGTCAACAATTAAATCTACACTATATTCGCGCCTTAATTGCCAACCGTGACTATTTAAGTGCAGAAACTAAACTAGCGAATTTATTGGTCAGTATGCCCGACAATACGGAAATTTTGTTGATGCATGCGCTACTGGCTTACGACAACAAACACGATGACGCTGCCAGCGACAGCCTCAACAAACTGATTGGTTTGGAAAGTAATCAAGATGAAGCCTATTACTACCTTGCCCAAATTGCTAAACGTAAAAAACAAATCAGTGCCGCCGAAAACTACCTCAGCCACATCAATGAAGGCGACCGTTTTTTAACCGCACAAGTCGAACTAGCCACCCTACGTATACACGATAATCGTCTCAATCAAGCACGCCAACAATTTGCTGAAGCACGGCAACATCATCCCGATTTAGCCAATACGCTCTATGCGCTAGAAGCTGAAGTTTTGAACGATAATAAACAAACAGAGCTGGCTTATGCGCTTCTTGCCGATGCCATCAACAAATTTCCCCAAGATAATTTGCTATTATTCAGCCGTGCCTTAATGGCCGAAAGACTCAATAACTTGGTGCAATTCGAAACCGATATGCAGGAATTATTGCGACGTGACCCGCAAAATCCCAGTTATATGAATGCCTATGGTTATACTTTAGCGGATAAAACAAATCGTCTTGCTGAAGCTGAGCCTTATTTGCGCCAAGCCATCAAACTCAAACCCAATGACCCCGCTATTATTGATAGTGTGGGTTGGTTGTTATACAAACAAGGGCGTTTATTTGAAGCATTATCGTATATTAGAAAGGCTTTTCAAGCCTCAGCCGATGAGGAGATTGGTTTACATCTGGCCGAAATTTTATGGGTCAGTGGTTATAAAGCAGAAGCACAGCAAGTATGGCAAAAACTTCTGCAAAAAAAGCCAAACAGTGAACCTGTGTTAAAACACCGCGCGCAATGGGAGAAATGAAGCGTGAGAATTTTTTACACGACAGCAGCTTTAGTGATGTTAAGTGGCTGTGCGAGTCAATCTGCGGTACTCAGCCTTAAAAAACCTGTGCCAGTACCGACGCCTTATACCGAGCAACAAGCCATTCCATTGGCTAAAATGGATATCAAAGACGACGTAGATAGCGCACAATTTCCAGCGCCGCAACCTACCGAAGCATGGACAGCGATGGGCAAATTTTCTGTCAAAATGACCGATGCCGATGGTAGCAAAAAAGGCGGTAGTGCCTATTTTGTTTGGCAACAACTGATGACAGACTATCGGATTACCCTCAGTGGCCCTTTGGGGCAAGGCCGTACCGTACTGAATGGCTCGACCGATAACATCAGTATCGACAGCGAAAAAACGGGTTATTTAGAAGCCGACACCCCCGAAGCCTTGTTTGAACAAGCCTTTGGCTGGACAGCTCCCGTGTCTTATTTGCGTCAATGGTTAAATGGTAAACCTGCAACCGCGCATCCAGAAGATATTTATGCCGAAAATGGCACGCTACAAAGCTCCCAAGAAGGCGCATGGCAAGCAGACTTCAAAAACTACCGTTATGTCAACAATGCGTTTTTACCGCAAAAAATCATTATCACAGGCCCTAATTTGACCATGACAGTTTTAGTCAGTGATTGGAAACCACAGGCCGAAAAATGGTAACTCGGTTTAGCTTACCCTCACCCGCCAAATTAAATCTGATGCTACGCATTACAGGTCGCCGTCAAGATGGCTATCACAATCTACAAACGATTTTTCAGTTTTTAGATTACGGCGACACCTTAGATTTTAGTTGGCGCGATGATAGTCAGATTCATTTAAGCCCAGACTTAACCGATGTACCCCATGAAGATAATCTTATTGTCAAAGCGGCGCGGATGTTACAGCAAGACAGTGGTTGCCGTTTTGGTGTAGACATCCAACTACATAAAATCTTACCGATGGGTGGAGGGATTGGTGGAGGCTCTTCTAATGCCGCCACTACCCTCTTAGCACTCAATGTATTATGGGACTTAACATACTCTTTGACCGAATTAGCCGCGTTGGGATTGCGCTTAGGCGCAGACGTACCCATCTTTATTCAGGGCGTTTCTGCATGGGCAGAAGGTGTTGGCGAGGTGCTAAGCCCACTGCAACTGCCTGAAACTGCTTATTTAGTCATCACACCTGATTGTAAAATAAGCACTCGTGAAATTTTTTCGCATCCAGCGTTGACAAGAGACTCCGTCCCGATTAAATTAGCGGCCTCCGAAGCGCAGGGTGGTCGAAATGACTGCGAAAGTGTCGTAAAAGCACTTTATCCTGCCGTAGATGATGCCTTGTGTTGGCTAAGGCAGTACGGTGATGGAAAGTTAACAGGAACAGGTTCTTGTGTCTTTCTAGCATGTGACTCAATACAACATGCACAAACATTGTTACATGTTTGTCCCTTTGCAGGGTTTGTTGCAACAGGTCAGAATATATCACCTACTCACCAAGCACTTGCGCTTATATCTAAAAACAGCAGCTAAAAAGCTGTACGCTATAGGGGCGTCGCCAAGCGGTAAGGCAGCGGGTTTTGATCCCGCCATGCGTTGGTTCGAATCCAGCCGCCCCTGCCATTCTTATTCTAGCTCGCAGTGTAAAGAAAAATGCCTAATCTGGTCGTCTTTACTGGCAATGCCAATCCTCAGCTTGCAAAAAAAGTCGTTGCTCACCTTCATGTCCCGCTCGGCTCTGCGCAAGTGACACGCTTCTCTGACGGTGAAATCTCTGTTGAAATCAATGAAAACGTGCGTGGTAAAGACGTTTTTATTATTCAATCTACCTGCGCACCCACCAATGACAACCTAATGGAACTCATTGTCATGGCAGACGCGTTACGTCGCGCCAGTGCAGGCCGTATCACTGCCGTTATTCCTTACTTTGGTTATGCTCGCCAAGATCGTCGTCCACGCTCTGCCCGTGTGCCGATTACCGCCAAAGTAGTTGCCGATATGATTACCTCCGTCGGTATCGACCGTGTATTGACAGTCGACTTACATGCTGACCAAATTCAAGGCTTTTTTGATATCCCTGTTGATAATATTTACGGTTCGCCCGTCTTATTAACGGATTTACAAAAACGTGCCTTTGATAATTTGATGATTGTCTCGCCCGACGTGGGGGGTGTGGTACGTGCGCGTGCTGTTGCCAAACAATTAGGTGAAGTCGATTTAGCCATCATTGACAAACGTCGTGCCCGTGCTAACGAATCACAAGTCATGCACATTATTGGTGACGTTGCTGGCCGTGACTGCGTGATTGTTGATGATATGGTCGATACCGCAGGCACACTATGTAAAGCCGCAGCCGCACTCAAAGAGCACGGTGCGCGTCGTGTCGTGGCATATTGTACTCACCCTGTATTATCAGGTGCAGCCATCACGAATATCTTAAATTCAGACATGGACGAATTGGTCGTGACCGATACGATTCCTTTATCTGCGGAAGCCGTTGCCACAGGTCGTATTCGTCAATTATCGCTATCGCCCATGTTGGCTGAGACAGTTCGTCGTATTAACAACGAAGAATCCATCAGCGCCATGTTTGATTTGTTCTAACACAAAGATGTATTTTGCTAGGGCACTGTTTTTACAGTGCCTTAGTTTTTAACAGCTCACCATACCCTTTATAGATGGTGAGCTTAACCCTCAGTATCTGGTCGCAAGCTACTGAATTTTTGGAGACTATCATGTCCGCAAACTTCAATTTAACGGCTGTTAGCCGTAAAGACGAAGGGAAAGGTGCGAGCCGCCGCCTTCGCCACGCGCAACAAGTACCTGCTGTAATTTACGGTGCAGGTCAAGCCCCGCAATCTATCGCAATTCCATTCAAAGAATTGGTTAAAGCCTTAGAAAACGAAGCGTTTTACTCTCATATTTTGACCTTAACTATTGATGGTCAAGAACAACAAGCGGTTATCAAAGCCTTACAACGTCATCCTGCTAAAAACATTCCTATGCATGCTGACTTCTTACGTATTGATGCTGCACACAAAATTACCATGAAAGTGCCTTTACACTACATCAACCAAGAGTCTTGTGTGGGTGTAAAAGCCGAAGGTGGTGCAATTTCTATTATTGCTAACGACGTTGAAATCGCCTGTTTGCCAAAAGACTTACCAGAGTTCTTAACGGTAGACTTTGCTGCGGTACATATTGGTACAACCTTACACTTATCTGATATCGCTTTACCAGCAGGCGTAGAGATTCCGTTATTAGCTCAAGGTCATGACTATGACCAACCTATTGCTAACGTTCACAAAGCCTAAGGTGAATTAAGCGATGGCGGGTTTGCAATTAATTGTTGGCTTGGGAAATCCAGGACTAGACTATGCGCAAACCCGTCATAATGCGGGTGTTTGGTATGTGGCGGCTTTAGCTGACCAATTCAATATCCGCATGACCTCTGACAGTAAGTATTTTGGCTTAGTCGGTCGAGGTCAAATCAATGGACAAGAAGTTCGTCTCCTCATCCCCACCACGTTTATGAATCGTTCTGGCCAAGCGGTTTCTGCCTTAGCCAATTTTTTCAAAATTCCGCCAAGCGATATGCTCGTTGCTCACGATGAACTGGATTTACCTGTGGGCAGTATTCGGCTCAAAACGGGCGGTGGTCATGGTGGGCACAATGGTCTACGCGATATTATCAGTTGCTTAGGCAATCAAAATAACTTTCACCGTTTACGCATTGGCATTGCACATCCTGGTGATGCAAAACTGGTGTCTAATTATGTATTAGGCAAAGCGCCTACTGCCGAACAAGAAAAAATAGAATCGGCTATTTTAGCTGCCGTGAAAGTCAGCGATTTAATGATTAACGGCAATCTAAACAAAGCTATGAATCAGTTAAATGGTTTTAAAGCCTAATCGACCTTTTACATGCCAGTCTATGATGCAGAAGTTCGTTTGTTAGAGTCCCTCACGCTATTGCCCGCGCCAATTCCCCCGCGCATGGCGTTCTTCACGGTATAGGCGTAATAGCCATTGCCCCAATGGACGTGCACTTAACTCATGTTGTAATTGTTGCACAGCCTCCGTACTTGCGTGCAAACTCGCCCACGGCGTTTCGGGTATCGTCATGAGTGGCGCATATAAAGACGCAACCGCAATATCCGCTAAGCCTAAATGATGACCGACCAAATAACGTCCACCGTTTTTTAATAATACTGTCTCAAATTCCTCTGCCATCATCATCATTTTGGCAAATGACTGTGCGCCTTTTTCGGGATTCACTTGGTACATTTGCGCAATCCCCCGTCGAATAAAGGGCGCTAAGGGCTTTTTGAAAGGTTTAATCAACGGGTAATCATCAAACAATAAGTCGGTGACTTGTGGCGTTGCCAAGAGTTGACTATATGCCCACCGCCGCACATGAATACCTGCTTTATCGGCTTTTTCTTCTAAAATAATCGCTTGTCGGCGTTGCTCGGGGTCTGAGGGTAATAATGGCCGCAATACATATTTTGCATCCAAATAAAAGGCCATCTCTGTAGAGTCACCAATCCACTCCTGACCATCGTTGAGTGTGGGAACGGTGGTGCTATTGGCTTTCCAAACAGTTAAGACACGGTGTGCACCCGGAAAAAGATTCGTTACTTTATAGTCTAAATCCTTAAAATCTAATAACCAACGTGCTTTTTCACAATAATGCGATAAGGGAAACTGATAGAGCGTGCGATTCATGCAGATACCTCAGCAAAAAAAGGGGTTTTGGTGTACCATGCGCGCCATTGTGAAATTAACACGAGGAGTCCTTCATGGGGTTTAACTGTGGCATCGTAGGTTTGCCAAATGTGGGTAAATCTACCTTATTTAATGCCTTGACTAAAGCGGGAATTGCTGCCGAAAACTTTCCTTTTTGTACCATCGAACCCAATACAGGGATTGTGCCTATGCCCGACCCACGTTTGGATGCGTTGGCCACGATTGTCAAACCTGAGCGTATTATTCCGACGACTATGGAGTTTGTCGATATTGCGGGCTTAGTGGCTGGGGCTTCTAAAGGTGAAGGTTTAGGGAATCAATTCTTAGCCAATATCCGTGAAACCGATGCCATTGCCCATGTGGTACGATGTTTTGAAGATGAAAACGTCATTCACGTGGCTGGCCGTATTGACCCCTTAGATGATATCGCCACCATCAATACCGAATTAGCCTTATCGGATTTAGACACCGTAGAGCGTGCCTTATTGCGCGTGAGCAAAAGTGCTAAAGGCGGTGATAAAGAAGCGATTATCCTCAAAAATAGCTTAGAAAAAGTATTACCTTTGCTCAATGACGGTCGTCCTGCACGTGCCGCCGACTTGAGCGACGATGACTTAAAAGCCTTAAAAGTCTATGGTTTACTTACCCTAAAACCCACCATGTATATTGCCAACGTTAATGAAGATGGTTTTGAGAACAACCCTCATCTCGATGCGGTACGCCAATTAGCGGCCAGTGAAAATGCCATTGTTGTGCCGATTTGCAATAAATTAGAAGCCGAAATTGCGGAACTTGAAGAAGACGAAAAAGCCGAATTTTTAGAAGCCGTCGGCATGGATGAACCGGGTTTGAACCGCGTGATTCGTGCGGGTTATGGCCTGTTGGGCTTACACACTTACTTTACGGCGGGCGTTAAAGAAGTGCGTGCATGGACGATTCCTGTAGGCGCAACTGCCCCTCAAGGCGCAGGTAAAATCCATACCGATTTTGAGAAAGGCTTTATTCGCGCCGAAGTCATTGCCTATGATGATTATATTCAATACAAAGGTGAACAAGGCGCAAAAGACGCAGGCAAATGGCGTCTAGAAGGTAAAACCTATATTATGAAAGACGGCGACGTGGTTCATTTTAGATTTAATGTCTAAATTTTTTGCTGTTGCGCATAACAACAAATCAGATATAACTCTGATTTGTTGTTGGCTATTACCTGCTTAGGCGATAGGCTGACGATAACCCAACGCACAGTTAATAAAATCAACTAAAACATCTTCTAAGGCTAGTAACTGCTCAAATCTGTTTTGACAAATACAACGAAAGACAATTTCGTAAGCACCACCTATGGCCGCTTGATAAAATAAATCAGGTACATCACGCCATTGTTCTGGTTGGCTGGTTTTAATGCGACTGTGCATCACTTTGAGTCGTTGACCAAGTTCAGTAAAGAATAGGTTACGCTGTATCAGACATCTTGCACCCGCATTAGGAAACTCAATTGCCCATGCTTTGGCAAACTCTGGCTCTTGTGTACACAGTTGCAAATAGGCACGTACTGCTGACCTCAACCACCTATCATCTGCCAATGCAGATTGAGTTTTTTGCAAATCTATCAACACCGTCTCAATGAGTGCTTTTCGTCCCAATTGGTCAGCCGCTAAAAAACAATCCTCTTTACTGTCAAATAGCTCATAAAATACCTGTCTAGAGACACGCGCCCCTTTGACAATATCGGCAATCGTGGCTGCGACAAAACCTTTTTCAGCAAACACATGAATCGCTGCTTTGACCAAGCGTCTACGTTGCTGTTCACGCACTTCTGAACTTAATAAATTACTGGTGCGTCCTCTAGGTAAGCCCACAGCTTGCGCATCATATATGCCAGATAATTTTTCCACAGTTTTTCTTCTTTCTCATTTAGAAAAACGCAAAATTAGCACTCTCGTGTTGATAGTACAAGTTTAGGGGCTGTTGACTTTTTGAAGATTTTTTATCCTCTCGCCATACCTAGGCTTGACTTATGGGCAAAATCCATCTACAAAAGAACCATATAGTTCTTTTGTAGATTAAGGTGCATGATGAACACAAACTTAAATCCAGTACAAGCAACCGTGTCGAGTTTTTCTTCTATGACAAATCGCTTAAAAGCCTCTTTTCCCGTCAGACGGTTAAGTTTTGATTTTCAGCACTCAGAGCGTTATTGGTTTGATGGCAATGTTTATTACACGCATTTTATGAATGCGATGTCAGCTATTTTTCCGCAAGGTGAATTGATGCTGATTGAAGCGTTACGCAATATTAGAAGCAGTATTAACGACCCTATTTTGCAAGCAGAAATCAGTGCGTTTATTGGTCAAGAAGCAATGCATGCCAAAGAGCATATGGCATTTAATCGTTATGCCGAAGCGCAACAAATTGACCTCGACAGTCTGCAAAAAGAAGTAAAGGTGTTATATCAATGGATGCAAAAACTTTTGCCACCAATGCATATTATGGCCATTGGTTGTGCGATTGAGCATATTACCGCCACCTTAGGCGCAGAACTGTTACGCCGTGATGACTGGAATCATCGCTTACACGGTGCGGTTGGCGAATTATGGTTATGGCATGCGGTAGAAGAAAATGAACATAAAGCGGTATTTTTTGATGCCTACGTCGCTTGTAACGGCACTTATTTGTCCAGAGTGTTTTATATGACAATGGCAGGCAGTGCGCTCGCCTTTTTGATTGCTAACAATATGCAGCGTTTATTAAGAGCTGATAAGGCTTTATCAGTCAAAGGCATCGCTAAGTTTATTAAAGACTTTACTGGCAAAGGGGGCTTGCTCACTTGGCAAACGATTCAAGCCTTTATAGATTATTATAAACCCAGTTTTCATCCCTTTAATCATGACACTAAAGACTTAGAAAAAACATGGCACCAACGTCTTAAACTATCAACCATCAATTAAATATCACCCCACTGCAAATCAAACTTTGCCAAATATTTTTTCAAACGGTCAGCATCATTAGTGCTGGCCTTTTGTTGCCGTGATTGAGCAAACAACTGTCGGCCTGCCTCTGATAAACTGTTTGCTTGCTGACAAACCGCTAACACCGCTTCCAACTGAAACAAATCAAAATCATCAAATGTTTGCCATGTATTGGGTAAAAATTGCTTACATAAGCTAAATGCCTCTTGTTGTTGATTTGACCACAATTTTTCTAAACGCTGAATTTCTTTATTCACATCCTCACAAGTGACACGTCCACCATTCGCTAAGGTTGCCATCCGACTCACTGATGACGATAAATCCCTAAAGTTTCCCGACCACAAGGCTTTTGGCTGTAAGGCATAAGCTAAATAATCTTGCCGTGCTTCTTTGTTAAAACGCACTTCTCGGCCTTGTTCACGGGCAAAACGCGCTAATTCAAACTCGATGTTTGGCTCAATATCTTCACGACGCTCGCTTAAAGGTGGCAAATGAAACGTCCACATATTCAATCGTGCATACAAATCTTCTCTAAAATTGCCTAAACGCACTTCTTCCGCCAAATCTCGACACGTACCTGCAATTAATTGAAAATCACTTTGTACTTCTTTATCTGCCCCAACAGGATAAAAACGTTTTTCTTCAATGGCTTTTAACAACATCGCTTGTTCGTCTGCACCCAATTCACCAATTTCATCCAAAAACAACAAGCCACCATCAGCACTACGCAACAAACCCGCCCTTGCACTCACCGCCCCTGTAAAAGCTCCTTTAGCATGACCAAACAAGGTAGACATGGCACTATCACCGCGCAAAGTCGCACAATTGACCTCAACAAATTCACCGCGCAACTGATGACGCTGCTTTTTTAACTCATAGACACGCCGTGCCAAAAATGACTTACCAACCCCCGTTGCCCCCAACAACAACACAGGACTACGTGAACGCAATGCCACTTGCTCAATTTCGGCAATCATCACATTAAAAGTCGGATTTTTGGTGGCAATACCCGATTTTAAGTGATTTTGGATTTCTAAACGTTCATCGGCAAAACGGCTAGCTAATAAGTTGTAGCGAGACAAATCCAAATCAATAATATCTAAACGACCACTTTCGCCATTTTGTTGTTTACGTGGTGGTGAGCTTTGCAAAATTTTGGCAGGGAAATAACGCGTTTCGGTCAGCAAAAACAAACAAATTTGCGCGACATGTGTGCCTGTGGTGATGTGAACCAAATACTGATGTTTATCAATATCAAATTGATAAGCACGCGCATACTCATACAATGCGCCATAAACCTCTTGAAAATCCCAAGGATTCTCCAAAGGCATTAAATAGGGTTCAACCACGGTTTCTGGCGAAATAAAGGCAATATCATCCATCACCACGTTTAATAAATCGAGATATTGCTCGTTATAAAACAAAACCAGTTTATCAATAATAAAATCATCATGTTGACATAAGGCCACATTTGGCCGCCATTTCTCCCACCGTCCACGACCTTTGGCTGCATCTAATTGTGAACCTAAAAAACTAAAAACAATGGTTTTCATGGCTTTTTTATACCATTCCTCAGAGTTACGTTAAATATTTGTAGCCTGTATGCAGCGTAGCGAAATACAGGAAAAACAACGCGTTAAATTGAGTAATCCTGTGTTACGTTACACTCCACACAGGCTACCGACTGTATCTAATCTTAATGGTTTCGACTCCGCTCAACCATCATAAAGATTTATATATTTTTATAATATACTATCTATAAATATATAAAAATTAAATTTTTAAACAGCACAAAAAACCTTAAACAAGAAAAAATAAAATTTTTAATTATTAAAAATCAATATCTTACAAATTATATTTTGATAATTTTTCAAAGTTGGCACATGCCATGCAAATTATACAGCAAGCGAAAATCAAAAAATTCAAAATGACTTAAATATACAAAGTCTATAAAAACAGGAGTTTTTAACATGGCAAATGCAAACTTGTTTAAATCAATGGTTGGAAAGTTGTTGCCATCAACCAATACAAAAAATGAAGCAGGCGGCAATGCTTATGCTTTCACCCCTCGTCATGCCCTTGCACAATATGCCATGACAGGTTGTTTGAGTCATACCTTTTATAGCTCTGCCGAGATGCAGTTGGAAAAGGTATTAACCACAGCGCAAGAAATTGATGATGAGTTCTTGGCTAAATTGGCGATTTATAGCCGCGAACAAGGGGCAATGAAAGATATGCCAGCCGTGTTGTTGGCGATCTTGGCAGCACGTCAAAGTGCTTATTTTGCAGTGGCTTTTGCTCGTGTGGTTAACAACGGCAAGATGTTGCGTAACTTTGTACAAATCGTGCGTTCTGGCGTAACTGGTCGAAAATCCTTGGGTTCTCGCCCAAAACGTTTGGTGCAAACATGGTTAAACGAAGCCTCTACCCAAAAACTGCTTAATGCGGCTGTGGGTAATGATCCTTCGTTGGCTGATGTGGTGAAGATGGTTCACCCTCAACCTAAAAATGCAGAGCAAGCCGCTGTTTTTGCTTGGTTAATTGGCAAGCCTTTTGATGTCAACGCCTTGCCTAAAGTGATTCAAGATTATGAATTAGTTAAACGTGGTGTCAGCATCGATTTGCCTGATGTGCCTTTTCAAATGTTGACTCATTTGACCTTGAACACTGAGCAATGGACAAATATTGGCAAAAATATGGGTTGGCAAGCCTTGCGTATCAATCTAAACACCCTGCTACGTCATAGCGTGTTTAATGATGCGAAGATGGTGAATTGGGTCGCTGATCGTTTGCGTGATAAAGAGAGCATTCGCAAAAGCAATGCTTTCCCCTATCAACTGATGATGGCTTACCAAGCGGCTAAACAAGAGATGCCTGCTCCCATTGTCGATGCTTTGCAAGATGCGTTGGAAGTTGCTTTAAGCAATGTCCCAGACTTGCAAGGAAAGAAAGTTGTGGTTTGCCCTGATGTGTCAGGTTCAATGCAATCGGTAGTCACAGGTTATCGCAAAGGCGCAACCAGTTCTGTACGTTGTATTGATGTGGCGGGTTTGGTCTCTGCGGCAATGTTGCGTAATAACCCACAAACCGTTGTGTTGCCTTTTGAAAACAAGGTGGTAGACATACGTTTGAATAGCCGTGATAGCGTTCTAACCAATGCCAAACGTTTGGCAAGTATTGGGGGTGGTGGCACAGATTGTAGCGCACCGTTGACTTGGTTAAACAAGCAAAAATCGGCGGTTGATGTGGTGATTTTTGTCTCTGATAACGAGTCTTGGCTACGCAATTATGCTTATGGGGCAAGCGAAACCATGCGTCAGTGGGCCATCATCAAACAACGCAATCCAAAAGCCAAATTGATTTGTATTGATATCCAACCTTATGCCAGCACACAAGCTTTAGATGGTGAGGATGTTTTAAACATTGGCGGCTTTAGTGATGAAGTATTTAAGTTGATTGGGCTATTCGCCAACAATCAATTGAGTGCCAATCATTGGGTTGAGGTCATTGATAAAGTGGTGTTGTAAGGGCAGCCCTTATGGCTGCCCAATTAAGACAACTATTTTGTAGGATAGCTACAATGGCTACCTATACGACAGAATGTGGTGCAAATGCCTTGTGGGAGTACATTGGTGTATTGTTGGTTCGAATCCAACACCTTGTTTTAGGCAAGGTGAAACTCTCACGCCTATTTGTTGCACCATCTAAATTTGGAGACGTGGTGGAGTGGCTTAACACACCTCTTTGCTAAAGAGTTAATCCCTAACGGGATTCGTGAGTTCGAATCTCACCGTCTCCGCCAAATTGAATACGAATGCAGCTTGGATTACATCGCTATTAGTCGGAACGAGCGTACCGACGATCTAAGTCTTTTAGTCGTATTCTTAAAGTTTAACTAGCAAATGCTTATGGAACTACATCGCTGAAAACGACCGTGTCGCGGGTTCAATTCCCGCCAGTCTTATCACCAAGTTGGCATAAGACTGTAGCTCAGCAGGTAGAGCAGGACTGTTTCATTAATCCTAGTTGCTAGTTAATTAAATAGGTGATGAATGCTCGGTGGGAATACATCTGACTCGTAATCAGTGTGCCGTTGGTACGCGTATCTCACCAACTCTAGTCATCACTCTCAATTTGCAGCAAATGCCTGTGGAATTACATTTGGTTAGTGTAAAAATTTCACATAAAACTCGTTGTTGCATCTATTTTAGGACTTACGCGGTAATTTAGATGAAATGCGTAAGTCATGTTTATGCTAAGCGACTTCTGTCCTTAGTTAATGAATTATAGCGAATGCTTTGATGGGATTACATACGCAAGGGACTAAAAATCCCTCTCTTTTCGGGTTCGAATCCCGACTTGCTTAGCAAGTGGCGAAAATGGCAAAAACATCTCATTACCCTTAGTCGCTATTTTATTTAAAAAGGAAATCAACATGAAAACTGGTAACTATGACGTATTACAACACGATAAAAGCTCACCGATTAAAATGTGGACACAAGGTGTGCCCGTAGAAGATGCCGCAAAAAAACAACTGTTAAATGCAGCAAACTTACCTTTTATTTATAAATGGATTGCGGCTATGCCTGATGTACATTTAGGTAAAGGCGCAACCATTGGTAGTGTGATTCCAACCAAAGGGGCAATAATTCCTGCGGCGGTGGGTGTGGATATTGGTTGTGGAATGATTGCGGTTAAAACTTCCTTACATGCCACAGATTTGCCCGATAATTTAGCCCCCTTACGCGCTGCTATCGAGAAAGCAGTGCCACACGGAAAAACCTTTGGTAAACGTGATGAAGGTGCATGGCATAATCCACCTGCTGAAGCGGATGCGGCATGGTCAGTGTTAGCCGATGATTTTAAAAAAATCACCGATAAATATCCACGCTTAAAAAACACCAATAACCGTAATCATATTGGGACATTAGGAACAGGTAATCACTTTATTGAAGTGTGTTTAGATGAAAATCAGCAAGTCTGGTTTATGTTGCATAGTGGATCACGCGGTGTGGGAAATGCGATTGGTGAGCATTTTATTGCCTTAGCCAAACGCGATATGGAACGTTGGTTTATTCATTTACCCGATAAAGACTTAGCCTATTTTGCCGAACAAACCGAACATTTTGATGATTATTGTTATGCGGTTGACTGGGCGCAACGTTTTGCTAAGGCTAACCGCGAGTTAATGATGCAAAATGTGATTAAAGCAGCTCGTGCTATTATTAGCAAACCGTTTAGTGCCGATATGTTAGCGGTGAATTGTCATCATAACTATGTATCGCGTGAAATGCATTATGGTGAAAACGTCTTAGTGACGCGTAAAGGTGCAGTAAGTGCGCGCAAAGATGAATTAGGGATTATTCCAGGGAGTATGGGTGCTTGCTCGTTTATTGTCCGTGGTTTGGGAAACGAAGAAAGTTTTCAGAGCTGTTCACACGGTGCAGGACGAACCATGTCACGCGCTGAAGCCAAACGACGCTTTACCATAGAGGATCATGCCAAAGCGACTGAGGGCGTGGAGTGTCGTAAAGATAAAGAAGTGGTCGATGAAACCCCTGCTGCTTATAAACCGATTGAGGCAGTTATGCACGCTCAACGTGACTTGGTGGAAGTGGTTCATACCTTAAAACAAGTGGTTTGTGTAAAGGGGTAACCCTTCGACTGCGCTCAGGGAGCATTCACTCGTTGAGCGGAGGATATTTTGGTGGTTGAGCTTAGTCGTGGTGGTTGAGCGTAGTCGAAACCATGATGATGAATACAAAGGATTTTTTATGATAACAATCGACGGTTCTTATGGTGAAGGCGGTGGTCAAATGCTCCGCTCTGCCCTTGCCTTAAGTATGGTAACTGGCCAAGCCTTTACCATGCACAGCATTCGTGCCAAACGTAGTAAAAAAGGTTTATTACGCCAACATTTAACGGCGGTAAAAGCAGCCCAACAAATTTGCTCTGCCGAAGTCACAGGTGCAGAACTCAACAGCCTACAACTCACCTTTATTCCGCAAGCGATTAAACACGGCAACTATAAATTTGAGATTGGCACAGCGGGTAGCACGACCCTCGTCTTACAAGCCATATTGCCTGCTTTATTATTTGCCGATGATATTAGCACCATTACCATTACAGGTGGCACACACAACCAATCTGCGCCACCTGCTGATTTTTTACAGTTAGCTTTTTTGCCACAACTCGCCAAAATGGGTGCGCATATTGAGTTAACTATTCGCCGACATGGCTTTTTTCCTGCGGGCGGCGGCGAGATTAATGTCACGGTTCATCCTTGTAAACAATTAAAACCTTTAGTGTTAATTGAACGTGGCCAAGAACAACAACGTTTTGCCATCAGTGTTTTGAGTAATTTGCCAAGCCATATTGCTGAACGTGAACTAGCCAGTTTACAAACTACATTGGGTTTAACTGCGGAACAATGTCGCATCCAAACGGTACGGGCTTTAGGTCATGGCAATGTCTTGTTATTAGCGTGTGCAAATGAACATGTGACTAATGTTTTTACAGGATTTGGCGAATATGGAGTTAGTGCTGAAAAAGTCGCAACGCTATTAGCCAAAGAAGCCAAACATTTTTTGAGCAGCTCAGCGGCTGTTGATGAATATTTGGCCGACCAATTATTACTCCCCATCGCTTTAGCCAACGGTGGGAGTTTTACCACCCACATACTCAGCAACCATTGCTTAAGTAATATTCATGTGATTGAACAATTTTTGGACTGTCAATTTATCATTGAGCGATTTGGCACAGACTTAGTAAAAATGAGTTTATAGCGCCCGTTTTTCTTGCTAGTTTCTCTTTTTCCCGCTATTTTACCGTACTATCGTCCAAAAAGTTACATTCTAAGACGAGAACATCCAACGCCTAATACCCAGAACTGATGCCAATCATGGTTTTATGCAGATAAAACTTTATATAGAAAAAGGCTTCTATTCAGTGCCAGATGATTTCTCGTCCACAATAGCTCATTATCGTAGGTATATTATGGAAAAATTGAGTTCTATCGTCTCGCGAGTCGCCAATCAAACGTATGGCCAATCCCGCCATTTTGCCCCACAACAGCCGTGGTGGAATTCTTTAGAACCAAGTTTTCATAAATTTCCTGATGACTTTTATCTTGATTTCAAAACCCAGATGATGGTCGAAGGGACTGCCGCTTTAGATATTGGACTACGCACCGCTATGGCATCCTTAGCCAGCGTCTGTTGTTTACCCTTTACACTCGCACCCAAGCAATTAGCTGAAGATTTTAGCGACCGCCATTTTTATCAAAAAATTGGTGAAACCCATGACCCCACTCAGTTTTTCAAAAAACCAAGCGAAAAAGTAGTGGTACACAAACACTCTGCTGGCATGATGGCATACAAACCGACAGATGGTGGTGTCTGTGAGTTATTGTCGTTTAGCAGCCCATTTGAAGCCGTCAATCCCAAAAAAAGAGTTGCGTATGCCAGTCTGACACATAACCAAACCGCTTGGGCGCAACATTGGCGACATGGCGATAAACCTAGACCCACTATCTGTATGATTCACGGATTTATGGCAGACCCTTACTGGTTTAATAGTAAGTGGTTAGCATTGCCTTGGTTTTATAAACAAGGTTACGATATTTTGCTGTATACCTTACCTTTTCATGGTCGCCGTCGCGCACCGACTGAACCATTTGGGGGTTATGGTTACTTTGCACACGGTATTTTGCACATTAACGAGGCCGTAGCTCATGCTGTTTATGACTTTAGGCTGTTTATGGATTACTTAGAAAGCACAGGCGTAGAAAAAATAGGCGTCACAGGGATATCCTTGGGTGGCTATACCAGTGCAATTTTAGCGGCTGTTGAGGATCGATTACAATTTTCGATGCCTAATGTACCTGTCGTCAGCTTAGTCGATTTGTTATATGAATGGTTTCCTGTTGCACCTTTAGTAAAAACAGGATTACGCATTGCGGGTATTAACATTCACGAAGCCAGACATACCCTGTCGGTACAATGTCCACTGACTTACGCACCTAAACTACCCAAAGAGCGACTGATGATTATTAGTGGTGCGGGAGATAGACTAGCGCCACCCAAACATAGTCGCCTGTTATGGGAACATTGGGATAGATGTCGTCTACATTGGTTTCCGGGGAATCACATTTTGCACTTAGACCAAGGGAAATATTTACGCGATATGGCACAATTTTTACGCGACATTGAATTTAATCGCTAATTTTTAGCTTTTTTGATGTCATTGCCTAAAATAACAACAACAAAGACTTGACAGAAAGTCGATTGCTAAAGAGAATATGCGCCTCTCTTGGCTATGTAGCTCAGTCGGTTAGAGCACAGCACTCATAATGCTGGGGTCGCAAGTTCGAGTCTCGCCATAGCCACCAGAATTCTCTATATATATCAAAGCCTTGCAAATATGCAGGGCTTTTTTATTTTTAGTTGTTTTTTTCTGGGCTACACGGGGGCTACAGTAGAAAGAAAAACATCCTTTTAGGCTTATATGCAAACTCCTTAAGATGGATAAGCCACAGCCCTTAATTTACTTATCATTTTCTCTCTATCCGCTTTTTTGATTGTTTTAAAAGAACCAAAATAATTTATTGATCTATTCCATCTAAAACGCTTATCACCATACGTGTCTAAAATCATACCGCCTTTATATAGCGGTCTCTTATTAGCCGCCTTACGTTTTCGCTCTGCCACTTTATCAGCAGTATGCTCTCCAGTCTTAAACGCATTTTGAGAAACAATGGCTTTACCTTGTTCACTGGTTGGCCCTGTCGATTTAAGCCATATTTTGTGTTGACGTATTTTTTCAGCTTGCGCCTTACGCTGTTCCTCTGTCCATTGTCTTGCAGCCATGACTCACCCCACTAAATAACTATCAGTTTGTTTTAAAAATAGAGTTTAAGGTGTGATTAGCGTCAACTAAGATGAGGGTTACACCGTCAACTAAAAACGGCTAAAGTGAGTATTATCAATGGCTGCAATGGTAGCAACGCTGAGTTGACGGTTGCCTACCGTCAACTTGCTTAGATTCAAAAACTAGCCAAAGGGTCGCGTTTCAAACGCGACCCTTAGCCATTAAGCGGATTCTCTCGATAGCCTGTAAAACAAGTCACTCTTAATTTTATTAGCCGTGTCATAAATGCCTTGAAAGTCTGCCGACACTTCTGCCAGCTCTTGACTAATGGCCTGTTGTTCTTGCTGTAACTGGGGCAAGGTATCATCTAGGCTAATAATCTGAATAATTTGCTCTTTGCTAAAGCCTTGTTGATTGAGTATCGCCTCTTTGTTCTTTTTGACGTTTGGATAGCTTTTTATTTTGCCAATCACCGCGCGTAGTTTTGCCTCTAGGTCGTTTTTCTTAGCGCGTAAAAACTTGAGAGGCTCGGCGTGCTTGGCAATATATTCATCATAAGCCGCCATTGCTTTTTGTGCGTCCTGTTCTGTTTTAGCAAATAGCTGCTTTTGTTGGTTTTGCACAATATAAAAGGCTTCAACGGTGGCAATGTTCTTTTCTTTAACGATTGCCAGTAAGGTATCAACCAACGGATGATAACCCCCAAGACGAGTAATGTTAGCTTGCTGCTCTAATAGCATGGCTGCAAAGGCGTAGGCTTCACCTGCTTGATGGTTTGATTGGTAAGTGGACATATAAGCGGACATAAAAATAACTCTCTAAAGGTCTTTAGGTGCAAGTATTGTCACTCAGTTTGTCTCTACCAGTTTGCTGATAGTTCCAGTTAGCACTTAGGGAATGGATTGTTAAACGAGGCTCTTTTTTTAATCTGTGCCGCTTCATATTCATATTCATATTTTTTGTGTAGGTTATGCAGTTGTTGGCAAGTATCCATCGTCATATTCACGACTTGAGATAACCTTTTAATAATCACATCAACTTTTTTACGTGCGGTCTCTACGTCCTTAATCGTCCACATATCGCGCTTAACCTCTCGAAACACACCATTAACCACCGTCATGTCTTTATTCGGCTTTTTAGTGGCCTTGTCGTCTTTAAAGGTAATACCGCTAAGCATCTCCTCCAGTAGTTCTGAATCTTCAACCAATTTAGGATTCATTTGCTTAATGAGGGCAATGTATTCATCTTTGGTTAAATTCTTACCCGTGGCATTTTTACGGCCATTCTGAGCAACCTTTTGTTTGCCTTTGGTGGTTTTAGGCCCTGTCGATAATTCCCATATTTTTTGTTTACGCATTTTTTCAGCTTGCGCGGCTCTTTGTTCGTTTGTCCAAGTACGTCTAGGCATGACATCACCTTTTTACCGAAAAGATAACTATTAGTTTGGGTCTAAGGATATTTTCGCATGGGTCAAGGACACCGCCCTCATAGGTGTTCCAGTACACCGCCACCAAAACATCAGGTAGGCTTATAAGTATTGAAAAATAAGGCTTTTTTACAGATAGGATAAAAATAACAAGCAAACTGATTGTTTTTAACTGATAGTTGATTTTTCCAGTATTTCAATAGTGGTCTAAGTATTGATAGCTAAGGGTTTGATACCGAAAAAAGCACTTGAAAAATACCGAAAAATTGGAAAAAGGCTCACTATTAGTTTGACCCCTGTTTTTTCCAGTGATTAGGCTATGTTTAAGCCGTAAAGATAAGCCTAAAACGTGTCGATTTTGAGCCAGTAAATAAACATGAGGGCATAAAAAAGAGGCACGTCCAAAACTGGACACACCCCTAAATATACGTTACTAAGTAACAGCTATTTATCATCTACCGAAAAATAGTCTTGCCACTGGTAAGAGTCTGTTTCTAGTGAATTAATAATCGCTTTATCGGCTAATAAGATCATTTCTTGGATGATATTTTTTTGAGGTTCATCATAATGAGAGGAGAGCCGTTTTAGGGCAAGACTGGCTTCTTCGCTAATCCAAACGTGTAGGGCTTTATCCCCTTGTTTATTTTCTCGATAGGCTTTTTGTCGTTCTGCGTTGGTTTTGGCCATAGCTTTTACTCTTGTTACTTAGTAACAAAAATTGATTGTAGCCATAACAAAATTAAAAACTGAGAGTACCTCAAAACCGTAAAAAATAACACCATAATCGACTGGGTGCTTGTCACACTTGACGCAAAAGTTAGAAATATACAAAACACTTAATAAAAAGCCTAACTACAATAAATGGTCTTTCCAAAAAATCACAGTAATTGTTACAAATACAAACAACACAATAATCAGTTTAGGCATTTTCGCACTTAAAAAATACTGTGGCATGCGACTATTTTTATTTATGTTTTCGGTTTTGAACTCATCATGAAGCGATAAGCCACAACAAGGACAATAGTTAATTTTTCGTCTTTCTAACCCTATCGAAGCTAATTCAGTTGCAGCAAACGTAAGAGAAGCATCACATTTAGGACATTTAAGTTTTAATGTCGCAATTTTCACTATTGCTACTACAAAAATCCCGATACCAATTGATAATAAACCCCAAATAGTTGGAATACAAAAGCTAATTATTAGAAACGCAAATGATAAAGCAAAAATGCCAAACACTGCCCTTCGCGCTTGCCCAATAAGAAAATCTAAAATCGTATAAACATCCTTAGTATCAACGCTGAAGTTCTCTGAACATTTTTCACATTCGTAGTAATGCTTTATAAAATTCCCTTCTTTATTTGTAAATTTCGACAAAGGAGAACTTTCACTTACAAAAATGCTATTACACTTTGGACATTTAATATGAGCATCCATAATAAATTTCTAACTTAAAACTTAACAGGCAATGCCCCGCAACAAAATGGAAATGTGCGAGGTGGCCAAAATTATCAAAAATTGCCCCATAATTGGCTGGGGCATTGTCCTTGTTGAAGTGCGAGTTAGGCACTTTCAAACAACGGAAGGACATTTTCATAAATAGAACGAAGTAAATTCGTATACTCATTCGCTTCAGATTTTAATAATTCATGGCGATAGTCTAAAAGTGCTTTTGCAAGTGCCTGAAGTGCAGGATCACTAGAAAGCCTCATTTTTTCAATAATTGCAGCTATTTCATATACTTCCTTGGCATGTTCTGTGACTTTGGCAATATATTCATCGTACTTCATAATCCCTTGCAGTCTAGAAAAATGAAATGGCAGTTCTTTGTTGGCTCTGTATATCCAGCAAAGCTGTGGAATTAATAGCTGAACAAAATAAAACCTCTTCAGACATCTAGAATCAGCCGCGAAGCGAAACAAATCTTCTGTTGTGCACTCATTACCAATTGCACGATCAAACCAGTCAGCATCTGTATCCTGATACGACTCAAACTCTTCATCAAGCTCCGAAGAGTATGCCCATCGCTCAATGGTTATGAAATCAAATTTCGGGCGATTCATAAAATGCCTAACTTTAACGCTAAGAGGTAGCACCCCTCAACAAACTACAACCTGAGATTGACCTCAGAACCATTGAAAAATACACCAAAACCGCGCGGGGTGCTATCCTACTTGAGCGTTGAGTTAGAATTAATCTTGGTTATTTTCTAAATGTGAAGAAAATAATATTCCCAACGAGAAAGACCAAAGCAACATACCAATCGTAAATATCTTAAAGCCTAAACGAATACTCGTATCGTTAATACCAAAAATATTACGACTAAATTCATCTATACCAACCATTACTGGAACAAGTATAAAAATCAGGCTAATCTTCTGTTTTTCGTTCAATATTTTTCTTTTATTAGCTCTTACTCGACTCAGACAGTAAAAACCAAACCCATATGGCAAACAAATTAAAGCAGCCTTTATAATATCAAGACCAAAAGATGTGATGAGAGAAAGAACCATCCATCCCAAGAAGCCACTTAACAATGGCAAACCATCAATATATGGAAAATATTCTTGTTTATTCTCACTCATTTTCCATTCCATTAAATTCTAACTACCTGCGCTAAGGGGTAACGTCCCCACAGCAAAATAAACAACTGAGACGTACCTCAGAACCATCAAAAACTGCCCCATAAGTGGCTGGGTTGTTATCAGACTTGAACCGAAAGTTAGGTTTTCCATGCCAAAGCCCGATCTTCGTATTTAAAAACCTCATATGGAGGAACTTTACCATTTAACATTACTGGCACATTTACTCCGCTTCTGTCGCTACCATCCTGTTCAGGCGGCCAAACCATCCAGTCTATATCGTAGTACCACCAGCCACCTTCGTATTTGCTAGTTCTTTTCAATGCACAAGAATGAAATTCAGGCTCTGCCCATGGGTAATCATTGAGGAGAACCAATAGAGTACGCTTAGATATTTCGATGGCTTCACGAGGTGGTAATGGAGGGTAATCTTCAGTTTCTGGCCATGAAGGCTGATCAGCTCCGACCACGTTATCAATAGAAAACTTAAAGAGAAGTTCTTCGGAATAGTAAGAATATATCTTTGGCACCCCAGCCTCCTTGCAGGAACCTAACGCCTTGCCCACCGGAAAATTGGGAGCGCAGCGAGTAATTTTTCCGCGTGAAGCAACTTGTTATGTGTTTATTGCGCTACTAGAACTTGTACTTACTTAAAATATCTCTGTTATCTTCTACAGCACTTTCATACCATTTAAGACTCCATCTCCACTCTTTTGGTCTTGGCTTGCAATCAGAGCATTTATCACAATGCTGTTCTTTAAAACTATGCCCAAAACTTGGGCCATCTGAATCATCATATAGCCTGCTTAATAGATTTCCAGTTCCGTGAGCATAACCGTGTTTCAAGCATACTAATAAGTGCATTCCACCAGTAGAGTGCATCCTAAGAGACTGAGCTATAATTCCACCTGGGCGATAATGAACAAATAAGCTTTCGCAGTTCCTCATAATACTGCTGGGATCATAGTTTTTTAGACCCATCTCTACAATGTGACCATATTCACTTTCTGGATCATCCGGGTCCATTCCAAGATTTTTAGCCATATTGGTAAAATAAGCTTTTTGTTCCTCAATACTTAGAGAGTAAAAATCCTTATTATCATCAACAGATAAAATAGATTCTTCAATAGAATCTAAAGCTTCTTCAAAATCAGGCAAGCTAGAAAGTATTAATTTCCGCGCTTCTTGTGTCGCTTGCGGGTCTTCTTTAAGCGACGTCGACATTAGAAGGTATAAACGCTTAATTTTAAAAAAGTCTTTCGTGATGATGCAATATGCCATCACCAGCGAAGCCATACTTTCATGCCAAAAACCTAAGAACTCGATAGATTCCTTTGATCCTCTTGAATTATGTATACCCTTAAATAGAAGAACTGAGGCATATATATCAGTAAATAAGCCGGCAAGAACATGATATTGACCATCTCTTGTTAGGCGATTACACAGCTCAATAATTTTTTGTAAAGATAAGCTGCATTCACGATAAAACTCATGAGTTTGGTTGTTAAATATGAGGTATTCTAAGGAATCTCTTTCAAAGTTAGAAATTGAATGATGAGTTGCATGAAGCTGCTCGGTAATCATCCCCTTTTTAACCGAAGTTAAAAGTAGAGGTTTAGGCCACTAGAGCCAGCTTTTGCTTTGGCGGTCTCCCGCCATTCGCCTTGTTC
>NZ_QAON01000019.1 GCF_003051055.1 Agitococcus lubricus | reverse complement strand
TCGGCTTTTTCATTGACTTCGTTGCTTTCATAAACACCTCTACTTGCAGTATAAATACTACCTATCAAAGTGTCCTGTTCTATTAAACCATTACACGCGTCATGGTATCGCAGGCAATGCTGGCCATAAAAGTAGCTCGTCTAGGCACAATACCCTGCCAACCAAACACTCTATAACCTGCAATACGCGTTTCAAAGCCTAACCATTGAATAGGATTAAACATCATCCAGATAGCAATAATTTTGGTGACATAGCCAATACCTGCGGCAACAAATGGCATTGACGCATAAAGCAACCAATTATTTGATAGGTCCGTAAGGATATCAGCAAGGGATAGCATAAAATTCATACTCTCAGGCGATGGATTGGATGGCTTTATGCGTGTTTTATCCGAAGTCGCAGAGAGATAGCAGTGACAATTGTCAGCCGATGAGGTAATCGCAGTAATAGACTCTAGATAACATGATCAATAAATATATGTGTTAGTAAAAAGGGGTATTGTCGTGAGTGCCACCACCGTCTTAAATATCGAGGATTATCAATAGAGGTGGTTGATGTTTTGCGTGTGAGCTGCATTACTGATAAGTATTGACTCTTTCGCAACCATAATCAAAACATCAACAGACGCTAATTCATCATTATTTCTCGGTATCCTCTTCTGTATCTTCTGTCTCAGTATCTCCATCATTCAAAAAAGCCGAATCATCACCAGGTTTAACCAATTGCTCGTTGGGAAGCGTGAGTGCTTGTGTCTTTAGCATAGGATTTTCATTGGTTATCTGAGTGCTTGAGCCTAAGTTATCACTGGCTTTTACCGAGAAAGAAGTGGGGCTGTCTGCCATCGTTGTAGCCTCTTGAGATGTGTTAGGTTGAAAGCGTGCATCCTCTGTTTGAGAGGGAGTTTGGCTATCATCAGCGCCAAATTTGAGAAGCATGATAATCAGCGTCAGTAAACAAATCAGTATTAGCCAAGGCCATATAGGAATGTTTTTTTGCTCGGAGGTGGGCGCGTGGCTAGTCACATTGTTCATCATCATCACCGATTTGTACGCAATAAAATTCTGCAATTTGTCACAGAGAAGACATTTTTCTGCAATAAAAAAACACCATAGTAGCTTCCATAACGCATGCCGCTCTGTGCATGTATCGTCGCTGCCAATGAGCCTACTCAAGAAATATGTAGTCGATATGACAAAAAGATGAGTGTTTTATTGCAGCTCTTAAACAAGCCATGATTGATGTTGAACACGCATTAAGGAAGACATCTCACCGTATTTTCTCCTCCTTGTTTGAACTTAAGCCGCATGAACAATGTGAATGCTCAGAGGTTGAGAGAATGATGTTTAGCGTGTTGTCTAAACGGATGTTGAAAATCAAGCCGATATTGGGGATTGTATACTGATGTATTTGCGCTGTTTGCTCGTTATCACGACTACCATAACGGCTGGATTGACTGTGCCTGTTTATGCAGAGCACAGCACGACGTCTATAAAAAATCAGCAGCGTCCTGTACGTCAATTAGATTTATTAGAAATTATTGTGGATGGCAATACGGTATTGTCGGATAGCGAAATTCAAGAGGTATTATGGCCATTTTTGGGGCTGAATAAAGCACCTGAAGATGTGGATAAGGCACGTGAGGCACTAGAAAAATATTATCAAAAACAAGGTTATAAAACGGTATCGGTCAATATACCAAAACAATTTGTTAAAGAAGGAACTGTCAGTTTACATGTTGTTGAAGGCAAAATTAGGTCAGTATCTGTGACAGGAAGTCAGTACCACTCACTGACGCGTATCAAAAAACAGCTCTCCGAGTTTAGAGAGGGTCACGTTCCTAATTTTAATAAAGTACAAGAACAAATTCAGCAGGCTAACAGCTCAGCAGATAATGTAGTCACTCCGAGCTTAAAAGCGGTCAATACAGAGCCAATGCCAGAAGACTTGCTCGCTAAAGATAAAAATCAGCTTGGGCATAAACTGGCAAATTTTATTGATGTCGAGCTCGCGGTTGAAGATAAATTACCGTTACACGGTTTGGTCGAGTTGAATAACCGTTACACCCAAGGAACGAGTGAGTTTCGTTCGGCAGTGAATATCAGTTATGACAACTTATGGCAACGTGGACATAGTATTTCGTTGTTTTATCAAACCGCTCCCAAAGCACCGCAGGAAGCAGGAGTGATTGTTGCGAATTATAGTTTTAAGCAATTGCTGGCAGGAAAAAATGTCAATTTCTCTTTAGGTGGCATGCGCTCTAACAGTAATGTGTCTACTTTGGGCGGGATAGAAGTGATTGGTGGTGGCCACAGTTATAGTGCTAAAGCCTCATGGCCATTAGATTCTATTAATGAAAAAAAGTCACATGCTATTAATATAGGTATAGATTATAAAAGTTTTGCCTCTAAGGTGAAGTTGGCTGGCTCTAGCACCACAACGCCTATCCGTTATTATCCCTTATCGCTTGCTTACTCGTCGTTTAGCTACGATGAGCAAAGCAGCATTCAGTTTGACACCAGTTTTACCGTTGCCTTACCACAGCTAGGCAGTGATTCTTCACTGATTGACCAAAATCGTTTTGGTGCAAGTCGACAGATGATTTATAACCGCACCTCTATAGCCTATAACCGAGATTTGGCTAACGGTTGGCAATTATTGGCTAAAACGGTGGGGCAGATTAGTGATAGACCCCTAATATCTAACGAGCAATTAAGTGCGGGGGGAATGGATACAGTTCGGGGGTATTTAGAGTCAGAAGCCATTGGCGATTACGGTCTTAATACGGTGTTAGAGCTGCGTAGTAAATCACTGACCGAATACCTTAACGAGGGTTCTCGTTTACAAGCACTACAAGACCTAAGACCTTTTATATTTGTTGATGGTGCGAGTTTATATCAACATCAGCCTTTACCCGATAGTCCACGCAATGTGGATTTGGCGAGTGTGGGATTTGGCTTAAATATCAATGCTTTTCAATATCTTAACGCGGTATTAGACCTGAGTGTGCCTGTTGTTGATGGGCCAACAACACACAGTGGGGATAAACGCATTCTTTTTCGTCTTTGGACTGCTTTTTAGAGAGTATGCCTCATGGTTAATCAGATTAATAAACATACATCAATGCCATTGCGTGCGAAGACACTATTGTCTTTTGCGGTGTTGGGCTTAGTCGGGTTATCGAGTCAAGCCCAAGCGTGGTGGAGTAATGACTGGGCATATCGCAAGTCGATTACCTTAGATGCTCAGGCAGCAGGGGTATCAAATGAACAAAATACAGTGCCCGTGTTAATTCGTCTGCATGAGGGTATTTTGAAGTTTACAGACGTTGCGCCTGATGGCGCTGATATTCGCTTTGTTGCCGATGATGATAAAACACCGTTAAAGTTTCATATCGAAAAGTTTGACTCTGTATTTAATTTGGGTTTTGTTTGGGTGCATGTCCCTAAGTTGGCAGCAGGAAAGCCCACATCCATTTGGATGTATTACGGTAATCAAAAAGCGACTCCTGAAAATAATAGCAAAGATACCTACGATGCCAATCAAGTAGCCGTCTATCACTTTGCTGAAAAAGGTACACCAGTTCAAGACAGTAGCGCATTTCAGCATCATGCAACGAATTTTGTGGCTACCAATGAAAGTGGCTTAATTGGTAATGCAGCACGTTTTGACGGCACAGCCAGTTTAAGTTTGCCCGCCAGTATCACGACTACAGGTGGCACAGGTGTCACATGGTCGGCATGGGTAAAGCCTGTTGCGCCAGAAAGCTCGGTGATTTATGCGCAAGCGGCGGCCAATAATCTAATTGTTGGCTTAAATAATGGTGCTCCCTATGTGTCTGTCAATAATGTCTCTACGCCTTTGTCGGCACAAATTGCCGACAATAATTGGCATCATTTAGCGCTGACATCGAATGCAGGACAAACCACATTTTATGTGGATGGTCAGGTACGTGCCACGCTCAATCAAGGAATTAATGCCTTACAGGGATTAGCGACCGTTGGGGGATTGGGCAATCAGCAATTATTTCACGGTGAAGTTGATGAACTAAAAATTGCCAAAGTTGCCCGTGATGCCACCGCTATCCAATTAGAAGCCAATAACCAAGGCACCAATGACAAATTGGTACAGTTTGGTGGTGACGAGGCTTCCTCAAGCAGCGAGACTGGCTATTTTGGTGCGATTATGGCGTCTCTGACCTTTGACGGTTGGGTGGCGATTGGGTTTTTAATGGTCATGATGGTCATTAGTTGGATTGTCATGGCGCAAAAAGGGCGATTGATTGGCCGCGTTTCAAAAGCAAATAATTTCTTTTTGGAGTTATTTCAATCGGCAAAAGGGGATTTTGCTAAGTTGCATGCGGTGACTCAAGCCTCTGCCAACCCGCAAGAAGCACACCTAAACGCACAGCAATTTCTATTACTTAGTCACTCCCCTCTGATGCGTGTTTTTCAACGTGGTATCAATGAGTTACATGACCGTCTACAAATTGACCCCAGAACAGGTCGCCCACTTGCGGTGTTATCTGAACAATCTATTGAAGCGATTAGAGCTACCTTAAATGGTGCTTTAGTACGCGAGACACAATTCTTAAATAAAAATTTAGTACTGTTAACCATCGCGATTTCTGGAGGCCCTTTTATTGGCTTATTAGGCACAGTGATTGGGGTCATGATTACCTTTGCGGCGGTGGCGGCGGCAGGGGACGTGAATGTTAATGCCATTGCACCTGGTATTTCTGCGGCCTTAGCGGCAACCGTTGCGGGCTTGGCGGTCGCGATTCCTGCCCTGTTTGGTTACAACTACCTGTTAACACGCGTAAAAGAAAACACTGTAGAAATGAATGTTTTTATTGAAGATTTTATTGCGCGTATGGCCGAAAACTACAATGACCCAGCCGCATTACATGCGATGAGTGATGACTAAGTATGAGGAGTAATCAGCATGCAAGTGCAAGAGGATAAGGCCTACGACGACATCAATATTACCCCTATGCTCGACTTGGCGTATGTGCTTTTAGTGATGTTTATCATCATGACGACCGCCGCCGTGCAGGGGATTAAAGTCAATCTGCCAAAAACCAGCTCGCAGCCCAGTTTGGCTAAACCGAAAACGGTATCGGTGACTATTGCCAATGACGGTAAGATTTTTATGGATGCAGTGCCTGTATCAATGGCCGAACTAGAAGACCGTTTAAGGCAAAAGAAAGCGGAAAATCCTGAGTTGCCTGTGGTAGTGAGAGGCGATGGAGAAACGCAATATCGAAATGTGATTGATGTTTTGGCCTTGTTATCGAAGTTAGAAATTACCCAACTCGGTTTAGTTACACAGCGATTGGTGCAATGAATAGCGTGTTTGTGAACGGCGGCTTAGCAGCGACACCCGCAACATTTTGGCAAAAACATCTCAGTAAAATCCTGATTGCTGGACTCTTGCTATTGATTGTCGGGGCTATTTATTACCTTGTTGCCAATAAGCAGCCGAGTAAAAAAGTGATGCCTGCACAGGTGGTACAGTTGAAAATTATTGTTCCGCCGCCGCCACCCCCACCACCGCCGCCGCCAAAAGAAGAGCCAGTGAAGGTAAAAGAGCAAGTGCAACAGCCTACACCTGAGCCTGTACAAGCTGCGCCCATGCCTAAATCCGAAGCACCGCCCACGCCACAGTTAGCCGCAGATAGCGAAGGAGCTGGCGATTTGAGTGGTAAAGCAGGTGGTACTCCCTATACGGGCGACGGTGCGATAGGTGGGACAGGCGGGGGTAACGGTACAGGTGTAAAAGGCAGTTATCGGGGCGCATTGGTTAATGAGTTTAATGAGAAGTTAAAAGCAGAGCGTGCGCGTTTGCGTAGTAGTGTGCCAATTAAACCTATTTCTGTACGTGTCAATCTTGCGGCAGATGGAACGATAGAAAAGCTCGACTTGCTAGAAGGGACGGGTCGAAACGAGATGGATAGGATTGTGATGGATATTTTGCGCCAAATAAAGAAGACCGCTAGCCCTCCGCCTGATGGGCAGGCAAAAACTTATTCATTGCGTATCAGTTTTGATGATTAAACATTTTTTGAGATTGGAGTAGTAGTTAAATGACACGTGCTGAGCAGTCATCTGTGACCAAGCCTATGTTTAGGCAATCCCCATTATGGTTTGCGATTGCGTTAGCAATGAGTGCAAATGCGTGGGCAGCAAATGGCGAGGCTGAGACTAAGGCCGTGAATCATACTGCGCCAATCAGTGCCTATGCAGCGAAAGAGTTATTACGGTATTTAATTAACAGTAAATCCTTAAACGCAGGTGATGCTCAAAAAGTGGTTGAGCAGATGCAGTCTGAACAAGCAAAAAAGACATCCGAAGAGTTGCTAAAAAGTTTGATTAACAGCAAAGCGCTGTCTTTAGCAGATGCACAAAAATTAGTCGAGAGTTTGCGAGCAAATCAAACGCCAGTAGTCAATGCACTTAAAGATGATGGCATAGTCAAAAGTTCAACGCCTGAATCTAAAGAAAAAGTAGCCACACCTGTCAATACTACGAATAATATTGCCAACGCCAACGCCAACGCCAACGCCAACGCCAACGCCAACGCCAATCCTGCAACGACACCAGCACCCGTGGCTACAGAAAAAAAAGTAGAGTCACCAGAACCAGTAGGTCGTGTGCGTGCAGTGTATTTGCCAGATAGTGAACGACAAAAAATTAGAGAGGAAATTAAAGCAGAAGTATTGGCTGCTGCTAAGAAAGAAGAATGGGTGAAAATTCAAGAAGCACCCGAATGGACACGTAATATACGCTTTTTTGGCGACATTATGCTGCGTCAACAGGCCGACTTATATGATGACCGTAATTCTAGCCAGATTTTTAACTATCAAGCCATTAATAGCGGGAGTCCTATCAACACGACTGTCAAACAAGGAACAACGCCCGATTTATTAAGTTTTCCTTTTTTGAATACCACCAAGAATCGTCAACTTACCCGATTGCGGGCGCGTTTAGGCCTGCAAGCGACGGTCGCAGATAATGTTGAAGCAGGTTTAAGATTAGCAACAGGCTCAACCACAAATCCTGTCTCTAGCAATCAAACCTTAAGCTCAAATTTTGCCAAGAGCAACTTTTTATTAGACCGTGCATGGTTACGCTATCAAGCGACAGATACCATGAGTTTTAGTGCGGGCAGAATGGCTAATCCGTGGGTGTCAGCAACTGAGTTGGTGTGGGACAAAGATGTGAATTTTGATGGCTGGGCAGTGCAATATAAGCCACATAGGTTATCCAAAGCGAATTTTTCATTAACCACGGGGCTATTTTCTTTAGAAAGTACCGATGCCAACTTCCCAAATAACAGTCTATTCAAAGTGGGGAGCGAAAATAAATGGTTATACGCCCTACAACTGGCCAGCAAAATCAATGTTAGTGAAGAGCTCAGTTTACGTGGCAGTATGGCGTATTACGACTTTGCCAACGTGCAAGGGCAGGTATCTAAACCCTGTTATACCCCAGACAGTAGTACGTCTTGTAGTACAGACCATACCCGTCCAATTAATGTGCAAAAAGGCAACACCATGATGGCGCTGCGTGACACACAGCCCTTAAACAGTGGTGTAGACCCTGAATATCAATACTTTGGATTGGCTTCTCCCTATCGGTTATTAAATATTAATGTGTCATTAGACCAACGCTTAAACAGTGCACTGCATGCTCAATTTGATGTGGATATCGTCAAAAATCTCGCATTTAACAAGGCGAATATACAAAAGCGTCAACCCATTAATAATTTAGCGCCTTGTCCTGTCGCTAATCCTAATTGCAATCAGCAGTTTGTTGGTGGCGATTTAGGCTATCAAATGCAAATGCGAGTGGGTTATCCACAAATTAAATCCTTTGGTCAATGGAATACTAGCTTTGGCTATCGTTATGTGGAAACAGACGCTGTGTTAGATGCCTTGACTGACTCCGACTTTCATTTGGGTGGCACGAATACAAAAGGCTATTTTTTAGGGGCAAATTGGGGCTTTGCGAATAATGCATGGATAGGTGCAAAGTGGTCAAGTGCGACAGAAATAGAAAGTGAACCACTGGCAATTGATGTATTGCAAGTGGATGTCAATGTTCGCTTTTAAGGGGTAAATCATGAGTACCAAATTTGTGGTATCACTGTTGGTGATGGCTATAAGTACCCACGTTTATGCTGACCCCGCACTAGATAGAATGCGTGACCAACTACGCCAAACTGTGCTGCAAATGCGTCAGCTCGAAGACGAAAACCTGAGTCTAAAAGCAAAACTGGCCAATGCAAATACGATAGCGAGTGCTCCTGTGGTCAAAATAGTCACTAAAGACAACAGCGCAGAGTTGCTTAAGTTACGTACGACGGCGCAACGTGAGCTAGAAAAAGCCAGTGCATTACAAAAGCAAATAGATGAAATGACACAACAAAATCAACAACTACAAAACTATCTCACAGAAGTCAAAGTCATGCTGAGTCATCAACAGCAGTCTATCTTAGCATTGAACGAAAAAACGCTATGGGCAGAAAAAAGGCAAAAAATTTGCGAGCAGAGTAATCAGTCTTTGCTTGAGTTGAGTCAAGAGATTTTACAAGGCTATCAAAAGCAAAATTTTTGGCAAGCGATGCGTAAACATGAGCCACTCTTGGGTTTATATAACGTCAAAATGGAAACAATTTTACAAGGTTATCAACAAAAAATACTGGCTGCACAGTTAACGCCGAGTGTTAACGATAATCAAAACCAACAGCCTGTATCTGACAGTTTTTTGCCATAATCAAGGTATATAAGATGAGTGATATATTGCAAGTAGTTAGCCCTCAGCAGATGGTTGATATGTTACAAAAGGTTGGCTGTCGGGCAGTCATTAAACAAGAAGCACAGCAAGTGCAAGTACATAGTGCTGCACAAGGTCTAAATTTTGCTATTTCGTTTGGTCAGGCACAAGGTGAGGGTTTTACCGATATAGCATTTAGCTGCGCTATTAAAATAGAAGGTGACCCACCTGCGCAACTCATAGACGGCTGGAATCAACAAAAACGCTTCACCCGTTTGCTTAAGCAAGGGGAGTGGTTAGTGTTAGTGATGGATGTGTTAGTAGCAGGTGGCGTAACACCTGTATGGTTATCTTCTCAATGCGAATTATGGGACGGTTTACTCAAGGAGTATGTCCGTTATTTACAAAACCCAAGCGCTTCTAGTTAGGGCTTAATTATCTCAGGACTTAGGTGTTTCATGCCCCTCAATCCCCCTTTAATAAGGGGGGGATGCCGAAGGCAGGGCGGTAAATGTGAGCCAATAAGCGTCCTAATGTGAAATTTAATTGTTTGTTTTGACATGCGGAGATGAATCATGGTGCGTAGACGCTCTCTATTAGCCAAACGTATTGCGCCTAAACTGAGTTTATCGACCCAAGGTTATCTGCGTTTAGCGATGATGCAGGCATTGAGTTTGCCATTATGCATGCTCCCACAACTGAGTGAGGCTGCGCCTGCCTTTGGCAGTGCGGCATGGTTTGCCCAAAGCCAAAATACCAGCGCGAAGCCAACCGCACCAACATCAACCCCCAATAATGCGCTGGTGGTAGGGGGTGTAGTTACGCCTCAACAAGCGCTAAAACAAGCAGACCGCTCTTTAGAGAACTTAAGGCGTACCTTAAATACCGTCATGCAAACGCAACGTTTGCAGCAAATGGCGGCAAAAAATTTACTGGCGAATGCTAATGTCGCCAATGGTTTGACCAATGGGGGCTTACAAGTTGCGGCAGGCGCGGAGGCGGATGCCAAAAACCCAAGTCAATGTGTGGCTAATTTTAATTGTTTATGGCAAAACGCCAATTTACCCACCCAAACCACAGTCAATGGTCAGACCACGGTTAACATACAACAAACAGCCGCTAAAGCAATTTTGACGTGGGACTCGTTTAATGTTGGCGCACAAACGACCTTAAATTTTGACCAAAAATTAGGCACACAAACGGATGGTAAAAATGATTGGATTGCATTAAATAGAATTAATGCTTCAAGCTCACCAAGTCAAATTTTAGGTAAAATTAAAGCTGATGGTTCTGTCTATTTAATTAACCCCAATGGCATTATTTTTGGGCAAGGTAGCCAAGTCAATGTACATTCTCTCTTAGCTTCCTCTTTACCTATTTATTTGAATCCGCAGTCTAAATCGTTATTAGCCCCTAATACGGCATATGTGTCGGCAAGTAATAAGTTGTTTTTAGAAAGGGGTATTAACTCTGTGGGTACGAATACCGCAGCAGGTAATTTATTAGGCATAAACTCAGGTCAAACATTATCTATTAATGATAATGGTTCTGTCACACGCGGTCAAAATGGCCAAGCAGATACTATTAATTATCAGTTGCCTAAAGATATTAGCATAGAGCAAGGTGCAAATATTCGGGTCGGTAATTTAGGTTATGCCTTAATTGCTGCCCCTAATGTCAATAATGAGGGGACTATTTCTACCGATGGTGGCCAAGTCATTTTGGCGGCAGGTTTGGGGGTATCCTTAAAAAATCCTGCCAGTGGTTCGGTTTTACTCAACCCCACGATAACAGGTAAGTTACTAGATACTGCGAACAATAATAAAGATGTCACGCCTGTAGGCACTGTGAGTAATACAGGTTTAATTCAGGCGAATCGTGGTGATGTGCGTTTACAAGCAGGCCATATTCAGCAAGATGGCGTGATTATTGCCACCACCAGTATTAGTCGTGCAGGCTCAATTAATATATCGGCACAAGATGAACAAGCCACCGATAATGCCCAAGCGCGTACAGGCTCAGTGGTGTTTGGTGCTAACAGTGTCACTACTTTATTACCCGATAAACTGTTATCCGATAATTTGTATTTGCAAGTATTGGCCAATATGGCAGGCCAAGAAAATAATTTATTAACGATTATTAACAGCCAACAAACTGACAGTGAAAAAATCGCCGCCATCAATCAAGTTTTAGCCAAAGACCAGCAATTATCAGCCGATATGTTTGCTGAGAAAATGAACTCTCTAGCCAAGTTATTAATTTCTAATCCAAAATTCAAACAAGATTTATTGATTAAGCCTGTTAATTTAACCGATAAATTAAGTCTAATCAGTGATAAATTGGATGAGACAACGATTTCGAGTCCAACCGCAACACAAGTATTTCAAACGGGTAGTATCAATATCACAGGTGGGGCAGTCACCTTAAAAGAAAAAGCCTTGATTGAAGCACCTGCACAAAAAGTTAATATCAGTGCCATTAGCCAAAATGATGCCGTCATTAATTCTTCAGCCATTAAAGACGGTAGTCAAACAGGAAGGGTATTTTTGGATAAAAATGCCGTCATTGATGTTGCAGGTTTAGCCGATATTCAACAATCTGCTAATACGAGTTTAGTGACGATTCCACGTTTAGGCTTAAATGAGTTAGCCGATTCCCCATTACTAAGAAACAGTTTTTTATATGGCAAGTCGATTATTATTAATGGTGATATTAGTGGCACACGCAACGATGGTGTGAGTTGGGTGGGTACGCCATTAGCTAATTTGTCAGGTTATGTGCAACAAGTTAAACGTACAGTCGATTTATTATTACAAAATGGCGGTACAATCTCTTTAGCAGGCAATGAAGTTTTAAGCCAAGAAAGCTCTTTACTGAATTTAGATGGTGGTTATAGCCATTATTTAGGTGGCTATTTACCCACTACACGGTTAGTTACCGAAACGGGTCGGGTAGTGGACATTGCCAATGCTGACCCTACGGTGAATTATGTCGGTATTGCTGGGCAGTTTGTTGAAGACCATCAACGTTGGAACAGTTCACAGGTTTATATCAATCCGATTGTGCGCGGTGATAAAGGCATTTATGTAGAGGATTACATTAAAGGCGGCAATGCAGGTACTTTAAATTTATATGGTGTCACCACGACCTTATTATCGGGTGATGTCAGTGCCAAAGCGGTCAGTGGCCGTTATCAAGTTGCTGGTAATCAGCAAGCCAAAGGTGGTACGGTGAATTATGGCGCAACCACGAATGCCATCAATGCGGTATTACCTAGCCCCACCTTAATTCCTGTTAGTACCAGCTTTGTCTTGAGCAATAATATTGTTAGCCTCAATCAACTAGCTGAAAACTTTAATGAGAAAAGTGTCATTCAACCTAGCACTAAAGCGATTAGCGATACCCAAAATTTAGACCACTGGACACCTGTGGATGTCAACAAGCTAGAGCAAGCAGGGGTGGCTAACGTCAATGTGGTGGCGGATACCTTTGGTGCTAACCGTTTGGGTGGTGAAGTTGTTGTTAATGAAGATGTAGATTTTGAAGTTCAATACGGTGGCAAAATCAGCCTGAGTGGCTCAAAAATCAAAGTGGATGGTAAATTAACGAGTCATTCAGGGGCAATCAATTTAGTCAGTACAGGCCGTACCTTTATTGAAGGCACAACGACGATGCCTGATAGCCAAACACCATTAAGTCGTGGTGATATTAGCATCGGTAGTAAAGCGGTTTTAGATACCAGTGGTTTATGGATTAATGATACGGGCAAAGACGCTAATCAAATTTTTGGTTCAGCCTATAGCAATGGGGGTAGTGTCAGTTTAGTCACTCAACAAAATGCCATTAATAAAAATGGTGTGGCTACCGATACCACAGGCTCAATTAACTTAAGTCAGGGCAGTGTGATTGATGTGTCGAGTGGTGGTTATGTGGCCAATACCGCCAAAGTCAATCAAAAGAATTTAGTCCCAATTGGTAAATCGGGTGATGTTAGTTTAGAAACTTATGTGCCTGCTCAATTACCCTTTGGTGGCGATGGTGCGCCACCTTTACCCAGTGATGACCCTGTATCGGGTGCAAAATTAAATTTAGCAGGTACGATTAAAGCCTTAGGTTTTAGTGGTGGCGGTAAGTTAAGTTTAAGAACATTAGGTTTACAAATTGGCGGCTCTGCCTCCGAAGATGCCCCGTGGACAATGGTATTACCCGAAAATTATTTTGATAACATGGGCTTTGGTCATATTTATTTGCAAGCCGAATATGATGCCAAAATTGCCGAATTTACTACCTTAAAACCACGTCAGTTGAGTTATGTCACCGACCAAGCATGGCGTTTATCTGACTTACCTTCATTTAGCAATTTATTAGACATTGCCGAGCAACAAGATTATTTAAAAGTGGGTCAGTGGGATGATAGTCGTCGCCAAGCGGTCAATTTAAGTATTTATGCAGGGGATTTTGCCACATGGCAAACCAATCAGCTTGGTGGTTTACCACCTGATTATACTGACTCGGGCATTACAGGTGCATTTAGCTTAGAAAAAGGCGCGGCCATTCAAGCCGATAATCAAGCCAAAGTCACGTTAGGCTCAATGACTCAAGTGAATATTAAAGGCAGTGTGGTAGCGCATGGTGGCGAAGTCACCATTACTGCCGATACTGCGCGTGGTGGTTATGCTCAAGTACCGGGTTTGGTGGTTAATGGTAATGCCTTTACCTCCGATAACAAATCCATTTGGTTATCTGCTGATAGTTTATTAGATGTATCAGGCACAACCTTATTAGACCCCTTAGCCTTTGGCGTCTCAGGCCAAAAATTAACATCAGGCAAGGTGTTGGATGGCGGCACAGTGACCATCACCAATGACACAGGCTATGTTATTGCGGTGAATTGCCAAGATAACAATAGTTGTACGGCGAATAATACTAAACAAGCAGCAACCATCAATGTATCAGGCACAACAGCAAGCCTAGATTTAGCCAATGAGCAAGGCCAATGGCAAAGCCAAAAAGTGGCGAGTAACGCAGGTAAAATCCGTATTGGTGCCGCTAAAGGCTTGTATTTTCATGGCAATCTACAAGGACACAGCGGCGACAATAATACCGAAGGTGCGAGTTTAGCCATCACCCCCTTAGTTGGACGTTTTAATACGCCAGAAGAATTTAAGGGGGCAAAAGCCATTCATTTAACCCAGCATCTCGTGGCAATGCCTGATGCCGCTAAAACCCCGACCCCCGAAGTAGATACATTTATTGAACATGATGCCGATGACAGTGTTGCCCCAACAGGCATTTTGCATTTTGCGGCGGATAGTCTAAAGGATTCGGGCATCAGTAGTTTGAATTTAGGCGTTGACCCTAAGCTAAACAGCTCACAAGCGCCATTACCGATTATTTTTTCGGAAGATGTTAAATTATCCCTGAGTAATCGCTTAAATATTAATATGTCTATGATGTTGACGGGTGTTTATACGCCTAACGTCAATATTGATGATGAAAGTACGGAGTTTATTAGTCAGTTTCGTGTCTTTAGCCCTAGCACTAAAGCAACATTAGGGACAATTATTGACGAAGAAGAAACCGTTTTTTTAACAGGAAAAGTAGAATATCTACAAAAAGAGTTTGATATTCAGTTAGATGCATCGTATGTCAATGTCAGTGGTTTGCATTTTGGCGCGAACTATCCGCTCTACTATACAACGGATGATTTTGACAATTTAAGTCCTGCCGATGTGGAAGGTAATCTCTTAATGCGCATGACTTTTGCCAAGGATACCGCCCCTATTTTTGAGCGTATTATTGAGCGAGATGAGGGCACGACCACCACAACCACCAATTTATACGCACCAACCACAGACGGGAGTGGTCTTAACTACACGGTGGATTCGCGTTATGTGGAAGATGGCGAATTAGTTAAGAGTCGAGATGATGAGACCTTTGTCAGCTTATTACCCAAATTTTATAAGTCTAAATTAACCATTAATGCCGATGCAATGGACTTGGGTGGCCAATTTATGATTGATGGTTTTGCCAATGTCGCCTTAAACAGTAAAGGCGATATGCGGTTTGTCACACCGTCAAGTTATGACTATTTACGAGACGCCAGCAATATTACCCGCGCAACGGCTGTACCAGGTTTATTACAAACAACGGCAGAGTTGAACTTAAATGCAGGACAACTCTATCCTGCAACAGGTAATAAATTTATCGTCAATGCGATGGGGCATTACGAAAATCACATTCTTAAAGAAGCAGATGACCCTGAAGACCCAGAAACGACCTATACCTATAGTCAACTCAATGACTTAAAAGGCAATAAAATCCATATTGGGAAAACAGCTAATAGCAGAAGTAGCACACCCTTATCGGTGGGTGGCAGTTTGGTCTTTAACGCCGAAACCATTAATCAAGGCGGTGTGATTAAAGCGCCACAAGGCGAAATTGTTTTGGGTGCAATCAGTGCCAACGACAGCGAAGCCTTAACACGACTCAGTTTTCCTGCAACCAATTTAGATGGCTCGGCCTTAAAAGTACAAGTACCTGTTATTCAAACAAAAGAAGTCAACCTATTAGCAGGTAGTCAAACATCGGTATCCTTAGAGAATTTACTTATTCCTTATGGTATGACTGCGGATGGTCAAAATCTGCAATACAATGGCAGTGCCAGCTCCGCAGCAGGAGCCGCTACGTCGGTCGATAACCTAAAAACCGCGCCCAATAAAATGTTGTCCATCAATGGACAACAAGTGAATTTGGCGTCAGGCGCAAGCATTAATGTGGCAGGTGGTGGTGATTTACAAGCGCAAGAATGGATTGCAGGCACAGGCGGTTCTAGAGATGTATTGGCGGCTTATAACACCAGTTATGCGACAGGCTCAGCAACACAAGTGCCTTTATATGCCGACGGCCGTCCTGTGTATGCCATTGTTAAAGGCGTACAACCTCAACTCGCCGCGTATGACCCACAATTTATGGCTGACCCCTTAATTGGTCAAAGTGTTTATTTAAGTGGTATAGATGGCTTAGCCGCAGGTACATATACCTTATTGCCTGCGCGTTATGCCACTTTGCTTAATGCTTATCGTATTGTACAAGACACGGCCTTAGTCGATAGTTTGGCTCGTGATAATACGGTATTGGCAGATGGTACATTACGTGTCGCAGGCTATTTTAAGGACAGTATTTCGGGTAATAAATCGGCACGTACGACCAGCTTTTTTGTACAAAAGCCCGAAGTATGGCAACAGTATTCGCAATACCAATTCACGAGCTTAAATACCTATTTTGCCAATAATGAAGCAACCAAACTGGCCAATTTGCCCAAAGATGCAGGCCAATTAGTGTTAAATGCCCAACAAAGTTTAAGTTTAGGCGCTAAGGTCAACGGTCAAGCGGTTACTGGTGGGTTGGGTGCGGACATCAATATTGCCGCCCCTAATTTATTAATTGCCAATAAACAAACAGCCAATATCGAAGGTTTTGTTCGGGTGGATGTTGACGAGTTAAATAAGCTCAATGCAGGACGTTTAGTGTTAGGTGGCACAAGTACACGCCAAAGTAATGTGGATTTGCTCAAAGCCAAAGCCACACAAGTAGTGGTTGATACCGCAGGTAAAGCGCTAACGGCCAATGAAATTATTGTTATGGCACAAAGCCCACAACCCACAGACGAAGTACCAGAGCCAACCGTAGGTGCAGTGACCATTAAGCAAAATAGTATTTTGCAAGCACAAGGCAATAGCGAACGCGTAAGAGCGACCCCCTTACAAGTCGGGTTATTAGCTGATTTTGATGATAACGGTAATGATATTGATGCCGCAAATGGTAATGGCGCGTTATTACGTTTAAGCAGTGGCAAAGAGGTTTTAATTAACCGTATTAATGTTGCAGGCATTGACGGCGAAGGGGATACCACCACAGGCAATCTCAATATTGGCAATAATGTCAGTTTGGTGGCTAATAGTATTAGCCTAGATGCAACAGGCAATACCAATGTCGCTGCCAGCACAAAATTTGCTGCACAAAGTATTGATGCCAATGGCGCAACGGTAATTTTTAGCGAAAACAACAGTAATCAAAATGGCTTAGTGTTAAGCAGTCAATTATTACAACAATTATCAGCGATTGATAAAGTGACGATTCGTAGCCGTAGCAGCATGGCGTTTAATGGCAATGTGAATATTAATATTCCTAAAGAGCTAACTTTAAGTGCTGCTAGCTTAGTGAGTGACGGGGGTCAAAGCCAAATTAATAGTGAACGCTTAACCTTGGGTAATGATTTAGAAACAGGACTGGCCACTAGTTCGGATAAAAAAGGTCAGCTCGTGTTTAATACTAAGCAGTTTTTACTGCAAGGTGGCAAAATTAATTTAGCAGGATTTGACCACTTTACCGTCAATGCCTCACAAGGTATGGCCAGTAATGGTGTGTCACAGTTAGAGGCTCAATCTGCCCAAGTGACATTTAATACACCTGTACTTACCGCCTTAACAGGCAGTCAAAGTACGATTAGTACGCAACAAACGCTCACCGTGAATAGCTTAGCATCGCAAGCAACACCGATTGATGCGGCAGGCGGTAAATTAACACTAAAAGCCAATGGCTTAACTGTAAATAGTCAGTTACAAGCAAATTCGGGCAAAATTAGCTTGGATGCAGGGACTGGTGAGTTGTTATTAGGCGATAAGGCCAAATTAGATGTCAGCAGTCATCGTAAAGATTTTTATGATGTCACGCGCTATAGCCCCGCAGGGGATATTAATTTACAGGCTCAAGGCGATATTAAAGTCGCCGAGAATGCACAACTCAATTTAGCAGGTTTAGGGGATAGCCAAGCAGGTCAATTACGCATTCAAGGACAAGGCAAAATAGAGTTGTTAGCGCTTGCCAATGCTAAAGCAAAACAAAGTAGCCAAAGTGGTCGTTTTAGTTTAACGAGTACATCAGCAGTCGATTTAAATAATTTAGTCGATTGGTTAAATGACAGTGGTTTTCAACGCAGTGTGAACATTAGCAGCAAACAAGGCAATTTAGTCTTAGCTGCTAACAAAACCTTAAATGCCCATCAAATTCAATTACAAGCGCAAGGTGGGACAGGCCAACAAGACCGTCAAAACGGTAATGTCATTATTGACGGTACACTCAACGCAGCTAATGGCCAAGTGGCAAAAATTAGCTTAGAAGGGCGTAGCAGTGTCCAAATCAATGGACAGTTATTAGCGAATAATGCCCAACAAGCAGGTGAAATTAACTTAATGACATCAGGTCAAGGCAATGGCCAAGTGGATGCTAACTATGGTTATCGTCTAGTGGATGCCAATGACAGTGGCAAAATTGTTTTAGCTCAGAGTGCCGTCTTAAATGTGGCATCTGCTAAGCAACAACAAGGCAACATTAATTTACGTTTACCGTTATTAGCTAATCAATCCTTGAATCTGCTCAATCAAGGCGCAAGCATAAATAACCAAGCCTTAGTCAGTATTCAACCGATAGCCAGTTGGCACACCACAGACAGTAGTACAGGCAATCAACATTTTGATGGCATTATTGATCCTGCGGGTGCGTATGGTGCAGATGGTAAAAAATTAACCAACACTCTCAATAGCAACCATCAACAGTTTTATGGCCAAACCTTAGCGCAATTTATCCAACAAGTGACTGTGGATGTGTCGGGATGGGGAAATACGACGGGTACTGAATTGCGTAAAGTGATTGAATTGGTTAATCCTAGCACAACGATAAATGACGGTAATATCACCGTATTAAGCCATTGGAATTTGGCCGCTCAAGACAATAATCAAGGGGTATACCGTACCGATAAAGGCATAGCACCGATATTACAATTAACCGCTGAAAAAGATATTCAACTCAAAGCCAGTTTGAGTGATGGCTTCCAATTAGCCAATAAAGTCACGCTAGAACAATCGGGCGTGGTTGACCCAGATGCCGAGCCATCAACTAATCCAAACAGTGTTGACTTAGATAACGCCTTATTAGGTAGCCAAACATCACCCACGAGCTTAGGATTGCTAACTGCAAATTTAATGACGGGTGATAGCAGTTCATTTAGTTTATGGGCAAAAACGGGTGATATTCGTTTAGAAGGAAAAGAATTAGTTAAGCCAAGCAGCACCGATAATCGTTCTTTAGCTATTCCAACCATGTTGCGTACAGGCGTAGGCAATATTGACTTAAAAGCAGGCAATGATATTGCGATTGTTGATACCTTAGCCCCTGCGGTGATTTATAGTGCAGGTAAAGTTGAGCAGCAAAATAGCCAGTCAACCATTGTCCAGAGCAAACAAGGTTTGCCTCTGTTAGTAAATAATGGCCTCGTCAATAGTAGTAAAGGGGGTAATATTACCTTAGTCGCAGGCCGTCATATTATTGGCCAAGAAATGATTACCGATGATGCAAATGGCACGGTGACTGGTCAAGCAAAAATGGATATGAGTCAATTTTGGTGGCCGTGGTTACAAAACCCTTGTTTCTTTACCGAAGTGGGCTGTGGCAACAATACCTCATCGGCGATTAACTTAGCGATGTTTAATCAAGGCATCTTAAGTGTCGGTGGTGATGTTGATATTGCCGCACAAGGTAATATCCGTGATTTGTCGGTGTCTTTACCGACAACATGGACAAAAACCAATAATCAAACTCAAACTTATGGTGGCGGTAATTTAGACCTATATGCAGGCGGTAATCTATTAAGTGGTACTTATTTTGTTGCCAAAGGGACGGGTAATATCAAAGTAGATGGCGTGATGAGTGCCGATTTATTTGATGATAACTTTAATCCTATCGCCACCTTGTTTGGTTTACAAGATGCTAAACTGAATATTGTTGTCAATAGTTATGCCGAAGCAGGCGGCGTATTTAATCCTTCTTGGTTATTCGCTGGCTTTGATAGTCAATCGTATAGTGCAAATTCAGCATTTAACTTACAGTCCATTGCCAGTAGTGTGGTGTTAGGCAATTTAGCGACTACTGCGGGCAGTAGTTACGGCGTCAACGAAGATATTGAAAGTCCATTATCACAGGCTTACCATTTTATTGCGCCTGCTCACGTTGATTTAGTGGCTGCATTTGGTTCGGTCAATATCCGTAAAAATCTAGAGTTATATCCCTCCGCAACAGGTCAACTTAATATTTTGGCTGATGGCAATATTAATCTCATCAACAATGATGTAAATAACAGTTATGTCGGGTTAATTGATGCGGATGCCTCCGTATTGCCCTCTATTGATAATCCAATCATCGCTAATGTGAAAGCCAGCTTTATCAAGAGTGGCCAAAACGCTGCCGTAGATTTACACACTGCTTTAGGCTTGCATCGTGCAGATAATCAACCGATGCGTTTATATAGTGTGACGGGTAGTTTGGTGAATGGTCATCCTGAGCGTCAATATAATGGGGCAATGATTATTGCGAGTCCCAAATTTGCCGATATTCGAGCAGGTTTAGATATTGTGAATTTGTCATTTATGGGACAGCATTTATATGCTTCGGATGTGACCAATGTACAAGCAGGGCGTGATTTTTATAATCCAAGTTTAGTGGCTAACCAAAGTGTGCCATTTGTTGAGTTAGGGGGGTTAGGGGCGTTAAACATTCAAGCGGGACGTAATTTAGGGCCATTAACCTCTGCCAATGATGCCTTGACTCAAGGTTATTTATTGCCGAGCAATCCGTCATATCCCGCCATTCGTACTATCGCAAACAAGAATAATGCCTACTTACCGCGTACAGGTGCAGACATTCACTTAGCATTTGGCCTCAGTCCAGAGATGCAAGGTTATGATGAGACCATTGCCATTAATCCTTTAGGGACTGTCCAGTTACCAACAGCCAAAATACAGATTGATGCCTTTGCAAATACCTATCTGAATCCAGCCGTTTTACACAACCCTGACGATGTGAATGACAGTTTAGGTACGCCAGATTATCGTCAACAGTTAGTTAATTTTGTTGGTCAATATCAGCAAGACCAATTAGTACGGACACAACAAACAGGCCAGTCTGACTTATTAACGGCGGCACAGTCATGGTCGTTACTGAGTACCGAGCAACAAAAACAACAAGCACAACAGGCGTGGCAGTTATTTAGTCAATTACCCATAGGTCAACGTCAGCGTTTAGTCAGTGCGGTGTTTTTAGATATTCTGAATCAAGTGGGTTTAGATTATAACCGCGAAAGTAGTCGTTTTAGTGGTCAATATGGTCGTGGTTATAAAGCCATTGATACCTTATTCCCTGCCAGTCTAGGATTTACGGCAAACAGCCTGACAGGCAAAAATGGCGCACAGCAAACGGTCAAAACAGGCGTGTTTGATATGCGTGGCTCAACCGTACAAACACAAAAAGGCGGTGATATTGCCATTTTAGGCGCAGGCGGACAAATATTAGTTGGTAGCACCTCGGCACCCCCCCAAGTCGCGGCCTCACAAAGTACCGCAGGTATTGGCCCCAGTAGCCAAGGTATTTTAACCCTCGAAAAGGGTAAAATTGGTCTTTTTACGGATGGCAGCGTGTTATTGGCACAAAGTCGTATTTTTTCAGTACAAGGGGGCGATTTGCTGATTTGGAGTTCTAACGGCGATGTAAATGCGGGTAAAGGGGCAAAAACCAGCTCCGAAGTCCCCCCCTTAAAATACGAATGTAATATCGACCAGTTTTGCTTATTAGATGCAAAATCACAAGTCAGTGGTGCGGGTATTGCCGTATTACCGCCTAAAGCGGGTGAACCTGAAGGCACTGCAAATTTGATTGCGCCTGTTGGCACAGTGGACGCAGGTGATGCAGGGATTCGAGTATCTGGAAGTCTGAATGTCGCAGCCTTTAAGGTAGCAAATGCGGACAATATTCAGGTACAAGGAAAGTCGGTGGGCGTACCAACGGGTACAACCGATACTGCCGCCTTGTCTTCGGCAAGCTCTGTTGCAGCTGCCGCTCAACAATCTGCCGATGCGATGGCCGCAGCCCGTCAACAACAACGTAAAGACTTTATCCCATCAAACTTCCTATTTGAATTTATTGGTGGCGATGACGAGTAAGCTAACGCAAAAAAGGCAGAGAGTTTCTGCCTTTTGTATTGATGACTCTCCAACTTAAGACTTAGGCACTTGTTCGGTATAAGCCTACGGCTTTTTAGTTGAAATATGACTGTTTATAACGCACTGTTGGGACGTTGTGGTGCAACTGTTTGAGCCAAGGGTGAAGCGGGGCTTTCAAGCCACACCGTTGCTTGCCCGCTGAACGCCTGAGCCATGCAGGGCGAAGGCTGGATTGCTGTTAAGCAACGAGTTTCGCACCACGAAAGGGTTTTGCTGACGTTGGCCGAAACCAAAGTCAGTCCCGCGGAGGGCGGCTGTCATAGGGGTCTGAAATAATTTCTATATAAAAATCAATAAATTAACATTTTTTATTCCGAGCTCAGGTTATCTATAAACTCAATCAGATGTCATTATCAATACTCAAAAATCCCCCCAATAACACCGTCTGAAAACTTCATCAAATTGCAATCAATATGCAATGAAAGCGCTGGATAATCTTTCCCGTAGACCATAATGCTGTTGGTTAATAAACAGAATGAAAAAATTCATGTGTTTGCTGTTTAGTTGCATAGTCAGTACCCATTTACACGCAGACGTTGAACTGAATGGCTTATTGTTGAATCAAACACGAACATTTGCAGGGCAGGCTTTTTACGTCGCATTTGTGGATAATTGGCAAGTACTCGATAGTCAAGGTCAATACAACTTAGTGATTGTTGAACGTCCATCGGCACGCAGTGGTAGTCAGATTAGTGTCAAATACGGCGAACAAATCATCTACCAACAAGTGCTGCATTTTAATGCGCAGAAGGCACAAAGAGCAGGTCAAGCAGCCGCTAGCGTTGTATTTGAGCGGGTTATGAATGAGCAGGTGGAGCAGGTGCTTTCTACAAATCCTGACATGGCTCAAGACGAAATTAAACTGAACTGATTTAGGTAGAGATGAATGAATAAGCGGTATTGCATCATAGGGTTCATGTTAGTTGCCAATACAAATTATGCAGGCCCCTTGATTTATACACCTATCAATCCCTCTTTTGGGGGTAATCCTGCTTATGGTTCTATTTTATTGGGTGAGGCGCAAGTACAAGACCAACATAAAGCGCCTGTAGAACCTAAAAAAGTAGACTCTGCCTTAGAGACATTTAATAAACGCTTACAAACCGCCTTAATTAATCGGCTGACCACGAATGTGATTTCTAGTGTTGTCAATGGTACGGGTAAAGTGCAACCTGGTATCGTAGAAACGACGGATTTTAAAGTGGAAATAACCGATATTGGTCAAGGTTTACTAAGAATTACGACAACGTCTAAACTCACCGGACAGGTTCAGACGTTTGAGTATGATCAAGAGGCAGAGAGTAGCCTCTAAATACTTTAACTTAAGTTTAAATTCAATTCCCAGAGGAAGCGAAAATGTTTAAAAAGAACCTGTTAGCGATTGCTGTATTAACAATGAGCAGCGGTGTGGTGTTAGCCGATAACGAAGCCTATATTAGCCAAGGTGATGATACGGGCACAGCCAGTATTGCCACCGTTGAGCAAATTTATACCGATGTCGCCAGCGCACATTTTGGTATGATTGTTCAAAATATCACCGACACAAGTACAGCTACTGTGTATCAAGGTTTAACCGATACAGCGGGTGCAGCAGGCACTGTTGACCCAACAGCACCCACGATTACAACACCATTAGGCACAACAATTGACCCTACCTTAGCGGCTTTTGCAGATTTATTATCTACACCTTATGAGCCATTAACAGGCGCTGTGACTAACTTTGCTTTAGTAAAACAAGACGGTGCTGCCAATGCCATCGCTACTATTTATCAAGTAACGGGTGATGAAGTTGCCGATATCGACAATGCAGGCATTGCCTCTGTGACTGACCCTGTCAGTGGTAACACGGTGGGTATCGATGCAGGTACATTGACCGATGGTATTAATGAAATTGAACCAGGTGTGGTATCTGGTACAACCGATGCTAACTCTGGCAATATTGCCGCCATTTCTCAAGGTGCAGAAGTCACAGACCGTGCAGGTAATGTGTTAGGTATCGCCGCTCAAGGTGATGCAAGCGATAGCGAAATTGCGTTAATTGTACAAATGGGTACAGGTAACATGGCGCAAATTTTACAAGCGGGTGATACACAGTTTGCGGCTATCATTCAAGACGATACCAATAACGATGCGTATATTGCTCAGTATGGTGGTGCAAGCAACAGTGCAACTATCACACAAACAGCCGTTCAAGATATTGCCACCATTTATCAAGCAGGTGATGGTAATACCGCCCGTATTTATCAACATCCCGCTTTGTAATGTAGTCTAGGGCAAGACATATTTGGATATATTTGTCTTGCCTATCATAGCTACTTAAAGGCTAAAGATAGGGTAGTCATTTACCGTATAGGATGAGAGATAAAGGATGAACGCAATACTGGCAGGTAATTAGCAGTTTGCGTACGTGTAGATGATGCAGACAAGGATGTTGTTATAAAGGCTCCCTTTAGGTTTGCCAGCACTAAAGGGAGTTTTTATATTGTTATCGTAGGTATGCTGTGTCATAGCGTATGTATGTTGAAAAGCAGTATGAATTTTAATTTTAGAGACGGTAGCGCACAATGTTGATAAATAACATAAAGCCTTTGTTATTATCCCTCATCATGGTTCATTTAACGGCATGTAGTGTCATGAATACCAAGCCGTTAGAAAGTTTCGGTACTGCAGAATTAACACCCAATACCAATATGACGCGTGAATTAAATAACCTTCCACTGCCACGCGGTAAAATCGTCACCGCAGTTTATGGTTTCAAAGACCAGTCTGGACAATATAAAGCCAATCCAGACAGTAACTTTTCGACGGCTGTCACGCAGGGTGGCACATCTATTTTGGTGAAAGCGCTCAGAGACTCCAAATGGTTTATGCCAGTAGAACGTGAAAATCTACAAAATGTATTAACCGAGCGCAAAATTATTCGTGCTATTGAACAGCCAAACGATTCGGAGACTAAAAATCCCATTAAATTACCCACATTAATGGGCGCGAAATTATTAATAGAAGGTGCAGTTGTTGGTTATGACTCTAATATTAAAACAGGGGGTCTAGGTGTTAAGTACTTAGGTGTTGGTTCGGCAGGCCAATATCGTGCTGACCAAGTCACGGTGAATCTACGTGCTGTAGATGCCAATACAGGTCAAATATTACATACCGTTTCAACCACAAAAACGGTTTATTCAACCCAATTAACATCGGGTGTTTATAAATTTATTTCCTATAAAAGTTTGTTAGAGGCAGAAGTCGGCACAACCTTAAATGAGCCTGTACAAATTGCTGTGCAAGAAGCGATAGAGGCCGCAGTTGTCAATTTAATTGTAGAAGGTATTGATAACCGAAGTTGGTTATTGGCAAATGATAGTGACAAAAATGCACCTATTTTTCAACGCTATCGTCAACAGCGTATGGATAATCTGGCCTTAAATGATACGCAGGATAAAGCTAAAAAAATAAAGCCTACCATGTTAAATGAGGTTGATAATGCCTTCGATAGCACAAAAATTAAAGAACAAAATAAGCTAAAGACAGAGCAAATTAAACGTGTTCCTATATCGTCTGAGGCGAAGAGTCAGGCCTTTAGTTTTGATTAATGGAGTGAAGGTATGAGCAAAAAATATGGTTATGTATTAGCGGTTCTGATATCGCCTGTTTTTGCCGCCGACCCGTTAGATGTGCAAGACATAGACTTAAAAGCCGATAGTTTTAGAGCTGCCAATACAGGTGCAATGCCTGTGACTTATGAAGATGAAATTCTTATTCATCAAATTGGCATAGCAAATTATGCACGCAGTGAACAATTTGGCGTGATTGAGGCGAATGCGAGTATTAGACAAACAGGCAATCATAATGCATCAGGCACTTATCAGGCAGATGGTGTGAGCAACCTGATTAATCTCACTCAGCAGGGCGATAATAACTTTGCCTTGATTAGTCAGTCGGGTGACATAAATAGTGCCAATATCAACCAATTAAATGATAATAATCGTCTCACCTTAGACCAACAAGGGGCAAATAATACGGCTAATATAGACCAGTTTGGTAACTCATCGCTCATATTTAACCAAACGGGAGACCAAACGGCTAATATTACGCTTTCTAATACCGCGCAAGGCAGTATTACTCAAATATCACCCACACTCACTTTAGATATTCAAAATTAATATTATTATCATTAAGCCGCTTCACATATAATTACAGGGAGTCTAAAAAGAATAGACTCTTAAAAAATAATAGGACGCCTCTATAAGACGTTTTTAGCCACAGCTATACCGCGTTTATCTCACCAACCTTAGCGATTACTAAAATATAGCGTACAACGAAAGTTGATTTATATGTTTGCTGTAAGTAGTCGCTGATAGATAATAATGACTACTCATCAGACTATCATTTGATTCTGTGTTGAATCAGACGCAGATAGATGGCGCTCTCTTATATGGCAGAAGATGACTGGCCTAGAGTTGAATTATGTCTTTTTTATTAACAATTTATTAATTTTCTAACTTGTTTGTATGTGTTTTTTTGTCATAAAAAATACATGGTTTTGTAGTCTAAATTTCAATCAAATGCAATGTTTGTTGCCTAAACTCCCTGCCAGTCATGTAAGTCCGGTACATGGCCAAATTCATTCTAACAAACCCAACAGGGGAGAGAACCATGACCCGTTTAACTCGTATTGCTGCGGCTATTGCCACTGTGATGGTAGTGCCTGTATATGCAGCCAGTACTCCGCCAGTAGCCAATGGGACTATTTATGGTGGTGGTGCAACATTGCCAGTCAGTGCTTATGTGGGTGGTGCATACTTAAAGAGTAACCCAGCCAAACGTTTAAGTGTTACCTCGACGTCTGCAAAAGTATTAGAAGCCGACCCAGCCGACCCTAAATCTCTATTTGGTAATTTTACGGTAAATGGTGTGGGCGGCGACAAGACGAAGTTATATAAAGTGTCTTATTGTGGTACTGGCTCTGGTTTAGGTCGTAATGTCATTCGTGGTACAGCAGATGCGACTGGTACTTGTGGTGATTATAATGGTAATCCAACTGGCTTTTCTGCATTAACTGCGGCGGCTGACTTTGCAGGTACAGACGCACCTTTCTCTGCAACAGAATATAACTCTTTTGCCACTGGCCCACGCGCTGCTCGTGTAGCACCTGTGCAATTTCCAGCCGTTGCTGCTTCTATTGCCATTGTCTATAATAATGCTGATTTAGGTAATACCACTTTAAATTTGACTGAGTCGCAAATTTGTCAAATTTTTGCAGGTCAAATTACTAACTGGAATCAAATCAATCCCGTATTACCCAGCAAAACAATTAAGTTAGTACCACGTTCTGACAGTTCTGGTACAACCTTCTCCATGACCAACCATTTATCTGCGGTATGTCCAACAGCCGTTCCTAACGCTGTGACAGGTTTTCAAACCCAAAATACCTTTACCGGTATCAGTGGTTTGCCAGCAGGCTCTGTGCCTGCAAGTGGTAACGGTGGTGTAGTCACCACGGTTCTAGCCACAGACGGTGCGATTGGTTATGCTGATATTGCAGACGGTAAAATTCGTGCTGCGTTAGCAGGTGGTCAATTATTACGTCATGCCACGGTTTCTATTAAGCCAGACGTTGCTGCTTATACTGAAACTGTGATTCAACGTAATGCCGACGGCACACCAAAAATCAAAAATGGTGCAGTTGTAACGAAATTAGTTAAGTACAAAGCACAAGTCTTCAAAAAGCACGACCCATTAAAAAACTTACCTAAATCTGTTGCCTTAACATCTGTTGGTAATAAAGCATTAGGTGCTAATGATGCGAATGGTCGTCCAACCTTAGTAGATTTAACACCCATCTCGGGTTCTACATCGGGTTGTATGCAATTAGTTGACCCATCTTCTTATGCTAAACCAGCGATTAACGCTAAAAAAGGTGACTACGTACAATATCCTATTATTGCAGTTAGTTACTTAACGGGTTATGAGGCAGGTTATGCAGCAGGTGGTGATACTGCTAAGGCGGATGCAGTACGTGCTTTATTTAAATTACCTTACGGTATCAGTAGCAAAGTGAAAACTATTGGTTCTAAAACGGGTTTTGCTGGCTTAACCTTGACGTTGACCAATGCCCCTACAGGCGTTACGACAGGTTCAGCTTTAGTGGATGCCTGTGTGAAAAACTAAGTATAGATAGGACATATCGCATAAAAGGACGTTTTGGAATTGATGGATAAAGGATACAATAGCAAGGATGCTTTTTGCACAACGTGGATTGTCTTGTGTACAAAAATAGAATGATGTTTTGGCGTGATATGGACTAATGCCGCTAGGCTAAAACAAGTTAACCCATAAAAAAGGCTTACAATTTTGTAAGCCTTTTTTTATATGGTGGGTCTGCACGGACTTGAACCGTGGACCAAAGGATTATGAGGGCTTTTCTATATTATCCATACTTGTTCCATGATGTTTATTTGGTTATTATAAATCAATAGCTTACATGATGACTCAGTCCAATGCTGTCTTATATTGACACATCTTGTTTGCAAATAACAGTGACCAAATCAGTGACCAATTTAATGGTGAAAATATGGCACGAGCCACATTAGCTTTGACAGAAAAGAGTTTAAAAGAACTCGTAGTAGAAAGTAGTGAAAGGGCAAGTATCAGTCATAAAGACCCAGGTATATCAGGTTCATTAATTGCTAAGCGCAGAGTGCTGCAAAGTGAAATTTTAGTTGTATTCTTTTTTCGTAATCAATCAATTGGCTATGACCAAACCCGACAAATTGGAGTGTGGGCAGGGGCTGGCCGCAATAAGAGCGATTATGGGGTAACTCTAAAGGAAGCATTGGCTATCTATCGTGAATGGGGTGAAATAGCTAAGAACCATCCTGATATTAAAGCTTATTTTGAAGCACAAGAATTACGCCAAAAACAAGCCGACGAACACGCGGCAAAATTAGCTGAGATTGAAGCTCGTAAGGGTACAGTGGCTCACTTATTGGAGGCTTATCGTGCATCTTTAGAAGGGCGACATGCTTATCGCGAAACTGAATCCATTTTTAGACGATTACCTGATAGTTTTTTAAATTTATATGCCAAAGATGTAAAACCTGAAAATATTACTAAAATTATTTCTGATTATTTAAAAGCTCCGCCCACAGGTGGAGGGATTGGTAACACCAGTAAAACAAATGCGAGTGCTAATAAACGAGTAACAGGAGATAAATTAAGACGTTATTTACAAGCAGCATTTAATTTTGGTATGCAAGCTGATAATGATCCATTACATCATGTTCAATCTGGTAGAATATTCGGTATTAATTATAATCCAGCCTCTGCTGTAAAAAGAATAGATCCTGATAATGCAAATACTCGCTCATTAACCAATGATGAAATGCGATTTTTGCTAGAAGAAATTAATAAACTTAGCCCTCTAAATAAATCTCTTGCATTAACTCATATTTATTTTGGCGGCCAGCGTATTCAGCAATTATTCAAAGTTGAATGGGCAAATATTGATGATAAAGGAATTATATTAATTGATAAAAAAGGTAAGGGCAAAACAAATAAAACAAGTGAGCATGTATTGCCTATTACACCTAGAATGAGAGAAATATTATCATTATTTTATATGGCAAATAGACAAGCACCAGGCCCTTTTTCTTTAAATGGTCAAATTTTGGTTAATCCAGGTACGATTACCGATTTATTTGTTTCTTTAAATAGTAGTCTTATTAAACAGGGCAAAGCACAAAAATTTTCAGCTAAAAATATTCGAGTTACTTGCGAAACATATTTAAGTTCGCAAGGGGTGGATAAACAAAAAAGGGCATGGTTATTATCTCATGGTAGAACAGGAGTGCAAGATAAGCATTATGATCGTTATGATCATTGGCAAGAAAAATTTGATTTATTGGTTATATGGCAAATCTATTTGGACTCCCTCTATCTAAATAATTGTTGATTTAATATATAGAGTAAAAGGAGTTAATTTTAGTGACTGTCAGATTAAGTCGGAGATAATATTCAGCTAAATCGGTGTTTACACAGACTGATTTACAGAATCATTATTTTTTTCGTCGTCAGTCTTTGCTGTTACATCACCAAATATATCGATTTGACTGGCTTTTAAATTAGACCGAAAGAATCCAAGTTTATCTTTAATTTGTTTGTTAATAATCGTTTTGCGCTTCTGGAATTTTGATTCTATAGCCTTGTAGTCGTCTGTCACTATAAATGGCGTATAGTGCATTTTTTCAAAAATATGTTCGTACTTACATAAATCTTTTAAAACTTCTTCAAAAACTGCTTCTTGACACTTTTTTAATATATTCAGTTTTTTTATTTTTTCTGCATCACTATTTTGGGTAACTAGGCTTGGAACCCTGACTGTAGATGGCTTAATTGACTCTCTAAGTTGAGCCTCAAGTTGTTTTTTGAACTGGGCAACATCATTGATGATATGTTCCAATGTTTGACTAAGAGGCTGTTCACCAGCAATATTTTTTAACTTGCCTTGAATGCTCTTGTCCATGACAAAGCTATAGTTTTTTTGGTTATCTTTATTTTTAAGATGCCTGTTACGTCTTTGATCTTTTGCAGCCTTCATTAGTTTATGTAAGTTGATGGCCTTATCTTGATTATGCCATTTTCTGATGCTATCAATGGTATTGAAAAGTACATCTTCTAGATTTTCATTTTGTGGAAATCCATAGTTGTCAATTAATCCCTTCTTATTTAAATAGTTAGTTGCCCACTCTACTTCATCTTCATTTTTATAGTCTAACCAATCAAAAAGACTCTTTTTTTTGTTCATTTTTTGCACCACTTTGGTTGTGTTTTTTACTATATTACACGTAACAAACTTAGCTTAAAACGTATATTTACATAGTAACCATACACGTATATTTTTAGAATCATTACCAGTAGGTTTTTTTAGGTTAAATATGCTTATCTGGAAGGCCTATATGATATATAGTGTCACTATTACTAATTTTCTTTTATGGAAGGTGGCTTGATGTCTAATTCGTTCCAATACACAAAAGCGATCTTATTGGATACTTCGTTGAAGTTATCAACCGAAGAGAAGTATTTTTTAATTAGGCTTGTTGATACTTATGGCTATGAAAAATTAAAGACCAATTACTTTGTAGATAAGACTATTAATGAGCTTGAAGAGCTTTTGGGGATGAGTGATTATTTAATTGCAAAAACTAGAGATAGCTTAATTGAGAAAGGCTATCTCATAGAACCTGAAATAGTAGGTTACACCAAAGTAAGTCGTGGTCGACCAAGAGTCAGATTCGCGTTTGCTACATTGATAGTTTCAATGATAAATAAATTAAGCAAACATAAGATTGAGGATGACCATGCTCAGCGCATTGAGTCCTTACTTTTATGGAATGATAAAGGCGAAAGCCATAAAGAATTAACACCAAGCAATCGCATTCTATTGGCTGTGTTGTACGCCCATGCTAATCCTTGTGGAGCTGTTTATAATCTTGGTGTGATGCAGATGGCTAAATTATCGGGCTTAAAAACGAGGGATAGAACAGAAGGTCAATTAGAAAAACTGACAAAATTGTGTTTTATTTTGGATAGGGTGTCAGGTACAACTGGTAAGTATTTTTTTGGCAATGTAAAAGGCGAGATTTTTCTGAATATATTTAATGACGGACTTAGGAGGAGTGGGGCATCTGCGAATTTAATCTTATTTTTGTATAATTTTAATCATGAATATACCAAGAATTGGTCTGCTGATAAATTATTAGTACACTCAAATACAAGACTTACAAAGGCCTCTATTAATGAAAAAACTGTAAATCATTTGATGTTTTGTTTATCGGATATAAAAGCCTTAATTAATAATGAGGTTTTGGTAAATTCTCTTGCATGGAAACGAACAGTCATCTTGCCTGATTGTAGTTGGTGCAGTGATTTGACTGATGAGGCAAATATGGTGATGCATTCTATTGATGAACATCGTTTATTGCCCTTATTGTTAGATTCTTCTTTGAATACCCCCGCATTAAAAAAATTATTACAGCATAAAATTCATTATTATGCCTCGATGATGTTATCCCGACATTGGAATAAAATTACCCCCAAGCTAATTATAATCCAACCATTATTCGATGAGTTGATAGAACAGCTGATTTCAAAAAAAAATAAAATTAATTTATTAGAGCTGGCAACGTTATTAGTTGCAGATGTAGAGGTGAAAGAACAGTTAGTGAAAGAATTAAATGAAAATTTAGTTGAGTTTTTTCACTATTGTATCTATCAGTTAATTTTTGAAACGGCTTTTCTCACAAAAGGACTTTTAGAAATGTTATACAAGGGTGAAGCTGTTGATTTTAACAGTGCAGTTTATAGTATTTTGTCGATAGGCTATGATTCTAATCGTAGAATGAAAAATTTCGGTGTCATCGCAAAATTTGCTAATAAAAGACCTTGTCATACCTATAAAACAATAACACTTCATAGAAACAATCCAGTAATTAGTAATTTTCAGGATTTAAATTTTCTGCAAGATGACGAACATAAAGCGTTTCGATTTTATGTTAAAAGCTAATTTTTAAGTTTTATCTCAGCTAACTTTCTTACCTTCTTTGTAGCCCTAAGTGACGGCATAGACCCTATAAAAATTCACCATCAAAATGATGATGAATTTGGTGGGTAAATAATATTATCTCATCCCCTATACCCATAAATATTATTAATATAATCAATACTTATTACATAGTAATAGTGAAACCTATTTAACCTATAAGATTAGTAAGCTAGTAAAAAATAATCTTAAAGAGAGTTCTGTCTACAGACAGAACCAATCCTTAGTAATATTTAATGAAGATTGCTCTTGTTATGGCAATGTTGCCAATAACTGGAGATTGATAAATGACGTACTCAAGATATTCTTCAATAAAAATAGACCAAAGCTTTGTACTCATGAATATTGAAGCCCTAGTAGAGCGGATCATACAAAATCCGAATGCTTCGTTAAGTTTTATTCCTTTTGATATTTGGCTATCACTCTATGATCCTTATCGTTTTCAGTATAGCGAGCAAATTAATGCTTTCTGGTTTGGATGTCATCAAGCAGGTTTATTTGAATCAAATGTAATTTCGTATCAAACCTTACAACTAGATAAGTTTGTTCAAGGTATTTTGGCTTACAGTAGTCAAGATACATTTAAACGTGAGTTATCAGATCAACGTTATCAAACTAAAGCCAACCGAGAAAGCCTAGAGTCGTATATTCGTTCAATACAAGAAAAGTATGCACGTTTATTAGTACTTAGAATAGATTTTGGGTATGCAAAGACAAAAATTGGTTCGCTGTGTATTAGCGATGTTTATGAACATCTTGGTAGTATGAAGCAGTTTTATTATGAAAATCCGTTATTCAAGCATTTGGTTGCAAGTGGTTGGCGTATCGAACAGGGAAAAGAGAAGGGTTACCACATTCATGCCTTTTATTGTTTTAAAGGCTCTGAGCATCAAAACGATTGGTATTTAGCCCAAGAAATTGGCCGACTATGGAAAGCTATAACTGTAGATTTTGATGGTGTGTATCACAGTTGTAATACACCTGAGAATAAGGCAATTTATCAACGAGCTAATCGTTTAGGTGTTGGTATGATTCATCGAGGTAATGGAGTGAGCTGTGAAAATATGGTTCATGCCCTAAGCTATTTAACGAAGCCTGAAAAAGACGACCAATACTTGCGAATGAAGCCCAAAGGCCGAAGGACGTTTGGTAAAACGCAGTAATGTGAAATAGGGGAGTGAGCGATGTGGTTCGCTCTCCAGCGGTATTTTTTTATTGGCATGGCTTCTATTATGCGGAAAAGCATCCGCATAACTGAGGATACTAAAATGAACATGCCCATAAACACAACAATTAGCCATCAACCAACTTACAAAATGTTGAGTATGAAGCAACTGATTGAACAAACAGGCTTAAGCCGCTCAACACTGTACAACATGATGGACGTAAAATCAAAGCGTTACGACCCTACATTTCCACGAGCCATTAAATTGACAGAAGCAAGGGTGTGTTGGCTGGAGTCAGAAGTCAACGCATGGCTTGAGAGTAAAATTAACAGCAGTAGAGGCTAAGTCAGTTGATAATCATGTTTGATACGCAATGACTCAATACATTTTATCTGAGCCATTGCCTCATCAACAGAGTTAAATACCTCTACCTTACGCCTAAACTTTTTAGCCCCAATACGCCCCCATTCACACGACACGACATACGCGTTAAACAAATCACTAGCCAATGAAATTGCATAAAAGCGGTAACAATTACGCGCAGGCTCAATTTTAGTCCACGTAGAAAGCATGATATTACCCAAGGTGTTCAATAAAGCATCAATAACCTTAGAGCAGATTTTATCTCTTTTCTAGCTTAAATAACCCACAAGGCGACATACATTGTCACTTGCTGGGTTATTTAGGTGGGGGCGTTATCAGGGCTTGAGTAGTTTAATCAATTCGCTCGGATCTTGATGAATGACATCACACAACTCGACAAATTCCATCACATCTAATTTACAGTTTACACGATCTACTTTACCAATTTAGCTTGACCATAATACATTCGTCAGGCTATCTTTGATTTTTATTAAACTTATCTAGTCTTAACTGTAAGCATGAGTAGTAGGTGCTAATAAATACTAACTAAAAACCAAGTAGAAATGGACAGATAGTAATAAAAAAATGTTGCTAAAGATAACTCGTTTTTTTGTTTATTTTCTCATGTCAACAATTATTATAATCTGTATGACTTATAGATAGTTTAATTTGAGATACCATTGCTACTATTTGACATTTAATAATATTTAAGGATGAAAGCAATCATTATGACTAACATCAATGTGTTTCTTCGCGACAATCTTCTGGCGATTGCTGAGAAGAATCTTTCAATAGCTCCTCAGATTGAGGAAAAAAAACTTAACAATGCAATTAAGTCATTTAATTATTCTGGCAGCTCATCAAATGTTGTGGCTTTATATGATACAACTATGTTAGGTAGTGGCAAAGATGGTCTGCTCTTCACAGGGAAACAAGTAATTTACCGTGCTGCTTTTTCTGATCCTATTTCAATCGACTTTGATTCTATTCTTAATGTGGAGTGTGTCGAAACTTTGATGGGTAGTAAGTTGGAGCATTCAATTGAGGTAACCCGAAAGGATAAGCCAAGCGTTATTCTTAAAAACCTAGGAGGATGCAATTACAAGAAACTTGCTGAAATACTCCAAAAGACAAGCCAAGACTTTGAAGATTATAAGGAAGAAAAACAGCTGGTACCAATTGACGAGATGAGCGAAGCCTTAAAGGAGGCGTACATAAAAGCTATTATCAGTATGGCTTATGATAATGACAATCATATTGATGATAAGGAGTTCGCAGAAATTCTATTGCTAATGACTCGTTTAGTACTTAGTCCAGAGTCTCGACTACACCTCCGTACTTATATGGCATCTACAGATCAGTTAACCACACTAGAAACTCTAGTTGAGATTATTGATAAGGAGTGTCCTGATGGGCAGATAAAATCTGTTCACATTTCATTAGTTAAAGACATGATTAATATCTATTTTTGTACGGATAGTACGGATATAAGTAAATTTGTGTTTCTCCAGAAGCATAGACATCTGTTGAATGTGACAGATAAAGAGATTGATTTGATCAAGGATACTATTACTAACGACCATAATATGCTCAAGGAAGACTACTCAGATGATCAAATAATTTCTGCATTGAAAGAGCTCTCAGCCAAGGCTGCGGCAGTAGGAACTCCTTTGGCAGCAGTCTATTTATCAGGTTCGGTGGTTGGTATGTCAGCAGCTGGTTTGACATCTGGACTGGCAACAATGGGTTTAGGGGGGATGTTGGGGCTATCCAGCATGGCTAGCGGAATTGGAGTAGCTGTGCTTCTAGGCGTTGGTGCTTATACGGGGATGCGTAAGCTAACTGGAGCAGACGAGCTTACTCGTTCAAAGCGGCGTGAGTTGATGTTGAATGAAGTCATAAAGCAAACTCAAGCCACAATTTCCTTACTTATTCAGGATGTTAACTTTGTTATCGTCAAGCTCAACGAGTGTATTCTTACCCATGGTACTCAAGATGTGCGCATTAAACAGCTGACAGCATTACTGACTCAGATGACAAGTGCAGGTACTGTGCTGACTCAAAAATCAGATGTTGCTCAAGGCAGTGCCACTAAGTTGCAATGTGCTCAATTCCTTGATGAGAATAAGCTTAAAGCTTTAACTAAGGAACCAACTAAGCAAGAGCTTGAAGGCGTTATTCGTGGTTTCTATGAACTAAGGACATTTAAAGAAGTTAAGGAAGGTCAATCTCCTCAACAGGTTAATAAGTTGGCTCTCAGACGTGAGTTAACAGTTGCGCAGTATGAAAGTTTGGCAAAGGCATTTGAAGCTATTGGTTACTTCAATGTCTCTGATGTTTTGAAAAGCACGGCAGTAGATGCTGCTAGTAAAGCTAAAGATAAACTCGCGGGTTTTTTCTCATGAGAGACAAAAAAAAATTAGAAGATCAAGGAAGCATGATGCTTATCCAAAAGCATCAACTTCATGAAGCTCACAATCAATTAGGGCGTATTGGAGGAGTGCTTGACAAGATGCTAGATGAACAGCAGAAAAATGAAGAGATTTTAGAGACTCTCATCGCTCAGGCTGAGTTAGTAATTGCGAATTCAAACATTAGTATCGTATTAGAAGACGATGAGCATTTGTTAGTAGAAGAGTCACTCTACATTGAGATTGAGCATACTCCATCTGAAGGAATACAGCAGATTTCGACTATTGATTATATTGAAATTTCTAATTCGAGTGATTGGTCTGATTATCAAGAAAGAGCACTTGAATATGCAAATCGTAATGGTATTGATCTTGAGGGAGATCCCTTTCGCAATTTGATGAGTATTAGCCAGCGTATTGAACTAGAGAAAAGAATAAGGGAAGAGTTTTCTATCAAAGGAGCAAAATGTGACAAATATGACTATATGGTCGCGGGTACATGTGGGTTGATAGGTGGCTTACTTGATGTTTTTTTTGTTGGTACGCCAGGCCAAGGTGGTTTAACAGGTTTTGCTGATGAGTTGACTGATAAAGCAGTTCAACAGTTCGCGAGTTATTGTGGCTGGAAAGGCCATCGTGAGGGGCAAGATCCTACGGCGAGTGCAATTGGTTTTCTGGAACGTATATACAAAGTCAATTATGATCACCGACATGGCGGAGATGTTGATCGCCGATTTGACATGAGTACTAGAAATCACCACATTAAAAGTCTGGGGCATTCCCCAGATATAGTGGGTTTATTTTTTTCTATTCTTGACCAGTTTAATAGTACGGCACACTTTATTGATGACGGACGTATTATCAGCGTTGATACAGAAACGTTTGAGCTTAAAGGATCTAATTTTACATCAAAATTAATTGCAGGTTTTGCCAATTGGCTTGGTCACTTGTTTTCGGATGTTGCAGGCTCTTCTGGTGCATTAGGTAGGGGGTCTGGAATTCCAATACCCTTTTATTCACTCCTACAATTTATCAATGTTGGGCAGTTTGGCCAACATCGACAATCCTTTGCTAAGATCGTCGTCCAAGTTTTTGAGCAAGGCTATGACTTGCGTCATGGTATAGCGATGGCTATTCCTGTGCTAGTTACCGAATTACTGACCAGAATCATGTGGGTCGTGAAGCGGCGATTTTATCATGACTATTTATGGTCTGAGTGCATTCCAACAGCTAATGATCCTGAACTTCGTAGAATGTTACTGATAGCTCATGGTTCATTATGCTTAGTTGATACAACTGATGCTACTTTACGCTCTGGCGGTAATATTATTCAATTTTTACTTAGAACCAATATGATTGCTTGGATCAGGTTTGGCACTTTAGCTTTAAAAGAGCTTCAAGTATGGTACAAGGAAGGAGGGCTGAATATAGATGCTATAGACGATTATCTTGATGCTGAGTGTGAGCGATTATTGAAAGTGTAAGGTCACTTCTGTATATGGGGCGAAAAAAAATGTGCCAATTGACTCATAGCTAGTACAGATAATTTTATGGTCGTATTGGCTAACACAAGAAAAGTGACTAAGTATGATAAAACTCTAATTATGCAAATATTAATTTAAGTCTATAGCGTTTTATATCAGCATTGGCACATATCAACACGTAATGTCATTTCAACTAGCAAAATACAACATAAAATTAAAATTAGTGGTATGCTCTTTTACAAATACTGATATTTACTGCAAGAGACAAGGTCATGATTCGCTGTCATCTTGCCCGAATTATGGGCGAACACAAGATGCGTATTGCAGACGTTGCCAGACAAACTGGGCTTAGTCGTGCCACGGTAACATTGCTTTACAACGAGACAGCTCAAAAGGTGGACTTGGTAGCTATTGAGAAGCTCTGCACGCTTTTTGAGTGCCAAGTGGGTGACTTACTCGAAATAACACAACAATAAATAGGGATGATGATGAAATTTAATGAGGATACCCGAGTAAAGATTCCTACCATCCTTCATTTGATGAGGCTTGGTTATCGCTATCTGTCGCTCAAAGACCAAAGTTGGGATATTGAGACAAATATTTTTCCACAGTTGTTTAAAGCCGCTATTAGCAAAATCAATTCAGGCATCGAAGAGGCCGAAGCAGGCCGTGTGTTGGAAGATGTAAAACTATTATTGGATAACGAGGATTTAGGACGAGCGTTCTTTGAGCGTTTATCAGAGCGTTCAAATATCAAGCTGATTGACTTTGAAAATTTTAATAACAACAGTTTTCATGTTGTTACCGAGCTGACCTGCCAAAATGGTGATGAAGAATTTCGCCCAGACATTACCCTACTTATAAATGGTATGCCGTTAGTTTTTATAGAGGTAAAAAAGCCAAATAATCGTGAAGGCATACTGGCAGAGCGTGACCGCATTAATAAACGTTTTCAAAATCCTAAGTTTAAACGCTTTGCCAATATCACTCAGTTTATGATTTTCTCCAACAATATGGAGTACGATGACGGCGACCCAGAACCCGTGCAAGGTGCTTTCTACGCCAGCAGTTCTTACCATAAGCCTGTATTTAACTATTTTCGTGAAGAAGAAATATTAAACCTTACGGCACTGTTAAAGCCTGTATCAGATGAAGAAGAGCTGAACGTTTTAAAAGATAATAATTTGGAAGTAATCCGCAGCAATCCAGAATTTCAGACTAACAAGCAACCCGAACGTCCAACTAACCGTATATGCACGTCATTGGTGAGCAGAGAGCGTTTGGCGTTTATTTTGCGCTATTCACTGGCTTATGTGTCAGAAAGTGACGGCCTGCAAAAGCACATCATGCGTTACCCGCAGTTGTTTGCTACTAAGGCCATTGCACGTAAGCTAAATGAAGGCGTAAAAAAAGGCATTATCTGGCACACTCAAGGCAGTGGTAAAACCGCGCTTACCTTTTATAATGTGCGCTTTTTAACGGACTACTTTCAACAGAAACAGGTTATCCCCAAATTTTACTTTATTGTTGATCGTTTAGACTTGCTGCAACAAGCACAGCGCGAATTTACTGCTCGAGGTCTAACAGTACACACCATAAATTCGCGAGATGCCTTTACCCGCGATATTAAAGCCACACAGGTAATTCACAATCATTCTGGCAAGCCAGAAATTACGGTAGTGAATATTCAAAAGTTTAAAGATGACCCAGATGTCATCAGCACCAAAGATTATAATGTCGCGATTCAGCGAGTTTATTTTTTAGACGAAGTGCATCGCAGCTATAACCCTAAAGGGAGCTTTTTGGCCAATTTAAGCCAATCAGACACCAACGCCATTAAAATTGGTTTAACGGGTACACCGCTATTGGGTGATGACTACAACTCCCGCGCCTTATTTGGCGATTACATTCACAAGTATTATTACAACGCTTCCATTGCTGATGGCTACACCTTGCGGTTAATTCGTGAGGAAATCAGCACGCAGTACAAAATCGAATTACAAAAAGCCCTAGAAGAAGCCGAAGTGAAGATGGGCGATGTTGACCGTAAGCTCATTTATGCCCATCGCAGTTTTGTTGAACCGATGCTTAATTACATTATCACCGACTTTGAACAAAGTCGTGGTAACTTCAACGATGCCAGCATTGGGGCTATGGTTATTTGCGATAGCTCCGAACAAGCCAAGCAAATGTTTGACATCTTTAATGAGGTTTATGCCAAAGAGTCACTAATGCCTGCCCAAAACAACATGGTTTTGGAGGCTAAGCCAAGTACGACCGTTTATACAGACGCTTTAAAACAAGCTCAAAAAGTAAAAAGTGCCGCACTGATTTTGCATGATGTGGGTACTAAAGAGGAACGTAAAAACTGGGTAGAAGATTTTAAGGCTGGTAAAATTGACTTTTTGTTTGTGTACAACATGCTCCTGACAGGCTTTGATGCCAAACGATTGAAGAAGCTCTACTTAGGCCGTGTGATTCGTAAGCATAATTTGCTACAGGCACTTACACGCGTAAACCGCACCTATAAAGATTTTCGTTATGGTTACGTGGTGGATTTTGCCGATATTCGTAAAGAATTTGATGCCACCAATAAAGCCTACTTTGACGAGTTACAGTCGGAGCTTGGCGATGAAATGGAACACTACTCCCACCTGTTTAAATCGACTGATGAAATTAAACAGGAAATTGAACATATCAAAGATGTGTTATTTCGTTTTGACACCAACAACATGGAAGAGTTTTGTAATCAGATTAGCCAAATTCAAGACCGCGATACGGTACTTGCACTAAAAAAAGCGTTGGCCGATGCGCGTAGCCTTTATAATCTGATTCGTTTGCAAGGGGAATACAGCTTTTTAGATGAACTGGATTTTGCCAAGATTAACATTCTGTACCGCGAAACCAGTAATCACTTGGATTTACTCAATCTCAAGAATGATTTAGAAAGCGGTCAAGACACCAGTAACTTGCTAAACAGGGCGTTGGAAGAGGTGATTTTTAAGTTTGTAAAAATTGGCGAAGAAGAGTTAGTGCTGGCCGATAAACTAAAAAATACCCTACGCCAAACCCGCGAAGCCCTAGCGAGCAACTTTGACCAACAAGACCTACAGTTTATTAGCTTAAAAGAAGAGCTAGAACGCCTCTTCAAAAAGAAAAACCTCAGCGAAGTGACTCAAGAAGAAATGGTTGCCAATATCGACGCACTGAATAAAATTCACAACCGAGTCAAAGAACTGAATCGACAAAACAATCAGTTGCGTCAAAAGTATTTAGGTGATGCCAAGTACACGCGTATTCACAAACGCCTGCAAGAAAGGCAAAACCAGCAAAGTGACATTAGCGAATCGGAGCGCAAAATCTTTGCTGCATTAACAGGCATAAAGCAAGATGCTGACGAGCAGGTACTTAACAATAGTCAAATTTTAGACAACGAAGGCTACTTTGAACGTCAAATGATGCCATTGGTCATTTCGCGCTTTATGAAAGAGCAGCAAATAAAGCTCAATGCCGATGCCTCGCGCTACATCAATCACTTGGTTGTGGCCGAATATTTAAAAGAATTTAACACTGGCAGCCAATTTTGGTAATGCCAACATTACTCATTAGGATGTAAAAGCAGAAATGGTAGAACTCGAGTTTCAGCAAAAAACCAAAGCCTTAATTGATAGCTTAAAAAGTATTTGTGCAAACTATGGCTTAGGCAATGACGGTAACGAATTCAAAATTATTACCCAAACCTTTTTGTATAAGTTTTTGAATGACAAATTTGCCTTTGAAGCCAAAAAACTCGATGAAACCATCGCCAAGGCTCCAAAGTGGGAAGAAGCGATTACCAGCATGAGTGAAGACGACATTGACATGCTGCAATTACAAATGGGCGGCGATACGGCACGTTTAAAACCCCAGCACTTTATTAGCTATTTGTTTGGCAAACAAAACGCACCCGATTTTGCTAAATTGTTTGATGATACCTTGATGGATATTGCTATCACTAACAATGACGTGTTTGCGGTAAAAACCGATGGTGGGGCTAAGGTCGTGCTGTTTGACCGTATTAGTCAATACATTGCCGATGACTCTAAACGTGATGCCTTTTGCCGTGCGATTATCAATAAGTTAGTAGAGTTTAGTTTTGAACGTATTTTTACGCAAAAATTTGACTTTTATGCCACTATTTTTGAATATCTCATCAAAGACTACAACAGCAACTCAGGCAGCAAATATGCCGAGTATTTTACGCCTCATGCGGTAGCGCGCATTATGGCGGAAATTTTAGTGCCTAAAGCCGAACGTGGTACGGTGAAGAACGTTGCCTGCTACGACCCATCGGCAGGTTCTGGCACACTGTTAATGAACGTGGCACATGCGATTGGTGAAAACCGATGCAGTATTTACACCCAAGATATTTCGCAAAAATCCTCTAGCTTGTTACGTTTAAATCTCATTTTAAATAATTTGGTGCATTCTATCCCCAATGTGATTCAGGGGAATACGGTATTGCATCCCTATCACAAAGACGGCAAAAACCTCAAACGCTTTGACTATATTGTTTCTAATCCGCCGTTTAAACTGAATTTTAGTGATTTTCGTGATGATTTATACACTAAAGAAAACAAAGAGCGTTTTTTTGCAGGCATACCAAAGGTTCCACCCAAAGACAAAGATAAAATGGCGATTTATCAGTTGTTTTTGCAACACATTATTGCCTCGCTCAAAGCCAATGGTAAGGCAGCCGTGGTGGTTCCAACAGGTTTTATTACCGCCCAATCGGGTATTGATAAAGATATTCGCAAATATTTAGTCACAAACAAGATGTTGGCAGGTGTGGTTTCTATGCCGTCAAATATCTTTGCAACGACGGGTACTAATGTTTCTATTTTGTTTATTGATGCCAGCAATAAAGGCGATGTGGTGCTGGTTGATGCTTCTAATTTGGGTGATAAAGTCAAAGACGGTAAAAACCAAAAAACGGTGTTAAGCGCGGCAGAGGAGCAACAAATTATTGATGTGTTTAATGCTAAACAGGCGATGGAAGATTTTTCGGTTGTGGTGAGTTATGAGGAGATTGCAGCCAAAAATTACTCCTTAAGTGCGGGCCAATATTTTGATGTCAAAATTGAATATGTCGATATTACGCCTGAGCAATTTGCCCAAAAGATGCAGGGCTTTACGCATAATTTGGATGGCTTGTTTAGTCAGTCCCGAGAGTTAGAAGCTGAGATTAAAAAGCAGTTGGCGGGGTTGAAGTATGCTAAGTAGCGAATGGAAGTACGTACTCGGTGAAGAGTTTTGCTTAAAAGTTACTGATGGTACTCATGATTCTCCGAAACAAGCCGAGCATGGAAAGCCTTTGATTACATCAAAACATATCAAAGGTGATGAAATTGACTTTGAGACAGCATACTTAATAAGTGAGGAAGATTTTAACGAAATCAACAAGCGTAGTCAGGTCGATCAATGGGATGTGATTATCAGTATGATCGGTGCATATTGCGGATTTTGCTTCATAGAGAGCAATGAAGAAATAGACTATGCCGTAAAAAACGTTGGATTATTTAAAACTGGTTCTGAAGTTAATGCTAAATGGCTTTATTACTATTTAAATTCCCCAATAGGTAAAGCCCACCTTGATGCAGTGAAAAGTGGTTCAACACAGCCATACATAGCCCTTGGTGCGCTCAGAAAACTTCCAATTCTCATTCCTAAAAAAGAAGGTGTGAAAGAAAAGCTTCTTAAAGCCATAGACTCCATAGATTCAAAAATTAGAGTAAATAACCGCATTAATGCCGAGCTAGAAGCGATGGCCAAAACCCTGTACGACTACTGGTTTGTGCAGTTCGACTTTCCCGATGCTAACGGTAAACCCTACAAAACGGCTGGCGGTAAAATGGTTTATAACGAGGTATTGAAAAGGGAAATTCCAGAGGGGTGGAGAGATGCATCTCTAGTTGATATTGCGATATTTACAAACGGTATTGCTTGTCAGAAATATTATCCGACTGGGGATGAATTGACCTACAAAGTTATCAAAATAAGAGAATTTAGTTCAGGTTTTGATGAAAGTTCTGAATCAGTTCGCCAGTCTGTACCCAAAAAAGTTGTTGTTAATGATGGTGATATTCTTTTCTCGTGGTCGGCAACTTTGGAGGTTAAATTATGGACTGGTGGTACTGGAGCCTTAAATCAGCATATTTTCAAAGTTACTTCGGATAATTACCCTAAAACATTTTATTATTTTGAAGTTTTGAAATATTTAGAGTATTTCAAAAAAGTAGCTGAACTTAGAAAAACTACGATGGGACATATTACCAAAGAGCATCTTGTTGAAAGTCGAGTAAGCCTGCCACCGAAAGAGCTAATTCAGGCTATGGACGAAAAGCTTTCACCAGTTATTAGCAAAATAGTTAGCAATTATCAGCAAAATGTAGAACTTGCAAAGCTCCGTGACTGGCTTCTTCCCATGCTCATGAATGGGCAGGTTACTCTAAAATAATTTAATTAAAGGATGGCGATATGGACATTGAAATTAAACACTGTAACAACATTACGAAGGCCACTGTGGCGATTGTGCCGAATAAATTGAATCTTAAGTTTGCCCCAAATGGAACTGGTAAAAGTACAATTTCTAAGGCGATTCAATACACTGTAACAGGTGACATAAAGGCACTTGCTGAACTTTTACCTTTCAAGTATCGCAGCGAAAATTTTAATAATATTCAACCTGAAGTGCTTGGTGTTGAAAGTATCAGCAGTATTCTCTGTTTTAATGAAGAATATGTGAATAACTTTACTTTTAGGCCTGAAGAGCTAGTTAGTAATAGTTTTGATATTTTCATACGCACAGACGCTTATCAAGAAAAAGAGAGAGACATAGAAACATTTACTAGTTTAGTTAAGCAACAATTTGCGAACAATCCAGATATTGAAGTGCTTTTATCAAATTTAAATGAACTGTCACGCGCATTTAAAGTAACTGCCAGTGGGGGCTTGGCCAAAACATCAACAGGTGCGAAGGCTCTCTCTAGTTCAAATAAAATTGATCATATCCCAGAAGGATTACAGCCCTATCAACCCTTCATACAAAGTTCAAACTGTGTAAATTGGATTGATTGGCAAGCCAAGGGGCACAAGGAGTTTTCAAATTTATCTGAATCTTGCCCATTTTGTACAAGTGATGCGACAAATAAGAAAGAACAAATAGCAAATGTAAGCAAAGAATATGACAAGAATTTAATTAAAAGTCTTGTGGGTATAATTGATGTTATCAATAAGTTGGGTGAATATTTTTCACATGCAGCAAGGGAGAAGTTAGATGTCATTAAATCGTTAAAAAATGGCCTCGAAAAAGAACATGAAACCTTTATTGTAACAGTAAAGTCACAGATTGATAATTTGGTAGCAAAGCTAGAAACACTCAAAGGTTTGACTGGGTTTGATTTTAACGAAGGAGAAAATGTTAAACAAAAATTGCAGGGCTATATAATCGACCTTCAGTTTTTCGATATCTTAAATTCGGTTAAAACGACTGATACTATATCCATAATAAATTCATCAATTGAAGAACTTATAAAGCAAGCAGGCCCTTTACAAGGGAAAATTAATCTTCAGCGAATAGAAATGAGAAAATTGATTGAAAAGCATCAGACTGATATTAATGCTTTTCTAACTTTCGCAGGTTATCGCTATCAAGTCGCAATTGTTGGTGAAGGCGAACAGGCTCAGTTAAAATTAAGGCATGTCGATAATTCATCTCACCTTAGTGGTGGGAGTCAGTATTTAAGTTTTGGCGAACGAAATGCTTTCTCAATAGTGCTTTTTATGTATGAATGCCTAGCTAAAAAACCTGATTTGATCATACTTGATGACCCTATATCTTCTTTTGATAAAAATAAAAAGTACGCAATTTTTGAAATGTTGTTTCGCCGAGATGCTAGCGACTGTCTAAAAAGCAAGACTGTCTTGATGCTTACCCATGATGTTGAGCCAATTATTGATACTTTAAAATCGGTTAGTAAGCGATTTAGTAATCAAGTTTATGCCTCGTATTTACGCTTAGGTAATGGAGAAATTACTGAGCAATCCATTTCTAATGAAGATATAAAAACTTTTGTTCAGATTTGTAACAATATATTTTCGTCTCAAAATGACCTAATTATAAAGTTGATATATCTGCGACGAAGATATGAAGTTTTAGGCGATCTTGGAAATGGATATGAGGTTCTATCAAATTTGTTTAAAAAGCGAGTTGAGCCAGAGGATTTTCGTATTCCTAGAAATGAACACGGGGAAAACACGCCATTGTCAACTAATAATTTAAATGATGGCATTAGCGATATAAAAAGATTTATTCCAGATGTTCCAGACGATTATCCATCATTGATTGTTTTCTTCTGTAATGAAGAACGCATAAAAGAGCTCTATATGCAAAGTAATAATGGCTATGAGAAATTGCAACTGATTAGGATTTTAATAAATATAGAAAAAGTCAAAAATTCAGTCATTAAAAAATTTATCAACGAAACTTACCATATAGAAAATGAGTTTATATTTCAGCTTGATCCAACATGCTTCGACCTTATTCCTCAGTATGTTGTGAATGAGTGTGACAAGATACTAGCAGAGTTTAGCGAGGTGAACTCAAATGGCTAAAGGCCTTACCGTATCATCACATGACCGCCAAAATATCCTCAACAGTTGCTACGCTTTTCAACAAGCCTTGTGGGCAAGTTTTGTGACATTTGGCCAAGAAAAGCGACTCGCCAATTCTGTAATAGCTGTGGGGTGAAAAAATGGTACCTGCACAGCCTAAAATTTATCATATTGTTCATGTTGACCGACTCGCTTCGATTTTAGCGTCTAATTGCTTGTTGTGTGACGCGCAAATTAACGCTAACAATGTCACTGGCACTATGATTGGCATGAACAGCATCAAGCAACGCCGACTTAATGAGTTAACCTTAACAAGCCATCCTGAACTTTATGTTGGGCAATGTGTACCATTTTATTTTTGTCCTCGCTCTATTATGTTGTATGTGATTCATATGGCAGACAATCAAGAGCTAGCATACCGAGGTGGGCAGGAGCCTATCATACATTTACAGGCAGATCTTCATGCTAGTGTTGAATGGGCGCAGCAGCAAAATCGGCGATGGGCTTTTACGCTATCGAATGCAGGATCGCGTTTTTTTGAAGACCGAAATGATTTATCACAATTAAATGAGTTGGATTGGCAGGCAATTACTGCAACTCAATGGCAAAGCTGTAAAGAGGGTAAACAGGCAGAGTTTTTAATGGAGCATAGTTTTCCTTGGCATCTAGTAGAGCAAATTGCTGTAAAAACTTCCACCGTTTACCAACAGGTAGTCAACACCTTGCAAACGGCTACCCACAGACCATCTGTTACCGTTAAATCAAATTGGTATTATTGAGGAGGCCGTAGATATGATTAAAATAACTCATGGTGATATTTTGCGAGCCGATGCAGAAGCGATTATTAATACCGTGAATTGTGTTGGTGTGATGGGGCGTGGAATAGCACTGCAATTTAAAAAAGCGTGGCCAAATAATTTTAATGCGTATGCTGTTGCTTGCAAAAAACAAGAAGTAATGCCTGGAAAAATGTTTATTTTTGAGACGGGCCAATTAGCTAATCCTCTCTACATTATTAATTTCCCAACTAAACGTCACTGGAAGGGAGCAAGCAGGATTGAAGACATCGAAGCTGGGCTGGTTGCATTGGTTAATGATATTAAAAGGTTGAATATTAAATCTATTGCTATTCCGCCTTTAGGTGCTGGTTTAGGTGGGCTGGACTGGAAGATCGTAAGAGAAAAAATTGAAGCGGCGATGGTGCCGTTAAATGATGTAGAGATTTTACTTTACGAGCCTGCTGGTGCACCCCAAAATGACACAATAGCTAAGCAAAAAGCAATACCTAATATGACTGCTGGGAGGGCGGTTTTAGTTGAGCTAGTGCAGCGTTATTTAAAAGGCTTGCTTGATCCGACGGTTTCTTTACTGGAAGTGCATAAGCTTTTATATTTCATGCAAGAAGCTGGAGAACCATTACGCTTGAAGTATGAAAAAGCACATTATGGGCCGTATGCACAAAATTTACGTCATGTCCTTAATGCCATAGAGGGACATTTTATATCGGGTTATGCTGATGGTGGAGATGCACCAGAGAAAGAGCTAAGACTTGTTCCTGGTGCTGTTGAAGATGCGCAAGCATTTCTTATACAACATCCTGCTACTCGGGCACGATTTGAGAAAGTATCACAGTTGGTTGAAGGCTTTGAGTCACCGCAAGGCTTAGAGCTATTGGCAACCGTACATTGGTTAAGTAAACACGAGCAAGCAAAAAACACCGAAGAACTTGTTCAAAAAGTTCATTCATGGAATGCACGAAAAAAAATGTTTACACCAAGGCAAATTGCAATTGCCGAGCAAGTTTTAAAAAAACAAGACTGGATGGCAGCATAGCTGTCTATCCAGCTCTATTTGTTTTTGAGCAAAAAAATAACTTTCAGTTGCATAGAAAATGGAGGCATCATCATTAACTGAATTAGCCTCACTTATAACTAATACTCCTTTGGCAACAACACCGTTGTCACCGACCTATCAGCCTCGGTAATAATCCACACTTTAGCTGTGTCTAAGGGATAAACCGACATAATGCGATAGCCGCGTTTAATGGCCTCTTGATTGCTTAAGGCATCTTCCGCAGGCACATTGCCCCAATCACCTGATTGATGACGAGCCAATAAGCTAAAGCATGAAGTGTTATGTTGAGCTAACAGGTCAAGGGCATTGGGCGTAGCCACCGTTTGACCGAGTGAAAATAAAGGATTGCTACAAAGTAACATGATGATTCTCCGCGTGGATGTTAAGGTTAATTAGGGGAAGTGCTTTGCGCTTGTAAACGCTGACCGAGCTTTTGCTTTAAAACACCATTGGTGGTTTTAGGGGTAGAGTCGGGATTTATTGAACTGTTTAAAGTGTTTGTTGTTGAACTTGATTGACCTTGTACCGAGTTATCATCATCAACATTGGGATAAAACTCCTCCAACAACTCAGGAATTTCTTCTTCGCTAAATTCAAATTGTGCGTTGTTAAATCCTGCTTGTGCGGCTTGGTCTAAGGCCTGTTGCTGAAAGCCTATCTCTTGCCGTTGTTGATTCAGAGTTTTGGCTTGTTGCAAGGCTTCGGCTAAGGTGTGGTTATCTCTTAAGGTTAAATCCACGTAATAAATCGCTGAACGATGACTCTGTGTTGTGCTTTTACCGCGTAGTTTTAATTGCAGCGGTAAACAGGCTAATAAGTCTCCTGAGATGGCTTGGTAATAACTTAAGCGTGCCGCTAAAGTGCGGATGCTGTTAAAGCCTGTGGTTCTAAAGATAAACGTGCCAATATCTTCCTCATCATTAACAACAACGTGTAAACGACCATAGGGCTTACAGTGACCTGTTCGGGCTAAGTCACAGGCTTCGGGACTAGGGCAGGGTAACTGTTGAATGCCTTGTGGTGTATATCGTCGACAAGTCTCACCATTACCCACACACAGCGGTCTGCCTGTTTGTCGGTCAAATAGACTGTATTCAGCACGTAGGTTTAACTCAGGCGAATTAAATAACAGGCGAACAGGAATCGTGCGTAGTTTGCCGTTACTGGTGGTTTGTGCTTGGCGGAGTTGTTCATCTAAGGGATGCAGTAACCAACCGTCTTTATGTTGGACTTGAGTGGTTAAGGTAAATTGGTCGTCTTTTTCGGGTAAACGTTTACCATTTTTTTCGACCATTTTACCAATGCTAATCCGACCGATAATCGGTGGGGTGATGGCTAAGCCTTTAATCATGATGTTCTCCAAAAAATAAAAAAGCCCTTGTCGTGATACAAGGGCTGTATGCCGTATCAGGGTAAAAGTGAGTGGTGGAATCGGTTTGAGTTAATCGAATTTAATATTGAGTCACTGGTTAATCAGTCACTTTAGAATTTGATGAAGGCCGTTCATAGACTAAAAAGCGTCTGCTACCGACTTTGCTGCGCTGATACTGTTGACAGAGTTGTGGATGGTCTTTAGCGAGTGCGGTGGTATCTAGGTAAACCGAGTCTTTGGCCTTTTTCCATGACAAAGAGCCTTGAGCAAATTGGGCATAACTGGCTTCACCGAGATTCTGTTGTAGCAGTTGTTTATAAAATTCCTCCTGTTGTTGGTAAAAGCTTAATTGTTTACGTGTGTTGATGAGCGAGTCAAACAAGCTAGAAACATGGGTATTGTCGCTAAAATCAACCGTCTGACCGTAGTCTTGTGGGAACAAACAGCGTAGGGCAACGCCTGATGATTCAGAGCCATCGGCACAAGGTGGTATATTGCTTTGCACGTAACGCCAAAATAACCGCTCTAATTCAATCAGTTTGGCAATTAACTCTTCATCACGTTCAATGCGATAAATCTTTAATTGCTGACCACAAATCAACACACAGACATCAGCCGCTTGTAAACCTGTTACGGCTAATTGATGTTGCACCTGACATTGCACATACTCAGGTACACCGTCTTTCCACAGTTTTGCGCCATATTCGCCTGCGGTTTTACACTCTAAGAGTTGTACCTCATCACTGCCAACGATCCGATAATCAATATTGGCCAACATCCATGACTTGTCACTATCGGCATGTTGCAGAATGGCATTCACCTTACGCACTTTACGGCCAGTCACTTTGGTGTAATGTTGCGCGACAATCGGTTCTAAAATTTGACCCCAATACATCTTGGAGTCTATATCGGGTTTCGTTTCAGACTCTTCAGGGCTATCTTCGCTAAAACGCCCTGTTTTAATCATCCACAATTCCAACTGGGATTGATAAGGATTTAAACCAACAGCAGCGGCAGCATCACTACCGCCAATGCCTTGACGGCGAACAGCTAACCATTCGCTACGGCTTAAGCCTTTGGTGTTGATTAAACGAATGGCATTGCCACTGTGGGTTTTAGTGGTGTTCTTTGGCGTAGTTGAATCAGTGATTTCGTGACTCATTACGGTTGCTAAGGATGAGTTGACAATAGGATTGCCCATACTAGCAGACGATGTACTTTGCTCTGAATGAAGATGCTCCATAAAAACCTCGACATAAAAAAAGCACAGCCTGCAATACAGACTGTGCTTGAGTGAAGGAAAGAAATTATCAAAGGTTGATTAACAGTGATTAGACTCAGGTCATCATTACGCTAGGCACACGTTGCCTCCCTTCTGAAAAGATGGTCGCTTGTGGATTAGCCGAACTGAGTAATGACCACCACCACGGCAACGCATGAGGGTTACTCAGCGGTAAATGTTGATCGGCATAACCATGATTATCACTGAGATGAATTTCAAGACAGTGGGGACTGCTCAGTAATTCATGCACTAAGCTCCATTCCACATGGTTACTCTGTACTGCCAAAATATTCAAATGCGACAAATCTAAAGCGTAATTCACCCCTGATTCGAGCAGTTGTTGATATTCTTGCCATGT
>NZ_QAON01000018.1 GCF_003051055.1 Agitococcus lubricus | reverse complement strand
CCAACTAAGTTGCCGCTGCCGTCTTCCGCTTGAATTCGTACCGCTAAACCACCGTCTTGATTCGCTAAGGTACCCGCATCATTCGCGTTGTTATTCCCCACTTCAGCACTGGTAAACATCACACGGATTTGACTCGCACCCGTCGATGAGACGTTCAGTGTGTCCATGCCACTGCCTAAGTTGATTTGGTCTACGCCATCTGTCGAGAGGTTATAGGCTAAGGTATCATCACCCTCGAAGCCATTGATGACGTCGTTGTCGTTTGAACCAATCAACTCGTCATTACCATTAGTACCATTGATTGTTGCCATGTTATTACTCCAAAAATTAAGCAAGGCATTCGATTAGGATAAAGAGAGGTATAGATGAAGATGGAGAAGATAGGGATACTCTTAGGGCAGCGTGTATTGCAAGTAAATCTTGTGCGTGATACTATACAAAAGTACGACAAAAATGCTTGAGACCTTTTTTGTGCATACGTACCCTATTTATGTTATTTACATTCCAATGTCATCTATTTGCAAAACTGCTTAAGATGATTGCTTTTTCATCTAAATTCTGTTTTGGCGACATCATTATAGGTTGCCTATATCAGCACCTAAAGCCGTTCAGTCTGTAGTTAGCTACCTTATATCTCGTATTTGTATTAGACAAACAAAAGCCATTCGATGCAAATTTGGTGTATGTGTCCCATATTCTTTAAAATCCCAACTCAAAACCTAAAGTAATCGTGCGGTCTAACTGGGGTAATTGCACCAAAGACCGCTTTGATGAACCACCTGCATGGTAATATTTGCTAGAGGCAATATTTTCGATACGCATAAATACATCAACGCCTTGTACTATTTGAGGATAACCTGCATACATATTAAATAATTGATAAGAAGGCACGGTCACCGCCCGACTACCATCACTGGCAGAACTTGGCACACGACTTTGACCAATAAAATACAGACTGGGGCTAATAAACCAGCCTTGTTTATGTCGCCATGTTGCGCCCAATTTTAATTTGTGTTTGGCGTTATAAGGTAACTCTTCTTCGCCTTTATTCGTGCTTAAGTATCCATCGGTAAACGAGTAATGCCCCCAAAGCTCATAATGTTGCTGCCGATAGCGGCTACTTAACTCCACACCATAGGCAACACTTTCGCCCAAATTGACATTGTGGTCAGTATTTTTAATCCAACCGCCGTTAATAAATTCACTGACGGGACTAGGAGTGGGACTGGCAAATAGAATCAGATTTTGTAAACGAGAACCATAAGCCGTACTAATCAATTGCCAATGTGGTTTTAACTCATGATTGATAACAAATTCCAAGGCTTTTGCTGTTTCGGGCTGTAAATCTGGGTTCGGAACTCTAAAAGTATCGGCCAAATAGCGACCTTGACTATCTTGTTGGCCTGTAAAACTACCAAAATGCTCATAGCTATATGAGGGGGACGGTGCTAAATAGGCTTGGCTATAAGTCAAACTCAATATCGTTTTTGGGCTATAAATATATTTAAGCCCCACGTAAGGACTGGTACTCGCTTTATAGTCAGAATTATCATCAAAACGAATGCCCGCTTGACTACTGAGTTGCGGTGACCATTGATATTGGTCTTGCAAAAATACGCCTAAATTATCTTGAGTGACCTGAAAAATCTTGACTGGCAAACTGTTATTTGTCCCTAAATAGTATAAATGTTGTTGTTCTACCGAGAGATTAGGGTCATACGGTTGGCTTAAATCGGTTGTTCGCGGTACGGCACGCAAATGGTCAAACACCAACCCAGCCATTAGTTGATGTTGCGTAGCAAAGGCATAACGCCATTGGCTATCTATACTCAGCTTCTTACTTTCAGCATATTTATAGCCATTCATATAACCGCTAAAAATATTATTAAAATAACTGTCTTTATCTAAACGATAATTACTCCAACTGACCAGCGTATTGGTACTGAGTTTAGGCGTCAGTTGTTGCTGATATCGGCCATAAGCCGTTAAGAATCTATCCTCCCAAAATCCACCGTAGTCGGTAAAATCAGCTAATGTTGTATAGTCTGTAGGGTAACGAACCACACGATAATGTAATCCTAACTCGGTAGTCGGATGAATTTTTAACGTTGACCAAACACTTTCTGCCGTTGCCAAACTTTGAAAAGCCTGTCTTGCTTGTACAGGCACAATCACTTGCCCTTGATTATCCCTTAAATCATTAAAGTTAAAAACATCTGGATATTGCTCTGCCAAGTGCTGATTATTAAATTGCTCTTTATGGACGCCTAACATGAAGGGATATGATTGACCGATACGGCCTGTCAATAGTAAGTGGCCATGTTGATAACGTGTTTCACTGCCTTCATAACTGAGTTGTTGTGTGTGCTGTTGTTCCGCTTGTTTACTGATGATATTGACCACACCTGTTACGGCATCAGCACCATATAAAGCAGAACCCGGTGTCAATAAGACCTCGACTTGTTTGGCCATATACAAAGGATAATTAATACTAATCGGGACTAGCTCTCCTGCAGGCGCACCAATCCTAACACCATCTTGCAATATCAATAACTTGGTATTACCTGTCACGCCACGTATAGATATACGGCTAGAGGTGCTATATGGCCCTTGCACATCGACACTGGGTAAATCGCGTAATAAATCGGCCAGATGACGATAACCACGTTGTTTAATTTCTTGTTCGGTGACTACCCATAAAGAACCCTGCACATCCTTCCATGCCTGTGGGCTGCGAGCGGCAGTGGTGACAGGAATCCGTGCTAATTGCTCTAAATTCAGGGTGAGTAAGCTATCAAACTCTGTCAACGAATGTACGACAGATGCCGCATGCACACTAAAAGCACATGACAATACGCTGAGTGCAACAAACAATTTGGGCACACCACACCTTCCTTAAAACCATTTTCGAATTATTATCGTGGGAATAGCACGCTGATAGGTCATGGTGAGACGCTGTAGCGATATCAGCAACATCCTGTATACAATATAGACAGCTTCTAAGGCTTCTGCTGAGAAATTCGTGTTATGTGGCGTAGATTTAATAGATCTAGCGATAGATTACGCACTTGGCTAAGGTGGATAAATTCTCAACAAATGAGTGATTGACTGGATGAGCCTGGTGCTGTGACTCATCCACTGGCGAGTAAATGATAGATTTTGTCTCTCAACCCCGTTTTTTAACAGGTCGTTTTACCTTGTTTTTATCCACACCTTCACGCGGTGGCAAGCCTGTATGCTGAGTTAAAATACGGCCTTTTTTCGCAGTGACTTTCTGAGAAACCCCTTGTTCAGTAGAAGAGTTTTTCTTGCGTGCGCTTTGATACGTACCATCGGTTTGCGGTTGATAATTAGGAATTAAATGATGCTTACCATTACCAATTAAATCCGCTCGTCCCATTTCTTTTAAGGCTTCACGTAACATCGGCCAGTTATTCGGGTCATGGTAACGCAAGAAGGCCTTATGCAAACGACGACGACGCTCACCTTTCACAATCTCAACTGCTTCACTTTTACGAGTGACTTTTTTGAGTGGATTTTTACCCGAATGATACATCGCAGTAGCGGTTGCCATGGGTGAAGGATAAAAGGTTTGTACTTGGTCAGCTCTAAAGCCATTTTTCTTGAGCCAAATCGCCAAATTCATCATATCTTCATCGCGTGTGCCTGGGTGGGCGGCAATAAAGTAGGGAATCAGATATTGTTCTTTGCCAGCTTCTTTAGAAAAACGCTCAAATAGTTGCTTGAATTTGTCATATGCGCCAATACCCGGTTTCATCATTTTTGATAAAACCCCTTCTTCGGTATGTTCGGGCGCAATTTTTAAGTAGCCACCGACATGATGGGTCACTAACTCACGCACATATTCAGGTGAACGCACCGCTAAGTCATAACGTAAACCTGAGCCAATTAAAATCTTCTTCACGCCTTTCAAACTACGCGCGCGACGATACAATTGAATGAGATGTGAATGGTCTGTATTCAGGTTTTCACAAATATCAGGATACACACACGAGGGCTTACGGCAAGCGGCTTCAATTTTGGGTGATTTACAGGCCAACCGATACATATTAGCGGTAGGCCCCCCTAAATCAGACACCACGCCCGTAAAACCGGGTACGTCACGCATTTTTTCGATTTCACGAATAATGCTGTCTTCGGAACGATTTTGAATAATCCGACCTTCATGTTCGGTAATCGAACAGAAGGTACAGCCGCCAAAACAGCCCCGCATAATATTGACCGAGAAACGAATCATCTCATAGGCAGGAATTCTGGCATCGCCATACGCTGGGTGTGGCACGCGGGCATAAGGCAAATCAAAGACATAGTCCATTTCTTCAGTGCTTAACGGAATCGGCGGTGGATTGAGCCACACTTCTTGCTCACCGTGACGTTGCACTAAAGCACGGGCATTGCCAGGGTTAGTTTCTAAATGTAAAACACGATTGGCATGAGCATACATGACAGGGTCATTTTTGACTTGTTCATAAGCAGGCAAACGAATCACGGTTTTATCACGTGCTGGCAAGCGATGCTTTAATGCTTTACTGGGTTGCAGGGTCACCACTTGCACATCAGTTTCGGTTAAGCCTTTTTCTTTTTCAACCTCACAAACGGCTAAGTCTTGCGTATTCACATAAGGATTGATAATAGGGTCAACACGCCCCACTTCATCAACATTGGTGGAGTCTAATTCAAACCAGCCTTCTGGCGTATCTCGGCGCATAAACGCCGTACCACGAATATCAGTAATACTGCGAATGTTATCGCCTTTGGCTAAACGATGCGCAATATCAACAATGGCACGTTCGGCATTACCAAACACCAATAAATCGGCTTTCGCATCTAATAGCAACGAACGGCGCACTTTATCTTGCCAATAATCATAGTGGGCAATACGCCGTAAACTGGCTTCAATCCCACCCATCACAATCGGAACATGGGAATAGGCTTCACGGGTGCGTTGGGCATAGACTAAAGAACAACGGTCAGGACGTTTGCCACCCTCACCATGCGGAGAATAGGCATCATCCGAGCGAATTTTACGGTCGGCCGTATAACGGTTAATCATCGAATCCATATTGCCTGCGGTGACACCAAAAAAGAGTGTTGGCTCACCGAGCTTTTTGAAATCTTGGGCAGAATTCCAATCGGGCTGCGCAATAATACCTACCCTAAATCCTTGCGCTTCTAATAAACGACCAATAATGGCCATACCAAAACTGGGATGGTCAACATAGGCATCACCTGTCACTAAAATAATGTCGCAAGCATCCCAGCCCAAACTATCCATTTCAGCACGACTCATCGGCAAAAATGGGGCAGCTCCAAAACACTCTGCCCAGTATTTATCGTAGGCGAATAACGGTTTGGCAGTTGATGATGCAGAAGACACAGGCATGGTAAACAAAACTCTTATGAACAACAAAAATACAAAGCGATGCCGCAACAAAAAACGCAGACCTGACGTAGGTCATGGGTAGCTTGCTTATGGGTTGCTCTGTAGAAAAGAAGTCCGTGTATTGTACCTTAGTCTCTCTAAAAAAGATTGAAATATCGTCAATAGTCGCCTGCCTTGATTGCTGATAAAGGACTGTATTGACATGAAAAATTGAGAGCCAAGTCACGTTAACTAGGCAAGCAAAAAAAATATGCTTTATTTATGAGCAACATCTGTATAATAATCGCCGATTCTCTACCACTTATCGGATAGGTGTCCACCTATATAGACACAGTATGGCCGAATAGCTAGCTGAAAGTCTGAAGAAATGAAAAACATAAACGCTAGGACGTGATTGTAGGTGTCTATTGTGTCGACAGAGACGAATACCAAAAGTGAACAACCAAGTACTGCGGCTGAGGGACAACCTCAACTCATTTCCGCAAAAACGTTGGCATATATTCATCAACTTTTAAAAGAACGCCCATTATTCTTTTTCTTTGAGAATGATATTGAGTCTCGCTTTTATGCCAAACGTGCCGAAGAATATCGTCGTTTATTGTCGGTAGGTAAATTATTATTTTTTGTGCTGTATGGCATTATCGCAGCGATTGCGATGTTGGCCTTCCCCAACGTGATTACCGCAGACGACCTCTTTATTCTAAAATTTGTGTTAATTCCTATTGGTGCACTGTTAATTCTGGTGTTATTGGTTGCAGAAAAACCCTTTTTTCGAACGAATTATCAGTGGCTATCTACGCCCGTTAGTACCTTAATTTTATTTTGTATCATGATGGCCAGTGTCAGCACCATAGACAGTGATTTTGCACAACACGCAGCCTATGATGTCATCATTATTGTAACCATTATCAGCTTTGGTTTACGGGTATTATTTCCTGTGTGTGTATTAATTATTTGCCTCGCTGGTATTCTGACTATTCTGACGACGATTAGCCTAAATTGGAAAATTGATTGGTTTAAGTTTTCCCATTACTACGGTTTAGGCTCATTTATTACCCTCATGATTGTCGGTCTGATTGAACGACAAGAACGTTTTGCATTTTTACAAGAAATTATCGTTGCCCATCAAACCGTCGAATTAGACCGCTTAAATAAAGCCCTAGACCGTATCTCTCGTGAAGACCCGTTAACCGGCTTAGCCAATCGACGCGCCTTTGATGAAACCTTACAAAAAGAATGGGAGCGTGCTAAACGCGACCAGCAAAGTATTGCCTTACTGTATATGGACGTGGACTTCTTCAAACTCTACAATGATACTTATGGCCATAATATTGGTGACGTGTGTTTACGCCGTGTAGGACAAACCATTAAACAAGCCCTCAGACGCCCTGCCGATTTAGCGGCACGTTATGGTGGCGAAGAATTTGTTGTTTTATTACCCAATACCAATGTTGAGGGGGCAATAGATGTGGCACAACGTATTATTAAACACATTGATGCCTTAGCCTTACCGCATAGCCGTTCTAAAGCAGCGCCTCATGTCACCTTGAGTATTGGGGTAACACACAATATTCCCCGTGCTTCATCGACGTTAACCGAATTTCTAGCCAAAGCAGATGCAGCATTATATAAAGCTAAAGAACATGGCCGCCACCAATATCAATTTGATAGCTAAAACACATATACGCGATATTTGTGACGGCTATCTGGCACTTTTGGTGATTAATATCTGTGTTTCTGGGGGCTGTTGACGTTGTGATTGTGGGTCACACGTAAAACATCCACAGACCCTATACCATAATAAAATAATTACAGTTTATGGCCGATATTAAACTTAGCCCGACATTGCCACACCTACTGACTGAGCTGGCTCAAGACAGTTCAATGAACCATTATGTGCAACAATTACTACAACAAAAACCCCTCTTCATTCACTTTCGTTCCGATTTAGAACAATGTTTTTTAGTCAAGCGCAGTCAAGAGTTTAGCCAAATCTTTAAGATTGCTGCTGGCTTATGGCTAGTGTTATATCTCGTTATCTTGTGTGGAACGACTATTTTTTTTCCACAACTACTGACGGAAAGTCATTATCTCATCTGGCAAGGCTGTTTAATTTCAACAGGCTTCCTCATTATCGTCTTGAATATCTGTGCCTACCTCCCGCATAGCCATGAGCTGATTTATCATTATTTACTTGCACCAAGTATGACCTTATTGCTCTATCAATTGCTGATTGGCGCACTCGCCTATCCTGATGGCGAACACAATATCTACGCCTCTTATAACATCATTATCTGTCTTATTATCATTACTCATACCCTACGCTTTTTATGTCTCAAAAGTGCGTTAATCATTTTGTGCGGCACACTGATGGCGGGTGCGACAGTCTTTGTTAACCATTGGTTTGTGCCTACCTTACAAGTTTTACACAGCTTTGTCTTAGTCATCGTCGTCTTGCTCAATATTGCTTTTTTTGTTGAACGACGAGAACGTCTGGGTTTTTTGCATGAAGTGTTAGTCGCCATCAAATCGCATGAACTCGAACAAATGAATCAACATTTAGCAACCATTGCACGGGAAGATGCCTTATCAGGTGTGGCTAATCGGCGTGCTTTTGATGATTACCTGACCATTGAATGGGAACGTGCGCGGCGGGAAGAGCAACCCTTAGCCTTATTGTTTATTGATATAGACCACTTCAAACTTTATAACGACAACTATGGTCACGCCGCAGGTGACAAATGTTTACAGCAAGTTGCACGCACCATGCATGATGCGCTCTTACGTCCTGCCGATTTAGTCGCACGTTATGGTGGCGAAGAATTTGTGGTTTTATTACCTAATACCGACAGCATGGGAGCAGAAGAAGTCGCACATCGTATTTTAGATGCGATAGACCGTTTAGCGATTCCTCATAAACGCTCCTTAGTCACACACCATATTACCGTTAGTATTGGTATTTGTAGTATGATGCCCAACGAACAAAACCAGTTAAGTGCCTTAGTGGCTAATGCCGATGCGGCACTCTATAAAGCAAAAGCAGCAGGAAGACATGGCTATAAACACTATTTCGAGCCTATGTCGGTGAAATTCAAAAATAGCTAGAGCTGAGATACCGCTTGTACTGAGTTCAGTTCTAAACCATTGTTTTGGGGCACGTATGCGGTCAACAGAATCACCTGCGGATAAGCAAGTTTGCTATAGCCCTGCCTTGCTGACATTCATTGAGAATTGCCTCAAACACCGTAACCCTGTTTTTCACTTCCCGTTTGCCGCCTTAGAAGAACGCTTTGTTGCCAAACGTATTCAGGACAGTTTAGCTTTTATTGCGGCTGGCCATTACTTTTTGTTGATTATGTTTGTGCTAATTATCATTAATGTGATTGCCTATTATCCTGATACTGCGGCAGCCAATGATTTTTTTATTGTCAAATACGTCTATAGTCCCCTCACTGTGGCTATTTCTTGCATTTTATATGGATCTCGTCTCAGATGGGTGCAGGCGCATTTTTATCATGTGATGGCACCACTATGCGTGTTTATTTTATATGTGATTACCGCGCTAGCTCTCGCGCACACAGGGGATTATAGTGAGTTTGTCGTTTATCATTTGATGGTTGCGATTATCTTAATGGCGTTTGGCTTACGGTTTAGTACCCTGTATTTTGTAGGCATTTTATGTGCGAGTGGTCTACTCGCCTACTTATATATTGAAAGTCATCATCTACCATTTAATTACATCAAATTTAGCAATTATTATATTTTATATAGTGCCGTTGTGGTGATTTTAGCGGCCATTACCGAATGGCATGAGCGTTTAGCGTTTTTACAAAGCATTTTACTTGACCACCAAACCCATGAATTAACCCGACTTAATCAACAATTAGATTTGATGGCACATCAAGATGCCCTGACGGGCATTGCTAATCGACGTTATTTTGATGATATCGCCTATAAAGAATGGGAACGCGCATTACGCGACCAACAACCCTTAACCGTACTGCTACTGGACGTTGATTTTTTCAAACGCTTTAATGACTATTATGGCCACAGTGCAGGTGATGATTGTCTAAAAATGATTGCACAAACCCTCAGCCATAGCACACTACGCGCCTCAGATATGGTGGCGCGTTACGGGGGTGAAGAATTTATTTTATTGTTACCTAATACCAAAGCGAGCGGTGGCGTCAGTGTGGCTGAACGGATTATTCAAGCGGTCGATGCACTCAAGATGGTTCATAGTCAATCTGATATTGCCCCACATGTCACCGTCAGTATTGGCATTACCAACATCATGCCCAGTAGCCATTTATCGGTGACTGATATGATTCAACAAGCTGATTTAGCACTATACGCCGCTAAAGAACGGGGTCGGCACCAATATGTCATGTATCATCCAGAGCTGCTAACAACGTCAACATCGGCTTAGGCAGGCCTAAAGTCAGTGCTTGCTCTTTATCGCACCACTGACTGAGTTCATCATTCACCATCAACATAGTACCGCGCACATATAACGGTTTAAGCCACAAATGATAATGGCTAAAAGTATGCTTAAAACTGGCTCTAGCTTCTATATGAGCATCAATGAGGCCATAACGTGTCTTTAATTCTTGGGCTAAATCTATAGCGACAGGCAACTCTGGCAAGCACCATAACCCTCCCCAAATACCTGTAGGTGGCCGTTTGACCCATAACAACTGCCCTTTTTCATTTTCTAACAACAAAAAATAGGCTTCTTTAGTCGGTATGCTTTTACTAGGCTTTTTTTGTGGAAAAGCGGTGGGTGTACCGAGCCTATAGGCCTGACAGGTGTGTTGTACGGGACAATACAAACACAAGGGCTTGCTACGGGTACATAATGTCGCGCCTAAATCCATCATCGCTTGCGTATAGGCGCGATTTTGTTGATTCGGGGTATGGCTATCCGCTAACTGCCATAGGATGGCTTGTATGGCGGCACTACTACTATCACCTGCAATCGCAAAGTGTCGGCTGAGTACACGTTTGACATTTCCATCCATAATCACACCACGCTTTTGCCATGCTAAGGACAAAATTGCGCCAGCCGTCGAACGCCCTATCCCTTTTAAGGCCATTAAATCAGCCAAATTATCTGGAAACTCGCCACCCAAAGCCATGACTTGTTGAGCCGCATCATGTAAGTTTCGGGCGCGTGCATAATAACCTAATCCTGCCCAATGCTGTAATACCACCTCTTCAGGAGCAGCCGCTAAGGCTTCTACCGTCGGAAACGTAGTCATAAAGCGCTGATAATAGGGAATCACGGTGGCTACTTGAGTTTGCTGCAACATAATTTCCGACACCCATACGCGATAGGGCGTGGGATTTTGTTGCCAAGGTAAATCATGGCGACCATGTTCATAAAACCATGCTAAGACGGCATTGGTAAAAGCATCAGACATGAACCGTAGACCTATTGGGTGAAGATATTAATGACGATTAAGGTGTTGTGTGTGAGCTGCGCTGCTGAATAAACATTCACTCAGACACGGCACACAACACACCTCAATCTGACGTTTTAGGTCGCTATTCGCGAGTAGACGACAACAGACCTGTGCCTTTATGCAATGCCTAAGCATCATCGTTAGTATTTGATACACTATGATTAGGGAGCGGTTTTGACTAAACGCACATATAAGGTATTCAATTTATCATTACTACTGACTTCACCATTATAAAAAGATAACATGATGCCATAATCTGCACCTTCAGCCGACGCTGACCATGTTTCATTATTTAAGGGCGTATCGACAAAGGTCGCTTCGTTAATAGCAGGGCCAATACACGCCGCTTCATGTAAGGTTTTTAACTCGTCAATCGTGGGTACGCGCCATTGATTCGCCTGCTTTTTGGCATAGTCTTGCGCTTCTTGCCATGTATATAACGCCGCTTCGCCCGTACAACTATTCGCTGTTAGCGTTTGTCCTACCGTACAACGCTGCCAAATAAGGCCTGTTTTTTGGTCTTTGACTTCTGCACCGTCATTTAACAGTTGGTATCGTGTTTGCTCCGTTGTTTTGCTAATGGCTGGATTACAAATTTGAGCCGCGATAGTTTGGCTAGTCGCAACCATCAGTGCCAAAGCAAGCAAGATATTTTTCATATTGTTATACTCAATAAATAGCTGTCCTCGCCTTGTTTAAGGCGAGGCGGGTTGAGCGCAACATTTTACGGTTTAAATAATTTTTGTAATTGTTCATTCAGCTTATTATTTAGCTGCTCCGTCGCTTTTTGACCTTCCTCACTGAGCTTGACGTTTGCTTTTTGTGCCGCTTCATCGATTTTTTGTTTGGCTTTGGCCTCTGCCTCCGATTTTAGCTTTTGTACTTTTTCGCTTTCTAATAACGCGGTCGTCGCCATATCACGCACGGCCTTACTGTCTACCGAGCATAAACTGGCTGGGCTAGTCAGTTTGCCTTTACAACGAATGGGAATGGGATATTTGGCATATTTTTCGCCGACTGCGGCTTTATCTAAATTGAACTTAAAGCTGTAGTCTGCCTCCATCGTCGCTAAATTAAAGCTGCCATTCCCCTCCATTTTGGCTTTTTTTAAGTCAGCATTCAGAGCATTGGTTTGTACGGTACCATTTTTAATGTCTGCCTCACCTAAAAAGGTTGCAATTTCGGTGTCGTTTTGTTTGCTGACAAGGGTATTTGCATCTTTACCCGTCACCATCGGCAATAAGGCCTGATACTTTCCCATTTCCGTCATGACTAATTGCATCATATTGACGCCCTTTAGAATACCGTTCTCAAACTTGAGTGAGCTATTACCATTCACAGAGTTCAGCCATGCCTGTGTCGAGTTTCCGACAAGGTTTAATTTGCCTTGATATGAGGCTTTGCCTGCAAATACGTCTTTCTTGGTGAATTGCTGAATGATATTGGCGATATCAATTTGTTGTAAGCTCGGACTGACGCTTAAAACAGGCTCTTTACCACGCACATCGATTGTGGTTGGTAAATTAAAACTGCCATTATAAATAGAGCCTGATAACTTACTCACTTGTACCACACCACCCTGTGCCGTACTGGCCACTTGAAATTGCTTAATCGGATACTTTACTGCTGTCAGTTGGCCAATCGTTAAGGCAACATCTAAGTTTTGCTGTTTAAGCAGGTCTACAGGCAATAAGCCTGCTGTCGATGGTTTGGCATTGGGGTCTGCGGGCGGTAGATAACGGTCAACATTGATTTTATCCACCGTGAGTCGGGCATAGACTTTTTTCTGTTTAATATCACTCAGGCCTGCATCACCTGTTAAGGTACTCTCATCTAACTGTAACTTCATGCCTTTGAGTAACATACTATTATCGGTACCTGTAAGCTGCGTACTGACACTGACGCGCTTGAGGGTATTGCTGTCAGTCATGGCAGGTGCTGCCATACCTAAGGTTTGCATCAGTTGTCGGGCATCAAAACTGGACGTGCTAATTTGGCCTGTTACACTCATGCCTTGTGTCATGGCAGGCTTAACGGCAGCCGTTGAGGCTAAGGCAGGGAGTGCAATCGCTAATTGTCCTTTGCTATTGATACTTAAAGCATCCAAATTAAACCCATTCAACGCAACTTTGCCTTCTTTCCAATTGGCGGTAATTGGGGCGGTTAAGTGAATAGGCATGACCTTGGGGAAGGCTTTATCACTGAGGGAGGCCACGAGGTCAAGTGGACTAAAATTTAATGCGCCCGTTGCCAAATTCGCTTCAATCATGCCCGTTAATCGCGCTGTGATTGGGGCGGGTCGCGCAGGGTCTGGATAGTTTGCATCTGCACTAATGGCACTGAGGCGGACAATTTGTTGTTTTAAGTCGGCATTGACTGCGGTGTTTAATTTTAGCGTGGCAGGTGACTTGAGATTTGCCGCAGGATAACTGGCCTCAATTTGTACCGTAGGTAGGCTCAGTTGTTGGCTGTTGAGTTGTGTTTGTACGTCATTTGCTACCAGTTTCAGTGTCGCAGGGGCGGATAACCCAACTTGTGGATAGCTTGCCGATACTTGTAAGCCCTTCATAGTCACCGCTTGCTGTGCTAAATCGGCGGCAATATTGGCTTGCATTTCCATACGTGCAGGGCTTTTGAGGCTTGGGTCTTGGTAGTCGACCACTAATTTCATGCCGTCAACCTGATGTTTTTGTTGCTTCACATCGGCACGGATATCGGCTTGCAAATCGGCAATAATCGGTGCTGGTAACAAAGTGCCTTCTAAATGACTACGCACCATTAACCCTTTCAACTCATAACGTTGTGCTTCTGTATCGAGTTGTACGGTGGCATTCAAATCATTATCTGCAATCAGCGTTTTGCCTTGGCCGTCTTTTTGCTGATAACTAAATTTCAGTCGTACAGGAAAGGCTTTGTCTAAATCAATATTCGTGGCGTGTACCAGCAGTTTGTCGAGCTGTGCTTCCATGTTTGTTTTTTCATCTTTCACATGCAAAGCACTGTTATTAATGTCTAATAATTGAATATTAAATGCTATTTTTTCTGACTTTTCTTCGGGCTGACTCTTCAGTTTATTCAGCATTTTATCCCAACTGGTTGTGCCATTGGCATACTGAATAAAGTTGACTTGTGCGCCATCTAAACTCACCGCATCAATGGCAATTTGTTTACTCAACAGAGGCATCACTTGAATACTCACGGATGCTTGATTAATAGCCACTAAGGTGTGCTGTGAGGCATTATCTGCCAATGTGGTTTTACCGAGTTTTAAGCCAATTTCTGGCCATAATTGCCATTCAATCGGGTCATTGATGGCTAAATCCATGTCGGTCTTATCTTTGACAATCCGATAAATTTCTTGTTTGTAATCATTGGGGTCAACCACGGCTACGACAAATGCTGCCAAACCGACCACCACAGCAACGGTGCTACCCACACTCCAAAGAGCGATTTTACTTACTTGAGACATACGGACAAACCTTGTCAATAATTCATTGCATTCTGAAAGATAGCATATTTAGCGATGATAACATCTGCCTAGCGTGGATTTTGTGGTACTAAAAGTGCAACTAGCGTATGCCGTTTGTTGCGATATGACCGTTGACATCTAAAAGGAAGAGTCACCTAGATGTCGGTATTAAGGGGTAGCTTTATGAATAAACTTTACGGGCTGTGTGCTTGTTTGTGTACTTGGGCACGCCTGTGAACAGCCGCCACAACCACTATCACAACCCGTTTTTTGGGGCGCTGAGGGCAAGATATAATTCGCCAACATCACATACTGATGTTGGCGTAAATACCTAGCAATCGCTTGTTGGCAACGATAGATAGCTTGCGGAAAATAACGGCGCCCACTGAGCCACACACTCCAAAGCACCAATAATATGACGACGCTGCTTTGTATCCATTCATTCATGAGAAAGCCAACACCATACGATAGGTAATCAAGGACGCTAAATACGCCGTTGCAAATAAATAAACAGCCATGATAGCCACTGTCCGCCATGAGGCTGTTTCACGCTTGACGGTTGCGAGTGTTGCAATACATTGAGGTGCAAAAACAAACCATACCAACAAAGACAATGCGGTGGCTAAAGACCATTGGTCAGTAATCACCGTCCCTAATTGTTGACTAATAACCTCATCGTCCCCTGCAATCGCATACACTGTACCCAATGCCGAGACCACAACTTCACGCGCAGCCATCGCAGGAATCAAGGCAATACAAATTTGCCATGTAAAGCCGATAGGTTCAAACACGACGGCTAAGGCATGGCCAATACGTCCTGCAAAACTGTAATCAATCGCAGGCATGGTGGCATCTGCTGGGGCTTGTGGAAAGGTTAATAACACCCACAATAAAATCGTGAGCGCTAAAATAATCCCCCCTACGCGTTTGATAAATATGCCAGCACGCTCATATAAACCTAATAAAATATTATGCCAGTCGGGGAAACGATAACTCGGTAACTCCAATAACAGAGCATGCTCGCTTTTATCTTTGCGAAACCATTTGATAATGGTGGCGACTAATAACGCACTAAAAATGCCACCAAAATACAGGCCAAACAATACCAAACCTTGTAAATTAAATAAGCCAGCAACGGTTTGTGCAGGCACAAATGCACCAATCAATAAGGCATACACAGGCAAGCGTGCCGAACAGGTCATCAGTGGTGCGACCATAATCGTGGTGAGACGGTCGCGGGTATCGCTAATACTGCGTGTCGCCATAATACCTGGTACGGCACAGGCAAAGCTCGACAGTAAAGGAATAAAGGCTCGTCCTGTTAAACCTGCCTTAAACATTAAACGGTCTAATAAAAAAGCAGCGCGTGGTAAATACCCCGATTCTTCTAGCGCTAAAATAAAAAAGAATAAAATCAGAATTTGTGGCAAAAAGACCAATACACCACCTACACCCGCCAGCACTGCATCAATCAATAGGCCTTTTAATAAGCCATCGGCCATGTGTTGACCAATGCCCTCGCTAAGCCATGTCACTAGCCACTCTATGCCGTCCATAAACGGGGCAGCCCACGCAAAAACGGCCTGAAAAATAAAAAACATGAGTACGGCTAAAATGGCCAACCCTGCGACAGGATGCAACAAGATACTGTCTAAAAAATCATCCCGTTGGTCTGTATCTCTGGGCATCACCAGTGTTTGTGCCAAGATATCACGCACGTGTTGGTGGATATCTACATTTTTATCGCGCATGGGGGTCGCAATTGGCGGGACGTGTTGGTCTAAATGAGCAAGGAGTTGGTCTATGCCTTGGCGTTTAACGGCGGCTGTCTCAATGATATTAACCCCCAATAATTGGGCTAATTTGGCTGTATCAATTTGAATAGCGCGTCGTTTTGCATCATCCATCATGTTTAAGACTAATAACATGGGACGACCTAAGGCTTTTACTTCCAACACAAAACGCAAGTGCAAACGCAAATTGGTCGCATCAACCACACAGACTAAAACATCGGGCGGGGTTTCGTCAGCAAATTCCCCCAAACAAATAGCACGGGTAATGGCTTCATCGGGACTCGTGGCTTCTAAGCTGTAAGCGCCTGGTAAGTCTAAAATACGCACCCGACGGCCTGAGCGTAAGTTAACAAAGCCTTCTTTGCGCTCAACAGTCACCCCTGCATAGTTGGCGACTTTTTGGCGTGCGCCCGTCAGTTGGTTAAATAAAGACGTTTTACCACAGTTAGGATTACCCACAAGGGCAACGTGTTGAATGTGACTCATGCTCGCAGCTCTTGTACTAAAATACGCTCGGCTTCGCTGAGCCTTAACGCAAAACGGGTAAAACCCACTTGTACTAAAATAGGGTCTCCACCAAACGGCGCACGGGTAATTAAACGAATCGTTTCGCCACTGACAAAACCTAATTCTGTTAAACGTTTGGCTATCGGGTCGGCCTCATGATGCTGTTGTACCGACAACACCCGCGCGGGCGTATTTTTAGCTAACTGAGAAAGACGCACGGTTCTATCATCTCAAATATAAATAAGAATCATTCTTATTTTTGCCGTTAATGCGGTAACTGTCAAATCCTATTCGTTAAATAGTGACCCTTTTTGAGACACTGTGGTGTTTGTATCCCATGGATTCTATTTGTTGAAATACCGCTTCATATTTTTTGGGGAGGATTGTTGGTTGATTGGCGCTCTATCGTTATTGAATAAGCGCCTACAGGCGTTTTCTTCAACTCTTAGTGATTCAACAAGTGTCCCATTTTTTCTTCTTTAGTATCTAAATACTGGTCGTTATGTGGATTACGCCCCGTCAGTAAGGGGACACGTTCAACTACTTGTATGCCATGCTGCTGTAACGCGGCGACTTTGAGTGGATTATTAGTCATCAACTTCACCTGTTGTACGCCTAAATGCGCCAACATAAACTCACACATACTGTATTCACGTAAATCGGGCGCAAAACCTAATTGCTCATTGGCCTCGACGGTATCTGCCCCCGTATCTTGTAAGGCATAAGCACGTACCTTATTCACTAGACCGATACCCCGCCCTTCTTGACGTAAATATAAAATCACACCACGCCCAACTTGTGCAATCAAGGTCATGGCGGCTTCTAGCTGTGGCCCACAATCACAACGCAACGAGCCAAAGCCATCACCCGTTAAGCATTCAGAATGCACACGCGCTAAAACAGGTTGCCCATCGGCAATGGTGCCCATCGTTAAGGCAATATGCTCTTGACCTGATTCACTTTCTTCAAAGGCATGAATCAAAAAGTCACCATGACGGGTAGGCAATTTTGAACTCGCAATAAAGACGATAGACACGCAAGACTCTCTCTAAATAGCATCAAGACATCACACACTGTCTCAAAACACGGAGGTTATGAACAGCGTGTTGCTGATATGTTGTCGGGGCATGACGGTAAAACCGTACTGCTCGGGATATCATCCACCATAATGGATGTCTACCATATGGGGGCATCAGAGCAAATTACTAGGGGAAGGCACTTTATTTGGCACTCATTCGTAAGCGATTTTCTTCATGCTCTAAACGGACTTGCCCCAAAAAACTCATGCCTAACAAAATCGGCTCATCTGAGTCTAAATCTCTGACCGTCGCTTCTACTGCCTGTACGGTAATGCCGCCGACTTTGATTTTGTTTAATAACACACGCCAACTTTTAATGACACCACTGGCTGTACGGCTTGCACCTTCTTGACCAATGCGCCGAAAATCGATGCCTAATCGTTTGGCCTGATTACGCGACATCGATACGGTGTTAGCACCTGTATCAACCAAAAATTCGACAATATTGCCATTGATTACACCATTCACACGGTACTGATTAAACGCGTTAGGACTCAGCTCAACAAAGGCTTTTTCACTTTGTTGGGTTTGAATCCCGCCACGGTCTTGTCCTAAGCCCAACGTATGTTCTTTATTGCCAATTTTAAGACGTGCTTCTTGCGCATTAACCGCAACCAATTTGATATCGTTATAGGTTTCTCCCACTTTTAAGAGTTTAGTTTCGCCGTCAATTTTTAGAATGGCTCGGTCAGCAAATAAACCCAATACACTAAGGTCTTGCCCATAACTGACGCCAGCCAGCAATACACTGATTAAAAAGGCCAAAAGCCGCTGACCATGATGCCCCATAACACACCACCTGCTACCAAACCCGCAATAATATCATCTAACATAATACCCAAACCGCCTTCTAAGTGTTGGTCACACCACGAAATTGGCCAAGGTTTTTTAATATCAAACAGTCTAAATAAAGCAAAAGCCAATAGAGTCGCAACGACAGTCTCTGCATTAATCGCTGCAATACCGACGATTGGGAATAAGGCCAACCATTGTCCAACAAATTCATCCCATACAATCGAAGCATGGTCATGTACCCCCAAGATGTGTGCAGCCTGACCACATAACCAAACGCCAAAGATAGCCGCCACCACAATAAAAATAGCACTCCCCCACCAACCTAAACAGGCTAACAGAGGTAAAAAAACTAAGGCCAAGGCAGAGCCTGCTGTACCCGGTGCTTTGGGAGCTAAACCCGACCCTAAACCAAAGGCCAAAAAAATAACAGGATGTTTGATAGGATAATGGGTCATGATTCGCTCTCAATATAGCACGCTGTCAGTGCAGTATAGCACTGAGCGCTGAGGACATTGCACCATCGTTTAACTTTAACAGCGTATTTGTTTAGCGTCTGTTGTGGTATAATATGTGAGCGTGAATTATTGATTTTATTCAATATTTTTAGAAATGTTGATAACCTGCGTAGGCCATTTGATATGGTTGTCCCTGATACCAGCATCGTAGACCTGTGTGTGCACTCACTGTACCAATACGTGTAATCGGCCAGCCTTGTGACATGAGGGTAGCATAATGGCTATCTGGCAAACAAAAACACAACTCATAATCATCCCCTGCCGTTAGCGCGTAGTGCCATGCTTGCCTAGGTGGCAGTTGTTGTAACGCAGACGATAAGGGTAAGACGGATAATTCAATATCAGCGCCCACCTGTGAGGCCTTAAGAATATGTCCTAAATCTTGCGCCAAGCCATCAGAGATGTCTAAACAAGCACTGGCCAAACCACGCAAAGCCTGTCCTAAGCCTAAGCGTGGCGTAGGATAATCTAAACGCTGTCGGCAAAACACTTGTTGTGCTGTTGTCAAACCCAAGTTTTGCTGTTGTAAGACGGTTGCTAAACCAACACCTGCATCACCAACAGTACCTGATACATAAATACCATCGCCTACTTGCGCGCCCTGACGACATAAGGCTTGGCCAAGTGGGACTGTACCCAGCGCTGTAATGGTCATCGCTAAATGTCCTTTGGTCGTATCACCGCCGACTAAGGCAATTTGATGGGCATCTGCAAGCTGAAATAAGCCTTCGGCAAAGGACGACAAGAAGGTATCGTCACTTTCCTCCAAGGTCAGCGCGAGCAAAAACCAACGTGGAGTAGCCCCCATTGCCGCCAAATCGGACAAATTAACGGCTAAGGCTTTATACGCAATGGCATGCGGTGGCGTGTCTATGGGGAAATGGCGGCCAGCCACTAAGGTATCTGCGGTAGCGACTAATAACTCGCCTGCTGGAATGGCCATGAGCGCTGCATCATCGCCTATACCCAAGATAACATCCTGTTGGGTCGTGGTTTGACGCTTGAAATAGCGGTTAATCAGCTCAAATTCTGAAGGCATAGTAGAGGCTGTTGATGCAATCTGCGTATTGGGATGGTTGCAAAAGAGACAAGCGGGATTACCGTTATTTACATAACAATCCCGCCTATTAAAGAAACAAGTTACACTTATTCGGCTTGTCTTTCTACCGAACGTACGCTTTTTGCCACTTCGTCCAAAATACTGTTGACGAATTTATACGAGTCGGTTGCCCCAAACTCTTTAGCTAACTCGACGGCTTCGTTCAGCACCACACGATAGGGAATTTCAATGTGATGTTTTAACTCATAACACCCCATACGGATAATGTTACGCTCAATCGGGTCGAGTTGTTGCAACTTACGGTCTAATAATGGCTCAAAGACGGGGTCTAATTCGTGCACACGCCCTACGACTTGATGCAGTAGCTCATGGAAGTAGGCTAAGTCTACTTTGTGCATGGCATTTTCTACCCGATACCGCGCCTCAATTTCAAACGGCGGATTACCCGATAACTGCCACTCATAGAGTCCCTGCAAGGCAAATTTACGCGCTTTATGGCGTGCTGCAGGGGTGTTTTTTGCTTGAGCTTTCTGCATTATATGGCCTTCAATAAAGAAACCATTTCCATTGCTGTCATTGCGGCATCTGCACCTTTATTGCCTGCTTTTGTACCCGAGCGCTCAATAGCTTGCTCGATGCTGTCGGTCGTTAATACCCCAAATACGACTGGCATGCCTGCGTCTAAACCAACAACGCCTAAACCTTTAGCACACTCGCCAGCCACGTAATCAAAATGAGGGGTACCGCCGCGAATCACCGCACCTAAGGCAATAATGGCATCAAATTGTTTTTTCTCCGCAAGTTTTTTGGCGGCTAAGGGTAATTCCCATGCGCCTGGTACACGAATCACGGTAATGTTGTCATCGCTGACACCGTGACGCTTTAAGGCATCCAAAGAACCCTGTAACAAGGCTTCAACGACAAAACTATTAAAACGACCGACGATGATGGCATATTTGCCATCGACATTTTGAAAAGTACCTTCAATCACTTTCATGTTAACGCTCCCAAAAGACAAAATATGGACACTGAACGTTGCGGATAATGCCGCCTATGACGCCATTAATCAGTGCCTAAATATTCAACAATTTCCAAACCAAAACCAGACAAGGCATTAAAACGCATAGGAGAACTTAATAAACGCATTTTACTAACGCCTAAATCACGCAGAATTTGTGAGCCTATCCCAATAGTACGATACATACCTGCACCGTCATTAGCACGCGCACGCTGGCCAAAAAAGCCTTGTATATGGTCAATTAAATCGGCAGAGGCGTAGTTTTGTCCCAATAACACCAAGACACCTGCCTCGTGTTTGGCGATTTCGGCCAAACTTTTCTGCAAATTCCAACCTGTCCGTCCTTGATATTTGGCATGCAGTAAATCGCGCAAGGGGTTAACTGCATGTACTCTGACGACAGGCACATTTTTCGTCAATTCGCCCTTAATTAAGGCAATATGGACATCACTGCCTGCGTGCTCTTGATAAGAAATCAGACGAAAATCGCCGTATTCGGTCGGTAATATATTTTCGGTGGTACGTTTGACGGTTTGTTCATGCACCATACGGTAATGAATAAGGTCGGCAATAGTACCCATTTTGAGGTTATGCTGTTCGGCAAACTTTTCCAAATCAGGACGGCGTGCCATCGTACCGTCTTCGTTCATAATTTCGACAATGACTGCCGCAGGTTCTAAACCTGCTAAACGAGCCAAATCACAACCCGCTTCGGTGTGACCAGCACGATGCAAGACGCCGCCTGCTTGTGCCATTAACGGAAAAATATGACCTGGTTGGACAATATCCGCAGGTTTGGCATCACGGGCAACAGCGACCTGTACGGTATGCGCACGGTCATGTGCAGAAATACCTGTCGTCACGCCGCTAGCTGCTTCAATGGATAAGGTAAAATTTGTACCGTGACTTGCGCCGTTACGTGTCACCATTAAGGGCAAATCCAATTGTTGGCAACGCTGACGAGTGAGGGTTAAACAAATGAGGCCACGGGCATGCTTGGCCATAAAGTTAATATCTTCAGGACGCACATGTGTCGCCGCCATGACGATATCACCTTCGTTTTCACGGTCTTCGTCATCCATCAAAATGACCATTTTGCCTAAACGAATATCGTTAATTAACTCTTCTACAGTGTTTAAGGGCATAACAGCTTCTCATGTGGATAGGAGGAACAAGGGCACGCATTGTAACCAAAAGCACGAAGTTGCGCATCTTTATCACGCGTGCGTTTAAGATTTAGCGCATAAAACCGTGTTTTGCCAAAAATTCTAGACTAATGTCGCTTTTGGGCGTGGCTTGTGCTGCTTTTTCACCCAAGAGTAGACGTTCGATATAACGTGCTAAGACGTCAACTTCTAAGTTCACTATGCTCCCTGCTTGCCAATTAATGACATTGGTTTCTTGGGCAGTGTGCGGAACAATGTTCAAACTAAAGACGGCACCCTCAATAGCATTGACGGTCAAGCTAACGCCATCTACGGTAATCGAGCCTTTTTCTGAGATATATTTTGCTAATTCTGCGGGGGCTTGTACTTGATATTGAATAGAGCGGGCATCTGGCTTAACACTGATAATATGCCCAATACCATCCACATGACCACTGACAATGTGGCCACCCAAACGACTGGTAGGCATTAAGGCTTTTTCCAAATTGACGGCAGTACCAACTTTCCACGTTTGTAAGCACGTACGACGTAGGGTTTCATTAGACACGTCAGCAACAAAACCTTGCCCCGTCAACTCGATGACGGTCAAACAAATACCATTAGTGGCGATGGAGTCGCCTAATTTCACGTCGGTTAAATCTAATTTTCCCGTTGCAATGCTTAAACGTACATCCCCACTACGAGGATTAATGTGTTGCACACGACCAACGGCTTCAATAATTCCAGTAAACATAATACGTTCTATTCAAGGAGGAAGGAAAATTGTCACGAGCACGATACGACGTGAATGTGTCGCCGCACAAAATGACCGTTTAATGGGGCTTAAGTCTCCTATGACAAGGAGATTATGCACTGTCAGCGATGGCATTATAGGTGACTACGCTGTGTTTCGTCTCGTGCACGCACTTATAACAGACTTCAGTATTGTATGAGCGGCAAGAATAACGAAAAAGCCGCTAAAAGTCGTGCGTCACACAGCTTTGGGCAACGACTTTTTATGGAGCTCCACACCAGCACAAAAAAAATGATGCACCAACGGTTATAGTCTAAACTGTAGACAGCCTAACAGCCATTTTGAGATGACTGACTATTAAGGAGAATAGACCATGACAGTAACCCGTTTTTCATGGACAGTATTAAGTAGCACCTTAATATTGTGTGCCTGTAACAACAACCATGATGCTGGCTTAAGTAGTAAAAATACCAGCGCATCCATCGCCACGCAACAAATTACCGTCACGCCTTCTTTAGGCAAAATTACCAACGCCAATGTCATTTTACGGAATGCCCGCAGTGGTGCAGAAATTGGCAAAGGCAATACGGGCAGTTCGGGATTTGTGGTTTTTAATATTCCTAAAACCGTTGATACGATTGTCGTTGAGGTGTCTGGTAATAGCAGTGCTCAGTATTTTGACGAAGCCAAAGGTGTACAAAATTTCCCGTCCAATGTGACACTGCGTGCCGCCAGTTCAGTCGTTACCAATACCCATCTTGGGGTGAGTATTTTGACTGAAGCCGCCGTACAACGCGCAGAATCACTCCCTGATGGTTTAAGCCAAGTAAGCAACATTAACCAAGCAAACACCGAAGTCGGACAAGCGCTTGGCATGAGTAACATTACCCAAGCCCCGACGCTTATTGGTAGCGACACAGACTATCAACAACTACAAGACGATGCCGCCAGTCGTTATGCCTTACAACTGGCTGCCCTCGTCAAAGCAGCCTCTGATAAAGTGAGTGGCAACACCCCTGCCTTAGCGTTATTAGATAAACTGGCCAAAGACCTGAGTGATGGCTTATTAGATGGTAAGACGGGTTCAAGTCCCTTAAGTGACATACCTTATGCCGAATTAGCATCCGTTTTTGCCGCCTCATGGCAACTGGCGATGCAGGATATCGTCAATAGTCTTGCCAATAACGCCGTACAGCAAGCCCTTACGACACAAGTGATTAACAACGTAGATGTGAAAGACGTCATTAACGGAGAAATTGTTGATGGCGATGGCGTTTTTGGTGGGGAGGATAAAAAGCCGTGGAAAGGTGAGATTTTTTTATTGGCCGAAGGCACTCCTAAATTACCTGACTTTAGTCAATTGAGCGCGATTGGTACCCTTTTCACCGAGCAAATCAATGTACCCGAACAAAGTTTTGATGCGCCCTTTCCCGGTGTACCGAGTAATCGTTTTGAATGGTTTGGCGTACGTTATCAAGGCCCACTGACCGTCAAAGCCGATGGCAGTTATCAATTTGAATTACGCAGTGACGATGGCTCTAAGCTCTATATTGATAATCAGCTCGTCATTGATAATGACTATACGCATGCCCCTTATTCGGTTGGCAATACCATGCAACTGACCAAAGGGGTACACACCTTGCGGGTTGAATATTTCCAAGGCCCACGTTATCAAGTCGCCTTACAACTATTTGGTTATAAGGTGGGTACACCCAAACAACTACTCACGCCCATGTTGGAATAAGTCTATATAAGGTTTTATTATGAAGCGTACTCATCGGTGCGCTTAGACACTCAAACGAGCCACAATACGCACATCTTGACCTATCATGCGCATATCTTGGTACACCAAACGCCGTTGTTGTGCCATGTCTGTGAATGCTAAGGTCAATAAGGGGCGTGCATCACTGCCTAATAAAGTAGGTGCCAAATAAAAGATACACTCATCTACCAAATTTGCACGTACAAATGCGCCCGCTAAGGTCGCACCCGCCTCTACCAAGACCTCGTTTATGCCACGTTCAGCCAGTTTCGCTAATACGGTTTCTAGGTGTTGGGTATCACTGAGGTGCCAAATTTCTGCTCCTTTGGCGTTCAAAGCCTGTACATTACAGTGCTGAGCCGTTTGTTGGGTCACTATAATCACGCCCGTCTGATTGAGTAATTGTGCCTCTAACGGCATACGCAATTCGCGGTCTAGTACCACCCTTAAGGGCTGTACAGGCTCGCCATAATGCCAATCTAACCACTCTTGGGGACGGACATTTAAGCTAGGATTATCTGCCAATACCGTCCCAATCCCTGTAATAATCGCACCACTTTGTGCACGCAATTTTTGTACATCACGTCGTGCATCTACGCCCGTAATCCATTTAGACTCACCTGACGCCATAGCAGTACGGCCATCTAAACTGCCCGCCATTTTTAGACGAACCCATGGCAAACCGCCCTGCATACGCCGAAAAAAGCCTTTATTTAAGGCTTTAGCTTCATCCTCTAAGACGCCCACAGAGGTAACAATACCTTGCGCCTCTAACATGGCTTGGCCTTTACCTGCGACTAACGGGTTACTGTCTAGACTTGCCATCACCACACGAGCGACGCCTGCGGCAATCAACGCATTAGCACACGGCGGTGTACGGCCATAATGGGCGCACGGCTCTAAGGTGACATACGCTGTTGCTCCGTGCGCCAAACTACCCGCTTGTTGTAAGGCATGTACTTCCGCATGGCCAAAACCTGCACGGGCATGAAACCCTTCACCAACAATTATCCCATCGTTGACGACAACACAGCCCACGCGCGGATTAGGCTGTGTGGTATATATGCCTTCTTGTGCGAGTTGAATCGCCCGTGCCATATATTGTCTATCGTTCATGGATTGGACTCATGTTGTTTGAGCTTTTCAATTTCGGCATTAAAGGCATCCACATCTTGAAAGTCTCGATATACCGAGGCAAAACGCACATAAGCCACTTTGTCCAGTTTGGCTAACTCCGTCATCACTAATTCGCCAATCAAAATAGACTTCACTTCCCGTTCGCCTGTTGCGCGTAGTTGCCGCTGAATACGGGTCAGGGCGTGGTCTATTTTTTCAATACTGACAGGTCTTTTTTGTAAAGCATGCATCATACTTTTACGTAATTTATTGTCGTCAAAGGGCTCGCGGCTGCCATCAGACTTAATCACACGCGGAGTCACTAATTCTGCACCTTCAAAGGTAGTAAACCGCTCACCACACACCACACACTCGCGCCGACGACGTACTTGTTCCCCTTCTCCCACTAAACGGGAGTCAATGACTTTCGTATCTGGTGCGCGACAAAACGGACAATGCATAATTAGCTCGACAGTTTAGAAACTAAGAGTTGGTCGATACGGTAATTATCAATATCAACCACTTCAAACTTGTAGCCCGCAAACTCTACCCAGTCGGTACGTTTGGGAATACGTTTGAGTTGATACATCATAAAGCCTGCAATGGTTTCATAGTTGGCCTCATGAGGGAATTGGTCTATCGCTAAGGCGCGACGTACATCTTCTATGGGCGTGACGCCATCAACTAACCACGAACAATCGTCTCGTTTGACAATTTGCTCCTCAATAAAGGGACTGACCAAATCGCCCATCAACGTTTTCATCACATCATTCAAGGTCACAATGCCAACAACCAGTGCATACTCATTCAAAATAAAGGCTAAGTCTTGATTGGTGACCTTAAAACGCTCTAATAACTCTGACAGGGTTAAGGTATCAGGAATGGCCAAGACATTTTTGACTTGTAGCTCTCTGTGTAGTGAAATCGGTTGATGATTCAACGTACGTTTAAGAATATCTTTGGACTCTACATAACCAATCACTTGGTCAATTAAATCATCACACACCAAAAAACGACTATGTGGAAATTCGGTAATTTTGGCTTTGAGCGTGTCTTCATCGTCTTGTAAACGCAAATAAATAATATTTTCACGGGGCGTCATGGCAAAGGTGACGGTACGGGTATCGAGCTCAAAGACATTTTCAATCAGATGTTGCTCTTGCCGATGTAAAGCCCCCGATGCTGCGCCTGCATCGACAATGGCGGACACATCATCAAACGTAATTGCGTCTTCGCGTGTGGTTTGAATATTGAGCAACTTAAATAAGGCACTCGCAATACCGTCATACATCACAACTATGGGTTTTAATAAGGCCAAACACACCAAAATTGGCCGAACAATCCACATCGCCACTTGCTCAGGATAGGTCATGGCCAGACGTTTGGGCATTAAATCGGCGAATAGAATAAATAAGGAGGTCACACTGACAAAGGAAATGATAAAACTGATTTGGTCTAAGCCAGCGCGCTGACCAAAAATATGGCTGAGCGCCGATTCAATATACGGCGAAATGGCTTGCTCACCCAAAATCCCCCCCATAATCGCAATCGCATTTAAGGCGACTTGAATCACGGTAAAAAAATTACCAGGTTGATTTTGTAAGTTCAGTACCTGTTGTGCACGGGCATTGCCCGTCTCCACTAATTGTTGCAAGCGAATTTTACGTGCTGAGGCGAGTGCTATTTCGGCACAGGAAAAAAAAGCACTGGCGGCGATAAGGCCAATAATAATCAGTAAATGTTGAAAAAAAGTCATAACGTGTGAATCATGCGCTTAGCAAGCGGTGTGCTTACTATACGCTTCGCCTTGTAAATAGGCAAAAAAGCGCGTGTGATGAAAAAGGCGACCGAAGTCGCCTTTTTAGCAGTGTACTGTGTCAGAACTTAGCCGTTGTACACAGGGAACTGTTGGCAAATGGTGTGAACTTGTTTGGCCACACGCGCAATCACCGCTTCGTCTGTGGCGTTGTCTAAAATATCACACATCCAGTTAGCTAAAGCAGCCACTTCGGCTTCACCAAAACCACGCGTAGTCACAGCAGGTGTACCCACACGAATACCCGAGGTCACAAACGGTGAACGTGGGTCGTTTGGCACAGCGTTTTTGTTAACAGTAATGCCAGCTTTGCCTAAAGCCGCATCAGCCTCTTTACCTGTCAACTCTTTACCTACTAAGGATACTAAAAATAAGTGATTGTCTGTGCCGTTAGACACCACGTCATAACCCCGCTCAATAAAGATTGCGGCCATGGTTTGGGCATTTTTAACCACTTGTTTTTGGTAATCAACAAATGAAGGTTGCATCGCTTCTAAGAAACACACCGCTTTCGCAGCAATCACGTGCATTAACGGGCCACCTTGATTACCTGGAAACACCGCAGAGTTTAATTTCTTTTCGATTTCTTCGTTTTTACGCGCCAAAATCAAACCAGAACGTGGACCACGTAAGGTTTTGTGGGTTGTTGTGGTCGTTACGTCAGCAATTTGCACTGGGTTTGGATAAACACCCGCAGCAACCAAACCAGCAACGTGTGCCATATCGACCATTAAATACGCACCCACTTTATCGGCGATGTCACGGAAACGCTGCCAATCCATAATACGAGAATACGCAGAGAAACCTGCAATAATCATTTTTGGCTTATGTTCTAAGGCTAAACGTTCGACTTCATCATAATCAACTTCGCCAGTTTCTGGATTTAAACCATACTGAACCGCGTTATAGGACTTACCAGAGAAGTTCACTTTTGCACCGTGGGTTAAGTGACCACCATGTGCCAAGCTCATACCCAATACGGTGTCACCCGCATTTAATAAAGCTAAAAATACGGCACCATTAGCTTGAGAGCCTGAGTGTGGTTGTACGTTAGCATAGTCAGCACCAAACAATTTTTTGGCACGTTCAATGGCTAAACTTTCAACAATATCAACATACTCACAACCGCCATAATAACGCTTACTAGGATAACCTTCGGCGTATTTGTTGGTTAATTTAGACCCTTGAGCGGCCATGACTAAGGGTGAGCAGTAGTTTTCGGAAGCAATTAACTCGATGTGCGCTTCTTGGCGTGCATCTTCTTGGCTAATCGCTTGGGCTAAATCGGGGTCAAATTGGGCAAGATTGATATTGCTAAACATCACGGAGTCTCAAGACGTTAAGGAGAGAGTGTTATGACAGGCTGTAAACGGTTCAGTCGTTAAATACCTTAAGTTTACAGGCCAGTCTTAAAAACAGGCATCTATTTTAACATGGTTATTGCTCGAGCATAATGATTTTCTATCATCTTTGGCATGAACAGGATTTGAACAGCCCTCTACGGTGGCACAAAATATCCGAAACTCGACAATAATGCCTTTTTTATAACTAGGGTCTGTTATCCTTACTCTCCTAAATCTAACACCCGCCTCGCCCCCACAAAAGCTTTTTGCCAATAAGATTGGTCTAAACGGTCTAAACGAATGACATTGCCTGTCGATGGTGAATGAATAAATCGCCCTTCGCCGACATAAATCCCCACATGATTGACTTGCTCACTATTATTAGTTTGAAAAAATAATAAATCGCCAACCACTAAACTGTCGTTATCCACAGGACGGCTGTACTGATACATTTCGCGAGAGGTGCGTGGTAGTTTTTTGATACCCGACTGGTCTAACACATATTGTACCAAACCACTGCAATCAAAACCTGTATCAGGATTACTCCCACCAAAGGAATAGGGTTTACCGACAAAACTAATCGCAGCCATCGCCGCTTCTTGTAACTTGGCAATGGGTTTAAGTGCCACAGGGGTGGGGTCTTTAGGCGCAAGTTGCGCGATAAAGTCGCCCAAATCATCGGCAGAGGCGCTCTGTATTGTCAAAATAGCCGCTATCAAGCCCGCAATCCCAGTATGAATCATAAAGTCTAAGTCGTTGGTTTATTTGATGTGTGGATATTACTATCTGCCGCTTGGTGATAGTCTTCTGCTCAACATAAGCGATACAAAATTCGGCCTGAGCTTCTGGTTTTTATTGGCTATCACGTTCCTTACTTTTCACTTGTTGTACGACTGTACAAACTCTATATTGCCCTCTACAATCAAATGATACGGAGATCATAACCACGCCTTGATCGAAGCGAATATCTCCTAGTGCTGCTTTGGTCATTCTCACAAAAACAACTCGCGAGACCTTATTATGCACTATCCCATTCCCAATCCTTTGTTGCCTACTCGCCGTGATGTTCGCTTTAACTTACCTGCCGACCAAATTACAAACTGGCATTATACAGGTGGCTCTATTTTTACGGCGTTCTTGAATACCTTTTCGATTGTTTTACCTGTCGGTGAGCGTTTTTTTATTGACAGCGTTCGTGCCTACCGCGACCAAATTACTGACCCCGAACTGAAAAAAGCGATTACCGCGTTTATTGGCCAAGAAGCCATGCACGGTCGTGAGCATGAAGAGTACAATGCGGCGCTGTTTAGCCAAGTGCCTATAGCGCCTAAATTTGAAAAATTGGTATCGGGTATTTTGAAAGGACTCACTAAACATGCGCCTAAACCCTTTTGTTTAAGTGCCACCATCGCGCTTGAACATTTTACAGCCCTTCTAGGCGATAGCGTATTGCGTGAGCCGCTCATTTCTGAAGGAGCAGAACCGCACTATGCCGCCTTATGGCGTTGGCATGCACTGGAAGAAACCGAGCATAAAGGCGTGGCTTTTGATGTGTGGGATAAAGTCATGGGACGAGGAGTTAAAGCCTATGGTTTACGTGCTCTTGGACTAGTATTAGCGACCGTTATTTTTTGGGGCTTAGTGATTCCTGTGTTTGTTCAGGTATTACGTACCGAAGGAAAACTCACTGACTGGGATGGCTGGCGTAAATTTTATCGTTTTACGATGGGTGATATTGGCTTGTTACGTATTCAACTCGCTAACTATATGGATTATTTCCGTCCAAACTTTCACCCTTGGGACCATGATAATCGTCAATATTTAGCACAAATTGATGACTTTTTAGCTGCACAACAAAAGTTAGCGGCCTAAATAGTCTGCAATAGCGTCTTCATGTTACTGTGAAGACGCGAGTACATATCACACAAGCCCTTCTTCTTTTTCATCATAGTTCATATTGTTTAAAGTAAACTACGCTATAATCGCCGCCATCTTAGACTCCTATGATTATGACATTATGGCGCAATATATTTACACCATGAATCGCGTTTCGAAGATTGTTCCTCCGAAACGTGAAATTCTCAAAGATATATCCCTCTCCTTTTTTCCTGGTGCCAAAATTGGCGTACTTGGCTTAAACGGTGCGGGTAAATCCACACTCTTACGCATTATGGCAGGCGTAGACAAAGAGTTTCAGGGCGAAGCACGCGCCCAAGCAGGTATTAAAGTCGGTTATTTGGCGCAAGAACCACAACTCGACCCGACCAAAGATGTACGCGGCAATGTGGAAGACGGGGTACGCGAAGCAGTTGATGCTTTACGCCGTTTAGATGAAGTCTTTGCAGAATACGCCATGGAAGATGCCGATTTTGATAAACTTGCGGCTGAACAAGAAAAACTAGAAGGCATTATTCAAGCATGGGATGCCCACAATTTAGATAATCAACTCGAACAAGCCGCCGATGCCTTACGCTTGCCTGCATGGGATGCCGACGTTACCAAACTGTCAGGGGGTGAACGTCGCCGTGTAGCCTTGTGTCGTTTGTTATTGTCTAAACCTGATATGTTGTTATTAGACGAACCCACCAACCATTTAGATGCCGAATCTGTGGCGTGGTTAGAACGCTTCTTAAAAGAGTTTAGTGGTACGATTGTGGCAATTACCCACGACCGCTACTTTTTAGACAATGTGGCAGAATGGATTTTAGAACTTGACCGTGGCCATGGTATTCCTTACCAAGGTAACTACTCTTCTTGGTTAGAACAAAAAGAAGCCCGCTTAGAGAGCGAACAGCGTCAAGAAGAAGCCCACTATAAAGCCTTAAAACGCGAATCGGAATGGGTACAACAAAACCCCAAAGCTCGCCAAGCCAAAAGCAAAGCACGTTTGAGTGCTTATGAAGAATTAGCCAGCAAAGAATTCCAAAAACGTAACGAAACCCAAGAATTGTACATTCCACCAGGCCCCCGTTTAGGCGACCAAGTGGTAGAAGTACGTAATATCAGTAAAGCCTTTGGCGACCGTTTATTATATGAAAACTTGAGCTTTACTGTACCTAAAGGCGCGATTGTGGGTATCGTTGGCCCCAACGGTGCGGGTAAAACCACCTTATTCAACATGATTACAGGCAAAGACAAACCCACCACTGGCGAAGTCGTGGTAGGTGAAAGTGCCAGCATTGCCTACATTGGCCAAATTCGTGACACCTTAGATAACAGCAAAACCGTTTGGGAAGAAGTCTCTGGCGGTTTAGATATTCTTAAAGTCGGCGATTTTGAAATGCCCTCACGCGCCTACATTGGCCGTTTTAACTTTAAGGGTTCTGACCAACAAAAACGCGTCGGCGAGTTATCGGGTGGTGAGCGCAACCGTTTGCAATTAGCCAAAATTTTGCAACAAGGTGCCAACGTCATTTTACTCGACGAACCGTCTAACGATTTGGATATCGAGACCTTACGTGCCTTGGAAGATGCGATTCTCACCTTCCCTGGTGTGGTGATGGTGGTTTCCCACGACCGTTGGTTCTTAGACCGTATTGCTACACATATCTTAGCCTTTGAAGGGGATGAAGTAGAATGGTATGAAGGCAACTATACCGACTTTGAGGCTTACCGCCGCAAAAAGTTAGGTAATCATGCTGCCCCTACCCGTTTGAAATATAAGAAGATTGGTGGGTAAAATTCCCCTTCGACTCCGCTCAGGGCGCGTTATGTTGGCTGAGCGGTGGTTACTGAGCGAAGCCGAAGTGAGTCGAAGCCGAGATGTGTAGCCTGTATGCAGCGTAGCGAAATATGGGCAAAGTTGGATTAAACCGCCATTTTCTCCCGTGTTAGTATACGGGCTACAGCAATGAGGAACGCAAAATGTCTAATCTCGTCCAATTAATTAATCATCCGAATAACATCATCGAAGTACGTCTTAATCGCCCTGATAAACGTAATGCCATGAGTTTTGCGCTCTTACGAGAATTACTCAAAATTGGCGAAGAACTCAAAGAACAACGGGATATTCGTGCCGTATTGCTGACGGGCGAGGGGTCGTCATTTAGTGCAGGTATCGACTTAACTGATTTACAAAGCCCCAAAAATGCCGTGACCGCACTTTGGGAATTGTCTAGACCAGGCCCGAATCTATTTCAACGCGTGTTTTTGGTTTGGCGTGATTTGCCTGTGCCTGTGATTGCTGCTATTCATGGTCATTGTTTTGGCGCGGGCATGCAATTGGTCTTAGGCGCTGACTTTAGAATTGCCACGCCCGATGCACAGCTAGCCATTATGGAAGCCCGTTGGGGCTTAGTCCCAGATATGGCAATTACTGCCACCTTACGCGGTTTAATTGGCTTAGATGTGGCCAAAGAATTGACGATGACTGCGCGTATTATCAGTGGCACACAAGCTAAAAGCATCGGCTTAATTAGCCACGTTGCCGAAGAGCCACTCAATAAAGCGCTTGAGTTAGCAGCAGAAATTGCGACACGCTCGCCTGATGCCGTCTTAGCCGCCAAACGTGTACTCAATGCCATGGTTTCCTTACCTGAATCCGATGGTCTTGCCCTAGAAAAGCGCTGGCAACGCCGTTTACTATTGGGGAAAAACTTCAAGATTGCGGGCAAACGCGCCAAAACACCCGAGATTGATTATGTACAGCGCGAGTTTGATTAAACTCGCGTGGCACTCTCTCCCTTAAGGGGAGGGAGTTATAACACCGCATTTAAGCGTGATAACTCGAATAAAAATTGATATGCCGACTCTGGTGTCATCGTGTAAGGGTTGAACTCACGCTCACGCGAGTATTTTAGTACCATCGCGCCACTGATATTGATAGCAGGAATACGCCCCATATACCAATCATCAAATTCACGATGTAGTATTTCTTGATACATTAAAATAACGGGACGGACATGGCGCTTATCCATCGCAATTTTCTGATATAGATGATTCACTTCATCTCGTCCACCCTCTAAACATTGTAGATAGTAAAAATTACTGTCGCATAATACGCCTGTAATATCATGTTTGCGGTTATTGACCGTTGATATTTCAATAATATCTTGGGCATCTTGCTCGCTAATGGGCGAGGCAAATTGACTGGCATAGACTAAGCGAATGAGTGGCATACCGTGAATACTCTAATTCTAGCTAACAACTTTTTCAGTGTAGCCATAATAATGAGCACTGTGGATTAGACAAATCTTAGTCTTGTAGAGATAAAAAGATAAATTTATGCGTCTCGCGCAGAAAATAGATCTTTTGCCGACGATTTACCGACTGAGCTACGCAACATTGACAGAGTGAGGCCGTAGGCATCACTCCGTTTGTAATCACATGCTACGCTGTGATAGCACAGACCCGCTCCAACTCCTCCAATGCATCACGACTATAGACAGCTAAACGCTGAAGATGCGGCACAGTATCTCGACAACCAATAAAACCAAAATTTAGCGTATCCACATAAGTCACAACGGTAATATTGAGGCCATAACCCAAAAATGGAATCGAGACAGGATAATAAGAATCCAAACGATAACCTCTAAAATACAAGGCTTTATCAGGGCCGGGTACATTAGATATCGCTAAATTAAAAGCTGGACGCACGCGCCCTGCCGCACCGGGAATTTGTGACAACAACATGGGTGCCATTAACATACTACTAAACTGCATAATCGCTGATTTAGACATGCCTTGCAGTTGTTCCTTGGCTTTCGTCGTTGAATGGATAATCATTTGTATACGTGTTAACGGGTCGGCAATATCGGTTGCCAACGAGGCCAAAATTGCCCCAACTGCATTACCGCCACCAGGGTCATCTTTAGGTCGAATGTTGACAGGCAACATGACGGTTAATGGCTCTTGGGGTAAATTGGCTTGTTCCTGCAAAAAGCGACGTAACGCACCTGCACAAATGGCTAACACCACATCATTAAGTGTACCATGTGCTGCTTTGGCAACCGCCTTTAAGCGCTCGGTGGCAAATTGTTGGGTAGCAAAACGACGATTGCGACTAATTTTTTGGTTTAACGGCGATTTGGGTGCTTGCATGGGCACAACCAGTTCGCGTTTATCTTGGCGCGCGGCTTTAATCACTTCCGCTAATGCACGGCCTGCGCCACGTGTCGCATCTAATTGTGATTGCACACCTTGCCACAAATGTTCGAGGGTCGGGGCTTGCTCGTCATGTTGTTTAGGCGCTCGTGGGATGGGTGGTAAGACAAAAAATAACGGCGTATCTCGCTCATCAGGATTGGTAGAAAAACTGCGTGATAAAATCTTGATGCCTGTATAACCATCAATTAAGGCATGATGTACCTTAAAATAAATGGCAAAACGCCCATCTTCTAAACCCTCAATAAAATGCACCTCCCACGGTGGACGATGAAAATCAATATTATGACTATGTAACCGTGAAACTAAAATGCCTAATTCGCGCTCATCACCGGGTGAGGGCAACGCCGAACGGCGAATATGATATTCGACATCAAATTGTTTATCTTCAACCCATGCTTGTAGAGGATGTGCCAAAAACTCAGGATGGCGTAATTTAAGATTCCACGGGCTATAGACTTTAGTTTGATTACGTACTTCGTCCATGAGCCTTCTTAAAAAATCGGGCTGCTCATCCGCAGGGGGACTAAAGGTCATTAGGCCACCGACATGCATCATTGATTCACGGGTTTCACCTGCCAAAAACGACCAATCTAAACTATTTAAACGTTTTCCAACGGCCATATGATTATCCTTATGTCATCAATCAGAAAAATAGTGCGTTTTTTAACATACGGCACTTTTCCTATCACAAAAAATCAAGGAAAAAGAGACTAAGCCTTAACTGTAGCGATATTTTTTGCCAACCACAGTGTATTTTGTAAAAAAATTTGTTAATCTTGACGCTGTAAAGCTGACAAAGCCCAAAACTTGTGCTATTTAATTGGTCAATCGACCAATTAAATAGTTTACTATGAACTTTTGTCCTCGTAGCCGTGGAAGACCACGCTGTCAACAAGCGGCTTTATCACGCGAACAAATTATTGAACGTGCCTTTGTTGCCTTTGCCGAACAAACTTACGAACAGGTGTCTTTACGCGCCCTCGCCAAAGAGTGTGGTATTAGCGATAGCTTGTTACATCATCACTTTGGTTCTAAACAGCAACTGTGGCAAGAAGCGGCAGACAACTATATTGCCCCGTTAATGGCTACCTTAACGACTAACTTAGAAACCTTAGCCGCTAACGACCGTCCTGCACAAGCCTTGCGGCAAAACTTACCGCAATCCTTAAAAAATATGGTCAGCAACACGGCCGCCTTAGCCTTTATTTTTCGAGAAGGCGACCAAAACAATGAGCGTTCTGACTATTTACGCCAACGTTATATGCGTCCCTATCTTAATCGTTTAGATGCCTTATTTAATCAAGCGGTGTTAGATGGCGATTTTCGCCCAATTCCTCCTGCCGCTCGTCATGTGTTGATTATGGGCTTTTTGCGCTCAATGGTCATTCCTGCCCATTTACAAGACGAACTTGCCCCGCATTTAAGCAGTCCAGAGCAAACCCATGCTTTGATAGACCATATTGCCCTGTTGTTATTACATGGTTTTAGCCAATCCTCGCCACCGCTTTTAGGAGCGACCACTCATGTTCAATAAAAATCTCTATCTATTGTCTTTAGTCATTACCAGTAGCCTACTGCTTAGCGCATGTGAAAAACCACCTGTGGCTGCCGACAAGCCTCGTTTAGTCAAATTGATGAGCGTACAAACCAGCGACAGCCAACAAAGCCTTGATTTAGCAGGCGAAATTAAAGCACGGGTTGAATCGCCTTTAGGCTTTAGAGTCAGTGGCAAAATTGTCCGCCGTTTGGTAGAAACAGGCCAAACCGTGAAAAAAGGCCAAGCCTTAGCCGAACTTGACCCGCGTGATTACGAACTCGCCAAAACCGCGAGTACTTCACAATTAACGGCGGCTAAATCGGATTTAGCTTTAGCTGAAGCCGAATACAAACGTTTTCAAGAGTTACAAACCAAACAGTTTGTCTCGGAGTTAGATTTAGACCGCAAACGGGTGGCGGTGTCTGCTGCCGCCGCACGCTTAAAAAGTTTAGAAAGTAATGTGTCTTTAGATAATAACCGCATTGCTGATACCATTTTACGTGCTGACAGTGAGGGTGTGGTCAGCCAAGTACAAGCCGATGTGGGCATGGTGGTCAGTGCAGGTCAGCCGATTGTCACCGTTGCCCAACAAGGTGCACGCGAAATTGTGGTCGAGTTTCCCGAAGACCGCCGTACCATTGCTGCACAATATCCCCAAGCGCAAGTGTCGTTATGGGCGCAACCACAAGCCAAGTATCCTGCCCAATTACGCGAGTTATCAGCGGTAGCCGACCCTGTGACTCGTACTTTCCGCGCACGCTATAGCATTCAAGCACCTAGCAATGCCTTGGCTTTAGGCCAATCGGCAACCTTACACCTTAACTTACAAGGTCAACGTGGTCTGATTAAATTGCCCACCAGTGCTTTAGTCGGCAAAGGTCAACAAACGACGGTATTTGTGTTTAATCCACAAAGCCAAAAACTGCAAAGCCAAGCGGTACAAGTGGCAGGAGTGGATGGTAATGAAGTGATTGTGGCTGGTCTACAACAAGGTCAACAGGTGGTCGTGGCTGGCGTGCATGTGGTTCATGAAGGACAAGTTGTACGTCCCTTATTGGCTAAACAATAAGGGGGGTAAACCATGAGTAATTCATCAGCCGAACGTTTTAATCTATCGCGGATTGCCATTCAAAATCCTGCCATTACCACTTATTTGCTCATTGTTTTGATGTTGGCGGGGATTGCCTCGTTTTTTCAATTAGGTCAAGACGAAGACCCACCGTTTACCTTTAGAGCGATGGTGGTGCGTGCTTTTTGGCCAGGTGCAACCGCACTGCAAGTGTCTGAACAACTCACCGATAAATTGGAAGAAATTCTCCAAGAAGCCCCTCATGTCGATAAAATTCGTAGTTACTCCAAAGCAGGCGAAACCACGATTTTTATTGAAGTCAAGGAGTCCGTTACTGCCAAAGAAATTCAACATATTTGGTACACCATTCGTAAAAAAATCAACGACAAACGCCACACCTTACCCCAAGGCGTACAAGGCCCCTTCTTTAATGATGAATTTGGTGATGTGTATGGCGTGATTTACGCGCTGTCTGCGGATGGTTTTTCGTATGCCGAACTAAAAAAATACGCCGACCAAGTGCGTAATGAATTATTAAGAGTGCCGAATGTTGCCAAAGTTGAGCAATATGGCGTGCAAGAAGAACGTGTCTTTGTTGAAGTCTCGCAAAAGAAACTCGCAAGAATGGGTATTGATATGCACCAAGTTATCAACGCCCTTAACCAACAAAATGCGGTAGAATATGCAGGCACCTTACGCACACCTTTAGACGATATTCAAATCCGTTTAACTGGCCAATTTACCGCCGTTGATGACCTAAAAAAACTCCCTTTACGCTTTAATAATCGCAGTTTTTTATTAGGTGACATCGCCACCATTCAACGTGGTTATCAAGACCCTGCTGCCCCCAAAATGCGTTTAAATGGCCATGAAGTCATTGGTTTAGGCATTTCCATGACCAAAGGCGGGGACATCATCACCTTGGGTAAAGACTTACAACATGCCAGTCAAAAGCTACGCGAATCCTTACCCGCAGGCATCGAGCTACAACAAGTACAAGACCAACCTAGCTCCGTTAATCGTTCGGTGCAAGAATTTGTTAAAACCTTAGCCGAAGCCTTAATTATTGTTTTAGTAGTTAGCTTTTTGGCATTAGGCTTACACACCAAACCGTTAAGAGTCGATATGCGGCCGGGTTTAGTGGTCGGTTTATCGATTCCTTTGGTATTAGCGATTACCTTTTTAATCATGGACAGATGGGGCATTGATTTACACAAAATCTCGCTCGGCTCGCTGATTATTGCCCTTGGCTTGTTGGTTGATGATGCGATTATTATTGTCGAGATGATGGTGCGTAAACTCGAAGAAGGTTATGACCGTTTAAGCGCGAGTATTTATGCCTATCAAACCACCGCCATGCCCATGTTAACAGGTACATTAATTACTGCCGCAGGCTTTTTACCGATTGGTTTAGCCAATTCTGCGGTAGGTGAATACACCTTTGCCATTTTTGCGGTAACGACGACAGCCTTAATTGTCTCGTGGTTTGTGTCGGTGTATTTTGTGCCGTTTTTGGGCTATCGTTTATTAAAAACCCATCATGCAGGTTCAGCCGAACATCACGAAGTCTTTGACTCGCCTTTTTATAATGCGGTACGTAATACCGTGGCATGGTGTGTCAATCACCGTTGGATTACTTTGATTGCGACACTTGCGGCATTGGGTGCAGGCATTATGGGCATGAAATTGGTTGAAAAGCAGTTTTTCCCCGACTCCAACCGCCCCGAAATGGTGATTGATTTATGGTTGCCCGAAGGTTCTTCGTTAACCAATACCGAAAGTATCGTCAAACGAGTTGAACAGCGTTTATTAGCCATTCCCGAAGCGGGTTCGGTGACGTCGTTTGTTGGTCAAGGCGCACCTCGTTTTTACTTATCCTTAGACCAAATCTTTCCACAAAATAACGTCGCCCAATTGGTGATTATGCCGCCCTCTTTAGCAGCGCGGGAAAAAATTCGTCATCAATTACCTGTCATCTTACAAGAGGAATTTCCAGAGATTCGTGGCCGTGCGCGCTTATTACCCAATGGCCCACCTGTGCCCTATCCTGTGATGTTTAGAGTGATTGGTGATAATCCTGATAAGTTACGTGCTATTGCCGATGAAGTTAAAACCATTGTCCGTGCAGACTCTGCGATGCGTGGTGTTAACGATAACTGGTCGGAAGAAGTCAAATCTTTACACTTAGATATTGACCAACAACGGGCGCGTGCCTTGGCTGTGACCAGTTCTGATATTGCCACCGCTAGCGAAACCATTTTATCCGGACAAAGCATTGGTATTTATCGTGAAGAAAACGACCAAATCCCGATTATTTTGCGTCAACCTAAAGAAGAACGTGACAGCATGACGGCCTTAACAGGTACTTATTTGCCCACAGGTAGCGGCCAGTCTATTCCTTTAGCACAAATTGCGCGTCCTAATTTGCAGTGGGAATATGGCGTAGTATGGCGGCAAAATCGTCAATTTTCGATTACCGTACAAGGAGATGTGGCTGATGGCATTCAACCTGCCACCGTTGCCTTACGCATCAATGACAAACTGGAAGGCTTACGCAGCAAGTTAGATGTTGGTTATCAAATTGAAATTGCAGGCACAGTCGCTGAATCACAAAAAGGTACATCGTCCATTCAAGCCAATGTGCCGTTGATGTTATTTATTATCTTTACCTTATTGATGTTGCAATTACGCAGTTTTCCACGCGCATTATTAGTGTTTTTAACTGGACCTTTAGGGGTAATTGGTGCGGCATTAATGATGTTAGCACTCAACCGTCCCATGGGTTTTGTCGCGACTTTAGGAATTATTGCTCTTAACGGTATGATTATTCGTAACTCGGTGATTTTGATTGACCAAATTGAGCAAGATATTGCCAATGGTGTCGATAGATGGCAAGCCGTGGTTGAAGCGGCGGTACGTCGTTTTAGACCCATTATTTTAACGGCTGCTGCTGCGGTATTAGCGATGATTCCGTTAATGCACAGCACCTTCTGGGGGCCAATGGCTGTAGCAATTATGGGCGGGTTGATTGTAGCAACGGCATTAACCTTGCTCAGTTTACCCGCAATGTATGCCATTTTCTTTAAAGTGAAAAAGGTCGCTTAACCAACTAAAAGGATGAGTCGTAAAGGCTCATCCTTTTTTGAGTGTGTTTTCATCTTAATCCACATCGCTTAATGATCTTTTTGCCATATCTGCCATCAACATTTCCATATTTCTAGAAATATGATAATATTTGCCAAGATTTTGGCATTGGCAAACTCCATGGAAAACAAATCAGCCGTTCAGTTGCTTGCGGCACTCGCTCAAGACTCTCGATTAACAATCTTTCGCTTATTAGTACAGCAAGGCGCAACAGGTTTGCCTGTCAGTAAAATCAGCGAGGCTTTAGGCGGTATGGCTGGCGCGACCTTATCCTTTCATCTTAAAGAACTCAGTCATGCAGGTCTTATCGAAGCACAACAACAAGGCCGCTTTATTTTTTATAAAGCCAATCTATCGCAAATGAAAAACTTAATGGATTTTTTAACCGATAACTGCTGCCAAGGTCAGCCTTGTGCATTAACACCGCCACCAAATTGTTGCTAATGAGGAGATAAATCATGTCTATTAAAATAGGTATTAATGGTTTTGGACGTATTGGCCGTTTAGCATTACGTGCGGCATGGGACTGGCCAGAATTTGACTTTGTACAAATTAACGACCCTGCGGGTGATGCCGCCACCCATGCACATTTACTCAATTTTGATTCGGTACATGGCCGTTGGCAGCATCAAGCCGAGAGCGATGAGCAACATATCCTCATTGGTGCTAAAAAAATAAAAGTCACCCAACACAAAACCATTAGCGATACCGATTGGTCTGGCTGTGATCTTGTCATCGAAGCGAGTGGCAAAAATAAAACCGTTGCTGTGTTGCAAGCCTATATCGCTCAAGGCGTAAAACGCGTCGTCGTTAGTGCACCCGTCAAAGAGCAAGGGGCATTAAATGTGGTCATGGGCGTTAATCAGCATTTATACGATCCTGCACAACACCGTATTGTGACTGCGGCTTCATGTACCACCAACTGTATTGCACCTGTGATTAAAGTGATTCATCAACATTTAGGCATTCGTCATGGTTCAATCACCACCATCCACGACCTAACCAACACCCAAAGCATTTTAGACCAAGCCCATAAAGACCTGCGCCGTGCTCGGGCTTGTGGCATGAGCCTAATTCCAACAACCACAGGTTCAGCCACCGCCATTGCCGAAATTTTTCCTGAGCTACGTGGTAAATTAAATGGTCATGCAGTACGTGTGCCCTTAGCCAATGCCTCATTAACCGATTGTGTGTTTGAAGTTGAACGCGCCACCACCATTGACGAAGTTAACCAACTGTTAAAAGATGCCTCAGAAAATGACTTAAAAGGTATTTTAGGTTACGAAAGCCGTCCTTTGGTATCCATTGATTATCGCACCGACCCGCGCTCTTCGATTATCGATGCCTTATCGACCATGGTTATCAATGGCACACAAGTCAAATTGTATGCTTGGTATGATAATGAATGGGGCTATGCCAATCGCACGGTAGAATTGGCGCGTTTGGTGGGTTTGGCTAAGTAGCCATGACTCCAATCGTCCTCACCCCACAGCTCAAACAATACCTGATTGTCACAGGCAATTATTGGGCGTTTACCCTTACCGATGGTGCATTACGCATGTTAGTCGTTTTGCACTTTTATGGATTAGGGTTTTCACCGTTTGCCATTGCCAGTTTGTTTTTGTTTTATGAGTTTTTTGGTGTAGTCACCAATTTAATTGGCGGATATTTAGGCGCACGTTGGGGACTAAACCGTACCATGAATATTGGCTTAGGCATGCAAGTCTTTGCCTTGTTAATGCTGACTGTGCCAGCCGAATGGCTAACAATGTTGTGGGTAATGAGCGCACAAGCCTTATCTGGTATCGCCAAAGACCTCAACAAAATGAGTGCCAAAAGCTCTATTAAACTGTTAGTGCCTGACAACCAACAAAGCAAACTTTATCAATGGGTTGCTGTGTTAACAGGCTCAAAAAATGCCCTAAAAGGCTTGGGCTTCTTTTTAGGGGGTGTCTTATTATCCGTGTTTGGCTTTAGTGGCTCATTATTGATGTTAGCTTGTCTTTTAGCCCTGATTTGGCTTGCCAGTTTAGTGTTACTCAAAGAGGACTTAGGCAAAAAGAAAGCCAAGCCGAAATTTCGAGAATTATTATCAAAAAGTAGAGCCATTAACTTTTTATCGGCTGCACGTTTATTTTTATTTGCCGCGCGTGACGTTTGGTTTGTCATTGCCCTGCCCGTTTATTTAAGCCATCAATTTAATTGGGACTTTTGGTGGGTGGGCGGCTTTTTAGCATTATGGACAATTATGTATGGAGGTGTGCAATCCTTTGCCCCACATCTCACAGGCAAAAAACAAGGGCGTGTACCTGATGGCAAAGTCGCTTGCTTGTGGGCGAGTGCTTTATGTTTGTTGCCAGCCGCGATTGCCTTAGCATTAAACTGGCAATTGCCAGCATTAGCTGTGGTCGTTTGGGGTTTATTGGCTTTTGGTGTGTTGTTTGCCGTTAACTCCTCCTTACATAGCTATTTAATTGTTTCTTATGCACAAGCTGATGGCGTATCGTTAGATGTTGGTTTTTATTATATGTCTAATGCAATGGGCAGATTATTAGGCACATTATTATCAGGTTGGCTCTATCAACAGTATGGTTTAGCGGCTTGTTTATGGATTTCCACGCTATTTATTGCTTTTGCTGCGTTGCTTTCTTTGGGTTTGCCTAAACATAATGCTTAATCTGTTGCCATTTAGCCAGTTTTTGCTCAAACGACAAACTCGCATGCGCAGGACTGGTTGATGGCAAACGATAAAAAACAAAGGACGGCTTAAGCAACACATATTTTTTAAAATAATTTTCGGCGGTTGCGCCATTAAAAAATATCGCTTTTATCTGCTGATATTCAGCAAAAAAGCTTTCAAAATTATTAACTACTACCGAATCACCTTCAATTGCACTATCCAAACTGCCTTCACGTTTACAAGAGGCCAGCACATCCCACACCGCCACGCCTTTTGCTTGCAAAATTTGCACACGTTCCGCATAAGACGCTTGATCGGCTATACCCCATAACGCTTGCTGAATTGGCCAAAAGGCATTACGTGGATGGGCATAATACTGTTGTGCTTGTAAGGAAGCGACACTGGGCATACTGCCCAAAATCAACACGTGACTATGGGCACTCGCAATTGGTGAAAAGCCGTATAATGGTCTCATAATCTACAAACCGCGTTTTTGTCCTAGTCTTGTGTTAGTTTGTCCAATGTATAAAACACGCTATGTTATAGACAAACTGTTGATGTGTTCATGTGCTTGTCGCTGATGCGCACATTATCAATAGCCCCTCAGCACAAAAAAGAGCAACACTTCATGGATAACAGCATTTTATTCTCACGCACACCGTTATTAACAGGTCACGATATTGAAGCCACACGCCAAGAAATTTTGCACTACTTCTTAGACACGTTTAACCGTTATGAATCACTGTTTGAGTGCTTGGCCAACGAAGAAGCCTACTACAAAAAACCGATTAGCCTACGTCATCCCTTAATTTTTTATTTAGGCCACACCGCGACTTTTTTTGTCAACAAACTGTTATTAGTGCATTTAATTGACCAACGCATTAACCCACGTTTTGAGTCGATGTTTGCCGTCGGTGTGGATGAAATGAGCTGGGACGACCTTAACGATGCCCATTATGACTGGCCAAGCGTGAGTGAGGTTAAAGCCTATCGTCAAAAAATACGCAACCTCGTCAGTCACCTGATTCAAGAAGCGCCACTCACCTTACCCATTAACTGGCAAAACCCGTGGTGGGCAATTGTCATGGGGATAGAACACGAACGTATTCATCTCGAAACCTCCTCGGTATTAATTCGCCAACATCAACTGGCTTATGTTAAACCACACCCTGCATGGACAGCACACCACCAAACTGGCCAAGCACCCAACAATGAGTTAGTCACCATTCCAGCAGGCCAAGTCACGTTGGGCAAACAAAAAGACGATGCCTATTATGGTTGGGATAATGAATATGGCCAACATCATGCCGATGTCGCTAGCTTTCAAGCCAGTCGTTATTTAGTCAGTAATCAGGAATTTTTAGCCTTTGTTGCCGATAATGGTTATCAACAAGCGGCTTATTGGAGCGAAGAAGGTTGGGCATGGCGTGAGTTTGCCCAAGCGCAATATCCGACTTTTTGGCGCAAACAAGGTCACGATTGGCAATTACGCTTAATGACCGAAGAAGTCCCCATGCCTTGGGATTGGCCTGTCGAAGTGAATTATCATGAGGCCAAAGCCTTTTGTCAGTGGTTAAGCCAACAACAGCAACAAAACATCCGTTTACCCAGTGAAGACGAATGGCAACGCCTGTACCAATATGCTCAACTTGACCATCCTTCTGCCTCTCAACGCTGTGAAGCAAATTTACATTTAGATTATGCAGCGTCGGCTTGTCCTGTCACGCAGTTTCAGCATGGCGAATTGTTTGATGTGGTGGGTAATGTGTGGCAATGGACAGAAACACCGACTTATCCGTTTACAGGTTTTGATGTACATCCGATTTATGACGACTTTACCACCCCCACCTTTGACGACCGTCATAACCTAATCAAAGGTGGTTCATGGATTTCTTGTGGCAACGAAAGCCATCACAGCTCACGTTATGCCTTCCGCCGTCATTTTTTTCAACATGCAGGCTTTAGATACATTGTGGCTGACCATCAACCATTAACTATCAGCTCGCGTTATGAAACCGACAAATTAATGTCCGAATATGCCGAATTTCATTATGGTGATAGCTATTTTGGTGTTGCCAACTTTAGCCAAAGCCTTGCCCAACTGGCCATTGCACAAATGGGCAATCGCCCTGCTCACCATGCCCTTGATTTAGGTTGCGCCTCTGGTCGTGCCAGTTTTGAATTAGCCAAACATTTTCAGCAAGTCACTGGCATTGATTTTTCGGCACGTTTTATTCAACAAGGCGTACAATTGGCCGAACACGGGGTTTTACGTTATGCGATATGTGAAGAAGGCGAATTGGTTAGCTATAAAGAACGCCAATTACGCGATGTAGACTTGCATCAAGTGCGCCATAAAGTCAGTTTTTATCAAGGTGATGCCTGTAATCTCAAAGCCCAATTTACCGACTATGACCTCATTTTTGCCGCCAATTTAATTGACCGTTTATATGACCCCGCCAAATTTTTAAGCACGATTCATCAACGCTTAAATATGGGTGGTGTATTAATGATAGCCTCGCCTTATACATGGTTAGAAGAACATACACCACGCGCCAACTGGCTAGGCGGCTTCAAAAAAGATGGCGAAAGTTTTAGCACCTTTGATGGTTTAAGCGCGATACTTAGCAAACACTTTAGATTAATGAGCGAACCGCAAGCTGTGCCGTTTGTGATTAGAGAAACCAAACGTAAATTTCAACATAGTATGTCGGAAGTGAGTTTTTGGGAACGTATTCAATGAGTTATAATTTTGACCACATCTTAAATCACCATCAGCAAAATAGCATTAAGCACAATGCCAATCGCCAATTTTTTGGCACAGACGATGTGTTGCCGTTGTGGGTGGCAGATATGGATTTTGCCGTTGCACCTGCGATTAGCCAAGCGATTCAACAGCGCAGCCAATATCCGATTTTTGGTTATACCTTTTATCCCGAAACGATGTATCAGGCGTTGATTAACTGGTTTAGTCAACGTCATGGCTGGCAGATTAACCGCCAACAAATCATGATGACCAATGGTGTGGTGACGGCGATTCATGCGGTCATTCAAGCACTGACACAAATTGGCGATAAAATTATTATTCAACCACCTGTTTATCCCCCGTTTTTTTCGAGCGTCACCACGTGCCAACGGCAACTCTTGCTCAATCCTTTACGTTATCAAGATAATGATTATGTTATAGATTTTGAGCATTTAGAATATTGTGCTAAGCAAGGCGCAAAAATGTTAATTTTTTGCTCGCCTCACAACCCTGTGGGGCGAGTATGGACAAAAGCCGAGTTGGAGCAACTGTTAAGCATAACACGCCGTTATCAACTGATTATTTTAAGTGACGAAATTCATGCCGATTTAGTCTATCAACCGCATCAACATATTCCCTTAGCGACTTTAGCGCATAAAGATGATGTGCTTGTTACCGCGATTGCACCCAGTAAAAGTTTTAATATTGCAGGTTTAATGTTGTCTAGTTTGGTGGTGAGCCATGCACCAAGCCAACACGCTATCAATCAGGTGTTACACGGTTTACATTTAGGCAATTCTAACCCTTTTAGTATTGTTGCTTTTGAGGCAGCTTATGCACATGGGGCTGATTGGCTTAATGCCGTATTAGGCTATTTGCAAGCCAATCGTGATTTTGCCCTAGATTTTATAGCACAACATTGCCCACGTTTAAGCGCAATTTCACCACAAGGCACATATTTATTATGGCTCAATTGTCAACAATTAGGCTTAAATAATCAGCAGTTACGGCAATTATTTACCCATCAAGCCAAAGTCGCACTCAATGCAGGTGACACCTTTGGTGAGATTGGTAGTGGTTTTATGCGGTTAAATTTTGCCTTGCCTAGAGTGCAGTTGGCGGAGGCTTTGAGGAGGATTGAGGGAGTTATTGGCTAACTTTCTAATAAGTTGGCTACGATTTGGAAAAGTCTTCTTTTATGATGTCGTACTTTGCATAAGTTATGATGTTATCTATAGTTAATTGTCTGTTGAAATTCAGTTCTTTTAGTATTTAATTGATTTATCCAAGCTGAATAATTTCTAATATCTTGTACCATCTCGTCTTTAATTGGCAAAAGTGGGAGTTATCCACAAAAGGGAATAATATCATGGTCAATTATCGGCGCGAATATATTTTAGGCAGTACCGTGTTTTTAACTATCACCTTAAAAAATAGGCAGTCCGATTGGTTATGCCGTTATATTAATGAATTAAGAAATGCCATTCAAACAGCCCGTCAGCGTTCGCCTTTTGACCTGATTGCCATTTGTGTATTGCCCGAACATTTGCATATTGTGATGCAGTTGCCAACCAACGAGGGGAATTTTAGCCACAGAGTACGGTTAATAAAGTCGTTATTTAGTCAGCGATTAGCCAAAAAATTAGCATTACACCCAAACACACGCGGTGAATATGAGATATGGCAACGGCGATTTTGGGAGCATACCATTAAAAATGAAGAAGATTTACAGCGTTGTGTGGATTATGTGCATTTTAATCCCGTGAAACATGGTTTAGTTACGCAGGTAAAAGATTGGCCGTTTTCGTCATTTCATCGTGCCGTAAAAGAAGGACGGTTGGCCGAAAATTGGGGCAGTGAAAATGTAAAAACCCTAGGTGATTGGGGTGAGTAATAAGTTGTAAAAATCACATTTTGGTAGCCCGTGTGAAGTGAAACGGAACACGGGATTACGACAGTGTTAAAAGATAAACCATTGTTTTGGCGGCATTTAATCCCGTATTTCGCGATGCTCCATTACGGGCTACGGCACTCTAAGCCTAAAAAATCAGCGAGTAGCCCGTGTGAAGTGCAACGTAACACGGGATTACGGCAGTGTTAAGGAAATAGGGAGTTGTTTTTGAAGATATTTAACACGCCATAGCATATCGATCATCTTGAGTAATAAGAGGCTCAAATTTAGACAGCCACAGTTCTTTAGCATCCCGCTGCCAATCAGAAGAAAGATTTATTTCTCCTAAATAAGCACGAATAGCGAGAATAGCATCCTTAAATTCCTCAGAACTTAACTCACTAAAATGTAATTGAGCTAAAACATCGAATTCTCTAATTTTATCGAGAATATCAGAAAATTTATGACCTAGTGCATTATCAATCAAAACCTCAAGTAAAGCAGAGTCTGTCCCACCTAACGTAATAAAAAGCGATTGAATATTTTGTGTTTTAACATCGGTAGCAATGCCCACAAAGACAGTAATTCCCATATTTTTTACCTCATAATAATGAATTTTTCCTGTGCTGATTTTGGCAAGGTCTTAACAAAATTCATAAATATCTGCTGATTTTTAGAATTTAATATTCTAAAGTCAACAGGCACAAAATCAGACTTTTGCACATGTTCTTTAATTTGCTCAATACCCTCAATGACATTTGATTTTGGATTCAAAACGGTCATATTTTTTTCATAGAACTGATTTAATCTATTAATGTTATCATCCATCTTAGCAAGCGTAGGGGTTACGGTAGCGTTAAAAGATAAGCCATTGTTTTGGCGTCATTTAATCCCGTATTTCGCGATGCTCCATACGGGCTACACTTGCTTATGTTACGTTAAACGTCACATAGGATATCGTCTCGTTCGGTTATTTCACCCGCTTAAAACGCAAACGCTGACCCGTCGTCAAATCCACACTGGTATGCTCATCAGGGCTAATGTCTGTCATCTTAAACTTACCCGAATAAGGCAAGGTCAGATGCAATAAATTGGGTTCTATGTGGGTTGCAGTTTCGGTAATCACGTCTTGGTCAATGGCATACGTCCCTGCAAAACGCACGGTCGGCTCAGCAGACAAACTCGCGTCAGGATAATAGCCCCCATACCATGTCCCATCGCTATTAAACGTCGTTAAGGAGTATGTGTCCGTATTTTCGGCAGGTGCCCAAGTCCCTAGCAAATAAGTAGCAAGGTCTTGGGTATTAATCGAGAGTGACGATTTAGGGACGGTATCTTCTGCGTAAAGCACTGTCGAACCACTGGCCAAGAGCAGACAAACCAAGAGCGTTAATCGTTTTTTCATCATTTGTGTCAGCACTGCGTTATTCATCTCCCTATGTTGCTAATAACGCAAGTGAGTGTCAATCCATGTCATTTAATCGACTTCATCGCTCAGGCTCTTTGCGAATACACTAACCCAACACCACTTTAGACTGATAACGTCGGTCTAAGGACATTGCCATGAGTTCGGCAAGTGACTTAGGGCGACTCAAGACAAAGCCCTGAATCAAACTACAACCAAATTGACGCAAAAAGGCAAATTGGGCATCGTTTTCTACGCCTTCAGCAATCACTGACACATTCATGTGCCGACCTAAATCTAAAATGGTACGCACAATCGCCTTATCGCCTTTATCTTGTGGCAGCCCATAAATAAAGGAACGGTCTATTTTTAGGTAAGAAATCGGCAGCTTTTTGAGTCTAGATAAGGAGGAATGCCCCATGCCAAAATCATCCAAACTAATCTTGAAGCCCAACTGCCGTAAGGAGCTCATCACAGGAATCAGTTTGTCGGGTTGTTTCATGACCATGCCTTCGGTCATTTCTAAACATAAAAACTTAGGCGATAAATTGTAGGCCTCCATTAAACCCAATAATTCGGTGGGTAATTTGGCGTTAATAAACTCAGGTGCTGCCATGTTGATATGCATTTGCAAGTCGCCCCAGCCTGCTTGCTGTAGTTTGGCTAGGTCACGGCAGGCTTGGCCTAATACCCAACGTCCTATTTGGACAATTAGGCGACTTTGTTCGGCAATAGGAATAAAGACATCAGGCGGGACTAAATCGCCATTTTTACGTCGCCAGCGAATTAAGGCTTCAATGGCAATCATTTTTTGGCCACCCCGCGAAAAATCATAAAGGGGTTGATATTCTAAAAAGAAATCATGATTGATTAAGGCATGATGTAGCTCGGCTTCCATCGTTAATTGCTGAACAAGGCTAGATTGCTCTTGTGCAAGGTCGGCACTGGTTTGCTCAGAAATAAAACTAATGGCGTTGCGTCCTTGCTGTTTACTGCGATACATGGCGATGTCGGCATTACGTACTAACTCTGCACCCGTCCAACCATTATCGGGAAATAAAGCAATCCCGACACTCGCCGATACCGTCAATTCTTGCTCCCCCCAAAAAAAGGGGGTGCGTGCCGCCAGCAATACGCGCTCGGCTAGGGCTTTGAGTTGTACCTGTGTCATTGCAGGTTTGGTTAATAAGGCAAATTCATCGCCGCCTAAACGTCCAACAGCCCCTCCATCAACGGCAATGGCTTGTAAACGATGGGCAAACTCCCGTAACACCACATTGCCTGCATCATGACCAAAGGCGTCGTTAATGGGTTTGAATCGGTCTAAATCTATAAACAACACCGCAAAAGAGATGGCAGATGAGGTGGCGTTAAGGCAAGCCGCATCGAGTAAATTATTAAAATGATTACGATTGGATAAACCTGTCAAATCGTCAATTTGTGCCAATTGGCGAATGCTTTCCTGTTGCTCCATACGTTGCACAGTTTGCGCCACTAAGGTGCCAATGGCAGACGATAAGGCAGGTAATTGTGCTTCTTTTTGCCGTGATAATTTACTAAAAAACTCCATCACACCGGGACTATGGCGACGACCATCGGCTGTCATATACGATACAGGAAAGGCATAACCTGATTGCAGGCCACACAACATTGCCCCTTTTCTACGTAAAAAATGACGGTCGTGTGGAATATCTTCAACCCAGCTCGCTTGTGCGGTGTGCCACACTCCCCCGACTAAGCCCTCTCCTGCCCCCATACGTATGGTGGTACTTTCTTGGGTAAAAGCACTCATCGGATATTCAGGGTCATGCCAATAGTATTTACACGCTAATTTGTGCGCACCCATTGTTTCTTGTTCTACGGCCCAATACGCCCCCCACTCCCAACCTAAGTTCTCACACACTAATTGAATGACTTTAATAATCGCTTTACCCAAAGAGTTTGCCCCTACTAGCAACTGAGTAGAAGCCAAACTAAAGCGCTCGCGCATTTCGGCATGTTTAGCGGCGGTAATATCGACTAATACCCCCGCTTTGACTGTAGGTTGACTTAACATCTGTGGTAAGGGCACCAAACGTAACCAGCGTAACCCGTCGAGTTCGTTAATAATACGAAACTCACATTCAATCAGTTGCTGACTTTGATTGTTTAATGCCGCTTCTAACATCGGGCTATCTTCGGCCAAGACCTGCATAAAACCTGTCGCCATATCGTGCAAGCCTGTATGCACATCTAATAATAAGGCTGCCCCACGCGATAAGACTAATTGCTGACTGTCAATATCAAACCACCAACGACCAAAGGCGGCAGCTTGCTCTACCGCATCGACTAAATGTGCTTGTGTCATTGCCATAGCTAACGCAGGGACAAGTTCAACGCTGTGTTGCGTTGTCAGTCGAGTTGTTAACGAGGATGTATGCTCCATAATCGTCCAACCTTTAAGTAATAGCGGTTATTTACCCCATCAATCGTCCTAAGTGTATGAGGCAGTACTGTCAGGATTTAGCGGTGAAGCGGAGTAAACCTTACAGCATCTAAGTTGCTGATTGACGACAAGAATAAGGATGAATCACCAAACCATAAACAGGCACAGACTCACCACTCAACAGACCTTAGACTAAAACCAAGCAAGTTTTACGCCATGATGGTGTGATAGACGGTGTGAGTTAGCAAATTCCCACTTTTGACCAGCGACCTGTAGACAAAAGAATACACCCTATGCAACAGAGAAATAATCCGCGTCCTCTGGAAGTTGACTATCGTTTTATGCAGGCGTATTACAATGGAAGATGCTATGATTAATCACGTATTGTTTAGCTAAATCAGGGAACGACCTTATGCGCCCAATTCTTGCTGTTGCTTTGCTCGGTTTATTATCTGCCTTACCCGTTTATGCAGACTCCTTGTTAACGCAAGCAGAGAACCATTTACAGCAACAACAATTTAAGGAAGCACTTGCGCTACTTGCGCCTGTCGAAGACGACCGTGCAGGTGAGCCAGCATACGATTATTTGTTAGGTTTGGCGTATCTCAACCTCAACGAAACCACTCTCGCTACCTTTGCGTTTGAACGGTGTTTAGCCACCGACCCCAATCATGGCCCATGCCGTGTACAAATGGCACGTACACACTTTGCCATGCGTGAGTATGAAAATGGCCGTAAAGAGTTATATATTCTTCAAGCCTACAATCCCCCTGCTGCTGTTCAACAGTTAATACAAAAATATTTAGGGGCAGATTTGTATGCACTTGCCAAACCAGACCCTACTGCACGTAGCCAAGCCTATCTCCAATTTGGTGTAGCTTATGATAGCAACATCAACAGTGCGACTGACCAGCGTCAAATTGCCTTACCTAGCTTGCCCATCAGTCTAAACGTCAATCCTAATTCACAACAACAAGATGGTTTAGCATTACAAGGGCAAATCGCAGCCAATTACCTACACCCGCTAGCTAAGACATGGCTGGCACAAGTCAATACAGAACTCCATTTTCATGACTATCAGGACCATAGCGAATACAGCTATCAAACGCTGAATCTGGACTTAGGCCTCATGAAAAAAATGCCCCGTCAACAGTGGGCAACCAAAGTGCAATTACAAAAAACATGGTTGGGCGGCGACACGTATCGAGACGTCATCGGTGGCTTAGCCCAATATCAATTCATGCCCAATAAAGGCACACAGTTCACGGCTTATACGCAACTGAGCCAACTCAACTACGAAGTAACAACCCGTGACAGCCAGCGTCTGAGCACGGGGGTGGCTTATGCCCAAGCGTTTGCGAGGGCATATCAGCCCGTGTTTTATAGTGGTGTCTATGTAGGCCAAGACCAAACCGATGATGATAGTTTTGATGCCTATAGCTATGACTTTTGGGGTATACGGACAGGCGGTTCGTTAACTATTGCGCCTAAGCTACAAGTCAATGCGGGACTTAACTACGAAGATAGACAGTTTGGGGATGTTTTTCCGTTATTTCAGCAAACACGCGAAGACCAAGAACTCAACCTGAATATCGGTATGACATGGCAACTCAACGAAGCGACGCGTGTACAACCTAACTACAGTCTTATCCGTAATCAGTCGACGATTGTTCTGACCGATTATGAGCGCCATATTGTCGCTGTTGATATACGTTTTGACTTTTAAGCTAGCCGTTTAATTTTTGATAGATTGTTTAAGACCTACGCCACGTTAATCCCTTCGTGTGGCCGCCCGTCTCTTAGCAAATGGAGCACTGACCATGATTGCAATTTTTCAGCCTCGTCAATTTTTAGCCTTCATGGTGTCTTGTTTATCGGCAGGCTATAGCATCGCTGCGGACATGGCAGGACGTGTCAATTTTGTCAGTGGCAAGGTACAAGCCATTGAAGCGGACGGTTCTGAACGGACATTAAACAAAGGCGACTTGGTGTATCGTGGTGAGCGGCTTGATACAGGCAATGGCCGTTTGCAAATTCGCTTTACTGACGGCAGTATCGTTTCTTTACAACCCGATACCAGCTTTAAGGTCGATGATTATCAGTTTGATAAAAGTAAACCCGAACAAGGCCGTGTACAGTTTAATTTTTTGCGCGGTGGTTTTAGAACCGTGACAGGCGCGATTGGCAAAGTCAATCGCGCCAACTACACGGTGCGTAGTCCTGTGGCCACCATTGGGATTCGCGGCACAGGTTACGCAACCACGCTCCATAATGGCTTATTGACGTTGACAGTAGATAAAGGCATCGTCAATTTGAGCAATCCGTTTGGTTCTAGTAATGTCAATGCAGGCCAAACTTTTCAGGTTGAAGCAGGCCAAGCGCCTAAATTTGCCCCAGCAGGCGTCAATGCCGCAGCTTTGGCTCAAAGTCCCACGCTAAACACAGAGGGCGATAACGAGACCGATACACCGAGTCAAATACACATTCCATTAGCCTTATTAGAGGGTGAAATTAACCCTTTAACTCTTCCCAACAACAACATCATCCTAACAGATTCTTTTTATGCTCCGCAAAGTGGCACACCCGAACCCAATTATAGTTTTGCCAGCCGCTTTTTACAGTCAGATAACAAACTGCTGATTACCAATGTCGGTGGTTTTTTTGAGCGTCAAAATAGCAGCGAACTTGGTAGCTTGAATCAACTCACTGTCACCCGTAATAACACCATCAATACCCTATTTAATCGCGGTAACAGTCAATTAGGGGGTTTACATACGAATAATGTACAAAGTTTTAGTGGCCTATCCATTGGTGAATGGCACAACGGTACCGCCAGTATTGGCACATTAGATACGAGTGATAATACGATCAGTCTTGCTAATAATGAATTTGAGCCTTATGCCATTGGCCGTGCTGCCAGTGCTGTGTTAGGGATGGATAGTCAAGGTCAAGGCATCACCCTAAATTACAGTTTGATGGGCGCAACCCCTGCCCGTAGTACAGCAGGCGACACAGGCACAGTCAGTCAGTTTAATTTAGCATTAACGCTGTCTGCGGTAGCGTTGGTCGATGTGGACATGACGGTACGTATGCAACAAACAGGCACCTATCGTATCAATCAACAAAATATTGCCATCAACAATCAAGGCAGTAATTTACTCACAGGCTTTCAACTTGAAAACACAGAGTTAATCGCCGAAGGACAAGCCTGTATCAGCAGTGGTTGCCCTGTCACCTTGGCTGTGTTTTTAGCTGAGCAACTCAAGGCCTTAGGCGTGATTTACAATATCAATCTCAATAATGGTCAACAAATTGGCGGGGCATTGGCGGGTGGTCTGACTAATGCCAGCTCAGAGAATGTGTTACTGCCTAATACCAATACGGGCGATTATAAAGCACTTTTTGTCAGTGCCACACGCGGTCAACAACAAGAACAAATGAGTGTCAGCTTTGCCAGCAATGGCGCATGGCAACAAGGGGTTGATAGCGACAATAAACTCTATCAAGCCGCCAGTACGAATCCTGCCAATAATACAGAAATCACGCACATCAATCGTCAATTATCGTGGGGAAAATGGGCAGAGGGGGAACTGATTTATGAAGATAGTACACTCAATTTAGACGCAGACAGTGTGCATTATCTAGTGGGTATCCCTACCACCGCTAACTTTCCGACGACACAACTCAGTTATAACCTTGTGGGCGGTACAACCCCCAGTGTTATTATCGCTAACGCGGGTAGCAACAGTACTGCCAGCCTAAGTTATGGCGCGATTGACATTGACTTTGGCAGACAAACAACGGGCTTAAGTTTTGGCTTAAATGTGCAAGAAAACAATCAGGTCGCACAAGTTGACGTGTCAGGTAATGGTAGTTTGAATGCGGGTAATTTAAGTTTTAATGATTTATTTATTGGCACGACCGTCAATAATAATCAAACGTTTTGCGGCAATTGCCAAGGCAGTGCTCAAGGTTTTGTCATGGGGACGAATGCTGATGGCGTGGCCTTAAGTTACCAACTCACAGGCGTGCCTTTGGTACAACAAAGCGCAGACAGCATTCACGGCGTGATGTTGTTCGCTAATCCACATCCGACGCCTGTACAACCTTAAATCAGACACGGTGGGAGAGTTATCATGCCAGTTTGTAGATATTGATAGTCACTCTCCCCTCGCTAATACAGAACACTTAAAAGCGATAACTGGCCTCTAGCCATACGCGCGGTTGTTGGTCTTTATCTGCTTGAGGTAGCTCACTGCCGCGCCATGCCAAACTGAGTTTTAAGCCCATGTTATCTATCACACTGGCACTGACACCCACTCCACCACCGCCAATAGAACGTATGTTATCTGCGGGACTAAAGGTTTCATGATTGAGCGTGGCTTGTGCATAGTCATAAAAAATAAATCCCGTCAAATTGGCTAATAAACGCGTACGTAACTCCGCATTTAATAATATTGCTTCATCTGCAAGTAGCTCGCCCGTTGGATACGCCCTAACGGTTGTTGCACCACCTAAATTCATTTTTTCTGAGGAATCTAAATTATTGGTCGCTAATTGCGCCATCACATTCAAATAAACACTCCAATCTGCCCCTAGACTACGCACAGTATTCGCAGCAAACACCACTTTGGCATATTGGCCATTGGTCTGAGCGGTGCTTTGGTCTTTACTGAGTGCAGACGGTGTTTTGATATCTAACTTGCCTAACCAAGCCTCTACGCGCCATTGACTTTGACGCCCTTGCCCAATGTCATTAGCTACCAAACTGACTTGTAGACGACGGACTGTTTTTTCTGTTTCGACCTTAAGTGCATCTAAGTAATCTTTTAAGTCACGTTGTTCGATAGCTGCATTGGCCGTAATACGACGATTGAGTGTCAATACCAACGGATAACTGGTTTGTAAACCAACTGACTGAGCTGTACCGTGTGCATCTAAACTTTCAAATACATCACCCAAACGGTAACGGCTATAACTCAGATTTGCCCCTGCGCGCAAGCCTGCTGAGCCTATAGGCATGTCCCACTCACTACGCGCATAGGCTAAGGCTTCATCACTGACGGCCATTTGTAAACTTAATTCATCACCTCGCTTTAATGGACTATTAACGGCGGTATACAGAGCTAATCGATTCTGACCTGTATAACGGTCGCCCGCATTATCTAATAAAACAGCACTACGGTAAGGTCGGTCGGCAGGCACAGTAACCAACAAATTAGATAGGCCGACAGCGTCACCTGCTTGCAAAGCGCCTTGTATTTGCGCAACACCTGCTAGGTCGTCAATTAATAATAAGGCTTGATTTAAGCGTTCATTATTCATCACTTCGCCGACTTGTAAATGGTCTTGCAAAATGGCTTCAATCAAGGATGTTTTGACAGCACTGTGGTTGCTAATGACTGTTTTACCTAAACGTCCCTCTAATACTTCAATCGTGAGTTCACCGTCTTTAATTGTTTGGGGGGGTAAATAGGCACGTGCGACCAAATACCCTCGATGGCGATAAAAACGAGTAATCAACTTCGCTGCATGATTGAGCTCGGCTAAACTTTGTTCACTGCCCTGTAAACTCACTAATAAGGCTTCTAAGGTTTGGGCGCTAAAGACCGTACTGCCTTTGACATGGATTTTATTGACCATAAACCGTACATCATGACGTGTCGATGTACTATCAGCCGTGAGTTTGTCATCAATCAAGACAGGCGATTGTGTTGTTCCTTGAGGCGTCACCACAGGTATATTTTGTAGATTTTGCAAGGTCTGACCCGCATCGGGTTGTATCGGCTCTGCATGTAAAGACGATAGGGAAATACTCAGCAGACAGCACGACCACAAAAGTTTAGGGGACAAGACTTTCATTACACGTTAATCCTTTGTTCGCTAACGGTGCGAGTAGCGCACATGCGCTGACCCGCTAGGTAGTTATTTGACATCATCATCTATGTTATTGGCTGACATCACCGTATTGGGTAATTGCATACCATCGCCCTCTATCACCACTAAGCCCAAGGGGTTTAGCATCATATCTTGAATATCCGTATTTTGAGCCACTAAAGGATGCGTTTGCTCTGGTTTATTCGGCATGTTATTTCGTAATGGAATGCTATCAATCGATGGCTGTTCGGCAGTTCCTGTCACTGGAATAACTGTCAATATGCCCGTTTGATAGGCAAACTGATAGTTAGTTGACGATAAGCCAGACAGACTCACCGTATAGTCACCTGCTGTAGAGTCAGCGTTGGCATTGGTGCTAAATATCAAACGACCACTCACGTCTGCAATCAGAGTGGCCAAATTGGTATTTTCATCGGCAGCAAAAATGATATTCCCACTCAAACCTGTCAGATTATCAGTGACAACAAAATTATTGAGGCTGCTACTAAAACGAGGATTGGCTTGCCCTTGTTGTTTTTGACTGTTATTGACGGCAACCACTAAGGTGGCTGGCGTAATATTGGCTGTTGTCGGGGCGTCTACACGGAAGATATAATTATGTGCATCCTGCCCCGCTAACACACCAGATACGTTGACTATTTTATTTTGTCCCGCATTTTTATCGGCAAAAGCGCCTTGTGTCAGTAAGTAAACAGTATCTGCTGGCTGTCCTTCATCGCCATTAAACACCCCATCTAAGGACGCGCTTAAGATGACGCTTTGCGTGCCGTCATAAATTTTATTTTCGGCAGTAATCGTCGCACGCAATTCGAGGGGACTAATACTGGCCGTAGTTGTCGTGTTGTTAACGAGCCTGTAATTGGTAGCATCTGCGCCAGTCAGGCGGGCGCGCGTAATCGTAACCGTTTTATCTTGGCCAACGTTTCTATCGTCAAATATACCTCGTGTTGATAAAGTGACATTATCGTCTGCAATAATATCGGTTAAGTTACCCGTAATCAGTGCTGACGTACTGCCATCATATATTTTATCTTGCGCTTGTAATTGCACACTAATCTCTTTGGCTATGATGTTAGCACGGGTTGTACGATTGATAGTGATGTCATAGTTTCCAGCATCTGCACCCGAAATGGTATGGATGAGATTGACACTTTTACCCACCCCGACATTCTTAGAAGTAAACTGACCCGTACTGCTTAGCTGTACGTCATCACCCGCAATCACATCCAATAAACTGCCGCTGACCGTGGCATTCGTTTTTCCGTCATAGACTTTGTTTTCTGCCGTCACCATCCCGCTAATCGTTTTTACCGTGATGTCGGCCGTTGCCGTGTCATTTAACTGGATGCTGTAGTTATTCAAGTCGGCACCGCTGAGTTGATTCGTCAACGTGACCGTTTTATTGCTTCCGACATCCTTCGTAGCAAACTGACCTGTGCTGCTTAGCTGTACGTCATCACCCGCAATCACATCCAATAAGCTGCCGCTGACCGTGGCATTCGTTTTTCCGTCGTAGACTTTGTTTTCTGCCGTCACCGTCCCGCTAATCGTTTTTACCGTGATGTCGGCCGTTGCCGTGTCATTTAGCTGGATGCTGTAGTTATTCAAGTCGGCACCGCTGAATTGATTCGTCAACGTGACCGTTTTATTGCTTCCGACATCCTTCGTAGCAAACTGACCTGTGCTGCTTAGCTGTACGTCATCACCCGCAATCACATCCAATAAACTGCCGCTGACCGTGGCATTCGTTTTTCCGTCGTAGACTTTGTTGTCTGCCGTCACCATCCCGCTAATCGTTTTCACCGTGATGTCGGCCGTTGCCGTGTCATTTAACTGGATGCTGTAGTTTTGTGCATCTATCCCTGAAATGCTGTTGCTTAACGTGACCGTTTTTCCTTGACCAACCTGTTTATCACTGAACTGACCCGTACTGCTTAGCTGTACGTCATCACCCGCAATCACATCCAATAAACTGCCGCTGACCGTGGCATTCGTTTTTCCGTCGTAGACTTTGTTTTCTGCCGTCACCATCCCGCTAATCGTTTTCACCGTGATGTCGGCCGTTGCCGTGTCATTTAACTGGATGCTGTAGTTTTGTGCATCTATCCCTGAAATGCTGTTGCTTAACGTGACCGTTTTTCCTTGACCAACCTGTTTATCACTGAACTGACCCG
>NZ_QAON01000017.1 GCF_003051055.1 Agitococcus lubricus | reverse complement strand
TCGGCTTTTTCATTGACTTCGTTGCTTTCATAAACACCTCTACTTGCAGTATAAATACTACCTATCAAAGTGTCCTGTTCTATTAAACCATTACAGTTGTTCAGTCAACGCGCTTAGATGAAAACGTGCATTTTCTTCTTTGACAGACGGTTGACCAATCATGCCATCGGGAAATAGGCCGGCAAACGCGCCTTTGGGAAAGAGATAAATTGAGCTGGGATTTTCATAGTCACCATATAAATAACTGAGTTGTGGACTCAGTTGCCAACCCAAATAGTGTCCTCCTTGCCAACTCAAATCAAAGGAAGCTCGATGATGATTAAAACGGGCGTCGGGGTCTAGATTGTCATTAATACCCACGCCTGTGCCTGTATTCCATGCCTTCAACCAAGCGCTACGTAGCCGATAATTGGGGGCTTGTAAGTCCAGATGCGCATTAAAATAACGGGCACTTAAACTGGCCGCAGCAGGGGCAAGAGATTGCGCAGGATAAGGTTGAAACAACTCATCGTAATTACTTTGAATATCGCGTTGAATAATAGGTGAGTCACCATCACTTTGATAATAATTCAAACTCAGTAAGGCGCTATTATCTTGCCATTGTTGTCGCTGTAGGAGATTGGCGCGGCCTGTGGCAAAGCTACCGACCGTCAGGCTTGCTTGATTGTTTTTGATATCACGTGGGTTTTTGGTATGAATATTAATCACCCCTGCAAAAGCATCTGCGCCATAGAGTGCAGAGCCTGCACCACGAATCACTTCAATTCGGTCAACTAATTCAATAGGTAAGCTGTATGCATTAGGAATACGCTCGCCTCTATCGCCCAAAAACAGACTGGTCATAGGAATGCCATTGACCAAGACTAAGGTGTGTGGGTTGTAGGTTGATGCGATGCCACGAATAAAATAGCGGGGTGCATATTGAAAACTACCGCGCGAAACATGGACATTGGGTAAGGTTTGTAAGGCCTCGTCAATACTTTGTAGGCCTAAGTCGGCAATGGTTTTCGCATCGATAACGCTGGTGACGGCAGGCGCACTATAAGAAGATTTGGGTGTGCCTGTCGCAATACTGACTTGTACTTGTGTTAGGTCTTCTAAGGAGAGTGCGAGTAATTCATCCGTAGAAAAGTCACGACCTGCGGCGAAGGTCGGTGTGATGTGCGTAATACAAAGGCTCAACATAGCGAGTCGACGTATGTGCTGCATGATGACATGCCTATAATAATAAGAGTGCTAAATGACATAAAGCATAAGTGAGCAAGGCTGCTCAGAGACGTTTATTGTTTCTATAATCAGTATAGACTACAAAAAAAATGTGGCACAGTCGACATTTTTCTGTGCACAGTGGCTGGCAAACCCCGACTTAGGCATTGCACCTAAACGAGGGCGTAAGTCATCTCATCACGTCTAAACCAGCCTGCAATACTGTAGCGCGATTGTGTGGACGCTAAAACTTCGTGGGGCATATCGGCACTCATAAATAAGACCAGTGTGCCACCCAGTGGTGGTAAACGCAGTAATAGCTCATCGTGAGCATTAAATAATTGCAGTTCGCCACCTGCATCGGCTGGCCAGTCTGCGTTTAAGTAACACACGCTCGATATGACACGCGCATCGTTATCACGGTGGCGGTCGACATGGCGTTGATAGACACTGCCTGCCTGATAATGGGCGTAATGTGCCTCAAAAGACTGCAAACCCAAATAAAAAGACGCATTTAATGTGTGTCGAAGCGTATCCATTTGCGCTAAATAGTGTCGGCCAGTGTTAAAATCATCTTCTAGCCAACAAATGCTGTCACCACGAATTTGGCGATTTAAATTATGATGCTGGCCTCGACCGATGCCTGCTGCATGAAATAAGCCTTGTTGTTGGCAAGCCACTAATTCTCGTCGAAGCGCATCTTGTTGAGCGTCAGATAAAAAATTAGGTAGCACGGCATAATGCTGTGTGGCTAACTCTTCTATAGCGTTGGCGAAGTCTAAGACAGGCCAATCGACACGCTGATTACTCTGAGACTCGTGCATGAATTATCGTCACCATTATCACGCAGGCAATTTTGCTGACGTGATGAAACATATCTTATTGATTGGATTATTACAGTCCTTACATAAAAAGGACAATGCTTTTTGTTATATCGATACCCATGCAGGCCAAGGTTGGTACGATTTAGCAGCCGCACCTTCACAAAAAACAGGGGAATATCTTGAGGGTATTCGCAAGTTAAATCCGCGTTTAGCGCATGATATACCGTGGGTAGACCGTTATTTTAGTGCATTAAGTGCGCTCAAAGAACAATTTAGTAAGGCATACTATGGAGGCTCGCCGTGGTTTGCGTTTGATAATATGCGTCCACAAGACCGTATGGTTTTACTCGAATTTCATCCTGTCGATGCCGAAAAACTTAAGTATAATTTTCATTATCAACCACAGGTTGCGGTTCATCATCGAGATGCGTATGAAGGCTTGACTGCACTGATTCCCCCTAAAGAAAAACGCGGTTTGGTGTTGATTGACCCGCCCTATGAAGAAGAACGCCAAGATTATCCCCAAGTCGTTGAATTATTGGCTAAAGCGCATGCCAAATGGCCGACGGGTACCTTTGCTATCTGGTATCCCATTAAAGACCGGATTTTGATTGAACGCTTTGAACGACGTTTAGTAAAAACAGGCATTCGTCGTCAATTAGTGTGTGAGTTGTGTGTGATGCCAGATGATAATAATCTAGGTCTCAATGGCAGTGGTTTATTGATTGTCAACCCACCTTATCAGTTTTCTGAACACGCCGACAAGGTGCTGCATTGGTTATTACCCCAGTTAAGTCAACATCCAATGGCCAAAGCCTCGGTAAAATGGTTGGTTGGTGAGTAAATCGTTGCATCTCATTTCTACGTCAGTTAGTCTTGGCCAAAACAACAATGAGTCTTTGTATTTGTCATCAGTGTTAAACATAGGTCGATAAAGATAAAGGCTCTTAGAACGTGGATAATAAAAGATGTTACTAGCCCCAGAAATCACCCCCAATGCCTATACCACTCCTTTACGCCGTTTATTAGGGCCAGGCCCCTCAGATATTTCAACACGCGTATTGCAAGCATTAGCCAAGCCGACCATCGGTTACTTAGACCCCAGTTTTGTTGGGATGATGGAAGAGCTAAAAGCCTTATTACGTTATGCCTTTCAAACCAAAAATGCCTTAACGTTTCCCGTTTCGGGGCCAGGTTCGGCGGGTATGGAAATGTGTTTTGTGAATATGGTTGACCGTGGCGATAAAGTGATTGTTTGTCGTAATGGTGTGTTTGGCAATCGTATGGTCGAAAATGTCGAGCGTTGCGGCGGTCAAGCGATTATTGTCGATGATGTGTGGGGGCAGGCTGTTGACTTAAACAAAGTCGAAGAAGCATTTAAGCAATACCCTGATGCTAAGGTATTAGCCTTTGTTCATGCCGAAACCTCAACAGGCGCATTATCGGATGCCCGTGCTTTGTGCGCGCTTGCCCAGCGTTATGGGGCATTAACGATTGTGGATGCCGTGACCTCTTTGGGAGGAGTGCCCGTTTTAGCAGATGAGTGGGGGGCAGATGCCATTTATTCAGGCAGTCAAAAATGCTTGTCGTGTACACCAGGGTTGTCACCCATTACCTTTAGTGACCGTGTGGTGGCTAAAGTGCAAGCACGCCCGCAAAAGAGCCAAAGTTGGTTTTTGGACTTAAATTTGTTGTTAGGTTATTGGGGCGAAACGACCCGTACCTATCATCATACCGCGCCGACTAATAGCTTATATGCTTTACATGAAGCCTTGTTGGCATTGCAGCAAGAGGGTTTAGAGCAAGCATGGGCGCGTCATAAAAGCAACCATGAAGCACTAAAGGCGGGTTTAGCTGTTCTAGATATCCGTTATGTGGTCGAAGAAACGTCGCGTTTGCCGCAATTGAACTCTATTTATATTCCTCAAGGGTTAGATGATAAACTCGTGCGTACGGCCATGTTACAAGAACATGGCATTGAAATTGGTGCAGGTTTGGGCGCATTAGCAGGGAAAATATGGCGTATTGGTTTGATGGGCTATTCGAGTCGTGTCGAAAATGTTGTTGCCTGTTTAGCCGCCTTGGAGTCTGTACTCATCAGTCAGGGCTATGCTTGTCAAGCAGGGCAGGCCGTAGCAGCCGCTTATCAATCCTACGCTCAGCAGTCGCTGAGTTAAGGCCACTCAACATACCGTCTGTATGCTGAGCGACAGACGGTAAGAGAAAATCGATGGCTAACAATAAAATATTCACCAAGCTCTGTAGCGATATTGAGCAATTCGGTTGGCATGTTTTGTATGTTTGCCCTGAGCAAGATGAAGAAGGGGCTTGTTTTGCCTATACCGTTGGCTTAACAGCAACCTTCTCGCATCCCGAAATCATGATATTTGGTTTGAGCCAGCAAACTGCCCACAGCTTGCTACAAGTGTGTGTCGATAAAATTAAGGCAGGGCAACACTTTCAGGCGCATCAAGGCTATGATGATATTATTGCCAATAATTATCAGGTCATGTTTAAACCCGTCAATCCCGCCTATGTTGCGGATTATATGGGTTTAGCGCTTCGCTATTATCAACAAACATCTTTTAACGCCCTGATTTTGTGTTGGCCAGATAAACATCATGCCTTTCCTTGGCAAGCAGCGCATGCAGGAGGGCAAACGGAGGTGTTAATGCTAATGCAACCAACGACTTAAACGTGCGCATAAATACGAAAACAGTTTTTGCCTTCATGTTTGGCTTGATACAGTGCTAAGTCGGCTTGTTTTAAGCCAACATCAAAGTGCTGTTGTCCGAGTTGGAGTTGGGTAATTCCCATGCTGACAGTGACGTTAAACGGTGTAGTCGCATCGTGCTGATGAGTAGCAATAGCGGTACAGGTTTTTTGTCCCATGACAAAGGCATTATCTACTTGGTCACTACACCAACAGACAATAAATTCTTCACCTCCCCAACGTGCGACTAAATCCAGTGGCCGCTTAAATAAGGTTTGCAGTTGTTGAGCGACTTGGGTAATCACTTTATCGCCCATATCGTGTCCTAAGCTATCGTTAATTTGTTTGAAATTATCAATATCCAAAATCGCTAAATAAATTGCTTTGTGTTCGCGTGTCGCGATTTTAGCCAGTTGCTGATAATGTTGCGTAAAGCCTTTGCGGTTATATAGCTGCGTCAAACTATCGGTAATCGCCTGTTCTTCGCTTTCTTTGAGTAACGTAAATAAATGATATTCATTCGCCCCATTGACTAAGGAATAAAATACGCCAATCGCAAAAGCCATGCCCAAAAAAAGTAATTCTAGGATATGGGTATAATTCAGCTCGGCATGTGCGCTTAAAAAGATAAGGCAATAGACGCCTAGCACAAACAGAGGGGTATTGATAATCCAGCGATAGGGATAATTAAATACCCACAAAAAGACAAGGATACTGAGCTCGATGATTTGGTAGGGATAATAAATATGATTAGCAACCGTAAATGCATATAAGATATTACAGCTAAATAAAGCCATAGAGGCCAAAGCAAACATCTTTTGATAATAGTATTGGTCAGGTGTGGTCGTTTTTAGACTGATCACTAACAAGGCAATTAAGCTGGCATCAGTGCATAAAAAGTTAATCATCAGCACACCCAATAATTGGGTACCTGATAACACACTAAAATATAAAGACACTTTAATAATAATGAGTAGGGTCACAATCGGCGCACTGAGCATAATCCGATGATGTAATTTTTGACCTAAGTAGCATAAGTATTGCTCATGGTCAGTCGGCGTGGGCGTTTTGAATAAATCGAGCCACATACTTAAAAACGAGTGTTTATAGTGCTTGATTAGGTCAGATAATGAAGGCTCAGACATCACTAACAACACTCCGTATGATGAGGCTTTGTTTGGCGCATCGCTATTTTTTATAGTAAAAATTGGCATTTCATACAGGCACATAGGCGGTTATTGCAATGCCTAAGGTTTAGCAAGAGTGGTACGGCAGCGAAGTGGTGGCCTCTGCGTGTTTATTGACACGTATCACACGCTAAACTTGTTGTATAAATGTACAGTATTGCAAATTTAACATGAATACTAGTGGTAGGGATAGTGTAATGCGTTATCAAGGTTTGGGGAGGCAGGTTGCCCAACACACGCTCACAAGGGTGAGTTGGGCATGTATAATACGTTAAGGTCTTATGATAAGGTCTCTAATTCGTCAAGCGCATCTTCGAGATAGCCTAACAGGCGTTGCATGCTCGGTAAGGCTTTTCGGCAAGCAATTAAACCAAATTCTAAGCGGTCTACATAACTGGTCAGGGTAATATTCAGCGCCATGCCATCTAACACGATAGAGACTGGATAAAAACCATCGAGCTGAGCGCCGTTCCAGTACATGGGTTCTTTAGGGCCTGGCACATTAGAAATGACAATATTGAATGCCTGTAGCTTAGGCGCGATACCTGTCATCAAATTGAGTCCTGAGATACTAAATACTAAAGCACTATAGGCCATGATTTCACTTTGACTCATACGGCTAAAACGATTTTTAGCATTTTGTACCGAGCGATGAATAATATCCACACGGTCTTGTGCATTCTCTAGATGTGTCCCAAGATTGGCCAAAATCATGGTAATTTGATTGCCACCATCGCTGTCATCTTTGCGTAATGACATGGGAACCATGGCAATGAGGGGCTTTTTGGGTAAGGCATTTAATTCCAATAAATAGGTGCGTAATGCGCCCGCACACATCGCCATGACGATATCGTTAATCGTGACGCCGAGTTTTTTACTAATCGCTTTGATGCGGGGTAAGTCATAAGATTGCGCAGCAAAACGACGTGAGCCGCTAACACGTTGATTTAATATGCTACGTGGTGCTTGAAATACAGACACATAATCAGGGTCTTTGTCATAAGAGGCTTTAATGGCGTCATACAGCTCTTTGCCTACGCGCGGAATACTCGCTGCTTGATGACGTAAACGAGTTAGTGTATCAGCAAAAGTCGATAAAACGGTGGTTTCTTCTTTAGGACGGCGGTCGCGTTTTACCGCCCAAAGCGGGGTTAAGGCTTTTTCGTTGGGGTCGGTAGATAGCGATTTTTGGGCAATACGCATGCCTGCAATTCCATCAACGACGGCATGGTGCATTTTGAAATATAAGGCAAAACGGTTGCCTTCAATGCCTTCGATAAGATGACATTCCCACAAAGGTTTAGCGCGGTCTAATAACGCACTGTGTTCTTGAGAAACATAGGCCAATAATTCACGAATACGGCCTGGTTCGGGTAGGGCAATATGGCGAAAATGATGTTCTAAATCAAACTCATCATCTTCTTCCCAAAACATGCCTTCTAAGCGTTGATTAAAGGGACGCACAGGTGGCGTGACCGCCTTAAAGCGTGCGCCAACTTCTTGCACAAAACGATGGTCTGCACCCTCAGGAATTTTGAATAATAATAAACCTCCCACATGCATGGGTTGTTGCCGACGTTCTAACCATAAAAAGACTTGGTCAATTGGGCCAAGAGCGCGCATGTGAATCTCCTTTCTAATAAATTTTATCACTATCGGTTTTATTGAGTGCTAGCCTAGAGCGTTTGGACGAGTGTGTCTAACACTTTTCAAGCTGCTTTCTACTATTCAAGTTTTGTTCCAACAAGGCAAGGCGTAGCCCGACACCAGTAGGGTTGTATCTACGAATAGCTTGTCTATGCTTTAGGCCATAACACCTCATCATTATTTTAAGGAAAATGGATATGACAGCTCAACGCCAGCCCAAAATAATCGCCAGCATGACCTTGTCGTTATGTTTAATAGCGTGTAATGGCAATGACCATGATACCCCCAAAACAACATCCGCTGGGGCAATGAAGACACTAACGGTGACCCCATCGCTAGGAAAAATAACTAATGCTCGGGTCATTTTACGCAATGCTGCTACCAATACGGTCATTGGCGAGCAAAATACGGGCACTTCAGGCAAAGTGACATTTAATGTGCCTGCTTCAGTCAATGCGGTCATCACCGAGGTACAAGGTGGCAATGGTGCGCAATATTTTGATGAGGCGACAGGCCAAATGACGGCTTTGCCTACCGGTGTCAGTTTGCGTGCGGGTGCAAGTTTGGTGTCGGCAAATAGTGAGTTGGCTATCACCGTCTTAACCGAAGCGGCCTTGCAGTATGCCCAAACCTTAGCGGCTGGAGGCGATATCATGCCTTTTTTACAGACAGCTAAACAGCGTATTGAGCAGGTATTTGGCGTGACCAATATTTCGCAAGCCCCTACATTAGTGGCTAATTCATCGCAATTAGCCGCATTAGGAAGCTCTTTAGCAGAGCGTTATGCCTTAGTCTTAGCCTCGCTCGCAAAGGTGGCGCATCAACAGTTGGGTGCGACAGAGACCGCCCCTGCACTGAAAATGGCACAAGCCTTAAGCCTTGATTTACAAGACGGCGATATTGATGGCTCAGGCAATACAGGCACATTACCCTATGATGTGACGACATTTGCCAGTCAATATCAAACACAAGTCATTAATTTAGTACAAGATTTTATTGGCTCAGTCAGTGAGACGGGTTTTGATTTACAAAAACTACAAGCCTTATTGGCGTATTTACAAAACAATCCCTTAATCTTAGATACGACACCTGTGATACCGCCAATGACATTGGTCGGTTTATTACCCATGACGGCTAAAGTAGGAGACACAATAAAAATATCAGGCGTAGGATTTGCAGCCGACCCAACCCAAATGAAAGTCACCTTTGCGAATAATGTCATTGCACAAATTAGTCATGCGACCGACATAAGTCTGCATGTGATTGTGCCGCAAGGCGCGGTATCAGGCACGATTACGGTAAGCAATTTACAAAATAATACCTCGGCGACTCAACAAGGATTCATTGTTTCTACCTCGGGTGGCGGTGTGGATAAAGTGACTTTTGGTGAGCTTGAATATCATAAAGTGAGCAAACCTATTAACGCCACATACGCGCCAGACCAACTAGTCTGGGATGGTAGTAAATTTGTTGGTTTAGAACGAAGCCGAGATTTTCACAGTGATACGGCTAAACTCACAGTTTGGTTATCGAGTAACGGCATAGATTGGACAACACAAACGACCAATCTAAAAAATCAGTTTCCTGCGATGGCAGCTATGAATAATCGGGTATTTCAGGTGGCTTCGGCATGGCAAGGGAATGTGAGTGACTTAAGCAAAGGTGTGCGTATTGCTAGCAGTGCCGATGGCATCACATGGCAAAGTACGGATGTCAGTGTCGATGGCTTTTCGACTTCCGTCTTAGCGGGAGGCAAATATCTCAATAATCGTTACTTTTTAAGTACAGATACCGACTGTATGCTGATGACATCAAGTGATGCACTGACGTGGACAGCGATAGACCTCAAAACCATTGATACTAGCACCGTTTCTGTTGCATCCCCCTCCAGCTATTGCAGCTTGCCTAGCTATAAAAACGGTAAATATTTAGTTTATCGTGGCATTGTCCCCGTGGGAGGGACATTTAATAATCCAGACCATTATGAAGGCGCGTATTATCAGTCCACCGATGGTCTAAGTTGGTCATTTGCGACGTATAGCTTGCCCGCAGGTTTTAATATCATGGCACAAGGTGGTCGTAGCTTTGAGATTGCCGACCTTGATGGGACGTTAGTGATTCGTTCGCTGTCTAAAGTAGAGTATGTGCGCGACCCTGTGTTGGGTTTCTTATCGGCAGTCACAAAAGAGCAAAAGCTCGCAACTAGCCAAGATGGGGTTAACTGGACATTTGCCGACGCGACAGGAGTGACTTATGCGGCAACGGAGGTGGGTAAGCCTGCACCCATTGGCTTCTTTGGAGTAAAAACAGATACAGGGTATTTGACCTATCATCAGGTATTTAGTGCGGGCGTACCGACACCAAGCGTGACTTACTATACGACAACGGATGGGGTCAGCTATCAAACAGCACCCAATTATGGCTTATTAGCGAGTGGTTTTCCCACGCAGTCGTATAAGCCAATTTATGCCTATTCTCCGACATTAAAACGTTTAGTCGTGATAGACGGTGGTGCACAGGGAAATACTATTCGTATAGGGACTCTGGATTTTTAACCGATGATTGCAAACCCCTAGATAAAGCCTAGACGCTTAGAAGTCTATCTTCTAAGCGTCGTTTTGGCTCACTTACACTTCATGCACAAACAGTTTTCTATCAAACCGCACTTGTGGCCAAAACACGCCATCATCCGCACGTTCGCCTGCACCAATCACCATAATCGGAAACGCACCGTCTTTGAGATGTAATAATTTACTCACGCGTGCTGCATCAAACCCTTCCATCATACAGGTGTCAAAGCCATGCGCTCTAAAGGCTAAAACCAAATTTTCACAGGCAAGGGCGGTACTTTTGGCTGCCCATAATTCGACTTCGCTTTTGGTGTAAGGGCCTCTAGGTACGGCTGCTACTAAGCCGCCCAAGGCAAAAGCGGCTTTTTTGGCATAAGCAAAACTGTTTAAGGGACCTGATGAATAGTTATAAGGAATGAGTTGATAATAACGCTTGACTAAAGGCGGGACATCAGGCATTGGCCATTCACGCAACATTTGTTTGGCAAAGTCATCGATACGGTCGGTACGCGCGACACAGACAATTAATTCCGCAGCCGTTTTGGCGGCCAATTGGCTCATGCAGGCTTTGACTAATTTGGCTTTTTTGTCCGCCGAACGTACCACATAAAACTCCCATTGTTGCAAGCCCGATGAACACGGTGCAAGCAATGCCATGTCTAAACAATCATCTAATACCGCTTGAGGGATGGGTTTCTGGGTGAACTTACGTACGGAACGGCGGCTGGTAATGACTTTACGGAAATTTTCAACGTCAATATCGTGGGGGGCGGGTTCGTAATAACGCTCTTTACCGTTGATAGTGATGGTATTTGTTGACATGGTATAACCCTCATAGATTTATAGTTTGAAATATATCGAACTGTTCGACAGGTGTCAAATTATTATGGTTATGCCCCTAAGACTTTGCTCAGGGGCATCTCAATGTGGCTTGAGTGGAGTCGGATAGCTGAGCGGAGTCGAAGTCTAGGCTTGCGTTAACAAAGGCTTCAAAAAACGACCTGTATGCGATTTTTCGTCTGCAGCGACTTGTTCGGGTGTGCCGATTGCAATCACTTCACCGCCGCCATCACCGCCTTCATAACCCATATCAATCAACCAGTCTGCGGTTTTAATCACATCTAAATTGTGTTCAATAATGACGATGGTGTTTCCATGTTCACGGAGTTGCTGTAGTACAGATAACAACTGTGCAATGTCGTGGAAGTGCAGACCTGTGGTTGGCTCGTCTAAAATATAGAGTGTTTTGCCCGTATCACGTTTTGCTAGTTCACGTGCCAATTTCACTCGCTGTGCTTCACCGCCCGATAAGGTCGTGGCCGATTGACCCAGTGTGATATAGCTCAAGCCAACCGCCATTAAGGTGTGTAGTTTACGGGCAAGGCTAGGCACACTTTCAAAAAAGTGATGTGCATCTTCAACCGTCATATTCAATATTTGCGAGATATTTTTGCCCTTATAACGAATCTCTAGGGTTTCGCGGTTATAACGCTGACCGTGGCACACATCACAGGGGACATACACATCGGGTAAAAAGTGCATGGCGACTTTAATCACGCCATCGCCTTCACAAGCCTCACAACGACCGCCTTTGACATTAAACGAAAAACGACCCGCTGTGTAGCCACGTGAACGGGCTTCTTGGGTGGCGGCAAATAACTCACGAATCGGGGTAAATAAGCCCGTATAAGTGGCAGGATTGGAGCGGGGTGTACGACCAATAGGGCTTTGGTCAATATCAACCACTTTATCTAAATGCTCTAAGCCATGAATACTCTCATAAGGCTCAGGACTTAAGGTGAGAGCACCATTCAGCGCCTTAGCGGTAATGGGATACAGTGTGCCGTTAATGAGGGTTGATTTACCAGAGCCTGATACACCAGTAATACAGGTCATCAGCCCCAAGGGTAGGGTAATACTGACGTTTTTCAGGTTGTTACCTGACGCACCTTTGAGGGTTAATACTTTGTCAGGGTTAAATGCCAAACGCTCGCTCGGGACAGCAATTTTGCTATAACCTGATAAATATTGCCCCGTCAGCGACTCTTTGACTTGCGCGATTTGTGCGGCAGTGCCTTGGGCAATCACGTGACCACCGTGTACCCCCGCTTTAGGGCCAATATCAATGATATGGTCAGCCGCCCGAATGGCATCTTCATCATGTTCAACGACTAAAACCGTATTGCCGAGGTCACGCAGCTTTAGGAGTGTTTGTAATAGACGTTCATTATCACGTTGATGTAAGCCAATGGATGGTTCATCTAACACGTACATCACCCCCATCAACCCTGCACCAATTTGTGACGCTAAGCGAATACGTTGCGCTTCACCGCCTGAGAGTGTCTCGGCTGAGCGTTCTAGAGACAGATAATCTAAGCCCACACTCACCAAAAAGAATAAGCGTTCTCGAATTTCTTTGAGAATTTTTTCGGCGATATCGGCTTTAATCCCACTCAGTTGTAATTGCTCAAAATAATGATGGGCTTGTTTAATAGGTAGTTTAGTCAAACTGGGTAATGATTTGTCGGCGACTAAGACACTACGCGCTTCGGGACGTAAACGCGAACCCTGACAACTTTGACAGGTACTACTCACCAAATATTGTGCTAAGTCTTCACGCACAGCAGGCGATTCGGTTTCCCGATAGCGTCGCTCTAAATGGGGGAGTACCCCTTCAAAGGGCTGTTCTTTGAGTCGCTTATGGCCACGCTCATCGACATAAACAAAAGCAATTTTTTCTTTGCCTGAGCCGTGTAAAAAGAGCTGTTGTATCTTGCTATCTAAGGTTTGCCATGGTGTTTCTAAGCTGATGCCGTAATGTTTGGCAACGGCGGTAATCAGGGCAAAATAGTAGGGGTGTTGTTTGTCCCAACCGCGAATCACGCCTTCATTCAAACTGAGTTCGGGGTGTAAAATTAAATGTGTTGCTGAAAAATGGGAGGTAATCCCTAAACCATCACAACTGGGACACGCTCCCGCAGGATTATTAAAAGAAAATAAACGCGGTTCGAGTTCACTGACCGCATAACCACAATGGGGGCAACTGTGTCGTGAAGAAAATAATAACGGTGCGCCACTGTCGTCCATATAAGCAATCACGGCAATACCATCCGCTAAACGTAAGGCGGTCTCAAACGACTCGGCCAAACGTAATTGCAAATCGGCACGTACCTTAAAGCGGTCAACCACCACTTCAATGCTATGTTTTTTATTTTTTTCTAAAGCGGGACTGTCATCAAGGTCAACCACCAAACCATCAATACGCGCACGGACAAAACCCTGCGATTTTAAGCCTTCAAGCACATGTAAATGTTCCCCTTTACGGTCGCGTACAACGGGGGCAAGCAACATGAGGGCAGTGCCTTCGGGTAGGGCGAGCACCGTGTCCACCATTTGGCTAATGGTTTGTGCTTCTAAAGGAATGTTATGGTCTAAACAATAAGGCGTTCCTACCCGCGCATACAATAAACGTAGGTAGTCGTAAATCTCGGTAATCGTTCCTACCGTTGAGCGCGGATTATGTGATGTTGATTTTTGTTCAATGGCAATCGCAGGCGACAGGCCATCAATGCTGTCGACATCGGGCTTTTGCATCAAGGATAAAAATTGTCGTGCATAAGCAGATAACGACTCTACATAACGGCGCTGACCTTCGGCATATAGGGTGTCAAAGGCTAATGAGGATTTTCCTGAGCCAGATAAGCCCGTAATCACCACCAATTTATCGCGGGGAATATCTAAAGAGATATTTTTTAGATTGTGCGTGCGAGCACCACGAATACGAATAAGATGATTGTTCATAACAAAATAGCTCAAGCAAAAAAGAGAAAATCGTGGCTCGCAAAACAACAGATAGCCTCAATAGAACGACGGAGTATAAGCAAACTTTAGATTAAACGGCAGTCAACAGAAGACAAACAAGGACAATAATTGTCGTGTGTATCGCTGAGGTTTGCTTTTGTGGATGTCAACAAGCGTATAATAGCGCGCCGCTTTTTAGCGAGGATGCATCGAGATGCGTAGTCATCATCGTATTGCGTGTGAAAAAAGCGATTTTGTACCCGCGCCCATATAGACATAGGTAAACTGCATGAAAGGTATGACTCAAGGTGAACGTAAAGCCACACTGGCACTGTCGAGTATTTTTGCCTTAAGAATGCTAGGTTTATTTATGATTATGCCCGTCTTTGCGTTATACGGGCATCAACTACGTGATGCCACGCCCGCATTAATTGGTTTAGCCATCGGGGTTTATGGTCTAGCACAGGCCGTATTACAAATTCCTATTGGTTTATTAGCTGACCGTATGAATCGTAAAGTGTTAATTGTTCAAGGGCTGATGTTGTTTGCGGTGGGCGGAGCAGTGGCCGCTCTGTCAGACTCCATTTGGGGCGTGATTATTGGTCGCACGATTCAAGGGGCAGGTGCAATTTCGGCAGTGGTGATGGCTTTATTAGCCGATTTAACCCGCGAAGAGCAGCGAACCAAAGCCATGTCCACGATTGGCATGAGCATCGGTTTATCGTTTGCCGTTGCTTTTGTGATTGGCCCATTTGTCGCCGCACACTTTGGTTTAAGTGGTTTGTTTTGGGCAACATCTCTGTTAGCAGTCATGGGTTTAGGCTTAATGATGACCGTTCCTACACCAACCATCACCCTCAAACAAACACATCAAACGTATGGGCAACAATTAAGGCAGAGTGTGGTTCATGGCGAATTAAGCCGACTAAATATAGGGATTTTTGTCTTGCATCTCGTGATGACGGCAAGTTTTGTATTACTCCCGCATTTATTAACCGATTATGCCCATTTGCCTGCGAGTCAACATGGTTGGGTTTATCTACCTATTGTACTTGGTGGCTTTGTGGCGGCGGTACCCGCGATTATTATTGCCGAAAAGAAACGTAAAATTAAGCAGGTTTTTGTGGCAGGTATTGCGTTACTAACGGTTAGTTTAGTGTTGCTTGCACAAGGATACCCGCAAAAATATACCTTACTTATGGGTATCAGTGTATTTTTTATCGCCTTTAATTTACTAGAAGCCTTATTACCTTCTTTACTCAGTAAAATCGCACCCGCAGGGACAAAAGCCACGGCCATGGGGATTTATGCCAGTAGCCAATTTTTAGGGGCATTTTGTGGCGGGGTATTGGGTGGAATATTATATGGTTTACACAGCATTAGTCTCGCCTATATTATTTTGGCATTATGCAGCATATTGTGGTTAGTTGTTGCCCTCACGATGCAGTCTCCTCGTTTCTTACACAGTATGATGCTCAATATTAATCCATGTACTCAGGCAGAAGCAGCCGTATTGCTGGCTAAATTGCAACCTGTCGTCGGGGTAGAAGAAGTTGTCGTATTGGCGCAAGAAGGCGTGGTTTACCTCAAAGTAGACAAAGAACGACTCGATGAGCCTTCTCTGAAAAACCTTGTACTCGCGTAGACATTTGTCGTTCTGATGTTCTGTGCTGTTGAAAAAATACTTGACTAAGATAATAATGCCTATTGCGCCAAACCTTCAGGCTGTTTACTGCTTGCCTACGTCATGCGTATGTGCTTCTTAGACGCCCAGAGCCAATTGGTGCGATATCGTAATTCACTGAAGTGACATGCAAGTCTGGCGTAGTGAGCATTCATCTTGTGTATAAACAGGCTACGTCGAACAACCAATTGTATACAAATAGCTTTGTGATAGAACATCTTAACCGTTTGATATTTTGAACATAGTATTACCATAGAGGGTTGAACATATTATGCGTGGTGTAAATAAAGTTGTGTTATTAGGAACTGTGGGTCGAGATCCAGAAGTGCGTAGTTTAGGGGCATCAGGCAGTACAGTGACCACTGTTTCTGTTGCCACCAGTGAAGCGTGGAAAGATAAAAACACAGGGCAATTAACCGAACAAACCGAATGGCATCGAGTGGTATTTTATGGCCGTCTGGCTGAAATTTCGGGTGAATATTTGCGTAAAGGGAGTAAAGTCTATGTCGAAGGCTCATTACATACCCGTAAATGGCAGGATAAAACCACAGGCCAAGACCGATATTCCACCGAGATTAAAGCCTCCGTTATGCAGTTGATTGATGGACGTTCGTCCAATAATAATCAAAATATGGGTGGCTATGACAACGACTATGGCTATAACAACAATAATAATTATAGCCAGCAAGACGATTATCAATCTTCAGCGCGTAATACAGCGAATAAATCGCCCAGTCGTCCAGCCCCAGCAATGCATAATGACTTAGACGACGATTTGCCGTTCTAAAGACTTTTCTAGGATTATCTATACCTCGTATATAGATAATCCTTTTGCCAGTCTTGTATATTTTTTGCAAAATTAGCCACGTTCTTTATTAAAAATATAAAAAAGTTATTTTCATTATCCTTTTTTTGCTTTATCTTTGGCCTCCATTATTATTGCGTACTTAAGCATATTATATGTTGATTTATTGCGGCATGTTTGTTGTCCCGTAATCAACCAAATTCGTGTGATATACCGTTTGTATAACGACAGATAATCCCTTGTAGTTTTGTGTTGAAACTACAATACCCCTTATATTTGAGATTATTAAACAGAGGAACCGATATGACTATCGACTTAAGCTCATTAAGTGTAGAAGAGTTAAATGCTGTTATTGTTGAGGCACAACAGTTAATTAAAGCAAAAAGAAAATCATCTATCAAACAAGCTCGCGCTAAAGTAGAGCAAATGGCTGCTGAGTTAGGGATTACAGTAGAAGAGTTAATGGCCGTGAAAACCGAAGTCGCTGCTGTTAAAAAAGTAGAACCTCGTTATCGAAATCCTGCAAATGCAGACGAAACATGGACTGGTCGTGGGAAGCAACCTCGTTGGTTAGCAACCGAACTTGCCGCAGGTAAGTCCTTAGACCAATTTTTAATCTAAGACTCGCCTTGACAAAAAAGCCTCTCAAATAGAGGCTTTTTTATTTGACAAATCGCTTCACTGTGCATTAAGAATAGAAAAGCGACGCATCGCTAATAGATATAAAAAAACAACCTTATAGCGTCTAAAAGCAGCGTATGATGTGCTGACTGTCTGAGTTCGCTGATAAATAGAAAAACGACATCATACGTATTGTTAATGACCTCAACGATTTATTATTTGTCATATTCGATAGGTATTCTTAGCGGCTGTTGACGTTTTGGTTGCGGCTCACACCTAAAACATCAACAGAGTCCCTAAGACCCTGATGCTGAACTTGGCAATTTTTGCACCTTTATACAGAAGCCTGTCTTCGGCTTGTTGCGGTGTATGACGCTGGCATGTGAATAAGTTATTGATATATGTTTAAAAAAATTGACCATAGTGACAAAGAAGCACGTGCGTATAATTGGGCATTATTTGCAACCATTTTGTTGCTGTTGGCGTTAATTATCCAAACTCCTGCCCGTGTCGCCGCTAAACTGCTGCCCTTGGCTGTACGTAATATGGTGACTGACTGGGGGGGAAGTGTGTGGCGAGGTCAGGCGAATATTGTTTATCAAGGCTTTGCCGGCCAACTTCGATGGTCTTTATTGCCTGCCAAGTTATTAACCTTAAAATTGGCGGCAGATATTGAGTGGTTGAGCCCGCATAGTCGATTAAAAACACAGGCACAGTGGGGCATGGGACAATGGCAGTTGCTGCAGTTGCAAGGTGATGTGTCGCCGCTTGAACTACAGGCCATATTACCCGATTGGCGATTACCACCCCAGCCTTTAGCCTTAGAGCAAATCACGCTCAAGTATCAACAACACGCATGGACACAGGGTCAGGGGCAGATACAGTGGCAAGGTGGGGCTGTTGATTATGTCTTGAATGGTCAACAACAAAAAATAAATCTCCCTGCCATCACGATGGATGTGACTCATCAAAATAATAATTTAGTATTAACGATGGTAGAGCAACAAACTCGAGCCAAATTAGCCTTATTTACGGTAACAAAAGACCGTTTACAAAGTCAGTTAAGTCAGCGTTTATTGGCGTATTCTCCCAATTATCGTGGGGTCGCTGAGCCTGATGCGATTGTGGTGACGACTTCACAGCCTTGGAATAGTTTCTAAGGTCATTTGTTTATCAGCATGGCTCTATTATCCATGAGTAGATTAGGAGTGGGTGTGAAAACGCCATCTTTGACATCAATCACACAATATAATCGTCAGATTGCACGGCTGATTATGTTGGTAGCGACCTTATACTTTGCTTGGCGTATGTCGAGTTTATTATGGTTATTAGCAGGTCAGGATAAAATGCCCTTAAATCCACCAGCTCAATCCCAGCAAACCAGTACTTCGGCTATGGTTGATAGCAGCCGTTTGGCGAGCTTTACGTTGTTTAAGAGTGCACCTATAGAGTCAAGCCCGAATGCGGCTGCTAATGCACCAGAAACGGCCTTACAACTCAAATTAGATGGTGTATTTGTGAGTGTCGAGAAAACACGTTCCAGTGCAATTATCAGTGAGCAAGGTCAAACCGTCGGTAAATTATACAAAGTAGGGCAGCAAGTCGCAGGTGGTGCAACGTTATCGGCTGTGTTTGTCGATAAGGTGTTACTGCAACGTAATGGGAATGATGAGGTGCTACGCTTTGTCAAAACCAATTTACTCGGTGGCGATGCGCCTGTTACGACGCCCAATGCGCCCGCAAACACAGGTGCGCAGGCGCGGCAAATGTTAGGTCAAGCCATCAATCGCTTAAATACAGACCCCAGTGGCTATTTGGCAGAAATGGGGTTATTGGCGAAAGGCCAAGGTTACGAAATCAGTGATAATGCCCCTGCGCATTTACGTCGCAGTATTGGTTTGCGTACAGGTGATAAAATTTTGAAGTTAAACGGTCAAGTTTTGGGAAATCCTCAAGCAGACAAAGATTTATTACAGCAAGTACAACAGTCAGGGCATGCCCGTATAGAAATTCTGCGTGGCAGCCAAACATTAACTATTGAGCAAACTTTTTAATATGAATCTACGTCAATCTTTTATTGCCTTGTCATTGTTGATGGCGTTAACAGGCACAGCGTCGGCTAAAACATGGAAAGTGAACTTAAAAGAGGCCGATATTTCTGCGCTAGTCACCGAAGTGTCCGAGATTACAGGTAAAAACTTTATTGTCGACCCGCGCGTCAAGGGCAATATCACAGTCATTTCCAGCAAACCCTTATCTTCTGATGCCGTCTATGAATTATTTTTAGGGGTATTGAGTGTGAATGGTTTTGCGGCAGTCCCCGCAGGCGATGCCATTAAATTAGTACCAGATGTTAATGCCAAGCAAAACGCGGTACCCTTTGATTTACGCAATAAAGCCAAAGGTGAGGCGCTAATTACCCGCGTGATTATGCTCGAAAACACCAATGCTAACGAACTCGTGCCTGTCATTAGACCCTTGTTGCCACAATTTGCACATTTGGCGGCAGTCAATGGTTCAAATGCTTTAGTCATCTCCGACCATGCCAATAATATCAGTGAAATCGAAAGTTTAATTAAAACCCTCGACACAGGTGAAGGTGACGAGTTAGAAATTATTTTGCTGAAAGAGGTCCGTGTCGATGACGTCTTGTCGATGTTAGATAGTCTGACCTCCACGACGGCTAACAAAGACATGCGTGGCTCGCGTATTCGTTTAGTGGCGGATAATCGCGGTAATCGGTTATTACTCAAAGGTGATGCGCGTGCGCGCAAACGTATTCGTGATGTGATTGCGCAATTAGATAAACCTGCGGCTGACCGATTAGCAGGCGTGCGTGTCATTCGTTTGCAACATGCCAGCGCAAAACAGGTTGCCGAAGTGTTGCGTTCGTTGGTTGCAGACAGTGGCAGCAGCAGTAAACCTGCGACTGGCTCAGGCACTAATAATAACAATACGAGTAGTGCCGCGAGTGGTAATGGCGTCAATTTAATTGCCGATGAGAGTCAAAACGCGCTCGTGATTAAAGCAGACCCGTCGTTAATGCGAGAGTTAGAGTCTGTCGTACAACAATTAGACCAACGACGTTCTCAAGTATTAATCCAAGCGGCTATTTTAGAAATCTCTGGCGAAAATGCAGCGCAATTGGGTGTGCAATGGGCAGCGGGCGACCCTAACAAAGGCGTAGGCTTAGTCAATTTTAATAATGCGGGTAATAGTTTAACCAGTTTGGCAGCCTTAGCGACACAGACTAATGTCACCAGTTTGCCGACGGTCAACGGTGCATCTTTTGCTTTTGGTCAACAAAATACGGACAGTAATGGAAATAAAAGTTTTTATGGGGCGTTAATTCAAGCGGTTAACACCATGAGTAATGCCAACTTATTATCAACACCCAGTATTATGACGATTGATAATCAAGAAGCAAAAATTGTCGTCGGTCAAAATGTGCCCTTTATTACGGGCTCGAGTACCTCTAGTAGCTCAGGAACGAGTAACCCATTTACGACCATTGAACGGCAAGATGTGGGTATTACCCTAAAAGTTGTCCCGCATATTGGAGAAGGTGGCACCGTCAAGCTAGAAGTAGAACAAGAAGTGTCTTCTGTGGTACCGAGTGTTGCAGGAGTTGATTCGGCGGACTTGATTACTAACAAGCGTTCGATTAAAACTACTATTCTAGCGGATGATGGTCAGACCATCGTACTAGGGGGATTAATTCAGGAGGATAATAGTCAATCTGTGAGCGAAGTCCCACTTTTGAGTAAAATCCCCTTATTAGGGCACTTATTTCGTTCAAAGAGTGATAGCAAAACGAAGCGAAATTTATTAGTGTTTCTACAACCATTAATTTTGCGCGACAGCGCGGGTGCGGCTAAGTTAACATCACAACAATATCAACAAATTCGTGTGTTACAGCTTGATGTTGGTGTAAAGGGGCAGTTAAACCGTTTACCCGAACAAATTAACCAAATTTACCAAGGTGCCACTAAGGTCGCACCTAAATCGCAATAGGGAAGAGAAATAGTCATGTTAAAGTTACAGTTTGTTGATCGGCGCCAGCCTGCATTTTGGTTGGTCGACCCTCGTTTAACGATTGGCCGTGATAAGACCAATAATCTTGTTATCAACGATGAAGGCGTCAGCGTTTTTCATGCTGAGTTACAACAAGAAGAGGGCAAATTGTATTTACGTGATACGGGTAGTGTAAACGGTACCTTCTTAAATGGAGAGCCTGTTTCCAAACGGGTTGAAGTGAAGGTGGGTGACGTCATTCGTTTACATTTAGTTGAATTACAAATCATTGACCCGACTAAAGCCCCTCCAGAGCCTCCACCACAAGCCCTTAAACGGGACTTGCCTAAACCCCCCCCTTTATGGCAAGTCAAAGCCATGACGGGTGTTATTTCGGGGCGTATGTTCCCAATTGAGGGTACTAACGTCATTGGTCGTGACCCACATTGTGATATTGTGGTTGGCGGTGCGCATGTATCTCGTCGTCATGCCGAGTTTTCCATTCGTGCAGGTCAGTTATGGGTGAAAGATTTAGGTTCATCAAACGGTACCTTCGTCAATGGTAAGCGTTCTGACGAAACGACACTGCAAAACGGTGACGAAGTTAAATTTGATGCGATGATTTTTAAAATTATTGGCCCAGCAGAGACCACCCCGCACACTGACTTTGAGGAAGAGGCCGAGCGTACACAGTTCCGTCCTGTCGTGAATATCCCTGCAGCAAAACCTGCGGTCGCGCCTAAACAACCGTCACCCGCCCCTGTGAATCACGCACCTAAGCCAGCCGCTTCGGTATCGCCCATCCCAGCCGCACGCCCAGCGCCAGCGCCTGTGGAGTCAACACCTAGTCAAGTGCCCGCGCCCGCAGAAAGCAAAAATGGCATGGGTATGATTGTGATTATTATCTTGATTGCGATTGCCTTATTTGCGATTTATCAGATGGCCTAGGGGGTGTTGACGTTTTGATTGTGGTTGCGAAAGAGACTATTTTTTAGAGGATATGAGGCGTGAAGCCGATAGTTTGGTTATTCCAACTAAGCGATGAACAACAAAGTAGCCTCAAAAAATAGTTCTTTCCCTGTAGGTTGCGTTAAAAATAGACTCATTTTATGTTACAAAACTTGCCAATAGAACGACTATTAACTGCGTTTTGTGCCTTGCCTGAGTCAATTTTTATCAGCCGCACACCAAACCTCAACAGACCCTAATCTGCTTCGCAAATTGCTTAGCACTAAAAAGCCTCAAGACTCAGACTTGGGGCTTTTTGTTTGAGCGCCGACTAAGGGGTGTTTGTAACTTCTCAATCAGGGTAGCCAAAAATTTAGCAGCCTCACCACCTGTTAGTGCCCGATGGTCAAAGCTGAATGATAAGGGAATCACAAGTCGCGTTTTGATATCACCTTTATTTGTGAGTGTATTGTGGCGATACAGCCGACCTATCCCCAAAATGGCCACTTGTGGTGGCATGACCATGGGCGTTGCAAAACGGCCAGCAAACACCCCAAAATTAGAAACCGTGATTGTCGCACCTTGTAATTGCTCTGCGCGTAATTGGTGTGCCTGTGTTTGTTGTTTGAGCTCTTTTATTTTTTCGCTAATTTGACGCTCAGATAGCGTATCCACCTTAGGAATGACAGGAACAAATAAACCGTGTGGGCTATCTATGGCGATACCTAAATGGATATGTTCATGCACAATGAGACTATTGTCGATAAGCCACGCATTCGTTAATGGCGACTGTCGGCAACTGGCTATTAATCCGTTGATTACCTGCGTTAAGATGCCTTGTGGCGAGGACTGTTTGACATATACCTCATCAAAAATAGTCACTAAGGCCACGGTTTGCTGTGCGTGTGTCATATGTTGCGACATACTGAGGCGTGCGCCCGTTAATTGCTGGGGCTGACGGTCTGACGATATAGAGAGCAGGCGTGTAGAAGCCGACAAATTTTGTTGTGCTTGTCTTTGTTCGTCTGTGTTAAAGCGGTCTTTGCCGAGTATAAAATGCTGTGTACTAGCGGTTGTGTTGGCTTCTACTAATGAACCGACCACACTGACGCTCGTTGTTGCGGATGGAGGATGTCGCTCTATCTTGTCTTCTGTGGTGCGATACGTAAACAGCGCTGCGCCGACTTTGACTAAGGCGTTTGTGGGGCATAAGGCTTCGATAAAAAATAAATCTTCGGGGGCTGGAATGTCAACAATGGCTTTAGCCGTTTCTACAGCCATAATCACTGTACCTTGAGATACGGCCTGTGCGTTGGTAATGTACCATTCAACAACCGTCGCTTCGTGTAGGCCTTCGCCTAAATCGGGTAGGCTAAAGGTTTTCATCTCTTTGCCTCCATGAGTTGTTGCGCAGTGCGGACAATATCCTCAACTTGTGGCAAATACACGGCTTCTAATTTGAAGTAGGGCACAATCACATCGGGAGGACTTAAAATCTTAATGGGGGCGCGTAAGGCATAAAACGCATGTTCGGCAAGTCGTGCGGCAATATCGCTCCCTAGTCCACCCGATTTAACCGCTTCTTGCACAATTAAGCAGCGACCAGTCAGTGCTACTGACTGAATAATGGTTTCCATGTCTAAGGGTTTAAGACAGGCCACATCAATCACTTCGCACGCTATCCCCTGTGTGGCCAAACTATCTGCCGCACGCAAACAGTCCTGTACCCATGAACCCCAACATACGAGCGTCAAGTCATGGCCTTTGCGCCACACCAAACATTGCTCTAAGGGCAGGGCTATACCATTATCGTCAAGTTCTTCTTTGAAGCTGCGATAAATCCGTTCAGGCTCTAAAAAAATCACAGGGTCAGGACTACGAATGGCTGCCAGTAATAAACCATAAGCTGTCCGAGGTGAGGAAGGGGCAACAACGCTTAGCCCTGCACAATGGGTCAGTATGGCTTCTGTACTTTCGGAATGATGCTCGGGCGCATGAATGCCACCCCCAAAAGGGACTCGAATCGTTAATGGGCAGGATAGTCGACCACGCGTACGGTTACGTAAACGTGCGGCATGTGAAATTAAATGCTCCAACGCGGCATAAATAAAGCCCATAAATTGTATTTCTGCAACAGGACGTAAGCCTTGACTACTCATACCTACGGCAAGCCCTGCAATCAAGGTTTCAGCTAATGGGGTATCTAATACCCGTTTGGCACCAAAACGCTCGCGTAAGCCAACTGTTGCTCTAAATACTCCCCCATTTTTGCCGACATCTTCGCCCAAAATAATCACCCGCTCATCTTCACTCATGGCGCGTGCTAGGGCTAAATCGACCGCTTCGACTAAATTGGCTAACATGCTCTTTGTCTCCTCATTGCCAGCAGCAAGCGGTATTAGTGAGATAGACCTTTCAACCGTAAAAAGGCTTGCTGTTGTTGGGCTAGGTCGGTGGGTAAATGACTATAAACATGCGTAAACATATCGCTAATGGCAGGTGAGGCTAACTGTAAATAAGCCGTCACAGCCTCCTCAATCTCATGTTTGAGCCGTGTTTCTAACGCTTGTTGTTGTGCATCTTGCCAATGGCGGGTGTGTTCTAAAAATAGCCTAAACCGTTTTAGAGGCTCTTGTTCTTCTGCGTGTTGCCGTTGTTCTAGACTGGCATAACGGCTCATGTCATCGGCTGTGGTATGGTCGCATAAGCGATAAGTCACCGCTTCAATCAGTGTCGCACCTTTGCCCGAACGCGCCCGTTCTAAGGCTTCTTCTAAGGCCATCATCAAGGCAAAAAAATCGTTACCATCAACACGACAAGCTACAATACCTGCGGCTACGGCTTTTTGTGCAAGTGTCGCACAAGCGGTTTGTTGGCTGAGTGGCACAGAAATTGCCCATTGATTATTGTTGATGACGACGACTAAGGGTAAATGCCATACCCCTGCTAAATTCAAGGCTTCGTAAAAGTCTCCTCGGGAACTGGCACCATCTCCACAAGTGCTAACGACGGCTTGTTTTTTTTGTTGAAGTTTTAGTGCGGTGGCGACGCCTGCTGCATGGGTAATTTGTGTGGCAATCGGAATACACGCGGGTAAATCTTGATTATTGGTATGGTATGAGCCCCATTCGTCACCGCCCCAGAATTGTAGAATAGACGCCATTTTCATGCCGCGACATAATTGTGCCGCTTGGTCACGGTAGTAAGGCACAAAAACATCGTTGGCTTGGAGACTAAAACCAATGGCCGTACTAATGGCTTCCTGACCTAAACAACTGGCGTAAGTGCCGAGCTGGCCTGTCCGTTGTAGGGCAACGGCACGTTGGTCAAATAAACGGGTGCGCCATAAGTGCTCATAAGCGGCTAAGTGGCATTGTGTGTCATTTAATGTGTCCGATAATGGCTGTCCAAGCCTGCCATTGGGTAGTAATACCTGATAGATAGGATAGTTCGGTGCGGCTAGTGAGGCTATATTCATGGCTAATACCGCCATAAAGAAAGTGTTATTTATTTGAGTGTAGAACAAATTAAGCAAAAGATATGAAGCAAAAAGTTTATAATTTTGTGATATAAATCAATAATTGTCGTATTTTGTAGCATTGTAATTTAGATTTTCGTTTTATAGATAAGTGGTAGCTAATTACCGTCAAAAAAGTTTGCACGATTTTTTCAATAGCACACACTTGAATAGTCTAAAAATGAATGAAACATAATCTATGTAGTGGGTTAGTTTAGTGTGTATTTTGTACATAAATATTGTGCAAAAAATAACGGCATACTACTATGGTTAACCTAAAAAGAGTGTATCGGAGAGATGTATGACGATGGCTATTCCAATAGAAAATACGAATCCTTATGGTTTTGGTGCAAATACCCTTGAGCAATTGCAGCGCTATTTACAACGCACCGTGAATAATATCTGCTTTGCTTCAGAAGAAGATTTATATGCAGCCATGGTGATTGAATCCTTGCAGCAACAAATAGAAGCCTTGCAACAAGAAATCAGTACACTTAAACAACAACAAGTGAATATGTCGCAAGTAGTGGATATTCAGCTCTTAAAAGCAAAATATGAGTACGAAAAGGCCTTAGATAGCCAACGCTTAGAATATTGCATGACGCATGAAGTGTTATATGCCGATGGTCAAATATACGCGAATCTTGAAACGGAAGAAGTCATCGATGGGGATTACCGTGCGGCATTAGATAAAATTATGGGTGCACTCAATTTTAGTTAAGTGATGTCAGTCGCTCTCAACACAGATACATGCCGATAAAATCATGCCGCCTCAATGAGTTTGGTGGCTAATATAGGGGGAGTAGATACGCCCCCCCTTGAGCGCAGTTATGCTTGGCTGAGATACCCCATGAGTGGTTTGTTAAGATTGATATTCACGCCTAAATTGACAAAATTCCAATAATGCCCCCCAATCGCCCGATTCACCATCATTGTTTCGGCACTGGGTTGAAAACTATCCCAATATTTCATCAATGATTTAATTTTAGCTAACACTTGGTCATGTACATGGCTATGGGCAAAATCAAACTGTGGGTTTTTGAGTGGCGCAAGTAGAATTTCAATCCATTCTAAATAATATTCAGGCGGGACTTCTCCAATCTGGGTGCGAATACCTAAATCACGTAGTACAACCTCCACCGTTGCATAATCATTAGCCAGTGCAGCCCTGACCAGCCGTTTCATGTCGTTGACTAACAAAGGATTTAAGCGTTTTATACAGCCAAAATCATAAATAATCAGGCTACCATCTGCTCTAAAGGCAAAGTTACCAGGATGCGAATCACAGTGTAGGGCATGTAAGTGATACATCTGCTCACACAACACATGAAATAAACGCTCACCAATTTCGTTGCGTATTGCCGTTGGATAGTGTTTGGCTTGGCTTAAACTATCGCCTGCCTCATAGCTGAGTGTTAATACACGTCGACTTGAATAGTCTGTATAGACTTGCGGAATAATGACTTTGTCATCGTGTACGTGAAAGGCACGAAACTCTGTTAAGTTCGCTGCTTCTTGTACATAATCCAGTTCGGCATGTAAGGAGCTACGGATTTCATCAAACAATTTTTCTTGAAGCTCTTTACTGAGTTTAATCACCCCTGCAAGTTTTAAGGCCATACGCAGATGTTTTAAGTCAGACTCACAGCACTCATCAACGCCAGGGTATTGGATTTTGACAATAACCTGCTCGCCTGTGACGAGTTTTGCTTTGTGCACTTGGCCAATAGAGGCAGCAGCAAAAGGCGTTTCCTCAAATTCAGCAAATTTTTCGTGTGGTTTAGCGCCTAGCTCATGCAAAATTTGTTGCTCGATGATGCTAAATGGCATCGGCGGGGCTTCTTTTTGTAGTTTAGTCATTGCCGCAGCAATTTCGGGCGGAAAGATGTCTTGATATTGGGAGGCTATTTGACCCACCTTCATGACAGCACCTTTCATTTCACCCAAGGTATTGGCTATTTGTTTGCCAATTTCTTGATACATTTCGCTGCGTGCTTCGGCTTTTTGTTCGGCGCTCCCCACAAGGCTTTTGACCGAATTGCTCATGACTTTGCCTGTAATACTGGCCGTCATGCCTGCCAAGCGCATAAACCGTTTGGTCGGGGTGTTGGCATGTTTATTATTATCACTCATTCTCTGAATCCTATGTAATGCCTGACAGGATGGCAACACTATACGGGGCTATTTGTGTATTGTAGAGTTATCTATCGTCTACCGTTGTGTCAATGTGATATCTGTCATTATTTATTCATATTAGCCTTGTAAGCTAGGTTTTAATCAATACAACAAAAGCGCTAAATGCTAAAAGAGTGAGCATTAGCAAGGAGAATAATAATGACGATTGTTCTAATAGCTATCATAGTCTTGGTTTTTTATATAGGTCTTCGCCGTCAACGGTTGAGACATAGACAAGACTTTATTCTAAGCTATGTGTTTGACCCTTCGATAGACCGCCAATTACAACACACATACCCACACTTAAGCCCTCAGCAACGACAACAGGTGCTGGCTACACTCAAAGATTACTTTTTGTTTTGTGTTATGGCGGAATATAAAGGATTGGGCATGTTAAGTATGCCATCGCAGGCGGTCGATGAAGCATGGCATGCCTTTATTTTATCAACCAAAGCCTACGATAGATTTTGTCGGCGTGCCTTTGGTTATTTTTTACATCATCATCCCGCAGAAACCATGTTAAGTCCCACGCAAGCGACTAAGGGGATTAAACGGACATGGAATTTAGCGTGTCAGCACGAAGTGATTAACCCTGATACACCCAATAGGTTACCCAGAATTTTTGCCTTAGACGCACAATTAGCGATTGCGAATGGTTTTATCTATCATCTGGATTGCATGAAAGCCAATCATCAAGAGTCGTACTGTGGTAGTCATATTGGTAGTGGTTGTGGTGGCGGCAGTTGTAGTGGCGATAGCAGTGCAGACAGTGGTTGTAGCGGCGGTTGCGGTGGTGGGGATTAGCTGGGCTTATCATAGATAAGCCCAGCTCTGCGTTAGATAATTTGAGCAGCGTATTCAAACGCTAAACGTGGATGACGTTCATGCAGTTTACGGGCATCGCCATACCCTAAATTGATTAAGAAATTAGATTTAATGGCTGTACCTGCAAAAAAGGTCTCATCAAGTAGGGTGTTATTAAACCCAGACATTGCGCCTGTATCTAAGCCTAATGCCCGAGCAGCCATGATTAAATACGCACCTTGTAAGGAACTATTTCTAAAGGCGGTAGTGTGAATTAAAGCTTCGTTGCCTACAAACCATGCACGCGCATCCGTATGAGGAAACAGTTGGGGCAGTTGCTCATAAAAGGTATAGTCTGCTGCCACAATCACGGTCACAGGTGCGGTCATGGTTTTATCAATATTGCCTTCAGCGAGTGCAGGTTTGAGTTTTGCTTTTGCTTCTGGACTATGAATAAAAACAAAGCGTGCAGGCGAACTATTAGCGGACGTGGGGGCATATTTAGTCAGTTCATACAATTGATGTAAGAGTTCGACGGGCACAGCACGGTCTTGCCACGTTGAAAAGGTTCGGGCTTGCGTAAACAGTTGTGCTAAAGCAGAAGGGTCTAAGGGCTGGTGCATGTTTATCTCCTAACTTAAATCAAACCACAAGGCTTCACCGTCGGCTAAGGCATGAAATACTAAAGAGGCTTCATGCTGTTCAACCTTCAAGGCATCACCTGTAGCTAATTGCCATTGATTCACTGAGCCACCCCCTTGAATAAGGTGTAGGTAGCCGTTGATGTACTGACGAGGCAGTATGATTTGCTGGTCTTGCTTGAATTTTAATCGATAAATGGCCGCATCTTGTTGAATGTGCATAGCATTCGCCATAGGCTCTGGTGCGGCAATTTGCTGTAAAGGCTCATCATTTGTTAAGTGAATTTGTTGATAGCGCGGAGTCGTATTTTTACTATGGGGATATAACCAAATTTGCAGCATGTGTAAGGTGCTACTTTCTCTGTTCATTTCGCTATGACTAATGCCTGTGCCAGCGCTCATCAACTGACATTCGCCTGCGCGGATAGTGGTCTGATTGCCCATACTATCTTCGTGACTGACTGCCCCCGCTAGGACATAGGTTAGAATTTCCATATTATCGTGACTATGCCGCGCGAAGCCTGAATGAGGCTTGACTTTATCTTCGTTAAGTACACGTAAATGGCTAATGCCCATGTGTCTACAGTCGTGCCACGCGGCAAAAGAAAAACTATAGCGGGCGTTGAGCCAGCCATAATGTGCATGACCGCGTTCGTCATGTCGATGTACGCTTAACATGATATTGCTCCAACCAAAACGTTTATCAGCCTCAGACTTAGAGTAGAACGAGACAGTTCAGAGAGCATAAGTAGATTTTTAAGTTGCTGATAGAGTCACTTTGGTGGAATCTTTGTTGCTTATTTGGAAACGTAGCGTATGAGCGATGGGGGTGGTTTGATGATTAAGGTGCGTAGTTGGGGGTAATTTATCATGGCCGTCAACTACGCGGATAACTTAACCTTGATTTTCGTAGACAAGATTTTCGGAGGGGGGCTGTAGATAATAACCTTGTAGATAACGTACCCCCATTGTCCATAATTTAGAGACCGTAGCGGCATTTTCAACGTACGATACAATCAATTGCTTATTGAGCGCATTGATTTCGGTTGCCATTTGTTTGGTCGTATCAAGGTTTTCTTCTTGGCTTAAATCTTGGGTAAATGAGCGGTCGAGCTTAATGTAGTCGGCATCAACGTGTTTGAGTGTATTTAAGGGATTCAGTGTGCAGCCAAAGTTGGTGATTGACACAGAGCAACCCCCTTGTTTGAGTGCAGCAACATGCTCTTTCGCTTGTTTTAAGTAAGTGACGACATCATTTTCGGCAAATTGAATGACTAAGGGCTGACCTTTAGGGTCAATCGCTTTGGTGAGCTTAGTAATTAAATCTGGCAAGCTAGGGTCTTGTAGTGACTCTGCGGTGAGATTTAATAATAAGCGGCTACCTGCATGGCGTGTCAGATGGTCTTTTAAGCGTTTAGAGGCATTAATTAACACCCAACGGTCAATTTTACTCCCCAAGTTATAGCGTTGCGCGACGGTTAAAAACTCATCGGGCGCCATCACTTTCCCATCGGCCAAAGGCAGGCGGACAAACACTTCATAAAACTGCGCGTTTTCATCTTCGACGTCAAACAAGGGTTGGAACAAAATCTTAAATTTATTTTGTTCTAAGGCTTCAACCAATAGCTCACGCAAGGCGGAGTCATTAGCGGCAGCGTTTTCGGCAGGATTATAAATATTAACGCCGTTACCGACTCCTTTATTGAGTAGTTTGACTTTTTCGGCTGCATTGACAGCGCGTGATAATAATTCTTGTGAGTCGGGCGCGGTTTCGCCAATCATCGCCACACCAATACTGAGTGAGGTTTGAATTGTACGGCCATTCGGAATATCAAATAAACGGTCATGTACCATCGGGCAGATTTTTTCTGCTTGAGTGCGGGCTTGTTCGGTGTTGACATCATTAATAATGGCGGTGAATACCGTATCACTAAAGCGGGCAATGGCTGCATTAGGCATCAATTCGCCTAGGAATTTGGCCAAATCAACAATCACAGCATCGGTACCCACAATCCCTGCGCTGGCATTGATTTGCGGTACATTGTCCATACTCATATAAAATAAGGTGCTTTGGATTTTTTCACGGCGAGCTTGAATCAGTGTTTCTTCGAGTTTTTCTTCAAATTGTTGACGGTTAGCTAAGCCTGTTAATTGGTCGATAGACGTCACGGCCTTGAGCTGTTGGGCTAACAATAAGGCTTTACCGCCATCACCTTCATCACGACGAATGATAATCTGGGTACACGGTTCGCCATCGTAACTAGCAGCCGATAATTGCATCATCGCATCAATTTGGTCGCCGTCCGCTTTCATGCCATGAAATTTTAATTCGCTAGAGATTTTTTCGCCTTTACTGTACGAACGTAAAAACTCTTTGAAGCTACTTAAATCTTGTTTAGAGACTAAGTCAATGACGGGCATCCCTTCTAAGTCCTCACCCGATTCATAACCAAACAATTCGACATAGGCTTTGTTGGCATAAATATGCATGCCATCATGGACGTAAGCAATGGCATCTCGTGAGTTTTCGAGTAACAGTTGACAACGCTTTTCGGTTTCTTTTAGGAACGACTCGGCTTTACGCTGCGCACGACGGTGATATAAATTATTTAACTCGCGACGGATACAAAAGACGAGGTGTTGATGTTGATTAAACACAATTGCGTCAACTGCACCTAATTCTAGGGCTTCTACAATAATTTCTTCATCGTAGGTATTCAGTAAGACAATCAGGGGGATATCTTTATCGAGGTTACGAATTGTTTGCAAGGCGTCACTGTAGCCGCCATCCGATAAGGTCTCTGCCGATAAAACTAAATCCCAAGCCTGACTATTGATACTATCTTCAAAATCTTCGATATTAGCGACTAATTGCGGACGGGTGGGTGTGCCTGCGTTTTTGAGAGCCTTGATAATTTCTTCAGTATTATCAGCAGATTGATGCAATACCAATAAACGCAATGTTTCACTTTTGGCGGCCATATTGTCATAAGTCCTAAATGGGATCGGTATACCTTGCTACACGTAAAATTACAGATTAATCCATAAAGAATCAAAGTCATCTTTATTATCAGCTTTCAGCGCTGTGGCAGTAGGTTTACCAGCAACGATGCTTTGAGGTTTATCTTGGGATTGTAACAAGGCAAATTCAAATTGACTAAAACTTTGTGTGGTCAACATCTCTGTGGTTAATTGTACTTTAACTTCTTCATTTCCTAAACGGATTAATACACGATAACCACTACGGAATGAGACATTCGGTGTGATGAGGGTGGCAGGTCGGTGTAACGACTTCATCTCTGGCAGTAATAAGGTACGCATGTATTCGGTACTGTCGCCTGTCTTTTTAATGACGCGTGCTCCACAAGGTTTGGCGCGAGCAGATAAAATTTCTATGCCTGCTTCGGCTCCTTCCGTTGGGAGTTGTTTGACCCAACGAATGACACCAATATTCCAACTGGAGTCGTCGGGTTCGCGCAACGCTAAAATTTCGCCTGTACGCAAGCTAATCGGTGGCTCGCCTTGCCAACGAATACAGTAACCTCCAGGACTAATATTGACGATAGAAACCGCAGTAGGAGGGTATAGGTCGGGCGTACCTTGTTTTTTACGATTATTAGCGACAATTTCGCTTTCGATAGAGTCAACAGAAGATAAGCTAAAGTGCCAAATATCGGGCTGTCCACCTTCTTCGCTTAAACCATTACGCAAAAAGAGATTCGCTTCTTCTTCGGTAAACGTTTGACGGATATTGATAACGCTTTCAAAGTCCAATTCATCCGCTAAATGATAGTGTGTCGCGGTTAAACCTAAACACAAAAATAATTGGCCTTCGTAAGAGCGACGAGCGAATGTACGTTCGGTTGGTGCACTCCAAATCGTAATCAGGTGTTGATATAAGCTCGAGGCTAGGACTTCGCCTTTGGTTAACTGAGCGGGTGGGGTGCTTTGAATCGTTTGTAAATGTTGTACCAGTTTTTGCGCATCAATATACAGTGGATGCGGGACATCAACAGATTTTGACACATAAGACGGTGGAAAATCATTGTCGGTATCAATCAGTAACAGGTCACTGACGCTAAATTTTGTTTTAATTTTTAGGTGGTTAGTCCATAACTCGCTGGCATCATAAATTTGTTTGATTTCGGTTTGGCGTAATTTGTTGGTATGGCTGGCTGCCAAAATCAAACAGCGTAAGTACGACTCGGTGACCGTGAGTGATTGGCTAAAAGGGGCATGCACATCGGGTATTTTGGTTTGTGCCACGCCATAAGCGACGGCAGCACGGTATAAGGTGTGTAAATCTAACCAAAGGCCAACAGGCGAGGGTAAATATAACAAGTGGATTTCTAACAGCAGACCACCCAGTTCACTGATAGCACGTTGAAAACTTTGGGCAGCCAGTTGTTGTTGTTGACGTCGACCAATACCAATAATACTGAGTTTGGTTTGTAGTTTTTCCACACAATCAAAGGCAACGATTTTATAGCCTGTTGCCAGATAGCTGCGTAGCGCCTGTGCCAGTGATGCCACACGGTTAGCGCGGTCTGGTAATAAAATAGACTGATTGAGATAATGTTTGGCAAGCGCTTGTAAAATGAGCTGTACACTGGGGCGCAACACTTCTAAGAGTTCATAACGGTTTTCTTCGGTCGTTTTTAAGCGAGTGAGTTCTTGTAGCGTTTGATATAAACGTTTAGCGGTTTCACCGACATTCATAATCGGCAAGCTGTCTACCCATCCTTGCATCTCAGCTTTAGAATGGCCTACTAGGCTCAGTTGATTCAGGCTTTTTTCAGGCAAACTTTGGCCAATCAGGCTAGTAATTGGTGTTGTCATGGTGTAGACCCATATTTTCCATTATATTGCGTTGATACACGCTTTGTTATGATTACAACTCGCATTGATTATACTAATTACTGGCTGGCGTTCTGCACGTTTGTAGAAAGTCAGTCGTAACAATATTTATTACCTATACTAGGGTAGTTGACATGTTGGCTGCACGCTGAGTCATGGCTTTGAAAGAACAGCACTATAAATGTCAACTGGCCGTATGGTGACGGTTTGCTTCTAAACCGAAGATTTCCGAATGTTAGATGCTATAGTCGAACGCTTGGGTTCAATCATACATCAACAATCCCTAGTATCGTATATATTATGGCTAGCTATTATGCAATATGTAGTTTACATGCTTATATAGCAGAGTGCCTATGCAGATTTTTGTTGAAGCGTATAAAAAGCGCAAGTTAAATCATCGGTTTTAGCTATTTTCTCTACATTTAGAGCAAGAAGCTATCCTTCTTATTAGGCGATTTATGGCATCTACCTTAGCTCCCTTAGAGATTATTCGTTTAAGGGCATACCTATTAGCCCGTATTCGGTCGTTTTTTCAGCAGCGCACTGTGTTAGAAGTGGACAGCATGACCTTGAGCCGATTGCCGTCGGCGCTCAAGGTCGGTGTAGGGCATATCGATGCGTACTTACCCGAGTCTATCGATGCGATTATGCGTGAGCTGGCCAATTTAACGGGGCAATCGGTGTATCAAGTCGGGCATCTCTATAGAGACGAGCCTAAAAGTCGTAAGCATTTAGCCGAGTTTTGTCTAGTAAGCTGGTGGCAACAAGGTAGCTTTACAGCATTAAAACAGCAACTCAGTGAGTTAGTTGCCTACTTGTGTGGCAGTAGTGAGCTGGTATGGCAAGAGCGGCCTTATGTCGACGCGTTTCAACAGCGTCTCAATTTGGATATTCGTCAGGCGTCATTAAAAACATGTAAAGAAGCTGCAAACAGTTTGGGCGTACGGCAGCAGGGCGGTGACCAAGTACAAGCATGGATATCTTTGCTGTATCGTCATTTTATCGAACCTACATTAGGCTACGAGCAGGCCTTGTTATTAACAGAGATTCCTCAGACCTTCATGCCGATGGCACAAATTAAGCAAGAATATGTCGCATTGACCACTACAGAGTCAGCCTATTTGTATATTGATGGCCTCAAATTGGCAACCATTCAGCAGTGTGGCGAGTATGGTGGCGTAAGTTTAGGCTTTGAGCGTTTGGCGATGTTATTAGCCGAACAAATGCGTATTGACCATGTGTGTTGGCAGCCCGCTCATGCGCAAACGAAGGTTGAGCTTAACCCTTGAAAGCAATGTGCCATAAATTGTTCTAAGCCATAAGTGCGGTATTTTTGTCGATGAATCAGGGCAAAAAATTGTCTATTTAAGTTCCAAAATGGGGTTTCTAAGGCGGTGAGTGTGCCGCTAGCAATGGCTTCATCTAAAGATAAACGCGAGGCACAACCAATACCTAAACCACTGGCAACAACCCGTTGTATGGCTTCGGTATGGCCTAGCTCTAATAATACGTGTACATGGGATAAACGACCAATCACCGCATTATCAAAAATCTCTCGTGTACCTGAGCCTGACTCGCGCAAAATCCAGTGTGCCTCTTGAAAGTCCTGCTCTTGTAAGTCCGATTTTTGTGCAAGGGGATGACTGGGTGCAGCAAACACAACTAATTCATCTTTATGCCAAGGAATGACTTCTAGATGTGGTGCATGACAAAAACCTTCAATAAAACCAATATCTAATTCAAATTGTTCTAAGGCATGAATAATGTGACTGGTATTGGCAATATCGAGACTCAACTGGCACTGAGGATAGGTGCGCATAAAACTCGCAATCAACGGGGGCATCATATAGTTACCCACCGTCAGGCTGGCACCAATTTTGAGACTACCTACTTTGTCACCATGACCCCGCGCGATACTTTCTAATTCGTTCGCATGAGCCACAGTGTTGATGGCATGAGGCAGTAATTTACGCCCTAAGTCATTGAGTTGTAAGCGTTTGCCGATACGGTCGAAGAGCACACAATCTAACTGCGTTTCAAAATCCGATAAGGCCATACTCGCAGCACTTTGGGTGAGGTTTAGCTCTTGCGCCGCGCGAGTGACAGTACCGTGTTTGGCCACGGTAACAAATACAGCGAGTTGTTTGAGTGTAATTCGCATATCAGTAAGCCTTATTATGGCCTAGCAATTGATTAGCTAAGCCAATAAATGCTAACAGATATTTTTGATATCGAATAGAGTGTGGATAAAGGACTCAGCCTTATAATGTCACGCCCATTGCTTCGCCCATACGGACAGGGCTAGTGGCTACCAGACGCTTATCCCATGCCATCACATCGGCACCAAACAAGACAATAGCCGTAGAACCTAAATAAAAACGACCGAGCTCATCACCTTTGTTTAAGTGAATCGGCTGTTGGCTGTAATCGGTGCTTATAATTTGTTTACCTTGCGCTTGAATATTGCCAGCCCATGCGGTGGCAATACCCGCTACAATCATCGCCCCGACTAAAACAACCGCCATTGGCCCAAGTGCGGTGTCAAACAGACACACTAAACGCTCATTACGGGCAAACAAATTAGGTACATTTTCGGCTGTTTGTGTGTTCACCGAAAATAAATCGCCAGGTATATAAATCATTTTTTTGAGTTGACCTGTAAACGGCATGTGTACACGGTGATAATCACGCGGCGATAAATATACGGTTGCAAACTGACCCCCAATAAAGGGTTTGGCTAAGGCCTCATCGCCCCCTAACAAGGTGCTCACACGATAATCATGCCCTTTAGCTTGAAAGATTTTGTCTTCGCTAATCTCGCCAATTTGTGAGATGGCACCATCGGCAGGACTGATAATAGCGTTATCGGCGGCAGCAATGGGGCGGGCATTTGCTTTGAGTGCGCGAGTAAAAAAGTCATTAAAACTGGCATAAGCGAGCGGATTTTCTTCTAAGGCTTCGCTCATGTTGATATCGTATTGTGCCGTGAATTGTTTGATAAAGGTATTTTTAATAAACGTATTTTGACTGGCAGCTAAATAACCGACACCACGCGATAAGAGGTGTTGTGGTACGATATGTTGAAAAGCAATAAAGAATGACATAGTAACATCTCGGCAAAAGAAAAAGTGAGCACTGATGTGATTGGTGCAATAGTGGCGAATACGGTTTAATCAAGCGCGATAGGGGTATCTGTTCGGTTGGCCCATTCACTCCATGAGCCAGCGTAGGCTTTGATGTTAAAACCTAACAGTTTGCCCAGCAAATAACTAAACCCCGAACGATGATGTGTTTGACAATAAGTAATAATGGTTTTATCGGTGTTGAGACCGAGTACGGCTAACTCGTCACGAATCACATCAAGCGGGCGTATTTTGAGGGCGTTTTCTTTATCAATCCCTTGAGTCCACTCATAATTAACCGCATGGGGAATGTGCCCACCCCGCATCGCTAAGCGTTGTCGACCCGTATACTCTTCGGGAGAACGTGCATCCCATAACGCATAGTTTGGTGACTGATAGTGGGCGAGTACAAAAGCTAAATCGACTTCGGGAGTGGTTTGCCAATCAAACTGACGCGCGATGAGATTGGCTTTGGCGCTATGCCGTTGATTATCAATCGGTAGACCTGCCGCCAACCAAGCGTGTAAGCCCCCGTTAAGATACGCGTAAGCTGTATGACCGATTAAATCTAACGTCCAAATAAAACGTCCTGCCCACGCCCCCCCTTCGTCATCATAAACAATGACCTGTGTCGTTTCTTGGATACCTAAGTCATTAAAAAGTTGTTCTAACTGGGCGCGGGGTGGTAGCTTACCTGCTGCAGGTAAGTCGCCGCTGACTAATTGTCGTGGATTTACCCAAATGGCATTGGGAATATGCGCTTGTTGATAAACAGATTCTTTGCCTAAATGTACAATTAAATAAGCGGGGTCAGCACAAAGCGGGGCAAACTGTTCTGCTTCAAGTAATAGCGGGAGGGTAGCCATAAGGGACTCAATCAGCAAAATAACAGCGTGATTATACCTAAACTTACACTTGAGTCGATGCTTTGCCCATCAAATCCAACGGTAGAGATGGAAACAATAGCTCATAACGGAGACTGCGACATGCTTGGTTTATATCCAGATATTCAACCCTATCATCAGTTTCATCTACAAGTTGATGATACACATTGTTTATATATTGAAGAAAGTGGTAATCCACAGGGCATTCCTGTGGTCTTTTTGCATGGTGGGCCAGGTGCAGGGACACAGCCTTGGCATCGTCGCTTTTTTGACCCAGCCGTTTATAGAATCGTGTTGTTTGACCAACGTGGTGCAGGACAATCTACGCCACATGCCAGTTTGGAAAATAATACAACCCCCCATTTAATCGCAGATATGGAACAAATTCGCGAGCACTTAGCGATTAGACAATGGTTGATTTTTGGTGGTTCATGGGGTTCAACCTTAGCGATTGCCTATGCAGAGACCTATCCTCAGCGTGTTTTAGGGTTAATTTTGCGTGGTATCTTTTTGTGCCGACGGGAAGACTTATTATGGTTTTATCAGGAGGGCGCAAGCCGTATTTTTCCTGATGCGTGGGAAGATTATCAAAAAGTCATTCCGTTGGAGGAACGGCACGATTTTATGGCAGCCTACCATAAACGACTCACAGGTGATGATGAAATTGCGCAAATGGCAGCGGCAAAAGCATGGTCTGTTTGGGAAGGGATGTGTTCAACGCTGAAGCCCAATCCAAATGTCGTGCATCATTTTGCCGACCCACATACCGCCTTATCACTCGCCCGTATAGAAAGTCACTATTTTGCCCATGACATTTTTTTAGCGCCCAATCAATTGCTGGCACAAGCGCATCGACTCAAACAGATACCAGGTGTCATTGTGCATGGTCGTTACGATGTGGTTTGCCCCTTAGACGGTGCGTTTGCGCTACACAAAGTATGGCCCAGTAGTGAGTTGCATATTATTCGTGATGCAGGGCATTCCGCTGCCGAAATCGGAATTATTGACGCGTTGGTCAGGGCAACGAATGACTTTGCGCGTCGTTTGGGGTAGGACAGTATGAAGGCATTGATTCAACGCGTCTCTGAAGCGAGTGTGACGGTAGATAATCTTTGTATTGGCGCGATTGAGCAAGGCTTATTGGTATTGTTAGGTGTGGAAAAGCACGATACACCTGTCGAAGCCGATAAGCTGTTGCATAAATTGCTCAACTATCGGGTTTTTGCCGATAGCCAAGGCAAAATGAATTTAAGCCTTAAGGATGTTAAAGGTGGTTTGTTATTGGTGTCGCAGTTTACGTTGGCGGCAGAAACACAAAAAGGCTTAAGGCCGAGTTTTTCCTCGGCGGCGGCGCCAATACAAGCACAGGAGTTATATGCCTATATTGTTGCGCAAGCCCGCATACAACACCCGCAGGTGGCAACAGGTCAGTTTGCGGCTGATATGAAAGTGGCGTTAGTCAATGATGGGCCTGTGACGTTTTTATTAGAGACCTAAACGGTAGGGGCTTAGCGCGACAGAGTTTCTCTAAGCCCAGTATGACAAGGAGGGATGTCGTCGACTCAAACGATTAAAAATTGAAGCAAAATCAACGACCTAAAAATAGCGTGAATAACACAAAATAAGCGAATGAATTATTTTTAAGATGATGTTAAAGTAAATAATTAGTTACATTGTTTAAGTGATTGTTTTGTATAGTAAAATTATTTTGTTGCATTTGGTGTTATTGACGAAAAGATAGAAGGCTGCTTAACTAAAAAACAGCATAAATAGCGTAATCAAGACTTAAAACTTGTACAAAAGTTGTCAAGTAAAAGGCAAACCCAATGGGGGGTAAGCTAACACTAAGTCTTAGCAATGATAGAAGGTATAATAATGAAAAACTCGTCTATTTCTTCCAACATACCTGTAATTGAGTTGCCCATCGAGTTATCGAGTAAAAATTTAGAATTGAGATTGCTGCCCTATTGGCAGGGCGTCAAACATTATCGTGCTCAGGCCTTAGAACAATATATCTGCCCGCAAGATTATTATTGGAATATTGTCGCAAGCAGCCACTATCCTACTGTGGCGAATGGCAAAGTGGTGGGCTTACACAGCCGTGCAGATATCTACTTTTCTCGTTTACCCGTAGAAGTAAAAAATAAAATTTGGCGTAATTTTGGTTTGACACAATTACAAATTAAGCGACCGTCATAATGAAATTTAGCTACATAACCTGAGTTCGGGATAAAAAATGTTAATTTCTTGAGTTTTATATAGAAAATATTTAAAGCCTTTATGACAGCCGCCTTCCGCGGGACTGACTTTGGTTTCGGCCAACGTCAGCAAAACCATTTCGTGGTGCAAAACTCGTTGCTTAACAGCAATCCAGCCTTCGCCCTGCATGGCTCAGGCGTTCAGCGGGCAAGCAAGGGTGTTGCTTGAAAGCCCCGCTTCACCCTTGGCTCAAACAGTTGCACCACAACGTCCCAACAGTGCCTTTGACGTTATAAACAGTCATATTTCAACTAAAAAGTCGTAGGCTTATCCCGAACTTAAGTGACATATACAACCCCCAATAACAAAAGACCGCCAATCGGCGGTTTTTATAGTCTTTTATTCAATGGGAGGTGAAAAAACGATGGTTAGCGAATGCCGCTTAGACACAAACCAGACTACTCTTCATTAACGCTTGGTTTTTTCTCAATTAAACGGCCTAAAAGCAAGCCGACTTCAAACAGCATCCACATCAATGTTGCTAAAACGGTCATGGATAGCGCGTCGGGTGGGGTAATAAACATCGAAATAGCAAAACAACCCACAATAATATAGCGGCGTTTATCGGCTAAACTTTCGGTAGAAATGATGCCTGCCATAATTAAAATCAAGACAAAGACAGGAATTTCAAAGGTAAAACCAAATACCAAAAAAAACTTAATACAAAAGTCTAAGTAGGCATTGATGTCAGTCATAAAGTTGACGTGTTCGGGGGCGACACTGACAAAAAATTTGAGTACAGGACCGAGTGTGACAAAATAGGCAAAAGATACACCAATATAAAACAACAGTACACTCGATAGCAGTAGGGGAATGGCTAGCCGCTTTTCGTGTTTATAGAGCGCAGGCGCAATAAAAAGCCAAATTTGATACAGCACATAAGGGATAGCGACAAAAAAAGCGACAAAAAAGGTCAGCTTAAATGGCGCAACAAACGAAGAAGTGATATCGGTTGCGACCATGCTGCTACCCGCAGGCAACAAATGCCGTAATGGGCTAGAGAGCAGGGTATACAGCTCATTTCTAAAAGCCACTAAGGCAAAAAATAATATTAATGTCGACCCAATAATGTGCATGAGTCGGGTTCTTAGCTCAATTAAATGGCCAACAAGTGGCATTTCATCTTGCGGGCTGTCAGGTGGTAGCTCACTACTCATGGCGTTGGGCTTTATCTAAATTGACTTTAGGGGAAGGTGTATCATCAGTAACGGGTGCAGATAATAACAGTTCCTGTTGTACAGGCGGGACTTCAACATAGTCCTGTTTGGCGATATCGGCAAGTGTTTCTGCGGGTATGAGTGTTGACTCACTACGGGCTGCATGGTGGTTGCTGCTGATGCTGTTTTCAAGGTCGCTTAATTCTTGAGTAATAGGTTCTGTGTGACTTTTTAAGCGTTCAATTTCCTTATTCATGCGCTCTTTTAATTCAGCCGCTGCGACTTCTTTTTCAATTTCAATCTGAATGCTCGTGACCGCACGACGAATACGGCCAAGCCATGCGCCTGTCATGCGGGCGGCATGCGGCAGTTTTTCGGGCCCAAGTACCACCAGTGCAATGACAGCTAATAATATAAGCTCGCTAAAACCAACATCAAACATTAGACATTATCTTTTTTGACAGTGTTGACGGGAGTCGCTGTACTATCTATGGTTTGATTTTGACTAATTTGTTGCGTCGTCGGTGGCGGTGTATTAGCCGTGGGTTGCTCGGCATCTTTCATGGAATCTTTGAAACCTTTGATAGCACCACCGAGGTCTTTACCTAAATTTTTCAGTTTAGAAGTACCAAATAATAGTACGACGACAACTAACATAATCAGTAAGTGAGAAAGGGATAAACCTGCCATGATAAAGTACCTCTTAGTGGGGCGTGTGTTGACGAGCTGCTTTTTCGGCGTGGCCAGACGTATGCAAGCGACGAGCCAATTCCTCTAAAACGGCTTGGGAGGGCACATTAAAATGCCCCAACATGACAAGGGTATGAAACCATAGGTCTGCTGTTTCATAAATCACGTCATGCATATCACCTGACTGGGCGGCATCTTTGGCAGCAATAATGGTTTCAGTGGCTTCTTCACCGATTTTCTCTAAAATTTTGTTGATGCCTTTATGGTAGAGACTGGCAACATAAGAGGAATCGGCAGTCGCGTTTTTACGCTCTGCTAAAATTTTATCAAGTTCGGCTAAAATATCAGTGCTCATGTTTTGGCTGCTCATAAATGGCATGTGGGTCTTTTAAGATAGGTTCAACAATTTGCCATTGTTGCTTAGCGTCTAGTTTACGATAAAAGCACGACTGACGTCCTGTATGACAGGCGATGCCACCTAATTGTTCAATTTGTAAAATGATAACATCACCATCACAATCGAGTTGAATTTCTTTGACCAATTGGACATGACCAGACTCTTCGCCTTTATGCCACAGTTTTTGCCGCGAGCGTGACCAGTATACACCGCGTTGGGTGTCGGCAGTTAATTGTAAGGCTTCACGGTTCATCCATGCGACCATCAGCACTCGGCCTGTATGTGCATCTTGTGCAATGGCGGGAATCAGGCCATCGGCATCAAATTTGATGGTATCTAAAAAGCTCGTCATTTACGCTAACCTGTTATAGATAGGAGATAGGCGCGGCATTAAACCAAAATCCGCCATGTAACCGCAAGAATAATTAATGCAATACCGAGTAAGCTCCACAAGCCGTCCGCATTGATGCCTGCACAACCTAATACAACGGCTATCAAGGCCAACCAATCGTAACGACGACTTTGTGCCAGTTCATAGTGCAAGGTTTGTAGCTCGCGCCATTGTTTTTCTTGCCATGCATTATGTTGACGCAGACCCCGTAAACTATCATAGACCAATGCGGGGAGTTCTGCTAAGCCTAACACCATCGCAGGGGTTTGTTGCATTAAAGTCTTAAACGATTCAGCAGGATTTAGGCGGCTGCTCAACCATTGGCCAAGTAAAGGTTTACCTAATGACCAAATATCTAACGCAGGGTAGAGGTCACGGCCTAAGCCTTCAACATGAACTAGCGTTTTGAGTAATAAGACGAGCTGTGGCGGAATTTCTAAATGGTAACGACGAGCAACGTCTAAAATACCGACTAAAATAGGAGCAAAGTCCAGCTCATCAATCGACTTTTGCAGCATGGGCGTTAATAAACGGCGAATTTCACGCGTCAAGGCTTGGGTGTCGGTTGCAGGCGCAATCCAACCCGCTTGTGCCGCAATTTGAATCAGTTGTGTAAAGTCATGTTGCATGACCGCCATCATCAGTCGAGCAACGGTGAGGTGGTCGCTGTCGCTGAGTTCGCCCATAATCGCGCAATCTAAGGCAATATAACGCGGTTGTTCGGGCTTAGACACATCGACATAAATGTTACCAGGGTGCATGTCTGCATGAAAAAAATTGTGATTAAACACCTGTGTAAAAAAGATAGTGAGGCCTTTTTCGGCCAATACTTTGGGGTCAACGCCTAAACGCTGAAAACTCGCTTTATCGGAAATAGGCACACCATAAATACGCTCTGCAATCATCACTTGGCTAGTGCATAAAGCGTGATGTACCTCAGGGACATAAATTAATGGCGAGTTTGGGAAATTGTTACGCATGCGTGTGGTATTCGCTGCTTCTTGTAATAAATCAATTTCACCTAACAAGACTTGTTCGTAGTCGCAAACTATTTGTAATAAATGAAAAGCGGCTAAATCCGCAGAGCGTGACTCTAACCAGCGGGCAGCCATTTTTAGCAGACCAAAGTCTTGTTCAATCGCTGTTTGTAAGTGGGGTCTGACCACTTTAACAATGACTTCCCGACCATCGGGTAAGGCCGCCGTATGTACCTGTGCAATCGACGCGGCGGCTAATGGTTCATCATCAAAGCGGCTAAACAGTTGACTAATATCGCCTTGTAACTCGTTACTGACAATCGCTTTTAATTCCTGACTGGCAAACGGAGGCACACGGTCTTGTAGTTTGCTGAGTTCGGCAATAACATGAGGCGGTAAAAGGTCGGCGCGTGTCGATAAAAGCTGACCCAGTTTGATAAACAATACCCCTAAGTCTTGTAAGGCTAAACGTAAACGCTCACCATCATCATAGGTGCTTAAGACAGGCGTAGACCACCATGCGGGATGAATACGTAATAGCAAGAGTGCTGCACGTATAGGCATCGGAATAGGGGCATCGCGTGGAATCAGGGTGTCTAAACGATAGCTGGCGCAAATACGCCAAATGACTAATAAACGAGGTAGATGTTTGAGCATCATAAATCCTTAGTCGGAGGTGGCGGCAGGCGGTGTACTCAGATACTGTTGCTTAAATAAGGCAATCCGTGCCTCTAAGCGCTCAATGTCAGTTCGTAGCTCTTGCACTTCTTCAATGAAATCGTCAATTTGCCAGCGTGCAGGTAAGAGTTGTGCCTCTTCGCGTAAATACTCACCGCCATTTTGTAAAAAAACAGCGGCTGTTTTTTGAGCAAAATTGAATAAACTGCGTAGGCCTTGTCCGATTTGATGCGCCGTGACATCGCCAAAAATTTGGCTTAATCCCATTTCCCAATCAATATCTAATTGCAAGCCAATGCGTTGTAATTCTTGTAGAAAAAAAACATCACCTTCTAACACTAAGCCACTTTGCATAATTGGCGTGTCGCGCTGTAAGGCTTGTTTAATTAAATCAAAACTGGTGGCGCTGACAGAGGCATCTGCACCTTGTGGTTGTTCGGAAGGTGTTAAACGAACACGGTCTTGGTCAAAATAAACCAGTATGCTGATGTGAGGATATTGAACATTGACGTTTAATGTACGACCTTGTTTTTGATTGAGCTGAAGTCGTGTTGCAGGGTCGAGGTCTAAGGCCTTATTGAGCATATCTTCAAAGGCGGACACAGCCAGTACGGTAGGCAATAACATTATTTATAGCCCCTATGTAGCGCAACAATACCACCCGTCAGATTATGATAATCACATTGATAGAAGCCAGCATTTTCCATCATCTGTTTGAGTGTCTGTTGGTCGGGGTGCATGCGGATAGATTCGGCTAAATAGCGGTAACTATCGGCATCTTGCGTTACTAATTGCCCCATCGCAGGTAAGACACTAAAAGAATAAGCATCATAGACTTTGGCTAAGGGGTCAAAAATGGGTTTGGAAAACTCTAAAATCAACAAACGACCATTGGGTTTTAAGACTCTATACATGGAGCGTAGGGCAGCGTCTTTATCGGTGACATTACGTAGGCCAAAAGCGATGGTAATAATGTCAAAGGTGTTATCAGGAAAGGGCAAACATTCGGCATTAGCTTGCACGTATTCGACAAGGGTATAACCGCCGTCAATGAGTTTGTCACGTCCAACCTTGAGCATCGAGTCATTGATATCGGCCAGTACGACGCGCCCTGTCGCTCCAACTTCACGTGCAAAAACACGTGCTAAATCACCTGTCCCGCCTGCGATATCTAAAACCTGCTGACCTCGGCGTACCCCTGAGAGGGTAATCGTAAAGCGTTTCCATAAACGATGAATGCCCATCGACATTAAATCATTCATCAAATCGTATTTGGCGGCTACGGAGTGAAAAACTTCAGCCACTTTACCCGCTTTTTCTTCTTTTTTAACGGTTTGATAACCAAAATGGGTCGTAGAATCGTCTTTAGATGGGGACATAACACGGCTTCAATCGGCAAGTTAAGGTGTGCAGATTGTCAACTGTTGTGCACAGATAAGCAAGTATGCAGGTACGCTTTTTGCCCAAACGTTGAGGCGTACACATCATCACCATGACATCCTGTCACGTCTACTCATCGCCGTTGGCTTGTGAAGAACGCGTAGCCTCATAGTTTTTCTAGGCTAACAGGCACATATTTATGGTAAGGCGTACGAGAAAACGGGTCGCAAGCTGTACTAGCGGTTAGTAAATTGAGCGCAGGGCCAAGGGCCTCACTGTGACGAAAGCGCAGACCATAACCATGTGGCAGACTCACACAGCCCTGACGCATCCCCTCATCAAATTCGGTCATGACACGGAGTTCACCTTGAGCAGAACGACAACGTATTTGTTCGCCTTCTTGTATGTTGAGGCGTGCGGCATCGGCAGGGTGAATACGTAGCGCACCCTCTTTATCGACTTTACGCCATGCAGGGTCGCGATAAATTTGATTAGCATTATAACTTCGGCGCTCACCTGCCGCTAAAATGAATGGAAACTCAGAAGGGTGCGGCTGTTGTTGTGCCAGCGCATTAAGCTCGGCCAACATTTCTGGAATGGCTAAATAAATACGGCGGTCTTTATTTTTAATCAATGACCATACATCGCTATAACGGTGTTCACTAAACACAACTCCTGAACGCTGCTCAAGAATGGCATTAAATAAGGCCGCACCTAAGGTGATGCGATTACCCTTAAATCCTGCCCGCTGCATGGCCTCGTGGTGCTCTTGGGCAAATTGAATAGCTAAGGGGAGAATAAATGCCGCCGCCGCCGCGTTATGCGCTAAGTTAGCCCCCAAGGTTCTATATAAAATTGAAACCGCATAAGGCTGCCAGTGTTTTTTGTGTGCCAGCGTCGCAAATAGGGCAGTGGTATAGGCTAAATAATGACTTTGTTTAGGCTCATAACGGGCGATACGGCTGAGTAGTGGGAAAGTACGCGGTATGATGCGCATTTTTTCCAGTAGACGGGTGTAAATTTCGGGTTCGGGCAGACTTTCCCCTAACGCGGGTAAAATGGGGTGTCTGAGATGAAAGGCATTACGCGGAAACTCTAAGTTAAAGCCTGTGCACTCCCATTTTTCAAATTGAGAGGCCGCAGGTAGGACATAATGCGCAAGCCGTGCGGTTTCGGTCAGTGCGACATCGACCACGACTAACAACTCTAACTGACGAAAGGCGTTATCAAAGGCGGCGGTATCAGGCCATGTCAGTAATGGATTACAGCTATCCACAATCACAGCGCGAATGCGTTGCTCGCCTGCTAATAAAATTTCATCAGGCATAATACTGGGGGGAAGAATGCCTGAAATCGGAAACATATCATGATAGACGCTATGCGTGAGCTTTTTTTTGCGTTCGTCCGTGTTGCTTAAAATAGGTAATAAAAAGGCATGTAAATTATTACCCCCTTTAATACCAAAATTGCCTGTTATTAAATAAAGTAGTTTTTCCAGATAGCCGTTTAAGGTGGTATTTAAGCTGTGCTGTATGCCTAAATCAATGCGCACGCAGGCACGTTTGGCTTTGGCAAAACCATAAGCAACCCGTTCAACATCGGCTAGAGGCACATCGGCACGCGCGACATACTCTTCAATGGGAATGGTTAATAATGCCTTTTCGACGTCTTCATAACCTGTACAATGCTGTGCAATAAAATCGCGGTCATGTAAATTGGCGCGAATAATCAGCGCTAAAATGGCGCTCATTAAAAACGCATCAGTCGATGGTTTGAGTTGTAAATGAATATCGGCTTGTTTGGCGGTTTCGGTACGTCTGGGGTCAATCACCACCATCGTACGATGTGGGTTTTTGCGAATCTCTTTGAGTGTGTCGCGGGCGTTTGGAATCCCATGTGCTTGAAAGGGATTACAACCAATGAATAATACAAAGTCAGCATGCTCAACATCTTCGGTGGTATGGCAAGTTTGGCTACCGAATAAACGACCATTTACCCAAAAGTCACCCGTTTTTTCTTGTCCCAAGGAGTTGTAGTTAAAGCGACTTTTCATGGCCGCGCGTAGTTGGCTTAAATAGGCACCCCCCAAATGATTGCCTTGGCCACCACCACCCGCCGTTGCGAATGCATTGCCACCGTGTTGCTCTCGAATTTGGATTAAGCGGTGTGCTATATCATCTAGAGCCTCATCCCAACTGACCCGTACAAAACTGCCATCATCTAAGCGTTTGAGAGGGTATTGTAAGCGGTCTTCATGGTGCTGATAGTATTCGAGACGGGCGGCCTTTTGGCAGATATAGCCTTTAGAGATGGGATGGTCTTCGTCACCACGAATTTTACTAAAGTGACCATTGTCCGCGATGTCGATGGTTAAACCACAATTTCGTGAACACAGAATACACGCTGTTTTTTCGCTACGCATGACAAAACCCCCTAACACAAGCTATAGAATAACGATTGTTATAATAACGGACGTTATTCTATAATGGCGACACTGTCAATCACCAGACAAAACGGATTAAATTCTTGTGTTGCTCACATCGTTTATTAAGTTGCACATTCCTAAGCACAGAGTACTAAAACATGCGTTATCCTCCCGAGCATAAAGCTGCTGCGCGAGCCAAACTGTTGGCGGCAAGTGCTGCCGTTGCCAAAAAAGAGGGCTTTAGTCATACAGGTATGGATGCGTTGACGGCTGCCGCAGGGATGACCACGGGCGCTTTTTATAGTCAATTTAGCTCTAAGCAAGAGTTATTAAGCGCTATTGTTGAGCAAGAGTTGACAAAGACCCTCGCGCTTTTTTCGCAAAAAACGCCTGAGCAGTTACTGGTAGCTTTGGGACGTTATTTAAGTCTGTCACACGTTGAGCATCCTGAAGCAGGGTGTGCGATTCCCAGTTTAGGCGCAGAAATCGCACGTGCAGATTTAGCGACTAAACAATGTTTTGAACAGCACCTATGCCAATTAGTATACGTGATTACGCAAACGATAGGCGATGAAAAACGGGCATGGGCTATCATTTGTCAAGCGATTGGTGGGGTGGTGGTGGCTAGGGCGATGGCATCGTCAGAGTTGCAACAAACGGTATTACAGGCGGTGCAAGAGAGTGGTCGACAAGTATTACAGTTAGAGCCACTGTCTGACGTATAGAGATGACTAGCTGATAATGGCTATAAATTAGCCTGTTATATCTAAAGTCATCCATATGCAAATATATCAATACTCGGATAGGCTCAGCATCATTGAGATGAAGCAGCGTTTATAGGACGTTCGTCCCAGTCCAATGATGTGAATTGTTACATCTTGCCAGTGTAAAAATGTTGACCAATCAGCCACAAAAAGTTGCCAAAAATGCTGGCGAGTGGCATACACTTAGCCCACTTTTGCTTAAGAGAGCTTTTTGTCTGCTCATCATACAAAAAGTTCAAAAGAACAAAGTAAATAATAGGCTTACGATGTCTTAATCGTCATGAGCGTAAATTTGCTTTTATTTGTCCTAGGATAGCTAACCCTCTCATGGATTATATGCTGAGGGTTAACAGTCCTAATTGATAAAACCAGTCAATTAGACCTTATCAATGTAAACCACCACGATGGAGATTTAGGCATGATTTATTCAGGAGCTGCCATCAGTGTACAAGCCTTAGCAGGCGGTATCGCTGAGTTCAAGTTCGATCTCGCCAATGAATCGGTTAATAAGTTTAACCGTGTGACTCTCGAAGATTTTAAGAATGCAATTGATGCTGTTAAAGCAGATAGTAGTATTAAAGGTTTAGTTGTCACTAGCGCGAAGTCTGTATTTATTGTTGGTGCAGACATTACCGAGTTTGTCGGTAGTTTTGCTCAAGGTGAAGCAGCCATTGTTGAATGGACCTTAAGTGGAAACCAAATTTTTAATGCGTTTGAAGATTTGCCATTCCCAACCGTTGCGGCCATTAATGGTATCGCTTTAGGTGGCGGTTTTGAAATGTGTTTAGTGTGTGACTATCGTGTGATGTCCACGGCTGCAAAAGTAGGTTTGCCCGAAGTTAAATTGGGTATTTTCCCTGGTTTTGGTGGCACAGTGCGCTTACCGCGTGTCATTGGTATCGACAATGCCGTTGAATGGATTGCCGCAGGTGCAGAAAAGCGTCCAGATGCCGCCTTAAAAGACGGGGCTGTAGATGCTGTTGTTGCGCCAGACCAATTACACGCTGCCGCAGTAGCCTTAGTTCAACAGTGTATCGACGGTAAAATCGATTGGAAAGCTAAACGTGCTGAAAAATTAAATCCTGTCAAGCTCAATATGATGGAGCAAATGATGGCATTTAATACCGCGATGGCGGTTGTTGTGGGTAAAGCAGGGCCTAACTACCCAGCCCCTAAATTAGCCTTACAAGCCATTCAGGCACATGCCAGTTTAGGTCGTGATGAAGCGCTTAAAATTGAAGGCAAAAATTTCGCGAAAGCGGCTGTTACGCCACAAGCGAATGCTTTAATTGGTTTATTTATGGCTGACCAAGCCGTTAAAAAAGCCTCTAAAAAGCATGAAGGCAAAGGCAGTAAAGAGATTAGTCAAGCGGCGGTATTGGGTGCAGGCATCATGGGTGGCGGTATTGCCTACCAAGCAGCCAGCAAAGGCACACCCATCATTATGAAGGACATTCGCACCGAAGCCCTTGATTTGGGTATGGGCGAAGCCTCTAAATTATTAGGTAAGCAAGTCGAAAAAGGCCGTTTAACTCCTGCCGATATGGGTAAGACCTTATCGCGTATTCGTCCAACCTTAAACTACGGTGATTTTAATAGCGTTGATATCATTATCGAAGCGGTTGTTGAGAATCCCAAAGTTAAAACAGCCGTATTAAGCGAAGTTGAAGGTTTAGTCAAAGAAGACACGATTTTAGCGTCTAATACGTCTACTATTTCGATTACTTACTTAGCTAAGTCGTTAAAGCGTCCAGAAAACTTTGTCGGTATGCATTTCTTCAACCCAGTACACATGATGCCATTGGTTGAAGTTATTCGTGGCGAAAAGTCTTCTGATGAAGCGGTTGCTGCAACAGTTAAGTTAGCACAAAAAATGGGTAAAACACCTATCGTTGTTAACGATTGCCCAGGCTTCTTGGTAAACCGCGTATTATTCCCATACTTTGGTGGCTTTGATATGTTAGTCCGTGATGGTGCTGACTTCCAAGCTGTTGATAAAGTGATGGAAAAATTTGGTTGGCCAATGGGTCCAGCCTACTTGTTAGACGTTGTTGGTATTGATACGGGCGTTCATGCTGCCAAAATTATGGCTGAAGGATTCCCAGATCGTATGCAACCTAACTACAAGTCTGGCACAGAAATCATGTTCGAAAATAACCGTTATGGCCAAAAGAATGGCAAAGGTTATTATGTTTACGAACAAGACAAAAAAGGCAAGCCAAAGAAAGTGGTTGACCAAACAACTTATGAGTTGTTAACACCAATCGCTGCAGCACGTAAAGAGTTTGACGCTCAAGAAATCATTGATCGTTGTATGATTCCAATGGTTAACGAAGTGGCTCGTTGTTTGGAAGAAGGTATTGTTGCTAGCGCAGCAGAAGCGGATATGGCCTTAATTATGGGTATCGGTTTCCCACCATTCCGTGGCGGTGCTTGCCGTTACGTTGACCAAATTGGTGTCGCTAACTACGTTGCATTGTGTGAAAAATATGCTCACTTAGGCAAAGCCTATGAAGCCCCACAATTGTTACGTGACATGGCCGCCGCTAACAAGAAATTCTTTGGTTAATTAGGAGCGAAAAATGAGTCTTAATCCTCGTGATGTAGTCATCGTTGATGGTGTACGTAGTGCAATGGGTCGCTCCAGAAACGGTATGTTCCGTAATGTGCGTGCCGACTCTTTATCTGCTGAGTTAGTAAAAGCCTTATTGGTGCGTAACCCAGCGGTTGACCCCAATGAAATCGAAGATGTGATTTGGGGTTGTGTTAACCAAACCTTAGAACAAGGTATGAACGTTGCGCGTAACATTGCCATGTTAGCTGAGTTGCCACGTACGGTTGCAGGTCAAACGGTTAACCGTTTGTGTGGCTCTTCGATGCAAGCCTTACATACAGCGGCTGCTCAAATCATGACTGGCCAAGGTGATGTGTTTATTATTGGTGGCGTTGAGCACATGGGGCATGTGCAAATGACGCACGGTGTAGACCTCAACCCCAGTGCCTCTAAGCATTATGCCAAAGCCTCTAATATGATGGGTTTGACTGCAGAAATGTTGGGCATGATGCATGGTATCAGCCGTCAGCAACAAGATGAGTTTGCCTTGCGCTCTCACAAAAAAGCATGGGAGGCGACCTTAGAAGGGCGTTTCAAAAATGAAATTATTGGCATTGAAGGTCATGATGCGAATGGCTTTAAAGTGTTATGTGAGATTGATGAAGTGATTCGTCAAGATGCATCGTTAGAGCAATTGGCTTCTTTGAAACCTGCCTTTAATCCTAAAGGCGGTACAGTGACAGCAGGTTCTTCTTCAGCATTGTCTGATGGCGCTTCTGCCATGTTATTAATGTCGGCTGAACGTGCACAAGCCTTAGGCTTAAAACCACGCGCAAAAATCCGTAGCATGGCGGTTGCAGGTTGTGATGCGGCAATCATGGGTTATGGCCCAGTTCCAGCCACACAAAAAGCCTTAAAGCGTGCAGGTTTAAGCATTGCCGATATCGGTATTGCAGAATTAAACGAAGCCTTTGCTGCGCAGTCTTTACCCGTCTTAAAAGACTTGGGTTTAATGGGTGTAGTGGAAGATAAAGTCAACTTGAACGGTGGTGCGATTGCGTTAGGCCATCCACTGGGCTGTTCGGGTGCACGTATTACCACTACCTTATTAAATGTGATGGAGTGGAAAGACGTACAATTTGGTTTGGCGACCATGTGTATTGGTTTAGGCCAAGGCATTGCAACGATTATTGAGCGTGTATAACGAGCCGCTCTATGCCCATTCTCTCGTATGGAGAGGATGGGGTAAGTAGCATAACGTCGTCTTTATCCAAGACCTGTTAAACCCTCTATTTTATCCAAGTAGAGGGTTTTTTATTTACATCAAATCATCGTCATAGGGTATAAAAGGCATCGTATCGCCGACATAATTGCCGTGTGGTTCTACGGATAACGCCATAATGTGTGTTGCACAATAGCCTTTATCGTTACGCCCTAAAATATAGCTGACTCTATCACCTAAGCGTAAAGCAGCAAAATTACGATTTTTGACTTCACTAAAGTGAAAAAAGATATTTTCCATGTCTTCATCGGGTGTGATAAAGCCGAACCCACCTTCTTTAAGACTTTGAATCACGCCTTCGCTACGTTGCTCTAGGGGGGGAGTAGGAATGGGGGCAATCACAGGTGTGCTTAAATTGAGTGCACTCAAAATAGCTTGTTCTTCTTTAGGATATAAGAAGAGGTTATTAATTTGTTGGTCGTTACGTAACGACCTGTCATCAATAATTTGATGCATCAAGACAGGGTAAGTGGCTTCATCCAATAGAACTTGTGCTGTCCGTGTCAGCTTTTGCACATTGTGGCGGTCGGTGTATTCAAAATCCCATGCTAATAACATCACACGCGTGCCGACGGTGTTGAGTTTACGCAACAAGGGACGAAAGTCGCCATCACACGCTACCAATACCAAGACATCAAATTGTTTATAAATAGCTAACTCATACGCCTCTAAGGCAAGCCAGACATCAATGCCTTTTTCGCCATCAGGCCCCAACGGCAAGTAGTGTGTGGTCACACCTTCACGCATTAAAACTTCGTCAAATAAACGCTCTTTGAGTAACAGGTCACGTTGCTCTGCATCTTGTGCGCGTAAACGGCCTCTAAAATAATGGGCATCGACAATGTGACAATAACGCACATCGGTATCTTCTTCGTTTGCTACCCGATGACGAATGTATTCGTGTAGCCCAGAAATGCTGATGCGGGATTTGCGTTGATGATAGTATTGATAATAATTACTGACATGAAGAAAAAAATTGCCATCATAAAAAATACCAATTTTGGTAAAACTTTTTGCATTATTCGCCATAAGAGGCTCCTATTGTTATTTTATCAACTCAGTCGATACAAGGTCATAGCAGATTTATTAAGCAAAGACTTAGCCAAGATGGGCATTAACGCGACTATTTTGAAGAATAAATTTGCTAATGTCTGTGGTAGTGAGTCTTTCTTTTATCATCGAGAGTACTGATTTAGCGTACGACAATAGTTTTATATTCACAAAACTGTGTTGAATAAGTTAAATACATCTATTTTAAGAACTTATTACGCTAGGCATGTTGCTTTTTAGTGCTTTATAAAAGGGATGTATCTCCTCTAGTTAGAAAGTATATTCCTAACATTTCATTAAAGGGGTTTTGAAAAAAACGATTTTAACACTTTTAGCACGGTTTTCGTGCTGAAAGTTTAAGCAAATGTTAAAAATAGGGCTTAAAAACCTTGAGGTCTTGACTATTTGCGACAAAATTTGATTTTTATTGAAGTGCTAATTTAATAAAACGAGAAAGCCAATCCTTGGCACGTGACACTTAGAGTTCGATTTGTGTTCCCAACTCGACTACTCGGTTAGTCGGAATATGAAAAAAATCGGTGGCTGATGCAGCATTACGGGACATCGCGACAAAGAGTAGCTCACGCCATGGTGCAATTTTCCCTTCTAAGCGGGGAATCAGCCGTTCACGTGATAAGAAGAAACTCGTATCCATCATATCAAACTCAAGCTGATGGGGTTTGCATAATGCTAATAGCTCGGGTACATCGGGTTGTTCTTTGAAACCATAAAAACCTGTAATGAGCCAAAAACTTGGAGATATTTGTTCTATTTTTAGTCGGTCTTGGGCATCAACAACAGGAATATCTTTAGTATGTAAGGTCAGCAAAATATTACGTTCATGCAAAATTTTATTATGCTTAATATTATGTAATAAGGCATGTGGTACAGACGCATGTGTGCCTGTCATAAACACTGCCGTGCCTTCGATGGTTTGAATAGAGCCTGCACCAATACTATTTACAAATAAATTGAGCGGCATCGTTTCGCTATTCAGTTTAGCAAATAATATTTCACGGCCTTGTTTCCATGTCAGCATGATGGTAAACACACTGATACCGATTAACACAGGAAACCAACCCCCTTGTAAAAACTTTAAGGAGGTTGCCCCAAAAAAGGCTAAATCCGTCAATAACAACGGAACCGCGACCAATAAAGTAAGTTTTTTAGACCAACCCCAAATCGTAATGGCCACAAAAGCGGCTAAAAAGGTATCGCAAATCATGGTCATGGTGACAGCAATGCCATAAGCTGAGGCCAAGTTACTAGATGACTTAAACATCAATACCAAAATAATAATGGAGGCTAATAAAATCCAATTTAAGACAGGAATATAAATTTGTCCGATTTCTTTAGCAGAGGTATGTAATACCTCAAAACGTGGTAAATAACCGAGTTGCATGGCTTGCCGAGCAATAGAAAACACACCAGAGATGACGGCTTGTGAGGCAATGACAGTGGCCAACGTGGCTAAAATAATTAGCGGTAAAATAAACCAACTGGGTGCTAGTTGATAAAATGGATTTTCTACGGCTTCGGGGTGTGTCAGTAGCAACGCGCCTTGGCCACAATAGTTAAGTACTAAGGCAGGCAATACCAAACCAAACCATGCGTAATTGATAGGTTTACGACCAAAGTGCCCCATATCCGCATATAATGCTTCGCCACCTGTAATAGTCAGTACCACAGCGCCTAGTGTGACAAACGCAATAAAGGTATGGTTGCTAATAAACTCGATTGCCCATAAGGGATTGATGAGCTGTAAGACGGCAGGATACTGGGAAATATTGCTAATACCTAAAACGGCTAAGGTACTAAACCAAACTAACATCACAGGGCCAAATAACTTACCTACCGAACTCGTGCCATGACGCTGAATGACAAATAATGTCACTAAGACGGCAATCGTAATTGGAATCACATAAGGCTCAAAAACGGGGGTTACTAACTTCAAGCCTTCTACGGCAGAAAGCACCGAAATAGCAGGGGTAATGATACCATCGCCAAAAAAGAGAGCAGCACCAAAAAGGCCAACACTCACTAATAATAAATTTTGTAGTGGTGTGACTTGTTTGTTACGTAGACTCAAGGCTAATAACGCCATAATCCCACCTTCGCCATTGTTATCAGCACGCATAATAAAGGCGACATATTTAATAGACACCACCAGCGTGATAGACCAGAAAATCAGCGACAAAATGCCTAAAACATTATCATGCGTAATAGCAAGGCCGTGACTCGCATGAAAGCATTCCTTGAGTGCATATAAAGGACTCGTCCCAATATCACCAAAAACGACACCTAAAGCTCCTAAAGTTAGGGCGGTCATGGGCGTATGTTGCTTATTTTCACTGTGCATATTAAAGCTCTCCAAACAGAGACCAAACACAGTCTCAATTTGGTTGATATCAGGCAAAACTAAGGGTCATAAGACAAAATATGTCTGTAGGCTAAACAACGGAACGAGTGTCAGCGTATGTGCTTACAGGATGATGAATTTTGGCTGTGACTCTGTGACGGCAGAAAAGGGTACTCGTTATTCTGCAATAGTAATGCCTTAGTGTAACATTCATCGAGTAAGCTCACCAAACAACTCCCACAATAAAAATAAGATTGCCTGCTAAAAAATGGCTATCTGCCTGTTTTTGCTCAAAATATACCCATTTTTAGGGTGAGCTATCCAAAAATAGAAAAAACATTCGGTAAACGCTCAAAAAGATTTTGCCTTTTGGGAAAAGTTACGATAATCTTACGCGCCTTGTTAATAGACAAGCAATTTGGTGAGATGGCCGAGTGGTTGAAGGCGCACGCCTGGAAAGCGTGTATACGTTAATAGCGTATCGAGGGTTCGAATCCCTCTCTCACCGCCAGTTTAAGCCCTTGATTTACAAGGGCTTTTTCGTTTCTAAGGGAACGTAAAACGGGCAAATGGGATGGTTTATGGGAAAAATATAAAAAAACGGACTTTTAGAATGGGCAAAACGACCTTGTGTTTTTTAGAAACCTAATGCCTTTTCTACTTTTTTAATGAGGCTGCCACTGTCATCTCGAATCCATTTTGCATAATAACGAAATGTGGTTGTCGGATTAGTATGCCCCAACTGTTGTGATATCCATGCCACAGGAATAGCCCCTGTGCTGAGCAATTGGCAGGCGAATGTGTGTCTACATTGCCCTGGCCCTCTATATCTCACCCCAGCTTTTTTTAGATGTGCTTTGAAAAAGCGATCACGAATACAAAAATCAGTTTCATGGGCAAGGCCTGTATTGCTGTTCAGGAAAACTGGACGCAGTAGTTCTTTTTTGACAGTGCGATTATCGCGCTGAACCACATCAAATGACTTTTTCTTGGCAATGTAGCTGTATGACATCATCGCAATGAGTGCATCCATTGCGGGCTTGAGTAGTTCTACCTCTCTGTTTGAGCGTTTGGTTTTTGTGACTCGATAGAGACCATTCACTTTTGAGCGACGAAAATTTACGGTACCACGTTCTATATCAACATCCTCCCATGCCAATGCGATGGCTTCAGACACACGACATCCTGTCCAGAGCATAAATTGAATCAGCAAAAGTTCCATCTTTCGGTCTGTGGGTGTATTAAGAATCGTCTCTATTTCTTGTCGGGTAAACGGGTCAGGGTCATCTTCATCGCACATGCGAATCGTAATACCTTCTGTAGGGTCATAGCTGAGTTTGTTTCTGGTGCGATACAGTACAAATATTTGTCGCATGATGCTGATGATTTCTTTGATGGTTTTGTTTTTCAGGGTCAAAGAAAGTTCTTTTTTAATCCAAATTTGTATATCGATATGGTCGATTTCTTGAGGGAAGCAGTTACCCCATTTGGGCTTGATGTGTGCTTTTATTTTGTCTTGGTATCCTTTGAATGTGGATGCCGCTACTTCTGTTTTCTTGAAGTCAGACCATAAGTCAATGTAGTAGTTAAAGAGTCCTTCTTTGGCTTTTTTCGAGTTGGGGAAGTGTCTGGCATACTTAAATGTATCTTGCGATAGTTCAAAATGGATGACCTGTATTAATTTTGAGGCATATTCTAAATTGGCTTCTGTGGCTGGGAGACCAAGTGTTTCTCTACACAATTCGCCGTTATACCAAAAATAGACTCTGATTGAGTTGCCTCGAACTTCTACGCCTTTTTGCATGATGAGTAATATCGTTAAAAATGAGGAATAACTATTCGATACCGTAATGAAGTGACATAGCAGGCACAAAAGAGTGCCTGAAACCTCTGAGTGCAACGGATTAGTTTTTAGGTGCGTGAAATATCCAGCAGCGCATTGAATAGGGGGCTTGAGTTCTTTCGGTTGATGAAAAGACAACACGGCTTTTTTCAACAAATTTATAGCGAGTGGAGGAGGGTAATATATTTTTTAGGTCGGTTAACGGTGGGAGCTGTTGTCTTGCTTCTGTGGCTAGTTCGACAAACTGATTCATGTGAATGGCAATCAATTTTTCATCTTTGCTGTGATTGATAATTTTAGTGAAATGTAGTGAGTTTTTCAGGTACTCATAGACTTCAAAGAATTGTTCAACCACTGGGTGGTCTTGATTGATACGTTTTTGTCTTTCTATAGCAAGTGACACAATCATCTGATGTACAGCTTCTTTACACTGTCTAGGTAAAGCGACAAGAAAATCTAGTGCATCGACCAATGCCATCAGCTGCGCATGGTTTAATACAATCCGTACATTTTTTATTTCAGGGTGTTGGCTGAGCTGTTGTTCGTAGCACTTAGTCTTTTCAAAAATAATTTTCAGTAGTTCCTTTTCTTGGGTCGTTGCTTTGACAATAAAGCCACTGACATATTTGACGTCAGTTTTGGCCAGCTCGTCTGCAATCGGTTTTTTACTGAGTTGAGCGGCTCTAAAATGCAGATGCACAATACGCTGGATGATGGCTTCACTGGCATTGACCGTCGCATTTTGTGCGATGATAATCGCCCCTTTGAAGGGTGGCTCATAGGTTTCATTACCTGCCGTTGCCATCCCGCGCGTGCGTATTGAGCGGCCATTAAATAGGGGCTTGAGTTCGTCGTAGTCAAATTTCTTGGCATGACTTTGCGAATCTCTATCGCCTTCCATCAGGACTACGGGCAGATTGGAGACTTGTAATAGGCTACGTGCCACACCTGCTGCGGTGCCTTTAGAGGGGTCTATCCCTTCATGGCCTGTTCTGCCTGCCAGTTTCCATAGGAATTCAATCAGGGTACTTTTACCTGCACCTGCATCCCCAACGATTTCTAAAAACGGGTAGCTTTGCTGTTCGCGTCTGATTTGTTCGGCAAAGAAGCTGCCTAGCCAATAGGCTAAGGCAATGATGCCTTTCTCCGCAAAGCAGCTATAAATTTTTTCTACAAAGCTCAGGTTGAGCTGTTTTAAGTCTGGGTTAATTTCTAAGTTGGGTGATTGGCTCAGTGATTTGATATCGGTTTTGCCAATTTCATAGTAATCATCAGGGTTCATTTTGTAGACTTTGCCATTATGAACAGCCATTTTATTGAATATCCACGTTTGGTATTGCTGGCTATAGCCAATGTAATCAATGGTTTTTACATGCCTAATTCGGTCTAACTTATAACGAATGAATTCATCTAGTTGATGTCCATTCCCTGTAAACAAGCAACCAGGTGCAATACTGAGTAGACGTTTTTTGAACTCGGATGCGCTGGCTAACTGAGTACCTGTGAAGGTGTTTTTGATGGTTTCTCGGTGTTGAGATGAAATACGAAAGTAATACCAAGACTCTCCTGTGATGTCGTTTGCCTGAAAATATAGGGGGATGGGGTAGCAATTGGCTAAGTTTTGAATATTGCCTGACGAGGCTAAGGCTTCGTCTCGGAGTTCTGCATCTGACTTCGATACGTTGCTGTTCTCACGTAGCTCAGACATACGTTTGTTATATGCGTCTATATCTAGCTTGAACCAGTATAAGTTGCTACGAAACTCATAGGTAAAACCACTACGTTCCGTGTGTTTGTATATTAGCAACGCTTTCTCGGTCGGTGTTTGTGCGATGAGTAATGCCCCATAATAGCGATAGCTTTCGATATCCTTTTCTGAGTAGTTATTTTTGAGGTGTAAGTCATTCCAGTCCTGAGTTTTACCATCAAAACGGTAAGGGGGTTGAGCTGCACTACATTCCCAGCCTGATTCTTTGAGTTGGCTGATAATCTTTTCGGTGGCTTTATGACCCGCAGGTGTAATGGTTTAATAGAACAGGACACTTTGATAGGTAGTATTTATACTGCAAGTAGAGGTGTTTATGAAAGCAACGAAGTCAATGAAAAAGCCGA
>NZ_QAON01000016.1 GCF_003051055.1 Agitococcus lubricus | reverse complement strand
TAAACATCATTCCCTAAGCCGCCAGACATCAGGTCAGCATCCGCGCCGCCATCGATATTGTCATCCCCTTCATTGCCCATGATAACGTCGTTACCCATGCCTCCCAACAAGGTATCGGCACCACCTCCTCCATTCAGCGTGTCGTTGCCAGCCAAAGAATCGATATTGTCATTAGTATCTGTACCAAGCAAATCGTCATTATTTGCGGTTCCTGTGATATAAGTTACATCGTCACTACCTTGTATATTAAATGTCAAGATGGCACTACTACTTAAACCATGAATATCAGTGATTGTATAGGTAAAGCTATCTATGACTGACTGGCCTGCCACAAGTGACTGCGTATCTATATCGTTATTATTTAATATATAACTATAAGAACCATCCGAATTTAACACTAAATCGCCATAGCGCCCTGTTGTTACAAAACCAACACTACTATTATAAACTCCTGAAACACTTAATATTTCTCCAATAGATAACAATAAATCTGCATCAGTATCATTAGTAAGCACATTACCTGTACGTATGCTGATTCCCGTCTCCCCAATTCCTTCTTCAATTAACAACTCAGAGACATTATCATTAAATGCGATTGGAGCATCATTTATAGCCTCCAAAATAGATAAGACATGGCCATTAAAGCCAATGTATTCTATATTTTTTAATATATCTATATCATCATTAATTTTTATCCGAGCCCCCTCAGCAAGACTCTCTATAAAGTAGTTAGACCAACTTAAACTATACAAAACAGTATCAATACCAGATGCGCCATCTAAAATATTACTTGCTGAATTTGCTATAATAATATTATCTAAACTATTACCTATAGCCTCGCTAGCCATACCTGACAAGGTTATATTTTCTATATTGGTATAATTCTCCAAGGAAAAATTCACACTAGCATTAATGGTATCTATTCCTTGATTAGATAACTCGTTAATAGTATCTGATGTACTATCCACAAAGTATGTATCATTTCCTACACCCCCTACTAAGGTATCAATACCCGTCCCTCCAATGAGAGTATCATTTCCGTCCATCCCTGATAGGGTATTATTGAGTGAATTACCAATTAACACATTATCTAAGCTATTACCTACTGCATTAGATGCCTGCCCCTTTAAGCTAATATTTTCAACATGTAGTATAGAAGATAGAGAAAAATTCACTGTAGACTGAATAGTATCAGTCCCTTGAGCCAATAATTCTGTGATGGTATCCGTTGTGCTATCAACAATATAAGTATCATCACCTGTACCGCCAATCAGCGTGTCTATACCAGATCCGCCATCTAAGGTATCATTACCAGCACCTCCATCTAGTACATTATGACTATTATTACTGTTCGTCGCACCACTTAATACGTTATTTAAGTGATTACCTGTTCCATTAGTTTGAGTTTGCCTATTACTTAAGAATAGATTTTCAACATTACTAAAACTCACTAATGACATACTAAATGCTGCATTAATTGTGTCAATCCCTTCATTTTCATTCTCAATGACTATATCGTTAACATTATCAATTTCATAAGTATCATTACCTTGCCCACCGATTAAGGTATCTATTCCTACACCTCCATCAATGGCGTTATTCCCAGCATTGCCTGTTATTATATTATTTAATCCATTCCCTATGGCATATATAGGATTATCACCTATTAAGGTGAGATTTTCCACATTATCCTCTAAAAAATGGCCTGCACTAGAATATACAATATCATGGCCATCATTTAAGTCTATAATAAATATATCACTAGCATTATTACTATCTCCAGCCACTAAATTAGTTGCACTGCTCGTAAATAAAAGCTTTCCTCCATCATTAGAGAGTACAGGCATAATACTTTGATTATTCAGCTGCACATTATTAGCAAGATTAATTCGTATAACATCACCATTCTCTAAATTCTTTACAAATATATCAGAAGTACTATTAGTATCTCCGCTTACTAAATTACTAGCGTAACTGTCAAATATAATTTTTTTGCCATCTTTAGAAAAAATAGCGTATTGACTTTCACCATTCGCAATTTGGCCAGTCACATTTCTAGTCACACATATTAATTCCCCCGTATTTAAATCTTTAACAAAATAATCTAATGCATTATTATTATCTCCTACAATTAAATTACTGGCTGCACTTTGAAATAACACCTTTTGTCCGTCTGGTGCAAATATTGGCCTATAGCTTTCATAATTTGCTTGTGTCCCATTAGTACTTGTACTCACACGCGAGACCAAACCCGTTTGTAAATCTTTTACAAAAATATCAAAAGAAAAGTTAGTATCACCATTTATTAAATTAGATGCATAACTACTAAACGTTATTTTTTTACCATCCGCAGAAAGATTATATTCATAAGTATCTCCATCCGCTTGGATACCCTGACTATTTGTTGTAAGACGGGTAACAATACCCGTTTGTAAATCTTTTACAAAAATATCAGATGCACTATTTGTGTCGCCAGATACCAAATTATTCGCTGTACTTGTGAAAATAACTTTTGTACCGTCTACAGAAAAAGTCGCATTTTGACTTGCTCCATTTGCTTGATTGCCACTAGCATCCCTACTGACACAGCTAACAACCCCTGTCACTAAGTCTTTAATAAAAATATCTGCTACGTTATTTGTATCACCAGCAACCAAATTATTCGCTGTGCTGGTAAAAATGATTTTTGTACCGTCTGCAGAAAAAGTCGCATTTTGACTTGCTCCATTTGCTTGATTGCCGCTAGCATCTCTACTGACACAGCTAACAACTCCTGTCACTAAGTCTTTAATAAAAATATCTGCTACGTTATTTGTATCACCAGCAACCAAATTATTCGCTGTACTTGTGAAAACGACTTTTGTACCGTCTACAGAAAAAGTCGCATTTTGACTTGCTCCATTTGCTTGTGCTTGCGTACTAGAGAGACTAAGCCTAACAATAGAGTTTTCTTCAATAACAACATCCCTTTCATTGTCAAGCCAATATGTGTCGTTATCAAAGCCGCCAACTAAGGTATCTACGCCAAGACCTCCAACTAACGTGTCATTACCGTATCCGCCTGTCAGCCGATTATTTGCGCTATTGCCTTCTATTAGATTTGCTAAGAAATTGCCTGTCGCATCACTGAGACTATTACCTGTTAAGCGCAGATTTTCGACCTGCGCGAGAGTAAAAATAGAATAGCTAGCGCTCACATTGATGGTATCTATTCCGCCACTAGATTTCTCGTCGACAGTATCCGTCAAATCAATAATATAGCTATCATCACCAGCACCTCCTATGAGCGTATCAGAGCCTAGACCCCCATCTAAGGTATCGTCACCATCGAAACCGTAAATCTCATCAGTTGTATCCGTACCCAGTAAAAAATCACTGTCTAAGGTGCCGTTAATAGTCGTCATATACAATTACCTCAAGGGCGAATCAGAAAAGTCAGGGGTATTGTCTGGTATCAAACGTTAGTTTGATGAGTGTTTAATTGTTATACAAAATCTAACTATAATTTTTTTTATATTAAGTCTCAAGTCAGAGACAACTAAATTCTCTCTAGATAAAAATTTTCTTTTTTGCATCCAATTCCCTTTTCTTTGCGTATGAATAACAGCAAGTCGATTTTGTTTAAGACAAAACAGCATCGGTTTAGGGCTTACGCCTTCTTTAGCTAGCACTTTCTCCTCTAAGAACCGCTAATAAAGATAACGGCGCATGGCGTAAGCCCTACCTTTTTTACATGACAAGGTTATTTGTAAGTGCTTGTCATACTGCAAAAAGAATTTGGAAGAATAGGCAAAGTGGTCGTTCATAGGACAAAAAAACTTGTCATATCTTTGTTCAGTGTTGTTAATGGGGAATTAGTCTATCTTTTGTATAGCACAAAACAAACATAAAGTTTATTTTTTGTGCTATATATACAGTATCAACACATTTTGTATAGTACATTTCTTATGAAAATAGCAGTCATTGGCTCAGGTATTTCAGGACTTAGTTGTGCATGGTTATTAGCGCATAAACATGCAGTGACTGTATTTGAACAACAACACTATGCGGGTGGTCACAGTAACGCCGTAGATGTGACGCTGGATGGTTTGCGTTATCCTGTGGATACAGGCTTTTTAGTCTTTAACGAACAAACCTATCCCAATTTATTAAATTTATTTGCGGTGTTAGGTGTTGAATACGCTAATACGGATATGGGCTTCAGTGTGCGTTTACCACATGAAAATATTGAATGGGCAGGCAGTAATATTGGTACGTTATTTGCCCAAAAACGTAATTTATTACGACCTTCTTTTTGGTTGATGATTAAAGATATTCTTCGCTTTAACAAAGAGGCACCCGAACTCTTAATTCAAGCGCAAAAGCATCAGTATACACTAGGGCAGTTACTTCAAGTTGGCGGTTATAGTAAAGCCTTTGCCGAATGGTATTTGCTGCCGATGGGTGCAGCTATTTGGTCAACCCCCCCTGCGGGCATGGAGGACTTTCCTGCACAATCCTTTTTGCAATTTTGTCTTAATCATGGCTTGTTACAAGTCAACAATCGTCCTCAATGGTTGACGGTGAAAGGCAGTTCACGCGAATATGTCAAACGTTTATGTGCAGGTATCGGTGATGTACGCTTAAACACTGCTATTACAAAGGTGGAACGTAGCGCTCATGGAGTGATTGTACATACGCAAACAGAATCACTGCATTTTGATGCGGTTGTCATGGCCTGTCATAGTGACCAAACCTTGTCTTTATTGGCTGATGCATCGGCACAAGAGCAAGCCATTTTATCGGCGGTACGTTATGCGCCTAATAAAGCCTATTTACATACCGACCAAAGCGTGATGCCCGCACGTCGTCAAGCATGGTCGGCATGGAACTACTATACTGCCAAAACACCAGACCGTCAGCGTCCTGTTGCAGTGACTTATTGGTTAAATAAACTACAACCCCTGCCTTTTAGCACCCCGTTATTTGTCACCCTTAATCCCCCTGAGCCGATTGAGCCAAGTACCATTTTGGCTGAATTTGACTATGCACACCCACAATTAGATGCGGCTGCCTACGATGCTCAGCAAAAACTCAGTGCCATTCAGGGACTAGGTGGTGTGTACTACTGTGGCGCATGGACGGGCTATGGTTTTCACGAGGATGGCCTAAAAGCAGGTCTACGGGTGGCCAAATTACTCAACGCCAATATTCCTTGGCAAGCGATACTCTAGGGGCATCGGCATGAATGAGTGGCTTTATACAGGTACAGTAGCGCATAAACGCTTAGGTTTGGCAGCACACGCCTTCCAGTACCCTGCCCTGTTTTTATGTTTTCCACTCTCTGCACGTCAAGAGCTTAAAAACGCTTGTTTTGGTTACAACCGCTTTAATTTGTTTAGCTTTCATGAGGCCGACCACGGCGACACCCGTGACTGCGAACAGTGGGTTCGTCGTATTCTTGCCGACCATCAATTAAACACGCTTTGCCAAGGCGATATTTGGCTACAAACACAACCGCGTATTTTGGGTTTTGTTTTTAATCCTGTCAGTTTTTGGTACTGCCACGATAAAGACGAACAACTGCGTGCGGTACTGTGTGAGGTCAATAATACCTTTGGTGAACGGCACTGTTATTTATTAACTGCACCCGAACAGGCTGTGATTAGCTCAACGACGGCGCTGCAATGCCAAAAAATATTCCATGTCTCGCCCTTTTTCCCCGTCGAAGGCGAATATCGTTTTCGTTTTTATCAACAAGGACAACAACGGTCTGTCAGCATTAATTATTGGCAACATCAAGAATTAAAACTGAAAACTGTGGTCACAGGTAAAGCCATGCCTTTATCTGCTTCTAATTTACTTAAATCTTTGCTGCACCTCGGTTGGTCAACTGTGTTAGTTGTCCTGCGTATTCATTGGCAAGCCTTAAAACTTTGGCGTAAAGGCGCGCACTTTTACCGTAAGCCAACGAAGCCTTCTTTGGAGATCAGTTCATGAGTACTAATAATTACAGCGTCACCCTCAAACAGTCCAGCATGCCACTTAAGGCGACACTGTTTGTCAAAATGCTAGAAAGACTCGACAACGGCACGATGCACTTGAGCCTGCCTAATGGTGAGACTTATGTGTTTACAGGTAAAAAAGCGGGGATTCATGCCACGCTGGATATTAAAAACTGGGCAGCTATCCAAAAAATTATGCAAAGTGGTGATATCGGCGTTGCGGAGGCTTACCGTGATGGCTGGATTGATAGCCCTAACATGTTAGATGTGTTGTTAATTGCGCTACATAACGAAAAAGCCTTAGACAATGCCCTATATGGCAATTTTTTAGGCACGTTGTTTTATCGTATCCGTCACTATTTTAATCGTAATACCCGCACTAATAGTAAAAAGAATATTCATGCACATTACGATATTGGTAATAGCTTTTATCGTTTATGGTTAGATGAGTCCATGACTTACTCTTCTGCCTTGTTTAGCGATACACGTTTTAATCTCGAAGAAGCCCAATACGCTAAATACGACCGTATGCTCAAACAATTAAATGTCAAAGCTGGCGACCATATCCTCGAAATTGGTTGTGGCTGGGGCGCATTTGCCGAGTATGCCGCTTGTCATTATGGCTGTTTTGTCACAGGCATTTCCTTATCTAAAGAACAATTAGCCTATGCCAAAGCACGCATCAAAAATACGGCTGCTGAGGGTAAAGTCCAATTTGAATTTCTAGATTATCGTGACCTCAAGGGTCAATACGATGCCATTGTGTCGATTGAAATGTTGGAGGCCGTTGGCGAAGAATGGTGGCCAAGCTACTTTAGCAAAGTGGCTAGCTGTCTAAAGAAAGGTGGTCGTGCCGCGATTCAAACCATCACCATTGCCAATGAGCGTTTTGCGAGCTACCGTCAAAAAACGGACTTCATCCAACAATACATTTTTCCTGGTGGCATGCTGCCTTCACCCGAGCAACTCGACAAACAAAGTCAACAAGCACACTTAAGCATTAAAGACCGTTTCGCCTTTGGTTTGGACTATGCGGCCACCCTTTCGCAATGGCGTGAACAATTTGACCAACACCTGCACGAAATTCGTGCGCAAGGTTTTGATGAAGCCTTTATTCGCTTATGGCGATTTTACTATTGGTACTGTGAAGCTGGCTTTTTGACTCAACGTACCGATGTTTATCAACTGGTTTTAGAGCATCAATAAATGAACTACCGTGCGCCCGCGCTTTTACTGACTGCACTTAGCTTAACTGCCTGTTCATCTCAACAGATTGAACACTATCAAGCCTCGCAGCCCAGCTTAGACCTCAAACAATTTCTGAATGGTGAGTTGCAAGCATGGGGACAGTTTCAAGACCGTTCGGGCACACTGGTAAAACGCTTTCAGGTACAAATGACAGGGACATGGCAAGGGACTCAAGGTCAGTTAGTTGAAAACTTCAGCTATGACGATGGAACTAAACAACAACGCATCTGGTATTTAACCGATTTAGGTCAAGGTCGATATCAAGGGCGTGCATCTGACGTTGTTGGCGTCGCTCAAGGACAAGTTGCAGGCTCGGTGCTTAACTGGCATTACACGTTAGCACTGCCCGTAAATGGTAAAACTTACCATGTGCAATTTGATGACTGGATGTATTTGCACGACAGTCAGACCTTAGTTAACCGTGCCACAATGTCTAAATTTGGCTTCAAGTTAGGCGAAGTCACCTTATTTTTTAGGAAGAGCAATCCATGAGTCTTAACCGTCCTATTAGCTCTTGGCAACAACAACGGGTGTGGCTGGTTGGTGCTAGCTCAGGTATTGGCCTTGCTTTAGCACAACAACTTGCCCAAGCAGGTGCACGCATCGCCGTGAGCGCTCGTAACACCCATGCCTTAGCACAGTTTCAAGCAAGCTATCCAAATAGCCTCGCGCTTGGTCTCGACATTAACGATATTGAGCAATGTCAACAGGCGTATCAACAGATTATCACCGCTTGGCAAGGGCTAGACGTGGTTATCTTTTGTGCTGCCGACTACCAAGCCATGCGCGCATGGGAGCTATCGTCAGCACGCATGAAAGCGATGATGATGACCAACTATGGCGGGGCCTTACACATCATCGAAACCGTACTTGGCGACATGCTGGCGCACCAACAAGGTACGATTGCCGTCATCGCCAGTGTGGCTGGTTATATGGGCTTACCCAAATCACTCAGTTATGGCCCGACCAAAGCCGCTTTAATTAACCTATGTGAAACACTGTATTTAGATTTACACCCTAAAGGCATTAATGTCACGGTCATCAATCCGGGTTTTGTAGAAACACCGTTAACGGCCAATAATGACTTTAAGATGCCTGCACTCATCAGTCCAACAGAAGCAGCCGAAGCGATTATCCAAGGATTTGCTGCGGGCGACTTTGAAATTCACTTTCCCAAGCGCTTTACCAATAGTCTAAAGCTGATTCGTCGCTTGCCCTATCGCTTACAACTGCCTTTATTGGCTCGCGTGGAGCAAAAATCATGACGCACTTAAACCGTTTGGTAGCATGGTTTGAACAACTTAGCCCGACCTCTTTAGAGGACATCGCCACTATTTATCATGCCAACAGCTACTTCAAAGACCCTTTTAATGAGTTTTACCAACGCGATGAGTTAAAAAAGCTCTTTGCCAATATGTTTGAAAAATTACAAAACCCACGTTTTGTCATTGAGGAAACCATTAGTCAATCCAACAGTACATTCATCGTTTGGCATTTTGATTTTAGCTTACGACAGCGTCGCTTACAGATTAAAGGCAGCTCCCACATCAAATTTGATGAGACGGGCTTAGTCACTTATCACCGTGACTATTGGGACGCTGCTGAGGAGCTATACGAAAAACTACCCGTGATTGGTTACGTCTTTAAACAACTTAAAAAAATCGGCCACTAACTAATTGATGTGCTCACAACTTTCTGATGTGCACGTCAATGCCGAGCTGGAGAAGACCATGAATACCGTCGTTGCATCTATTTTACCCTTAAGTGACAACAAGAATTCCCTATTACCCATCAACGCTGTTGAGCGTGAAACAGGCATTTCTAAAGAGCTATTAAGAATGTGGGAGCGTCGTTATGACTTTCCTAAACCTCAACGCGATGAACAAGGCGACCGTGTTTACCCTGCCGAACAAATCAATAAATTACGTCTAATTCGTCGTTTATTAGATGCAGGTTTTAGACCTGGCAAAATCATCAATATGGAAATGCCCGCTTTAGAAGAATTACTATCCTCTAGTGCAGGCAATCCTAGCCCTTCGCTACCTAACAACTTAGCGACAGATTTATTAACCGTACTTAAAAGCCGTGAGCCACATAAAATCCGTCAGTACCTCAACCATCAGTTGATTCGTATGGGTTTACAGTCCTTTATTTTAGACTTAATGCAGCACGCTAATACCATTGTCGGTGATGCGTGGATTTCGGGCAAAATCGAAATTCATGAAGAGCACTTATATACCGAAGAAGTGCAAAATTTAATCCGACAATGTATTGGTAACTTACAACCTGCCACAGCCAGCCCACGTATTATGCTGACGACCGCGCCCGAAGAGTTACATACACTTGGCACATTGATGGTAGAAGCCTTGCTGCGCCTAGATAATGTAGATGCCGTTTCGTTTGGAGCGCAACTGCCGATTCGAGAAATCGTGCAAGGCGTGCAAAAAAGTAAAATGGATATTGTGATTTTGTCTTTTAGTGGCGCTTATCCGACCAATCGTGCTATCGACTTTTTAGAAGAGTTGCGCTTTAGATTACCCATGTCAGTCAATATCTGGGCAGGCGGTGCGGGTGTAAACCACAGTCGTCGCCATATTGATGGCGTACAAATCATTCCCGACTTACAACATATTCGGCAGGCTGTTTTACAATGGCGTCGTCTTAAGGGAATGAGAGCAGCGTAAATGGCACGTCACTTAATTTGGTTTCGTGCTGACTTACGCACCATTGACAACACAGCATTACACTCCGCTTGTTTAGACCCACAAGCGGAGGTGATTGCGCTGTTTTTTATCAGCACCGAACAATGGCAACAACACCAAATGGCAGGTTGCCGTGTTGACTTTGACCTCAGAACACTAACTGTTTTGAGTCAAACCTTGGCCACGCTAAATATTCCTTTAATCATTTGTCATAGCCCCCATTTTAATAGCCAAATTGACGATTTATCTGACTTTTGTAAACAACATCACATTGAGGCTGTTTACTATAATTTCCAATATGAAATCAACGAACGCAAACGTGACCTAGCGGTTAAAGAAAAACTCAGTCAAGCGGGTATTCACTGTTTCGGCTACCACGACCAATGTATTGTCGCACCCAGCACCCTATTAACAGGCGAAGGTAAATATTATTCCGTTTATACCCCTTTCAAAAAATCGTGGTTACAAGCGGTACAGCGTCAAGCTGTTGTCGTTTACCCTGCACCGCAAAAACGAATTTCCTGCCCACTGACGTCCTCTGTTGTCCCTAACGTGCTGAGTGAGTTCAGTTCGCACCTTAGTCCAGCATTCGCACAGCAAGAATGGCCTGCTGGCGAAGAAGTCGCCTTAACACGTTTACACGACTTTTGTCGGCATCATATCCGCCGTTACCAACAAGAGCGTGACTTTCCTGCTCTCAACCATACCAGTCGATTATCACCTTATTTAGCAAATGGCAGTTTATCCCTACGTCAATGTTATCAAGCCGCCACGCTAGAGGCGGCAGATTATGGCGCCAGTAAAGACATTGACCATTGGATTAGTGAACTCATTTGGCGTGATTTTTATAAGCACATTATGGTTGGCTTTTCGCGGGTTTGTAAGCATTTACCGTTTCGCTTAGAAACCAGACAGCTCAAATGGCGACATGATGAAGCGGACTTTCAACGCTGGTGTGACGGGAAGACAGGTTTTCCATTAGTCGATGCTGCCATGCGTCAGCTCAATACCACAGGCTGGATGCACAATCGATTGCGAATGGTGACCGCCATGTTTTTAACTAAAGATTTGTTTATAGACTGGCGCTGGGGCGAACGCTATTTTATGGAGCGGTTGATTGATGGTGACTTGTCTGCTAACAATGGTGGCTGGCAATGGAGCGCGTCTACAGGAAATGATGCTGCACCCTATTTTCGTATTTTTAATCCTGCCCGCCAAAGTGAAAAATTTGACCCACAAGGTACGTTTATTCGCCAATTTGTCCCCGAGTTAGCGCATTTAGACGATAAGCAAATCCACGAACCACATGCTAAACAATTTCAAGTAGGACTCAACTATCCCACCCCCATGGTAAATCATAAGACCGCCAGCGCTGAAACTATTCAGCACTTTCAATCCTTAAAGCAAATTGACGGTGGATAGCGCACATCAAATCGCTAAATTTCGTATAATCTCGGCCTTTTAAGACACGACTTGGCTGTTGATAGCGACAAAGAAGCATTCTTTCTTTGCCACTACCAGCCACCAATTTAGGAATACCAAGAGATTATTATGCGTTTTCTAGCCTTCTTTTTATTAAGCACTTATAGCCTTTATAGTCTTGCCGATGAACCACCAAAAATATGGCAAGGTATGCTTGATATGGGCTACTTAAGCAGTATGGGCTCTACCAGTGGCAGCAAAGAAACCTTCAGAGGCAAGACCTCACTCACTCATAATGGTGATTATTGGATTCAAATTTTTAGTGCAGAAGGCTTAAGTGTTCGTGATGAAGTGCCGACAACCAACGATAGCGAACGCTACTTAGCGGCTTACAAAGCACGTCATTTTTTTGCTGAGCGAAACTTTTTTACACTAAGGTTGCAATGGGAAAAGGATATGCTAAGTGCCTCAGAATACCAAGCATTTGGTTCATTAGGTTTAGGCCGTGAATTAGTCAAAACCGAAGCACACTTCTTGAAAATCGAAACAGGGCCTGGTATCCGTCACAGTGAGCTACGTTTTGCACCGCCTAAAGATGAGGCAATTGCGTTATTTAGCTGGGATTATGACTGGAAAATCAATCCACATACCAAGTTCATTCATAAGGGAACGGTAGAAGCTGGGGAATATAACACCATTACACGCGTCAATAATCAGTTAAAACAAAACATCACCAAAGTGATTGCCCTGAGTATTAACCACGACTATAAGCATGATGATGGTGAAAAAAACACACGTGAAGGCGTATTCAGTATTGGACTTAATTATCAGTTCTAAATAGGGTCTCATCAATAGATTTTTATTGCTCTTTGTATTGACACGACACCATAGGCGCCGCGTTTTCACTTCTTGGCGCCGTTAAACACCTTTTAATCATCTTGAATTAAATTCGATGTATTAGCTGATATTGCCACCCACTGCATGACATCCCATGTAATAAACCCAAAAACAAAAAAGCCCATAATTCTTTAATTATGGGCTTTTAAGTGCTAGACTTTAGGTCTTATAGCTTAATATGGCTCCCCAACCTGGACTCGAACCAGGGACACACGGATTAACAGTCCGTTGCTCTACCGACTGAGCTATTGGGGAACATCGTTCGGTGAGGCGGTATAATATAGATTTTTTATAATAGGTCAATAGTCTCTTTTAATCATTTGAACATTTATTGCACAATCAAAGACTTATTGCTAATTTTTCAATCAGAATCCGTATTTTTAGTACCCAAAAATGACTAAATATTTAGTCTGCCCCCTCTCCACTCTTACATACTAGGGTCTGTTGACGTTTTGCGTGTTAGCCGCGTTACTGATAAAAATCGCCTCAGACAAGGCACCAAACTCAGCCAATAGTGATTCTATTCGCCAGTTTTGTCACACAGTATGATGCGCTTTTAACGCAACCCAAAATATCATCATTTGATTCTTCTAGTGGCATACGAAAACATACTCGCTCTGTTTCAATGGCTACGACACTCACTATAACCCCTAAATACTTTTACTGAGTTTTTTGATAACTGGACTTAAACAGATTATTTTTCAAACATAAAAATATGACTTATGTCACTGGTCTTCAAAAACAAACACTTCGTCAAAATTATATTGTTTTTTGTTGCTTTATAAAGAGACTTGGTAACAGAAATCAGCATGACTGTAGCGTCCATATTTAATCTAAAGTATAGATGATAGGAATTTAGCACGAAAAATATTGTGGTAATTTGGGAGATATCATTCAAAAAATCACTGAAACAAGTAGCCATATAGTTCTACTTCACTTATTTTAGCTTTTTCCAAGATGTTCGCATCTTCAGCATCACATTGTACGAACTAAGCATTTGATTTTTAAAGATATTGATGTTTTTTACATTATGTAACAAGTTTGAATAAAAAGCACTACAAATTGGATTTTGGTGCTTGAAAAGACCGTTAAATAGGCGCATATTTAAATTATGGATATACGGAAGTGCTTAAAAAAGAGATCACTATGATGAAAATTTCTATTTTATTATTGGATACCCCTCCTCCCAATAGGCAATTCTAAGTATCACAGCCAACCGATTATTTCTAACATATTTATTTGTAATTTATAAAATAGCGAGTCTGCTATGGGCGCTAAAGTACATTCTATTAGTTGCGTATCGAGCCAAGAGCAACAAATCATGTTGCTTAAGTCGCTATTCAATATTATTAATATTGGCCATCGCAACAATAGTTTGATTCAGTGGGACTTCTTGGACGAAGGGAAATCGGATGTTATTATTTTCGATTACGATGATAATTTGCCCGTACCAGATGTCTTTAACAATCGGATTACGGTCGGCTTTAGTCGTGACTATCAAAAAGTTAAGCACTTGCCGTTCTTTCTGATTAAGCCCGTACGTTCTAGAGACCTCATGCAATTACTGTCTGCTCTAGATGATTGTATGCTGGGCGTTAGTGAAAGTAATTTGCCTAAAATCAAAGATGTCACCCGTCCTTCTTTAGCCGCTATTCAACTGGCGCAAAGCGTGTACACTACGAATCACCTCGACACAATTTTAGAGATTTTGCGTAAACATCCTAAATGCACCATCAAAGTACAGGTTGAAAGCAGCTTCATCTATATAGACAATGACCGCAAAAAAGTATTTTTACCTGATACCTTTAATTATGCCAACTTCATGTCTGGTCATGAATTAAATTTCAACCCTTTAGCATTGTTGCCTGACAATATTCCCTTAAAAACCGTGACATTCGCTGATTTTTTCTATGAATTCACGATTCAACAACAAGATGCTCAACTCTTATCCGAGTTACAAGACAGTTCATTATTCCAAATCAAACAGTGGCCACAATTTTTGAATAGCAAAAATACCAAAGCATTGATTCAGGTCTCGGCTTATTTTTCTAAGCGTAAAGCGACTTTACAACTGGCAGCGAAAGACCTTTCCTTAGGCCTCAGTGAATTGATTGGTTTTCTCAATGCCGTTCATGCACAAAATTTATTACTATTTGAAGCCGCATTACCCTCGACAAATTCTATTGCGAGGACTATACAAATGGAGCCAAAAGCGGCAATTGCAGTGGATGCACCGCCACCTCCACCTGCAAAGACAGAAAGCAAAATAGGCGGCTTGTTCGGTCGAATCCGTCAACGCTTAGGACTATAGGATAACAATAATATGGGTGAGCTGAAGTTTATTTTTACGGGCACACCGGGTGCAGGAAAAACAACTGCCATTACCTCAATCAGTGACTATCCCCCTATCTGTACGGATATGTTAACCACAGATGAGCTGCAAGATATTAAAGAAGGGACAACGGTCGCCATGGACTTTGGTGAGTTTACTTTAGAAAGTGGTGAAAAAATCTTACTTTATGGTACACCAGGTCAAGAACGGTTTAGACACATGTGGGAAATTTTGGTCACAGGTGGCTTAGGACTCATTATTTTAGTTGATAACAGCCGCCCAAATCCACTTTCTGATTTAACAATGTATTTAACGAATTTTAAGGATTTTATTGAACGCGCGGGTGCTGTGGTGGCTATCACCCGCTGGGAAACCCACCCTGACCCCAGTATTGATAAATTTCAAGATGTACTGAGTGACTTTGGGGTTGTACTACCAATTATGGAAGCTGACCCACGCAAAAAAGAAGATGTTTTAATGTTATTAGATATGTTAATGGCGGTTGTTGAAATGAATCAGCCAAATATGAATATTGGAGATGATGATAATGAATATCACGACGCGCTTCTCTCTCTCTGAGTCGAGCAAAGCATTAATACATGAAGTATTTCATGAAATGATGGATTCATGTCATGGCATTACTGGTTTGTTAATTTCTACGGTTGATGGCCATGTAGTAACGTCTTTATTTCGTGCCAACATGCAAGATACACGTTTAGCGGCGATGACGAGTTCCATGTTAGCGTTGGGTGAAAGTTTATCTAAAGAGGCCAATCAAAATTTATGTAAGTATGTGATTGTGCAAAACTCTGAAGGTATGATTGTGACCCAGCGTTTTGGTAAGTCCTTAGTCTTAACTGCGATTGCTGACCAAAGTACCAATTTGGGTATGCTACATAGTGTGACCCGTGTCGGTGCCAATAAATTGGCTGCCTTCAAAAAAGATTAATGTATTTATCGGTCGTGAGGCTAAAAGTTCCCCCCTTTATTGTTAATAAACTTCTATGTAATAGAAAATAGCAATGGAGGAATCAGCATCTCTCCCAACAGGAATGTCTTCATGACTAGGAGAGATGTGCGGCAAGGCATTGCCGTCTAGTCGTAGGAAGCTCCCTCTTCATATCACTGTGTAGAATGGGCAAAATGTCAAACAACACCGTAATTTCTACGGTTATTAAAACTTAAAGTCAAAAAATAGAGGATAACATTATGGCTAAGTTTACTATTGAACCCTTATCAGATATTGATGGTTTTGTTGCTGCTGCTTTAGTTGATTCAGATAGTGGTTTGGCAATGGCCAAAGCAGGTGGCGGTGTTGACCTAGACCTCGCAGCGGCTGGTAATGCTGAGGTGGTACGCGCTAAACGTCGTGTTGCGAGTGCCCTTAACTTAAATGACGATATTGAAGATATTTTAATTACCTTAGGTAAAGCCTATCATTTAATTCGTCCTTTAGAAAGCAATCGTAGCTTGTTTATTTATCTCGTGTTAGACCGTAAACGCGCTAACTTAGCGATGGCTCGCCACGAGTTAAAATCCTTCGAAAAAACCTTAGATTTCTCTTAATTCACGCGTGTGAATCAGAAAGTTTAAGCGTATGCTTTGAGCTGTGTCGAAGAGCTATCCTCTTCGACAGGCTTAACAAATAGTAGACTAATTTTTTGCAAAACGATGTAGTAAACCAAAGGCAATACCTAATCCAACGCCTGTTAATAAGCCAATTAAATGGGCTGAATTAGCAAACTGGCCAAGTACATTATCTAATATGCCGCTATAACCAATCATTAACCATACAATCATAAAAATCACAATCGCAGGTCGCAAACGAAAGCCAACCTTAGGATTAAGGATGGGATAAAGCCAAATATAGCCTAATAATCCATATACCACGCCCGACAAGCCACCAAAACCTACCCCATAAAAAGATTGGGCAAAATTACTCAATAACGCCGTGGCTAAAAACACGCCTATTAGCTGCATTTTAGATTGACTTTGTTCGATTAGCCCACCTAAATCCCACCACCAAATTAAATTAAATAGCAGATGTAACAAGCTAAAATGCAAAAATACTGGCGTGAGTAGCCGCCAATATTCATGCGTGTGCTTTATATTTTCTGGGTAGCTCAAGGCATCAAACACCGGCTTACCCAACAAGGCAAATATTATAAAAGTCGTTATACACACTACACTTATCATCAATGTGACTACGCCCGAACGCGCCCATAAATTACTTATGACATCTTGCACACTAAAAGCAGAATCATGGAGTTTTTCTTTGATGACCTCACCCGTTTGCCACGAGGCTTGCCAATAACGTGCATCATTCGGATTTTGGAGAAAGACTTTTAACTCCTGCTCTGCTACTGGCAGGTCTTCTTCTGTTAAGACCAAAATAGCAAAACGGTCAGGTTCAACTTCAATATGGTTATTAATTTTTAAGGACTTTAGGTAATCACTAAACGCTAAGGCAACACGATGCTCATTAAATGCGGCAAGTTCTATCATCTATGGGTACTCTTAGGTTTATATCGACAAATTCAGTATATAGTCACGCTGTTTTTTAGGTAAAGCGGCTAAGCGTTGACAACGCTGATAAAACTTCACTAAATCATAATCCTCTGCGGCAAGTAGTGCTGTTAATGCAGGAATCAATGCATTATAAATGGCAACACTGTTGAGTTTTGGATTATTTAGCGTGGTAAACCACGCATCATACCCTGTATAACCTTGCCACTGTGTTCCTTTTAGCTGCTCATAACCTTGTCTCAATTGTTGTAGTAATTCTTGTTTGTGTTGCCTTTTGCTATCTGCTGTGAGGTCACTTTGATATAACTTAGCGAGTTGCCGACGATAGTCTAGAACTAAGGTGACAAATTGTTGTTGTTTATACTTATGGCGTTGATGTTGTGCATACAATGCAGGTTTATCTGCCAAAAATCGCTTTAAGCCCTCCATAGCCACCACTTCGGCAAAACTCTCGTTAAAGACAGGGTCATTATCGGCATAGACCACCTGATGCGCTAACTCATGAAAAATCAACTCCGCCAGTTCTAGTTCCGATTTTTGAAGTTGGCTACTGAGTACGGAGTCCCTAAACATACCTAAGGTTGAGAATGCCGATACGTTACTGATATAGGTTTCATAACCTTGCGATATCAGTCGTTGTTCATCAGCTTGTGCCAGTTGTACATCAAAATAGCTACGATAACTTAAACAGCCAAAAAACCAATAGCACCACGTTTTTAGTTGTAGAGACAACTCGGGTGTCGCCGACAAAGACCACATTGCATAAGGTCGTTTAATATCAACATAGGTATCGTACTGTCCTCGTGTTGGTAATGCGAGCTGTTGTGCAAAGTCACGAATTTTTTGAATTGTTTGCAATTTGTGTTGTAATTGCGGGGATGGTGTTTGTATGAGTAACTTATCAATCGATTGGCGTTGGCTAATCATTTGCCATTGGCCTTTGACAGCATGCTGATAATAGTTGATGGATTGACAAGCACTCAGACTAATGGCTAAGACCACGAATAAAAGCGTTCGCCAAGGTCGGCTTAGCGAGCTAGATGCTGACATAAAGACATTTCCGTTTTAGCAAAGATTAGCATGAAATTGCGCCATTTTTATTCATGCTAAACGGCCTATAGGGTCATGTCTATTCGAATTTTGATAGGCTCAAGAATAGACACAACACGCTTGCTATAACAGTCTTTGTCAAGGTCAGCGTTTGCCTAGACTACGGAATATATTGCTCAGCTAACTGTTTAAGCTCATCGGATGTGCATTTTTTATTTGAGGCTAATATCCATACATCATATTTACCGCCTCGACGCTTGCCAATAATACTATTGAAGCCAACGGCTCTCACTTGGGCGATTAAGGAGTCCATCGTAAAACCACATTTATGCGCCATATAATGCTCACCCTTCGCTAGCGCTTCGCGCCAGCCATAAATAATATCGATGGGGGCAATACGGCCAGAGCTAGTTTCAAACATGGGTTCCATCAGTTTACCATCTAAAATATGTTGGCAAATGGCTTCTAAATCTGGGCAGCCAACGACCATAAAGCCTTCATGATTGAGTACGCGCTTAAATTCGGCTAAGGCTGTAGGGACTTGATGAGGAAACACATGCTCTAAATTATGCGAAGAAAATAAGGCATCAACCGCACCAGATTGAATCATATGCATATCTAACATATCAGCTTGAATATCGGGCTTACATGCCGCCGAGATATCAACTCTTACTTCATGCCATGCTTCATTTGCAAACCCGCTCGCTGTGCCATATTTATTTTTTTTGCCACAGCCAATGTGAATAAATTTTTTTGTCATTATACAACCCTGTTTTTTTGATTATGGTGCTTGCCGATTGTGCACAGACCTATCTTATGATTGTTTTATGTTCAGATAGACCACACGATAAGCCAAGCATTTAACACATCCGCCCTCTCGCCATAGCGCTTTGATGTGTGATTAGTACGCTGGTACTCGTTTGATTTTGTGATAATGTTAAAAAAAAAGCAATAAAAATGCCGTCGATTGACGGCAAGTACGGGGTATATTATTTTATTATTTTCTTGTTGTTTTTAATTTATCCTCTGGCGTCATTAAAATTTATACATGGCTTGTACCCAGCCTTTTTTAGTATCCGTTTTAAGTCCTGCATCTGTTGTCAATGTTTTAGCATCCGTATCCGCTTCATAAACTGCGCCTTTTAGCATGACAGAAAGATTTTTGTTGATATTTTTAGCCACAGAAAAGTTCAACTCAGTACCTAAAGTAATACTATCTGTGTCAGTCTTAAAGCTATGACCTGCTAAGACAACGTTTAAACCAGCGTATTTAGCTAATACTTTAATATTGGTATCTTCTAAACCGTTAACTGGAGTTATCAAAAATTTGTCTGCCCAACCGTTAAACGCATGCAGAGTAGCTAAGGGGGTTTTAAAGCCTTTTTCTAAAAGTTCTTGTTGCAGTTTGATTGTAACAGGCCCCAAATTATAACCCAGTTGCAAGTCTATATAATTAGCATCGGGCGTTCCTACAGGGGTTGCATCCGCATATTCAGATTGTTGCGCAAAAGAGACTTCATATAAAAAGTCCTTAAAAGAACCATCTATTTTGGTGCCTATATGTTGAAAAGAGCCAGCAGGAGATACATTCTGTGCAACATTTGCATTAGTTGCCGCTACTGCATCGTATTCAACACCATAATAAAAGGCACTGGCATTAACACCAAAATCACCTGCAACGTGGCTATAACGCACATTTAACATCGGGGCAGATACAGGAATAATTTTACCCACAATATTATGTATTTTATTGACATACCCCAAGTTCAACGTAGTACTTGGTATTAACACTTTATTGGTATACGTAACAGCATCAAAGGTTTGGTCATTTTGCCGCCACGCCACATCACCAACAAAACGGGCATTGTCATAGACAATTTTTTGACGCCCCACTTTTGCACCATAAGCCTCAATAAAAACTTGGTTTACTTGAGTCAGTGATGGGTCAGCAATCGTTCCATATTGGGTTTTACCATTAAGGGTACTGTTATAATCTTCTTTACCTAAGTTCGTTACATCTTCAAATTGGATAAAACCTGTAAATCCTTGATAATCAGCCGTTTTATAGGCCAATGTGCTACGAACAGTAATAGCAGTTGCTTCTTTTGTGGTAGTAAAATCAACCCATTCTGTACGCAAACGAACGTCCATCGCCGCCTTACCGCTACTGATGGCTGTCATCAATTCTTGGGCATCGGCAAAAGCTAAACTGGGAAATAATGTGGCAACGCTGATGGATATGGCAAGTAACTTGTTCATAATAAAGTACCTTTTGTCAAAATTTAGGCAAAGCTACGCTAAGGGGTGATGGCTAATGCCATCGCCCTCTGTGCTAATACAACGGACGAGAACGAATTAAGCGGCGGGTCGTAAGTGCTTTTTGTATAAGAACTCTAAGACGACCGAACGTAAATGGTGATAATGCGCGTCGTTAGCTAACTGCATACGGTCTCGTGGTTTTGCCAAATCGACGGTGAGAATCTCGCCAATCGTCGCCGAAGGGCCATTGGTCATCATCACAATACGGTCTGACAATAAGACGGCTTCATCCACATCATGGGTGACCATGACGACGGTTGCTTTAGTATCTGCAACAATTTTTAGTAACTCATCTTGTAGATGTGCACGTGTGAGTGCATCTAAGGCACCAAAGGGTTCATCCATCAACAACACCTGTGGTTTCATCGCTAAGGCGCGGGCAATACCTACCCGTTGTTTCATACCACCCGAAATCTCTTTGGGATATTTGTGCGTTGCATGCGTCAAGCCGACCAGCTTTAAGGCGGCATGGGTACGCTCTTGTAATTGTTTTTTCGTTTCTTTATCGCCAAACACCCGTTCAACGGCTAAATAAACATTATCAAAACAGGTCAACCACGGTAATAATGAATGATTTTGGAAGACAACACCACGGTCAGGGCCAGGTCCTGCAATCTCACGGCCATTACAAAACAAATAACCGTCACTGGGCAAAGTCAGACCTGCAATTAAATTCAACAAGGTTGATTTGCCACATCCAGAATGGCCAATTAACGAGACAAACTCGCCTTCGGCAATGGTCAAATTGATGTCACGCAACGCTTCAAACGTTCCTTTTTTGGTTTCAAAACGCATGGCGACATTTTCAATATTTACATACTTGTTCATCGTACACCTCGAGCTATGCTGTGGGTATGGCTTTTTTAGGCAAGCCGCTCCCAATACCTCCTAAAACAGAGGTATGGGCACAAATTAAGTTACTTGAAACGTGGGTGAATTAAGCGTCGTAAGAGAAGCGTTTGGCGAGTAATAGTAAGGCTTGCTCTAACAGTAAGCCGACAATACCCACCACAAAGATTGCAATCAAAATGTGTTCGACGTTGAGATTGTTCCACTCATCCCACACCCAAAAGCCCAAGCCAACCCCCCCTGTTAACATTTCAGCCGCGACAATTACTAACCAAGCAACACCAATCGAGAGGCGGATACCCGTCAATAAATAAGGCAAACTGGATGGAAACAAGATAGTGGTAAACACTTTCCATTCGGATAAGCGCAACACCCGTGCAACATTCAAATAGTCTTGCGGAACTTGTGACACGCCAGCCGCTGTATTCAAAATAATCGGCCAAATACTGGAGATAAAAATCACCCAAATCGAGGCTGGCTCAGCCGACTTAAATACTAACAAACCAATAGGCAACCATGCCAATGGCGACACAGGTCTGAGTAAAGAAATGATAGGTGCAAACATTTGGTTAATAAATTGCACACGTCCCAAGATAAAACCTAAGGGAATCCCAATCAACGCGGCTAAGCCAAAGCCTAAGCCCACGCGCCCTAAAGAGTTAAGAATGTTCCAACCAATACCTTGGTCGTTAGGTCCATTGTTATAAAAGGGGTCAGAAAATAACGCTACTGCTGATGCCCATGTACTCACAGGGCCTGGTAACTCGGGGCGAAAATGATGCAAAATCGCCCATGCAAAGATAAATAAAGCAATCCCTAACATTGGTGGAAAAGCCCAACGCACAACAGCCGCAGGCTTTACCATGAGGGCAGGCATTTGAAACTTCGCCTCTGCTTTTTTGCTACTGGTGGTCGCACTCACAGTGGTTGTCACTAAACTCATGATGGTACTCCTTAGACTTTAATGGCAAAACTAGCGGCATAAGCTTTAGGATTAGAACCATCCCATACTTTGCCATCAATGAGTTTACTGCTACGCATCGGGCTGCTAGGTACAGGTACACCAATTTGGCTAGCGGCTTCTTTATACATATCAATTTGGTTGATGGACTTAGCCACCGCTAAATAATCCACCTCTTTCTTTAACAAACCCCAACGCTTATGTTGCGTTAAGAACCACATGCCATCAGATAAGTAAGGGAAGGACACTTCACCATTGCGATAAAACTGCATCGGGTTTGTATCTTTCCATTTACGACCAATACCGTTGTCATAATTACCCAAGAAGCGTTGTTCAATCACTTGCTCTGGTGCATTCACATAGGATTTGTCTGCAATTAACTTGGCCACCGCAGGACGATTTTTGATGTCGTCAATATAACGACTGGCTTCTAGTACCGCCATTAACATGGCGCGTGCGGTATTGGGATATTGTGTAATAAAGGCTTTGGTACAACCCAAGACTTTTTCGGGATGATTTGGCCAAATTTCTTGCGTCGTTGCCGTTGTAAAACCAATACCATCACTAATCGCACGCGCTCCCCAAGGTTCACCCACGCAATAACCGTCCATATTACCCACGCGCATATTGGCGACCATTTGTGGCGGTGGCACCACGATGGTTTTGACATCGTTCATAGGGTCAATACCATAAGCAGCTAGCCAATAATATAACCACATCGCATGTGTGCCTGTTGGGAAGGTTTGCGCAAACGTGTATTCGCGTTTATTGGAATCAATCATCCGTTTGAGTGATTTACCATCGACAACCCCCTGCTCTTTTAATTGATTCGAGAGCGTAATGGCTTGACCATTTTGGTTGAGCGTCATCAAAACAGCCATGTCTTTCGCTGTACTACCAATACCTAACTGTACGCCATAAATTAAACCATACAATACATGGGCAGCATCTAACTCGCCATTTAAGAGCTTATCGCGTACGCCTGCCCATGAGGCTTCTTTGCTGGGTGTAATTTTGATGCCGTATTTTTTGTCAAAACCTAATACGGAGGCCACCACAATCGGTGCACAATCCGTTAAGGGAATAAACCCCACTTTCACTTCGGTTTTTTCTGGTTTATCACTACCCGCAGCCCATGCACTGGTGGACAAGCTCATCATTCCGCCTCCCATTAAGCCTGCCCCCGCTGCCACTGCCGATTGTTTCAAAAAATCACGACGACTTTGTTGGACTTGGGGGACAGTATCATTCGTTAAAATTAAGTTTGTTTCTTCGTTTGGTAAATGCACCATGATGAACCTCAATCTCGGTGAACTTACTCAGGATTTTTCCCTGTCTACACTATACAAACACAGTGCCAACAAGCGACAAAAAACCGAATAAGTTCAATTTTGGTAAAAAAAAGGCAAAAAAAAGGCGTCCTTCAGCAATTAAGCATCTGGACGCCATTGTCCCAACCAAGTTTCGGATACCTAATAAGGAGCGGGTTATTAAGTATCGGAAAGCGTATAAGCCAACATTGGCCAAAGGAGCGCTCTCGCTAAATATATTGCAACCCTTGTGCCAACTTCACAAAACATCTCAAAAAAGTATTTTTCACCATTTAAGTGCATGTTTTGCACCAATATCGTGAATGGTGCATATTTTTATGGGGCTGACAGCTATTGGTGCATAATTTATGTTGTCCAAAATGAGGCAGATAGCTTTTTGAGTAGCCTCCATCGTGGTTGCTACCGCAAATAGCGCCATAAAAAAACCGCCTTGTAGGCGGTTTATCTATGTTGTTGACTGATAGGCTTAGGTCAATAAATCATTCATAGATAGTAACTTTTGCGCAACATCAATAATGCGGATATTACGGTCCATCGCCATTTTACGCATCGCATGATAAGCCTCTGCTTCGGTCATATTGCGTAATTGCATCAATAAGCCCTTTGCACGTTCTACGACTTTACGTTCATTTAATTTCGATTCGGCTTGTCTAATTTGTTGCATCAAGGCTTGGTCTTGCTCAAAACGTGCTTGAGCAATATCCAATACTGCACTTAAACGCTGTGGGTCAATATCTTCAACCACATAAGCAGAAACGCCTGCTTTAATCGCCGCTTTAATCGCCGCCGGTTGAGTGTCTTCACTGACCATCACTATCGGTTTAGGCGCATCTTGACTGACCACACAAATTTGCTCCAACACATCTCGGCTTGGTGAGTCGGTATCAATAATCACGACATCTGCCTTGAGGTCGGCTACTTTTTTAGGAATCATCAAAGCTGACGTAACCTCTTCAACGACATCACATCCTGCTTGCATCAATGCTGCCCGCAATCGGCCAACCTGTTTATTGGTATCATTTACTAACAGGACTCTTAACATAGTAGCCCTACTCCCGCTCAATAATGTCAGGCTACAGGCAATTTCTATGCCATCACTATCAATTTAGTCATCAGTCGGCACTATGGCAGGAAATTGGCGAAAAAAAACCCTTTACAAAAAGGGTTTTAACAGGGTTCATGCCAGATGCTCACATTAGGACTTCGGGACTTTTTTTCCTTTGTCTCGCAACATTAAGCGTTTGCCTTCTGGTTCTACTTCGTCATAAACATGTAGATTGACCGTTGCTTGCTCTAACAATAAACCGAAAGGACTGTCATAAGGTTGGTCATCGCTTAGGGCTTCCCAGATACGGCCATGAATCCACGGATGTGCCTGAATAGAAATATCTAAGTCTGTTGCTTTTTTACCGCGTTTATCTAACCAATCTTGCAGCAACTCATGCATTTGCTCACGTTTTTCCTTGAACTCTTCATAGTCATCACAAGAGAAGTCAATTTTATAGCCATACTTCTTAAATAAAAAATTTCCACCTATGGTTTCGCTGGCCTTAAAAAAAGGCTCATACGTACTTTTTTTGGTATGGGTATCTAAAGAAAAACCAGGACTTGGACGACCATAAGCCGATACAGAAGGAATATGCGGCTCTTGAGTCGCTGGTACGGGTGTATCTGCAGAACTCGACGGAACAACAACTGCTTGCTGTGCTGGTGCTTTTAAGAAATTATCTATCGCCACCATGACTTCAACGCCATTTTGAAAGCGATTTTTGACTTCTTTAGCCAGTAAACGGTCTAATAATTGTTGATAACGATGCAAGTGGTCTGGTAAACGCGGGACAGGCTCTTGGCAGTGTTTAATCGCGAGTGCAATGGTATCCGTTGCACTAAATGGTGGTTTACCGACCAGCATTTCATAAAGCATCACACCTAAACTATATAAGTCAGCACGACCATCTACTTTCATGCCTCGTGCTTGTTCGGGACTCATGTATTTCGGTGTACCCACCGTAGAGCCGACTTGCGTTAAATGACTCTCCGCTTGCATATTTCGGGCAATACCAAAGTCCGTTAAAATAGCATCGTCGTTATGCGCTCTAAATAGCACGTTGTCAGGTTTAATGTCTCGGTGCACCACCCCTTTAGAGTGTGCCAAACCTAAGGCATCAGCTAATTGTTTCGTAATGCGTAGTGCATTGTTGGGGGTAATATCTTGACGGTCAATACGCTCACTCAAATCTCCGCCTGTATGGTACTCCATGGCCAAGTAGTGATAATTATTAAACGAACCAACGTCATAAACAGTGACAATATGAGGATGTGATAGTGAGGCCACCATTTTGGCCTCACTATCAAAACGCTCAGGGAATCCAGATTCAGCAGCTAAGTGCGGCGCCATGACTTTAAGAGCCACTTGTCGACCAAAAGACTCTTGAATGGCTAGGTAGACGGTCGCCATACCACCACGACCTAACTCTCTGATAATTGTGTAGCCGGGAATCTGAATACTCATAATGTCAAAAAAATAACCTTATTAAAACGCTCAGTCTAAATTGGCAATTTGGCCAATTTGCGCTGTATGGCGTTTACGCGTTTGTAAATGAATGACGTTTGCACGTCGTTGTTCGTCTAATTGCTGGCGCTGCTGATTGAGTCGGTGCAAACATTGATCTAGGGTTTGACCAATACGCGCATGTGTTTGAATCATCGCAATTTTTGGCCATGTAATGCGTTCACCTTGGATTCTAAACCACATTAACATTTCGTCTGTTGGGTTTTGTAGCATACATGCGTAATGCCGCCAAGTATATTTTGCAACAATTGTCACATCACCATAATAGCGTTGGCCAATGATGCCATACCCATGGTCCATCAGTTGACGTAGAGTCTCAATACTGGTGCGCTCACGCATAAAATCAAACACCCCCATACCCACCATTTGTAACTGTGAGCGGACAATGCGTTTTGGCCATGAACTCAGTTTACCTTTTTGTAAACGTTCTTTGTCCGATTGCATAAAGGGCACGATATGCGGATTAACTTGACTCGCAATAAAATAGTTGACGTTAAATAAACGGGCTAAACGCTGACGTGGCAAGTCACTACGTACAGAGCCATCTACCCAACGCTCGCTTGGCATATAAGGATGATATTCACCGTGATGATTTTTAGTGGTTAACGTCACTGCTGGAAATAAAACAGGGACTGCACACGAGGCCAAAGCGGCACTCCAGACCAATAAATAAGGAGACGTTAGCTCATTCATCAACCGTGCTTTATGTGCTTGTAACGGCGAAACGGTCACATTGATATGACGACCTGTTTTGGCAAACGCCTCTTCAAAGGTATACTCACCAATGTTGTTGCGCACAAAAGACTCGAGTTGACGTTGGTCGGCAAAACCTTGGCCTAATATGCCATCACGTAAACGCTTCCATGTCCATGCATGATGATAAAAACCATCACCATCATACATTTTTACCAACTCTTCGTCGGTATGTGTGCCGAGCATACCTGTCACTAAAGAACCTGCGCTTGACCCAGAAATGACTTTAGGCAGTAAATTTTGTTCATGTAGTGCCTTACATACACCGACATGAAACAACCCTAAGGTTGCCCCACCCGATAACATTAATGCAGGTTGACCATAACTATGGAAGGTATCTTCAAAAAAACGGTGTTTTTGTTCTAAAGACAAGAACTCTAACTCGGTATCACAGAGATAATTGAGTGCGACACAGACCTGTTCAATATAATCTTCAATCAGTCGTTTCGTCCCAACATGAGCATAGGTATAGAGTAAAGGATTACCAATATTACCGATGTCGTGGTACAAGCCCTCACGTAGGGCGCGCATCAATTGGCGATTATCTTTTTGACGAATCAGTTGACGCAATTGCATCAGACGGTCACGAATGAGCTCATGATTATAGTGCTCTGAGGCATTATCTAGCTTCCACAAATCTAAACCGCTAACCGCATCTAGTTCTAAGGCTATTTCTTTCCATTCGGCATAGCTATTTGCTTCATCTAAAGCCTGACGCAACAACGAAACTTTATTGGTTAATAACATGAGCTTACTCCAAGTGCAGTAAGCATGATGAGTGTCATCCTGTGATTAAGCATTACACTAGTACGTTATGAGATAAAACGTATGATGTAGTGTTTTTAGATTGTCCCCTGTAAGAGCGATTCACTCTTATTGCCCCACCATGCTGTTAGATTTGGGATATACGCAAGCACTTTATGAAGTTTTACACTCTTTATTTTTGCGTTTATCCCACTAATACAATACAAACATACAACAAGTCACACTCTATAACATAAAAAAACAGACAATACAGCCATGCTGTCTAACAATTTTTAGTACTTCTCAGCGTGAGTCACTAAGATACGGCTAAACTCCATTAACGGCTAGATTGCCATTGTTTGAGTACCATTTGTGCTTGTAATAACTGAGCATTCGACATTTCTAGCTCTAGTACATCTTTAGCTTGTGCGGCTTCGGGTACTTTATGGGCTGCCAACGAAAAATACAGCCATGCTTTTAATTTGTCTGTACTAATACCTGTATCACCCAAATAAAGTAAACCTAAACGATACTGAGCTGTAGCATTTCCCTGCTGAGCGGCTTTTAGATATAACGTCAGCGCCGTTTTATTGTCATCTAAATCTTCTTGGTGGTGGATGGCTAACGCTAATTGTGCCTCGTCATGACCTTGTGCCGCGGCTTTTTCGTACCACTCAATGGCCTGCTCGGTGTTTTGTGCCACTCCTTCACCTGCATCATACAATTCCGCCAGCTCTAATTGCGCTTGCGCATTGCCTTGCTCAGCGGCTTTTTTGAACCACGGAAAAGCCTCATTAGGTTTATTGAAGCCTTCATCATAGACACGCCCCAATAAGGTCATCGCGTCAATATCCTGTTGCTCTGCCAAAGGGAGCACTAAGGCTAATGCCGAGGCATAATCTCGATTTTCAAAGGCTAACACTGCATCATCATAATTTGCTGCATGAGACACTGTGAGCCAACTACCGATGAGAACTGCTGACGAAAAACGCACCACGGAGGAGAGAATGTTCATAAAGATAAGAGCAAGAAGCTAAGATTTAGGTATTATACTGAAAATGCTTTGTCTTGGATGCACCACTTATGTCTTTACCTGTAGATTTCATCGAACAATTACAACGTTTAGCTCAACAAGTTCAGCAACTCTTACCGACCTGTCCACCTGCACCCGACTGGCAAGAAGGACGGGCATTTCGTTGGCGTACTGCGGGGCAACAACGCTATTTAGAAACAGTACGCGATTTAAGTTCGGTCAAATTAGCTGACCTCCAAGGCATAGACCGACAAAAACAAGAAATCACACGCAATACGGCACAATTTGTGAACGGCTTTGCAGCAAATAATGTCCTATTAACAGGTGCGCGCGGGACAGGCAAATCATCCTTAATTAAAGCCTTATTAAATGAGTTTGCTGATGACGGTTTACGTGTGATTGAGGTAGATAAAGACTTATTGGTCGATTTACCAGATATCGTCAATATCATTGCAAACCGTGCCGAGCGTTTTATTATTTATTGTGACGATTTATCGTTTACCGCCGACGATGCCAGCTATCGCGCACTCAAAACTATTTTAGATGGCAGCTTACATGCAGGCAGCGACAATGTTTTGATTTATGCAACCAGTAATCGCCGTCATTTATTGCCTGAATTCATGAAGGAAAATTTACAAACTTCGGTAGATGAGCATGGCGAATTGCATCCAAGTGAGGCAGTTGAAGATAAAATCTCGCTTTCAGACCGTTTTGGCTTGTGGTTGTCTTTTTATGCCATGAGCCAAGATATCTATTTAGATATCGCTCGTCATTGGTTGAGCACTTACAACATCCCATTTACTGAGGATACGCGCACCGCTGCTCTACAATGGGCATTAGGCCGAGGTAGCCGTTCGGGACGTAGTGCGGCACAATTTGCGAAAGATTGGGCGGGGGCTCATTGTTATCGTCAAGGCTCATAAAGACGTATTAAACTATTTTAAGACAGAGCGACCATGGATTGAGATAAGTAGACATATCACTCAACCTGATATTATGTCTTATCTAAGTCAACTTTTGTCAGCAAAGTAGCTCGCACACCAAACATCCCTAGAGCTGAGTACTGTTATAAGACTTTTCGAAAAGTACAGTACTCATTATCCCCCCACTGCCTTGATTAAACGTGCTGCAATTTTGTCTAAAGCTAATATCTCATGGGCTGCGCCAATAGCGGCGGCAGCCTTAGGCATACCATAAACAGCACTGCTTTGCTCATCTTGAGCAATGGTCAAAAAGCCTTTGTCTTTCATCGTTTTTAAGCCTTTTGCGCCATCCCGCCCCATTCCTGTCAATAACACGCCGACGGCTTGACCTTTCCATGTTTGGGCAACACTCTCAAAAAAAACATCTACCGAAGGACGATAAACTAAATGACTCGGCTCTTGGGTGTAGACTATCCGTCCTGTCGACAATAACTGTGCATGATGATTAGTCCCTGCCAATAAGACGGTGCCAATAATAGGCTCTTCGTTATCTTTGGCTAAGCGAATAGGAAGTTGACATTGTGTGGCTAACCATGTGGCCATACTGCCCGCAAATACCTCATCAACGTGCTGAATCAGTACAATTGCCGCATTAAAAGAGCGTGGTAATGCTTTGAGGATAGTTGCAAGCGCCGCAGGCCCACCTGCAGAAGCGCCAATCGCAATCAACTTTTTACTGGTATTTGCGCTAGTTACGGCTGGTATCCCCGTTTGTGGCCTTTTTTCTACGGCGCCAACCAATAAACCGACGTTATAAATTTTACGAAATAGTGGCTCAAAATCTGCTCGGTTTTGGCTAAAACTGGGGGTGTTTACGGCATCTAAAGCGCCATAGCCCATTGCTTCAAACACACGGCTAAGGTGTTTATCTTTATCACTGGTGACAATAATAATGGCGCAGGGTGCTTGCTGCATGATACGTTTGGTTGCTTCTACACCATCCATGACAGGCATCAATAAATCCATCAGAATGATATCTGGACGGTGTTTGATGGCCATTTCGATGGCCTGTATGCCGTTATTAGCAACCCAAATCACTTCATACAGACTGTCTAAGGCCAAAGCTCGTCGTAAGGCTTCAACGGCCAATGTTTGGTCATTGACGATGGCTACTTTCACGTTCTTGCCTCTCCAATCAGGTCAACAACGGCATCCAACAAGGCTTCGTCATGGAAACTGGCTTTGGCTAAATAGTAATCCGCACCCGCATCAAGGCCACGCATACGGTCTTCTTCTCGGTCTTTATATGACACGACCATCACGGGTAATTGTTGTAAGCGGCTATCACGTCTAATCAATGTGACTAGCTCTATCCCATTCATACGCGGCATATCAATGTCGGTGACGACTAAATCAAAATTCTCTGCACGTAACATGTTCCAACCTTCCATGCCATCAACCGCAACACTGACGTCATAACCACGACTCAACAATAATTTTTTCTCTAATTCGCGCACAGTCAAAGAGTCGTCAACCACTAATACCCGTTTTCGCAATAAGGTTTGTTGCTGCTGAATACCTCTATCAACACGTTGTAAACTTCCACTTTGGATAAGTTTTTCTGTGCTACGTAACATGTCTTCAACATCTAAAATAAGTACGGGTGTCCCATTCTCTAAGACAGCACCCGCTAATACATCTTGAATTTTACCTAAACGGGTATCGAGCGGGAGTACGACCAGCGTTTGTTCGCCTAATAACTTATCTACCGTTATACCGTATAATGTCTCTTGCTGACGGAGTAAGACGATTGACAAATCATCGCGCTCATTTGCCGTATCTGAACGCTGTAACAGCTGACTCGCCGAGATTAAACTTACCGCCAGCGACTGATACCAAATATGCTGACGACCATTAAGCTGTACAATCTCCTGACAAGGGACACTGAGCATACGTTCAATATGACCGAGTGGGAAAGCGTAGACCTCACCACTGATTTCTACCAGTAAACTGCGAATAATAGACAGTGTTAAGGGCATTTCTAAGGTAAAACGTGTGCCTAAACCTGATTGCTGCGTGAGTGATACCGAGCCTCGCAACTCATGCATTTCATGATGTACGGCATCTAAACCTACGCCACGCCCCGATACTTCAGTGACAGTCTGGCGCATACTAAAACTGGGTAAAAATAAAAAAGATAGCAGCTCTGGCTCGGTCAATTGGTGTGCCGTTTGCTGATTGGTTAATTGCCGTTTAACAATCAGCTCTCGCAAGTTGGCTAAATCTATGCCTCGTCCATCATCCTCGACATCGACTCTTAACTTGTCGGCATGATGATAAGCCCGTACAGTAATTCGCCCTTCTATGGGTTTAGCAGCAAGCATACGCTCCTCTGGCGTCTCTAAACCGTGGTCAACCGCATTTCTCAGTAAATGTATTAATGGCGCTTCTAAGCGCTTTAAGACATCTCGGTCAACTTGTGTTGTGTCGCCCTCTACTTCTAAACGGACTTGTTTACCTAAGCTGCGTCCTAAATCTCTGACCATGCGTGACTGACCTAACATCACGTCAGCAAACGGCCGCATTCTACACATTAAGGCTGTATCGTAGAGTTGTTGTGCGCGTCGCGTTGCTTGCCAGTTAAAATCATCCAGACTTTGCATGTGCTTTTGTAGTTGTGTTTGATACTCATTAAACTGTTCTAAGATTTGTTCTAACTGACGTTCAACGTCCATCGTTTGTGCTTGCTCTTTAAGCACTTCCAACGCACTGACAAGTTTTTTTGTCGTTTGACGTTGTTGTCGACGTAAACGCTCAAATGCGTCAACAACGGGCTTCACGCGTTTTAATTCAACTAAGGATTTACTCGATAAATCTAATAGCTGATTTAAGTGTTCTGCCGTTACCCGTAGCACACGTTCGCCCATATCGGCGCTACGATTCTCGGATATGTTGATTATGGGTTCTGGCGCTAATAGAGGGGTTGTTGCTTCAAGTAGTAGGCTACTCGCTATGTCATCAATATTCGTTTCTACTAATGCGGGTTCTAAGCGTGGTGTCTCTGCAGGTGTTTGTAAGAGTTGTTCTAAACGCAAAATAAGGGGGTCGATTTTGCTCCATACCTGAGGGTCTGTAATATGGAGCAAGATATCAGAACCAGCCAATAGAGCATCTATATGTTCGGCTGTGAGTAATAATTTGCCTTCTTGCGCGGCGACTAAACAATCTTCCATCACATGGGCAATTTTGACGCCTTCGTCTAAACCAATAATGCGCGCTGCACCTTTTAAGGAATGGGCAGCACGCATACAGGCTTCCAACTCAGCCGCAGAGGTTGGTTGACGCTCTAGTATCAATAAATCTTTATTTAAGACGGCTGTTTGTGCTTCGGCTTCTTGACGGAACAAGTCCATCATCATGTCGTCTCGCATTATATCGCTCATGAGAGACTCCGTTTAATGGCATTCACCAACCAGACATTATCTATCACGCTAATACTTTGCCCTTGCCATTGCAAGACGACTTTACTAAAACTGTGCTGCGTTTGTGAGTGTAATAGATGTCGAGGAACCGTCTGAATGCCTTTGATTTCGTCAACAGGAAAAATGACCTTCTTGTCTGCACTCTCGCCTAAAATTAGCATTCTCGGCGTACTATTGGCCGTGGCAGAAACATGAGCCTCTGGAACACCTAATACACGATGCAGGGACAAACAGGCAACCAATGCACCTCGGACATTACTCACGCCCAGAATTAAGTCAGAACGCCGATGTGGTAAGGAGTGGATAATTTGTACTGGCGCAACCTCTATCAGTAAAGGCAATGTTAAACCTAGCCATTGTTCGCCTAATCTAAAAAATAAAACAGACTCTGTACTGTACGTTTGCGAAAGACTGGTGACGCTCACATCCTGTTGATTGTCATCCCATTGTAGCGGATAAAAATCCAAAATACGTTTGGCAGCATCTGCATAAATTTGACAATGATGGCAATGTACATGGTGTGCGAGTTGTGCACAGCTACGGTCGCCTCGAATGCCAATACGATTCCAACAATCGTCTAATTGATAATCCATATCGGCAACCAAAGGAATGCTGTTAGCCATGCTTAGTCACTCCTTTGGTCATACGCTGTTGCAGACGTTGCGCCCCCGCAACATCACCCCGTGCAGCCAATAGCATGGATAAATGGGCAAGTGTTTCGGTATGTTGTGGCTCTAAATACAAGGCTTTACGATAAAAATCGATAGCTTGCGTTTGTAAACCTTGCGTATCGTGTAATAAGCCTAACCAATAAAAAATATCGGCGGAGGGACTCTGTTGTTTAAGCTGTTGTTGACACAGTTGGATAGCCTCTACGAGGCGACCTGCATTTGCTAAATGACCAATATTATCTAGCACTTGTTGTGTACTCATGGGTGCAGATAAGGGCACAGTCGTTTGAGTCGGCTTCTTAGGTACAAGGCTAGGTTCAGATTTAACCGATGCGCGCATGGGGGGTTGTACCATTCGTGGTTTTGCTACTGCGGCGCGTTTAGGCTCTACTAGCGTTTTTTTAGACGTAACGGCTTGTTGAAAAGCAAATGATAAAGGAATACCTAAAGCCTGTAGGCCTTGACGACTGACCAAGTTGGCTTCGGCAGGCCCTACAAATAAATAGCCCTCTTTGTGCAATAACCGTATCAGATTCGTCAATACCATTTCTTGGGTGGGCACATCAAAATAGATAAGTACATTACGACAAAATACAAAGTCATAGGCAGGTTCAAGCAGTAAAATCTGGGGATTTAATAAGTTGACCAGACGAAATTTGACTTGCTGCTTGACATTAATATTCAACTGGTAGCTATCTTTCAGCTCGGTAAAATAGCGTTGACGCTGAATGGCACTGGCAGCCCGAAAGGAATTTTTGCCATAAATAGCGGTTTCTGCTTTCGTTAATAACGGTGCACTAATATCAATGGCATCAATATGAAATTGCTCTGCTGTCATCCCCACATCAAATAAAGCCATGGCAATCGAATAAGGCTCTTCACCTGTTGCACATGGGGCACTCAAAAAACGTAAGGGCTGGTGTGTCATGTTATAGCGCTTTAATGCCAAGTCTGCCATGGCGCTAAACGATTCTGGGTAACGAAAAAAGGAGGTTTCGGGCACAACGACCGCTTCAATCAAGGCTTGTTGTTCTACCGAAGACTGTTGCAGGAGTAGCCAATAGTCATGTTCTTGATTCAGGCTGTTGGCCTGTAAGCGTTGACGAAGCACACGCTCTATGGCGGAGTCGCCAATAGAACTGGCATCTAAGCCCATACGTTGTTTCAAAAATAGACTGACTTGTTGAAGAACCGTCATGCCTGCTCTCCAGTTTGTAAAAACAGACGGGCATGAACTTCTTCTGGCAGTAAATGTGGAATGGTAATACGTTGAATCAAGCCCTGCGTATGTGCCAAGACAGGGCCTAAATAGGCAGACTCGGGATGATGGACACCATAGTCATGAAAATCTTGCGCTAAACAACGTAAGGTATCTGTCGCCTGCTCCAAGATGAGACCCAGTAAATAAACTGGCGCAAAAATATCTTCTGTCGCTTGATATTGCACAATGACAATCCGCGTACTGGTTTTATCACGTGCGCTGGGTAAGCCTGTGCGCGCTGCCAAATCCAACACAGGCACCATTTGTTGTCTATAGTTGAGCAAACCCGCTATCCATTCGGGGACAGCCAATAATTGTTTGAGTGGTCTCAGATGTGTGACTTCAACAATTTCATTGGCACTCAAGGCGTAACGGTCTGTCCCTATGTTGAACAATAAGTACAGCTGTGTTTTTTGTTCGGGTTTAGATCGTGAATCGAGTAACGCCATTACGCAGCCCATTAGCAATATGGTTTAATTCTTCTATAGATAAGCTGGTTTGTCTTAATGAATCCACGGTTTGCGCACTGGCCTCGCTTAACTGACTTAAGGCTAAATTGATTTGCTCTGCGCCTGTAGCCTGTGCATGCATGCCTTCATTCACCATTTGCACCCGTGGTGCAAGGGCTTGTACCTGCTGAATAATTTGACTCAACTGCTCGCTAATTTGTTGAACCTCTGCAATACCACTGCGCACATCCTCAGAGAACTTATCCATTCCCATCACACCTGCGGATACAGCGGATTGAATTTCGCGTACCATTTGTTCAATATCGTAAGTCGCAATCGCTGTTTGGTCAGCTAAACGTCTGACTTCGGTTGCCACTACGGCAAAACCACGGCCATATTCGCCTGCTTTTTCTGCTTCTATGGCAGCATTTAAGGATAATAAATTGGTTTGGTCAGCGACTTTAACGATAGTAATCACGACTTGATTAATATTACTGGCTTTTTCATTGAGTACAGCGAGTTTCGTATTAACTACTTCAGCCGCCCGAATCACATGCTCCATCGTATCTTCCATACGAGTTAAACCGAGCTGGCCTGCACCTGCCAAGGTCGCTGCCTGTTCTGCGGCATCAGAGACTTCTCCCATCGTACGGACTAAATCGCGTGAAGTCGCTGCAATTTCACGTGAGGTAGCACCAATTTCTGAGGTCGTCGCGGCTGTTTCGGTGGCGGTTGTTTGTTGTTCTTGCGCTGTTGCTGCAATTTCAGTGACCGACGTCGTGACTTGTACGGCTGAGCGTTGCGCTTGTGCTACCAAATCCGTCAGTGCGGCACTGGTACTGTTAAAGCCTTCGGCAATTAAACGGAACTCATCTTGGTTGGTAAATACCAATCGGGTTGTCAAATCCCCTTCTTTAAGAATACGCAAGGCCGTCACAATTTTATTGACGGGTAACATAATCGCTTTTAACAACAACGTTCCCATAACCATCGCTAAAACAATCGCAACCACCACGGCACTCACTAAACCAATTTTTGCGTGTCGTACTGCGGAGGTAATAGACGACGTTGCATGCTCTGCCTCAACACGGTTATTTTCGACGAGCTGCAATAAATTTGCTCGACTACGGTCCCATGTTTCATACACTTGTGGCAGCATTTGTCGTGCTTCAACGTATTGTTTATGCTGTGCTGCATCCAATAAGGCATGAAGGCTTTGTTTATAGATATCAAAAGATTGCTTGTAGTCTGCAAACTGCTCTTTGTCTTTCATACGAGCAATCTGTGCTTCGTACAAACGGGTATTGTCATTTAACAATTTCAGACTTTCATATACCTTTTGATGGTAGTCAATGGGGACTTCATTGTTATCAACCGCAATAATCATATTTTGGGTAAATACAAAACTATCGACTAAATGCTGACGCATCAGTACGCTGAGCTGTAAACCCGGTAAGGCATCGGTATTTACCCGACTAGAATCTTGTTCGACACCTTCCAAGCGTATAAATGCAAATATGACCGTGATGGTCAAGACGGCTATCACCAACCCAAAACTTGCCATAATGCGCTGGCGTAAATTAAATTTTTTCACAACATCATCCCATATTGAAAAGTGTTAGCTATTATGGCCATCTGATAATTACGGCGTTTTATCTGTTGAATTTTTCTAAAAAAATACTGTTTAAGCTGCAACTGCCATCATCTATTGACACGAGGCAAATCAAAATAAAATTCTGTCCCCTGCTCGGACGAGTGAAAATTTATTTGCCCACCTAAATATTCGACAATACTACGCGCAATATTAAGACCTAAACCCGTCCCTGCTTTGGCCGTATTTGCTTGCGCAAATCGATTAAACACGTGCTCTCTAAAAGACTCTGGAATACCGACACCATAATCTCTGACGCTAAATCGCACCATCTGCTGATGATGCGTTGCTTTTAGCTCGACAACTGCATGGGCATGACTGTATTTGATGGCATTCGAAATTAAATTGGCAAATACTTGTTGTAAGCGAACTTCGTCGGCCTGTACACGCAAGCCTTGGCTAGGTTGTATAATTTGTAGTTGGACGTTATAGCGCAAGGCATAACCTTCATTGGCACTAATCGCGGTTTCCATGGCTAAATCGGCATCTACCTCAGAAAGAGTAAAGTCCATCCCACCCATAGCCATTTTTTCCATATCTAGGATATCGTTAATCAAACGTCCAATATGGTCACTATTGCGATGAGCAACTTCTAGCATACGTTGGGTTTTATCGTTTAGCTCACCAAACTTGCCACTTAAAATCATCGCTAATGAGCCGCGAATCGACGTCAATGGCGTACGCAGCTCATGACTCATCGTCGCAAAAAATTCATTTTTTGCTTTATCTACGGCTTTACGTTCGGTGATGTCACGTATCACTAAACTCAACTCTATGCCCTGCGTGGTAGGGAGTCGCGTAATTAAATACTCCACAGGAAGTGTGGGCATGGCGGGGTTTAATAGTAAATTGGCTTCAATATAGGTACTTTGCTTTTGCTGTATCGCTTCTTGTAGTTGTGTGGCAAAGTCGTCACGCGCTTGCGCCTCTAACAGCTCGCTAAAGATGATACTATCCAAGGCGACTCCCGACGGACTTAATAAGACTTGAGCCGCTTTGTTGTATTGGACAATACGCCCCATCGCATCTAACTTCAGAATACCTGTCGGGACAGTATCTAGTAACAATTGGAGTTCTTGATGTGTGTGTAAAAGCTGAGATTGGCTCACCTGTAGGGCTTGGGTGGCTTCATCCCGTTGACGTAATGCTATATAAGAGCGTGAGTGATATTTGATACGCGCAATTAACTCTAAAGCATCAGGCAATTTCACCAAATAGTCATTAGCCCCCATTGCAAAAGCTGCACTTTTTATTTTGGGCTCTTCTTTGGTTGATAAGACAATAATCGGAATGGCTTCTGTTGCTTCATCAGCCCGATATGCACGTACTAAGGTTAAACCATCGGTTTGCGGCATGACCAAATCTTGCAATATCACGGTAGGCTGTACTTGTTTTGCCACTTGTAGGGCTTGGGTTGCATCACTACAAAAATGAAAACTAAAGCTCGGTTCTGTTGCTAAAATACGACGTATCGCTTCGCCAATAATCGCTTGGTCATCAACCAACAACACCTTAGCAGCTACAACATCAGGGTTAATACTAATTTGAATATCCTGCATGTATCACTCCAAAGGCCAACAACAAATGCGTGATGATGATTAAACATATTTTTTGCGTAGCAATAACATTCGTGTTATGTAAATTAGGCTATCGGCTGTGAGTATATCCAAGCGCGTATCAATTGCAATCCTGTTTCAACTCAACGGCTTATCTGAGGGATAAGGGATTAAACGGCACAAAACAGAGAGGCTCAAATTTGATGTTGCAATTAAGTACCCAACACTTATTAACTATACACGTAGATATCTATAGAAAAAACATCCATTTACTGTGTCATTTGGGCAAATACTTTTTTGCCAAACATTCATTACAATCATCCAATTAGTTATCCTAGTCGTATTCATCTTTATCTAGATATCCTATGGTGATATCTTTCCTAGGGTCTCTTTTTCTACTAGTCTTAGAGACGGTCATAAAAAGATAACAATAGTGGAGCAAATCAATGTCGAAATCCCATTTTGATGTATTAATTTTAGGGGCAGGCTTGTCGGGTATTGGCGCAGCTTGTCATTTAACGCGTAAATTTAAAAATAAAAGTTATGCTATTTTAGAACGTCGTCAGGCAATTGGCGGTACATGGGATTTGTTTAAGTATCCTGGTATTCGCTCTGATTCTGATATGTCAACCTTTGGTTATAGTTTTCGTCCTTGGCGGGAACCCAAAGTATTAGCCGATGGTCCTTCTATTAAACGCTATGTGATGGATACGGCTGAGCGATATGGCGTTACTCCACACATCCGTTTTAGCCGCAAAGTGGTCTCTGCCGCATGGTCAACTGACAAAGGCCACTGGACAGTGACCGCACACAATGAAACTACGGGGCAAGATGAAATTTTTACGGCTCGTTATCTCATCGCCGCCACCGGTTACTACAGTTACGATGCAGGCTTTACGCCTGAGTTTAAAGGACGCGACCAATTCAAAGGAACCATTGTGCATCCACAACATTGGCCTGAGTCTTTAGACTATCAAGGTAAAAAAGTGGTGGTGATTGGTAGTGGCGCGACCGCCATTACACTGGTACCGTCGATGGCCGCAGGCGGTGCACAGGTCACGATGTTACAACGCTCCCCTACTTATGTCATGACCGTGCCTGCGGTTGACCCTGTATGGTCAAAACTAGCGCGTTTCTTACCTATAAAAGCCATTTATACCGCCACCCGTGTGCGTAATATTGGCTTACAACGCGCTTTGTACACCGCATCCCGCGAAAAACCTGCTGTCGTGCGTCGCTTACTGCGTAGTTTGACCAAGCATCAATTAGGCGACAAAGTCGATATTAAACACTTTAGCCCACGTTATAATCCATGGGATGAGCGTTTATGCGTCGTCCCTGATGGCGATTTATTCAAAACCTTACGTCATGGTAAAGCGGATATTGTCACAGACAATATCAAAACCTTCGACGAAACAGGTATTCAATTAGAGTCTGGACGCCATTTAGATGCTGATATTATTGTGACCGCGACGGGTCTAAATTTACAACTCTTTGGCGGCGCTAAAATGAGCGTAGATGGTAAGGCTATCGATATCAAAGAGCACATGGCTTACAAAGGCATGATGATGAATGATATTCCTAATATGTTAGCTATTTTTGGTTATACCAATGCCTCATGGACACTTAAAGCAGACATTGTCTGTGAGCACTTTTGCCGCATTATTGCGCATATGGATAAACATGGTTTGAAAACTGTCACTCCAAGAGCGCAAAACGTACAACGTACCGACGATACCGTCATGGGTAGTTTAGCCTCTGGCTATGTACGTCGTGGTGCAGATAATTTACCACGTCAAGGCGATAAAGCACCGTGGATGGTACTGAATGACTATTTACGCGATGCCACAGCCTTAAAATTTGGCAACTTACTAAACCCTGCCTTAGAGTTTAAATAAACAACGACTGGCCTTTATGCGGCACGCATAAAGGCCTTGTTTTAGAGCCATTTAGGATTATTTAAATCCAATATTTACGCTGCCTTTATCATATTACTAGCAAACAAGTCAGCGAGTCTTGGCGCTAAGGCATTTGGTATATCATGCCCCATGCCATCAATCAGTTCAAAACGCGCCCCTTTAATACTTTTAGCCACCGCTTTACCGCAAGCAGGCCGCAATAACTTATCTTCTTTACCATGTACGACCAGCGTTGGCACACGAATATATTTAGCTAATGGCCGTAGATTGCCCGTACCCATGACCGCTAAAAAGTGACGTTTTACCCCCGCAGGATGAAAACTTCTATCCATTAAGCCGCCTGCAAAATGACGAATTTCATCAGGCGTCATACGGTAAGCAGGACTACCAATCGCCGTAAATAATTTGACACTATGGTCAAGTAACATATCGCGTGGCGCGTGCGCACCCGGCCCTTTAATTAAGGGAAAAAACGCATTCGGATGTGGTGGCGGTAATAAAGGCTGATTATTACTCGAAAATAATATCCCCAAACTAATAACGCGTTCGGGATATTTGGCGGCAATAATTTGACCAATCATGCCCCCCATGGATGCACCAATAATATGCGCCCGTTCAATCCCTAAACTTGACATCAGCCCCACGGTATCGGCTGCCATATCATATAAGTTATAGGGTGCAGGATTAGCTAAGCCCATTTGGAAGCGCGCCATAGCCAACCAAAAATTTTGTTTTTCACTACGCTTTTTAATTTTACTGGATAAGCCAATATCACGATTATCAAAGCGGATGACTTGGTATCCTTGTCTGACTAAGGCTTGGCAAAATGATTCTGGCCATAATAGCATTTGCGCACCTAAGCCCATAATCAAAAATACAGCTGGTGCTTGTGGGTCACCCCAACGGTCATAGGCTAATTCAATTTCACCAACAGTCGCCTTGCCTTCTTGCATACTCATACGTAGTTACCTATTTCAAATTCATGGGTTATTTAGCACTTTTTTAACACATGTGCCACGATGATGACTTAAACCTCGATGTTATATCATGATTTTAGTTTTACGCTTTGGCTGACGTGCTAGATTCATGGGCAAATCCGCTAACCATTGTTGCCATGGTGGCACCCACCCGCCAACTGCTTTTTCTAAACTGAGCGCACAAGCTAATGATAAATGGTCATTATGCTGATTGCTGACCACTTGAATACCCGTGGGTATACCACTGGCATTTAAGCCCATCGGTACAGCAGTGGACGGCAGCTCCATGGCATTCACAATCGCACAATCTACAAAGTCAAATGGTTTTAAGAGGGGGTGTCCATGTCTGGGGGCGACTTTAGGAAAGGTTGGCATAATCAATACGCCATCGTCTGCTAATAATTCGTTGAGCTGTTGTTTGAGTTGTAAACCTAATTTGACGTAATGTTTTCGCTGTCCTACTGCCAAGTTTGGAAACTGTTCTAGTAAGGTGAGCATTAATAACGGCAGCGTATGTGGTGACTGTTTGCCTTGGATTGCCATTTGCATCAACGCTTTGACGGGATGTTTAATGTGGTATTCACCAAACAACATGGCGGTAAACGAGTGTTCAGGTGTCGATGAATCTGCCAACAGGCTTGACCAAATCATAAAAGCATCATCTAACAACGGTAAATCGACCGTGAGATGACGTGCCCCTTGTGCAACCAATGCATCTACAGCCTGTTGCTGTGCATTTAAAATATCGGGGCTGACTTTTGGCCCCCGCTCTGGACTGACTGTGATGACCCGCAATTGACTGATATCCACCTGTGCCACCGATTTTAGGCGATAACTCTGGCTACCCGCTAAAATACGCACTAAAGGTTCTAAATCTTCCGCACGTCTACACAAGGGGCCAGCCGATAAATAATTTAAGGTTTGGCCATGTGCACTCGGAAAATGTCCCTCGTTATTAATTAACAACGGAGAGGCTTTGTGGCCAAAAACACCATTAAAAAAAGCGGGCATACGAATAGAGCCTGCTACATCTGAGCCTAAGCCAAAAGGACTGCCCCCTGCGCCCACAATAGCGCCCTCACCGCCTGATGAACCGCCTGTAATCCGTGTACGGTCATAGGCATTTTTTGTTCTGCCATAAACGCGGTTATACGTTTCATACCACATGGCTAATTCGGGGGTATTGGTCACACCAAGCGGAATGGCACCCGCTCGACGTAAAGCATTCACCGCATAGGCATCAGATTGACCAAAGACATCTTTACGCGAGACCATACCCACCGCTTGCGGCATACCTTCAAACTCAAAGGTATCTTTAATAGTACAAGGGACACCTAATAATGGTGGTAACTCATTAAAGTTGGTTGCTTTTGCAATGAGATTATCAGCCGCATCTGCTTCACGTAGCGCCTGTTCAAAACGATGGCAAATGACCGCATTTAAGCGTGGATTCACACACTTGATTTGGGCAATATGTGCTTCTACAACCATTCTTGAACTTATTTTTTTAGCTTTGATATCGGCCGCTAAAGCAATAGCAGATTGTTTTAATAACATAGGATTTTTGCCTTTCACAGTTGATGCTAGTTTAACGAGCCATCCCCTCAATAACGCCCCTATCTACTGTGTGTTGGAGGTATGGCTTCTCGCTGTTTTAGGTACTATCGTTCAATTTTTGGCATGAATCTAGGTCTTATTGCGCCAAAATACTTGTCATTTTTCATTAAAAGTGGGCTATTCTCGACAAAATAGCGTCACCCCTTACGCATTTGTTCTCAAATTCGCGTTAAAATAGAGCTCGGCTTAGATGACCACATCGTTTGTATTATTAACAATATCGTTGTTGTATGCATAATCCATGCAAATTCCGTGAGCCATCTCCGTTGTACTGATGTAATCTCTTTTTACGATATCGAGACCATGACTGATTATTTACTGCTGTTAATTAGTACGATTTTGGTCAATAATTTTGTCTTAGTTCAATTTTTGGGGTTGTGTCCTTTTATGGGGACATCTAAAAAATTGAGCACCGCCGCAGGTTTAGCACTGGCCACCACTTTTGTGCTAACTTTGTCTTCTGCCCTAGCGTATTTGAGCTACGCCTTTATCTTAAAGCCTCTACATCTAGACTATCTCAACACCTTAACTTTTATCTTAGTGATTGCGGTAACAGTACAATTTACCGAAATGGTACTGCATAAGACGAGCCCTGCTTTGTATCGCATCTTAGGTATTTATTTACCCCTCATTACTACTAACTGTATTGTATTGGGTGTCGCCTTATTAAATATTCGTGGGCAAGATGCCAGTTTTATCAAGGCCTTATTGACAGGTTTAGGGGCTGGTTTAGGCTTTGCACTGGTATTAGTATTGTTTGCAGCCATGCGTGAGCGCATTAATGTTGCTGACGTCCCCAAACCTTTTAGAGGGAATGCTATTGCCATGATAACGGCGGCATTGATGTCTTTATCGTTTATGGGCTTTACAGGCCTCGTGAAATTTTAACATGTTGACGATTTTAGGCGCGGTGGTAGTGATTGGACTGGTTGCACTGTTAGCAGGTGCCATTTTAGGCTTTGCTGCCGATAAGTTTAAAGTCGAAGCCGACCCCATCGTAGAACAATTAGATGCGTTGCTACCACAAACACAGTGTGGGCAATGTGGGCATCCAGGCTGTCGTCCTTATGCCGAAGCTATCGCACAAGGGGAAGCCATCAATCATTGTGTGCCTGGCGGCCAAGAAACCATCAACAAAATTGCTGCCTTGATGGGTGTAGAGCCATTGCCTTTAGACAGTGAATACGGTGTCGAAAACCCTATTAAAAAGGTCGCCTATATTCGTGAAGACGCATGTATTGGGTGTACTAAATGTATTCAGGCCTGTCCTGTTGATGCCATTATTGGTGCCGCCAAACATACGCATACGGTGATTGTGAGTGAATGTACGGGCTGCGATTTATGTGTAGACCCTTGTCCTGTTGATTGTATTGACATGATTCCTATGCCTGTCACACGCGAAACATGGCATTGGCCCTTACCGCAACCTGCGTCTACAGCACATAAAATTCCTATCATGCAGGTCGACGAATGACTCAGTTCACGTATGCGCAATGGCCATTAATCGGCGGTATCCATCCGCCTGAACACAAACAAGCCTCGACACAGTGCCCCATTCAGCACATTCCTTTACCCGCACAATTAATTGTACCCATGCTGCAACATCAGGGGGAAGAAGCTAAACCGATTGTTGATATTGGCGAGCATGTCTTAAAAGGACAAAAAATTGGCGAAACACGCGCGTTTGTTGCGGCACCTGTACATGCCCCAACCTCAGGTATCATTACCGCTATTGGTCAGTATCCCGTTGACCATCCCTCACAACTCCATGCCTTGTGTGTAGTGATTGAACCTGATGGTCACGATGAATGGTGTACACACACAGGTTTAGATGATTATTTTTCTGCCAACGCTCGCACCTTACTTGCGCTGATTCGTGAGGCGGGTATTGCGGGTATGGGAGGCGCTGGCTTTCCAACAGAAGCGAAACTGAGTATCCATCATGCCATAGATATTGTCGTCGTGAATGGCATGGAGTGCGAACCTTATATCAGCTCTGACGATATGTTAATGCGTGAGCGTGCCGCCGAGATTATCGAAGGGGCACGCATTATTCGGCATATCTTACAAGCCAAACATATTATTGTTGGGATAGAGGACAATAAGCCCGAAGCACTCATGGCAATGATGACTGCCAGTCGAGTCGATACTTGTATTTCTGTATTAGCCACTCCCACCCGTTATCCCTCAGGTGCCGCACGACAAACCGTGTACTTGTTGACTGGCAGAGAAACACCTGCCCAAGGACGCACCACCGATGTTGGTGTATTTTGCCTGAATGTGGCTACCGCCGTTGCCGTGTATCGAGCGGTCGCCTTAGGTGAACCTTCGATTTCACGTATCACAACGGTCACAGGTTTAGGTGTGCATAAACCCGCTAACTATGAAGTGTTATTTGGTACACCGATTGCGCATCTCCTAGCACAGGCAGATTACCAGCCCGCACGTAGTACACGTCTCATTATAGGTGGGCCCATGATGGGTTATACCCTGCCTCATCCCCATATTCCTGTGATTAAAACCACCAATTGCGTCATTGCAGCCACTGCACAAGACTTTCCACCTACCGAGCCTGAAATGCCGTGTATTCGCTGTGGGGATTGTGTGCCCGTCTGCCCTGTCAATTTATTGCCACAACAACTGTATTGGTTTAGCAAAAGTGAGCAGTTTGAACAAGCACAACAACATCACTTAGCGGATTGTATTGAATGCGGTGCCTGTGCTTATGTTTGTCCCAGTAACATTCCACTGGTGCAATATTATCGCTATGCCAAAGGAGTGATTGCCGACCAACAGCAAGAAGCGCTCAAATCAGAACGCGCCAAACTACGTTTTGAGCGGCGTAAACAGCGTATCACACAAGAAGAGGCCGAAAAAGAAGCGCGCCGTAAGGCAAAAGCCGAGGCTGCCGCAACGCCCTTAACAACGACAAACCACCAAGCACCAAGCGATGGTAAATCGCTGATGATTGCCGCCGCACTTGCCCGTAGTAATCTAAAAAAAGCGCAAAAGAAACTCACTGTAGCACAAGCCAATCAAGAAAGCACCGAGGTGCTTGAGGCTGAAATTGCTCAGTTAGCACAAGAAGTCAAACGGATTGAAGCCGAGCTACAACCGCCACCTTAGAGAGAAGATTATGGCATTACTTTCCGTAAGTTCACCCCATCAGCGCAGTGGGCAACAGACACCTAAACTGATGAGGCAAGTGATTTACGCTACCTTACCAGCCCTGCTCGCGTTAAGTGTATGTTTTGGTCTGGGTTATCTTCTCAATAGTCTTTGGTGTATGTTGCTTGCCATCGTATTTGAAGCAGTTTGCCTAAAACTACGCGGCAAAGCCGTACTTTTCTTCCTAAAAGACGGTTCTGCTGCCGTGACAGGTTTATTATTAGGCCTATCTCTTAGTCCACTGGCACCGTGGTGGCTGCCTGTGATTGGGCTATTTTTTGCGATTGTGATTGCCAAGCATCTTTATGGTGGTCTAGGGCAAAATCCCTTCAACCCCGCTATGGTTGCCTATGCATTATTGTTGGTTTCTTTTCCTGTAGAAATGACACGTTGGCCACAACAGTTGATAGACCTGTCATCATGGTGGTCTTTTTTTACGGGTAATCCACTACAAATTGACCAACTCACAGGAGCAACCGTCTTAGACACCTTGCGCCAACAAAGCCAATATCAAGGCATTACGCAGCCTTCGTTTTTAGCTGATGGTCACTTATCGGCATCATCGGCCTTAGTCAACCTCAGTTTTGGTTTGGGTGGTTTGTATTTATTACGTCAAAAAGTCATTCAATACGCTATTCCCGTCAGCATGTTAGCCAGTTTAAGTCTTATGTCTTTGCTTTTTTACTGCGTAGATAGTCAGCACTTTGCATCACCCATCCTGCATTTGCTCAGTGGTGCGACCATGATGGCTGCTTTTTTTATTGCTACCGACCCCGTCAGCGCAGCAACCACGCCATTAGGTCGTCTGATATACGGTGCAGGCATTGGTCTACTCATTTATATTGTTCGCACATGGGGTGGCTACCCAGATGCTGTCGCTTTTGCCGTATTATTAATGAATTTAGCCGCTCCTATGCTTGACCACCTCTGTCAACCTCGCACCTTTGGTCATCAACCGATTAAATGGACAAAGAAACAACCATGAATGCCAGTATTCGTCAGAATGCACGTGTTTTAGCGGTATTTGCTCTACTCTGCACTGGATTGATTGCAGGCGTCTATGCGCTCAGTAAAAACAAGATTGCGGCTAGTCAACAAATACAACTCATGGATTCCTTAAACACACTGATTCCTGCATCAAACTACGATAACGATTTACTTCACGATACACGCCTTATTGATAACCAAACCTTACTGCATTTAGAAAAACCCAGTCTGGTGTATCGGGCGCGTAAAAATGGCCAACCTATAGGGGTTATTTTTCCTGTCGTTAGCCCTGATGGGTATAGTGGTAAAATTCATCTCTTAGTTGCAGTCGCTAACAATGGCCAATTATTAGGGGTAAAGGTTTTAAGCCATAAAGAAACACCAGGCTTAGGTGATGCCATAGAAAGCGAAAAATCGGACTGGATAACGCAGTTCACATCAAAATCGTTAGCCAATCCTGTCGCCGCACACTGGGCAGTCAAAAAAGATGGCGGCCAATTTGACCAGTTTACGGGTGCAACCATTACCCCACGAGCGGTTGTAGCAGCGGTTAAAAATGCCTTGCTTTATTATCAGTTGCACCAGCAAACTTTATTTGACTAGCTACGATAACCCTATTTTATCAAACAGCGATGGCTGATTACATTGCCAATTCACAGAGAATAGCCCCATGACGTCCATTTATAAAACCATTGCCATTGATGGTCTCTGGCGCAACAACACGGCAACGGTACAACTCTTAGGCTTATGCCCCCTATTAGCGTGTTCTGGCTCTGTAGTCAACGGATTAAGCCTCGGCCTAGCCACCACGTTGGCTCTAGTCACCTCCAATGCGGCGGTCTCTGCGGTGCGTCATTGGGTACCAAACACACTGCGTATTCCCATTTTTGTGATGATTATTGCTGCGTTTGTCTCGTGTATAGAATTACTTATCCATGCCTTTAGTTATTCACTCTATCAGGCTTTGGGTATTTTTATTCCATTAATTGTCACCAACTGCGCCCTGCTGGGACGCGCAGAAGCCTTTGCCTCAAAAAATAACACCCTTGCCGCCGCATTTGATGGTTTGATGGTTGGACTTGGGTTTACACTGGTCTTAGTCTTACTGGGTGCAATGCGCGAAGGCTTAGGCTACGGCACACTGTTTGCCAATATGCATTTGTTATTTGGGGAATATGCCCGTACTTGGACACTACGTTTAGCAGACTATAAGCCGTTCTTATTTTTTGTCTTACCACCAGGTGCATTTTTATGTCTTGGTTTGGTGATTGCCGCAAAAAACAGTATAGATGAGCAACTAAAGCGCAAAAAGCAGCACACTAAACACGGGCAGACAGGCAGTAAACGGGTCAGAACAACAGGACATATTAGTTAAACACCACAAACACAAAACTTTAACTTTGTTTCGTATAACGTCACCGAGATTGACTCCGCTTTGATTAGAGGGATTGGTATTACATCATGCTCAAAAAACATGACATTGTTGAATTGTTCACCCGTTTACAACATCACAATCCTCACCCTACGACAGAACTAGTCTATCAAACGCCTTTTGAATTATTGATTGCGGTTATTTTGTCTGCCCAAGCCACCGATGTCAGTGTGAATAAAGCCACTGCCCAGTTATATCCCATTGCCAATACCCCCGAAGCCATTCTCGCCTTAGGGGTTGATGGCTTAAAAAATTATATTAAAACCATTGGCCTTTATAATGCTAAGGCTGAAAACATCATCAAAACGTGTCAACGTCTGATTAGCGACCATCAAAGCCAAGTGCCGTCCACGCGTGCCGAATTAGAAGCACTCGCAGGCGTAGGACGAAAAACAGCCAATGTCGTGTTAAATACCGCCTTTGGTCAGCCCACGATTGCTGTGGACACACACATTTTTAGAGTGGCTAATCGTTTAGGTTTAGCAAAATCCGACTCGGTAGAGGGCGTAGAACAGCAATTACTGAAAAAAGTTCCTAAACAATTTACGTTAGATGCGCATCATTGGTTAATTCTGCATGGTCGTTACGTATGTACAGCGCGTAGTCCTAAATGTAGCCAGTGTTTAGTCGCGGATTTATGCCAATACAAAAACAAAACGCCCCAATGATGGGGCGTTTAGTCTAGCAAGCGCAGTGCTTAGAAGCGGGTTTCGATACCTGCACCTACTAAGAAGCCTTTACGGTCTTTCGCACCATCTACGTAACTATATTTATCGTCTTTTACTATCGAAGCCGCATTACCGTATACTTTGGTGCTTTGGGTAAAGCTATAATCAATACCGCCACCAATTAAGATGGTATTAGTTTGCTGATTCAGACCACTACCAACATCGAATTTGTCTTTGTTAGACTGCAAATACTGACCGCGTACTGTCCACTTATCTAAATCATAAGTAAAACTACCGACCACAGACTCTTCGGTCTCACTGGGACCAAATGAATTTTCAGCCGTTTGATACATACCCGATAAGGTCAAGTCACCCATTTTAAAACGAGCATTCAAACGAACAGCGTCCATATCCTCAATTTCTTTGTCAAGGGCAGCGCCTAAATACAAAGAATCATCTTCATAACTAAAGGCAGCGGAATAACCATCGGCTAAATGGTTTTCCTCAGGGCCTACTGTCGCGGTAAGTTGTTTTTCACCTGGTACTAAGGATACGTTTGCACCAAATACATCTAAGAATTTAGGGGAAACATAGTTCAAGGAGTTACCTAAACGTTTTTGACCATAGATAAAGTTGCCCATATCTAATTCACTGTGGTCATTAAATACATCGACAGAGTCTTCTGCATTTTTAAGAGGGGAATCAATATAACCTAAACGTACAGTACCCCATTGAAAGTGCTTTAAGCCAATATAACGCTCACGGGCATCTAACTCAGAAGCTGCCTTCACATCACCCTGCACTTCCCACTCGGCTTTGTAAACAACGGTAAATTCATCGCTTAATTTTTCGTTACCTTTTACACCAACACGTGACGCATTGCTATTTAATGCCCAACCACCGTCTGTTTTAGTGCCATCATCAACATCCATATAATCTACAGATAAGTTCAGACGACCATAAACAGTTGGTGCAGCTTGTGCAACTAATGGCAGAACTAAGGCCGCGCCTACTGCTAAAGCTAATACATTACGTTTCATTTGGCTTTCCCCTTTCGGTTAGTAATCACTGTGCGCGTGTCAGTTTGGACTTGAGTGTGCTTTGTTTTAGTGCACACTTTTTACATTCGCACAGACTATGACATAATTTGTAACATTTTTCATGGGACTGTCAATGTTATTTTGCAAATATCACCAGATATTTCTGCTTGACTTTTACAAAAAATAAACAAAAAGCGCTATCTCACTCCAAATCGGTCACAGTTAATTTTTTATGGCACTGAGACTGACTTTAGTTTAACCGCGCTTATCCCTTCAATTCAGCTTCGTTTACATCAGGGTCTATTAACCCTTTAGGACTGAGACAGGCATGACTTAGGTCATCTATATCAATCTTTATTAGCCCAACAAAGTGACTTATTTGCTTGCGCAGATACGTCGTTGTTGTCAATCACACGGCACGATATAGCTATTGAAACGAGAGTAGAATGTTGCTTTTTTTATCCTTCAGTAAACCTAAAAAATGCCCGCTATCTTGTTATCTGTAGCAAACGCATGACATTAGTTATGTAATTCACTCAATTTATCAGCAAACGCCAACCTTGTAACAAATTATTCACACGCTCGTCAAGCAAGCAACAAGCTACTAAACGACAAAAAGGCTAATAAATCCCCCTGACTGACAATTTGTCCCGCAGGAATGACCGCAAAACCATCCGCCCATACGGCAGATGATAATACGCCGCTACTTTGATTATCGTGTTTAATCAAACGTAAACCGTCCGAACCATGTACTACTTTTACCCGCAGATATTCGGTTCTGGTTTGCGCCTTTTTAATAGCAAAGTCACTGGCAATCAGGGCGAATTGTGGGGTTAGCCCGTCACGTTGACCTTGATAATTGATGAGAAAAATACGTGCCAGTATCGCAAAGGTAACAAAAACAGATTGTGGGTTACCTGGCAGCCCCAAAAATGGGGTTTCATGGACATAACCAAAGGCCAAGGGTTTACCTGGTTTAATGGCAATTTTCCATAACTCTAAACGTCCACATTGGTTGACAGCGGCTTTGACATGGTCTTCTTCGCCCACAGATACACCACCTGTTGTCATGATGACATCGGCTTGTTGTGTGGCTTGTTGTAGTGCATCTAAGGTAGCCTCTAAATTATCAGGAATAACACCGCCATCTATCAGGTCTATATCTAGTTTTTTGAGTAAGCTGGCTAATAAAGCACGATTACTGTTATAAATTTGACCACTAGCGAGTGGCTGACTTGGCTCAACCAATTCATTGCCCGTACAAAAAAACATCACCTTTAGACGACGATATACGTTCACCTTAGCGTGACCAATCGTCGCTAATAAGCCAATTGCTGCTGGCGATAGGCGTGTGCCTTGGCTTAAAATACGGGTTCCCTGTCGAATATCCTGACCTTGAGGGCGGATATTATCGTATGCGTCTGGCTGGATGACAAAACTGACTGTTCCATCCGCCGCAACCACGGCATCTTCCTGCATAATGACTGCATTTGCCCCTTCAGGAATGACTGCGCCTGTAAAAATACGCGCGACAGTTCCGTCTAATAATGGCTGCGGCGCTACACCCGCAGTAATTCGCTGGCTAACCACATAGGGTTGTTGCGTGCAGAATTTGTCACAGCACACTGCATAACCATCCATCGCCGAATTTGCTTGGGGTGGCACATCCAAGGTTGCTATCACATCTTCCGCTAAAATCCTATCTAGCGCCTCATAAATACTAATCGTTTCTACAGGCAATAGTTGATGGCGACCTGCTTGCTCCAATCGCGTTTGTGCTTGAGCAATGGGCATCAAGCCATGACTAGGGCAGCTACTCATTGCTCTCTACTCTCACACTGAGGTAGCGTTTTTAGGTGGGGCACAAAATTACAAGGACGATGCTGATTATCTAGCTGTTGAGACAAAATATTAATCCATGCTGTTTTACAGGCATTTGTCGAGCCTGGTACACAAAAAATGACGGTATGGTTGGCAAAACCCGCCAACGCACGCGACTGTAAGGTGCTTGTACCAATTTCGGCGACTGAAAATTGACGAAATAACTCGCCAAAGCCTTCGATGTGCTTATCAAACAACACATGAACCGCTTCGGGGGTACTATCCCGACCCGAAAACCCTGTTCCGCCCGTAATGATGATGCTTTGTACCTGCGGACTGGCTATCCAAGCAGAAACGACTGCTCTAATTTGATAAATATCATCTTTCACAATGTGACGCGCTGCCAGTTGATGACCCGCCCCTGTTAAGGCGTCAATCAAATACTGTCCTGAGGTATCTGTTTCTAAAGTGCGCGTATCCGATACCGTTAATATGGCAATGTTTAATGGGATAAACGGTTTTTCGATTTTACTGGACATATTTCTTATCCTAGGGAGTGTATAATTAACCACCTGTCATATTCATAAAACGAACAATTTGTGGCTCATTGGCTAAATCAAAATAATGACGTTCGGGTTTATGGGCTAAAGCGGCATGAATCGCCTCAATGACGGCTTTATCATCGTCTGGCGAGGCTCTTAACACCGCTTTTAAGTCGATTGAATGCTCGTTGCCCAAACATAACAATAGGCGTCCTTCTACGGTGACACGCACCCGATTACAATCGCCACAAAAATTATGACTATGTGGCGAGATAAAGCCAATACGACTGAGACTATCCGACATCGCATAATAGCGCGCGGGTCCACCTGTACTGTCTGTCACGGCATGCAAGGGATAAACCGTACTGATTTGCGCTCTGAGTTCATCACTACTCATATACGTTTGTTGGCGTGTATGGTCGTCAATCTGTCCTAGGGGCATTTCTTCAATAAAGGCAATGTCTAGCTGCTGTTGACGTACAAAATTGACTAAATCCAGTACCTCATCTTCGTTATAACCACGCATTATCACCGTATTTAGTTTGATACGCTTAAACCCTGCATCTTGTGCGGCTTGTATGCCTGCTAACACGTCTGCTAAGTCGCCTGTGCGCGTAATGTCCTTAAATCGTTTAGTTTGTAGGCTGTCTAGGCTGATATTGATACGACTTAAACCTGCCGCTTTTAAGGGCGCTGCCAGTTGACTAAGACGAGACCCGTTTGTGGTGAGTGTTAACTCTTTCAGCCCCTCTAATTGCGCCAATTCCGTCACTAACCAGACTATATTTTGTCTAATTAAGGGTTCACCGCCTGTGAGTCGAATTTTTGTCACGCCCAAAGCCACCAGTATTCGACCAATACGGTAGATTTCTTCCAAACTCAGTACTTGTGCTCGTGGCAAAAACTGCATGTCTTCACTCATGCAATAGACACAACGAAAATCACAACGGTCAGTCACCGATAAACGGACATAGGTGATTTCGCGGCCAAAACCATCAATGAGTGCCATAATCAGACTCTGCTTGTTTTGCTAACTGCCAAAGCTGTTCCATTTCTATAAGGTTCGTTTGACTAAAGGTTTTATCCTGCTGTTGCAAGTGGTCTTCTATAAAATTAAAACGGCGGGTAAATTTACTGTTTGCGAGTTTTAGGCATTGTTCTGCATCTACACGGAGATGCCGCGCTAGATTCACCACACAAAATAATAAGTCCCCAAGCTCCTCAGCAATCGTCGCTGGACTATGGGCAATGGCATCCTCTACTTCGTCTAATTCTTCACGCAATTTAGCGATTACTGCGTTGGGGTCATGCCAATCAAAGCCCACCTTAGACGCTTGTTTTTGTAGCTTTTCGGCACGGGTCAATGCAGGCTGCCCTGTGGCCACATGCTCCAATAAATAACGACGCGCTTTATGTGTACTTGGCTCTTGCGCTTTAATCAGCGCCCATTGTGCACTGACTTGTTCTGGCGATAAATCTTGTTGTTCATTAAAGACATGCGGATGCCGACGAACCATTTTTTCACTAATGGCTTGCACCACATCGGCAAAGCTAAATAATCCTTGCTCTGAGGCAATTTGTGACTGAAAGACAACTTGCAACAATAAATCGCCCAACTCATCTGCTAACAGATGATATTTTTGCTCGGCTATTACCTCGGCAACTTCGTGAGCCTCCTCAATGGCATAAGGTGCTAACGAGGCAAACGTTTGCGCTTTATCCCAATTACAGCCATTGCTACCACGCAACTGCGCCATAATCTTTAATAAATCTTCTAAGGTATAGTGTGCCACTGATTACAGTCCTCCATACGGTATACGCAAGCATAAGCATACGCTGTTATGCGTCATCTAGGATGAAAAATGATGGCTGATGAGTCAACTGCGCGCTGTTTCAGCGTTTGGACATAACCGCCCTCTGTGATAAGCGTGGTCAGCACACAAAAACATACGCGAGTAAAAACCACTTGAATATTGCTTCAACGCAAGCAAAGACAGATTTTTTGGCCAATAGGATGTAAGTCACCTAGCTTAGGCTTGATAAACGTGTTTTGTTGATAACAACATCCTGAGATATTTTGTACATGAGCAGACAGCAGCTTGTATGACCACTCACACAAGCGCTGTTGTTGATTTAGATAGGTTTAGAACCATAACTGCTGGTAGGACGTTTAGGTGGGTCTGCACTTTCATCGGGTGGAATTTCACGGATTCGTCCACCTGAAGCTAAAAAGCGTTCCATGTCTTCCTCTAACTGCCGACGCGCTGCTTCTTTGCTAGAAACGGTTAAGGTTTCTGCATCGGTCAAATCAATGTCCTTTTCTTTAGGGGCAGGTTCACCACTTTCGGCGTCTAGGACGATATCCTCATCGCCACCCTCAGGCTCATCATCTACAGGGTCTGCGGTTTCATCAAATTCATCATCGAAGTCATTCGTCGACATGTTACGCTCCTCATGTTTAGGTCAGTGCAGACGAGTAGACTTGCTTTGGCACGTTGTCATTGCGCTTTTGCCGTTCATTTTCTCGACCGCACAGGGGATGGATAAATTTTTACGCGTTTTCGCAAAAATTTCTAGCCGTTTTATGAGAGCTTTATCGTGATAAAACGCTCACTTGTCTTGATAATAATCAAATTGCAAGCGCTGGTAGGTCGCCACTCAAGCCCATTGCGTGTTGTTCAAATAATTGCTTAAGCCATTGTTGCTGATTAACAAAACTCACACCTTCGTTTCTCGCCATAATCAGCGCGGGTAATTTAGCCGCATATAAACGTTCTAAACCCGTCATGCTATGCATCATCATGGCATTATGGCCACGACGACGGCGGCTATAACGACTCAACACTTGTGGATGTGCCAGTGGCAAACCCCGTGCTAAAGCGCGTCCTATTTCTTCAGCTAATACGGCAGCATCTAAAAAGCCCAAATTAACCCCCTGACCTGCTAAGGGATGAATGGTGTGTGCTGCATCGCCAATCAACACCACGCCTTGACCATAATAACGCTCTGCGTGTCTAGCCACTAAAGGAAACGCATGACGGCGGTCTACACTCAGCACATCGCCTAATTGATAGGCAAAGGCTCTGGCCAGTTGCTGTTTGAACTCGTCATCAGATAGACTCAATAATTGTTTAGCCTCTTCATTTGTAGCCGACCAAACGATAGAACAGTAATCTGGTGCTGACAGCGGTAAAAAAGCCAAAGGCCCCGTTGGCAAAAAAATCTGGCGCGCACAAGCCTCATGTGGCTTTTCTGTTTGCACTGTACATACAAGCGCTTGCTGATGGTAATCCCATGTTGCCACGCCAATATTGGCTGCTTGGCGTACTGAGGAAAAAGCACCATCTGCACCCACCACCAACGGAGCGTCCAATACTTCCCCACTGGCCAATATTAAACGCCAACCCTGAGCGAGCGGTATAAACTCGACCACGCTGTCTGGCGCAAAATAGTGTAATGCACTTTGTTGTTGAGCAACCGTTGTCAGACTCCATTGTAATAACGGATTTTCTATTAAATGACCTAAATGGGTCTGGCCTAAATCTTTAGCAGCAAAATGAAGTTCGGCACGGCCTTCTTGCTCACGAACATACATGGTAGTAAACGGGGCAATACGATGACTGGCGACTATTGGCCATGCTCCCACATGCATCAATATACGTTGGCTTGCCAGCGTTAAGGCGGACACACGCGGTTCATAAGGCGCATCATGGACGGGTTCTAAAGGCGGACTTTGGTCAATCAAGGCAATGTTAAGTGCGTATGGCTTTAAGGCGGCGGCTAACAAACTACCCACCATTCCTGCGCCAACAATGATAAGATCTACCTTCATACGCTTAAACCCATGGCATAGTTCGCGACCGTTTGTTTGGCATTCGGCATTACATCAAAGGCTAACAATCCTAAATTACGTGCTAAGCGTAAGCCCATGTGTTGATTTGAAAAACCACGTACTACGCCATCACAAAAACGAATCACACGTTGTTGGTCGATTAAACGCGCTTGCTCATAGGCTTTGAGATGCACAAAATCACCAATATCTGCTTGTGCTTCTTGTTGTTTGACTAAACTATCACGGAGTACCAAACAATCACGCAAACATAAGTTAAAGCCCTGCCCCGCTACAGGATGTAAGGTGTGAGCCGCATTGCCTAATATCACGACCCTAGGCAAGGCTTGTTGCGCCGCCAATACTTGGACTAAGGGATAGGCAAAACGTTTGCCTGTTTTAACAAACTTACCCGCACGATTGCCAAAGGTATGTTGCAACTGGTGCAGGAATTCCTCGTCTGTGCAGTTGATTAAGGTTGTTTCTTGTCCCGTTGGTACTGTCCACACCATAGAACGACGATTATCGGGTAGTGGCAATAAGGCCAAAGGACCTTGTGCCGTAAAGCGTTCAAACGCGGTTTGCTGGTGTGGCAGATGGGTTTGTACGGTAGTGACTAAAGCCGTTTGTTGATAATGATGACGGGTTGCCATGACGCCTAATAGCTGACGGCAAAGGGAGTCTGCACCATCTGCGGCAACCACTAAAGGCGCACTGAGTTGTTGGGATTGGTTTTGATAATTAAAACTGACGGTGGCATGGCTTGCTGTGGTGTTTAGACCTGTCACCGTCGCCCCATCTAACAGACGAATACGGCTATTTTTTTTGACGGCCGCTAACAAAACCAACCCTAGCCATGCATTTTCAATGACTTGGCCAAAGCTCTCTACTTTTTCCTCTTGAGCATGTAAACGCGAGATACCAAAACCACCCTGCTCCGAAATATGAATATGATGAATCGGCGTCGCATACTGCTGCAATGCTTGCCATATCCCCAATGCTTCATACGTGGCTACGGTACGGCGAGACAAGGCGGTATTACGCGCATCAAAACTCGGACGATACGGTAATGGTTCATGGATGTTTAGGGGAGGTAAGGGAACGGCCTCTAATAGAGTAATGTCAAAGGGATGTTGTGCTAACAGGAGTGCCAAGGTTAATCCTACCATGCCACCGCCCACAATAATGACCTGTGTATGCTGCACTGTTTAACCTCGCATCAATTGCTCAATATCAGCAACCGCTTTGGGGGCTGCCGACGTCAGGACTTCATGACCATTTTTAGTCACCAAGACATCATCTTCAATACGCACACCTATACCACGCCACTTGGCAGCGACTTTTTGGTTGTCAGGCGCAATGTACAAACCCGGCTCTACGGTGAGCACCATGCCTGCTTCTAGCTGTCGCCATTCTTCAGCCACTTTATAATCGCCAACATCGTGTACATCCATACCTAACCAATGACCTGTTCGGTGCATATAAAATTCACGATACAGCCCTTGCTCGATGTTGTCACTTAAACTGCCTTGTAATAATCCCAGCTCTAACAAACCTTGGGTCAATATTTCAACGGCAACACTGTGTGGTTTGTCCCAATGGTTATCTGGATGCACCGCATCAATGGCCGCTAATTGTGCTGCCAACACAATCTCGTAAATCGCTTTTTGCTCAGCAGAAAAGCGTCCACTGACAGGGAATGTGCGGGTAATGTCAGCCGCATAATGGTCAAGTTCTGCACCTGCATCAATGAGCACTAAGTCGCCATGCTGCATTTGTCTCCGATTATCAATGTAATGCAAAATACAGGCATTAGCCCCTGAGCCAACAATGGTGTTATAGGCAGGCGCAACACAGCCGTTACGCATAAATTCATGGATAATTTCTGCTTCTAATTCATACTCATACAGACCATGCTTTGCTTTTTGCATGGCACGAATATGGGCGTTTGCACTGATTGTTGCCGCTTTACGCATCACGTGCAGCTCATCGGCGCTTTTGTATAAACGTAGTTCGTGTAATAAATGATTAAGCATGACAAATTCAGCAGGCGCTTTTGCACCTTGCCTCGCTTTGGCACGTAAGTTATTTACCCATGTCATGACGCGGGCATCGAAATCTGCTTGCGCACCTAAATTGACATATAAACGCTTTTTACCTTCAATCAAACTCGGGATAATTTCGTCCAGCTTACTGAAAGGATAGGCATCATCTGCCCCATATAATTCTATAGCCCCTTCTAAGCCTGCACGATAGCCGTCCCAAATCTCGCGTTCACGGTCACGCTCACGGCAAAATAAAATAAACTCGCCTTGTGGCCGATTAGGAATAATGCACAACACCGCCTCAGGCTCTGCAAAACCCGATAAATAATAAAAATCACTGTCTTGTCGATAACGATAATCGGCATCACGATTACGAATATGCTGAGGCGCTGCAGGTAAAATGGCAATCGAGTCTGCCCCCATCCACTGCATTAAGGCATTACGACGTAAGGCATATTGTTGTTTTGGAATTAAAGATTGCATAAGTGGTCTCACGTCGTCATTTTAGTGGAGCTGTTCATGTTGCATACGATGTTCTTCTGTTGGCGACATTTCCTCAAATAAATGTATCACTGCCAAGCGAACAAATTCAAACAACTCCATATAAGCGGCTTCATCTTCTTCCGTCTCTCCCATATCGCCACCCACATGAGCAATATTGACTAAGTCTTGTAAGGTTTCTTGAATATCTTCCGACTGCAAACGACCATCATCACCACGTACAGCCAAACCAAACCCAGCCAACACCCCTTGACACCAATCTGCTAACGCGCTCACACGTTCTGTCAATATTTCATCATCAGACGGCAATAAAGGTACAAAAATCAGCTCAGATGCCCCTAAACTCTCTAGCGTTGCTAATTGCATTTGCCATAAACTAGCAATGAGCTTTTCATCAAAGGCTTGATCCGCTTCGGTATGCGCTTCTAAGATTTTGATGAGTTGCTGTCGATTAAGGCGCACACCACCTGCCAACAAGCCTGAGACAAAGCCATGAATTTCACTGGCACTTGAGGTCAATTGCAAATCTTGTAACAATTGTTTGAGGTCTTGCAAGCTGGGAGTTGTGGCAACGGGGTGCATAATAAAAATCTCTGATTGACCTAGGTTAATAATAAAATCTATATTAGCCGCCAAAATCTTGTAGTGCGACCATTAACATGCTGGAACAAGACATCCGAGCGCTCAATGCGCGAATTGATAGCCTTATACAAAAAACTCAAGCCTTGAGTGCCGAAAACAATACGCTCAAGCTCGCAGCGAGTGAGGCGCAAACCTTGCGCGCAAAAGTAGAAACTTTGGCGCAAGAAAACCAACACTTACGCAGCAAAGAAGCGGCCTTAGTCGCGGAGCGTGACGAATTATCTCGTAAAAATGATTTAGCACGTGCGCGTGTTGAGGCCATTATTTTACGCTTAAAAGCGCTAGAGACGCCTGAGTCTTGAGGACATTTTAAGATAGTACACTAATTTTTACATGGCTTAACACTTTCTATGGATGGTTTTTGCTCAGTAATAAGACACTATCTAAATGAATCTATTTTTTATGACCAAAAACACCGATAAACCGTCTTTAGCCAAACGGTCACTGTGCTTGTTTATCCGTGTATTGGAGTTGAACCATGTCAATTGAAACCGTAGAAATTACCATTTTAGACAAAGTGTACCGTATTCAATCCCCTGCGAATGAACAAGAAACTCTTAAAAAAGCCGCCGTGTACTTGGATGAAAAAATGCGAGAGATTCGTAATGCTAGTCGGAGCCTAGAAAGTGACCGTGTTGCCGTACTCGCCGCGTTAAATATCTGTCACGAACTATTTGAACGCAACCAACAAGCTGATACCGCACAAAAAATTGGTCAAGCACTGCAAATTTTGACGACTAAAATTGATAAAGCCTTAGCAAACTGAGGCTTTATAGGCTGCTACTGAGACATTTCCTAAACAAGTGATGATTCTCTAAGCGCTTAGCACAAAAAAGATTGCATATAGTATTGAGTTGGATATACTAAAGTCATCTCTAGGATGTACGCCAATCTGTCACGTCCCCTGAGCCGATATTTTCTTTTACGGAAATGACGCTTTGTCGCGGTGAGCATGTCTGCTAAGTCGCAAGACCTCTGGTTCAGAAAGCCTAATGTTTCAAGCTCGTTTCCACCTTGAACCTCTGGGTTCAAGGGTCTCGATGGATAGCGGCATTCTGGAGTAACTTAAACCTCTTTATAGTTATAGTTTTATAATAGTTCTTCCATACCCTACCTTTAGTTAGTAGCTGATAATACGTCCTAAAAATCATCTATGCCAGTTAATGGTATCAGATATCAATCAATCACATTCAAAACTTTGCAGAAAAGTTATTAGACTAGAGTCCTAGATAGAACCTATATTGCGCTGATTCTAGACAAAAAATCATTTCTGAATTAACTGCCTTCTGTCTAAAGTATGTATTATTAATAATGATTGTCTCATTCTCTGAGTCACGAAAATACAAATAAAATACTAAAAATACCCCTAATCATGCTAGTAATCCATTTTCAGTTCGACTAGATATTCTTATAGTATCGTCACTCTAGGAGAGACATTTATGCCGTATATCTCAAAACAAAAAAAGGCTGTCATTTTGGGTATTTGCTTGACATTAAGCGCGACTGCATGGGCGGCGCGTGATGATGATGATGACAGTACCGAATATTTGCCTTATAACACCAAAAACCCCCAAGAATGGTCACTCGTTAAAAATGACGAACGCCACAAAATTAAAACCTATTCTAAACAGGAAGATAACTACCGTTATCGCTCTTTCAAAACCCACACCATTTTTGATGCCCCCTTAGAAGCTGTTGCTCGCTGTGAGTTTGATGTCAATAATATGACGGCTTGGTATATGAACGCGATTGAAAGTAAGATGTTACAACGCGTCTCAGATACCGAGTACTACTATTATTTTAGATTAAAAACCCCCTTTGGTGTACCGCAACGGGATGCCGTTGTCCGTGCGACCGTCACCCCCTATTCAGAACGCACAGGCGCTTTGATTGTTAATTATACGGCTGCACCAGATTATATCCCCATCAAACCAGGTGTCATCAGAATGCCCTCTTATGAGATGGTGTTACGCATGAAACCCTTAACACCCAAATCGGTCGAGCTGATTATGGAGGGTTATGCTGACCCAGGCGGCTCAGGTTCAATGCCTAAGTGGTTAATCAACTATGCGCAACGACGTATGCCGTATGCAAACACTTTAGGTAGACACCGCATGATTGATAAATGTGCGCAAAGTAATAGTCCGATTGAGTTCAAATACAAGGAATAACACGCGCTAAACACATTGACGCAAGACATGAGTATGTATCGGGGACTATCATCCTAAAAGCCTATGATAGTCCTTTTTTATTTTAGCAATAGGTATCTATTTCGTTGATGTTAAGACTGAGGTAGCAATGACTTTGTCATATTTTACGCCTTATTAAGTTGGCTAGATGCACTGGCCTCAACACCTAAATCATCATGTATATCCAATTTAATTCTTTTACTTTAGGTTTTTTATGCGTGCTTGGCTTCTTGTTATCTGCTCAACGCTGACTGCTTGTCAATCAACATCAATGCCACCAGCGGCTTTTATGCCAAACCCCATCACGACCCCTCAAAACAGCAAAGCCATCACCACGTTATTGGCACAACCCTTAACTGTTGATAATGCGGTGACTATTGCGCTGAGTCAAAGCCCAACGGTACACGCCATTATTGCGGAGTTACATCAACAATATGATGAGGCAAATCAAGAGGCTAATTGGCTACCACTACAACTCCGTATTGAGCGACTTCTGAGTCCGCATCAGGGAGTATTAACGACTAATGTCGAATTGGCGGTCAGTCGCTTGTTATGGTCAAGTTATTATAAGAAAATTCGCAACAGCCAACAGCAGCAAGCCTTAGCGAAAGCACACGTAGACCTCCTTCAGTTTGCCCAACAAGTACGCAAAACCTTCTATCAGGTGCAAACAAGTCAAGCACAACAGCTTGCTCTAGGTCAAATTGCCGATGCTGCGCATGCAGCTGCAGAGTTAGCCCAACGCCAATTTCAAATAGGGAATATTGCCGTCAGAGAACGTGACCATGCGTTATTAGGCGAACATGAAGCCCAATTGGCATTGGCTGAAAATCAGCGTCAACAGGCTTTGTTCCGTACCGAACTCAACCAGCTATTAGGTCTTGCCCCCGAACAGGATACATGGCAAGTGAGCGAAGAATTAGCCGTATTACCTGCGCAGTTACCTTATTTACCCCAAGTGGAACAATTAGCATTGAGCCGTCATCCTGCGATTTTATTAGCAGAAATGAAATTAAGCCACGAAGATACACAGCAACAATTACGCAAAAAACAACGTTGGGCTAATGCCGTCAGTTTAGGTGGTAGCGTAGCGCAAAATAGTCCAGAGACTGAACGAAGTATGAGCCTAGGATTAGAGATCCCACTGACTTATACCCTTAGCCAAGCAGAACAATACCGCGCCCAAGCTGCACTGGCACAAGAAAAATTAAACGTCAAATGGCAAAGTAAACTCGCTTATCAGCAATGGCAATCTTATTGGCAAGATGCACGTACATGGCAGCAAAAGATAACGCCACTCTATACCAATATTCGCATAGAAACAGGTTTACGTTATAACGGCATGTTAGAAAATCTAGAAGATTTAATTACTGCTAGCCAAAAAGAACAACAAGCCAAACATGCCTATTTAGAGGCCTTGAATCGTTTTATGTTGGCACAAGCTGTACTTGAACAATGGCTAAATATGCCTATCCAGCAAGCCGTGATTGCCAATAATGCGTTGGAGCAGCAACCATGAATCGTCGTCAACTCTTTACCCTCAGTGCTCTCAGTACATTGGTTAGCAGTGTCAACGCCTCGGTGAAACATGTCCAAAAAACCATCACTCGCTCACCCTTTCAGCCCGTCAAGACCTTAGGGGTACCGACAGCAGCGTGGCAATTCAAGGCAGGTGCTAAAGAGTTTCATTTAATTGCAGAACCTGTTGTGCGTCAGTTTGCTAACAACTTTTATGTCAATGCGTGGGGTTATAACGGGTCTACGCCTGGCCCAACGATTGAAGTCATTGAAGGCGATAGAGTACGCATTTTAGTGACGAATAAACTACCCGAAAAAACGAGTGTGCATTGGCATGGGTTAATTCTCCCCAATGGTATGGACGGTGTCGGTGGCCTGACACAAACACATATTCCTGTAGGTGAAACCTATGTCTATGAGTTTATCGCCAAAGACTCAGGTACTTTTATGTACCATTCGCACTCTGACGAAATGTTTCAAATGGCAATGGGTGCCATGGGCATGTTTATCGTGCATCCTAAACATCCACACTTTAGACCAGTTGACCATGACTTTGCTTTTATGCTGATGAGTTGGGATATTGATGCAGGGACTTATACGCCTAAACCCCACACCATGACTGACTTTAACACATGGTCAATGAACTCCTTAGTTTTTCCGGCCATTCCACATATGGTTGTTAAACAAGGCGACCGCGTGCGTATTCGCTTAGCCAATTTAAGTATGACTAATCATCCTATTCATTTACATGGCCATCGCTTTAAGGTCAGTGCCACTGATGGTGGTTGGATACCAGAAGCCTTACAATATGCTGATGTCACGACAGACGTACCTGTGGGAGCAATACGGGTCATTGAGTTTATTGCAGACAACCTAGGGGACTGGGCATTTCACTGCCATAAATCCCACCACACGATGGGGCCAATGGGACACAGTTTACGTAATATGTTGGGGGTCAAGCATGATGATATTGCCGCAAAAGTTCAAAAGCTGATGCCCGAACAACACGTCATGGCAATGGGTGAAAACGGCATGGGCGATATGGGAGAGATGGTCATGTCGCTACCCGAAAACACCCTACCTATGATGACAGGACAAGGGCCATTTGGGTCTATAGAAATGGGTGGCATGTTTACTGTACTCAAAGTACGCCAAGAGTTGCCCGCTCAGGGAGAGGATGTTGGCTGGTATACACATCCTAAGGGGACGGTTGCTGCCCCCTATCGACCTTAAATGGCGTGTTTAATCCACAAGTCATTGAAAAAGTATTGACTGCATACCAAGACCTGCTATAACAACGCATCTTTTTTGACAGATACAGGCACGACGCGTTTTTTCCTAAGTCGCTCTTTTTCAATAAAGAGACATACTGAAGATACGGTGGTTAAGTTAATGACGTCAGTCCACAGATAGTCAATACGACCCTACGCGGAATTGCCTCTCCGTTTGTCAGCCGTTTTTATGAGTAGAAGCCTTATGTCTGTTGATTTATATGCCATTGGTAATGCCTTAGTCGATAGTGAATATGTGGTAGACGATGCCTTTTTACAACATCATGCGATTCAAAAAGGCCAAATGACACTGATTGATGCCACACAACAACACACCCTACTCAGCGCCCTTCATCAACGCTTTGAATGTGCGAAACGCGCCTCTGGCGGCTCAGCCGCTAATAGTGTCATTGCTTTTGCAGCGCTAGGTGGCTCAGCGTTTTATGCTTGCAAAGTAGCCGCTGATGCCAATGGCGACTTTTATTTACACGACCTCAATGCTGCAGGGGTCAAAGCGCCACGTCATGCCCAAGTGGCTGACGGCATCACGGGCACTTGTGTGGTCATGGTCACGCCTGACTCTGAGCGTACCATGCATACGTTCTTAGGTATCACAGCCGAACTCAGTCCACAAGAACTGGACTTAGACGCTCTCACCAAAGCACGCTTCTTATATATTGAAGGCTACTTGGCTACCTCAGCCTCGGCTCGTCACGCGGTCTCTGCGGCACGTGCATTAGCTAAAGCACAAAATATTTGTACCGCACTCACCTTTTCTGACCCTGCGATGGTGCAATATGCACGTGATGGCCTAAGCGAAATGCTCGCTGACGGGGTTGATATTTTGTTTTGCAATGAAACTGAAGCCACTTTATAGGCTAATACCGAATCCTTAACAGAGGCGATTAGCCAATTACATCAACTCAGTCCACTTGTCGTCGTGACACGCGGTAGTGCAGGTGCATTGATTAGCGAACAAGGCAAAAGTACTGTCATCGCGCCCTATCCTGTCACCGCCGTTGACTCTAATGGAGCTGGCGATGCGTTTGCAGGCGCATTTTTATACGGTTTAAGTCAGGGCTGGCCGTTAACAGCATGTGGCCGTTTAGCAGCAAAAATTTCTGCTCAAGTTGTCAGTCAATTTGGCCCTCGTTTGGCACAAACGCAGTACACACAAATTTTAGCTGAGTTAGATTTACCTTAAGCTCACCACAGAAAATTTGCCAAAAAACGGGGATTGAGAGTAGACTGTCAAAAAGAAATAAGCATGCGTCCTTCCGCTAACCGCCTATCTTGGACGCATGACTGGCTGCACAGGCACCTCAGTGTCTCTGGCGCTTCGCGTCAGCGATTGTGTATGTTTTGATAATGATAAATAAATATGCTTAGACTCTGCACCTTAGCCGATATTCCAGACCAAGATGCCAAAGGCTTTCGTACGCCACTTGGTGAAGTGATTGTGGTGCGTCGGGGTGTTGAAGTCTATTGTTATTTGAACAGTTGTCCCCATATTGGCATTGGTTTGAATTTTCAACCCGATGTATTTATGGATTTAAGCCAACGCTATTTATTATGTGCTAATCACGGTGCCTTATTTCGAATCGAAGATGGATATTGTGTCCGTGGCCCTTGCTCTGGCCAGTCACTGAAAAAAATGACCTTGAGTGTTGAAAATGGGATTATTTGGTTAAATACGTGACAATAGCCCCGCTGTCTAGCTAAAAAACGCGTATTTTTTAGACTTTAACGAGACTATTTACGATATTTGGCCTAAGTCCTGCATACTGTAGAATTTTGATTTAGCCCTGAAGGAGCTGACAACATGGCAACCGCAACAGCCAAACCACTAAATAAAGAAAGCACCCTCATTTATGGCTTTGCGCCTTATCAAGCTAAAGCGGGTGAAGAATATATGAATAGTGCGCAGCTCACGCACTTTCGTAATATCCTTGAAGCTTGGAAACGCGAACTGATGGAAGAGGTAGACCGTACCGTACATCATATGCAAGATGAATCGGCTAACCTACCAGACCCTAATGACCGTGCCACCCAAGAAGAAGAGTTTTCTATCGAATTACGCGCCCGTGACCGTGAGCGTAAATTAATTCGTAAAATTGATTCCACGCTCAAATCCATTGAAGAAGGCGACTACGGTTACTGCGAAGAATGCGGTGTCGAAATTGGTATTCGTCGTTTAGAAGCACGTCCCACCGCCACCTTATGTATAGACTGTAAAACCCTAGCAGAAATTAAAGAAAAACAAACAGGCGGCTAAATCGCCTCTCGCCTAGGGCTTACTTAGACCTATATCATCAAAGGGGGGTGCTCCCCCCTTTCGTTTTTTCCTGCTTATCACCATGATGTCATCTTATATTGGTCGTTTTGCGCCCTCACCTACAGGTGCTCTACATCACGGCTCTTTATTAGCAGCGCTCGCCAGTTGGTGCGCAGCACGTTCGGTTAATGGCCGTTGGTTGGTGCGTATTGAAGATATAGACACCCCCCGTTGTCAGCCCCATTTTGCGGCGAATATCCTTGACACATTAGGCCAATATGGTTTGTCTTGGGACGGTGATGTGATTTATCAAAGCCAACGTCATCACCATTACCGAGAAGCCTTGCAATACTTACAACAACAAGGGGATATTTTTTGGTGTGATTGTAGTCGTAGTGACTTAAATAAAACGGGATATAGCATTTATCAAGGCAAATGCCGTACTTTCTTAACACAACGGCCACACAGTGCTGCCCGCTTGCGTGTACCCGATAATAGCCTGATACAATTTAATGATGCTGTTTTTGGGACACAACAAGACGATATTAGCCAAACAGTGGGCGACTTTGTGCTTTTTAGACGTGATGGTTTATTTGCATATCAACTAGCCGTTGTCGTTGATGATGCACTACAAGGCATCACAGAGGTGGTGCGTGGTGCGGACTTATTAGACAATACGACCCGACAAATCTATTTACAGCGGCGCTTAAAATTAGCATCTGTGGCGTATTGTCATGTCCCCTTAGTCACCAATATTTTAGGTGAAAAACTATCCAAACAAACGGGCGCACAAGCATTAAGCACTAAACACCCCTCGGCAATGTTATATCTATGTTTGCAACAACTCGGACAACACCCTCCTATAGAGCTACAATACGACACTAAAGAGACTATACTGTCATGGGCGGCTCGGCATTGGTCGGCTGCCAACATTCCTAAACGCCTCACTGTATGAGGAACACATTATGTATATTGACCGCCTCGTATTAATTTTTATTGCAGGTGCTTATTTATTATCCCCTGCCATTATTGAATGGTGGAGTTTAGGTGGTACTGCATGGGGTAGACCTTTTGTTATTTGGTTTATTTTAATCGTTTTAAGTTTTTGGATTGGCAGAAGTCGAGATATTCATGATCTTTAATCCAATTGAGTTATTAACATTAGGTATTGGTTATTTATTTTTATTATTTGCCATTGCACACCTCAGCGAGTCTGGTTTAATTCATACTAAATGGATTCGTAATCCCACTATTTATGTCTTATCGCTCGGTGTATATATCAGTGCATGGGGCATCTATGGTGTTGTCGGTTTTGCGTATGAGACTGGCTATAATTTTTTAGCTTTTTATTTAGGTGTTTCAGGTGCTTTTTTATTAGCACCCGTTTTATTAAGTCCTATTTTACGATTAACTAAAAATCATCAACTCAGTTCGCTCGCCGATTTATTTGCGTTTCGTTATCGAAGTCAATTTGTCGGTTCGCTGACAACCATTATGATGTTATTGGCTTTGTTGCCGCTGTTGGCACTGCAAATACGTGCGGTGGCAGATACAGCCAATTTATTAACTCACGAAACCAATCAACACAGTATTGCCATTATTTTTTGTTTAGCTATTACCCTCTTTACCCTACTTTTTGGTGCCAAACCCTTAACACCGCAATATAAACATGATGGTTTAGTTGTCAGTATTGCGATTGAATCTATTGTCAAATTAGTGATGATGTTATGTGTCGCAGGCTATGCGTTATTTTTTGTGTTTGATGGCAATAGTGGGCTAGATTATTGGCTGGCTCATCATAAAGACGCTTTAGAATTATTATATGTTCCCCTCAAAGAAAATGGGATTTGGCATAGTTTAATTTTAGCTTTTTTATTTTCTGCTGTTGTGATGCCCTTTATGTATCACATGGTATTTACCGAGAATTTTCAGCCACGTGCTTTATTAACCGCCAGTTGGGGATTACCGAGCTATTTATTTATTATGGCCTTATGTATCCCCATTATTTTATGGGCAGGCATTAAATTAGAACTCACTTCCCATCCTGAATACTTTACGATTGGCGTGGCCTTAGCCAGTGAAACTAAATGGCTGCCCTTATTAGTATTTATTGGTGGGATTTCAGCCGCCAGTGGCACTATTGTCGTCACGTCTTTAGCCTTATCATCTATGGTGCTCAACCATTTAGTCTTACCCTTGTCACAACCCTCGCCCGATTATAATTTATACCGTTGGTTAATTTGGGTCAGACGCGCTTTAATTGTGTTGATTATGATTATGGCTTATGCGTTTTATCGTTTGTTTACGCATGAACATACGATGACCGATATGGCTATTCTTACTTTTGTTGGGACATTACAATTTGCGCCGGGTTTAGTCAGTGTTTTATTTTGGCCACGCGCAACCCGTGCTGGCTTTTTATCGGGCTTATTGGTGGGTTTATGTATTTGGTTTGGCGTATTGGTTGTGCCTTATGTGCTCAATTTACCCAACCTATTCACACAATTATTAGCACTCAATTTAACCTTATTTGAAGACCCCATTTATTGGCACCATATTGGTTTGGGCAGCACCTTAGCAAATGCTTTTGTCATGTTTGTGGTGTCTTTAATGACCAAACAAACGCCTTCGGAACAAATGGCAGCCGATAGTTGTGCGGTCGATAATCTGCGTCGTCCCTATCGTTGGTCATTAAAAGCCAAATCTGTTGATGATTTTATTGAGTCTCTCAGTGATGTATTGGGTCATCTGACAGCAGAACGCGAAGTCGAACAAGCCTTACATGATTTAGGCATGAATCACGACGAAACCCGCCCCTATGCCCTCAGACGTCTACGCGACCAAATAGAATCTAACTTATCAGGTTTGTTGGGGCCTTCGGTTGCCCATGAGATTTTAGATACGCATTTATCGTATCAAATTCGTCCCGAAAGTCCTGCCAGTGAAGATATTCATTATGTCGAGTCTAGACTAGAAGAATATCGCCACCGCATGTCGGGTTTAGCGGGTGAGCTGGATGCACTGCGTCGTTTTCACCGTCAAACCTTATACGACTTACCGATTGGTGTCTGTTCTTTAGGCCGTGACCTTGAAGTATTAAGCTGGAATCGTGCCTTAATGGAAATGACAGGCATCAGTGATGATGAGGTTATCGGCTCTCGGCTCACTGACCTTGCCGAGCCGTGGCAAACCTTGTTAAACGACTTTTTACATAGCCCCGATGTGCAGCTCTATAACCAACAAATTTTTAGCCAAGGTCAAAGTCGTTGGGTCAATTTACACCGTGCTTTTATCGGTGAACAAGAAAAAGCTATCGATATGGGCAGCAGTCAAGTAATTGTTTTAGAAGATGTGACTGAGCTTGAGCGCTTAGAGTCGCAATTAGCACATAACGAACGCTTAGCAGCCTTAGGTCGTTTGGCGGCAGGGGTCGCCCATGAAATTGGCAATCCTATCACAGGCATTGCTTGCCTTGCTCAAAATCTCAAAGCCGAATATCAAGACCCCGAAATTGTAGAAGCCAGCAGTTTGATTCTTACCCAAACACAACGTATTACCAATATTGTCCGCTCTTTAGTGGGTTTTGCGCGTACAGATAGTTATATCAATTATCAGGCCGTGAATTTGCGTAATATCATCAACGAGGCAATTAATCTCTTACAGCTTTCAGGCAGTAAGGACTATCATTTTGATAATTTTTGTGCAGAAGATATTTATGTACGTGGCAATACACAGCGTTTAATGCAAGTCTTTGTTAATCTACTCAGTAACGCCCGTGATGCCAGCCAAACCGATAGCCATATTATTGTAGAAGCACACAGTAACGGCAATTTCGTGCATATTGACGTCGAGGATTTTGGCACAGGGCTACCCGAAGGGACGATTCGTGATAATTTATTTGAACCCTTTGTCACGACCAAAGAAACAGGCAAAGGCACAGGCTTAGGCTTGGCCTTAGTACACGGGATTATTGGCGAGCATGGCGGTAAAATTCAGTTAATGGACAAAGCCGACTATGACCAAGGCCGAGGCGTGATTGTCCAAATTACCCTTCCCGCATGGAACGAGGATAGCTCAGAGGAAAGTATAGCGTGAAAAACATTCTGATTGTTGAAGATGAAGCCCTCATTCGTAGTAGCCTCAAACGACTACTGGAGCGGCATCAATACAAAGTCAGTGAAGCGGGTTCAGTACACGAAGCGACAGCGAATTTTAGGCTTGACGAATTTGACCTCGTGATTACCGATGTACGCTTACCTGGTGAGCAAGGTACAAGTTTAATTGAATTAGCCAAACCCACACCCGTACTGATTATGACCAGCTTCGGCACGATGAAATCGGCGGTTGATGCCATGAAACAAGGCGCGGTTGACTATATTTCTAAACCCTTCGACCACGATGAAATGTTACTCAGTATTGCCCGTATTTTACGCGAACAACAACTGAGTAAAGAAAATGACGCACTCAAAAGCCAACAAAAACAGGCCAACATTGCAGGAATTATTGGCAGTTGTGCCGCCATGCAAGAGCTATTCAAACGTATTAGCCGTGTGGCTCCGATGTCGTCAACCGTGTTAGTCCGTGGTGAATCGGGCACAGGCAAAGAATTAGTTGCCAGAGCCTTACATGAAGAAAGCCCACGTCGTGAGCGAGCGTTGATTTCGGTCAACTGTGCGGCAATTCCTGAGTCATTAATCGAAGCAGAACTATTTGGTTATGAAAAAGGCGCGTTTACTGGTGCCAATACACAACGTAAAGGCTTAGTCGAAGCCGCAGATGGTGGCACACTATTTTTGGACGAAATTGGCGAACTGCCCCTCGAAGCACAAGCACGCTTGCTACGGCTATTACAAGAAAAAGAAGTCCGTCGTTTGGGCGCAACACAAACACGCTCTGTGGATGTGCGTCTGGTGGCAGCGACCCATCGAAACCTCAAACAACTGGCGGCTGAAGGTCGGTTTAGGGAAGATTTGTATTATCGCTTAAATGTTATTGAACTCAAATTACCTCCCTTACGCGAGCGAGGCCATGACATCATTGAAATTGCCGACAAACTCCTCGAAAAAACCTGCCAACGCTTGCATGTACCTGCCCTGAGCTTTGACCAAGACTCAGTCAATGCCATGTTAGCCTACAGTTGGCCTGGTAATGTCCGTGAGCTAGAAAATGCGATTGAGCGTGCCGTTATTCTGGCAGAAACGTCGCTGATTACGCCCGACTTATTGGCCATCGAATTAGACTTTTCTGCCTTAGTCAAAGAAACGCCCGTCTTTGACCCCAATGCGACCATCCCTTTTTATCGTGATGAAATACCAACATTACAAGAATCGGTTGAAGAGCCGACCTTAGGCAAAGGAGCGGCTGATGTCGACTTTCAGCAATTTGTGTTGACCTATCAAGACCAACTCTCAGAAACGGAGTTAGCCAAACGCTTAGGTATCAGTCGTAAGTCCTTATGGGAGCGTCGACAACGTTTGGGGATTCCCCGCCGCCGCAGTAATGCCAGTGATAATGAGGCTTAATACTGCGCCTTCACCATACGATAAAGACAGAGACGATGCACCGCTAGTTTCTGTCTCACAAAAATCACGTTTGCAAGCACAATCAAAAGCTCACGCATGTTCAAGCTGCATGAAGTCCTGTATGATTGGGGTCATTCTTAGGAAGGACGTGATTAACGCTTATTTGTTTACACTTTAACCCAGTTATTGGTTTTATCGTCACAAAATGCGCGAATGTCGGTGACCTGCGTCAGTCCTGTTCTGTAACCCTTCATCAGATTTGTTCCCCTTCATGCCAGTATCGAGTTCATTACGCACTTATCAAGCAGCCCACTACGGTATACATCCCAACCAACTCAGTGAAGGTGCTCTTGCCACGATTCACAGCTTAGTCAGCGCAGGTTTTCAAGCCTTTGTGGTCGGTGGTGGAGTCAGAGATTTATTACTGGGTTTACATCCTAAAGATTTTGATATTGCAACCAATGCCACCCCCGAACAAATCAAACGTATTTTTGGTCGTCATTGCCAAATTATTGGTCGTCGTTTTCAGTTAGCCCATGTCTATCACGGTCGTCACTTATTAGAGGTCGCCACATTTCGTGCGCCTCATCAAGAGCAATCTTCACACAGTCAAACCTCCGCACATGGCATGATTGTGCGCGATAACGTCTGGGGAACCATCGAGCAAGATGCGAGTCGTCGAGATTTTAGTGCCAATGCCTTATATTACCAGCCACAAACGGGCTTAATTTGGGACTTTGCCAATGGCATGAGCGATATTGAGCAAAAAACCTTGCGTATGATTGGCGATGCACCCACACGTTATCGTGAAGATCCTGTACGCATGTTACGCGCTGCGCGTTTTGCCGCCAAACTCGGCTTTAGCATTGATGATGCGAGTTTAGCCCCCATCCCGAGTTTAGCTTATTTGCTCAAAGCAATTTCGCCACACCGACTTTATGATGAAAGCCATAAGCTATTTTGTTGTGGCCATTTACAACAGCTTCTACCCCTACTGCAAAACTTAGGGCTATTACAGCATTTATTCCCTTTTATTGATGAAGGCTGGGTGCATAGCACGCTCATACAAATTGCTGCCAAAAATACCGATGACCGTCTACAACAAGGCAAATCGGTCAATCCTGCCTTTTTTTATGCCATTTTGTTATGGCAATGGCAACAACAACTGACGCAACTCGAACTGGCTAAAGGTGAAGACCTCTTCCCCGCACTGCAAAATGCTGGTATTAAAGTATTAAATCTACAAGCTCAACATACGGCCATTCCGCGTTTTGTCGGCCAAACCATCCGCGAAATCTGGGACTTACAGCCCCGTCTAGCACAACCTAAGGCACGTATTGTGCCTAAGCTCATCAGTCAACCAAGATTTAGAGCAGGCTTTGATTTTTTATGGCTACGCGAGCAGGCAGGTGATGATAGCACGCTAGGCATGGGCAGCTGGTGGGAGCATTACCAGCAAGTGAGTGTGGATGAACAAGAACATCTGCTTAAATTATTAGACCGCCGTAAAGCCAAAGCCGTTGCGCAAGAAAAAGCCACTAAAAAGTCTCATAGTAAAAAAGGCAAAGCCAAAAAGACCAGTCCCAAACAAGATATAGCAACTGATGCTGTACTTAATCCAGATATCTCTAAAAGCTAAGTTATGTCTACTGAAATTTATTTGGGCTTAGGAGCCAATTTAGGTCAGCCGCTCGCGCAATTACAATTTGCAGTACAGGCACTACAAGCCCTGAGTCATTGCAAACTACTTGCCGTATCCCGTTTATATGGCAGTAAACCTGTCGGCCCTGCTAATCAACCCGATTACTTAAATGCCGCCGTTCGTATGCAAACCCAATGGGATGCTGAAACTTTATTGGATAATTTGCAAGACATTGAACAGGCAGCAGGCCGTGTACGTTTAGAGCGTTGGGGCGCACGAACCCTCGATATCGATATCTTATTATATGGCAATCAGGAAATTCACAGCCCACGCCTCACCATTCCTCATGTTGAATTGTGTCAGCGTCATTTTGTCGTTTTACCCTTATTAGACCTTTGTCCTGAACTCACTTTGCCAAATGGCATAAAAGTCGCTAGCCTAGCGACCGCGCAGTTTAATGACGATATTCATCTGCAAGCGCACAAGCCATGGTGGTAATCTTAATTACTACCAAAAACAGTGGCTTTAAGATGACTGTCATAAGACATTAAACTACACAAGGTTGCAGATATACTCACGCCTGTTGGTGATGCCTTAATTAAGGCAGGTATTGTTGCACTACTGTCCCCCACTCACTGTTGAGGTGAATTATGCCCGTCTCGTTAACTACCCTCCGCGCCATGAAACAGCGTGGCGAAAAGTTTGCCATGATTACCTGTTATGACACTATTTTTGCCCAAACCATGAATGCCGCAGGAGTGGAATGTCTGTTAGTTGGTGACTCTTTAGGAATGGTTTTACAAGGCCACGACTCTACTCTCCCCGTGACGATGCAAGATATGATTTACCATACCCAGTGTGTTGCGCGCGGTAACAGCAATGCCTTTTTATTGGCTGATATGCCGTTTATGTCTTATGGTACGCCCAACGATGCCTTAGAAAATGCTGCCGCATTGATGCGGGTGGGTGCACATGCTGTCAAACTCGAAGGTGGCGCATGGTTGGCAGATACCGTCAGTCAAATGGCGCGTTGTGGCATTCCCTGTTGTGTACATATGGGCTTAACCCCGCAATCGGTTCATGTATTTGGGGGTTATAAAGTACAAGGCAAAACGCCCGATGCTGCCGCAAAACTCATTGAAGACGCTAAAATCGTTGAACAGGCGGGGGCTGCACTGATTTTATTAGAATGTGTACCCACTGCGGTAGCCGCACAAGTCACAGCCAGCGTGTCTATTCCTGTGATTGGGATTGGTGCAGGCAAAGACTGCGATGGTCAAGTTTTGGTGGTGCATGACATGTTAGGCCTACATCAAGGGAAACCAGCCCGTTTTGTCAAAAACTTTTTAGTAGGCCAAACCAGCATTCAAGACGCGTTTGTGGCTTATGTACAAGCGGTCAAAACACAAAGCTATCCTGCCCCTGAACATGGATTTAATTGATGATGTTAACCGTTCATACTATTAGCGAGTTAAGAGCTGCCATTCGCCATGCGAAACAACAAGGTAAACGTATTGGTTTTGTCCCCACGATGGGCAACCTTCACACAGGCCATATTCATTTAGTCACGACTGCCAAAGAGCAAAGCGACGTCGTTGTGTGCAGTATTTTTGTTAACCCTACACAATTTGGTGCTAACGAAGATTTTGGCAGCTATCCGCGCACACTCGCCGCAGATAGCTTGCTGCTTGAGGCGGCGGCCTGTGACATTTTATTTGCGCCGTCTGCGCAAGAAATGTATCAAAATGGCACTAGCCAACAAACCAGCGTCACTGTGGCAGGGCTAAGCGAACAATTATGTGGTGAATTTAGACCTACTCACTTTGCAGGTGTTGCCACTGTAGTCAGCAAACTATTTAACCTTGTACAACCCGATGTCGCTTTTTTTGGGGAAAAAGACTTTCAACAGTTAGCAGTTATTCGTCGTTTAACACAAGAGTTATGTTTTCCAATTGAGATTGTGGGTGTCCCCACACAACGCGCTGACGATGGTTTAGCACTGAGTTCACGTAATGGCTATTTATCACCCGAAGAACGCGCACAAGCACCGGCCATTTATCAAACACTACAACAATTACGTACAGCTATTTTGAATGGTGCACGCGAATATACTATGCTGTGTGAGGCAACTGTTTTACACTTGCAAAAAATGGGCTTTGCTCCTGACTATGTTGCCATTTGTCGCGCAGACAATTTACAAGCTGCCAGCGCAACCGATGACGATTTAGTGATTTTAGTCGCTGCTAAATTGGGCAAAACCCGCTTAATAGACAACCTAAGTGTTAATTTGAACGAAAAAACTTAGTGTACGCTCGTACAATAAGCGTTTTTTTAACAAGATAGGTTGAATGCTACGGCAGATTGCGGCAAAATGGCGCGCCCATTTTGCCTCGCAAAATGTTAGTTCCTCGCCCAGCGATACCCCCCAACGGAGGCAACCGCCATGCAATGCACCATGCTCAAAGCCAAACTTCACCGCGCTTGTGTTACACACGCTGAACTAGACTATGAAGGCTCTTGTGCCATTGACGGTAACTTGCTCGATTTATCGGGCATTTTAGAGTATGAACAAATTCAAATTTATAACGTCACCAATGGCGAACGTTTTACCACGTATGCTATCCGTGCCGAAGCGGGTTCACAAATGATTTCGGTAAATGGCGCGGCCGCACACAAAGCCCAACCAGGTGACCGTGTGATTATTTGTGCCTATGCCGACTACAGTGCGGCAGAGTTAATTAACTTTAAGCCCCGTTTAATTTATTGTAATGCTGATAATACCGTTAGCCACAGTGCGAACGCTATTCCTGTGCAAGTCGCTTAATACACGACTCACAGCCTCAGCATGAAACTAAAAAGCCTGTCAGATTGACAGGTTTTTTTATAAATTTTATAGGGATTGTTGGATAAATAATGACGTCTCCCCCCAGATTAAGAGCATGACATCGATGATATTTTCAATAAACAGTCATGAAAATATACTAAGTGATGCTTATTTTTTACACATTAAATTATGTTCAATAACCCATAATTTGATAACCGTATCATACACTTCTTCACAGCGAGAATATCTGAGGTTTTTTTGAACCTAGCTAAAAGATTAGACAGTTGTACCCTCTAAAAGTAGATGCTTTTGCATAAAAGCATTTGGACTGAACCAGCCATTAGCTGAATGTCGTCTGACCCGATTGTAGTAAGTTTCAATATACTCAAACAAGGCAGAATTCGCCTCTTTTCGTGTTTTAAAGACACTGTCATGGACAATATGGGCTTTCAAGGTATGAAAAAAGCTTTCAGCAACCGCATTATCCCAACAATTGCCTTTTCGAGACATACTTTGAATGGCACGATGTTGACGTAATGCTCCCTTAAACTCATGACTAGCATATTGGCTTCCCCGATCAGAATGCACCATAAATCCTTGAGGATAGCCTTGTTTCGCCATCGCATAATTCAACGCATCACACACTAAATGCCGATTAATACGCTCACTGGTTTGCCATGCCACCACGCCCCGATGAAATAAATCTATCATCACACATAAATACAACCAACCCTCTTGGGTGAGAATGTAAGTAATATCCGTCACAAACACTTGATTGGGTTTAGACACGCTAAATTGTCGATTGAGTAAATTGGGGACTACCGCAAAAGCATGTTGACTATCCTTTGTGGCTTTATAACGGCGAGCCGCTTTACTCTGTAAACCCATGACACGCAATCGTCTGCCCACAGTACGCTCACTCAAGTCATACCCTAATTCACGCATATCGTGTACCAATGAAGGCGCACCCACCCGTGCTTCATGCCTCTGCCAATATAAGCGCGATAAGTCTTGATATTCTTGCTGTTTAGCTGAAACAGGTCGTTGCTTCCACGCATAATAACCTGAACGACTTACCCCTAAAAGATGACAATAGCTGCTCAAGGACTTCTTCTCTGTGCTATGCATAGATTGTATGGTAATCCTCCGGTAATCCTCCCATTTTTAACCGCAGTTAAAAGTAGAGGTTAGGCTATTAGAGCCAGCTTTTGTTTTGGTGGTATTCCACCATTTGCTTTGTTCG
>NZ_QAON01000015.1 GCF_003051055.1 Agitococcus lubricus | reverse complement strand
GTGCGCCAATGGTAGTGTGGCATTCGCCATGTGAGAGTAGGTCATCGCCAGACCCCAATCAAAAAAAGCCCTTCTCATGAAGGGCTTTTTTATTTGTAAAGTCTCAGCCTACTTTTTTGTTCTCAATCTATCCATCCAACGACTCTTCTTGTCTTAAAAATTTCGGTTCATGTATTACGCATGATAATTCAGGCTCTACGTACTCTTCTCATTGAGTGGATTATAACGACGGAATATCGACAAAAATATGTCAGCCAAGTTTATAAGATGGCGTTTAGAGCTTTAGTGATGACAAGAAATAAGATGGACGCCTCCCTCATCAGAAACTGATGAGGGAGTGAGAAATAATTAGCTGGCTTGTTTGAAGGCAATGACATTTTCAGGCATTACTTGTGTTTGTTGCTGCATGGCTTGTAGTCTGTCATCTTTTTCTTGCCATATCTGGTTAATCCATTGTTGGAATTGGGTACGGAATTTCGCATCTTCCTCATAAGAGCCTACTTGTAACTCGCTAGGGATTGCGCGTTTTTGAATATGAATGTTAACGTTTTGGGTTTTGCCAGCCATAAAGTCCCAAAAACTTGGAATTCCATCGGGATAGTCAATGGTGACATCGACTAGCGTATCAATTCGCTCATTCATAATATTTAAGGCATAAGCAATCCCTGCGGCTTTAGGTTTGAGCAGGTGTTTATAAGGCGACTGTTGTTGCTTGTGTTTAGCAGTGGTAAAACGTGTTCCTTCTAGAAAGTTCATGATAGAAACAGGTGTGTGTTTGAATTTCTCACAGGCTTGTCGTGTCGTTTCTAAATCTTTTCCTTTTAATTCAGGATGTTTAGCAAGAAATTCTTTGCTATAGCGTTTCATAAAAGGAAAGTCTAATGCCCACCAGCATAAACCTATGACAGGTACATAAATTAATTCTTGTTTGAGGAAGAATTTAAGCATTGGAGCACGACGGTTAAATATTTTTTGCAGGACAAAAATATCAGCCCATGATTGATGGTTAGCAATAACCATATACCAACCATCGTAATTAATATCGGCAAGTTCGCCAGTAATGTGATACTGCGTATCTTGCGTTTTTTCTAAGTAATAGCTGTTAATACCAATCCACGTTTCGGCAATTTTAATACAACCTTGAGTAGAGGCTTTTTGTAATTGTTGGATAGGGAGTAACTTGGCTGCCGCTAAACTAAATAGTGGCGTGGATAAACCGATAGTATTTACGGCAAGTGCACCCACATTGAGAGACCCTTTAAGCAGGGTAGGTAGTTTTTTTAACATGAAAGCCCCCAATAACGTGCAGGTAAATGAATAGAAAAGAGTCTAACATTGTTAATATACAGTTGTATATTAAATTCTGATGAACAAGCATTGGCCAACTGCGACAAAAATTGCCAAACGCAGTAACGTTGTTGGGAGCAATATGCTATAACTGAAGAGCAAAGGATGCGCATTTAGCAAAGGATTGAGCGATGAAAATAGTGTTTGTGTTATTTAGTTTGTGTGTATTCAATAGCGCGTACGGTCAAACCAATTTGTATCGTTGGCAAGATGAACAAGGACAATGGCATTTTGGCGATGAGGCAAGTCGACAAATGCGTGCGGCAGAGCCTGTCACTATGGCGCCTGAAACACAAAATGTTGTCAAAACGAAAGTGATTAAACTACCTAAAATTAAACCAGAAAAAAATACTAAAGTACGCCAAAAAATCAAAGATGATGTAGAGATGTCGATGCGAGAACGTAAAGAGTGGTGCCATAAAGAAAAACAACGTCTTTATTTGCAGGGCTTAAGAGCAGAAGAAAAATGTCAATACGATCGTGAATGTGTGAGAGCGGTAAAATGGTGACAGAAAAAAATAGCATGGTGAAGTATGTCATTGCTGAGCGCCATGTGGTTGCCAAAATGAAAGCGGGTGATGTGCGTTTAGTAAAGCTACAGATTGGCTTACCAGAACCTGTCGAGGGACGTTGGCAATCCGAGATTGCATTAGATGGTTTGTATCCTAATGTTGTCAAAGTCCCAGGTGTAGATTCGTTTCAATGCCTAAACTTGGCCTTTGGCGTAGTGCGTACGGCTTTAGAAAAATTTGTGGAGTCGGGTGGACAACTCTACTGGCGAGATGGTTCTGGCCCTTTGGGTTTAGCGGATATTTTTTCATGACACAACCGATTGTTAACGGTATTTATCGTCACTATAAAGGTAAAGATTATCGCGTGCTTGCCGTGGCTAGACACAGCGAAACCGAAGAATATATGGTGGTATATCATTTACTGTATGGTGACTTTTCGTATTGGGTGCGCCCATTAGCCATGTTTACAGAAAATATAGTGATTGACGGGGTTGAACAAGCCCGTTTTGTCTTACTAAAAGCAGACGAGCCAATCTCTGCTGTGGCGTTGAAGCACCATGAATGATAGGTGATACATCATTAGTGACTGTTAATATTGTGCGTGTGAGCGGCGTTACTACTAAAGATATCCATGTGATAAATAGATGGCGATTGCCAAGTACCTATATAACAAAAGACGATAATAAGAGAGAGTGAATTATGCAAGGCCATATTTCGGGAACTTATGTGCGCTTGTTATTTGAGTGGTTAAATGACCGAGGTCATCATGCTGAACATGTGTTACAGCGTCCTTGTCCTGAGCTTGATGAGCGTATCCGTATTCCTTTTGAAGATTGGCGCGCGATGTTAGAGCGTACCTATCAAGTCACCCATGACCCATTTTTTGGTTTAGACGTCGGTAGCCGCATTACGCCGCGTCATTTGGGGGTCTTGGGTTATGTCTCTTATTCGTGCAATACCTTAGGTGAAGCCTTATTGCGCTTGCAGCGTTTTGAAGACCTTGTGCATGCAGTCAATGACCTCAAAGTGAGCTTTGAGGGCGACTTGGTACTGTTACAATGGGGCGCTGAGTTGGGCGTGACAGGCGAGTTTGCTGACCAAACGGCGCAATCCGTTTTGGTAAGTTATGTGCGTTATTTGATTTCACCTGAGTTTTCGCCTGTATGGATGAGCTTTATCAATCCCACACCTAGCTCGGTTAAGCCTTATGAGGATTTCTTTCGTTGTCCTGTGCGCTTTGAATCAAACTATACGACAATGGCGTTTCCCGCTTTATGGTTAGCCAAGCCTGTTGCCAAACCTGACCCTGTATTACGCGACATTCTGGACAGACAAGCCGAAAATCTATTACAGCAATTACCTGCCAATGACGAATTTGTGGATGCCTTGCGTCATGCGATTCATGCTGCCATTCATGCTGCAACACCCAATTTAGATGTCGTGGCTATGCGTATGCACTGTTCACCGCGTACTTTACAACGTCGCTTAGATGAGCGTGGTTTGAAGTTTCAAGTGTTATTGGATGACGCACGCTTACAGTTAGCCAAGCGTTATTTGAGTAAAGCAGGCACTTCGTTGAGTGAAATCGCCTTATTGTTGGGCTATGCCGAGCAGAGTGCCTTTAACCATGCTTTTAAGCGCTGGACAGGAGTAACCCCTAAGGTATGGCGTGAAAAAAATGCCGCTATTGTGGCAAGCTGGTAAGAAAAATCACACCTGCTAGATAGCTGTTGACACTGATATAAATCAGGCGCACATCCATTGCTTGTGTTTGATGCAGTTGATTGTAGGCAGCGGGGATGTTAATACCCAATTCCTGCATCAACGGCAAGTTGCCTAATGCAATAATGCGGCCATCAACTAAACCCGTCAAACCATATCCTTGATAGGTTTGAAACTCACTGACGGGTTTAATCGGTAACTGCCGTTTTTGTGCTTCGTGAACAATCGCTTGAGACAGTGGGTGGCTACTACCTTGCGCCAAACTCGCCGCTACATGCAACACCACTTCACTACTAAATCCTGTTCTCACCTGCAGTTCGCTAAAAACAATCTCTGTTGTTTTGAGTGTAGGTGATGATGCGTTTATGACTGGCTTAACTTTATGCTGTTTGGCTAAGTACCAAATAAGACCGATTATCATGGCCACAAGAACAGCAATCAATAAATAAACTGGGGAGTTAATAACACTAAGTTGCATAAAGGTATGGTAGTTGAATCGTGATAATCAAAACCCTAACGGGAAAAGAGATGTACTTAAACGGTCTTTGTGAATTCAGAATTTTAAGCGCATATAGCCACTATAACAGAGACTGTGCGCAAAGGCATGAATTCATACATGAAATATGCGCTATGAATGAGCGAATAAAAAAGGCGAACTTCAGTTCGCCTTTTGCATGTCATTAACGACGTACCCACTCTTGGCTAGCGCGGCGTGGTCGTTGTTCGCTAACAACCTCGCTACTGGCCGTACGACGTGGTTTGTCGTGTAAGGGACGACGTTCATCACGGGCTGGACGTGCACCAAAATCACGAGAGTTTTCGCTAAAACGTCGGGGCTGTTCACGGTTAAACTGATTCCCGTTTGCCTCATCACGTCCTTGGAAGCGTGCTGGACGACGTGTACGTTCAGTCTCACTGTTGAAAGCAGGCGCTTGGTTATCTTCAAAACGACGCGGGCCACGGCCTGCCTCACGACGAGGGGCTTCGTTGCGATAAGGCTCACGCTCTAAGCTGTTGCCTTGAAAGTAATTTGACTCTGCAGGACGGTCAAAACGTTCGGTACGAGCTGTAGAGCGGGCTTCAAAGCGTGGAGCATCGTCAAATTGACGACGTACGGGACGCTCTTCGAAACGTTCACGTTGCGGTGCTGGACGGTCATCTTGACGGAACGCACGGTCTTCAATACGACCATCACGACGACCACCACCACCGCTGTTAGTGCGGCGTTCACGACGGTCATTACTCCAACGCTCTTTGTTACGACCAGCGCCATCACGACCAGCACCCATGCGTGGTTTGGGGGCACGTTGCGGTTCTAAGCCTTCAATTTCTACGACTTCAACGCGTATAGGCAGTAAACGCTCAATACGTTGCCACTTAAAGCGGTCACCATGTTGAATTAAATTGATAGCAACACCACTGCGGCCTGCACGGCCTGTACGGCCAATACGATGGATATAATCTTCGCCGTGTTTGGGTAAGCCATAATTGACCACGTGCGAAATAGACGGTACGTCAATGCCGCGTGCAGCCACATCAGTTGCTACTAACACTTTGATTTCACCACGACGTAAACCCTGTAAGGTACGATTACGCATAGATTGTTTCATATCACCGTGCAATGCACTGGCGGCATAACCTTTGTCACTTAAATCATCGGCCAATAAATCGGCTTCGGCTTTGGTCGCTGTGAAGATAATCATTTGTTGTAAATCATCTTCATTGCTTAATAAGTGGTCTAATAATTTATCTTTATGATTGCTGTCATCGACATAATGCACACGTTGTTCAATACGTTTGTAGTCCATTTGCTCTTGAGCAATCGCAACACGTACGGGGTCATTTAACATTTCTGCGGCTAATTCACCCGTACGGCCATCTAAGGTTGCCGAAAACATGAGGGTTTGACGCGTTTCGGGGGTTTGCCCCACAATCGCATCAATATCATCAGCAAAGCCCATGTCTAACATGCGGTCGGCTTCATCAAAGACCAACATAGATAATTCACTCAAATCAATACGACCTGAGTTCATGTGGTCTAATAAACGACCTGGTGTTGCCACTAAAATGTCAGGCATTTTGGCTAACATTTCTAACTGGCGAGGATAGGGCATCCCCCCGACAATACTGGCACAAATGGTACGACGTAAATATTTATCAAATTGGGTAGTTGCAGATGTCACTTGTTGTGCGAGTTCCCGCGTGGGAGTCAACACAATTAAGTGTGGGCGTGCAGGGGCAGGACGTGGGCGACGACCTTTAGTCCGTGGTGCTGTATTAATTTTTTCGGGTAAGGGTTTTTGCGAAATGAGTTGTAACGCAGGCAACATAAAGGCGGCGGTTTTGCCAGACCCTGTTTGGCTGGACACTAATAGGTCACGGCCAGCTAAAAACGCAGGAATGGCTTGAGCTTGCACGGGGGTAGGCTTTTTGAAATTTAATTCATCCAAGGCTTTAATCAAGGCTGGATGTAAACCTAATGCAGCAAATTCATTTTCAAGAATAATTTCAGAGGCAGCAGTAGTAGACGTAGACAAAGGCAATGCATCATGAGCAGTGGTCATGTTAAAACTTCTATAGTGAGAAGACCCGATGAGGCGGGCAAAAGGCTAACGGCTAGGTGCATAAACACACGCAATCGCTGATTCGGTCAAGAAAAAGCAGACTGACAAGTTAGAACCCTCATATGACGAATGCATTTTTGCATTGCAATGACTTATCTGCTCGGCAAACAAGCCTAAGCGCAGAGGTTCTAAAATAGATGGTGTTGTCCTAATGTGGTGTTAGCCACTCAGGCTTCGACGCCAATCACTAAGACCGATATGACAAGTGTCGTCATACGGAGAGGTGTACAGGGGCTTAAATGACAGTGTACTTTGGGATGATATTGCTCAAAATAAGCAGCAGACGGCCATCAAAAGATGGGTCAATATCCTGAAGTCGTTAAACACTGAAGGCAGCCCGTCAGAACAGGATAAACCTGCAAGACTTTACAATAGATCGGAGGCGAGGCTTTCATGCGTATTGTACGCGGCGCGGATTATATAGGGCTTTTTGATAAAAGGATAGGGCTAATTTTCACAAAGCCAAATTAAACCAGATTGGCGCGTATTGGCTTTGTGTAATGCGAGAAGTTATCGTGGTGCTTCAAAAAAAACATACGCCGTACTGTAGTCACTGATTTCAAAATAGACCTTCTTTTCGGTACTTTCAACGACCATATTTAAATTTTCATCTAAAACGCCATACCCATAACGGTAGGGACGAATGACGCCATCTTCGGTACCTGTTGCGGTACTCAACTTATCTACTTGAATAAAACGTCGAACTAACTTATCGCCTGCATAAATTTCTAATACGCCGTTGGTGCCTGTCCAGTTTTGTAAACTACGACTGATTTTATTTTGCTGCTCTTGTGAGCATGCACTGATTAAACCAAGACTGACTAGACATAAGACGAGTTTTTTCATGATGAAGTTGAACCTATAAAAATACGACTTAGTCGGCCAATGTAACGCGAATGGAGCAAAAAAACATGCGTCATTTTGTACTGTCGTCTGCGCGTATGACAGTGATTGTGGTAAAAGCAGTATCTAAAACGCATTCTTTGCGTAAAAAACTGGCATCTGTATACGCCTCATGTTATCTAACGAGAAATCATAGTGGCTATTTTTAGTAAAGAGATGAACGAATGCCTAAACCGATTCTACATTTTGCGCATGCTAATGGTATTCCTTCGGCGTGTTATCGCAAATTATTAAATGAGTTAGCGCGAGATTATCAAGTGGTGACCTTGCCATTACTCGGTACTGACCCACGTTATCCCATTGATGCCCACTGGAGTCATTTAATCGAGCAGGTGACGGATTCTATTTTGCGACAAAGTGATGGACGACAAGTGTATGTCTTGGGACATTCATTAGGTGCAATGACCAGTTATATGGCGGCACATAAATACCCTGATTTGTTCAAGGGGTTAGTGATGCTTGACCCGCCGTTAATTAATGGTTTGGGTGCCTATTTGCTCCATGCTGCAAAATTATTAGGACTGGATGAAAATATGACCCCTGCGGCTAAAAGTAAAAATCGGCGTGAGGTTTGGCCTAGCCGTACGGAGGCAGCCGCTAGCCTAAGACATAAAGCGTTATTTAAGACTTTTGATGCAGAATGTTTTGCGGATTATATTCAATACGGTTTAACCGATTGCCCCGAAGGTGTACGTTTGACGATTCCTGCCGCGACAGAAGTCGCCATTTTTCGTCATACACCCAGTAATCCGTGGCGTTATCGACACCGTCTTAAAGTCCCTGCGGCGATTGTGGTAGGCAAAGAAAGTCATTTTGCAAAAACAGGTTGTCCTGAGCGTTTGGCTAAACAACAACCTGTCAAGTTAATCTATACCGATGGTGGCCATATGTTTCCGTTAGAGCATCCACTGGCGACCGCCGCTTTAGTCCGCAAGACCTTTATTGAACTTGCAAGCTAAGTCTATGATGGTTTAGTCTATAGACAGCACCTGAGAAAGTCTGGTTTGACTTGTTATTCAAGTTATTGGGTAGGCTAGAGTTCCCACTAGCGGCCATGAGCTCAGGTGCTGATTAACTTGTATTAGGCTTTGATTAAACTCAAAAATTCATTACGCGTTTGTGCGTTATCACGAAAACGACCCAACATCACCGAGCTGCTCATCACCGAGTTTTGTTTTTCTACGCCTCGCATCATCATACACATGTGTTTGGCTTCAATAATCACACCGACACCTTTAGCACCAGTCACTTGTTGAATCGCATCGGCAATCTGTTTAGTTAAGTTTTCTTGAATTTGCAAACGACGGGCAAACATATCCACAATACGTGCCACTTTTGATAAACCAAGGACGTTACCATCAGGTAAATACGCAACATGGCATTTGCCAATAAATGGCAGTAGATGATGTTCGCATAACGAATACAGCTCAATATCTTTAACAATCACCATTTGGTCGTTATCAGAAGGGAAAATCGCATTATTGACAATGGTATTGAGGTCTTCTGTATACCCTTTACATAAGTATTGAAAGGCTTTAGCCGCACGCTTAGGCGTATCAAGTAAACCCGCACGATTAAGGTCTTCGCCGACAGCCGTGATGATGTTAGCGTATGCTTGTTCCATGGTTACACTCTCGGTCAGATAAAGGTAATAAAAAAATGTATAGGGGCTGTTGATATTTTACGTGTGAGCCACGTTGCTGATAAAAATTGACTCAGGCAAGGCACAAAACGCAGTTAATAGTCGTTCTATTGGCCTGTTTTGTCACGTAGAATGAGCCAATTTTTAACGCAATCCACAGGGAAAAAGCTATTTTTTGAGGCTACGTTGTTGTTCATCGCTTATTTAGAATAACCAAACTACGCGCTTCACGCCGTGTATCCTCTAAAAAATACCCTCTTTCGCAACCACAATCAAAACGTCAACAGAACCTAGTATCATAGTCCAAGCGCTGTATACGATTGAGGGCAGAACCTTAGCCTAATCTTATCGGATGGTAAAGACTACAGCGATAGATTTTGTCTTGGACAAAACCTGCGAATCACTGTCGTTGGTGCAGGCTGAAGCAAAACATCAATCAGGTGCTGTGGATAGTATGTCTGATGAGGCATTGGTAGGTGTCTGTGCCGATTTCTGATAGAGGTGAATGAGTTTAAGAATCAGGTCATTTAACATTAAAGGTTTAGTCAGATAATCGCTCATCCCTGCTGCTAGACATTTTGCTTGATATTCAGGTAATGCATGGGCGGTTAAGGCAATAATGGGAATAGGGGATAGACTATTTTCGGCTTCCCATGCTCTAATTTTTCGGGTGGCAGCAATACCATCTAAAATAGGCATTTCGCAGTCCATCAGAATCACATCAAATGCGTCATGTTGTTTGCTAATCAGGGCAAATGCCTCTTCACCGTTATGTGCCAGTATGGGGTCTATACCTAATTGTTTAATCAATGAGCTGAGTACCAATTGGTTAACCGCATTATCTTCTGTTAATAAAACCCGTAATTTACCCAGTTCTAACCACGGTAATGCAGGTAGAATGGGGTTGGTCATGGTGAGAATTTCGGTGCTTAATTTACAAGGTAATAATAAAATAAAGCTCGTGCCTTCACCGATTTTACTCTGAACATGAATGCTCCCGCCCATTAACTCAATAAGCTGCTTACTAATCGCCAAACCTAAACCCGTGCCGCCATATTTACGCGTAATGGATGGGTCGGCTTGATGAAAGGCAGAAAATAAATGTTCAATCTGATGTTTAGTCAGACCAATCCCTGTGTCACTAATAATAATTTGTACTTGTACTGTCTTTATATTGATTTGTACCACTCGTTTGGCTTGTAGTTTGACAGTGCCTTTGGGGGTAAATTTTAAGGCATTACTCAATAAGTTAAATAAAATTTGTCGTAAACGGGTGGGGTCGCTTTCTATCCATTGGGGTAAGTCTGAATCAATTTCACACAACAGTTGTACAGGCTTTGCTTCAGTATTAGCCGATAAAATATCGTAAACACTAGAAATCAGTTTAGGTAAATTAAAGCTGGTGGCTTCTAAGCTAATATTGCCAGAATTGATTTTGGAGTAATCTAAAATATCATCAATAATATTCAGTAGTAATTTACCTGAGCTATTTAGTAGCTGAGTATATTGGCGTTGAGAGTGATTTAAGTCGGTAGATTCTAATAATTGAGTTACCCCCATAACGGCATTCATTGGGGTTCTAATTTCATGGCTCATACGGGCTAGAAATTCGGTTTTAGCGGCACTCTCGGCTCTGGCTAATAACATTTCTTGTTCTTGATAGTCTCGTTCTTGCTGTAGGGTTTTTAGGCGTTGTGCTAAGGCAATTGACAGTAAAATTTGTTGTACGGCGAATGCAACTTGTGCGCCCAGTAAGGTATGCGCAATATCGGAGCCACCCATGTGCATCATTAAAATCATGGCAGCACCGATGAATAGTAGTAAGCCCCACGCTAAAATAAACAATCGGGCTTGCGCTAAACCATCATGCCAACGTTTAATACCGACTAAAAATAAGGAAATAATAACCAATAAGCCAATCAAGGAATTAGCCGTTGCAATATAGGGAGTAGGCAGCCAAATATGTAAAAATGCAAATAATGCTAAAATAATAGCAGACCATTTTAGTGTTTTATGTAATCTGGGAAGTGCTTTAGTATTTAAATAGCTACGAGCAAATAACGTGCCTGTAGCCAGTGATAAAAATGAAAAACTATAGACAGAGTAATTATTCCACGTAGTTGCTGTTGGCCAAAATTGATATAGAGACCCTTGCTCGGTGGCAAAAAATAGCAAGGTACACAGCACATAGCCAATATAAATAAGTTGTACTTTTTCTTTGGTTAAAATCAATAACAGAAAGTGATAGCAACATAGCCCAATCACAATGCCATAACAAATCCCAATTAAGGTATCTTCACGGGTATCTGTTTTGATAAACATGGGGAAGGAGCTTAATCGTAAGGGTAAATAATAGTTACCTGTGGTTTCTGCTCTTACATAATAGGTGAGATTAAATTCGGGCGGTACAGCGAAAGGAATGGCTAAGGTTCTGGTTTCTAATAAGCGAGTATTATAAGCGACATTGTCGCCAATCGCCTGTTTTTTATAATGTTGGCCATCTGGCTGATAAAACTCTATCGTGTCAAATATATTAAAATTGCTGGATAATACTAAATCAATATGCGTAGACGATTGATTCTGAATTTGCCAACGAAACCAGCAACTGGGTTGACGAAAACCAAATGAAATTTCATCACGTTGGAGTGGGTGAAACTTTACCTGCTGAATAGTGTCTATGGTATGTGTATGAGACGGGTCACAGACATAGTCTACATAAGTGGCGAGGCGGACTTTACTAAAATCCGAGTTGATGAGCAGCGTTTGTTGTGCATAGCTTTGGCTGAAACCAAATAGCCATAACAAAAGCCATAACATAACAAATAGAAAATTTGGACGATGCTCACACATGCGTGGCAACAGCATATACCTCATTGATAGCATTTCCTTGTCATGTGATACATACCTTGCCTATCTTCATCACGCAGGAGCTGAGTGTGACTAGCGCGTCGTTTCGGCTTTTTTATTTTCTTTCTTTAATAGCACTAAAACTGCCCCGTTACCACCCTCTTTTGCGGGGGCGCTATGAAAAGCTAAGACCGCGCGGTGTTGTTGTAGCCAACCATTGACACAGGTTTTTAATAAGCCCGACTGAGGACTGTTGCCATAACCTTTACCATGGACAATTTTAATAATATGGATACCTTCGGCTTGTGCATCATAAATCAGTTGTAAAATCGCTTGGCGAGCTTGCTCCACCGTACAGCCGTGTAAGTCAACTGCCGCTTTCCATATCAAATGGCCGTCTTTCAATTTCTTAAACACGCTTTGTTGAATCCCGATACGTCTAAAGCTCAAAATCGCTTCACTGGCAACAGGATTGAGTAAAGCGACCGTATCAGAAAGTGCTTCGTAGGGCGTATCGGCAGCACCTTCGGCAGCAGCGCGGCGGGCAATGATATTGGTGTCCCATGCAACATGCCTTGGTTTTATGGGTGGCGCTTTGACCTCGGTGATTAATCGTTTTACGCCCTGAGTGGCTTGGGCAAATAGGGTGGCTTCATCAACATCGTCATTGTATAAATGTGACTTGGTAGGGGCATTGACAGGCGATGGCTTAGGCTCTGCGGCGAGTTTTTCTTGCACTAATTGTTTCTTAAAGTCAGAGAGAAGTTTTTTATTCATAACGACCATTCATACGCGATATTATCGCCATAGTATACAATCGCTTGGCCTTAACCTATATGTTTATTTACGGCGAAATCACTACTGGGCAATTAAGACTGCTACAATTAGCGGTTTTATTGTTAGTTACTTTGACTTATTTTCTGTGAGGACGTGGGCGTGGAAGACACCCTGTTAATACCGAGTACCACCTTTGCTGAGGCGGTTGCCGAATTATCAAGCATTCGTGATTTTATCCGTTTTACTGTCACGTGTTTGCGTGCGGCTGATGTGCATATTGGTCATGGTAGCGAAGACCCTTTTGCCGAAGCTAGTGCTTTGGTAATGCAAAGTTTGTCATTGCAATGGTCGGCTGACCCCGAAATTTTAGATGCCAAATTGTTGACTAGCGAAAAACAAGCCATTGTTGAGTTAATCGACAAACGTGTTAATCAGCGTATTCCTTTAGGCTATTTATTAAATTTAGCCTATTTTTGTGGTCATCCCTTTTATGTTGATGAACGTGTGCTTATTCCACGTTCTCCAATTGCCGAATTGATTGACAATGGTTTTCAAGATTATATTAATCAAGAGCCACAACGCATTTTAGATTTATGTACAGGTTCTGGGTGTATTGCTATTGCGTTGGCTTATGCCTTTCCTGATGCTATTGTTGATGGCACAGACATTTCTTTAGATGCTTTATCTGTCGCAGCGGTTAACGTTGAACATCATAACTTGATTGAAAATGTTAATTTGATTGAGTCTGACTTGTTTAGCAAATTACCTAATCAACGTTATGACTTAATTGTCAGCAATCCACCGTATGTTGATGCCCAAGATATGGCTGACTTACCTGATGAATATCAAAAAGAACCCGAATTAGCGTTAGCCGCAGGTGCGGATGGTTTAGATATTGTCCGTCAAATCTTGGCACAAGCCGCAGACCATTTAACAGACGATGGTTTGTTAGTCGTGGAAGTAGGTAACTCTGAATGGGCGTTAGCTCAAGAGTTTTCCGACGTGCCTTTTACATGGATTGATTTTGAGAAGGGTGGCTCTGGTGTGTTTGCGTTAACGGCGGAACAATGTCGTCAATATCAAGCAGTGTTTCAGGAGAGCTTATAAATGGCAGGTAATACTATCGGTCAATTATTTCGTGTCACTACCTTTGGTGAGTCACATGGTTTGGCATTAGGCGCGATTGTGGATGGTGTGCCACCGAATTTGTCACTCACCGAAGCTGACTTACAACTGGATTTAGACCGCCGTAAACCCGGTACGTCACAGTTTGCTACACAGCGTAAAGAAGAAGACCAAGTTAAAATTTTATCAGGCGTGTTTGAAGGCAAAACCACAGGTACGCCGATTGGTTTATTAATCGAAAACACCGACCAAAAGTCTAAAGATTACGGCAATATCGCCACAACGTTTAGACCCGGCCATGCCGATTATACCTATAGCCAAAAATACGGTTTTAGAGATTATCGGGGTGGCGGTCGTTCTTCTGCGCGCGAAACAGCGATGCGTGTTGCCGCAGGTGGCATTGCCAAAAAATATTTATTTGAAAAGTTTGGCATTGTCATTCGTGGTTTTGTGCAACAAATTGCCCATATTAAAGCCACTGAATTAGATTGGGATTATGTCAATCAAAATCCTTTCTTTTGTGGTGATAAAAATGCTGTGCCTAAGTTTGAAGAATTAATTACTCAATTACGCCGTGATGGCACAAGCTGTGGCGCACGTTTATGTGTGGTTGCAGATAATGTGCCTGTGGGTTGGGGTGAGCCAGTTTTTGACCGTTTAGATGCCGATATTGCCCACGCAATGATGAGCATTAATGCGGTGAAAGCGGTCGAAATTGGTGATGGTTTTGCGGTTGTTGAACAGTTTGGCCATGAAGCCCGTGATGAGTTAACCCCACAAGGCTTTACCGCGAATCATTCAGGTGGTGTGTTAGGTGGCATTTCGAGTGGTCAACAAATTGTCGTGTCGATTGCCCTTAAACCCACATCCAGTATTACCACCGCAGGTAAAAGTATTGATTTGCAAGGTAATCCGATAGAAATGCTGACCAAAGGTCGACATGACCCTTGTGTGGGTGTGCGCGCCACGCCGATTGCCGAAGCGATGTTAGCGATTGTATTGATGGATCACTTTTTGCGTCATCGTGCGCAGAATGCCGATGTGGTGATGCCGTTAAAACCAATTGCACCTTAAAAAACTTTCCCTCCCCTCATTTAGGGGAGGATTAGCGAGAGTAGAAAGATACTAGTTATTTTTAATACTCTGCCATGCAGCATCTGCCAAAATCTCTTTATATGCTTCTAATGTCGTTTTCGTTCGTCCTGCTAACCAATGACGTGCGTAGTCATGGGTTGCACCAATAATTAAGGCAGACATCAGCGGGGGGGCAAATAGTTTAATACTGCCCGCTAAAACATGTGGTCTAAACCACGTCTCTATAAACTGATAAAACACTTTATTCTCTGCACTAAAGGTTTCGGCTGCCTTGCCATGTTTAACCGCTCCTCGATGATGAAAACAATAGCTCGCCCATGCAGGATTGTCAGTTATCCATTCGACGTTGGCATAGACAATCGCTTTAATACCTTGTTCAGCGGTTTGTGCGGCATTGACACGCTCGCGCAATAGCTGAGCGAATTGACGCATACCTTCAATAAATAGCGCGGCAGCAATCTCATCTTTTCCGCCAAAGTGATGGTAAATACTACCGACACTGGCATTGGATTCTTGGCGAATCATCTCAATCGTTGTGCCTTCGATACCGTATTTATCGAAACAAGCGAGAGCTGCCGCTAATATGGCTTGCGGGCGTGTTGGCGTAGTCATTTCGGTCATTGTGTTGGTCTAAAATAATATTCTAGAATTAAATTCTAGCTTAAATGGAGAAATGAGAGTGAATAATTTACAGTTATTTCGTTTTGCACAAAAATTACCCCTAGGTACACGGCTATTTAGCATCGCACTTAATCAAATAGCCCCTTATTTTGGCTCTATTCGCGCACATGTTGAACAACTTGAACCTAATTATGCCCGAGTTAGCCTAAAAAATAGAAGGTCTGTACAAAATCATTTGCAAACTGTACATGCAATTGCGATGTGTAACATGGCTGAATTGGCAGGGGGATTGCTGACGGATGTTTCTATTCCGCGAGGTAGCCGTTGGATTCCTTCGGGTATGACCGTGCGTTATCTCAAAAAGGCTAAAACTGATTTAGTAGCGGAGGCAAAAACCATTGATATTGATTGGTCACAAGCGAGTGACGTCATGGTGCCTATTGAAGTACGAGACGTTAACAAACAGCTAGTATTTACCGCACAAATTACCATGAATATAAAACACAAAAAACGCTAGCAATAAAAAAGCCCTCAAATTTGAAACTAATCCCGTGCATAAATCTGGCAAAAGTAAGCAGGGGCTTAGCCTAATAGGAGGGCTGTTTTTTATTTTAGTTAGACAAAATCAAAAATTACAGTAAACAAACGGTAAAAAATACTCAGTCCTTCACTCGGTATGGTGGGTAAAACGTACAGATAGCAATATAAGTCTCAAAGATAGTGATTGTTTACTAACGACGAGACGACATTTAGCGGCATAATTTGACCTTTATTTTGTTCAATAGACTCTAGTCATGAGTACAAGTTTGTATTGGCGTTTATCTCTTTTTTATTTTTTTTATTTTGCGGTGTTGGGCGGTTTTATGCCGTATTGGAGTTTGTACTTAAAACAGCTCCAGTTTGATGAAAAAGCCATTGGTCAGTTAATGGCAATAGGCATGTTAACCCGAATTTTTGCGCCAAATTTTTGGGGCTATTTAGCTGACAGCACAGGCAAGCGTATTGAGCTTGTGAGATTAGGTGCAAGCATGGTGGCGGTGTTTTGGGCAGGCATCTTTTTTGTGGGCAGTCATTTTTGGTTAATGGCCGCCGTATTGTTTGCCTATAGCTTTTTTCAAAATGCCATTTTAGCCCAATTTGAAGCAGTGACGATTGGTCATTTGCAAGAACAACGTGCCTTATATGGTCAAATTCGTTTATGGGGGTCATTGGGATTTATTGCCACGGTGGCTGGTTTTGGTTATTTATTAGATTTAATCAGTGTTAAATGGTTGCCGATTTTGTTGTTAATTTCGGCAATTGTTGCCGCTTTATGCAGTTATATTATTCCGAGGCCGCCGCAACAAACGCAAAGCAAACAACGTAAGCCTTTTTTGTATTTGTTAAAACAACCCTTATTGTGGAGTTTTTTTGCTGCCCATTTTTTGTTGCAATTGTCTCATGCGCCATATTACAGCTTTTTTAGTTTGTACTTAGAAGAACACCACTATAGCCGAAGCACGATTGGTTTGTTGTGGTCATTGGGCGTATTAGCGGAAGTCATTGCTTTTACCCAAACGCATCGTTTATTAGCCAAGTTTTCAGAGTTACAACTGATTATTGCTTGTTTGTTATTAGCAGCAGTACGTTGGTGGGTGATTGCGCTGGCGGTGGATGTACCGTGGTTATTGTGGACAGTGCAAACTTTTCATGCCTTTAGTTTTGCGGTGTTTCATGCAGTGGCGATGCAGTTTATTTTTAGAGAGTTTGATGCAGGCCAACAAGGGCAGGGGCAAGCGGTTTATAGTGCTTTATGGGGTTTAGGCGTCGCGATAGGTTCATGGTTGACAGGCATGGTTTGGGTAGCGTGGGGCGCAACATGGGTTTATAGCCTAGCTGCTGGGGTGTGTGTGTTTGCTGCGCTGATGATTGTGAAGATTTGGCAGCAACAAACACTGCAAAATTGATAAGTTATGATACTATGGGGGGTATATAAATTATAGGTGATTTACCATGAATAAGCCTGAAAATAAGCAACAAACAGAATTGTTAAAACGTCTTGCCCGCGTAGAGGGACAGATTCGTGGTATTCAAAAACTCATTCAACAACCTGATGCCGATTGCGAAAAGGTGTTGCAACAAATGACGGCTGCGCGTCGTGCTTTAGATAAGGCTTTTTTTGAGATGTTGGCCTGTGTGATTGAAAGCAATGTCTTGGATGAGCAACAAGGCGATGCGGCTCAACGGATGACAGAAGTCAAAGAGTTATTGACGCGGTATGCGTGAGGGGTAGTGTCGGTTGAGGCACGTTATATAAATTAAAAAAGCGCACTGAATGCAGTACGCTTTTTATCACTTAGCTTTTGTTTTTAAAGTCTTCAAAACGTTGTTTAGAGCCTTCTTCAGTACGGCGACCAAAGGCGTAATTAGATTCTAAATACATCGCATTTAAAATACTAAAACATACGGCCAAACCCAAACCTAACATCCAACTAAAGTACCACATAGATCACCTATTAATATAAACTATGTTGATTGTCACGAATGGTTTCTTCAGAAACCTTACCACGCATCACATGATAAACCCATGTTGTATAACTCAGCACAATCGGTAAAAAAATCACAACCACCCAAAACATGATTTCTAAAGTTAAATAACTAGACGTTGCATCCCAAATGGTTAAGCTACTTTGAGGATGACTGGACGATGGCAACACAAAAGGAAATAAGGCAATCCCTGCGGTAGCAACAATAGCAGCACTGGTTTTGGCACTGCTAATAAAGGCAAAACCAGTCCATTTTTTCCATGCGGCAAGACTGCTAAATAATGCACCCAAAACACCAGTTAGAGGAACTAACCACAATACAGGATAGACATTTAAAAAGCCCAACCAACTGCCTTGACTACGGTCAACAGTTTTCATTAATGGGGTGAGTGTGCTGTTAACATCAGGAATGTGGTTAATGTGATAACCTTTTAATTGGGCAACAAAAAAGCCACCCATCGCAAATAATGTGGCGGTGCTTAAACCTGTTATCATCGCAACGATACGCGCCCGTTCTGCTACTTTGCCATCTGCACGTAAATGCAAATAGCTCGCACCATGCAACACAATCATGCTTAAAGAAACCACCCCACAAAACAGAGCAAAAGGATTGAGCAAATCAAAAAAACGGCCTGTATAACTGACCATCATATTGTCATCAAATTGAAAGGGTAAACCAATAAACAAATTACCCACTGCTACGCCAAACAAAATTGCGGGTAATACACCCGAAAAACACAGGGCATAATCCCATGCTTGTCGCCATTGTGGATTGCTTAATTTGCTGCGATAGTCAAAACCAACAGGCCGAAAAAATAAGGCAAATAGTACCAACATTAACGGAATATATAACACCGAAAATGAGGCTGCATAAATCAAAGGCCATGCGGCAAATAAAGCTCCACCTGCGGTGATTAACCACACTTGATTGCCTTCCCATGTTGCTCCGACTGTATTAATGGCAATGCGTCTTTCTTCATCGGTTTTAGCAACAATAGGTAATAATGCCCCAACTCCAAAATCAAAGCCGTCAGTGACGATAAAGCCAACAAACAATGCACCAATCAAAATCCACCAAATAAATTTTAAGGTTTCGTAATCAAACATGGCTGTTAGCTCCTTCGGTCAGGTTTTCTTCACCGTGATAACGGCCTGTATGTAAACTGGCAGGGCCTAACTTGATATATTTGAGCATCAAATACATTTCAATCACAAACAAGAAGCTATAAATACCCAGCAAACCCAACATACTAAATATCAACTGGCTTTTATCGAGTTGTGATGCCGATAAATGGGTGGGTAAAATGCCACTAATTGTCCACGGTTGACGACCATACTCAGCGACAATCCAGCCCATTTCTGCTGCAACCCACGGTAAGGGAATAGAAAATACACATAACCACAATAACCAACGTTGTGGGGCAAGGTTTTTGGTTGATAAAAACCAAAAGGCCGCGGCAAAAACAAACAAGAAAAAGAAGCCTAAGCCCACCATAATCCTAAATGACCAAAATAGCGGTGCAACTTGCGGAATGGTATCTTGAGCGGCTTGTTTAATTTGTGCCTCAGTCGCATCGGTGACATTAGCGGTATATTTTTTTAATAATAAACCGTAGCCTAAATTAACTTTGTGGGCATCAAATAAACTACGCACTTCGGCAGTATTTTCGCCTGCTTTTAGTCTTAATAGTGCCGCATAAGCAATCATGCCATCACGAATTTTATCTTCATGTTCAAGGCGTAGCTCTTTTAAACCTTTAACCTCTTTATCTAAAGAGCGTGTGGCAATAATTCCCAAGGCATAGGGGATTTTGACGGCGTAGTCTGTGCGTTCTTCGGCTTGGTTGGGAATGCCAAATAAAGTAAACGAGGCAGGTGCAGGCTGTGTTTCCCATTCAGATTCAATAGCAGCAAGTTTGACTTGTTGCACTTCACCTGCGGTATAACCCGATTCGTCACCCAATAAAATCACCGATAAAATCGACGCTAAACCAAAACTGGCGGCAATAGCAAAAGAGCGTAAGGCAAAATTAACATCACGAGCTTTTAATAAGTAATAAGCCGAAATACCTAACACAAACATGGAAGCAGTGACATATCCTGCGGCAACCGTATGCACAAATTTGACTTGTGCGACTGGATTAAAAAAGACATCGGCCATGCTACTTAATTCCATGCGCATGGTGGTGTAGTTAAAGTCTGCGCCGACTGGATTTTGCATCCAACCATTAGCGACTAAAATCCACAACGCAGATAAATTAGAGCCAACAGCAACCAAAAAAGTCGCCATTAAATGTTGTACTTTTGATAATCGTTCCCAGCCAAAAAAGAACAAACCGACAAAGGTCGATTCTAAAAAGAAGGCCATTAAACCTTCAATTGCTAAGGGTACACCAAAAATATCACCAACATAATGTGAGTAATAAGCCCAGTTTGTGCCAAATTGAAATTCGAGAGTGATGCCTGTGGTCACGCCCATCGCAAAGTTAATACCAAATAATTTGCCCCAAAACTTGGTCATGTCTTTATAAATTGGTTGGCCAGTCATCACATAAGTGGCTTCGCAAATAAATAAAATCCATGATAAACCTAAGGTTAGCGGCACAAATAAAAAGTGAAATAGAGCAGTCGCACCAAATTGTAGGCGTGACAGCTCGACAACTTCGTTCATCGTGTTGACTCCTGAATAGAATGAGAAGAAGAAGGGGATAACAGTTGTTGTTGAATTTGTTGGGGAGAGACCTGCATATGTTTTGCAGTGGGTTCAGAAAAATATAGATGGCGAATAAGACTTAGCAGACAAAGTTTGATAACGAGAATGATAAGAATATCTCGTTGTAGTGCAGAGAGTTTTTTAGCTTTCATCGTGAGGTTATCCTCAACAAGCAGCGAACCTGCTTAAATATACTATGACTTTCATAAAAGACATACAAAAATTGTGGTCTTTATGGAGCTATTAAGTGTCTATTACTATGCCTTGATATTGGCAGTAGAGTAGACGGGAGTCACTAAACAGCTAGCATCATCCACATCCATGTATTGTTTGATAAGCTAACTATATAAGAATTAAAGAGTTTTTCTATGTGGCATAATGTCGCAGTTATGCCTTAATCCTTTTTTGCAAGCCAAAATATAACAAGGGAATTAACACCAAGGTTAAAAATGTTGATACCAAAATACCCGAAATTAACGAAATCGCTAAACCATTAAAAATCGGGTCATCCAAAATAAATAACGCCCCTAACATAGCAGCTAAACCTGTGAGCATAATGGGCTTAGCGCGTGTGCTGGCAGCTTGAATCACTGCTTCATCCAAGGCCATGCCTTCGGCTAATTTTAATTGAATAAAATCTACCAACAAAATCGAATTACGGACAATAATACCTGCCAAGGCAATCATGCCAATCATTGAGGTGGCGGTGAATTGTGCGCCCAACAAAGCATGGCTGGGCATAACGCCAATAATGGTTAAGGGAATTGGCATCATAATCACCGCAGGAATAGCATAAGAGTGAAATTGGGCGACGACTAACAAATAAATCAACACCAAACCCACCGCATAGGCAATGCCCATATCTCTAAAGGTTTCATAGGTAATTTGCCATTCACCGTCCCATTTAATGGCAAACTCACGCAAGGCATCATCAGGCTGACGAATAAAATACTCTGTCAGTTTGGCCGAATAGGGCAAGTTTAATTGCGCTAAACCGTCACGCATGGCAAACAAACCATATAACGGCGAATCCAGTTTTCCTGCAAAATCGGCAAACACATAACTAACTGGCAATAAGTCTTTATGATAAATCGCTTGTTCAGATGGCTCTTCGCTAATGTTGACCAATTCGGATAAAGGAATTAACGAACCATCATCAGCTTTAACCGGTAATTTTAAAATATTCGCCAATTGTGATTTGTCGTTATCTGCCAAACTCACACGCATCGGCACAGCATATTTGGCATCGTTGGCAAATAACACGCTGCTTTGTTGACCTGTTAAGGCCAGTTGTAGCGTTTGGGTAATGGTTTGCGAGTTAACGCCCAACATCATGGCTTTGTTTTGGTCAACCAATAGCCGTTTTTGCATGGCTTGGGCGACAACCGTGCTATCAATATCGACCATGCCAGCCTGTTGCTTAAATTTGGCTTCTAACAAGGTGGCCACTTGTTGTTGGCTTTGTTGGTCTGGTGCATAAATCTCAGCAACAATCGGGGCTAACACAGGCGGGCCGGGTGGCACTTCAACCACTTTTAGTTTCGCTCGATGTTGACTGGCAATTTTTTGCAAATCAGCACGAATACGACTAACAATGGCATGGCTTTGTTGGTGGCGATGATGTTTATCCACTAAGTTAACCTGAATATCGCCTTGTTCGGCTTGAGCACGTAAATAATACTGACGTACTAAACCATTAAAGTTAATCGGTGCGCTGCTACCTGCATAGGCTTGATAATCAGTGACTTCGGGAACGGTGGCTAAATACGCGCCTAAATCGTGTAATACGGCGGCGGTTTTTTCTACAGGTGTGCCTGTTGGCATATCAACCAAAATTTGAAATTCAGACTTATTATCAAAGGGCAACATCTTTAACACCACCCATTGCACCACTGCCAAACTGATGGCTAAGGCAATTAATACGACAATGCCCAAATACAAACCATGACGACGTTTTTGGCCTTGTTGTGGGTGTAAAAAAGGCGTCATGATTTTTCTAAAGATTGGCTCTAAAGGGGAGTGGACTTCGTGGCTTTCATGGCTACTGGTGGGGGTATGTTTGGCCATTAATTTTAAAGCTAACCACGGGGTAATGCTAAAGGCAATAAGCAAAGAAATGAGCATGCCCATCGAGGCATTAATCGGAATAGGGCTCATATAAGGGCCCATTAAACCACTGACAAAGGCCATCGGTAATAACGCAGCAATCACCGTAAACGTGGCTAAAATAGTGGGATTACCCACTTCATCAACGGCTACAGGAATCACTTCGGCTAAAGGCTTGTTGTCTAATTGCATCCGACGGTGAATGTTTTCAACTACCACAATCGCATCATCGACCAAAATACCAATCGAAAAAATTAAGGCAAATAAAGACACACGATTGAGGGTAAAGCCCCATGCCCACGAAGCAAACAAAGTCGCGGCAAGGGTTAATAACACTGCTAAACCGACAATCACCGCTTCACGTTTGCCAAGCGCAATAAACACCAACACAATGACTGATAAAGTCGCAAACAACAACTTTTGCATCAGTTTTTGCGCTTTTTCGTTGGCTGTTTCACCATAGTTGCGTGTGACCGTCACTTCAACATCGGCAGGAATCATCGTGTTTTTTAGGCTATTCACCCGTTGTAACACGCGCTCCGCCACATCTACCGCGTTTTCGCCCGTTTTTTTGCTAATTGCTAAAGTAACAGAAGGAAATTCACCTTGTTGGCTAATGCCTCGTTGTGCGGCAGCCATGCCTGTCCCCAACCAACTGTATTGGCTGGCGGTGCTTGCACCATCGTGAATGGTGGCGACATCATTTAAATAAATCGCTTGGCCATCATTAACCGCAATCACCAACCGACCAACATCTTCAGCAGAACGCAAAAAATCATTCGCTTCAATAGGGGTCACACGGTTATTAGCCACTAAGTCGCCAGAGCTTAAGGAGCTATTACTTTGTTGTAAACGTTGACTGACTTCTAAAGCACTGAGCTGATGTGCTTGTAAACGTGCACTATCTAACTCAATGTTTAATACCCTAGGTGATGTGCCAATGCTATATACTTCGCGAGTGCCTGAAACCCGTTTTAGCTCTAATTCGATGCTATGGGCAATACGGCCTAAATCATAAGCACCTTTGTTGCCTTGCGCTTGCCATAAGGTTAAAGACAAAATCGGCACATCATCAATGCCTTTGGTTTTAATTAAGGGTTCGCCAACGCCTAATTGTGGATTTAACCAATCTTTGTTGTTATTAATCGCTTCATATAAACGCACAATGGCTTCGTTGCGCGCGACACCGACTTTAAATTGTACGGTTAACAAGGCCATATTCGGTTTAGAGACCGAATAAACGTGTTCAATGCCTTGAATTTGTGACAACACTTGCTCGGCAGGCACAGACACTAAACGTTCAACATCGCTGGCTTTTGCGCCCATAAATGGAATCATCACATTAGCCATCGTCACATCAATTTGTGGTTCTTCTTCACGAGGTGTAACGGCTAAGGCAAACAAACCCAGCAAAAAGGCAATCACCGCTAACAAGGGTGTGAGTTGTGAGCGCAAAAAAAAGCGACTTAACTTACCTGAAATACCCATGAGTTTAGACTCCTAACCCAGCAGCAATCGGTTCAAGGGCAATGGTTTCACCTGCTTCTAAACCTGCCAACACTTCAACCCAACCATTGGCCAGCGTTTTACCCAAACGAATTTGACGTAATTGCGGTTTTTGTTTTGGTTTAATCACATACACCGCATTTAATTCGCTACGTTGTAACACGCTGGCTTTTGGAATTACTAAAAGTTGTTCTTGACCAACAACAAAATGTACTTTGGCGAGTTGATTGGGTAAAACTGAGCTATTTTCGGGCAGAGCAATACGCACTTCGCTAGTATGGGTTCGAGCATTAGCGGTAGGAATAAACGTTATTTTTGAGTCACTTAACCATGAGCTTTGGCTGTTAAGTTCGATATAGGCTTTGTTATAACGTTGAATGGCTGACATTTGGCTTTGAGGCACATGACTGCTTAGGCGCAAATAACGTGGATCATAACCTGTGGCCAATGGTTTGCCAGCAAAAGCCATTTCACCCACTTCAACATGCAATGCCGACATCACGCCAGAGTAGGGGGCATTAATGGTGCTAAAGTTGCGGTTAGTTGTTGATTGTTTAAGACCTGCTTGTAAGGTATTTACTTGAGCAATAGCACTTTTGTAGTCAGCTTCTGCTTTATCGAGTTGTGCTTGACCGACATATTGCTGCTGAAACAATTCTTTAATCCGTTGATATTGCTTTTGTAAATTATCGCGTTGTACTTCGGCTTCACGCACACGCGCTTGCATTCCTGCCACATCATCATTAGCGGTGGCGGCATCAATACGCATAATTGCTTGACCTTGTTGAACTTTATCACCCGCTCTAAAATAAATATTCACAATACGGCCAGTCACTTGTGCGCTGACTGTTGATTGACGTTCTGCTTCAGCATTAGCCACCGTATCGTAGGTGTTTTCCACCAAACGATAACTTACCGTGGTCGTTTTTAAGGGGGCAGCCGCTACCGAAGTGACTAAGGTAAGACTGGCTAATGCTAAAGCAGTTTTCATGGCGTGACTCCAAATCAATTAACCACAACTTCGCGTTTAAAGCCCAATTTGCCTAATAACCATACCATCGGACACCAGCCTGTAAACGCCGATTGAATCAAGTTGAGGCCAATAAAGACGGTAAACAAAAACCACATCGGATTGACAAAGTGCGCTAATAACACGCTGATAATCACAAACGTACCTGCCACCAAACGTAAGCCTGCATTAATAGTCATGATCTTTACCTCTGTTATTTGTTTATAGTTAATATACTATACCCCCTATGGTATATTGGCAAGCATGATGCAGCAAAATATTCTGTGCACCGCCAAAACTCGGTCAAGAACCTATCGCAAGTTTGCCATCACGATGAGCTTAATTTGGCATCTAGTTGTCAAAATGGGGTAGGTGAAAGGTGTAATCTGAAACTTAAAGAAGGCAAAATTGCGGGCAATCAGTTGGGTAATGCGGTGTATTTGTGTACCTCTTATCCTGATTCGGCAAGAATTGTGTTGGATGCTTAAACGTATTTGCTCTTATGTAATGAACTTGAGTAAGTTGCCTGTATGAAGCATCGCGGAATACAGGGTTTATTACTCCTGTGTTGCGTTGCACTTCACAGAGGCTACGAAACTGTGGAATTGTAGAGGTTAATAATAAAAAGGCGGAAAATTTTTATTCAGAAGATTTGAAGCTTGAAAAATTGAGTAAATTGTTCCCTGACAATGATGAGGGTTTGCCTGTTGGAATATAATATGCGAAAATTGCTACTAACATGATGTTTGTGTCAGTGTGTAGCCTTTAGAAGCATCACAAAAAACAGGATTAAATGCTTAATTTTAAATCCTATTTTTCGCTACATCAAACCTACGAACTCACCTTAAAACTACCCATACAATTTGGCAACGCAGGGGCAATGGCCTCTGCCACACGCTCGCCAAACTCCTTACCAATACTCAACATTGCCTCATTACGCGCCTTAAAATATTTTTGTCCAACCGCGCTTTGAGCAAATTGCAAATAGGCTTGCAAATCGACATCACTCACATTCAAATATAAATTACTTAACGAACGTTGCACCTGCCGTTCCATAAAAGCCACTTTATGACGTTTTGCCATTAACAAACCAATATTAGAACCAGGAATTTGCCGAATCGCCAAACACTCATAACTATCTAAACGACTAATCACCGCATCCGCACTACTGATAAATACATTATGCAGCAGGGTTGATAACAGTGTCGCTTTAATAACCTCACTTGCTAACGCTGTGCTATCTGAGCTTAAATTAACCCGCTCTCTAAAACTTTGCTCTGCTTGTAAAATATTTTGGCCTGTTATTGACTGATAAAAATCAATCACTTGCTGTGTTTCTGTACTGCTTAATTTTTGCGAAAGCGCTAACCGTAGTTGTGTGTCGGTGTAGGGATAATTTATGGTGTCATCAATACTTTTTTGCACATCATCTAAAAATTTTTGTGGAATCCATTCTTTCACTTCGGGGTCATACAGTGGTGCTTCTAAATAAAAAAGCGGTGTACGAAATTGGCTAACGGTTAAGAGTTGATTGATATTGGCATGGGGAGGAGCAATCACGGTGGTTTGTTGAGGGACAGTTTGACAAGCCGCTAATCCTAAAAAAGATAATGCTAATAAGGTTCTAGCTATCATATTTCCTACCATTTTTCAGCATTAAGTTAAATATTTGTAGCCTGTATGTAGCGTAGCAAAATACAGGAAAAACAAAACGTTATGATGATTAATTCGGTGTTGGGTTACACTGCACACAGGCTACCAATCATCATGTTTTTTGCATAACGAACAGAGTAAACATATCTGCTTAAGGCTTCAACTCATTTTGTGTCCGCAACACCGCTAACATGGCACTCGCCGCCCTCGATAACGTTCGACGGGGATGATACACCACGCCTAAATCGCGGTGCATTTTTGCTGCTTCGGCTAAAGGCAACACCACCATTTCTTCATTGGCCATGCTGGCAGGCAACACACTCCAACCCAAACCTATCGACACCATCATCCGAATAGTCTCTAAATAATTGGTGGTCATAGTCACCGTTAAATTGAGTCCAGCAGCTTGAAATAGTTCGGCGGCAATTTGACGGGTAAAGGTATTGAGTGACGGTAAAATAGCAGGGTGCTGGGTTAAGTCGGCCAATAGCACGTGTGTCTGCTGTGAGAGTGGATGGTCTACACCAGCCACAAAAGCTAAAGGGTCATCCCAAATTTTTTCGGTTAACAAGCGCGGGTCAGCTACAGGTGGCAGCGTAACAATGCCTAATTCTAAGTCGCCACTTAATACTGATTCATAGGCGGCTTCGGAGTCTATAAATTGAATATCTAAGCGTACTTGTGGATAAGCCTGCGAAAAAGCACGTAAGGTCGGAGGTAAACGGTGCAAACCAATATGATGACTCGTCCCAATTTTGAGTATGCCACTGATGTCTCCTTGTAAACTGGCGACACTGTTTTTAATTTCTTCAAAGTCAAGTAACCATTGTTTGGCGCGCGGCAATAACGCGCGTCCTGCTTCGGTGAGCTGTACGCGACGGCCAACGCGGTCAAATAAATTAACGTTTAAGGTCTCTTCTAAATTATTGACCCGTTTACTCATGGCAGGCTGTGTTAGATGGAGCTTTTCGGCAGCCAATGTAAACGATTCGTGTCGTGCGACTTCAATAAATGCGGCTAAATCGGCAGTATTCACACAAACATCCTCTGGGTTTATTTATTCCATAAAGTTATCAAATAAATAAAAATTATAAAATTGTTTTATTGTTTGTGCTTGCATAAAATACAAACATTCGCTGCTATAGCCCGTGATAGCACACCGATTTTTGAAGGAGATAGCCATGTCAGCCAAAACCTTATATGACAAATTGTGGGATGACCACTTAGTCAAGCAACGTGATGATGGTTCTTGTTTAATTTATATTGACCGTCAATTATTACACGAAGTTACCAGTCCTCAAGCCTTTGATGGCTTAAAGTTAGCCAAGCGTCAACCGTGGCGTTTAGATGCCAACATTGCCACGCCAGACCACAACGTGCCAACCGACAAAGCCGAGCGTAGTCAAGGTATTGCTGGCATTAAAGACGAAACTTCACGCATTCAAGTACAAACCTTAGATGACAACTGCAAAGAGTTTGGTGTCGTTGAGTTTGATATTTTTGATGAGCGTCAAGGCATTGTCCATGTGGTAGGGCCAGAGCAAGGTTTAACCTTACCCGGAATGACCGTCGTCTGTGGTGATTCTCATACGGCAACGCATGGTGCATTTGCTTGTTTAGCACATGGTATTGGCACTAGCGAAGTAGAGCACGTCTTAGCGACGCAATGTTTGGTGCAGAAAAAATCCAAAAATATGTTGGTCAAAGTGGACGGCGTATTGGGCGAAGGTGTGACTGCTAAAGATGTCGTTTTAGCGATTATTGGCAAAATTGGTACGGCAGGTGGTACAGGCTACGCGATTGAGTTTGGTGGTCAAGTGTTCAGAGACATGAGCATGGAAGGCCGCATGACCGTGTGTAATATGGCTATCGAAGCAGGTGCGCGCGTGGGCATGGTGGCGGTGGACGAAAAGACCATTGCTTACTTCAAAGACAAGCCATTTGCACCTAAAGCGGAGCAATGGGATGCCGCCGTTGCCTATTGGCAGGGCTTAACATCTGATGCTGATGCTCAATTTGATGCGGTGGTTGAATTAGATGGTAATGCCATTGAGCCGCAAGTATCTTGGGGAACTTCACCCGAAATGGTATTGCCCATTAGTGCTAAATTACCGACCTTAGACAGTGCTAACGATGCGGTACAACGTAGCTCTTGGCAACGTGCGTATCAATATATGGGCTTAACACCTGAACAAGCGATTACCGATATTAAATTAGATCGTGTGTTTATTGGTTCTTGTACCAACTCACGGATTGAAGATTTGCGTTCTGCGGCGGCAGTGATTAAAGGCCGTAAAGTGGCCAATACCGTCAAACAAGCCATGGTGGTTGCAGGTTCTGGTTTGGTAAAAAAACAAGCCGAGGCCGAAGGTTTAGACAAAATCTTTACCGAAGCCGGTTTTGAATGGCGTGAACCTGGTTGCTCCATGTGTTTGGCGATGAATGCTGACAAATTATTGTCTGGTGAGCATTGTGCTTCAACCTCAAACCGTAACTTTGAAGGTCGTCAAGGCAATGGTGGTCGTACGCATTTAGTCAGCCCAGCGATGGCGGCGGCGGCGGCGATTGCAGGTCATTTTGTTGATGTTCGTGGCTTCTAAGAGGATAACATTATGCAAGCATTTACCGTATTAACTGGTTTGGTTGCGCCTTTAGACCGCGCAAACGTCGATACTGACCAAATCATTCCTAAGCAGTTTTTGAAGTCGATTAAACGCATTGGTTTTGGTGTGAATTTGTTTGATGAATGGCGTTATTTGGATGAGGGTTATCCTAATCAAGATTGTAGCAAACGCCCCATCAATACCGAGTTTGTGTTAAATCAAGCCCGTTATCAAGGCGCACAAGTGTTATTGGCACGCCAAAATTTTGGTTGTGGCTCTAGCCGTGAACATGCACCTTGGGCATTAGATGAATATGGTTTTAGAGCGGTTATTGCGCCAAGTTTTGCGGATATTTTCTTTAACAACTGTTTCAAAAATGGCTTATTACCTGTGGTATTAAGCGAAGAACAAGTTGATATTTTATTTAAAGAATGTGAAGCCAACGAAGGCTATCAGTTAACAGTAGATTTAGCCAAGCAACAAGTGATTCGCCCCAATGGCGAAGCATTTAGCTTTGAAGTCGATGCTTTCCGTCGTCATTGCTTGTTAAATGGTTTGGACGATATTGGTTTAACGTTACAAGCAGCCGAAGACATTCGTGCCTTTGAAGCTAAAGCTAAAGTGGCTCGTCCATGGGTATTTAATGCTTTGAGATAAGTACATAGGGCAGAGTATTGTGTGATAGACGTAACACTTTACCCCTTGTCAATCATTCACTATGATGAAAGGCAGAATCATTATTAGAGTCAATTTAGCTCTTTTTATCTCCTGTCTTTTCCCATCATAGAGGGTCAACATCATGCTAAAAATAATAACAACAGCGCTATTGCTGAGCTTAGGTTTAAGTGCAGCTAATGCCGATGGATTGTATCGTGACTTAAAAATCAAGGGTTTAACTTATCGTGCGGTAGGTAAAGCCATTTGTTATAACACGAAAATTAGCGTGAATGATGAAATGGTTGATGCCAGTATTCAAGGCCAACTGCAAGAGGTGAGAGGACGCGACTTGCATGTTTTAGTCAACACGATTAAAGCCGCAGAAAATCCACCCTCTGTCTTGGTGATGGATAATGTGGCGTTTAGTAGTGGTGAAATTGTCTGGACAAAAAATGAGGGCTGGTTTGTCTGTGAGGGCAATCGCTCTTTGTAATATCAGTGAGTGATAGGAAAATATGAGTAAGCATATTGTTATTTTAGCGGGTGATGGTATTGGCCCAGAAATTATGGCCGAAGCGGTTAAAGTGTTAGATAAAGTCAATCAACAATTTAACTTAGACCTCACGTACTCCCATGAACTATTAGGCGGTTGTGCGATTGATGCGACAGGCGTGCCATTACCTGATCAAACTCTAGAAGCAGCGCAAAAAGCGGATGCTATTTTATTGGGGGCAGTCGGGGGGCCAAAGTGGGATACCATTGAGCGTTCGATTCGTCCAGAGCGTGGCTTGTTAAAGATTCGTTCTGCACTAAACTTATTTGCAAACTTACGCCCAGCGATTTTATATCCCCAATTAGCCTCTGCCTCTAGCTTAAAGCCTGAGATTGTTGCGGGTTTGGATATTTTGATTGTGCGTGAATTAACGGGTGGCATTTATTTTGGTCAACCGCGTGGTATTCGCACCTTAGAAAGTGGTGAGCGTCAAGGTTATAATACGGATGTCTATAGCGAAAGTGAAATCCGTCGTATTGCCCATGTTGCTTTTCAATTAGCGATGCAACGCAACAAAAAAGTGTTGTCAGTGGATAAAGCCAACGTCTTAGAAGTCACTGAATTGTGGAAAGAAATTGCTACCGAAGTGGGTAAAGAATATCCAGAAGTGCAATTAAGCCACATGTATGTTGATAACTGTGCGATGCAATTGGTACGTGCCCCTAAACAATTTGATGTGATTTTCACAGGCAACTTATTTGGCGACATTTTATCGGACGAAGCCGCGATGTTGACGGGTTCGATTGGTATGTTGCCATCGGCTTCTTTAGATGAAAACAAAAAGGGCATGTATGAGCCATGTCATGGTTCTGCGCCTGACATCGCAGGCAAGGGCATTGCTAACCCATTAGCAACGATTTTATCCGTTGCCATGATGTTGCGTTATACCTTTAACCAAGAAGCTGCCGCTAAAGCGATTGAAGATGCGGTGGGTAAGGTGTTAGACCAAGGGTTACGCACCGCCGATATTTGGACTGAAGGGTCACAAAAAGTCGGTACTAGCCAAATGGGCGATGCAGTGGTTGCTGCTATTTAAGTTTACCCCTTCCCAGCCTCCCCCTAAATTAGGGGGAGCATGTTCCCTCCCTTAATTTAGGGGAGGGTTGGGGTGAGGTTCTACAGATTACCGCCTTTTAGTTTGCCCCTTAGTCAATGGGGGAAGAGGGCGATGAACGAGGAAAACAGAATGCGTGTAGGTTTAGTGGGTTGGCGTGGCATGGTGGGTTCTGTGCTCATGCAACGTATGGTTGAAGAGAATGATTTTGCTCATTTTGAACCCGTTTATTTTTCTACCAGTAATGCTGGCGGCAAAGCGCCTAATTTTGGCGGTAAAGAAGCGCCTGCCTTATTAGATGCGAATGATGTTGATGCCTTAAAAGGCATGGATGTAATTTTGACTTGTCAAGGTGGTGATTACACTAATGACATCTATCCAAAATTACGTGCTGCGGGTTGGAATGGTTACTGGATTGATGCAGCTTCTGCTTTACGCATGGAAGATGATGCCATCATCGTGTTAGACCCCGTTAACTTAAATGTGATTAAAGAGGGCTTAGCCAAAGGCATCAAAAACTTCATTGGTGGCAACTGTACTAACTCCATTATGTTAATGGGTATGGGCGGTTTATTCCATGCAGGTTTGGTGGAGTGGGTCAGTTCGATGACTTATCAAGCCGCGTCTGGTGGCGGTGCTAACCATATGCGTGAATTATTAAAAGGCATGGGCGTGATTCACTCAGCGGTTGAAGCAGAGTTAGCAACACCATCGTCTGCCATTTTAGAAATTGACAAAAAAGTCGCTCAGTCTATTCGTCAAGACGTACCCACAGAGTTTTTTGGTGCACCATTAGCAGGTGGTTTAATTCCTTGGATTGATAAGCAATTAGACAATGGTCAATCTAAAGAAGAATGGAAAGGTCAAGCCGAAGTCAACAAAATCTTAGGCAATACCGATGTTGTGCCTGTTGATGGTTTATGTGTGCGTATTGGTGCAATGCGTTGCCACAGCTTAGCCTTAACCCTAAAACTGAAAAAAGATTTACCTTTGGATGAAATCGAAGCAATTATTAAATCAGCTAATCCATGGGTTAAATGGGTGCCAAACAATCGTGAAATTTCGGTCAACGAATTAACACCAGCTTCTATTACTGGCAAATTAGATATCGGCGTTGGTCGTGTGCGTAAATTAAACATGGGCGGTGAGTATATTTCTGCTTTTGTGATTGGCGACCAATTATTATGGGGTGCTGCTGAGCCATTACGCCGTATGTTACGCTTGTTAATTGAAGGTTAATATAGAAAGTTATCAGGCAAGCACTTAGCTTGTCTGATAATTTTAGCGAGAGATAAAGTGGCTTTTATATACAGGGAAATGAGTAAACAAGATAAGAAAAAAATTCGATGGAAATCCATAATATCTTTGGGACGACTACAAAAAATTAAAGAAGAAAAACTGTATTGGGCGATTGATAGCGAGAAAAATTTTTTTATTATCTGTTACTTAGATGGAGATTGGACAGGAGAGTATTTGCTAAGGTATGGAATATATAGTTATAAAGGCCAACAGGTTAAATTTGCTTACATTGATGATTTTCAGGGGAATATTATTGTAGAGCGTTTAATTATTCCAAGAAAAATAAAAAACAGTTTGAATCTAATTAAAGAGTTGTTTAAAGAAGGTATTAGTGCATATATGACAGGTATTTTTAATTACGCGCATACTAATACAGCTAATGTTACTATCAAGGAAGTTTTTATTCTACCTAAACGCACCTTTAGCTCGTATTATTATGAATTCAAAAATAGATTAGTACAAAACGCTATTGATAAAAAAATCTTGCGTTTATTTTGGTTGTTTTGTTATAGCCTTAGTATATTTTTTGCAGTGTTTGTGTGGGGGTTGATAACTGATTAATTCCCTGATGTTATTTAAATAAGTTATATTTTTGAAAACTAGGATGCCCTATGAAAGCTCTTGTACTCACTTCCAAAGAAGACGGTATTGTCTTTAATCCAGACTATCCTCAGCCCCTCGCTCAAGCAGGCGAAGTACGCATTAAGGTTTTAGCTGCTGCCTTAAATCACCGTGATGTATGGATTACGCAAGGCCAATATGCAGGCATTAAGTTTCCAACCATTTTAGGTTCTGATGGTGTAGGCATCGTTGAGTCAATAGGTGAAGGTGTTAATAGTGCGTGGTTAGGTAAAACTGTGATTATTAATCCCAATAATCACTGGGGCGAGAGTGAACGTCATCAATCCAAACAATATCATATTATGGGTTTACCCAAAGACGGTACGTTGGCAGAGTTTGTTATCGTGGATGCAGATAAAATGCGTCTCGCTCCCCATCATTTAACCATAGAGCAAGCCGCCGCTTTACCTCTAGCAGGCTTAACGGCTTATCGTGCTTTATTTGGTCGTGCTCAGTTACAAGCAGGCGAAAAAGTCTTAATTAGCGGTATTGGTGGCGGTGTCGCATTATTTGCCATGCAGTTTGCGATTGCGGCAGGTGCTGAAGTGTATGTGACCTCGAGTAGCGAAGAAAAAATTGCCAAAGCCGTACAGCTAGGTGCCAAAGCTGGTGTACTTTATAACCAAGAAGGTTGGCAAAAAACCTTTGTAAAAACCTATGGCGAAATGGATGTGGTGATTGACAGTGCCTGTGGTAATGGTTTTGCCGCCTTAATTGATGTCTTGGGCTTTGGTGGTCGTATTGCTTTTTACGGGGGGGGACAAGGCGCAATTAACGGCTTAAATCCACAAAAAATCTTTTGGAAGCAGGTGTCTATTTTAGGCTCGACGATGGGTAGTGACCAACAGTTCGCCGACATGGTAGATTTTGTCGAAAAACACCAAATTAAACCGATTGTAGATAGTATTTATGCTTTAGAGGATGGTGTGGCCGCCTTTAGACACATGGCACAAGGCGCACAATTTGGTAAAATTGTCATGCGTGTGCCGCAAGCCTAAATCACACCAAAAACTGCTGTTGGCTGATATGCCCAGCAGTGTTGGTTCAACGCTGTGACTGTGAGCCTGTTGGCCGTTATAAACGGTGAACATGTCGCTAAAGACCATGTAAATAGGAGCCAACGTCATCTCTCAGGTTCAAACGTTTGATATTAGAACAACAACCTCACAATTAACTGCATTAGTGATTGCGAGTCATAGAAGGCTTATGATAAAAACACGTATTATTGGCAAATGTCTATAAAAATACGGTTTGCCTCCGTTGTTATCGAAAAAAGCCTCCATCTGTGGGGTGTTTTTTCGGAAGTGTCACAGAGAGACAGGGTATATCCATAAGTCATACGTCATGAGGGTGTCGCCCAACAGTGATGATGAGTGTAGACTCATAACAAAGAATAACCAGCAAAGGAAACAAACAATGGTTCTGCGTAAGCTTACAATGGCCTTATTAAGCATAGGGGTCATGCTGCCGGGATTAACTCATGCCTTAGCCATACAAAATATCAAAACGAAGTCTGCATTGGGTGAACCATTTCGTGCAGAAGTCGAACTCAGTGATATTGGCGATTTGACCGAGGAAGATATCAAAGTCAGTTTGGCGAGCCCCGAAGACTTTCAACGTTTAGGTATTGAGCAAAATTATTTTTTGACCGAGCTGCGTTTTGAAGTCAGCATGCAGGCTGGTCGTTCGGTGATTAAAATCAGTAGTCATAAACGTGTGACCGAACCATTTTTAGATTTTGTGTTACGCATTACATGGCCTAATAATACCCGTTTGCAAGAAGTCACCGCTTTTCTTGACCCGCCAACGGCAAAATCAAGCCAGCAAATGCCTGTTGCTGCCCCCGTCGTGGTCAAACAAGTTCCCCCTCCGATTGTTGCCCCCTTAAATGTAGAGCCGCCACCGATGGCAGAGGAACAAGAGTTGGTGGCTGAAGTAAATACAGACACGAATAAGACATACCAAGTAAAAAAGTATGACACCTTATGGAGTATTGCTCGGCGCGTAAGACCGAGCACCACCATTTCTGTGCCAGAAATGATGAAAGTACTTCATAAGGCGAATCCGCAAGCGTTTATTGCGAATGATATTAACATGCTTAAAAATGGCGAAGTCTTACGCGTGCCAGCCCTTTCCAATCAAAACGCCAATACGCAAGTTGCTGCTCAGGCTAAAGCCATCGTGATGCCGCAAGCAGCAAATAAACCGTTAGCGCGTCAGCAAATTGATGCAACCAGTCATGCTAAAGCAAGTTTGGCTGTTCAAAAAGCGCCTAAAGCTCAAATGAAACTTGTCGCTCCTACAGGTAACGTGACGGCCAAGGCAGGGGTTCATTCCAAGCAAAAAGAGGGTACTCAGACAGCAATGCCGAAAGGTGCTGTTAGTGTGACGAATCAAAAATTAGTGACTAAAACCACTAAAATGAGTCACGAAGTAGCCGTGCTTGAACAAAAACTGAAAGAAAACGATCAAAAAATTGCACTACAAAACGCTAAGCTGGCTCAGTTAGAAGCCCAGCTTAAAGCGCGACGTCTGAGTGCCGAACAAGCAGCGAAGCAAAAAATGAGTGAAAAAAACACCTTAGAGAAAAAAGCGCTCGCCACAATGGCCTGTGCAGTCGTTACCCAATCTTTTTTGGCAACTGAAGCTAAAGCAGCACCAGATGCACCTGCACAACAATCAGGCGGTTCTATGATGCCTATTATTGGTGGTGTTGCACTGATTGTCATTATTGCGGTGATTTTCTTCTTAAAAAGTAAAGGAAAGAAATCTGAGCCTAGCCGCCCCAGTGCACCGCCGCCTGCGCCAAAACCAGCTGCACCAGCACCTGCACCGGAAGTGGCTAAACAACCTGTGCCTGTTAAGCCTGCACCTGAAGTTAAAAAGCCAGCCGATCCATTAGAAGAAGTACAACCTTACTTAGAAATGGAGCGTTATCCACAGGCAGTTGGTATTTTAAGTAAAGCCTTAGTACAAACGCCTGAGCGTGCTGACTTGCACCTCAAACTGTTAGAGATTTTTGTTAAACAAAAAGACCGTCAGAGTTTTGAAGAGCAGTTTGCAAAACTGGAGCTATTGGGTGAATTAGAGGCAACGGTTGAGGCCGAAAAGTTAAAGGCTTTGTTACCGCCACCCCCTAAAGTTGCGGTTAAAAGTGACGAAATTCAATACGAAAAAGTTGCTATCAAACCGCAACAAGACGAGGAAATGCCAAGTTTAGAAGATCTTGAAAAAGATTTTGCGATGAGCTTGTCACAACCTAACTTAAAAGCCTTAGACATAGAAATCATTCCTGACCCTGTGGAGCTACAACAAGCGGCGGTTGAGCCGCCAAAAGCACAGGAAATAGAGTCGTTATTAAATAACAGCTTAGAATTCTCTTTTGCTAAAGAAGAAAAAATTGAGCCACCACAAGCGCCAGCCTTAGATTTATCCTTAGACTTAAACTTGGAAACTAAAGCAGAAGTCGACGAGAAGCCTGCTCTTAAGTTTGATAATAACCTGTCGCTTGATAGCTTAGATGATTTCTTAGCCGAGCATAAAGTTGATGCACCCGTCCAAGAGGCACCAGCCCCTGTCTTAGAAACGTCCTTAGATTTTGAGCAAGCACTGGCTGAGTTTAAGGAAGAGCAAAAAGACGAAGTTGACTTAAATCTGACAGAAGGTTTTGAGTTAGAAGAGTTCAGTGTTGCCCAAGCTGAACCGGCAGTAGACACGGATTTAGCCGCTTTAGATGTCGATTTCTCTATTGATGAAACCAAAGTTGATGCGCCTGCTGAATTAGCTGTTCCCGCCATAGATAGTATTGATTTAAGCCAAGCGGCGGCAGCTTTTGACCAAGATTTAGCGCAGCAGTTACCTGATGTAGCTGCAGATGACCTTGATTTTGATGTCAATGTTGCCAGCGATGATGTAGTTGCCGATTTAGATAAAGAGTTTTCTTTCTTGGCAAGTACAGACGAAAATGCAACTCGCTTAGATTTAGCACGCGCTTATGCGGATATGGGCGACCGTTCAGGTGCGCGCGACCTTTTAGAGGAAGTGATTGCTGAAGGTAATAGCGAGCAAAAAAATGAGGCACAAGGTTTGTTAATGCGTATTAGCTAATCTACAAAATATCTTGACTGCCCACAAAGGCCGCCTTAAAAAGCGGCCTTTGTTTTTGTTTATAGGATTAAGGGTAAGAAATTGACTAACATGACGCGTTTTGCGGTAGGTATTGATTATGATGGCTCTCATTATCGTGGCTGGCAAACACAACAAGAGGGTATTGCGAGCATTCAAAGCACACTCGAACAGGCGTTAAGTAAAATCGCTAACCATCCTGTCATTTTACATGCTGCAGGACGTACGGATGCAGGTGTACATGCCGCAGGCATGATTGCCCACTTTGATACGACAGCTGTGAGGGGGCATAAAAATTGGCTCTTAGGTACAAATACCTTATTGCCCCCCGATATTGCCTTACGTTGGCTTCAACCTGTCAGTGATGATTTTCATGCCCGTTTTAAGGCCATTGCACGTCGTTATCGTTATGTCATTTTTAATAGTCCGCAGCGCTCAAGTCAGCTCGCAGGTAAAGTCACGTGGCATTATCATCCACTCAATGTTGAGCGTATGCAGTTAGCTGCACGTTATTTGGTGGGACATCATAATTTTAACTCGTTTAGGGCAGTGGGTTGTCAATCACGCAATCCGAATCGTCACGTTCACTTTTTGCATCTGACTCAACGTGGTTCATTGATTATTTTAGATATTCAAGCAGACGGATTTTTACATCATATGGTGCGTAATATTGCAGGCGTCTTGATGGCAATTGGGCAGGGCAAAGCAGAACCTGAGTGGGTGCAAGAATTACTCGCTGTTCAAGACCGAACACAAGGCGGTGTGACGGCATCAGGGAGTGGGCTATATTTTGTTGATGCCTTATACCCACCACAATTTATGTTACCCAAAGAGCCGATAGGGCCCATTTGGTTGGCAGATTTATTATAAATCAGTGGTGAAAAATGTCTTCAGAGCTAAATGAATTTTAGTGGTCTGCGTAATTTGTGTACAAGCATGCTGCAATCGTCATCAATTTAGTCAGCAAAAATGCGATAAAAAACCTAGTAATCAAGGCGGTCTTTGTTACAATCGACGGCTAATGATGAATTACAGAGCAGAACTAGTTTTGTCCTATCGTACACGCGTTAAAATTTGTGGCATAACTCGCTTAGCAGACGCCCTAGCCGCCATAGAGTTAGGTGCAGATGCACTAGGTTTTGTCTTCTATGCACCCAGTCCACGAGCAGTGACAATCGCTCAGGCAAAAGCCATTATTGCGGCATTACCCCCCTTTGTAACAACCGTTGGTTTGTTTGTTGATGCAGAGGTGACGGAAGTGCAACAAACACTGGCAGAAGTCCCCTTGAGTTTATTGCAATTTCATGGTGATGAGCCGCAGAATTATTGTCAACAATTTGCCAAACCGTGGATTAAAGCCTTAAGCATGCAGCCTGATGTGGATATTCACGCTAAAATAGCTGCGTATGACCAAGCCTCAGCCATTTTACTCGATGCTTGGCATCCGCAGTTAAAAGGCGGGACGGGAGAGTGTTTTGACTGGCGACATTGGCCAAAAAGTCAAAAACCTCTCATTTTGGCAGGTGGGTTGACCCCTGAAAATGTTGCGGAAGCTATCCATCTTACGCAACCTTATGCTGTTGATGTCAGTGGTGGTGTGGAAGCAAGTAAAGGGATAAAAGAGTTCACGTTATTACAAGCCTTTATGGCAGGAGTCAATGCAGCATGACTGCGATTAACTTTAATCAATTTCCAGATGCCCGTGGCCATTTTGGAGTACACGGTGGCCGTTTTGTATCCGAAACCTTAATGGCTGCCTTATTGGATTTAGAAAAATTATATGTTCGATTAAAAGATGATGCTCAATTCCGTGCAGAATTTGACCGTGATTTAGCTTTTTATGTGGGTAGACCCTCACCACTCTATCATGCCGAGCGTTGGAGCCGAGAGTTAGGTGGTGCACAAATTTATCTAAAGCGTGAAGACCTAAATCATACAGGCGCACACAAGGTAAATAACACCATTGGTCAAGCACTATTAGCGAAGCATTCAGGTAAAACCCGCGTGATTGCCGAAACAGGTGCGGGACAGCACGGCGTGGCAACGGCAACTATTGCAGCACGTTTAGGCATGGAGTGTGTGGTGTATATGGGCGCAGAAGATGTCCAACGTCAAGCCATGAATGTCTATCGTATGCGCCTGTTGGGGGCAACGGTTGTGCCTGTCACCTCAGGGTCAAAAACGCTTAAAGATGCCATGAACGAAGCCATGCGTGATTGGGTCACGAATGTCGACAACACCTATTATGTGATTGGTACTGTCGCAGGGCCTCATCCGTATCCGATGTTAGTCCGTGATTTTCAGTCCATTATTGGTCGTGAAGCACGCCAACAATGTTTAGCACAAACAGGTAAGCTGCCAGATGCCTTAGTGGCGTGTGTGGGTGGGGGGTCTAATGCGATTGGTCTGTTCCACCCATTTTTAACCGACGAATCTGTCGCCATGTATGGTGTAGAAGCAGCAGGTGATGGTGTTGACACGGGTCGCCATTCTGCACCATTGTCCGCAGGTAAAATTGGGGTTTTACATGGTAATCGTACCTACTTAATGACCGACCCTAATGGCCAAATTATTGAGACGCATTCTATTTCTGCGGGGTTGGATTACCCTGGTGTTGGCCCCGAGCATAGCTGGTTAAAGGATATTGGGCGGGTTAATTATGTCGCCATTACAGATGATGAAGCGCTAGCCGGTTTTCGTCATGTCACCCGCACCGAAGGTATTATCCCTGCTTTAGAGTCGAGCCACGCCTTGGCTTATACCCATAAACTCGCCCCTACTATGGCGAAAGACGAAATTATTATTTGTAATTTGTCAGGTCGTGGGGATAAAGATTTGCTGACAGTTGCCAAATTAGATGGTATTAGCGTTATTTAAGTCAAAAATTGGGACAGCATAAGTACAGGGTTACTGTGTTTGTCCTGAGTGGTTTTAGACGTGCGTGATGGTTATTTTAATGGAATAGTCATCAGGTATTGTAAAAACATTCTACTTCAAGTTAGTTGAGAATTATGTCCAGAATTGCCGCATGTTTTGCTAAGCTCAGCGCCCAGCAGCGTAAAGCCTTGATTCCTTATATTACCGCAGGTGACCCGCATCCTCAGCATACTGTTGCCATGATGCAAGCCTTAGTAGCAGGCGGTGCGGATATTATTGAGTTAGGCGTGCCTTTCTCTGACCCGATGGCAGATGGACCAACGATTACCAAAGCGCATGAGCGTGCACTCGTCCACGGCACGAGTACAGCCGATGTGTTAAAAATGGTGGCGGAGTTCCGTCAAACTAATCAAGAAACCCCGATTGTACTGATGGGCTATTTGAATCCCCTAGAAATTATTGGCTATCAGGCCTTTGCACAAGCAGCACAGCAAGCGGGTGTAGATGGGGTATTAACCGTCGATTTACCGCCTGAAGAGGCTGAGTGCTTAAGTGCTATCTTTGCGGAACATCAAATTGACCCGATATTTTTGTTAGCGCCAACGACAACCGATGACCGTATCCAGCATATTACTCATATCGCAAAGGGATATGTATATTATGTGTCCCTCAAAGGAGTGACAGGCTCTAGCGCGTTAGATGTTGATGCGGTTGCCGAGCGTGTGGCACGTATTCGTCAATACAGCCAATTACCTATTGGGGTCGGTTTCGGTATTAAAGATGCGGCTTCTGCTGCGGCTGTTGCGGCGCATGCTGACGGGGTTGTCGTGGGGTCGGTATTAGTGAACCGCATTGCGGAATTAGGACACACCCCTGAGCATATTCCCCAAGAGTTACAGCGTTTAATGGCGGATATGCGCCAAGCAATGGATACCGTTTAACAGTTAGAGGTTTGCGCCATGAGCTGGATAGGCAAGATTTTACCGAATGCGAGCAGAAACAACGTCGACGAGCGTAAAGTGTCTGTCCCAGAAGGGGTATGGCGTAAATGCCCTAAATGTGATGGAGTGCTGTATCAAGCGGAAGTTGAACGTAACTTACATGTTTGTCCCAAATGCGACCATCATTTGCGTATCAGTGCCCGTCAACGTATTGACTTATTTTTAGATGGCGAAGGGCGCGAAGAAGTCGCCATGCAGTTGCTGCCCGAAGACCGATTAAACTTCAAAGACAGTAAACGTTACGTTGACCGTTTAGCTGATGCACAAAAAGAGACGGGTGAAACCGACGCACTTGTTGCCGTCAAAGGGACTGTTAATGGCATGCCTGTGGTCGTGGTCGCTTTTGAATTCAATTTTATGGGCGGCTCTATGGGGGCAGTCGTAGGCGCACGTTTTGTGCGTGCGGCTGAAGTGTCACTGCGTGAAAAGATACCTTTGATTTGTTTCTCCACCTCAGGTGGGGCACGTATGCAGGAAGCCCTTTTTTCATTGATGCAAATGGCACGTACATCGGCCATGATTGAGCAGTTAAAATTACAAGCAATACCTTACATTTCGGTACTCACTGACCCTGTCTATGGCGGAGTATCAGCAAGTTTGGCCATGCTGGGCGATATCAATGTCGCTGAGCCTTATGCCTTAATTGGTTTTGCTGGCCCGCGAGTGATTGAACAAACGGTCAGACAGGTATTGCCTGAAGGGTTCCAGCGCTCGGAATTTTTACTAGAGCACGGTACTGTAGACATGATTGTACATCGTCATGAAATGCGCGATACCCTATACCGTATTTTATCTAAATTAATGGGGCGTGCGGTTTAACCTTAGCCTATAGTCCCCATACGAACCCCCATGAGCCTTTCATCATGACGACATCATAACGGCGTATCATTGGGGCGTTTTATTTGAAAATATTCATTAGTAACTTCGCATGTCTTTAGAACTTCAAACACTGTCAGATTGGTTGCGCCATTTAGAAGGACAACATGTTAAGTCCATTGATATGGGTTTAGAACGTGTACAACGTGTGGCCGATGAGTTATGCGTTTGTGACTTGGGGTGTCCTGTGATTACGGTCGCAGGGACAAATGGTAAAGGCTCGACTGTGACGACACTGACAGCTATTTATCAACAAGCGGCGTATCGAGTAGGGACATATACTTCACCACATATTCACTTATTTAACGAACGTATCGCCCTAAACGGACAGATGGTCGATGACCAAACCCTAATCGCTGCCTTTGTTCAGGTTGAGGCTGCGCGTGAGCGCGCTGCGATATCATTAACCTATTTTGAATTTACTACCTTAGCGGCCTTTTATATCTTTCAACAGGCAAAGTTAGATATTGTAATTCTAGAAGTTGGCCTAGGTGGGCGTTTAGATGCTGTTAATATCATTGATGCCGATGTGGCAGTCATTACGTCTATTGGTATAGACCACACAGATTGGTTAGGTGATACCCGAGAAGCGATTAGCCGCGAAAAAGCAGGGATATTTCGCTCGCAGCGGCCTGCGATTTGTGGTGATTCAAATCCGCCACAACCTTTATTAGATTACGCAGCAGAATTAGCTGTGCCGTTGCAACGTGTTGGCCAAGACTATCGCTATCATGTTCAAGAGAACTCATGGTCATGGTCTAATAATCAGCATCATTATGAAGGCTTGGCTATCCCCAAATTAGCGATAGCAAATGTGGCAACTGCCTTGGCCGCCGTACACGCCGCTCCCTTAGTCGTTGATGCAAAAACTATCCATATCGCCATTCAGCAGGCACAGCTCGCAGGTAGAGCCGAACGAATTGTCTATCACGGCAAAGAAATCATCTTAGATGTTGCACATAATCCTCACGGTGCAGCCTTTTTTATGCAACAATTACCCCATGCCTCACACAGAACCCTAGCCGTATTTGCGATGTTGGCTGATAAAGATATAGCAGGTACGCTAGATGTCTGTTTGGGGATGGTAGATGAATGGTTTATTGCGGGCTTGTCTGTCCCCAGAGGTACAACGGCTCAACAGCTTGCTCCATTGCTTATTGAGCGTGGCATGCATATAGGTGGAACATATCATTCTGTGGCAGCGGCAATCCGTAGTGCGTGCCAGCATGCGCAAACAGGCGATAGAATCTTAGTATTTGGCTCTTTTTATACTGTAGCTCATGCTAAACAGTGGTTACAGACACATTAAATTATGGATACAGCAGTTAAGCAACGTCTTTTAGGTGGTCTCGTTCTTGTCACGGGTGCTGCTATTTTATTGCCTCTTATGTTAGATGGTTCTGGTGCAAAACTATTAAGCCATTTAGAGCCTATTCCTGCCAAACCTGTTGCAGCAACGGTATCACCGACAGAGCCAAAACTGAATCAACAGCAGCAAGAAGCGGAAGCTGCGATTGATGAAGCCAATCAAACAGACCCTGAGTTTTACTCTTTAACGAAACCAGACACCCCCGTTGTTGCAGCCGTTCCTCCTGTTGCAAAAACACCAGAGCAGTTGGCTGCCGAACAAGCTGCACGAGAGCGTGCTGCCCAACTTTTAGCCAGTCCTGACGAAATCTCGGTAGAAGAAGCACAAGCCCAAAAACAAGCGGCAGATAAAATAGAGCGTGATTTAGAAAAACAAGCCCAAACGCAAGCCGTAACGCCAATCCTGACGCCAGCGGATAATCATTTGCAAGCCATCGACGCCCAACAAAAAGAAAAAGAGCGTCTAAAAAAGTTAGAAGCCGAAAAAGCCTTGGCAATATTAGAAGCTAAAGATAGTCAAGCGCAAAAAAATGCCGAAAAACTAGCTCAAGAAAAAGCAAAAAAGGCTGAAGAACAGCTCAAAGCGGATAAATTTGCGCAAGAGCAACTAAAAGCTGACAAAGAAGCACAACTGAAAGCCGAAAAATTAGCCGCTGACAAAGCGAAAGCAGACGCCAAAAAGAAAGAAGAGGAAAAAGCTAAACTCGCACTAGAGGCTAAAAAAGCGGAAGATAAAGACAAAGCAGAGCGTTTAGCGGCGGAAAAGGCAGAAAAAGAAGCACAACTCAAGGCGGATAAACTAGCGGCTGAGAAAGCTAAAAAAGCGAAGGAAGAGAAGCTCGCTCAAGAACAAGCAAAGGCTGAAAAATTAGCTGCTGACAAAGCGAAAGCAGACGCCAAAAAGAAAGAAGAGGAAAAAGCTAAACTCGCCTTAGAAGGCAAGGCTAAAGAAAAAGCAAAAGAAGAAAAGTCACAATCGGCATGGGTCGTACAAGTGGCCAGTCTCAGTGATAAAAACAAAGCGGAAGGTTTGAGCGCCAAATTAGCCGCCAAAGGTTATCGTAGCCGAGTGGTGAAAAGTGGCGACACTTGGAAAATTGTTGTTGGGCCAGAACTCGAAAAAGAAACCGCGAATAGCTTAAAGGCTAAGATTAGTGCCGAAAGTGGCTTGGGTGTGTCTGGCGCATGGGTTGCACCTTGGAAACCCTAAGTACATTAAATGGCACATTATGGTTGTTAATTTTAGGCTGTCTGTTAATTCTGTTTGTCGCACTGCTGTTTAGGGGGACAAATAAAAAAGATGAGCCTATGGATGTTGATGACATGGCGGTGTGGCCTTATGTGCCGAGAGAGTTGATGACCCCACCCGAACGTGTCTTGTATGTGCGTTTACGCCAAGCCTTGCCAGAGTATTTAATTTTTAGCCAAGTACAGTTATGTCGAATGATTGAAGTGTCTCCTGAGGCCGATAAACAGTCATGGTTTAATCGTATCAATCGTATGAGTGTTGATTTTGTGATTTGTGCGCCAGATGGTGCGCGTATCTTAGCTGCTATCGAACTAGATGATAGTAGCCATCAACGTGCTGACCGTGTGAAAGCAGATAACAAAAAAGACAAGGCTCTTGCTTCGGCGGGCATTCGTATTATTCGCTGGCCTGTCAAAGGTATGCCAAACGCACAACAAATACGTGCCGATTTTTTAAGACGTTGAGAAAGTTATGTCCTTATCTACTTGGGTCGTTGCCTGTGCAGATGGCCTAGAATCCTTATTGGCACAAGAAGTGAGTACCATCGGTGCAACGGTGGTCAAACAAGAACCGAGTGCAGTGTGGGTTGATGCAGACTTAAAAACAGCATATCGCCTTTGTCTGTGGTCGCGCTTGGCTTCTCGTGTCTATAAACCCTTATTCAAAATTCAGAGCGACACCCCCGAAGATTTATACCATGAAGCCAAACAATATCCGTGGCAGGATATTTTTAGCTTAGACAAAACCTTTGCTGTACGCGCTGTCGCTACCAAAGGGGTAGTTGCCCATACACAATATATGGCATTGAAGTTAAAAGATGCCATCGTTGACCATTTTCGTCAACAGACTGGTCAGCGTCCGAGCGTGGATACACAAGCCAGCGACATCAATATTCATGTCTTAATTCAGCCAAGTAGTATTACCGTCAGTTTAGATATGTCGGGGGAAAGTCTACATCGTCGTGGTTATCGACGTATGATTGGTGATGCCCCGTTAAAAGAAACCTTAGCCGCCGCCATTTTGATGCAAGCAGGTTGGCCACACCAAAAATTTGAGGCATTAGTAGACCCCATGTGTGGCTCAGGCACGTTTTTAACCGAAGCGGCCTTAATGTTTGGCGATGTTGCGCCGGGTTTAATGCGTGACTATTTTGGCTTTTTAGCATGGGAAGGCCATCAGCAATCTGTCTGGCAAACCTGTTGGCAAGAAGCTAAGGAGCGTCAGCGTGTTGCGTTAGATAAAACATGGCCTCATCTATATGGTTATGATGCAGACCCCGAAGCACTCAAAGCAGCCACTAAAAATATTCAAGCCGCAGGTCTAAGTCGTTTTATTCAATTGGGTGTGCGAGAGTTAGCCTTTTTAGAGCCAAAGCCAGTCGCGATGGGGCTATTAGTCACCAATCCCCCTTATGGTGAGCGTTTGGGTGAAGATGACACAGCGATTTATTTGTATAAAGCATTAGGACGGCTAGCAAAGGAACGTTTTGGTCATTGGCAAGCGGCAGTATTGGCAGCAAAAATTGAACATGTAGATGCCCTCGGCTTTGAGCATCTGCACACACAAAAATTACGTAATGGCGACCTCAATATTTTTGTCCGACATGGCCAGATACAATCCGTTCCCAGACCGACCCCATACCACTTTAGGGAAGTAGAAAATAGTCAAATCCCACCTGAAGCGGATGGGTTTGCTAATCGACTACGCAAAAATATTCAACACACCTTAAAACAAGCCGAAAGAGAACACGTGGTTTGTTATCGGGTATATGATGCCGATTTGCCTGAGTTTAATATTGCGATTGATATTTATGGCGATTGTTTACACGTACAAGAATATGCCCCTCCCAAAACAATTGACCCTGAAAAAGCGGCAACCCGTTTTAAGTTAGCCTTACAAGTGATTCGGCAAGTGTTTGGTTTACATCGTGACAAAGTCTTTATTAAAGTCCGAGCACCGCAAAAAGGCCAACAACAATACGAAAAACAAAATCAGCGTAATAAACTCAACGAAGTACAAGAAGGCGATGCACGGTTATTATTGAATTTAACGGACTATTTAGATACGGGCTTGTTTTTAGACCACCGTCCTATACGTCTTAAAATGGCGCAACAAGTTGCAGGCAAACGCTTCCTCAATTTGTTTGCGTATACGTGTACTGCCAGTGTGCATGCAGCCTTAGGCGGGGCAGAGGAAACGGTGAGCGTGGACTTATCCAACACCTATCTCAATTGGGGCAAACGTAACTTTGCTCTGAATGGGATTGCCGAACATTATCACCGTTTTATAGCTGCTGATGTAATGACATGGCTCAATGACTGTCGAGAACGTTTTGATGTTATTTTTATCGACCCTCCGACATTCTCAAACTCCAAAAAAATGCATGATGTATTTGATATACAGCGTGACCATGTAGAGTTATTAACCTTAGCGATGCGTTTATTAAATACCGATGGCATCTGTTATTTTTCAACGAATTTTCGTCGCTTTGAATTAGATGAAGTCGCGATGCAATATCTGGTTTTTAAAGAAATCAGTCCAGAAACCATTGGTTTTGACTTTAAGCGTAATGCCAAAATTCATCGTTGTTGGCAGGTGAGCTTACGACCATGATATCGACCTTATTCACCTTGTATGGGACTAAAGGCTGTCATTTATGTGATGAAGCCGAGCAAATACTGGGACAGTTACAACGGGTACAAGCGATTAAATGGCAGTATATAGATATTGCGTTAAGTGAGCGCTTAGTAGAGAATTACGGCCTAATTATTCCTGTACTTCAACATAGCTCAGGGCAAGAATTAAGATGGCCATTTTCTTTGTTAGACGTGGCTGCTTTTAATGCGCAAGTCATGTCATTGTCAGAAGTAGAGCGATAAAAACTAGAGGGTCATTAAGATAATAGAAAGTGATGACTATGTAGGGTTTGGTGCATTAAGCAGCAATAAAACCTCACATTGCTGCCTATTTGTGCAACATGACACAGCTCAAGCAAAAGAAGATTGTTTAAGTTTCTTAAAAGCGTTAACTTTGCATAAAGCATGAAGTTATCATGCTAAGCCTTTGTAATTTATTTAGGCGGAAGTTTTTGGGCTAAGTTCATTACACTATGGATTCAGCGCAAAAACTATGTTAAAAGAAAGATAAGTCCCCCCGACAATATTTGGATTTATGTGAGCTAGCTTTTACTTTGGTGTCTTGTGTTACAACGAGTCACCCTCCATGTAAACTCGATGCCAAAAACAAATAAAGCTACATAAATGATAAAACGGGGGTTCTGGTTTAACTTTCCGAATTCCACAATTGGCATTATGGCCACATAACAGGAAGGCGACTCCGATGGAAGAAAATTTTGATGGCTTAAAAGTCATGGTTATTGATGACTCTAAGACTATTCGTCGTACAGCAGAAACCTTATTACAAAAAGCAGGTTGTACGGTTATCACAGCAACAGATGGTTTTGATGCACTCGCTAAAATTGCAGACTCTAACCCTGACATTATTTTTGTTGACATTATGATGCCACGCTTAGACGGCTATCAGACTTGTGCCTTAATTAAAAATAACTCAGCCTTTAAGTCTACACCTGTCATTATGTTGTCGAGTAAAGATGGTTTGTTTGATAAAGCCAAAGGCCGTATCGTTGGTTCTGACGAATATTTGACTAAACCATTCAGTAAAGAAGAATTGTTTAGTGCTATTCGTCAGTACGTTAAGTCCTAATCTGTCAATAGTGATGATAACGAGGACAGTATGGCTCGAATATTGATTGTAGACGACTCGCCTACAGAGACCTATCGTTTTAAGGAAATTTTAGAACGTCATGGTCATGTGGCTTTAGAAGCAACTAATGGTGCCGACGGAGTGGCTGTCGCTCGTGCAGAATTGCCTGATTTGGTATTAATGGACGTGGTTATGCCTGGTATTAATGGGTTTCAGGCAACACGTCAAATTACTAAAGGTACGGATACAGCACATATCCCTGTTGTCATTGTGACGACTAAAGATCAGGAAACAGACCGTGTTTGGGGTAAGCGTCAAGGTGCACGTGATTATTTAACCAAACCTGTGGATGAGACATTATTGATGGCGGTCATCCAAAATTTAATACCCAATAAATAATAATAGGTAGACAGCATGGCAGCCAAAGGCTTTATCAAACTACTCGAGATAGCCGAACGTTCTAAAAAACGTGGAATGGGTTTGCTGGGGCAGGGAGCTGATGCTTGGACAGGTGTAGGCTTCATGCTGGCTGGAGAGTATTTTTTAGCACCCATAGGCGAAGTTGCTGAAGTTCTTAAAGTGCCGCGTTATACCATGATTCCTGGTGTAGAGTCGTGGATGAGGGGCTTGGCAAATGTTCGTGGTCGGTTGTTACCCATTTCTGATATGTTGATGTTTATGGGGCGTAAAACCAGTCTGAATGAACAAAAACGTCGGATTGTAGTTGTCGATCATCAAGATATGTTTACAGGCCTAGTTGTCGATGAAGTATTAGGGATGCAGCATTTTACCGCTGTTGATTATACGCTTGACATTAAGGCGCCATTTGTTGAAGCAGCCCCGTTTGTGCAAGGGGCTTTTGTGCGTGATGGCCGTACTTGGTATGTGCTGTTATTAAGCCGTTTAATAGAAGATCCGCGCTTTATAAAGGCTGCTGTAGCTTAGACGAAGTGCGATTTAAAGAGAATAAAAACAGGTTTAGGGGAGATCTGTCCACTATGAAATCACCAGTGCAAAATTTGCGCAAATCTCTTGTAGGGATTAACTTTAAGAGCCTGTTGTCTAAAAATACGTTTAAGGCAATCTTTAGTCGTAATTTCTGGAAGTCACTTGCAGATACGCCAGATGCGACCCGCTTCTTATTAGCGTTTATTATCTTCATTTTATTAACTGCTGGCTCCTTTGTGGTTGTGGCTAAAAAGAGCTCGACAGGTCGTCAGATGATTCAACATGCTTCTGAATTGCGTGTGTTGTCCCAAGATATTGCTAAAAACGCGACAGAAGCGGCATCGGGCAACCAACAAGCCTTCGAATCACTCAATAAAGCAGCGCAAGAATTTGAGCGTCGCTGGACGGCATTAAAGTCTTTACACGATGAGTCTTATGCGGATACTAAAGCGGTACAAGCTGTATGGGATCGCGTTTCTAAAAATATTCAGGCGGTGAGTGCTGGCGAAAAAACGGTTAGTAACTTACATGATTTAGTCGCAGGTATCGCCGATGCTGTGCCTGAATTACAAGCAGAAAATGATGCCATCGTTGATGCTATGGTGGGTTCGGGCGTCTCTTCTTCACAAGTCGTACTCGCCAAACAACAATCGGTATTAGCAGAACGTATTTTACGCTCCGTGAGTAGCGTGCTAAATGGTGATGAAAATGCAGTGATGGCAGCCGATGACTTTGGTCGTGACTCCGAGACCTTTGGTCAAGTATTGAATGGGTTATTAAAAGGTGATCCTGAGCAAGGTTTAGCCGCAGTACAAGATCAGCAAGCAAGAAGTTCATTGGTTGCAATTAGCAAGTTGTTTGAAAGCTCAGTACAACAAGGGGCTAACGAAATTTTGCAATCTTCGCCAGAATTGTTCCAAGTACGTGAGGCCTCCTCAGCTATTTTCCGTGATTCGCCAGAATTATTATCTACCTTGACTAAATTGACACAAGTCGTTGACGAAGAAGCAAACGCCGTACTAGCCACCGCAATTGGTGTATTATCGTTGGCTGCTACGTTAATTTCCTTATTCGGCTTTATTCGTGTTCGTGCCCGTCAAGACCGTGAACGTGCGCAAGCAGAAGCAGAAGCAGACCGTCAGCGCGCAGAAACGGTGGAATTAGAAAACCAACGTAACCAATCTGCGATTTTACGTTTGTTAGATGAATTAGGCGACTTGGCTGATGGTGACTTAACCGTACAAGCAACGGTATCCGAAGACTTTACGGGTGCGATTGCGGACTCTATTAACTATTCTATTGACCAGTTACGCCAATTGGTATCCACCATTAACCAAACTGCCGTACAGGTATCCGCTGCTGCGCAAGAAACACAATCTACTGCGATGCACTTAGCCGAAGCCTCCGAGCATCAAGCTCAAGAAATTGCGGGTGCGTCTGCCGCGGTGAATGAAATGGCGGTTTCGATTGACCAAGTATCTGCAAACGCAGCCGAATCTGCAGTCGTTGCGGACAGATCTGTAGCCATCGCCCATAAAGGGGCGGATGTGGTACAACGTTCTATCGAAGGTATGGATACGATTCGTGAACAAATTCAAGAAACCTCTAAACGTATTAAACGTTTGGGTGAATCATCACAAGAAATTGGTGACATCGTTTCTCTGATTAACGATATTGCTGACCAAACTAACATTCTCGCGTTGAATGCGGCCATTCAAGCGTCGATGGCGGGGGAAGCAGGTCGTGGCTTCGCGGTGGTTGCCGACGAAGTACAACGTCTTGCGGAACGTTCTGCATCAGCGACTAAGCAGATTGAACAATTGGTTAAAACCATTCAATCCGATACCAACGAAGCGGTTATTTCCATGGAGCAAACCACATCTGAAGTTGTGCGTGGTGCTCGATTAGCACAAGACGCGGGTGTGGCACTGGAAGAAATTCAAAGCGTTTCGCGTAACTTAGCGGACTTGATTCAAAACATTTCTAACGCTGCGCGTCAGCAAGCAGCCTCTGCGGGTCATATCTCTAACACGATGAATGTTATTCAAGAGATTACGACACAAACAACCGCAGGTACCATTGCAACCGCACGCTCGATTGGTAACTTAGCAGAAATGGCCGCCGAGTTACGGTTATCTGTATCTGGCTTCAAATTACCAGAGTATGCCTAACGGGAATTGATTGTCTGTGATAGGAGAGCTGGCGTGGCACTACAGGATTGGGGAATCAGGCCAGTTACTCCTATCACAGATGAGCAGTTTTCACTGTGGCAAGCACAAATTGAAGCGCGTACAGGGATTACCTTCACTCAAACACGCAGACCTTTCTTAGAAATTTCCCTATCTACACGTATGCGAGAAATTGGAATAGACGATTATGATGTCTATTATGAGCTCGTCATGTCTGGCATTAGCGGTGAAAGGGAGTGGGTTGTTTTAGTTGATAGATTAGCTGTACAAGAAACCTCTTTTTTTCGACATGCCAGCTCTTACGCTTTAGTGGAACAGTATATAAAGCAGCGCTTGGCTGATAAGTCATGCTATTCACTGAATTTATGGAGTGCAGGTTGTTCTACAGGAGAAGAACCATACTCCTTGGCTTTTTTAGTCGAGGAAATGATAACTAATCATCAGCGTCAAGATATTTTTTATGGTATCACAGCGACCGATATTAGTTTCCCGACGTTAACTAAAGCAAAACAAGGGATTTATATCGAACGTAAACTACAAGGCATGCCTGATGCGCTGAAGTTCAAATATTTCACGCAATTAGGTAATAAACGAGACTGGCAAGTTAACAGTGACATAAAAAATAGAATTGCATTTGCGCAATTAAATTTGATGGAATTAGATAAAGCTCCATTTGCCGATATGGATGTGATATTTTGTCAAAATGTACTCATTTATTTTCGGCGTTTTCGTAAACGGGATGTTGTTACACAACTGGCAATGCGTTTACGAATCGGAGGCATACTCGTGCTAGGTGTGGGAGAAATTATGGATTGGCAGCATCCTTCCCTAGAAAGAGTTGAATATGCGGACACCTTAGCCTACCGTCGTATTGTTTAGAAGGACGGTACATAAAGACGAACTTAGAATACGTTGCTCAGACAACTACCCTAAGTCATCTATGCTAAGAATGGTTACTAACCTGACCGTCCTTGGACGAGGTTGTCGTCGAGTGATAGACTCTAGACGCTAGCCTCTTTGATAAATTATATGAACCCTAAGATGATAAATAGGATATAAATTTTTAAACGCGTATTGCGCATGATTTATATTCAATAACCGCATCAAGTCCCCAGAGGGGGGGTAAAAAGATGAGTGATAACCATAATTTTCTCGCTTTGGATTGGGTTAAAAGTGAAATCCAAGAGACCTTAAAGCAGGCACAACAAGCCCTAGAAGCCTATATCACAAATCCAAGTGATGTGGCTAAATTACGCTTTTGTTTGGCTTATTTGCATCAAGTATGCGGCACCTTGCAAATGGTCGAGTTCTTTGGTGCAGCTTTGCTTGCGGAAGAAATGGAAAAGTTATGTTTATCACTGGTAAATAATAAAGTTTCAGATACACAACAAGCACATCATGCTTTAATTGAAGCGATGTTACAGTTGCCTGCCTATTTAGAGCGTTTACAAATAGCTAAACGTGACACGCCGTTTGTATTGTTGCCAACTATCAATGCATTACGTATTGCGCACGATGAAACCCCGTTGTCGGAGTTAGCTTTATTTAAGCCTGATTTTAGTCGAGTATTTTCTGTATTAGGGCAGTCAGGTGTAGCAGCTAACCCAGCGGCACTCAAAAAGCTGCGTCATGGTTATCAGTTAAGTTTATTGGGCATTATTCGTCAGCAGCAATTACAACAACAATACGAGCAGCTTCTCGTTATTTTTGAAAAACTTAGCTTATTTATGGGGGCAAAAGCCTTACAAGCCTTGTGGCAAGTTGCTTCAGCCTTAGTCGAAGGCTTAATGCATAATCACATCCCCTTAACGCCAGCAATTAAGACATTATTGGGAGAAGTAGAGCAGGAGTTGCGTAAGTTCGCAGTTTATCCTCAGCACACCCCGACCTTAGATTTATTAAAAAACATTTTGTACTATCTCGCTAAAAGTCGTGGCGAAAGTTATCGTATTGTGGCCATGCGCGCCTTGTACCGTTTAGATGAGGCCTTGCCAACTCTAGATGTCGTTGAGGCTGAAAAAGAAAAACTAGCCGCACCTGACCGCCATGCAATGCAGTCCGTGATCAAAAGTGTTTCTGATGAGTTAGCAGGCGTTAAAGAGACAATTGATGATTTGACCTATTCTGACCATCCTAATATTAGAGCCTTAGAGCCTTTATTACCTGTCTTGCGTCAAGTATCTAGCACCTTACAAGTGTTGGGCTTAGCACATTTGCAACGCAGTATTTCTGAGCAAGTACGCACATTAAATAAAGCATTAAACTTTGGTGTATTGCCTGAAGGGGCATTATTAGTTGTGGCGAGTGCTTTGATTGAAGTCGAGTCAAGTCTGCAGCAACTGACAGAAGAGCAAGTCTTTGCTATTGGTGATAGTGACTTTGGCGGTAACGCCATGATTGACCAGTTATCAGCCGCGCAAGGTGCTGTGTTAAGAGAGTCACGCACCGCCTTAGAAAAAGCGAAAGAATGTATCGTTGAATATATCAGCTCGCAATGGAGTCCACAGTACTTACAAGAATTACCCAATTTATTAAGTACAGTACGTGGTGGCCTGACCATGTTAGATTTGGCGCGTCCTGCACAAATATTGGCGCGATTATCGGAGTTTATACAACACCATTTGCTGAGTGATGATTACCGCCCCAGTTGGTCAGAGATGGATACGCTCGCAGATGTTATTTCGTCGGTAGAGTACTATTTAGAGCGTGTTGCTAATCATCATCAAAATAATAATCTGCTCGATTTGGCTGCCCAATCCTTAGAAAAGTTAGGTTATGGTTTGGTATTAGTCCCTCCGCCAGAGCCTGTTGCACGTAGAGCAGAAGCCAAAACACCTGCGGAAAAAGAGTTACCTGAAATTGATTTTGGCACATTACCAGAGTCCACTTTAGAGAAGACGCTCTTGAATATGCCCGCGGTACCACTGGATGAACCGATGGATTTAGAAAAAATTGACCAGCGCAATCCTGATGTTGACCATGTCTTAGATATGGAAAAAACCTTAGTCTCTATGCCAGCATTAAATATACCCTTGGCTTCGGATGATTTAGCTGAATTAACACAGCAGTTGGAAGATAGCGATAGCCGCACGCAAATCAATATGCCTGCTATTAAAGAACTAGAGCCAACAAAGAGTGCAACAGAGCCTGACGAAAATCTGTTTAGTAGTACCTTAACATTTGATGCAGAAGCCATTCTTGGCGATATGAGTTTTAGTCCTAAGTCTAAACATGTAGAGCCAGCATCTTCAGAACCTGTTGCGCCGCAGCCAGTACGTTTTGATGATACGGAGTCGATGTACAGTGACTCGGAAGATTTAGCCCCGACACTCGTTAATATGCAAATTCCTGCCGCATTGTTGAATATGACGGTCACCGATAATCCTCAATCTGCACCGCCAGTTGCGGTAGATGTCCCGTCAGAGCCTGTCATCGAGGCGGAACAAACACTCGAAATGACGGTGACTATGACGCAGGAGCCTGAGCTTGTAACGCCTAGTACACCAGCCATTTCACAAATGCCTGTGAGCAAGGCTGCGCCTGTATTACGTTTTGAAATCAGTGCCGTGGTTCCAGAAGATGACTTTAGTGAAGATGACGAAATTCGAGAAATCTTTATTGAAGAAGCGGAAGAAGTCTTAGAAACGATTCATACCTATCTGCCTAAGTGGGCGGCTAACTACGAGAACAAATCGGCTTTAACTGAAGTCCGTCGTGGTTTTCATACGCTCAAAGGGTCTGGGCGTATGGTAGGTGCAAAAGTCACGGCTGAATTAGCATGGTCTATTGAGAATATGCTGAATCGGGTGATAGATAAAACGGCTACGACAACCCCCGCTATGATGACGTTGATTCAGAATGTCGTCTCTGTGGTGCCTGATTTAATTGCCAACTTCCAACAAAAAGAAACCCCCAGTATAGCAACGCCCGCGCTGATGACTGCTGCCGAGATGTTTGCCAAAGCGCAAACTGTTAGTATGGAAGATGTGGAGTGGGCGCTAGCCGTTGCGCGTCATCAAGTGAGTTTAGAACCTATAGAAGACCATATTAGCAGTGAAGAGCCAGAAGTCACGAGTGCAGAGGCATTTGCCGAAACCGTGGTAATTCAGCCAGCTGCTAGTGTCACTATGCCTGCTGACACAACAGCCGATGAACTCACTTTTGAGAATATGACTATCCCCGATTTACCTGCGTTAGCCCTTAGCGATGTCAAAGACTTGACCGAAGAAGCAGAGTTATCGGAAGCAGTATATATTGAAACTGACTTGATGGATGAAGACTTTGCCGTACCGATGGATTTAGGCGAAGAAGCAGCGTTGACACCATCGCCAGCTCTCTTTGCGCAAAATGATAAGCCAGAGACTACTATCAGCACGAACGTTGAGCCTGTAAAACTCGCCGCACCTATTTTAGATGTCCCTCAACATATTGCGATGCCAGAAGACGACTTCAGTCAAGATGACGAAATTCGAGAAATTTTTATCGAAGAAGTCGAAGAAGTTTTAGAGACAATCAATACCTATTTCCCCAAATGGGCAGCAAATTTTGACAATAACGCCGCATTAACAGAGTTTCGTCGTGGATTCCACACCTTAAAAGGCTCAGGCCGTATGGTTGGAGCAAAAGTTGAAGGAGAGTTGGCATGGGGCATTGAAAACATGCTCAATCGTGTTATCGACAAAACCACAAAACCCTCAGCTGAAATGGTCAGGCTGATTACTGAGGTGATTAATGTTATCCCTGAGTTAATTAGTAACTTCCAAAATAAAGAAACGCCGCGCTTAAATACCTCCCCACTCATGAGTATCGCTGACCATTTTGCTCGTGCACAAGTGGTCTCTATTGCTCAAATTGAAGCAGCAGTTGCATGCGCAAATGGTCAAACAGGTGTTGCCCAGCAGACTGAAGCAGCAATTGAGCCGTTAGTACCTGATGTTGAGTCGGCGAATGAGTCAGTAGAGATTGACCTTGAGGCTGTTGCAGAATCATCTGAACAAGCTGAGGATAACGAAGATGAAGATCTGAGTGATGCCTTTGAAGAGTTAGCTGCTAGCTTAGCAGATATGCCGACAGCAACCATAGCGACTGAAAACGAGCATCTGCAAGACCCTGTATTGATTGATATTTTTACGACAGAGGCAAATAGCTACTTAGACGAAATTGCAAATTACCTTGCGCATTTACCCGCACAATACAATGCGATGCCTGTAACAGACCAAATTTTGCGCGCACTACATACCTTGCGCGGTAGTGCAGGGATGGCGGGGGTCAAAACGGTTGCAGAGATTGCGGCACCGATGGAGCATTTATTTAAGGATTTACGTACCCAAGGCCGTGGTTTACAAGCAAAACACATGGAGTTATTGTCAGAGACCCATCGTCTGATTAAGCAAAGTATTAATGATGTGAGTCAAGGCGGGGCGGGAACAGTCGCCGAACGTCATAGCTTGATTAGCCGTATAGAACAAGTCGCACATGCCTCAGTCTCTGATGATGCCATTACAGCGCCTATCACGACCAATACAGCAGGTTTAGTGGCGTCTTTTATTGATTTGGGCATAGAGCTATTATTAGATGCGCCTTGGGAATTGTCTGGATGGTTACAATCGCCAGAGCACGACGATATTATTCAAAGTCTACTACGCGAATTAGAATTATTAGCGCCTGCCGCCAAGCAATCGGCGGTATCGCCTTTATCGGAGCTTGCTGACCAGTTAATTTGTGTTTACCGTTTTGTTGCCGAAGATACTACCAAAGCCTTAGCAAATGAACAGTTGTTAGAAGATTTGTCGAGTGCCCATGACGAAATTATCAATATCTTTGATACTTTAGCCGCCTGTCAAACGGTACAAGCCAATCCCAAACTCATGGCACGCTTGCGTGAATGGGGTGGTGCACCTGTTCAACTAGCGACTACAACAGATACATTTGCAGCCTATGTACCCGCAGAAGCCGAAATAGATGACGGTGCAGATGCTGAGTTGTTGGCAATTTTCTTAGAAGAAGCCGAAGAGGTTCTCACTGCGGCTGATGACGAGCTCACGAACTGGCGTAATAATCTGGAAGATAAACAACCTTTACGTGTACTCCAACGCCATTTGCACACCTTAAAAGGCGGTGCACGTATGGCGGTAGTCACCAGTTTAGGTGATTTGGGGCATGAACTAGAATTCTTATACGAAGATTTAGTCAATAACCGTTATCAAGCGACACAAGTCTTACTCGATTTGTTACAGCGTTGCCATGACCGTCTGGCGCAAATGATTGAAGATTTACAACGGGAAGGCCGTTGTAAGTATGCAAAAGACTTGGTCACTGTGATTGATTTATATCGTCATACACCCAAAGATACTGTTATTTTGGATTTTTTCTCATTAGCGGCAGGTGGCTCGACTAAGGCGGCTATGCCTACATCAACACAGCCATCTGCCGCATTGCCAGAAAGCCAAGCAACGTCTGTTCAAAACCTCGAAGCAGCTACTATCAGCACCATGCCTAGTGTGGCCAGCCCTGTCGAGGTACTAGCCGAAGACTTAGACCCTGAGTTGTTAGCAATTTTCTTAGAAGAAGCACAAGAAATTGTGGATGAGACGAATGCAAGTTTACAAGCATGGGTACAAGAGCCAGCGAATATTGCGCCTGTACAAATTTTACAACGTGGTTTGCATACCTTAAAAGGGGGTGCACGTATGTCGGGTGTCAATTCACTGGGTGATTTGGCACATGAAATGGAAAATATTTACGAGGGCGTGTGTCAATTACGTTATCAAGGCGGTACAGAAGTATTCGCCTTATTACAACGCTGTCATGACCGTATTGCCGATGCTGTAGATAAACTGCAAAAAGAAGGAAAATCGCTTGCTGTGACAGATTTAGTGGAGCAATTAAAACGCTACTTAGCAAGCCCACAAAGTTATGTCGATAGTCAACCCACGATTGTCCCTGCGATTAAAATGCCTGTACCCACTGTAGAGACGAAGTCTAGTGTCTCTGAAGTGCCTGTCGCTGAAGAAGCTCCCAAACTACCTGTATTGTCATCAGGGGTAATGCCATCGATGACAGGTAATTTCCGCCAAGCGACAAATGTACAGCAAGCGGCACAAGAGATGATTCGTGTTTCCTCTGAATTGATGGAAAAACTTATTAACCTTGCAGGTGAAACGTCGATTGTTCGCTCGCGTGTAGAAATGGGTGTGCACAGTTTCGGTCAAACCGTAGAGGAAATGGGCGCAACAGTACAACGGTTGGTTGACCAATTACGTCGTATGGAAGGTGAATTAGAAGTTCAAATTTTGGCAAAACATACCCAAGAAGGTGGCAAATATGAAGATTTCGACCCCTTGGAAATGGACCAATATTCGTCGTTGAACCAGTTATCTAAGTCTTTATCCGAATCTGCATCCGACTTATTTGATATTAAAGCCACCTTGATTGAAAAAGCGCGTGATACCGAAACGTTACTTTTACAGCAATCACGTCTAAATACCGAATTGCAAGAAGGATTGATGAGCTCTCGCATGGTGCCCTTCTCGCGTTTGGTGCCACGTTTACAACGTATTGTGCGTCAAACATCAGGTGAATTACGCAAACCTGCAGAGTTGTATGTTATCAATGCTGAAGGTGAAATGGACCGTACCTTATTAGAACGGATTGTTGCTCCCTTAGAACATATGTTGCGTAACGCCGTTGACCACGGTTTAGAAAACCCTGCCGAACGTGCTGCTGCGGGTAAGGAAGCTATGGGACGCGTAACCTTATCGATTGGTCGTGAGGGGGGAGAAATTGTTCTGACACTCGCTGACGATGGTAAAGGCGTTAATATTGATGCGGTACGTAAAAAAGCCATTGAGCGTGGCTTGTTAGATGAAAATAGTACGATTAGCGAACGTGAATTATTGCAGTTTATTTTCCATGCGGGCTTTTCTACGGCGCAAAAAGTGACTCAGATTTCGGGTCGTGGTGTGGGGATGGACGTTGTTCAGAGTGAGATTAAACAACTGGGTGGTACCGTTGTTATTCAGTCTGAACAAGGCAAAGGTACAACCTTTGTTATGCGCTTACCCTTCACTGTGGCTGTGAGCCGAGCCTTGATGGTACGTATTGGCGAAGATGTGTATGCGATTCCGTTATCACAAATTGAAGGTATTGTGCGCGCGAGCCCCTACGAGTTGGAGACATATTACGCCCCCAATGCGCCCGCATTCGAGTATGCAAATATTGGTTATAAGTTGCACTACTTGGGCGAGTTTGTGCACGGTATTCGTGTCCCTAGCTTATTTGGTCAAACCCTACCATTACCCATTTTATTGGTGCGTGGCGCAGACCAACGTGTTGCTATACAGGTAGACCAATTAATTGGCTCGCGTGAAATTGTGGTTAAGTCTGTAGGGGCACAGTTGGCTTCGGTAGCAGGTATTTCGGGAGCAACCATTTTAGGGGATGGTTCGGTTGTTATCATTCTCGATACGATTGCGATGTTACGTGCAGCCGCACTACAAAAACCGCGTCAAAAACAAGTGGTCGAGGAGACAACCCCCGCAGTTCAAGAGCGCTCAACGCGTACCGTCATGGTGGTTGACGACTCGGTTACAGTACGTAAAGTGACTTCTCGTTTATTAGAGCGTCACGGTTATGATGTGGTCTTAGCCAAAGATGGTCTAGATGCAATTACCAAACTGGAAGAAATTCGTCCAGATATTATGTTGCTTGACATTGAAATGCCGCGTATGGACGGTTTCGAAGTGGCATCGTTGGTACGCCACAATCCCAACTTGTTGGGCTTACCCATTATTATGATTACCTCGCGTACGGGTGAAAAACACCGTGAACGCGCCTTCCAAATTGGGGTAAATGCCTACATGGGTAAACCATTCCAAGAGCAACAATTACTTGAAACGATAGCTGAGTTATTAGCGACAGTTTCTGAGCGGTAAATAAGGTTATGACAAGCAAAAGGAATCCGCGTGTTGCTATCGTGTGCGATATGAGCCTGCAACGATTAGCACTCGCGCATGCAGTAAAAGGACAAGGTTATGACCTTGTCCTCAACTGTGCGCCCGATAGATTAGATAATAAATTATTCAATGCCGCTGACCCTGATGTATGGTTGATTGATTTACAGGAAGAAGATGACGATTTGATAGAGCGAGTGCTGGCAACTGATGTGCCCGTTCTATTTGGACTTGATGTAGCCCCCACTCAAGGCACGCGTCAGTATCCGCGTTGGGAACGACGGGTTTTTATTAAATTATACGAAGTTGTCGGACATCCTGTTGTTCAAGAGAATTTAGAGCCTTTAGAGCGTGGCCCTAGCAATCCAACACGTCCCAAACAAATCGTTATTCCCGACGAGTTATTTAAGCGTAAATATCAACGGGTTGAGTTTGTCTGTGTACTTGCCGCCTCCTTGGGCGGACCTGCTGCCGTCAAAGAGTTCTTGGACTATGTGCCTAAGGGAATTCCTGTGGCCTTTGTGTTGGCACAGCATATTGATGGCCGTATGCAAGAATCCCTGACACGGGTTTTAGTGCGACATAATCATATGCCGTGTCTGATTGCACGTGGTGGAGAGCAGTTAAAAAATAGTGAGCTTTTGATTGCGCCTGTTGAAACAGAAATCGACTTTAGTGCCGATGGTCAGGTGGTTTCGCGTAATATTAAATGGGACGGCCCATACTCACCGTCAATAGACCAAGTGATTGCCAATGTCAGTCGCCGTTTTCAAAAACGAGCAATTTCCATTATTTTTAGTGGCATGGGCAGTGACGGCTCTATCAGTGGGCCGTTGATGGTCGAAGCAGGGGGGGTGGTTTGGGCGCAAGATGAGCAAACATGTGCTTGCCCTAGTCAACCTGATGCCATGCGTGCAACGGGCTGTGTTTCTTTTACAGGAACACCGTTTGATTTAGCCAATCGTTTAGTTAATTATGTAAATCAAACCTTAAATACCTAATATAGTTATTAGAGCATTATGCTAAGTCTTTTAATAACACTCAATCCATTGAGGTAAACTATGGCACAAGCACAGCTTCCCACATTAGGGCAAACCACCCTACTGAGTGCAACAACGGGTAAATTAGACGTTTGTTTGCTGCCATTATGGCAAAAAAGGTTATTATTGCCTGCGGTCACCGTCTTAGATGTACTACCAGCGACGGGCATCAAGTCACCTAAAAAAGCCAAAAAAAATGGCCTCTTAGGGCAGATTTTATGGAATTCAGAACAAGTACCTGTGGTTAACTTTGAAGTATTATGTGGGCTCTCGGCAGCGTCTGAACCCCAAAAAGTGGCTATCATTCACAGTATTAACCATAACGAGAAGCTAAGTCATTATGCAATTGCGTTGCAGGCAGAGCCGCTTGCCGTTAAAGTAAAAATTGCCGAACTGGAAGACTTAGAAAAAGCGACCGTCACCGCGATGGAGTATTTGCAAGTACGTTACCAAGAGGCAATGGCAGTCATTCCAGACCTTGATGCCTTAGAGGCTAAAATCTTAACACTCATATAAAATATCGCCGAGATAGTTCTGTCGATATGTCCGTAAAAGTGCTCATATCAGTGAGTAACAGCCAGAAAATACAGGGCATATTTTCTGGTTATTCAAGCGAAAACCTTAGGGTCTGCTGACGTTTTGATTGTGGTTGCGAAAGAAGCTATTTTTTAGAGGATACGCGGCGCGAGTCGTGTAGCTTGGTTATTCTAAATAAGCGATGAACAACAAATTAACCTCAAAAAATCGTTCTTTCCCTGAAGATTGCGTTAAAAGTAGACTCATACTACGTGACAAAACTTGCCAATAGAATCACTATTTGCTGCGTTTTGTGCCTTGCCTGAGTCCATGTTTATCAGCAACGCTGCTCACATGCAAAACGTCAACAGCCCCTATTTCCACCAAGGATAAAATTCAGGCATTTGACTGGCTTTCCCTGTAAATTCAGGGGCGCGTTTTTCTAAAAAGGATTTTACACCTTCTTTGCCATCGTCAAGACTGGTGTAAAACATGGCCAAAGAGTCTACTTTATGCGCTTCAATCGGGTGTGTTTGGGCGGCATTGCGATACATCATTTGTCGAGCAAAGGCGATAGCAACAGGTGAACGATTATCTATAAACTTATGGGCGAGTTTATAAGCTTCTTCTAACAAGGTTTCTGGGCTATAAATCGCTTTGACTAAACGGCCTTGTTGAGCTTCTTCGGCAGTTAAAATATCACCACTATACACCCATTCTAAGGCTTGGCTGATACCGACAATACGTGGCAAAAACCAGCTTGAACAGGCTTCTGGCACTACGCCAATTTTGCCAAAAACAAAACCAATCCGTGCTTTAGAGGAGGCTAAACGAATATCCATTGCCAAGGTCATGGTTGCGCCAATGCCCACGGCTGCGCCATTAATCGCACCAATCACAGGTTTTTTGCAATCAAAAATAGCCAAGGTGACACGACCACCTGTATCTCGTACCCCTGCAATCATTTCTTCATCGTCTAAGCGCTGTTCCATATCGGCTATTGTCGGTTGTAAGTTTTCATTCAAACCAAAGACATTACCTTGTTTGCTTAAATCCATGCCAGCACAAAAGGCTTTACCTGCGCCTGTCACCACAATCGCACCAATATTGTCGTCGTCACTGGCAGTTTTGAAGACGTGCTCTAATTCATTGGCCATCTCAACGGTAAAGGCATTCATTTGTTCGGGACGGTTGAGGGTAATCGTCAAAATACGGTTTTCGACTTGATATAAGAGGGTCTGATAAGTCATGTTATTATTTACTCCTAAAAGCTGCTATGTAAAAAGCCTAGTTGCTTATACTGGTACTTTCGTGCTGAAATCAAGTTTATTTTTAACCAAATGAGTTTTAATAATGAATGTTTTGATTGTTCACGCCCATCACGAAGCCAAATCGTTTAATAGCGCCTTGATGCACTTGGCCACCGAGCAATTAACGGCTGCTGGTTATCAAGTACAGGTGTCCGATTTATATGAGATGAATTGGAATCCTGTGGCTTCTGCTAACGATTTTGCCCAGCGCAAAAATCCTGAGTATTTGGTGTATGCCTTAGAACAGCGTCATAACTACGAACAACAAGCAATTGCACCTGATATTGCGGCTGAGTTAGAAAAGTTAAAAGCAGCGGATTTGGTGATTTTTAACTTTCCGTTATATTGGTTTTCTGTGCCTGCGATTTTAAAAGGGTGGATTGACCGCGTGTTAATTTCGGGGGTGTGCTATGGCGGAATGCGTTTTTATGACCAAGGTGGCTTAAAAGGTAAAAAAGCTTTAGTGACTTTAACTTTGGGTGGCCGTGAGCATATGTTTGGTGAAAAAGCTATTCATGGTGAGTTGGTGGATGGCATGTTGCGTCCTTTGTTGCGTGGTACTTTAGCGTATGTGGGCTTTGAGGTGTTGCCACCGTTTATTGGCTATCATGTGCCCTATATTAAACCCGAAGCACGCGAGCAAATTTTGGTGGATTATAAAAATTATTTAGCCAATTTAGACAGTTTAACGCCATTACGTTATCCGCATATGGATGAGTTTGATAGCAAGTTGTATCCGAAGTAATCGTAGCTAAAATTATCTATAATGTGTATATTACAATATAAAATACACATTATAGAGTTCAAAAAATGCGTACCAATATTGTGATAGATGATGCTTTAATGCACGATGCTTTAAAAGCCACAGGATTAAAAACCAAAAAAGAAGCGGTTGAGTTGGGGTTAAAAATGCTCATTAAACTCAAGCAACAAGAGTCGATTAAGGCTTTTCGTGGAAAACTGAAATGGGAAGATGACCTTGAAGACATGAGACTCAATCAATGATTCTTATAGATTCAAGTGTTTGGATTGACTATTTTAATGGCCAACCCACGCCATCCGCTAATAAATTAGATAGTTTGCTTGGTGTTGAACCGCTTGCTATTGGCGATTTGATTTTAACGGAGGTATTACGCGGATTTCGTGTAGATACAGATTATCAAACTGCGAAAAAATTATTGCTTACATTAACGGTGTTTGACATGTTAGGGACAGACTTAGCCATACAAGCCGCCGATAACTTTCGTTTTTTACGCAAACGTGGCGTTACCGTTCGTAAAACAGCAGATGTGATTATTGCCACACATTGTATTGAATATGGCCATTCTCTGTTATTTGCTGATAAAGATTTTATACCCTTCGTCACCCATTTAGGCTTAAAAGCGGTGACAACAAATACCTAAAGCTGTTTTTTACGCCTCAATACAAGGAGCGTTATTTTGTTATCCCCCAATCAAATTCGTGCCAATGCGCGTAAATTTAGTCTTGAATGGAAAGACGAAACTCGCGAACGAGCCGAATCTCAAACCTTTTGGAACGAGTTTTTTGCAGTATTTGGCGTTAATCGCCGTAAAGTGGGTATTTTTGAAGCCACATTTAAAAAGCTCAAAGGCACACAAGGCTTTATTGATGTGTATTGGCCAAAAAAATTGGTCTGTGAGCAAAAAGTCGCGGTGCAGATTTAGCCAAAGCCACCACGCAAGCTCTTGATTATTTGCAGTCAATTGCCAAAGTTGCTCAAGATGATTTGCCACGTTATGTGATTGTCTGCGATTTTGAGCATTTGCATTTATTGGATATAGAAACACAACAACAGCAAAAAATTTTAGTCGCTAACTTAGCCGATAACATTGAGTTATTTGGTTTTATTTCGGGCTACGAAACTGAGTTTAGACAACAGCAAGAAGCGGTCAACATTGCTGCCGCCGAGCGCATGGGACGTTTGCACGACCAACTCAAAGAAAACGGTTATGATGGCCACGAATTGCGTGTGATGTTGATTCGCTTGCTATTTTGTTTGTTTGCCGAAGACACGCAAATTTTTAATAAAAATCAATTTTACAATTTTTTAGTGCAACGTACCCAACAAGATGGCTCTGACCTTGCCGCATGGATTAGCCAATTATTTGATACGCTAAACCGCGAAAAACGCCTTAAAAATTTAGATGAACAGTTAAATGCCTTTGCGTACATTAACGGTGAGCTGTTTAAAGAGGTGATTCCGCCTGCGGCTTTTGATGCCAAAATGCGTCAAGAGCTAATAGACGCGTGTGCAACTGACTGGCAGGCGATTTCTCCCGAAATTTTTGGCGCGTTGTTTCAATCGGTAATGAATAAAGAGGAACGGCGTAACTTAGGGGCGCATTACACCAGCGAGCAAAACATTTTAAAAATGATTAACTCGTTATTTTTACAAGAATTAAGAGACGAATTAGCAACTATTAAAACCCATAAACAAGTGAGTGTGCGTGCCGCCAAGTTAGATGTTTTTCACGATAAAATAGCCCAATTAACGTTTTTAGACCCTGCCTGTGGTTGTGGTAACTTTTTGGTCGTGGCTTACAGAGAATTGCGTTTGTTAGAGCTAGAAGTGATTGAGCAAATTCAAAAAGACTCAACGCAGTTAATCATGGATGTTTCGGCTTTGATTCGTTGTAATGTTAATCAGTTTTATGGCATTGAGATTGAGGAGTTTCCGTCACAGATTGCGCGGGTGGCGATGTGGTTGATTGACCATCAAATGAATTTGTTGGTGTCTGACCGCTTTGGGATGCACTATGCGCGTATTCCGCTCAAGCAAAGTGCGACTATTTTAAATGCTAATGCCTTACAAACCGATTGGCCTGTCACGGATTATATATTGGGTAATCCGCCGTTTATTGGTCATCAATGGCGTTCAGCCGAACAACAAAATGATGTTGACTTAGTTTTTCCTAAAGATAAAAAATTTGGCAAAGTTGATTTCGTGGGAGCATGGTTTGTTAAAGCAGCTTGCATAATGAAAGATGCTCCAAAAACACGCACCGCTTTTGTATCCACCAACTCAATTACTCAAGGTGAGCAAGTGGGTATTTTGTGGGGTTGGATTTTTGAGCAAAATTTATGTATTCAGTTTGCTCATCGCACTTTTCAATGGCAAAGTGCAGCAACGGGCAAAGCGGCAGTACATTGTGTGATTATTGGTTTTGGTCAAGATAATACGCTTAAAAAGACGATTTTTGATTATGAAGACGGCAAAGGTTTACCATTGCCTATTAGTGCTAATAATATCAATGCGTATTTGGTCGATGCTAAAAATCAATTTCTAGAAAGTCGTCGTCAGCCTATTTGTTCTGTACCCGAAATGGTCAGTGGCAATAAACCGATTGATGGCGGTTATTATTTTTTTACGGAAAATGAAAAGTCAGATTTTATAAAAAAAGAACCTATTGCTGAGCCTTATTTTAAGCGATGGTTAGGAGGAGAAGAGTTTATCAATAATACGGTGTGTTATTTTTTGCATCTTGCTGACGTTTCACCTAAAGATTTGGCTAAAATGCCAGAAAGTAAAAAGCTGATTCAAAAAGTTAAAGAGTATCGTGCCGCTAGTCCGAGCTTACCAACGCAAAAAATAGCCGATTTTCCAACTAAATTTCATACGTCTTTTACATCAACAGAAAATTACTTGGCAATGCCTGAAATATCCTCTGAGCGAAGAGTTTTTATGCCCATTGCTTTTTTGGGTAAATCTGTTTTGTGTAGTAATAAATTAAGATTAGTTGCTGATGCGACAGTATTTCATTTTGGGGTGCTTAACTCAACCATGCACATGGCGTGGATGAGAACTATAACAGGTCGTCTAAAAAGTGATTATCAATATTCAGTTGCTATTGTTTATAACAACTTTCCGTGGCCATTAAACCCAAGCGACAAACAAAAACAAACTATCGAAGCTGCTGCACAGACGGTACTAGACGCACGGGCGGCACACCCCGAATGTTCGTTAGCCGATTTATACGACCCTTTAACCATGCCTGCTAATTTGCTTAAAGCCCATCAACAACTCGACAAAGCGGTAGATGCCGCCTATGGCAAAAGCAAATTTGCTAATGAGGCAGAGAGGGTAGCGTTTTTATTTGAACTGTATCAACAATATACTGCGCCCCTTCAACCCTTCGACAAGCTCAGGGCAAGCCAAAAATCAGGGGACGATTCTGTTGCATCTGTTGAGCCAGTTAAGCCCAAAAAAATTAAAAAATAGTATTCCCTTCGACTCCGCTCAGGGAACATGACTCCCCTCAGGGAACAGCTTTAATTTTTGTTGATTGAGCGTAGTCGAATCAACTATAAGCCCCTTCAACTCCGCTCAGGGAACTTTTTGCGCTGGCTGAGCGTAGTCGAAGCCTAGTGTGAATTGAAGTTTTTATAATGGCTCTGATTTTGGCATTGTGACAATGAGGGCAGTTGATTAAATTTGCCAACTATCAACGCCTCTTTTTTCTTCCGACTCCAGCCTTGTACTTGTTTTTCTCGATAAAAAGCAGCGTCAATTCTGTCAAACTCCTCAGTATAAACCAGCTTAACAGGCAGTCTTTTCGCTGTGTGTTTTGCACCTTCTCCTTGTTGGTGTTGCCATAATCGTAATTGGATATTTGTTGTGCTGCCAGTGTAATAACTACCGTCAGCACATTGTAAAATGTATAAGTATCCTTTCATAATTTAGTCCTTTAAAAGTTATTGCCCCTTCGACTCCGCTCAGGGAACACGACTCCGCTCAGGGAACTTTTTGCGTTGGTCTAGTGGCGGTCACTGAGCGTAGTCGAAGTAAGTCGAAATCAATCACCCCAACGCCTTTCCTTCATACTGCCTATCTGCATGATACGAAGAGCGTACCATTGGCCCACTCCAAATATTGGTGAAGCCTAATTTTTTGCCATAATCCGCATATTCTTTAAATTCATCAGGATGGACAAAACGGTCAACAGGTGCATGATTTTTTGACGGCTGTAAATATTGGCCAATGGTGACGAGGTCAACATTGTGGGCGCGTAAATCGTCCAATACGGCTAACACTTCTTCTTTGGTTTCACCAATCCCGACCATCAAACCACATTTGGTTGTCACGTCTGGACATTCTTCTTTAAAGCGTTTAAGCAACGTGAGAGAGTGTTGATAATCCGAACCAGGTCGAATCGCTTTATAAATTCTTGGCACGGTTTCGATGTTGTGGTTAAACACATCGGGTGGACATTCACGCATAATCCGCAAAGCAATATCCATGCGTCCTCTAAAATCAGGTACTAACACTTCAATTTTGGTGTTTGGATTCAACGAGCGTGTTTGGCTAATACAGTCAACAAAATGTTGTGCGCCACCATCTTTTAAGTCGTCACGGTCAACCGAAGTTACGACGACATATTTTAACTTGAGATTAGCCACTGTTTCGGCTAAATGACGTGGTTCATCAGCATCTAAAGCATTAGGACGGCCATGCGCGACATCGCAAAAGGGACAACGGCGCGTACAAATATCCCCCATAATCATAAAAGTAGCTGTGCCACCGCCAAAGCATTCAGGCAGATTAGGACAAGCGGCTTCTTCACACACCGTATGTAATTTTTGTTCGCGTAATAAGCCTTTAATACGTTGTACTTCGTTGGGGTTAGAAATACGAACACGAATCCAGTCTGGTTTGCGCGGTAGGGTTTCGGTAGGAATCACTTTCACTGGAATACGAGCAACTTTTTCAGCGCCGCGTAATTTTTCGCCAGTGACGACTTTGACGATTTCACTCATTCATCGGTACTCAATGAGGGGCAGAGATGGTCGCTGTGACCTAAGAAATACGCAGTGTGGGCGAACTGCACAAATGAGGGTGCATGTTCTTGGGATGATTCAGCGCATAGCTAGGAGGCAACGAAGATAAATATTCAGCAGACTCTCTTAAACATCTGATTGACTTGCCTTATTTTAACGTAATATAGCAGACGATTAAACCAAGGTTTTTCACGAACAGCGTATAGGAAGTAATAAATGCAAACAGCGCATGATTATGATGTAGTAGTGATTGGTGCAGGCCCCGCAGGCGAGGGAGCAGCCATGAAACTGTCTAAAGAAGGCAAAAAGGTAGCAATAGTCGATGCGCGTGGTCAAGTAGGGGGCAATTGTACCCATGTTGGCACCATTCCCTCTAAAGCCTTGAGACAGACAGTATTCAACATTATGCGTTATCAGCGTGATGTCATGTTTCAACGGGTGGGGGAGTTACGTAACGTACCATTATCGCAAGTGTTGGCACGCGCCCATACCATTATCGAACAACAAGTGGCCGTACATAGCCGATTTTATGACCGTAATGAGGTCGATGTGTATTATGGACAAGCCCACTTTGTGGATGCGCAGCATTTAAGTATCAAAACACGAGAGGGTGGCACAGAATTACTCAGTTTTGCTTCGGCGGTACTTGCCACAGGCAGCCGTCCGTACCATCCTGAAGATATTGATTTTAGCCATCCACGGGTCTTTGATAGCGATAAAATTCTGACCTTAGATTATCCTGTGCATAAATTGATTATTTATGGTGCGGGGGTCATTGGTTGTGAATACGCCAGTATTTTTGTTGGGCTTGGCTACAAGGTCGATTTAATCAATACGCAAGTGCAATTATTATCTTATTTAGATGACGAAATCGCTGATGCTTTATCGTACTATCTACGCGAGTTAGGCGTCTTAATTCGGCATCAAGAGCAGTATGAACGAGTTGAAACCTTTGATGATTGTGTGGTCTTACACCTGAAATCGGGTAAAAAAATTAAGGCTGACGCAATTTTGTGGTGCAATGGACGTACAGGTAATACCGATAATTTAGCGTTGGAAGCAGTGGGTTTACAGGCTAATAGTCGAGGCCAAATTACGGTTGACCAGCAATACAAAACCGCCATTCCACATATTTTTGCTGCAGGTGATGTGATTGGTTGGCCTTCGTTGGCATCGGCTGCTTATGACCAAGGTCGTTGCGCCGCAGCACATATTTTAGGTGTGGCAGATACCCCTCGAGTGGAAGATGTTCCTACAGGAATTTATACCATTCCTGAGATTTCGTCGTTGGGTAAAACCGAAAAACAACTGACGGAAGAACGTGTCCCCTATGAAGTTGGGCAAGCCTTTTTTAGGCATTTGGCGCGCGCACAAATTACGGGTGAAACCGTAGGCATGCTGAAAATTTTATTTCACCGTGAAACCTTAGCTATTTTAGGTATTCATTGTTTTGGTAATAATGCGGCAGAAATTGTCCATATTGGCCAAGCGATTATGCAGCAGAAGAATGGCGGTAATACGCTACGCTATTTTGCCAATACGACATTTAACTATCCCACCATGGCGGAAGCCTATCGTGTCGCCGCACTTAATGGACTAAATCGTTTATTTTAATTTAGGTGGGGGCATTTTTTGCCCCCTAAAATCATGGTTGATTTATTTTTCAATAAAGGTAAAAGGTAGCGGTGTGGTTGCATCTTTATATTGTGGCAGTTGCGCTTGTCGCGCGAGCCCCATCATGTTGACAAAAGGCCCTTTACTTTGCGCAAAATTGATTGCCCATGCAGGCACATTGCCACCAGGGTTAATAAAGCCTTCGGACTCCACTAAGGTGGTATTGGCATCAATAGGCGTCCATTTCACGGTATAGTTTTCGGCTATCATTCTCACATAAGGGGGACGAGGTGCTAAAAAATTAGGTAAAGCACTGACACGCATAAAGACATAAGGACGTTGCGGCGTCATCGGTTCAATGACGGTACGTAAGACAACATCACGGTCAGGTGTGCCAATCGGAGCATCATGTACGATGTAATAAATATATTCTCGGTCAGAGACTTTTTGTAAAAATTCGACTTCAAGTGTCGCAAAATACCAACGTTTATAATTATCGAAGTCGCTTTGTACACGGGCTAGGGCTTCAATTGAGGCATCAATGGTGCTGACGACACGAAAAGAGCGGATATTTTGACCGTCTTCATTTTTTACATACACCTTAATACGGTGTAGTTTACTTTCTTTGGCTAGACGCCATTCTGAGCGATTGGGTGTATCGCGTAAGTCTTCTAAGTCACGATTGGCAAGCGCAGTCTGAGAGAGTGTTAATAAGCAGAGACTAAGACACAGTTGTTTTAGCATGTTGCACCTCTGGGCGTTACCCTTAATCATTGCAGGTTATACAACATTCAGGCGGTTTCGATGTCTACCTGTCATGTGTTGGACGAGTGGAGATTGTGCATCCTGCTGATGAATTGGTACTGCTTATGCGCTTAATGGGGTATGACATTGAGCGACATAAGCCTACACATCCTAAATGTCCCAATCGCTATTCAAAAAAGGTAAAGGGTAGCGGCCCTTTGGCATCACGAATTTTAGGGTCAGCCGCCAGTCGTTTCATTCCCATCATATTGGAATAAGGGCCTTTGCCTTGGGCAAAGTTCACTGCCCAAGAAGGTGCAACTCCACCAGGGTCAATAAAACCTTCGGCTTCTAAGAGTGTTTGGTCTTTGCCAACAGGTGAAATTTTAACGCTATAGTTTTCGGCTTCCATGCGTACATAAGGGGGACGGTCGGGTAAGTAGTCAGGTAGCGCAACGACTTTGACACCAATATAAGGTTTTTTAGCGGTCATTGGTTCAATCGTGGTGCGCAAAATCACATCGCGGTCGGGCGTACCAATCGGGGCATCATGAACCAAATAATAGATAAATTCGCGGTCGGAAACTTTTTTAAGTAACTTAACTTCGAGTGCACCAAATTGCCAGCGCATATAACTGTCTACATCACCTTGAATACGGGCAATGACTTCGATAGGTGCGTCAAATAAGGCTTCTACTCGAAAAGACCGAATCGCTTTACCTTCTTCATTTTTGACATAGGCTTTTATGTTGTGGCGTTTATCATTTTTAGAAAGTCGCCATTCATTTTTATCAATCGTGTCACTACGCACATCATCCAAGTCTCTTTCGGCAAGGGCAATACTTGGCAGTGATGCAATCAGTAAGGTGGCACACAGTTTTTTCAGCATAGGAGTACCTCAGCAGTGGAGCTTTTGCTTCCCAGCAAAGCGATGATTGTTATTGATATGACGGGGCTGTGGTCTGTGGTGGTCTTGACGCCCATCATATTGGTCATCTTTAGTTATGTATACAGCATTGAGCAATGCAGCTTAGCTGACTTGCGTGTATGATGTCTCAATTTGAGTGTTTACAGTATCGTAGATTTAAGGGGGTGGGGTATGTAACAAATTGTGTTGCGATACCGCCTTGCTACAGATACGAACTGATAAATAAACTGACTAGTACATCACATAATGACGATAACTAATTGAAATCTAATTGTTCTACTATTTTTTGCCGACAGAATCCCATAATTTACGGATAAAAGCGCTTTTGTATTTGCTCTGTAACAAGGTGTCCTAATTCACTTAGTGAGTAGGGTCGAGTACACAGAGCATTAACTTGTGTCATTTCTAGCCCCTGATAACCACAAGGATTTATACTAAGAAAGGGGGTTAAATCCATGTCTACATTCAGAGCAAAGCCGTGGTAACTACAACCTTTACGAATACGTAGACCTAAAGAAGCAATTTTTTTACCCTCTACATAAACACCGTGCGCTTGGCGATTGGCATAAGCGGGAATGTTGAGTGTCAGTAAGATATTGACTAAACAATCTTCAAGGCCTTCAACCAGTTCTCTCACGCCAAGCTGTAGACGTTTGACATCAAATAAACAATAACCCACTAATTGCCCTAAACCGTGATAGGTCACTTGGCCGCCACGGTCAGTCTGTACGATAGGAATAGCAGTCTGATTGAGAATATGTTCATGTTTGCCCGCTTGACCTAAGGTAAATACCGCAGGATGCTGGAGTAACCATAATTCATCAGGTGTATCTGCGTCACGGCTGTCAGTAAATGCGCGCATTTTTTGCCATGTGTCTACAAAATCAACCTGTCCTAAGTCACGAATAATCAACATCAGTAAACCAATTTAATTTCGGGGGCGGCATTAAAATCAGCATATAAATTATTGATTTGCTCACGGGTTTCTAGATAAAGGTTTACTGTCACTGACAGATATTTGCCGCCACTGGAGGCGCGCATAGTGAGGTCTTTGGCCTCAAAACCTTGACAGTGTTTGACGGCAATATCGGCTACAACTTGCGCCAACGGATAACGCATTTCACCTAAGACCTTAAAGGTGTGGCGACGTGGCAATTCCCATGCGTCAATATTTTGGACGGTGATTTCGGGGCTTGTCATAAAAGTACCTAACAGAAAGTCAACAAACTCTATTATAGGGTCTATTGACATTTTAATTGTGGTTGCGAAAGAGGCTGTTTTTTAGAGGGTGCGCGGCGTGAATCGCGTAGTTTGGTTATTCCAAATAAGCGATTAACAACAAAGTAGCCTCAAAAAATCGTTCTTTCCCTTTGGGTTGCGCTAAAAATTGACTCATTTTACGTGACAAAACTGGCCAATAGAATCACTATTCGCTGTGTTTTGTGCCTTGCCTGAGTAAATTTTTATCAGTAACGCGGGTCACACACAAAACGTCAACAGACTCTATACTGACGGCCTTTTTTTAGGCGTAATTATCGATGGGCTTTTGCGGTTTGGGTGCAATGTGATGGGCAAGGATATTGAGTACATATCTTCAGCTACTCTATCTTCGGTAGAGGTGATGCTCAGGGACATTGATGTGAGGCTAAGTTGGGAAAAAATTGGGCTATCGGCACGAGGTCAACAGCCCATGATGTTTAGCAATGGGTTCGTTCAGTAGAGCGGTATTACGCTGTCCGCCCTTTGATGAATTGCTCGGTTACTTCAACCACGCGTGCAGCAAAAAGTTTGGCGGTTTCTAAGTCGCCCGCTAATGGGCCCTCGTCTGGCGAGGCATCTGAAGGTGATTGTGCAAAAGCACCACCAAAACCTGCTAAATAGTTAATATCGTTACGTGTTGCGGCTTTACTATTAGCGGGTAATAACCCTGTACCGACCCAAATCATGCCGTGTTGCATGGCGAGCGTCCATAAATATTGAACGGTTGCATATTTATCGCCATTCATTGAGGCTGAATTGGTAAAGCCTGCGGCAATTTTATTTTTCCATTTTTGTTGAAACCAAGGCTTAGAGCTGGCATCAGCAAACACCTTAAAGACACCAGAAACACTTCCCATATAGGTAGGTGCACCAAAAATAATGGCATCAGCCGCTTCCAGTGTTGCCCAATCGGCATCACTGATATCAGCCACAGAAATCAAACTAACCTCTGCACCTGCGGCTTGTGCACCTGCGGCAACGGCTTCTGCTTGTTTTTTGGTGTGGCCATAGCCACTGTGGTAAGCGATTGCAATTTTAGCCATGTTATTCTTCCTCACATTGGTCGCAAAAGGGTAACTGTCAACTGTATCAGGACTTACGCATTTCACCGAAATTAGCGCGTTTTGTGAACATAAAACCGTTAATAACGGTTGAAGCGTGAACAAATAAGCGATAGCTCCGTAAGTCCTATGTATGCCAGATGCCAGTCTGGGTGTGAAAGGATAGTAGTCTGAGTAAAATAAGGAAGCTAGGCTAAGAACGATGGATAAGTTGTTGCTGAAAAGGAAACACTGAGCTATCCCTCCTCAAGTAGAGGAGGAATGAGAACACACTTTAGAACAGATTGGCAAAGAAGCGTTTAAGGCCATGCCAAATACGTACAAAAAAGTTAGCTTCTTCAACGGCTTGGAGTGTAACTAAAGGTTGCTCAGCAACGGTTTTACCATCTAGCGTAGCCACTAATTTACCCACTTCTTGACCTTGTTTTAGGGGAGCATCTAACGAGGGTGCAAGTTGTAAACTAATTTGTAATTTATCTTTTTCGCCGCGTGCAAGTGTGACGTTCATATCATTGGCTAAACCAACACTGACATGCTCATTTTTACCAAACCATACCACAGGTTTAGCGAGTTCTTGATTTTTACTGCGTACTAAAGCGGTTTCAAAATTACTAAAGCCCCAATTAAATAAGGCGCGGGTTTGGTCGGCACGCGCTTGCATGCTGTTTGTTCCCATCACCACTGAAATCAAACGCATATTGCCGCGTTTACTCGATGCAGTTAAACAGTACCCTGCGGCATCAGTATGGCCTGTTTTTAAGCCATCGACCGTAGGATCAGTAAACAATAAGGCGTTACGATTGCCTTGTTTGATATTGTTGTAGGTAAATTCTTTTTCGGAGTAAATGGGATAATATTTGCTACTGTCTTTGATAATGGCATGGGCTAATAAGGCCATATCATAAGCTGAGGTATAATGACCTTCTTGGGTTAGCCCAGTTGCATTGCGGTATTGAGTATCTTTCATGCCTAAGCGTTTGGCTTCGCCATTCATTAATTCGGCAAAGGCGGTTTCGCTGCCTGCCAAATGTTCGGCTAAGGCTTTGGAGGCATCGTTGCCTGACTGAATAATGACGCCACGTAGCATATCTAATACCGAGGCATAACTATTCACGGGCACATACATACATGACTCTGCACTGGTACCACGACACCACGCATTTTCGCTCATTAACACTTGGTCTTCTTCTTTGAGTTGACCTTTTAATAACCGTTGTTCGACTAAAAAGCTGGTCATCATTTTGGTTAATGAAGCAGGGTCTACATGTAAATGAGGATTAGATTCAGCCAGAATTTTGCCTGAATCATAGTCCATTAACACATAAGCCTTATTTTCGATGACGGGCGGGGCGGGAATGACGGTAGTTGCGTGTGCCACATTGATAGCGAGGGCTGAAAAACCTAAGGCTAAGGCAAAACGAGAGCTCATTGATAGTATCCTAAGCAAAATCAAATTGGCACAAAGTGTAGCATTGTCATGTCATAAATTATGTATAACTTGATTGACAAAATTGCCTTATTGTTTAAGCCATAGGGCAAGCAAAATACCATTCGTTATCAATAATAGAATACTGGTCACTTGCCAAAATAGTAGAGGATTTTGCTCTAGCCACGGTTTGTTGTGTAAGGTCAGTTGAGGATTAGGATGTTCTAGGTCGTTGAGAAATTCGCTTAACTCGGCATAACGGTGTTCTGGATTCAGGCTCAACGCACGTGCTAAGGCAGCATCAATCCATAAGGGAACGTGCGGATTGTATTGGCAGGCACTGGTATAGCGTAACTTGCGAAATTGACTCAAACTTTGACAGTCTTTGTAATATTCGCCATAAGCGTAGTGAGCTGTCAATAATTCGTAGAGGGTCATGGCAAGGCTGAATTGGTCGGCACGTTGGTCGCGGGCAATCCCTAACGCGTATTCGGGGGCGGCATATTCGGCGGCTCCTGCGCGTAATTTGAGATTATCACTCAGGCTGCCAATACTGGCACTGCCTAAATCAATCAGTTTAACTACCCCATTGGTGCATAAAAAAATATTATCGGGTTTGATGTCTTGATGCAGTGTTTCGCGGCGGTGCAAGGCGCGTAAGGCGTGCACAACGGGCTTGGCAAACGCTAAAATGGTTTCAACCGCCGCTTCTGGGTGTGTCATTCGCCATTGCCGTAGTGTTTGCCCTTCCAGATATTCTTGAATCAAATACAAATAATGACGAGCACGGCTCGCAGGATAGGTATTGACAATATGCGGATGATGAAAGCGTTGGCCTATCCAATCTTCTCTGACAAAGGCTTTGAGGGCATCAATATCATCAATTAAATTGGGCGAGGGGGTTTTGAGAACAAACTGATGCCCCTGAGCACAGTCTTTGACCAAATAAATATGGCTGCGGGCATTGATTTGAATTTCTTGCTCAACCTGATAACCATCAATGGTATCGCCAATACGCAATTCGGGTGTGAGTGGCGCTAAGTATTCAAGCTGTTGACTATCTTGTGCATGGGGTAAGTCGATGATTTCCAATAGTTGACAAGAGCGGTTATCGTCGCTGTGGTGACTGGCTGCACAAGCTAATACTTCTTCACAACGAGTTTCTAGGCTTTCGCTATGGGTCGCAATAATGGCTTTGAGCTCTTTTTCGGGCACAAAACTGTGAATCCCGTCGGTGGTTAAAACAAAAATATCTCCCTGTTGTAAGTCGGTTTCTAAATAATCAATATCAATACGCCAGTCCATCCCTAAGGCTCGTGTCAGTTGATTGCCATGACGACTGTTAAGCGCGTGGTCGGTAGTCAGACATTCCCATTCCTCACCGCGTAAACGCCATAAACGGGTATCCCCGATATGAAAAATGTAGCCACGTTGCCCGCGCATGATGAGTGCTGTAAAGGTGGTCAAATAGCCCTGATGATGATGTTGATAATGTTGACCTTGACCATGTAACCAACGATTGAGTGCGGCTAAGACTTTAGAGCCAGCCGTTTTTATTGACCAACTGCTAGGCGTGGCAAAAAAATCACTCAAAAAATTGGTGACACTGGTTTCGGCAGCAATACGCCCTCCATCAGCACTGCTCACACCATCGGCAATAGCGGCGGCAGCGGTGTGTGCGCTAAGACCATGCCCTTGGGGTAAATGTAGCCCTAAGGCGTCATCATTGGTGGCTTTAGGGCCTGTCTCTGTCCGTTGTGCAGCACGCACTGTGAGTTTATGGCTCATACAATCCTTGCTATTTACTCAATACCATGAAAAGCGAATCTACGATTCAGGTTTATGGCGGATGTGCAGTGCATCAGCTAACATGAAGGAACCCGTCGTGCATGGCAGTGCAAACGGGCGACCCAGAGACATCAGCGAAGTTATTCAACCGCAATCAAATGCACATTGCCATGTTCGTCTTTTTCGACCATGTGACCTTTAGGTTCATCTAAGAAGAATGCACTGGCTAAAGCTAATGCCGAAATGCCAGCAAGCACCCAAAAGAAAGTTGCTGGACTCACCATACTAAGTATGGTTAAAAAAGTCACACCACCGACATTACCATAAGCACCTGCCATGCCTGCAATTTGACCTGTCATACGGCGTTGAATTAACGGCACAACAGAATACACCGCCCCACAAGCCCCTTGCACAAAAACAGAAGTTGCTAAGACAGTGGCAATTGCCATGACAATCGACCATTCGCTACCCATTTGTGACATAGCGGCATAACCAATGGTTTGACCTAATAAGCAGATGACCAACATTTTACGACGGCCATAAGCATCAGAAAACAAACCACCACTGGGGCGAGCAAACAAGTTCATCACCGCAAAACAGCCTGCGGTCATGCCTGCATACACAGGGCTAACGTGGAAAGTATCAATGAAAAACAACGGTAACATGGACACAACGGCTAATTCCGAACCAAAACACGCCATATAGGATAAATTCAAAATAGCTACTTGTTTAAATTTATAGCTTGGCGCAGCAGGGTGCTCACCTGTAAATAAGTGTTTGTTGACGTGCCAAATTTTAGTCCATTGATAAAGTGCTAAGGCAGCAATAACAACATAAGCAATCAATGCACCTTCGGCAGATAATAACTTTAAGCCTTCGGGCGACAAACGCCATGTTAATAAGGCTAAAGCTAAATATAATGGCACGTTCATTAAAGCATAAAAAATAAAATCGCCTTTGCTAGTGACTTCTAAGCCACCCATTTTTTGTGGTTTGAAGTAAGTAGCACCTTTAGGTGTATCAGACACATTACGATAGAAAATTACACTGTAAATTAAGGCAATGACACCTGTTGTGCCGATTGCATAACGCCAGCCGTCATCACCACCAAAGGCTAAGGCTAATAAGGGCATGGTCATACTGGCAACCGCAGCACCAAAGTTACCCCAGCCACCATAAATACCTTCGGCAATACCCACTTCACGCGCAGGAAACCATTCGCTGACTAAACGAATGCCAATCACAAAACCTGCACCCACAAAGCCTAGTAAAAAGCGCATCACCGCTAACCATTCAAAACTTTGAGCGGCGGCAAATAACAAGCACAATGCCCCACAAAAGGCTAATAAGAAACTATAACTTTTGCGTGGGCCAAATTTGTCAACTAACACGCCAATTAAAATCCGCGCAGGAATGGTAATTGCCACGTTAAGCATTAAAATCGCTTTGACTTGTTCAGGTGTCAGACCAAAGTATTGTTTTAATACAGGCATTAACGGAGCGTGAGCAAACCAAATTAAGAAGGTAATAAAGAATGCTAGCCAAGTGAAGTGTAAAGTACGGATTCGTGGCTCACTCCATGTAAAGAGTGGGATAGTTTTTAAAGCCATATGCTGCCTCGCAACGGTAAAACCCAATAAATCATGATGCGGCTTTGCGTGTAACCCTGATTTATTGAGCTGATGAAACTCAAAGGAAAGAGGGACTAGACGCGCCGTTGCGTTAATCATGTGAAGCCCTAAGCAATTGTTATGCCATTTACGCTAAAACCTTGTGGTTATTGGTTTTGCCTTAAAAAGATTACTTTAAGCGGATTGTTTGCTTGTGGTGCATTTGGTGCATTTTTATGAGGCAAGGCATGGTAATGGTGCATTTTACTATTTATTAAACAAGATAAATTCATTCTTTTTAATATGGCATATATTTTGCTTAAATAATTTCAGAAAATTCTTTTTTAGACTTACGTGCTGATAGCGTAATGACTAAAACTTCTGAAAAATTTATCTCATCCTTTAGCAACGTGGCTAAGAGAGACAACTAGATTTTGTAAATCTAGTGTTGGAAGCTCTTGGTCTTTTGCTCATCCATTCATGTAAGTCCTAGATAATAGGCATTGGCAATGAACAAACAAAAATTAGTCGTGGTCGGTAATGGTATGGCAGGTATGCGTACCGTTGAGGAATTATTAACGCTCGCGCCTGATTTATATGACATTACTGTCATTGGCAAAGAGCCGCACGGCAATTACAACCGTATTATGTTGTCACCTGTGTTGGCAGGTGAAAAAACCTTTGCTGAAATTGTGCTGCACAGCCCTGACTGGTATTTGCAACAAGGCATTGAGTTGGTCAGTGGTCAAGTGGTGGTGGATATTAACCGTAAGACCAAACAAGTATTAACCGATGCAGGGCTGAGCTTTGATTATGACCGTTTGTTATTAGCAACTGGTTCAGTGCCATTTATTATTCCCATTCCTAATCATAATCATGCGTGTGTGTTAAGTTTTAGAGATATTCGTGATGTAAATACCATGCTCGAAGTCACGCAACATAAACAACGGGTGGCGGTGATTGGTGGCGGTTTATTGGGTTTAGAAGCGGCTAATGGTTTGTTAAAACGCGGTGTCGATGTGACGGTGATTCACGATATGCCTTGTTTGATGAATCGTCAGTTGGATAGCGAAGCTGCCCATTTGTTGCAAAAACAACTCGAAGCTAATGGCATGAAGTTTAGAATGGGGGCGATGACTAAAGAAATCGTTGCCTTAGATGATGGTCACTTAAGTCATATTGCCTTCAAAAATGGTGAGGATTTAGCCACTGATTTAGTGATTATGGCAGTGGGTATTCGTCCTAATGTGGCGTTAGCCAAACAAATTGGTTTGCAAGTCGATAAAGCGATTTTGGTCAATGACACCATGCAAACCTTTGACCCATCTATTTATGCAGTGGGCGAATGTGTGCAACATCGTGGCGCGTTATTTGGTTTGGTTGCGCCCTTATACGAACAAGCCAAAGTGTGTGCCACACATCTTGCCGAGATTGGTATTGGTCGTTATGTGCAAAAAGCCACAGCCACCACGCTCAAAGTCAGTGGTGTCAACTTATTTTCCGCAGGTGATTTTTCGGGGGCAAATGCGGAAACCATTGTCTTAAGAGATACCTCTTCAAGCATTTATAAACGCTTGTTTATTAAAGATAATAAGTTGGTCGGTGCAGTGCTATTTGGTGATGTGCAAGACGGTAATTGGTATTTTGATTTAATCAAACAGCAACAGGATATTAGCGATATTCGTGCTGATTTAGTGTTTGGTCAATAGGAGTGCAAGTGATGCAAATTAACTCAACAGTGCATACCACTTGTGCGTATTGTGGTGTCGGTTGTGGCATTAAAGCCACGGTAGAAGATACAGATAAACGTATTGTCAGTATTCAAGGGGATACAGAGCATCCTGCTAATTATGGTCGTTTGTGTTCTAAAGGTTCATCCTTAGGTGAAACTATTAGTTTAGAAGGCCGTTTATTAGAGCCACACATTGCAGGACAAAACGTTTCTTGGCCAACAGCAATTGATAAAGTGGCCAATGAATTTAAACGAATTATTGCTGAACATGGTAAAGAATCGGTAGCATTTTATGTGTCAGGTCAAATTTTGACTGAAGATTATTATGTCGCCAATAAATTGATGAAAGGTTATATCGGCACAGCCAATATCGACACTAATTCGCGTTTGTGTATGTCCTCCGCCGTGGCAGGCCATAAACGCGCCTTTGGTGCAGATACCGTGCCTGCGAATTATGATGATTTTGACCACGCGAATTTGATTGTTTTAGTGGGTTCTAATACCGCTTGGTGTCATCCGATTATCTTCCAACGCATTAAAGCGATTAAAGCACAACGTCCTGAGTTAAGGATAGTTGTGGTTGACCCACGCGAAACTGCTACTAACGAAATCGCTGATTTACATTTACCCATTAAAGCAGGCATGGATGTTTTATTATTTAATGCTTTATTAGTGCAGTTGGCCGAACGTAATGCCTTAGACCCTCAATATATTGCTCAATATACCGTTGATTTTGAGAAGGCTTTTGCTGCTGCTAATCAAGATGTTGGTGACAAATCAACCTTAGCCGAACGTATTGGTGTCGATAGCCAAAGTTTAGCCACTTTCTTTGATTGGTTTTGTCAAACGCCTAAAACCATGACCTGTTTTTCGATGGGGGTTAATCAATCCAGTGCAGGCACAGACAAAGTAAATGCCATTATTAACTGTCATTTAGCAACAGGTCGAGTGGGTAAAGAGGGCGCATCACCGTTTTCGTTAACAGGTCAACCCAATGCCATGGGCGGTCGTGAAGTGGGTGGTTTGGCCAATATGTTGGCGGCACACATGGACATCGAAAATCCTGTACATCGTGAGCGAGTCCAACGATTTTGGCAATCGCCTGTTATTGCCGATAAGAGTGGCCTAAAAGCGGTTGATTTATTTGATGCCATGTATGAGGGCAAAATTAAAGCCGTCTGGATTATGGCGACTAATCCTGTGGTGTCTTTACCCAATGCCGATAAAGTGCGTGCGGCTTTAGAAAAGTGCGAATTGGTTGTTGTCTCGGATTGTATTACCGATACCGATACCACGCGCCTAGCCGATGTGTTGTTACCCAGTTTGGGTTGGGGTGAAAAAGATGGCACAGTCACCAACTCCGAACGGCGAATTTCGCGTCAACGTGGCTTTTTGCCAGCCCCTGCCCAAGCCAAACCTGATTGGTGGGCATTAAGTCAAGTGGCACAAGCCATGGGTTTTGACGGTTTTGATTATCAATCGCCTGCGGACGTATTTAATGAGCATATTGCTTTATCGGCCTTTGAAAATGATGCCAATATTGAATCAGGCTTACGCGATTTTAACTTGGTGGGTTTAGGTCAATTAAATACCCAACAATATAATGCTTTACAGCCGATTCAATGGCCTGTCTTAAACAAAGACCAAGGCACAGCACGATTGTTTGCTCAAGGTCAGTTTTATACGCCTAATCGTTTAGCGCGTTTTATGCCCTTAACCAGTCGTGCGCCAAAAAATCCGCTCAGTGCCGAATATCCCTTTATTTTAAATACAGGTCGGATTCGTGACCAATGGCATACCATGACACGGACAGGATTAACGCCAAGATTGTTGCAACATATTGGTGAACCTTATGCCGAATTGCACCCAAATGATGCAAAAAAACTCGCCATTCAAGCAGGCGATTTAGTAGAAATCAACTCAGCATGGGGTAAAGCGGTGGTCAGGGCGCAATTAAGTGATGGCCAACGTCAAGGCTCGGTGTTTGTGCCTATGCACTGGACAGGCGTGTTAACGCGTCAATCCAGAGTGGGCGCAGTAGTTAATCCTGCCGTTGACCCTGTCTCTGGCCAACCCGAAAACAAACATACCCCGATTAAGGTGTCAAAATTTAATTCAGCATGGCATGGTTATTTATTAAGTCACACGCCCTTAACCTTACCTGAGTGTGATTATGCGGTGGCGATTCGCCTCGAAAAAGGTTGGCGTTATGAGTTGGCTCACCATCAAAAACCGCATGATTGGTTAGATTGGGCGAGTATATGGCTACAACAACCGCAGGGGCAACGCCTTGAATATCAAGATATTAGTGCAGGTCAACAACGTTATGCGTGGTTAGAGGGCGACAAATTAAGCGCATTGGCATTTTTTGGGGCAGAAGCCAATTTACCGCCACGCGCATGGTTAATGTCTTTATTAAATCAACCCTTAGATAAACTCAGTCGTCGTGCCTTATTGTCGGGCAAACCTGCCGACCCTAATGCCGATGTTGGCCGAATTATTTGTGCCTGTTATGGCGTAGGAGAAAAGACCATCGAACGAGCAATTGCTACAAATAATCTAAAAAGTGTGACAGAAATTGGAAAATGTCTCAAAGCTGGCACGAATTGTGGATCATGTCAGCCAGAGTTACAGAAAATCCTTTCTCGCCTAATTTCGGTTGTTCAGGCTTAAACTTAGCTCTTTCCTATAAAGGAGAGAAGTAGAGTGAGTGAGTCTGACAACAAACACGGATAATACTAATGTGGGTGTTATCAATAAACGTGTCCTTTACATTCTTTCGCAGACAACGCCGTCTGTTTGTACTGAAAAAACAGTACCTCTAGCTAGCAACTCAGCAGGAGACAGCAATGCGTATAGTCATGATTGGTCACGGTATGGTTGGCCACCGTTTTTTAGAAAACTTGGCAAAAAAAGCCACAGTTCCTCACGAAGTGATTGTCTTGGCCGAAGAGCCGCGTCCTGCCTATGACCGTGTACAATTATCCGCTTTTTTTAGTGGTAAAACCGCCGAAGACCTCAGTGTTACCCCTCAAGACTTTTTTAGCAACACAGGCTATGGCTTACAGTTAAATACCCGTGCGACAGGTATTGATACGGCTGCTAAAACCGTGACTACCCAAAATGGCGATGTGTTTCATTATGACAAATTAGTATTAGCCACAGGTTCTTATCCTTTTGTACCCCCTGTACAAGGTAACAACCGTGAAGGTTGCTTGGTGTATCGTACCATTGAAGATTTATATGCTATTAAACAAACCGCCGCTAGCTCAAAAGTCGGGGTGGTGGTTGGTGGCGGTTTATTAGGTTTAGAAGCCGCCAAAGCCCTGAAAGATTTAGGGTTAGAAACACATGTGGTTGAATTTGCGCCACGGTTAATGGCAGTACAAATTGACGATATGGGTGGTAAAGTATTACGCAAAAAAATTGCCGAATTAGGTGTAGGTATTCACACCGAGCGTAACACCGTTGAAATTGTGGATGGTACAAATTGTCGTCATGCCATGAAGTTCTCTGACGGCACTAGCCTCGAAACTGACATGATTTTGTTTTCCGCAGGTATTCGTCCGCGTGATGATATTGCTCGTGCGAATGGTATTGCGGTCGGTGCGCGTGGCGGTATTGTTGTCGATAATTTCTGTCGTACCAATGCACCCGATGTCTATGCCATTGGTGAATGTGCTTTATGGGATGGCAAAATTTATGGCTTGGTTGCGCCGGGTTATCAGATGGCCGAAGTCGCTTGTACCCATATTTTAGGTAACGAAGACAAACAATTTACGGGCGCAGACATGAGCACCAAACTCAAATTGATGGGTGTCGATGTTGCGTCAATTGGTGATGCTCATGGTGCGACCGCAGGCAGTATCAATTACAGTTATATTGATGAACGTAGCCAAACTTACAAAAAATTAGTCGTTTCTGCCGATGGTAAAAAGTTATTGGGTGCAGTGTTAGTGGGTGATGTTGATGCTTATGGCGATTTATTACAGCTCAAACTCAACGACATGACCCTACCAGAAAAACCCGAAGCCTTAATTTTGCCTGCTACCGATGGCAGTAAACCTGTTGGTTTGGGTGTTGATGCTTTACCCATGAGCGCGGTGATTTGTTCTTGTAATAATGTCACTAAACAAGATTTATGTACTGCCATTGAAGGCGGTGTCATGGAGCTAGGCGAATTAAAATCGTGTACCAAAGCAGCCACCAGTTGTGGCGGTTGCTCCGCTTTAGTGGGGCAAGTCTTAAAATGTGAATTACAAAAACGAGGTGTCGAAGTCAAAAAAGACATTTGCGAACACTTCGCTTATTCACGTCAAGAAATGTATCACCTTGCCAAAATTGGCAATATTCGTACGTTTGAAGATTTTATTGCTAAACATGGCAAAGGGGATGGTTGTGATATTTGTAAACCCACTGCTGCGTCAATTTTTGCCTCTTTATGGAATGAGCATATTCTCAAAAAGCCCTTAGCAGGCTTACAAGACACCAATGACTACTTCTTAGCCAATATGCAAAAAGATGGTACTTATTCCATCGTGCCGCGTATTCCCGGTGGTGAAATCACGCCCGAAGGTTTAATTACCATTGGTGAAGTGGCGAAAAAATACAAACTTTACACCAAAATTACAGGCGGCCAACGTATCGACTTATTTGGTGCGCGGGTTGAACAATTGCCTGTGATTTGGAAAGAGTTAGTCGATGCAGGTTTTGAATCAGGTCATGCCTACGGTAAATCGTTACGTACCGTCAAATCATGTGTGGGGTCAACATGGTGTCGTTATGGGGTGCAAGATTCTGTGGGTTTTGCCATTGATTTAGAAAATCGTTATCGCGGTTTACGTAGTCCACACAAACTCAAATTTGCGGTGAGTGGTTGTACGCGTGAATGTGCCGAAGCCCAAAGCAAAGACGTAGGAGTGATTGCCACCGAAAAAGGCTGGAACTTATATGTCTGTGGTAACGGTGGTATGAAACCACGTCATGCCGAATTATTAGCAAGTGATTTAGATAGCGAAACCTTAATCAAGTATGTAGACCGTTTCTTAATGTTCTATATCCGTACTGCCGACCGTTTACAACGGACTAGCGTCTGGCGTGACAATTTAGAAGGTGGTTTAGATTACCTCAAAGACGTGATTATTAACGACTCTTTAGGCATTGCCGATGAGTTAGAAATGCAAATGCAATATGTGGCTGACACCTTTGCCTGTGAATGGAAAGAGGCGATTAACAACCCAGAAACCCTCAAGCGTTTCCGCTCTTTTGTCAATAGTGATGAAGTGGATAATAACGTGGTCTTTGTTGAAGAGCGTGGCCAAATTCGTCCTGCAACTGCCCAAGAAAAAGCAGGGCGTATTGCAGTGGCAGAGGTTTAACTTCGACTTCGCTCAGCTACCTTCGACTGCGCTCAATGTGCCCTGAGCGCATAAGGACGTTCCCTGAGCGGAGTCGAAGGGTTATTTTTTCAAACCACCAAGTTTTGTAGGATGGGTCATTGACCCATCAAGAGAGAAATACCATGAATAGTTTAGTAAAAATTTGTCCAGTGGCCGAACTACCAGTCAATTTAGGCGTGGGTGCTTTAGTCAAAGGCCAACAAGTTGCCGTATTCAAATTACCTAATGGTGATATTTTTGCTATTGGCAATTTTGACCCATTTAGCGAAGCCAATGTCTTATCACGTGGTTTAGTCGGTGATTTACAGGGGCAAAAAGTGGTTGCCTCACCCATTTATAAACATCACTATAATTTACAAACAGGTGAATGTTTGGAAGATAGCACAGTTAAAGTACCTGCTTATGATGTAGTAGTGCAGGATGAGTATGTGTATATTCGGGCTTAATCACTTTGTACAATGAGGGCTAAATACTAAAATAGCCCTCTTGCTGCAAAAACGTCACTAATTGCATCAATGGTAAGCCAACTAAACTGCTAGGGTCATCGCCCTCAAACTTTTCAAACAAACAAATGCCTAAACCTTCACTTTTGAAACTGCCTGCACAATGATAAGGGCGTTCTTTTTGTAAATACCTTTCGATTTGTCTTGTACTTAATGGCCTAAAGTAGACACGATAGTGAGAAACATGCGTATATAAACGTTGTGTGTGGCTATTAAATAGGGCTAAGCCCGTATAAAAATCAACAGCATGACCACTAAACATACGTAATTGAGTCACGGCATTGTCATGGTTTAACGGTTTACCCAAACTTTGTCCTCTAAAGTCGGCCACTTGGTCGCTACCGATGAGTAAATGACAAGGGTACTTGTTGGCCAATGCCTTAGCTTTCAACATAGCGAGGCGTAAGGCTAAGTCGACACTATTTTCATCGGCTTGCTGACTTTCATCACAGGCTGGATTATCTTGACTAAACTCAATACCTAAACGGGCTAAAAGACTGCGTCTGGATTCTGAACTCGAGGCCAGTACTAAAGGTAAGGCGGACATGGAAAATTCCTATTTATTTGTTTATGGCACACTTCGGCCTCACTCAGGCCATCACATGGCTGACTGGTTAGCAGGACAGGCGCATTATATTGGCGCAGGGCAACTCAAAGGTTGTTTATATCAAGTCAGTTACTATCCCGCATTAGTTGTAGGGGAGGACTGGGTGCAAGGGGATATTTATGCCTGTACCACAGAAATTTGGTCAACGTTAGATACGTTTGAAGAGGCGCTGGGTGAAAACCCCGAATATGAACGTAGATTAACGCCTATTTTATTAGCAACAGGACAGTGGTTGAGCGCATGGACTTATTGGTACACACGCTCAACACAGGAATTGACACGGCTTAAGGCTGGCGTTTGGCCACCACATCCTGAGTAGCTTTGCTGCCTGACTCCGTTGCGTCTAATAAGATTTGTGCGGCCTCGGTGACAAAGGCTTCATCTTCAGGTTTTTCCTTTTTATTGGGGTCACTAAAGTCTTCTGGCGTCTCTTCGTCATTGGCGGCTTCTGCTTCGCGCCATGACTTTAATAGCTCTTGGCCTTTGGCTTTCCGACGCTCATTTTCGATAGCAAGTCGTTTGGCATCTAATTCATCTTGCTCTTGACGACGTTTTTCCTCATTTAAGGAAATACGTGTATCTTTTTTGAGACTTTCGGCGAGCGCGATTTGTTCGTTTAAATAACGGAAATCAGGGTCTTCTTTTTGACGCTGAGCTGATTTTACCCGTAACAAGGGCAGTTGACGCTGATAACTACCATAAGACATATAACGAACGGGTGAAATCGTATCCCACGGTAAGGCATGTTCTAATGCAGACTCGCCAATCTCAGTCCCTTGTAAAATATTGGGAAATAAGACATCAGCTTCTACGCCTTTGTGTTGTGTGCTAGCGCCTGAAATACGATAAAACTTGGCTTCGGTGAGTTTGATTTGACCATGATTTAAGTCGCGTAACGATTGGACTGTGCCTTTACCAAAGGTCGTTGAACCTACCACTAAACCACGCCCATAATCTTGTATCGCACCCGCAAAAATTTCGGCTGCCGAGGCAGAGAGGCGATTGACCATCACCACTAACGGCCCGTCATAAGCCACTGCACCGTCAGAGTCACTATACACTTCGACTTCGTTACTGGCCGTTTTGACTTGGACGGTTGGCCCTGAGTCAATAAAGAGACCAACTAAAGAATTCGCTTCACTTAACGAGCCGCCGCCATTATTACGTAGGTCGAGTACCAAACCATCGACTTTTTCTTCTTTGAGTTGATTGATGAGCATTAAAACATCGCGGGTGGTACTGCGATAATTAGGGTCACCTGCTTGCATCGCGGCAAAATCTGCATAAAAAGTAGGCAGTTTAATCACGCCAATTTTATAGGTTTTATCGTTACGCGTAATCGTCATCACGCGTTTTTGAGCGGCTTGGTCTTCGAGTTTGATGGTGTTACGGACAATATTAATGACTTTCGTTTGATGTTCATCAACGGCATTTGCAGGGAGAACTTGTAAGCGTACTGTGCTGCCTTTAGGCCCGCGAATTAAATCCACTACTTCGTCAATACGCCAACCAATCACATCAACAAAGTCTTCATTGCCTTGGGCAACGGCAACAATACGGTCACCGGGTTTCAGTTGTTTAGATTTTTCAGCAGGCCCAGCAGGCACTAGACGGACAATTTTGGTGTATTCATCTTCGCCTTGTAATACTGCACCAATACCCTCTAAGGTTAAACTCATATTGATGTTAAAGTTTTCGGAGGAACGTGGCGAAAAATATTCGGTATGTGGGTCATAAGTCTCGGTAAACGAGTTCATAAAGACTTGGAACACGTCATCGGCTTTATTACGATTTAAGTTATTACGTTGGGTTTCGTAACGTTTGGTTAATAGTTTGGCAATATCTTCATTTTTCTTGCCAGATAAACGTAAACTGAGTACCGCAGATTTAATGCGTTTTAACCAAATTTTATCCAGCTCATCGCTCGAAGAAGCCCACGGCGCATTATCACGTTTAGTTTCTAAATAGTCATTTTGCTCAAAATCAAAACGGTCTATGCCTTTATTGAGTTGCTTAAGCACAAAGTCAATACGTTGATTGGCACGTTGTTGGTAGCGTGCATAAATGGTAAAGGCATGGCTCAAATCACCACGCATTAAATCATCATCTAATTGATGGCGATAAGCCTCAAATTCGTGGATATCACTCGCTAAAAAATAACCGCGTGTGCTATCTAAGTCTTTGATGTATCTATCAAAAATCTGACTAGAAAGACTATCGTTTAGCTTTTTATGCTCATAGTGCAATTCTTTTAGCATGGCCACACTAATCCGTGCCGCTTTAATTTCTTCGCGGGTCGGTTCTAGTTGTGATGGTGCTGCTGCTTGTTTGGCAAAAACAGCAGAGAAAAATACGAGACCGCCAAGGGCGGCAGACCATAATAGGTGTTTGCGCGAGATTACGGACATGAGCTTCTTTAATGAGTGATGAGCCAGCGGGCTACTGGTTTTATTTGATTATAGTAAAGCTAGATTATTTTTTATAGCACCTAGAATGTGAAAAAATACATAACAATCACAGAATCATCGCTTATTATTAACACTAAGAGTTTGATAACAATAGATTGTTTATTTTTAGGAGAACGAACATGAATGGCGCATTGATGCTAGATGTGGTGGGTGTCGAGTTAGATGCCGAAGAAAAAGAGTTATTGGCGCATCCCGATGTGGGCGGCTTGATATTTTTTGCCCGTAATTATACAGGGCCAGACCAAATCCAAGCCTTAGTACACAGTATTCGAGCGATTCGCCCCGAAATTATTTTAGCGGTTGACCAAGAAGGCGGACGTGTACAACGCTTCCGTGAAGGCTTTGTCCGTTTACCCTCGATGAAGACCTTTGGTGATTTATTTGCCCACAATGCAGATGAGGCCTGTCGTTTAGCTCATCAATGTGGTTGGTTAATGGCAACAGAAGTCTTGTCGGTGGGGGTGGATATTAGTTTTGCCCCGATTTTAGATGTCGATTGTGGTTTGAGTCGTGTCATCGGTGACCGTTCTTTTCATGAAAATCCACAAGTGGCTGTCGCGTTATTGCGCGAGTTTATTCGTGGGATGCATCAAGCAGGCATGGCAGCCACAGGCAAGCATTTTCCTGGGCATGGCTCGGTAGAGGCCGATTCACACGTCGCAATTCCTGTAGATAAACGAAGTTTTGCCGAAATAGACGCCTTAGATTTAGTGCCATTCAGAGCCTTATGTCATGAGTTACAAGGCATTATGCCTGCACATGTGATTTATCCTGAAGTAGATGATAAGCCCGCAGGCTTTTCGCCAATTTGGTTGCAAGATTTATTACGTCAACAAATGGGCTACAAAGGCGTGATTTTTTCGGATGATTTAAGTATGGAAGGTGCAGGTGTCGTGGGCGGTTATGCTGACCGTGCAGATGCTGCCTTAAATGCAGGCTGTGATATGGTACTCGCCTGTAATAATCGTCAGGGCGCAATCCAGATTTTAGAGTATTTAGAGCGTAATCGCCGCACTGTCAATCAATCACGTTTTGATGCGTTAAGAGGCAAAGCGAAATTACAGTGGAACGATTTGCCACACAATCCACAATGGCTAGCGGCAGAAGAGTCTATACGTGAGTTAGTTAGATAAAGTGTAATATCACCGTTTGACGGTGAGTTAAAAAGCGTATGTGTTCTCGTTAATCATTCAAGGCATTTTGGTGGCGTGCACTACCATCAAAATGCCAGCATAAATCGTCAATTTTTTGTCAAGACTGAGCCATCTATGGTGAGTTTAGCACCACGAAAGGGCTTTGCTGATTTTGGCCGAAACCAAAGTCATTCCCTCCGAGGGTGACCGTAACACTATTGTGAGACAGTTTTATTCATCATTTTTAAGGTGTGAATGGTTTTTATGCCAAATTTAGCTTGCCTTAAACGTTTACCCTATAAGTTATCTCGGGATGATGGGGGCAAAAACTGCTGAGCTTGTGTGGGCAGAGACGTGGGAGTTGGGTTGGGTGTTTCTTCCTTAACATAACGCTCCCACACACCATAGGCCAATAAGCCCCACAAAATAGTGAGAACTAAAATTTCAAAGAGTGTTTTGGGTTCACGTTCACGAATCGCTTGCTGCGTACTTTTGTGTGTACTCAGAATATTAAAGGAATCACAAGCAGGGCATTTGCCTTGAGGAAATTGCTTCGTTGAGCGGTTGCCACAATCTCGACAAAGATAAGCCATAATACGAATCCTCATTGCTATTAAAGTGAGCATAGCCGAAACACTATTATCTAAAAAGTATGAAGTGTGTTCATTTAACAGCACTTGATAAATTTTTATCTTATTTTTATTTGTAATCAAGTGTTAGGATATTATGATTCTAGCTAGACGATTTATAAACTAACTGGCATTTTTAAGATAAATAAAAATAACGATACAATAAGCTGTAACAAGCCTAATTAACACAAGGAGTGTGATGCGTGATATCCCCCAACGTCAATGATAAAAATAACCGTATCTTTTAAGATTAAGAAGGAGAGCGTATGCGATATGTACTTTATGGACTCAGTGCCCTGTTAGTAAGTGGCTGCATTCGCTCAGTTTATGAAGTGCCTGTCCTAGGGCGGGTCGTTGCAGGGCAAGGCGATACCCGCCCCTTTGAGCAGCCTTTACCCATTAACACGCAGCCTAAACGGTTGGCATTGGGCAGTGATTTTGCGATTGGTTTAAAAGAAGATGGTACGGTATGGAGTTGGGGTAGTGGGTCAAAGGGTGAGCTTGGTACGGGGAAGCAAGAAAATAGAGAAATTCCACAAGCTATACCCAATATGACCAACTTTTTAGAAGTGGCGGTAGGCAGTGAGCATGTATTGGCCTTGCGTAAAGATGGCACGGTATGGAGTTGGGGAGATAACAAAAAAGGAGCATTAGGGTATAAAGAAGAGGGTGTGCCTTATGGACCACCCAATGACATACGTTTTAGACCGCATCAACTCACACCTAAACAAATCCCTGAGTTAAAGGATGTGGTGAGTATAGCTACAGGTAGCTATTATTCGTTGGCCTTAGATAAAGAGGGGCGGGTATGGGGCTGGGGGAGTGGATTTTTTACGTTTAGCGTAGATGAAAAATTTAAACAACCGACCCCCAAATTAATTATACAAGATGAGCGTGCAGTAAAAGTGATTGGCGGCGGTGGTGGGGCTTATAGTTATGGCCTGTTGCGAAACACAGGAGAAGTGAAACTATCGTTTGCAGGCAAACTATTAGAACCCAAGTTTGATGCGCCTGTTGTTGATGTAGTGATGATACCTGGCAACAGTTATTTTCTATTAAATACAGGCAGGGTCTATGCATTAGGTAGCAATTCTAAGGGAGGATTAGCGCAAAGAGCAAAGGCTCAATATGAAACCCCCTTACTAATTAACGCACTGAGTCGCATTATTAAAATAGATAATTTTACAGCTTTGGACGAAAAAGGTCGCGTATGGCAATGGGGTGGCATTGCAGGTATCAGTATTGATCAGATTTTTACGGGTAATAACCAGTATGCGCAGTATTATCCCAAAATTTTATTAAATAATAAAAAAATAGTCGATATTTACTGTTGCACCATGGCTTTTGAGGAAGACGGTACGGTATGGGCATGGAGTAATGATACAGGTGGTAGAAGAGGTGATGCCAAACCAGTCAAGGGGTCTATGCGAGAACAAACGCATCAACATTGGACAACGCCTGTCCGTTCGTTATGGACGTGGAAATAATAAATTCAATATGTACAAAAAGGACAAACACCTGATATTTGTAACAAAGTGCTAGGAGTTTACGGATAACGCTAGACGGTTTGAAAACTAACTGGCATTTTTAAGATAAATAAAAATAACGATACAATAAGCTGTAAAAAGCCTAATTAACACAAGGAGTGTGACGCGTGATATCCCCCAACGCCAATAATAAAAATAGCCGTATCTTTTAAGATGAAGAAGGAGAGCGTATGCGATATGTACTTTATGGACTCAGTGCCCTGTTAGTGAGTGGCTGCATTCGCTCAGTTTATGAAGTGCCTGTCCTAGGGCGGGTCGTTGCAGGGCAAGGCGATACCCGCCCCTTTGAGCAGCCTTTACCCATTAACACGCAGCCTAAACGGTTGGCCTTAGGGCATAGTTTTGCCATAGGAGTTAAAGAAGATGGCACGGTATGGAGTTGGGGTTACGGAATGCTTGGACTTGGTAAGTTTGAAAGTCGAGGTACGCCACAAGCTATACCTAATATGACTAATTTTTTAGAAGTGGCGGTAGGCAGTGAGCATGTGTTGGCCTTACGTAAAGACGGCACGGTATGGAGTTGGGGAGATAACAAAAAAGGACAATTAGGTTATAAGGAGGAGGGTATACCTTATGGAAAAGAACCTAATATACGTTTTAGCGCTCAGCAACTCACGCCTAAACAAGTCCCTGAGTTAAAGGATGTGGTGAGTATTGCCGCAGGTAGTAGTTTTTCGTTGGCGTTGGATAAAGAGGGACGCGTATGGGGCTGGGGGAGTGCGTTAGAAATCATGAAAAAAGAAACTCAATCAAAATATATTTTTCCTGTTGTGGTTGTGCATGATAAAAACGCAGTTAAAATTATGACAGACCATACCAATGGCTTTGGTATGTTACTTAACACAGGTCAAGTTAAATTGTGGCAAACAAAAACACTCTATGAGCCCACATTTAATAGTCGCGTTGTTGATGTTGCCATGAGTTATAGCAATACTTATTTTTTGCTAGATACAGGCAGGGTTTATGCACTAGGCACTAATTATTCAGGTGAATTAGCTCAACAGGGGCGGTACGCTCATTATAAAGACAATCCACAGTTAATTACGCAAATAGGACGTATTATAAAAATAGATACTTATACCGCCTTAGACGAAAAAGGTCGTGTGTGGCAATGGGGGGACATTGCTGGTATCAATATTGATAAAACTTTTTCTGGAAATAATATTTACTCACAGTTTTACCCACGTATCATGACATCAGACAAAGATATTGTTGATGTTTACTGTTGCTCCTTTGCCTTGTCTAAAGACGGCACAGTATGGGCATGGGGCAACGATACAGGTGGCATAAGAGGCGATGCCAAACCCATCACCAACTCTTTTCAAAAACAAACACACGCACACTGGACAGCCCCTGTACGTTCTTTATGGATGTGGAAATAACACACTCGATACTCACAAAAAGGATGAATACCAATGAATACTCAAATTCAAGCCATTTTTGACCATGCTTTATTGGCTAATGCCGTCTACAAAAATTTGACCGCCAATACTACGCCTGAGGTATTTGCAGCCAGTTTGACAGGTTGGCCGCCAGCCTTAGCCACATATTTGTCCACACGCTATAAAGTCGTTGAGACTTATAACATGGGGGATAATGTGAGTGGTTATAATGGCGCGTTGTTTGTAGGCATTGTCGAAAATGATAATCAAAATAAATATATCTTTGCCAATCGAGGAACAGAGCCAACTAGCCCCTCTGACTTATTTGCTGATTTATTGTTGGCTATTTCGGGGGCAAATCAGCAGCTACCCGTTATGCAAGCGTATTTTGAGCAGGCATTGGTTAAAGTGAATGGCAATCTTCTAACTGTAACAGGGCATAGCTTAGGTGGATATTTATCAGTGGTGCTACAAAATCCTGATGAAAATGGGATATTTATTGATAAAACTTACACGTTTAACGGTGCAGGTATTTTTAATGTCGCACTGACGGGGTCTATTGTTAACGCTGGGCTAGTAGCACTTGGTTATGAACCAATTACTGTGAGTCCTTCGTTGCCTATAGAAAACTATTATACTGTGGAAGGGTTAACTGTTACCTCTGCCACAGGTGTTTATGGTGGAGTGAGAATTCCTGTCAATACCGATGTTATCGGATTGGGTGGCGTGGGTGGGCTAGAAGGTCATAGTATTGCTAATTTAACAGACGCATTAGCGGTTTATAATCTCATGGGCATGGTCGATAGTGACATTACTTTAGCAGAGCTTAATGGCATACATGAAGCGATGAGCAAAGATGGTTTGATAGAGAATGATGCTTTAGTCAAAGTCTTTGGTACACTGTTAACCAAATCATTGACTATTTTTCAACAAACCACTAAAGATAAAGTTGATTTACTAAATGTTTCTGCAAACAATAATAATGCGATGCACGAAGCAATATACGCAATGGTTAACGATTTAGCAACCACTGCCCAAGCCCTAAAAATAATTCCTCTCGTCAGTTTTACAAACCAAGGGGAGCTGCAATTATTTAATGCACAAATTCCTAATAATATTGCCTATCGTTATGCTTTGCAGGTCTTAAATCCATTTTTTGTTGAAAGTAGCGATTCGGCAAATACTGAGACGATGTATCAAGTATTTAATGAACATCAAGAGTTAGACCTTTACGATGCAGATACCGAAAAAGGCACACTCACCTTAGAGTGGCTAGAAAAACGTCATGAGATGTTAAATACACAGATTAAAGCCAATATTCAAAATAGAGGTTTTATGACACATGAAGGTGAATATAACTATTATTATGAAGCAATCATTAATAATGAACGAGTGATTGTTAAAGATATGTCAACAACGAGCCGAAGTTTAAACGACCCTGACAGCCCTATGGTCGAAAAAACACGTTATACAAAATTTGCCGACAAAAACAATGCTAATTTTACGGGAGGTGATGATAAAGACTACTTATTTGGTCATCAAGGCAATGATGTTTTATATGGTCTGGAAGAAGAGGATTATTTAGAAGGTGGCGAAGGTGATGATACCTTAGACGGCGGAGAAGGACGTGATATTTTAGTCGGTATGACAGGTGATGATAGTCTCAAAGGAGACAAGGGCAACGACACCTTAGAAGGCGGTGCAGGAAAAGATACATTGGACGGTGGGGAAGACCACGATAAATTATATAGCCATTCTGGCGACGACACCTTAAAAGGAGGGTTAGGTGATGATTTATTAGATGGCGGTAAAGAAAATGATACTTTAGACGGAGACGATGGTAACGACATTCTGCTCGGTCAACTCGGAGATGATATTTTACATGGCGGTAAAGGCAATGATTACTTATACGGTGGAGAAGGTGAAGATGAGTTATTTGGTGAGGCGGGGAATGACCTTATTGTCGGTGGTAAAGGGATATTAACAACGGCAAAAGGGGGTGAAGGTAATGATTTAATATTTAGTGATACAGTTTGGGCGTATGAAGATACATTAATAGGCGAAAGTGGCAACGATTATTTAGCCGCTTATGGTGGTAATGACATCTTAAAAGGCGAGGCTGGCAACGATTATCTCTTGGGGTACACAGGAAATGATAGTCTGTTAGGAGGAGCGGATAACGATGTTGTACAAGCAGGCGAAGGTGACGATACGCTAGTCGGTGGTTTGCATCATGATTTATTACGCGGCGGCAATGGCAATGATACGTATAGCTATACTCAGCTTGAAGGTGTAGATTTAATTGAGGATAGCGACGGTAAAATCGTGATACAAAATGTGACATTGGCTGTCACTGATTACAATAACGAAAAGAAATTATGGCAAAGTAATACAGGTCAAGAAATACGTCGACTCTCTAATGAAGAGGGAAATTTGACTACCGTCTTAATAGGTCAGCATAACAATCAAATAGTTATCTCAAATTTTCAACAATCGCAATTTGGTTTGACTTTTTCTGGGGGTGAACAGGAGCGAGTCATTAATGTGTCTGACCCAGCCAAACAAGGGACGAACCAAAATAATATTATTGAAATATCAAATCATGTATATGGTTTAGAGGGTAATGATTATTTATATGGTACAGTCAATAATGACAAGTTATATGGAGGCATTGGCGGAGATTTTTTAATTGGCCTATCGGGTGATGATTATATCGAAGGTAATGGTGACGACGATATAATATTTGGTGGTGATGGTGACGATATTTTATATGGAGACAGTGGGGATGATGTTATTTTTAGTGCCTTAAAAATACCCGTCAGTTTTTACTCTTGGGGATTAGATAGAAAAATACCTTTGTCCTCTATTCATACACAGAATCCCGCTGAAGGACAATTTGCAGATGAGTTTGATAATATTAGTTATAAAATTGAACGTGTTTTAGATACGGAAAATGAAAGTTATACCATTTATTTTAATGGTATAGATGAAAATTTAGATGTGTTATTACCAGTTATAAAAATTTATGCCGAGATTTCAGGCGAAAAGTATATGTTATATAGTACATATAGCCCAGAAGTCTATTTTGAGTTGACAGATGAATATAACTATTTCTTGGATTTGCGATATGAAGGCCTTATAAATAATGACGATGTATATGGCGGTGATGGCGATGATTTTCTGATAGGTTCGGGTGGTATTGATAAAATATATGGAAATAAAGATAACGATTATTTATATGGGCGTGGTGGTGATGACTATTTGTATGGAAATGAAGGTAAAGATGAGATTTTTGGTGGAGATGGTATCGATTTAATAGATGGAGGTCTAGAAAATGATAAGTTATACGGTGGCTATGAGTCGGATGTGTTGTATGGTGGCATGGGTGATGATTTAGTGTTGGGAGATTTTCCAAATCTATATGGTACAACTACGCCACCTGATTCTATCAATAGCAGTCGTTATGGTCATGATATTTTATATGGTGAAAAGGGAAATGATACTCTGTTTGGCGGTGGCGCAGATGATTATTTATATGGTAACGAAGATGATGATGTTGTAGTTGGCAATGAGGGCAATGATTATTTATTTGGTGGAAAAGATAATGATATTTTATACGGTGATAGTCATGAGCAATCAGAGGCAGCAGAAGGGAATGATTATTTAGAGGGAGGCGAGGGAAAAGATACTTTATTTGGTAATGGAGGTGATGATGTATTGATGGGTGGGCAGGAGCGCGACGAGTTATATGATCCTAGCCAACTAAATGGACAATTATTCCCTCTAAAGCTAATTTAAGAATTATGTTTGGAGAGAAGAAATGGCAAAACGTTTTAGCCCTGAATTTA
>NZ_QAON01000014.1 GCF_003051055.1 Agitococcus lubricus | reverse complement strand
CCATTGATAATTTTTTAACATCATCATCAACAGCAAAAATCCACACAAATTGCTTATCTATCTGTTAAAGAACTTCTCAAGTATCTCTACTTAAGTCAACTCAATCAACCAATCTCTCAATCAGTTCATCGCGTCAGGGCTGCACATTCTACAGCGTTTTTACTTTACGTCAAGCCAAAAATTTAATTAAATTTTCTAGCTCTTAAAATCATTAAGTTTTATTAACTTATTGATTTTGCTACATTTTTTATTTAGTAGCGCGTTTCAGTGGGGCGAATTATAGAGAGTTTTTTCGCGTTGTCAAAGGATTATTCAAATAAAATCTTCAAGCGTTCATTTTTTACCCATGAAGTATAAAAAAAGCGCATTTTGTCTCTTATTTGAACGAGTTTTGCTGTTTAAGTTGATATTGGCGTATACGTTCGGCAAGTAAAATGAATAAACATAAGGCATACGGCCAGACAGCCCATACACCGAGTTTTTTTAACCAAATCACATGTAACATGGCTAATAAGGCAATCAGGTAAACTAATTGATGTAACTTACGCCATCTTTGCCCCAAACGTCGCTGCCAGTTTTTAGTTGATGTTAAAGCTAACGGGATTAAGAGTAAAAAAGCACTAAAACCGACAATAATGTAGGGTCGTTTAGTCAATTCTTGCTGGAGATACGACCAATTAGCACCAAACAGCAAAAAGGTATAACTGAGCAAATGTAAAACGACATAGTAAAATGCAAATAATCCCAACATGCGACGATAATGCAGCCACACCCCAGAACCTGTCCAATATCTGAAGGGGGTCATGGCTAAGGACAATAACAATATTCTTAATGCCCATAAGCCTGTTTCATCTACGAGTTTTTTGGCAGGGTCTGCGCCCAAATTTTGCTGGTAGGCGGATAATACGAGCCAAACCGTAGGCAAACAGAGCAATAAAAAAATCAGAGGCTTGCTATAGCCAATCCATTGCTTTTGCGTCATTAAAAATACTGCCTTAAATCCATATGACGATACATGGCAGCTACTTCTTTACTGTATCCATTAAACGCTAAAGTTGGTTGCCAATTCGGATTAAATAAACTGGCAGGCAAGCGTCGCTCACGGGCTTGCGACCAGCGTGGATGGTCTACCGCAGGATTGACATTGGCATAAAATCCGTATTCCCGTGGTGCCATTATTGCCCATGTCGTTTTGGGTTGTGTGGCCGTAAAGCGAATTTTGACAATCGATTTAATACTTTTAAATCCATATTTCCACGGTACAATCAAACGTAAGGGTGCGCCATTCTGAGCAGGCAAACTGCGGCCATAAACACCAACTGCAATCAAGGTTAAAGGATTCATCGCTTCGTCTAAGCGTAAGCCTTCAACATAAGGCCAATCGAGCGCATTGGTTCGTTGATTAGGAAATTGTGTTTTGTCCACTAAGGTTGTGAACTCTATATATTTTGCCTCAGCACTGGGTTGGAAGCGTTTAATGAGGTCTGCAAGCGAAAAACCCAACCACGGTACAACCATTGACCATGCTTCTACACAACGAAAACGATAAATACGGTCTTCAAGTGCATGTGGCTTTACTATATCCTCTAGCGTAAATGTCCCTTTCTTTTGACATAAGCCTTCAACAGTCACTGTCCACGGCTCGGTTTTTAGACTACCCGCCTTTTCTGATGGGTCACTTTTGTCTAAGCCAAATTCATAAAAATTATTATAGGTACTGACTGATTCGTAGGGAGTCAATGCCTCGCCTGTACGGTTAGCTTGTAACTGTCTCTGCTGAATTTGTTGTTTGAGCCATGTCGGTACATTTGAGCGTTCGGGGGCTGCGACATAGGTACTTTCTGCCGCTTGTGCGATATAAGGGCTTAACAAAGCACTTGCGCCCACGTACCCTAAACTCTTTAGGAGTGAACGCCGCTCATGGTAAATGCTTTCTGGGGTGATTTCGCTGCTTAATGGGGCATTGGTTTGGGAATAGCGAATAATCATCTCGATGCTCCTTTGCCCCAAGCCGCTAGGATGATGAGGCTGCTTTGGGACGTAATTTGTACCATAAGGCTGTACTCGGTGCTGATAAAGCATAAACAACGGATACAGCCAACAGACCAATCGGTAAATTATAGTTAATGATGCCCATACCTAAGACGATAGGTAACATCATGGCAAACGGGACACGACTACGGTCTAATTCTTTGAAGCTATAAAACTTAAAGTTACTGACCATTAAAAAGCCTGTAAATACCGTAATCATTGCTGCCCCAATCGCTAGCTCGCGTTCACGATTAGCGAGTTGGTTGTCAAAACCCGCCCAGACCATGCTGGCAATGATTGCTGCGGCTAAAGGACTGGCCAACCCAATAAAATAACGTTTATCAACACTGCCAATCTGAACATTAAAACGTGCTAAACGAAAGGCTGCACATACGGTATAAATAAAGGCACAAATCCAACCAAACTTACCCAATGTTTGTAGACTCCAGCTGAATACTAATAAAGCGGGTGCTACACCAAACGACACGAGGTCAGATAAGGAGTCATATTGCTCCCCAAACGCACTTTGGGTATTGGTCATTCGTGCTACACGTCCATCCATGCCATCAAATAATGCTGCACAAAATATGGCTATAGCCGCAGGTTCAAAACGTCCTTGCATAGATGCAATAATGGCGTAAAACCCAGAAAATAAAGCAGCGGTGGTAAATAAGTTTGGCAGTAAGTAAATACCCTTATTTCTGACCTTTTTACCTTCTGCATTGGCTTCTTCTTCGACTACTTCAAAGGTGATGCCGTTATAGTCATCATCTTGTTCATCTGTCGGCTTATGCATACCCAAATACTCAGCATTAGAAAAATGCTGATAATAAACAGCATTTGCATTTGGTGCTATGACTTTCTTGACGATTAGACTATCAAAGGTATGGCTTTGTTACACTGACAATAAAAAATCGCTTTTACAGACATAGAATTTTTCACATATAGGTTTAGTTTGTTATGTTCAAACGCTCTATGTTCGGTACGTATATATAAAAAAAGCGTACTGTTTTGCAGTACGCTCTCTTAAACCTTGACTCATCATACTTGGTAAAATGCGATGAGTAAGTGGCTTATTAATTAGTTGCGAGTTTGGTCAACTAATTTGTTTTTGTGAATCCAAGGCATCATCGCACGTAATTGAGCACCAACTTTCTCGATGGGGTGGTCTGCATTTAAGCGACGACGTGCTGTCATTTCTGGGTAGTTTGTACGACCTTCTAAAATGAAGCGTTTTGCGTATTCACCGTTTTGGATGTTACGTAAACATTCACGCATCGCTTCGCGGGCTTGGGTGTTAATCACACGTTGGCCAGTCACGTACTCACCGTATTCAGCATTGTTAGAAATAGAGTAGTTCATGTTAGCGATACCGCCTTCATACATGAGGTCTACAATCAATTTCAATTCGTGTAAACATTCAAAATAGGCCATTTCTGGCGCATAACCTGCTTCGGTTAAAGTTTCGAAGCCCATTTTGACCAATTCAACTGCGCCACCACACAATACAGCTTGTTCACCAAACAAGTCAGTTTCGGTTTCTTCGCGGAAGTTAGTTTCAATCACGCCACCTTTGGTACCGCCGTTAGCAGCAGCATAAGATAAAGCGATTTGTTTAGAATTACCTGATTTGTCTTGATAAACAGCGATTAAGCTTGGTACACCGCCACCTTTTAAGTATTCAGAACGAACCGTGTGGCCAGGACCTTTTGGCGCAACCATAATAACGTCTAAGTCAGCACGTGGTACAACTTGGTTGTAATGGACGTTAAAGCCATGAGCAAACGCTAAAGTTGCGCCTTGCTTAATATTTGGCTCGATGTCATTACGATATACGTCTGGAATGTTTTCGTCTGGTAACAAAATCATTACAACGTCTGCGCCTTGTACCGCTTCGGCAACTTCAGCAACTTTAATGCCTGCATTAACCACTTTATTCCAGCTGGCACCGCCTTTACGCAAACCAACAGTCACGTCAACACCAGAGTCAGTTAAGTTTTGCGCATGAGCATGGCCTTGAGAACCGTAACCAACGATAGTGACCTTTTTGCCACGAATGATAGATAAATCGGCATCTTTATCGTAATAAACTTGCATGAGAATTCCTCAATAAAAACGAAGAAAGCACCGTGCTTTCTGATTGGGGTGAATAGATTCCTTCCCCTAAATTTAGGGGAGGGTCAGGGTGGGGTCTAAAATCCCCCTTCCCAACCTCCCCCTTAATAAGAGGGAGGCGTAACATTAAATACTTAATACTTTCTCGCCACGTGCAATACCCGACACGCCACTGCGTACCACTTCTAAAATCGTGGTTTCGGATAAGGCCTCAATAAAGGCATCCAGTTTGTCGGAAGTACCCGCTAATTGAATGGTATACGTTGTGGAGGTCACATCCACAATTTGGCCACGGAAAATGTCTGCGGTGCGTTTGATTTCAGCGCGGATTGCACCCGTCGCTTTGACTTTAATCAGCATCAACTCACGCTCAATGTGCTCACCTTCGCTTAAGTCGACCACTTTGACGACTTCAACCAATTTATTGAGCTGTTTGGTGACTTGCTCAATTTTGTGGTCATCGCCTGATGTAGTTAAGGTTAAACGCGACAAAGTAGCATCGTCAGTCGGGGCAACGGTTAAGGTCTCGATGTTGTAACCACGTTGACTAAACAAACCGACCAAACGTGACAATGCGCCCGCTTCGTTTTCAATTAATACAGAAATAATATGGCGCATGATTAAGTACGCTCCGTTTTCGATAACCACATATCGCGCATGGATTGGTTGGCAATCAACATCGGATACACGTGTTCGAATTGGTCAACATAAATATCCATAAATACCAAACGGTCTTTCATGGCAAAGGCTTCGCGCATTTTGCTTTCTAGTTCGTTTGCATCGGTGATTTTCATGCCAACGTGGCCATAGGCTTCGACCAATTTGACAAAATCAGGCAAAGAGTCCATATAAGAATTGGAGTGACGACCTTCGTACTGCATATCTTGCCATTGTTTCACCATCCCTAAAGAACGGTTATTTAAGTTAACAATTTTGACTGGCAAGTTATATTGCAAACAGGTTGATAACTCTTGGATATTCATTTGAATCGAGGCTTCGCCTGTAATACAAACAACGGTCTCTTCAGGAAAGGCCATGACACAACCCATTGCCGAAGGTAATCCAAAGCCCATCGTGCCCAAGCCACCTGAGTTAATCCATTGACGTGGACGGTCATATTTGTAGTACAAGGCAGCAAACATCTGGTGTTGACCCACGTCAGAGGTGACAATGGCTTTACCTTCTGTGACTTTGTACAACATTTCAACGACTTGTTGTGGCTTCATTTCACCCGGCTGCGCAGGTTCATAACGCAAGCCATGATGTGCACGCCATGCATCAATTTGTTTCCACCAAGCGGCAATTGCGTCTGGATTGGGCTTATTCACACCCATTTGTTTTAACTGCGCTAACATTTCTGCCAATACAGGCTCTACAGCCCCCACAATGGGAATATGCGCTGTGATAGTTTTAGAAATGGTTGCTGGGTCAATATCAATATGAATGACTTTGGCTTGTGGGCAGAATTTTTTCGGGTTATTGGTGATACGGTCATCAAAACGGGCACCAATCGCCAAAATTAAGTCTGCATGGTGCATGGTCATGTTGGCTTCGTAGGTGCCGTGCATGCCTAACATCCCAACGAATTGACGGTCAGAACCTGGGTATGCACCTAAGCCCATTAAGGTGTTAGTGACAGGATAGTTGAGTAACTGCGCTAATTCGGTGAGTAAGGCTGAGGCATTGCCTTGTACTACCCCACCGCCTGTGTAAATAATCGGGCGTTTGGCTTGAATTAACTCATCCACTGCCTTTTTAATCTGCCCTGCATGACCACGACTAGGAGGATTGTACGAACGCAACTTCACTTTTTCGGGATATTCGTAAGGGAATTTCTCGTTAGGTGCGGTACAGTTTTTAGGAATATCAATAACCACAGGGCCTGGACGACCAGAAGCAGCCAAATAAAAGGCTTTTTTAACCACGGCTGGAATTTCAGACGCATGGCGGATTTGAAAGCTATGCTTCACGATTGGACGCGAAATCCCCACCATATCGGTTTCTTGGAAGGCATCTTCACCAATGAGATGTGACGGTACTTGTCCCGAAATAATCACCATCGGGATAGAGTCCATATAAGCCGTTGCAATCGGCGTCACCGTATTGGTAGCACCCGGCCCAGAAGTGACTAAGACCACCCCCGTTTTGCCTGTTGAACGCGAATAACCATCGGCCATGTGACCTGCGGCTTGCTCATGACGCACTAAAATATGCTTAACACGGTCTTGCTGAAAAATTGCATCATAAATATGCAATACTGCACCACCTGGGTACCCAAAGATAAACTCCACTCCCTCATCAGCGAGGGCGCGGATAAGCATTTCACCACCAGATAAAAGTTCCACGACTATCACCCTTAAAGATTACAGACGCGAGTGTCTGTATAGATAAAACTAGGGGGGCTTTGCTTGACTCGTTTTGCATGTATTGGGGTCAATACCTAGCGTCTTAGGACGGGTTTGTCACTAATTATATTTGACGAGTGTGTATGCCTAAATTGCGTTCGGCCAACTTAAGCAGCGCGTTGCCATGATTGTGTTCAACAAGAGGGTGACTTGTTGGCCAACAATCTCGCCACTAAAAAGGGAAGCATTTTTGATGTTCACAGGGCTTCTGTCAAGTCTTAATCTAATCCATCTGTAAAAAAGACGGTCTTCTCATTGCCTAGTCTTTGTCTTGGCTCATCTTCTTTGTATTTTTTTGTCAGCATATTGATGGAATTGGCGTTTAGGCTTGTTGGCTGACTTATCAAGTGGCTCGAAAGCGGCTATAGTGTTTTGAATAGATATAGAGGCAAAACCAGTGGATCTGCTATCATCATAGCTATCTATTGAGTAGGGTCTGACGACTCATCTACAGACTCTAGCCCATTATTTTCCGTTGACATGCGTCACTTGGCTTGTAAGCACCATGTCATGCCCATATCGTTTTGCCCATGATGGGAGCAAATGGCAGATGAAAAAAACGCTAATAACAATCAGTCTTTTTACCAGTGTGATGTTTAATGCTCATGCAGGCGACCAATTTTTTAAGTGGGTAGATGAAAAAGGCGTCACTCACTACTCACAAAGCCCGCCCGATGATACTACCAAGCTAAAAACACAAACCGTCAACGTCAGTACCCGTGTGCCAAGCGACAGCGCTAATGCCATTACCAACTTAGAAAAACAACGTAGCGCGGCCAAAGCCAAATTAGATGAAGACAAAAAAGATAGCAAAGAAGGCGTGAAAAAAGTTGGCGAGAAAATGGCAGCTAATGATGCGCCCGAACAATACAAAGAACGTTGTGCTAAATTAAAACAAGATGCGTCTGCCTTATCTGATAAGGGTGGCCGCATTCGTATTCAAGATGAAAAAGGCGAAGTCCGTACACTGTCTGAAGAAGAACGAACCAGTAAATTAGACGAAACTAACCGTTCTATTAAAGCCTTCTGCGAAAAATAAGACCTACCTCTCTCCCCTGTATGCACGGATTGAGTGTCTACAGCGGAGAGTTTTCTAGATTAATCTTCAGGTGGAAACAGTTCTTGCTCAAACTTAGGCAACTGCTTTTCCATGTCTGCCCCTAAGGATAACTGCGGCTGTGAGGGGGTAAATCCTTCCTCTTGTTCACGCATTGCAATAATGTCTTTAGCGGCGCGAAAGGCGTCTATCAACGAGTGTTCTTGACGTAACGCTTCATCAAAAAAGGCACGGCCAAAATAGGTAAAATCCGCATCATCCGTACAACCAAAAGAAGCCTTAGTGGCTTCGGCTGCGGTAATAATCAGGCTGCTGCTATTTTGTAAAGCGGGAATAAACGCCCCCGAATAACACGAAGAAATGACCACGACGCGCCAACGAATATCGGCTTTATCTAATTCGTCTCGTAACCACTGTGGCGTCAAACTTTGTATTTGTAAGGGTTCATGGCTGAGTTCAAATACCCCATCAGAGCTACCGTGTGAGGTTAAAAACAAGAATAAAACATCTTCGTCTTTATTCATCTTTTTGCCAATCGCTTCTAGCGCTTTACTAATACTCGTGCGTGTGGCAATGGGTTGACTGAGTGTGGTGTCATCATCGTTGATGAGTACTAAGGAATGACCCGTTGTGGTAAACCGTGTATCAAATAGGCCTTGTATAGACTCTACTTCACGTCTAAATACGCGTTGATAAGCCGCTCCGCCTACGCCCAAGAAATACCAATCTGTTCGACCGACATTACCCTCTTGTAATTGTGCTAAAGCACGATTGAGTAATAAGGGTTGGACATAAAAGGCTGCTTCTTCGGTTATATGAGGCGGGGCTTCAGGCACAACTGTTTCCACGCTATACCATAAGCGTTGGTCTGAGAATGTCGTAAACCATGCAAATAACACACTCACGGCCAGCGTGATATTAATAAGACGTAACCACCATTGCCATGCCAGTTGACGACCAAATAAAAACATCAATGCCGCTGTTGGCCATGCAAATAAGACAGGATAAATATAGGGCACCCATAAATCAGAACCTGCGGGTAACCACCCTTTTTGACCTATCCATTGGATTGTCGTTTGTAAAGACCCCACAATAATATCGGCAGCAAGCCATAAAATGACAGGCGATAAAATAAAACGCCAAACTCCATAACGCTGTGCCATAAAAATACCCACCACTAATAATAAAAAGGGTGGGATAAGATAGGCTGCAAAACCCACAGGCTGTAATTCGCCGTTCAAGCCTTCACTGATTAAGTCAAAACTGAGACTGGTTAATAAACTGCCCAATAACAAGGTTAAAAATTGTACAGGCGTAGGATGCAAATAGTGAAAAGCACGTTTTAAGCCTAAGAGCATCATCAGCGAGGCTAAAAAATTTTGGCAAAATGAACGTAGAAAACGGCCAAAGGGCCACTGAGACATAGCAGTTAATCCAAAAAAGCTGCGCGGATAATAGCAATCCGTCGTCTGAAAAAGCAAAACTTATTTGGCGCTAATCTGTTAGCGCGGGGTCTCGTCACACAGGGGCATTGAATACAAGGGCATTTTTATTCTGGCAAGGTTAAGCCTTGAGCGATATTTATACTTTCAACACATGCAGTTTGGTATGACACAACCCCCAAACAGGGTGCAGGCAACATACGTTTTAGCGTGTTTATATTTTCTTCTAAAGCGGCCATTTCTGGGTCGATACAATTAGCTACCCACCCTGCCAAACGTAAACCATCTTTCGCAATGGCCTCTGCGGTTAAAATGGCATGATTCAGACAACCCAAACGCATGCCCACCACTAAGACCACAGGTAACTTTAATTCTTTCGGTAAAGCCGATAATAGCTCTCGGTCACTGATTGGCACACGCCATCCACCTGCCCCTTCAACTACCGCAAACTGTGGACGATGACTTAAGGTGGCGCGGGTATAACCGACTAATTGATTGATCGTTAAACGTTTATTGGCGCGTTGTGCGGCAATATGTGGTGACAAAGGCTCAGCCAAGGTCACAGGATTAATTTCTTGATAGGGCACTTTTATGCTGCTTTGCGCTTGCAAGGCTAAAGCGTCACTATTACGCAAACCGTCATCCGTCATCTCACAACCTGAAGCAATCGGTTTTATCCCTAACGTGCTTAAACCGTGTTGTTGAGCCTTAGCTAACAACGCACAGGCGATGGTGGTTTTGCCAATATGCGTATCTGTGCCTGCAATAAAATAAGTGGGCATTTAAGTCTCTACCATAAAATTTTGACGAGATAAAACCGCCATACGTCTATATTCATGTTTGCGCTCACCACCCCAACAGGTGTCATACAGGGCAAGTAATTCACTACGATTATGTACCTCATCTAGCTGTCGATTGGCATAATCACCAAAATAAACGTGATACCCATAATTAATAGCTTCAGCACAACGGTCTAACCAAAAGCGTTTACCACTATCAGTATGTAAATAATCGCTGACAATTGCACCATACTCTTGTAGTAAATAACCAAAAAATACTGCCTTGGGCAAACCATGTACTTTGTCGCCTGCACCGACTTGTCGCCATACTTCTACTTGGACAATTTGCATTGGGCTGTGCCAAAACTCTTTATGTTTTAATTCTAATTTCACATGATATAGCGTCTCACCATGTTCAATAAAACGAATAACATTACCCACTCTTAATAATGGCCATTGCCCTACTTGCAACATTTGAGGTTTTTTAGCTAAAAACTGCGTAGTACTCAGACGATTATCTTCGGGATTTTCTAAGGCAAAATCCTCTCGCTCACTAATCATTTTAGGCATAGTTATATCCCCAAACATGTAATACTTGATAACGTAACGGCAGCCCTTGCTCGTGGCGATAAAGTTCCATCGCTTGTGCTAACGTGGCAAATTGTTGGCGCGTCATTAAACCTTGTCGTCGCGTTTGCTGTAATTCATTAGCACCAATGGTTTTTAGACTTTTGAGCAACTCTTTGGTGCTATCGTAATATTGAAAAAAAGCTTGTTGTTGTTGCTTCACAATCGTAAACCCTTGTAGCTGCAACAAGTTTATCCAATATTCTGCTGTATAGAATGCATTAATATGTGGCTTATTATCCACCGCACGCCACGCTTGCTCAACTTCGCACAAGGTTCCGTGTACCGGCAAGGCCAAGGCAAACTGCCCACCTTGACGCAATATTCGCTGTAAATGACCAACAAATACACTCGGCTCAGTGAGCCATTGCAAAGCAAAATTGCTTACTACCATATCAATACTGTGATTTTGTATGGGTAAACAACTGGCATCTGCTTGTATTTTTAAAATTTTATCATTGTGCAAGTAAGGCGAAAAAAGCATATCTGGAGCAATATCTAAGGCAAAGACTTGTTCGACATTGGCTTGTTGTGCAATTTGCTGCGTTAGCCAACCTGTACCACACCCCACATCTAATACTGTTCCTGCACAATTCATCTCTGCTAATAAATAGGCTGCCGATTGGCGTTGAGCAATTGCTTGCTCGTCATAATGTTGAGCCGCCGCCGCAAAACGCTGAGCAATCCGCTCATTAAACAGCATCGTCATACCCATTACCACGCAAAAAACGGATTATCATGTCGCTTAAAGGTTCAGGGTGCGACAACAATAAAACGTGTGCTGCATCAGCCAATGAACCAAAAGTAATTTGAGAGTTAAGCGCCAATAAGGCATCAACATCTATATTTACCAATTTATCTTTTGCACCATATACCCATAACATCGGACAACGAATCTTTTCTACTAAAGGCCGATAATCTTGGGCTAAATCGGTTAAACCTTGTAAGAGCTGTAGATGATGAGGTATGGGGTGTTGCGCCAAAAGTTGTTGTAAAAAACGCATGTCTTGACGTTGTGTGTTTGAGCCTTGTGTTTGTAGCCCCATAAAACGCAATAAAGCGGTATAGGCGTTTTCTTCGGTATCTTGTTGAAACTGCTGAAAAGTTTCTATAGGCATTGCATACGGCCAATCGTTACGTGCGACAAAACAAGGGTCGGCAGCTAATGCGACAATCGCTTGTACACGTTGCGGATGCTGAGTGGCCAATTGCAAAATCACACTGACACCCAATGACCAACCTATGTACACTGCTTTAGGTGGACAATTCGCTAAAATCTCATTTAATTCATCTTCATGGCTCATTATTTGACTGTGGCCATAACCTGCTCTATCAATCACCGTAATGTTGGCAAAGGTTTGTAAATATTCAATCAATTTTTGCCATACGCCACTATGCAAACCCCAACCATGAATGAGCACAATGTCTAATGGTTTTTGTGAATAGTGGCGTACACTTAATTTAGACATCGTTTGTCCTCAACTCCGCTAAGGCATTAATCAGCGCTTGCACATCTGCCGTTTTATGAGCAGCGGTTAAGGTAATTCTTAAGCGCGACTCGCCAACAGGCACGGTCGGAGGACGAATCGCTGTCACCCAAAAACCTTTATCAGCCAAAGCCTGACTTAACTGTAAGGCGCGTTGCTCATCACCCACTAGCAACGGTTGAATCGCGGTATCGCTGGCCATTAATGACCAACCTTGTGCTAAAACCTGTTGTCTAAAAATTTGAATATGCGCTTGTAATTGTTCGCGTCGCCATGTTTCTTGAGCAATTAAACGCAAACTTTGTCGTGTGGCGGCTGCAATGGCAGGCGGTAAGGCAGTGGTATAAATATAGGGTCGGGCAAAATTGCGCAAATAATCAATCAACTCTTGGCTACCCGCGACAAATGCACCAAACGTCCCCACCGCTTTACCCAAGGTGGCCATATAAATGGGGACATCATCCACCGTACAGCCAAAATGTTCGCTTGTACCTGCACCTGTGTTACCCAACACGCCAAAACCGTGAGCATCATCAATCATTAAGGCCGCCTGTTGCTGTTGGCAACAAGCAATTAATTGAGGTAATGGAGCAAGATCACCATCCATGCTAAACACGGCATCAGTAAGCACTAATTTTTTCAGGCTGTCATTCGCTTGTAGTTTTTGCTGCAAATCGTCAACATCATTATGTTGATAACGACTAAAACGCGCACCGCTGCTTAAACCACCATCTAATAAAGAAGCATGGTTCAAACGGTCTTCAAAGACTGCATCGCCACGCCCCACTAAAGCATTTATCACCCCCAAATTAGCCATATAACCCGTTGAAAATAATAACGCTGCTGGACGTTGGCAAAAAGCGGCTAATTCTTCTTCAAGGGCTTGATGTTGGCGATGATGACCACAAACCAAATGTGCTGCACCACTACCAACACCATCTTGCTCGGCTGATTGAATAAAGGCTTTTTTAACTAAGGGATGATTGGCTAGACCTAAATAATCATTACTCGAAAAATTGAGATAGGTTTGGCCTTGATGAATTAACGTCGCACTTTGAGGAGAGTCATGGGTTTTGCATTGCCGAAAACGCTGTTGTTGATGGCGTTCGAGGAGTTTGGTGGTGAGGTTGAAGTGGGTAAGAGACATCTATCTAAACCAGTTTAAGAATTTACCCCTCCCCCTAATTTAGGGGGAGGATGGGAGGGGGTATATTTGCGACAACAAATAACCCCACCCTAACCCTCCCCTAAATTAGGAGAGGGAACATCATCACACCGCCATCGCATCTTTCCACAACGCCTTTTTGGCAACAGGCAAACTATCGGCCACGGTTGTTTCGACTTGCAAGGCATTCATACCCAATTTTTCAAACAACAAACGGTCAGCGTGAGTTTCGGGGTTACTGGTGGTTAACAGCTTTTCACCATAAAAAATCGAATTTGCGCCAGCAAAAAAACATAAAGCCTGTAATTGCTCATTCATTTTTTCACGGCCTGCCGACAAACGCACAAAAGATTTAGGCATCAAAATCCGCGCCACCGCAATGGTACGCACAAACTCAAACGGCTCTAAATCTTCTACATCACCTAGTGGTGTGCCTGCAATTTTGACCAACATATTAATTGGCACAGAATCAGGATGAGCAGGTAAATTCGCCAATTCCATTAACAAGCCAATACGGTCTTCACGTTTTTCGCCCATGCCAATAATTCCACCCGAACACACTTTAATGCCTGCGTCACGGACATTAGCCAAGGTATTTAAACGGTCGTTATAACTACGCGTGGTAATAATTTTGCCGTAATATTCAGGTGAGGTATCTAAATTGTGATTGTAATAATCCAAGCCTGCCTCACCCAAGGCTTGCGCTTGTTCGGGCGCTAACATACCCAAAGTCATACAGGTTTCTAAACCCAAACCTTTAACGCGCTTCACCATTTCCAACACATAAGGCATATCTTTATCGCGTGGACTACGCCATGCTGCGCCCATACAAAAACGGCTTGCACCTTTATCTTTGGCTGCTTGTGCTTCTTGGACCACTTTTTCGATTTCTAATAATTTTTCTTTATCTAAACCTGTATCGTAATGACCTGACTGCGAACAGTATTTACAGTCTTCAGGGCAAGCACCCGTTTTAATGGACAATAAGGTACTCACTTGCACCGCATTAGGGTCAAAATGCTGACGATGGACGGTTTGCGCTTGAAATAACAAATCATTAAAGGGTAAGTCAAACAAAGCGCGTAACTCAGCGCGATTCCAATCGTGGCGTAAAGTCGTCATTTTCGATATCATCCTAAAAATTAGCTCTATACGCCCGATACTGCCGTTTTAATGGACTATCGTCAACTTTTTAAGGATAGAAAAGTTTACATGAGATTATTTTTTAATCAATTACTGTTTCCACGTACACGATGTGTCGTGTGTCAGTATCACTTTGCCGATAAATATGGCTTTTGCCGTGGCTGTTTTTATGATTTACCACACATTAAACACAGTTGTTTACAGTGTGGTTTACCGCTTTATCCTGACAGTGCCTGTGCATGCCGTGCCGAAGATTGGCCATTTAGTCACTGTGTCAGTGCTTGCCACTATAGTTTTCCAGTCGATGCCTTAATTAGTCAATTCAAAAATCAACACCAACTCGCATTTAACGACTGTTTCAGTCATTTGTTGGTGCAACGGTTACAGCGTCTTGGCATCCCTTTACCCGAAGTGCTGATTCCCGTGCCTGCGCATGCCGAGAAGCTGCGTCAACGCGGTTTTAACCAAAGTGTAGAACTCGCTAAATCACTGGCAAAAACACTGCATTTGCCTATTGATAGCCACAGTATTGATGTGGTCGGTAAAAACTTGGCGCAGAAGAAACTCAACAAACAGCAACGTCTAGATAACATGAGTCAACATTTTACACTTAGCTCCCCACTTCATTACACACATGTCGCCCTGATAGATGATGTAATGACCACAGGCGCGACCACTAAGGCCTTAGCGTATGTATTGCGCGAACACGGCGTGCGCCAGATTCAAGTTTGGACAATTGCCCGTACACCCGATAAGCAGGGTCATTAAAGCGCATACGCTTTTCAACAAGGAAAATACCCACAGCAACAGATTTTGTGAGTACAATAGCGCGCTGATACAGGGTGCTATGCTCACCATAGGCCTGCCCGCTTCTTTTTTCGTTTTCGTGTGAGCCTATCTTATGCTAATGGCTTTTTCTCTCAACAAAGGCGCACTCGAGCAAATTGCTATCAATGCCGCCACCGATTTGGGAACAGAAGTCATTTGGGTCGATTTAATCAATCCCACCGAAGAAGAACGGGATTGGCTGCGTATTGCCTATGGTCAAGAATTACCAACCATTGACGATTTATACGAAATTGAGGCCAGCTCACGCTTTTATGAAAATGAATATGGCTTACACATTAGCTCGTATTTCTTAAATTATGCCGACAACAACCCCGAAAATATTTCTGCGGCCTTTATTTTTAATGGCGACCGTTTGTTTACCCTGCGTGAAGAAGAATTAGCTGCGTTTCGTTTGTTTCGTATGCGTGGCCGCAAAGGCCTAGTCAATATCAACAACTCTAAATCTATTTTGTTGGGTTTATTTGAAACTAAGGTTGAAAACTTAGCGGACATTTTGGAACGAGTACATGCCGACCTCGAAGAAACCAGTCGTCAGGTGTTGGGCAACGCCGAAAACGACGACATGGAATCCTTGTTGACCGATATTGCAACCCAAGAAGACATCAACGGGAAAGTACGTATTTCGATGATGGACTTACAACGGATGCTTTATTTGCTCTTACGCGCGGGCATGCTAAATGCCGAACAAAGTGAACGCTTACGCGACATTATCCGCGACTCGGAGTCCTTGATTGCCCATAGCTCCTTTTTGTTTGATAAGATTAAATTCTTACTCGACACCACATTGGGCTTTATTAACGTCAACCAAAACAAAATCATTAAAATTTTCTCGGTGGCTTCGGTGATGTTTTTACCTCCCACCATGATTGCCAGTGTGTATGGAATGAACTTTGACTTGATGCCCGAACTGAAATGGCAATTGGGTTACCCCTATGCCTTGATGCTGATGGTGATTTCTGCCGCCTTACCCTTTTGGTATTTTCGTCGTCGCGGTTGGTTATAAGCCGCTATTCGCCGAGCAATTCATCCTAAATACGTGCCTATGTTAGCAGTTTTGTGTCTATATTCAGTAATGGCATAGCCTAAAGCGCGGAAAAACGGCATAATCAGCCCGACTTTTTTGCTTGCACGGAACGTTTGCCATGCCTTCCTTATTAAAAAAACTAACGACAGTTGCCCTTGCAACTTGTGCTTTTCAGGCAACTGCCGCCGACCGCCCTATTCAGTTTCCTGATTACAACTCGGCGCTCACCATTACTGGCTTTGCCACTCAAAGTTTACATAGCACGCATACCCCTGGTTGGGGCATTGGCGGTGATGCCGTATATTCGCGTGATTTTTTTAACCAAGGGGGTGGCTTTGTCTACTTTCCCGAAGGGACAGATGACCCCATCTTTAATGTCTATATTGGCTCTGGCTACAAACGCTATGCCCAACTGCAATATGGCTTTGGGACAGAAGGTGAGTTGTATCGTTTTCGCAGTGAAAATGACCTAGCCTATTTATGGGTTTTAGCACGTCACCTGATGAAACTCGATTTAAGCCTACCCACGCGTTATGAAAACTATCCCAATAACCGTTGGGTAGTCTTATTTTCAGCCGAAAAATACGACAATCGCCATTATTTAGATAATGTCTCTGTTGGTTTAGGTTTACGTTATTAAAGACCTCTGCTGTCGTGAAAACGTCATCTATTGCCGTCATACTGACGGCAATTTTTTGGACGTTTATTGGCCATGTCAAACGCTCTCCCTGAACTGTCTCAGCTCGAACAACTTATCAGTCGTTACCCTAACTGGGTGCGCGCTAGTCCATTGGCTCACATTTCGGTAGCTCGCCAGAGCCTAGCCATTTGGCGTTTAGAATTAGGTAATCCCGCTCCTCATTTACCCGTCTTGGGCTTATTTGCGGGCGTGCATGGGATGGAGAAAATTGGTAGCCAAGTATTATTAGCATGGTTAGAAAGTTTGCTCATCCGTTGTCAATGGGATGATAGCTTACTGCAATTATTAGATAATGTACGGCTGGTTTGTATTCCTTTATTGAACGTCGGCGGTTTGTATTTACAACAGCGCGCTAACCCTAATGGCGTCGATTTGATGCGTAATGCGCCTGTTAATGCACAAGGGTTTACCGCATGGCCTTTAGGTGGACAACGTCTCTCTAAGCATTTGCCTTGGTATAGAGGTAATCCTTCGCAACTGGAAATTGAATCTCAACTTCTGATAAATACCGTACAACAGCAGTTATTGCCACATCCTTTTGCCTTAGCGATGGATTGCCACTCGGGTTTTGGTTTACGCGACCGCATTTGGTTTCCGTATGCAGCACATAAACGTCCTCCGTATCATTTAGCCGAAGCCGTTGCACTACGCGAAATTTTTAATAAAACCTACCCTAATCACGATTTCTACTTAATGGAGCCACAATCCTTAAACTACACCACGCATGGTGATTTATGGGATTATTTGTACGACCAACAACGTAGCCAATACCCTGCTCACGTCTTTTTACCTTTTACCTTAGAAATGGGGTCATGGTTATGGGTGAAGAAAAATCCGCGTCAACTTTTTTCATGGTTTGGTCATTTTAATCCCATTTTACCGCATCGTTTAACACGGGTATTAAGACGGCATTTAACCTTGTTTGACTTTTTACTGCGTGCCACCGCATCGTATCAACGCTGGTTACCCGATAGCACCCAACGAGAACCGTATCAACAAGCAGGCCTCATGCGTTGGTATCAATCCAACTAAGTGCGACACCTTGCGTCTTTTATGCGCTGATATTCTCTCCCACTATCAGGCATACACTCATGTACAATAGCTGCTTGCTCTACAGACAGATGATGACAAGAGATGCCACGCCTGTATTTGCACGTTGCTTTGCCCGTGCCGCTTCGTAAAACCTTTGATTACAGCCTACCCGCCAGCTTTACTCAGCAACCTGCGGTAGGGTCACGGGTATTAGTGCCTTTTGGACAGCGGGAGATGGTGGGTATTGTGTTATCGGTCAGTGAGGAAACTGACTCCCCACCAGAGAAAATTAAAGCCGCACGGCAATTATTAGATGAGCATGCCCTATTTCCAAGCTATATGATGCAATTACTCACGTGGGCAGCACAGTATTATCAACATCCGATTGGCGATGTATTTAGCAGTGCCTTGCCAACCTTACTGCGTCAAGGAGAAGCCCTTTACGACAATTTAAGTCATTGGCGCTTAACACCCGCCGCCGAAGGCTTAAGCGCCACACAGGTCAGTCGCTCCTCTAAACAGCAACACGCATGGAAAGCCTTGGAAATGCACCATCATCACGGGATTAGTGAAGATTTTTTGCTCCATTTAGGCATTCGCCGCGATACCCTATTGGCACTGCGGAAAAAAGGTTGGGCAGAAGAATTTGGCCAGTTACAACGAAAAATCGAGAAACCCAGTTTACATTATGCCGAATCGCCTTTAGTCGCCAATCCCCACCAACAACAAGCCATTAACGCCATTAGCCAACATTTGGGCGCATTTAAGGTTTTTTTGTTAGACGGTGTAACTGGCAGTGGTAAAACCGAAGTCTATTTACAAACGATTGCCAGTTGTCTTGCCAATCACCAACAAGCCCTGATTTTAGTCCCTGAAATTGGCCTGACCCCGCAAACCGTTGCACGTTTTCGTGCGCGTTTTGCCGTGGATATTGTCATGCTGCATTCAGGTTTAACCGAGCGTGAACGCCTACGTGCATGGCGACGGGCGTACTTAGGACAAGCCGCTATTGTCATTGGTACACGCTCAACCGTCTTTACCCCGATGCCGAATTTAGGCTTAGTGATTGTAGACGAAGAACACGATTTATCGTTTAAGCAACAAGATGGATTCCGTTACCATGCCCGTGATTTGGCCATTCTACGCGCGCAATTTAGCCATTGCCCTGTGGTGCTTGGTTCGGCCACACCCAGTTTAGAAAGCATTGCCAACGCCAAAACGGGACGTTACCAGCTATTAGCACTACAACAACGTGCCATCAGTCACCAAGAAACCCCCGTTAAACTGATTGATTTACGGGGGCAAAAACTCAAAGACGGTCTAAGCCCTGCCCTACAAGAGGCCATTCAACAACGACTCCACGCCAAAGAACAGGTACTTATTTTTTTGAACAGGCGCGGTTTTGCCCCTGTGTTGATGTGCCACGACTGCGGTTGGCAAGCCAAATGTCCACGTTGTGACGCGCGCACCACCCTACACCGTCAGCCTTTACGTTTACATTGTCATCATTGCGGATTTAGTCAACTGCCTCCCAAACACTGCCCCGATTGTCACAAAGAACAACTGTTTGCCGTCGGTGCAGGCACAGTACGGATTGAAGAAGCCTTACAACAATTATTTCCTCATACGCCTATCCATCGTATCGACCGCGACAGCACCCGCCGTAAAGATAGCTGGCACGAATTATATCAAGCCATAGACAGTGACAAAGCAGCGATTTTAGTCGGTACACAAATGTTAGCCAAAGGGCATCATTTTCCGAATGTCACCTTAGTCGCACTGTTAGAAGCCGATAGTGGTTTATTTGGTGCTGACTTTCGAGCCAGCGAGCGGGTGGCACAATTGATTACTCAAGTTGCAGGTCGAGCTGGCCGCGCTCACAAAGCGGGCTTGGTATTATTACAAACCCATCAACCTGAACACCCACTTTTACAACAACTCTTACAAACGGGCTATCAAGGTTTTGTAGACTTAGCCTTAGCCGAGCGGCAAGCACTCGCTCTCCCGCCATATGGCTATTTAGCCTTACTTCGTGCCGAAGCTAACTATCCAGAAACCGCACTGGAGTTTTTGAGTAGTGCGGTGAGTTGTGGCATGAACTTGCCCGACTGCCCAGAATTTTGGGGGCCAATTCCTGCACCTTTAGCCAAAAAAGCGGGTATCTTTCGTGCACATTTACTGATTAAAAGCCCACAGCGACCCGTATTGCAGCGTTTTTTGAGTATTTGGCTAGGCAAAATCGCTGAATTACCCGATATTAAACGCGTACGCTGGTCTATAGATGTTGACCCCCAAGAGCTGAGTTAAGAAATCCCTACAAGTTGTCCAACAATTTTATTAACATTAGCGAAAATTTCGGTAGAATCGACAACTTGTTTTTAATTACCCCGTTTAGCCTGCTATGAAAAATCAGCTCCAAGCCTTATTAGACTCCGCGCTACAGCAATTACAGCAACAACAAGTCATCCCCATTGATTGGGTGAACAAAAGCACCTTAGAACGTACCCGCGATAATAGTCACGGCGACTGGGCGAGTAATTTGGCCATGGTAGCCGCCAAAGCAGCAGGCTTAAAACCACGCGACCTAGCACAAAAAATTGTTGATGCGCTCCCACACAATACAATCATTAGTAAAATTGAGATTGCAGGGCCAGGTTTTATCAATTTTTATTTACCAGCCCAAGCTGAGTTTGCCGTATTAAATACTATTCTTGAGCAACAACACCAATTCGGTCGCAGCCAATACGGTCAACAACAAAAAATACAAGTAGAATTTGTCTCGGCAAATCCCACGTCTTCACTACACGTGGGTCATGGTCGTGGCGCAGCTTATGGCATGACCGTTGCCAACTTATTGGAAGCCATTGGTTATCAGGTTGAACGTGAATACTATGTGAACGATGCTGGTCGTCAGATGGCTATTTTAGCCACCAGTACCTTCTTGCGTTATTTGCAGCTTAATGGCGCAGAATTTAAGTTTCCTTCCAATGGTTACAAAGGCGACTATATTTTTGATATTGCCAAAACAGTCATTTCAGCACATGGCACACAATGGCAACATGATATTAACGCCATTTTTATGGACGTTCCTGCCGATGAAGTCAAAAATGACGCTGGCGAGGTTATCAGTGGGGATAAAGAAGCCCATATTGATGGCTTAATTGATAACAGCCGTCGCGTGTTAGGGGCAGAAGGCTATAACGTGTTTTTCCGTGCTGCCTTAGATAGCATTTTAGATGATATTAAAGACGATTTAGCAGGCTTTGGCGTTAGCTACGACCAATGGTTCTCCGAAAAGACCTTAGCGGATGATGGCTCAATTGATAAAGTCGTTAAACGCTTACAAGATAATGGTTTTATTTATGAGAAAGGTGGCGCGTTATGGTTTAAATCCACCGACTTTGGTGATGAAAAAGACCGTGTTGTTGTCCGTGATAATGGTCAAGCCACCTACTTTGCTTCTGACATTGCCTATCACTTAAACAAATACGAACGTGGTTTAGACAAAATCGTCAATATTTGGGGTGCAGACCACCACGGCTATATTACACGGGTTAAAGCGGCGATTACGGCTTTAGGTTTAGATGCCAATAAATTAGACGTATTGTTAGTACAGTTTGTCACCTTATGGCGCGGCAGTGAACAAGTACAAATGTCCTCGCGTTCGGGACAATTTATTACGCTACGCGAACTGCGTGACGAAGTGGGTAATGATGCGGCTCGTTTTTATTATATTACCCGTAAGAGCGAACAACATATTGATTTTGATTTAGATTTAGCTAAATCACAAAGTAAAGATAACCCTGTGTATTATATTCAATATGCACATGCGCGTATTTGCCGTGTGTTTGATAAACTGCAAGAAAAAGGTCTACGTTTTAGTATTGCCGAGGGGCAAGAGGCTTTATCTGCACTGAGTTTAGAAGTCGAACGGGACTTAGTAAAAAAACTCGCCGCTTACCCTGAGGTATTACAACAAGCCGCCGTAGCGTATGAGCCGCACCATGTTTCAAACTACTTAAAAGATTTAGCCAGTCAGTTTCATGGCTGGTATAACGACCACATGGTGTTACATGATGACGCGCAAATTCGTCAAGCGCGGTTGTTCTTAAGTTTGGCCGTTAAACAAGTGTTGGCCAATGGTTTACAACTTTTAGGCGTTTCTGCACCCGAAAAAATGTAAACGCCAAGCCAACCTTTGTTGTGTTGTTAGACTATTCGCACGAGCAACAGGATAAGGCTTTGTATAATGAGCTTGTAATTTGTGGGGGACAATTTCCCCCTAACAGCGATGAGGCATATTGTGTTTAAGTACGGCAAAAAGAAACCCCAAGGCGCAACACGCAACATAGCTAAAAGCGTCACGCCCTCGACACCCTCGACACAAGGATTATTACCGAGCTGGTTGCTGGTCGGGTTTGGGGTGGCTGTAGGTTTGTTTGGGGCATTTGTTTTGTATTTATGGCAACCTTGGAAACCCGTACAAAAACCTGCACCTGTGGCCATGCCAGAAACGACTACCTCCGCCGCTAACGCCACCCCTACAGGTGAGCCACGTTTTGACTTTTATACCTTATTACCCAGTCAAAAAGTCTCGACACCCGAATCGGCATTGCCTAAAGAGTCCGACACCCCCACTGCTAAAACGTCCACCAATCAGCCCTCTAAGCCCGTCATGGAGACTCAAAAAACGCCAATAGAGAATGCAAAAAGTGCTGAAAAACCAACATCTCTTGATGCTGACAACAAAAAGTCTGTCACCGCTAACACTGAACGTAGTCACAAAACTGAAAAAACCGAAAAAACTAAGGCCGAAGATAAACAAAAAGAAAAAGCTAAAGCCGAAAAACTAGCACAAGATAAAACCAATAAAGACAAAGAAGCTAAAGCGACTGCCCAAAAAACGCAAGAAAACCAAGCGAAAGAGGCAGAAAATAAAGATAAAACCCGTTACAACCTACAAGCAGGCTCTTTCAAAAACTCTGCCGAAGCCGACCGTCGTCGTGCCGAAATTATGATGTCTGGTTTACCCGTCAAAGTACAAAAAGTCACGGTCAAACCCGGTGAAGACTGGTATCGTGTCGTGGTAGGCCCGTTTAATGGCAAAGAGAAAGCCGTCGCCGCGAGTGGCACTTTACGCGGCGAAGGCATTGATAATTTAATGGTCAAGGCTAAGTAAATATCACCTCATTCACAAGAGTAATCAAAACTCTCAACTCTCTCCCTATATCGCGATTTTTACTTGCAGCGCATCTTATTTATTCATACTATCCATCGAATATAAGCGTATAAAACTTCTTATACGATATAAATAATACGAGTATCACGATGGATTGGTTGTTTGCTGATGGGGTTGCCCCGTTTAGCCTTGCCCTAATGCTGATGTTTGGCTTAGGCATTATCGAAATTATTAGCTTAGTCTTAGGTTTTAGTTTTTCTACACATCATGGTTTGCCTGACCTACATCACCCCGATGTTCATGTGGATTTAGATGCTAGTCATAGTGTCTTAGGCTGGTTGCAAATTGGCCGCGCTCCCCTACTTATCTTGTTGATTTTATTCCTCTTAGGCTTTGGCCTGAGTGGTGTTATTTTGCAACATTTTGCCGCTCAATTTTTGGGTGGCTTTAGTCATGCAGGAGTAATTGCTGTACCAAGCACTATCATTGGACTCTATCACATGAATATTGGTGGACGTTTAGTGCATAAATATCTGCCTAAAGACGAAACGCAATCCATTTCTAAAAATAGCTTTATTGGTCAAACAGTGACCATTACCACAGGTCATGCTCAATTGGGGCAGCCTGCCGAAGCTAAATTTCAAGATCAATTTGGGCAAATGCATTATGTCATGGTTGAACCTGACGAGGCCGACTACAGCTTTAACGAAGGCTCAACCGCGTTAATTATTCGCCAAGATGGCGAAATTTATCGCGTTGTCCCCAATATTGATTATTTACTTGCTAAAACACGGAGCCAACAATAAATGAATCTGGGAAATTTAATTAGTTATTTAATTATCTGTGGCGTTATTTTATTTGCGCTAATTATTATCGGGGTGATTATTGCTCGCCTCTATAAACGCTCGACCAAAGAACAAAGTTTTGTGCGTACAGGTTTTGGTGGTCAAGCGGTGATTATGAATGGCGGTGCATTAGTGTTACCTGTACTGCATGAAATTATTTGGGTGAACATGAATACATTACGTTTGGAAGTCAAACGTGAAAAACAAGAATCGTTAATTACCAAAGATAAAATGCGCGTCGATGTGGGTGTCGAATTTTATGTGCGTGTTAACCCTACCGAAGAAGCCATTGCCGCAGCCGCTCAAACCTTGGGCGCAAGAACACTTAATGCCAATGAATTACGCACATTAATTGAAGGTAAATTTGTCGCTGCCTTACGTGCGTGTGCGGCACAAATGGATATGGCCGAAATGCACGAACATCGTTCTCGTTTTGTGCAAAGCGTGCAATCCATTGTGGTTGAAGACTTAGCTAAAAACGGTTTGGAACTAGAAAGCTCCTCCCTCACCCACTTTAACCAAACCAAAGTGGAATACTTTGACCCACAAAATGCGTTTGATGCCGAAGGTTTAACTCGTTTAACCGAACAAACCGAAAATCGTCGTAAAGAACGTAATAACATTGAACAAGAAACGGCTGTGTCTATTGCGACTAAAAACCTAGAAGCTAATCGTCAACAGCTTGAAATTGAACAACAAAACGAATTTGCTAAACTTGCCCAAGAACGGGAAATTGAAACCCGTAAAGCACAACAAGCGGCTGAAATTGCAGCACAACAAGCCGACAGACAACGTGAATCACAACAAGCACAAATTGCTGCCAAACAACAAACAGATACTTCGCGTATTGCCGCTGAACGAACCATTAAAGAGCAAGAAGTTGAAGCCGAACGCAAAGTCACCATTGCCAAAATCGAAAAAGATAAAGCTATTCAAATTGCTCAACAAGCGACCAACATTGAGATTGCAGGCAAAAGCCGTGATGAATCAGTAGCCAAAGCCGAAGCTGACCAAGCACGTGCAGAAGCGGTTAAAGCGGAAGAATCTGTTGTTACCTCTCGTCAATTAGCCGTTGCTGAACGGGAAAAGTCTATTCAATTGGTCGAAGCACGCAAAAAAGCCGAACAAGATGCGATTGGTATTACTGTGGCAGCTGAAGCTGACCGTGATGCAGCTAAAGCCAAAGCTGAATCGTTACAAACGCAGGCCACTGCTGAAGCAGAAGCTGATAGGATTCGTGCCGAAGGTATTCGCGCGAAATATGCTGCTGAAGCGGATGGTAAACGCATGATTAACGAAGCTGACAATACTTTATCGCCTGAGTTAATTGCGATGCAAGTTAAAATGTTGTTAATTAAAGAATTACCCAAAATTATTGAGCAATCGGTTAAGCCTTTGGAGCAAATTGATGGCATTAAGATTATTCAAATTGAAGGCATTAATGGGGCAAATGGTGGAAGTTCAACAATTAACGGCGAAAGTACACCTGTTAGCAATGGCAATTTAAGCGAACAAGTGGTTGCTAGTGCCTTACGTTATCGTGCTCAAGCACCACTGATTGACCAGTTAATGCAGGAAGTTGGCTTGTCGGGAGGTAGTCCTCAAGGATTGGTTAATGGCTTGTTGAATCAGGTCGAATCTAAAACAGAATAAGTGATTACTGTATTTGGCTTCGACTCACTTCGGCTGCGCTCAATGACCACCGCTCAACCAGCGAAAAGCGTTCCCTGAGCGTAGTCGAAGGGTTCTTATATGTTGATTTCGACTTCGCTCAATCAACCTATCTGCGCCGCCACCACGACAATCTCAACTTTCCATTCAGGATTTGCCAAAGCCGTTTGCACACAAGCACGCGGTGGTGCAAATCCTTGATTTAACCACGCATCCCACACCTTATTCATGCCTGCATAATCGGCCATATCACTTAAATAAATAGTCACTGTTAACAAATTATCTTTACTACTTCCTGCTTGCGCCAATAACCCATCAATCATCGCTAATACTTCGGCGGTTTGCCCTTCTATATCTTGAGTGACGTCATTCGGCACTTGGCCTGCCAAATAAACCACCCCCTGACAAATGGCTGCTTCGCTATAGCGAGTCGCTACGTGTAATCGTTGAATCGTCATATGCACTAACACCTTGATTTTATACTATTTTTGGACGAGATAATTGTATAAATCATTACCAGACTATGCCTATTATGTTAAGCATTATGCTGTTAGTCATCGTCCTCAAAAGTTCCAATAAATCGCATCTCTAAACATTGAAATTTCATTTTTTGCCCACACCTTTAGCCAATACTTCATACTTTCAGGACGCATGATGACAACCATAGTCTGTGTACGCCGCAATAACAGCGTAGCATTGGGTGGCGACGGCCAAGTTTCTTTGGGAAACACCGTGATTAAAGGCACCGCACGCAAGGTCAGACGTTTATATCATAACCAAGTCTTAGCAGGCTTTGCAGGCGGTACAGCCGATGCTTTTACCTTATTTGACCATTTTGAAGCCAAACTCGAAAAGCACGGTGGTAATTTAATTCGTTCTGCGGTTGAGTTGGCAAAAGACTGGCGTACTGACCGCACACTGCGTCGTTTAGAAGCTATGCTCATAGTAGCAGACAAACAAGCCTCTTTTATCATTACGGGGACAGGCGATGTCTTAGAGCCTGAGCACGGGGTGTTAGCCATTGGTTCAGGGGGCAATTATGCGCTCGCGGCCGCCCGTGCATTGAGCGACAACACGGACTTAGATGCCGAAGCAATTGCCAAAAAGAGTTTACAAATTGCAGGCGATATCTGTGTCTATAGCAATCACAATCACATTATTGAAGTCCTAAAGTTTTAAGGAAGCAACCATGAGTACGATGACCCCGCGCGAAATTGTGCACGAACTTGACCGTCATATTATTGGCCAAGATGCGGCTAAACGTGCGGTCGCACTGGCGTTACGTAATCGTTGGCGCCGCATGCAACTGAATGACCAACAACGCCACGAAATCACTCCCAAAAATATTTTGATGATTGGCCCAACGGGTGTAGGCAAAACAGAAATCGCACGTCGTTTAGCCAAACTCGCTAATGCCCCTTTTTTGAAAGTCGAAGCGACTAAATTTACCGAAGTCGGTTATGTTGGACGGGATGTAGAAACCATTATCCGAGACTTAATGGAAGTTGCCATTAAAAACGAACGTGCCTCAGCCATGGAAAAATCCGATTTTCGGGCTGAAGAAGCAGCAGAAGAACGGATTTTAGATGCACTCCTCCGCCCTGCCCGCACCACGCAAAACGAATGGGATAAAGACACGGTTCATACTGAAAAAACCGACACCGCCACACGTCAGTTATTTAGACGTAAACTACAAGCAGGCGAACTAGACGACCGTGAAATTGAAGTGGAAATGAGTCAAGCACCGATGGGGGTTGATATTATGGCGCCTCCAGGCATGGAGGATATGGCTAATCAGCTACAAAGTATGTTCAGCAACATCAGTAAAGAACGTAAAACCCACAAACGTATTACAATCAAAGAAGCTCGCCAGCGTCTAAAAGAAGAAGAAGCGAGTAAATTAGTCAATGAAGAAGACATCAAAAGTAAAGCCTTAGAGTCTGTGGAGCAAAACGGTATTGTCTTTATTGATGAGATAGACAAAGTCTGTCGTCGTGGTGAATCACATGGTGGTGGCGATGTCTCGCGCGAAGGCGTACAACGCGACCTATTGCCTTTAATTGAAGGTTCTACCGTCAATACGAAATACGGTATGGTAAAAACTGACCATATTTTATTTATTGCATCAGGTGCATTTCATTTGGCTAAACCCTCTGACCTGATTCCTGAATTACAAGGCCGTTTACCGATTCGTGTTGAATTAAATGCGCTTACGCCGTCCGACTTTGAACGCATCTTAACCGAGCCCCATTTTTCCTTAACCGAGCAATATAAGGCACTCTTAAATACAGAAGGCCTGCCAATTGAATTTAGCCCAGATTGTATTAAACGCTTGGCGGAAATTGCCTTTGAAGTCAATGAACGGACTGAAAATATTGGTGCGCGTCGATTACATACCGTCTTAGAGCGTTTATTAGAAGAAATTTCTTATAACGCAACCGACTTAGGCAGCGAACGTCAAGGTGATGTCTTGATTTTGACGGCTGATGATGTCGACAAGCAACTCGGTAACTTAGTGCAAAACGAAGACCTTAGCCGTTTTATTCTCTAAGCGAGTATTTGTCTCTGCTCCCAACCCGTTTGGGAGCTTTGCTATTTGCTGCCCCTCATAATTTGTTGAAAAAATCATCTAATGAGATGATTTGTTACCACTCCTTCTCTTTTTTTCGTATTCACGCGCCAATAACAACACTTTTTTATTTTACAATCGTCATAAATCCACTTAAGCCACTACTGATTGACTAAGTGATTATTTTTAAGATACATCGGTCTGACGTATTTAAGTCATTAGCCCGTCAGTCCCCATACAGATAAAAAGAGTATGTTATGTCGCGTTTCACCATTACCCCTAACGATAATTTAGAAGCTACTTTAGCCCGCGTTAAGCAAACCATTACCAGTAAAGGGGGAAGTTTTGCGGGCGATACGCAACAAGGCCAATTTTCAGGTAGTACGCCTGTTGGGTTTGTCAAAGGTAAATATACCGTGAATGCCAATCAAACGATTGAGATTGTCATTACCGACAAACCCTTTATTGCGCCTATGATGATTATCGAGGAAAAGATTCGTAATTATTTTGCTTAAGCGTTCTCACATAAAAACAACGCTTTGTTTGGTACACTGACATTAATGATAGTTAGGGTCTGTTGACGTTTGGCGTGTGAGCCGCGTTACTGATAAAAATTGACTCAGGCAAAGCACAAAACGCAGTTAATAGTCGTTCTATTGACAAGTTTTGTCACGCAGCATGAGTCAATTTTTAACGCAACCCAAAGGGAAAGAACTATTTTTTGAGGCTACTTTGTTTTTTATCGCTGATTTGGAATCACCCAATCACGTGATTCACGCCGCGTATCCTCTAAAAAATAGTCTCTTTCGAAACCACAATCAAAACGTCAACAGACCCTAATGTCCGTGCAATAAAGAAGTGATACTTAGACTTGATACGGATTGGATTCGTTATTATAAAGTTTATTCATAATCGCTTCCTCACGACTAATAAACATATCCAAAAACTCTTGTGCCGAGCCCATAGGCCGCATGGCAGCAAAACCACGGTCTAAAAAGTCATATAACCCACCCAAACCCGCCATGTGTAGGGGTTTGCTAGCAATTTTGAAGGTGGCATAAATAATTCGATTCCGTACATATTTATCCAAACCTGTGCCTAATTCACGGGCTAAATCCATTTGTCGTTGACGTAATTCACGGCTACCTGTGTGACGGTAGGCTTCGCTCATCACGTCTTCATTCACCTCGGTCGCTTTTAAGGTTTCAAAAATATACGAGGCGACTTTTTCATCTAAGTCACCTGTGATAGCGTTCAACTCCAGTGCTACGGCAGCCGTGCGCATCACCGAATCGGGTAATAAACGAATGGTGGTGGGTAACGCTCGTTCAATTTCATTAGCCAATACCGTGAGGTCTAACCCACCATACATATCACTCAAAAAGAACTGAGTAACGGCTTGATAACGCTCATCTAATAATAAATGTGCATGTGTTTGTTTAAGTCGTTGGGTTTGCCATTTTTGCACCGCATTAAACCAGTCACGGAATTGTGTATCGGTATGACAGCGCCATGCCCTAAAACGTGCTAAGTCGTAACGTAATAGGCCTTCAGTATTGGTAATATCATCACGATTAGCCGCCAAAATTGCCGCTTGACGAGGAGAGTTTTGTTCAAGGCTGGTTACTGCGTCCATCACACCATTCTCTCTAATTAGCACGATACCGTTTATGGGGAAGACAGACCTTAACAATCGTGATATCACCGATATCGTCAATTATGGGATCTGGATATTTGCAAATGTCATGACATAACGACATATTTTATGCTTAGCATTATAGCATTATTCTCACAAATGAAATTGTCGAATAGTGACGAGTTGCTGAAAGAAACATCAAATGCTGTCTTTGTGATGCTGGTATAGTTTGCTATCTGATATACGTTATATATAGCCTATGCCATCCCTTTAGGCACAAGCAGCGGCTAGTCCTCAAACATCGTACTACTGTTGACACGCAATAGGGAGAATCCAATGGATGAAAAAGCCTTAAGAACGGCATTATTAGCGGCTCAATATGAGTTAAAAGCCAAACAAGCCCGCGCCGTAATTGTCTTAGTGAATGGTGTCGAAGCGGCAGGTAAGGGAGAAACCGTTAAACGCTTAAGTGAATGGATGGATAGTCGTCATTTATTGGTAGAGTCATTTGGCGCACCAAGCAAACAAGAACAACAATCCCCCTTTTATTGGCGTTTTTGGCAAAAACTACCTGCTAAAGGTCAAATCGCACTTTTTTTTGGTAATTGGTATTCCGAGTTGCTGAATGCACGGGTATACAAACGCTTATCGAGACAAGCATTTGCCGAAAAATTGGCACAGGCCGAAGACTTTGAAAAACTCTTACAAGCGGAAGGGATTTTAATTGTCAAATTATGGTTTGGTTTAAGTGCAGAACAATGTCAAATTCGCCGTCAAGAATTAGCCAACAATCCCGTCTTACGTTGGCAAGTCGGACAAGGTATTGATTGGCATAAACCTAAAGTATTTCATCGTTATTTGGCGGCTGCACAGCAATTATGGCAAGCCCAAGACCAGTCGCCACATCATTGGCATATGATTGATGGTTGGCAAGCGAAAGAGCGTGATTTATCCGCAGCGCGTATTGTATTACAAACACTACAACAGGCTTTAGTACCTCATACAAGCGGCGTTGAAACCGCATTAGCGCCCATGTTGACGCCTTCTTTACTACAAACTCTCGATTGCAATGCGGACTTGAATAAAAAAGAATATCAACATCTATTAGCCGAACAGCAAGCGCAATTCGCTCATTGGTTTAGACACAAAAAAATGGATAAACGCAGTTTAGTGGTGGTTTTTGAAGGCATGGATGCAGCAGGGAAAGGCGGGGCTATTCGTCGTTTAACCGCAGCATTAGACCCACGGGAATACCATGTAATGCAAGTGTCAGCCCCCAGCACCCAACAACGACTATTGCCATATCTACATCGTTTTTGGCAAAAAATCCCCTCACGTGGACAGTGTGCTATTTTTGACCGTTCTTGGTATGGTCGGGTGCTTGTTGAACGTGTTGACGGTCATTGCCCCCGCAGTGATTGGTCTAGAGCTTATGCTGAAATCAATCAGTTTGAAGCGGAGTTGGTTGCTAAAGGTATCGTCGTTGTTAAATTTTGGTTAGCGATAGATAAAGACATACAACTGGGGCGTTTTCAGGAGCGAGAGCGTATTCCCTTTAAGCGATTTAAGATTACGCCTGATGATTGGCATAACCGAGAGCATTGGGATGACTATATCATTGCAGGTTCAGAAGCTATTGAACGCACACATCATCCCGAGCGGCCTTGGCTGATTATTCCTGCTAACAATAAATACCATGCCCGTGTACACGTATTAACCGCCTTAAATAAGGTATTGGCCGACATTTGCCAGTCTTAGATACTTAACGATTCAGGGGGTTAATCACCCCCACGCTTAAAAAGCTATTAGGTGAATTTACTGCCCCTGCCGTAAATCAATAAATGGGGTTGCACCACCTGTCACTTGAGGTAATTTGCCATCCCATTTTTCAATCGCACGTTGTTGCATTTCGATTTGACGCAGTTTAATCAAGTTTTCAGTGACATTTTCTTTTTGTAAGCGCAAAGATTCTGCTTCAGCTTGCGCTTGGGTAATTTTTTGTTCGGCTTCAATTTTAATCCGTTCTAAATCACGTTCTGCTTTTAACTTCAATTGTTCGGCTGTGGTTTTAGATTCAATGGCATTGTTAAACTCGCGTGAAAAGGCAAAATTGACAATCGAAAAATCATCCACAATCACCCCATAGACGGCTAAACGAGTGAGTAAGTGCTGACGAATTTTTTCACGCACTTCTTGGCGTTTAGAAATCAACTCTTCAGCAGTATATTGTGCGGTTGCTGCTTTCACTGACTCCGACACTGCGGGCAAAATAATGCGGTCGCCTACGGCATCAAACGTCCCTATTTTTTGGTACACATCTGCCACTTTTTGTGGGTCCAAATGATAATTCACGGCCACATTAGTCGTCACTTGTTGTAAGTCTTTAGACGCGGCATCCCCTTGACCTTCGCCTTTTTGTACTTGCACATTCATAATCACGACTTTTTGCATAATCGGAATGCGAATGTGTAATCCTTCATTTAAGACATCTTTTTGCACCGCACCAAAATTCAAAACGACGCCGCGTTGTCCCGCACCGATAACGACAAAGGGATTGAGAATTAACACAATGACTAAGGCGACGGCGGCAATAAGCACGTATTTTATAAGGCTGATTTTCATGTACGTTCCCTGAGTGTATTTTGTCATATGATTTATAGGGTCTGTTGACGTTGTGCGTGTGAGCCGCGTTGCTGATAAAAATGGACTCAGGCAAGGCTCAAAACGCAGCAAATAGTGATTCTATTGGCCAGTTTTGTCACGTAGAATGAGTCGATTTTTAATGCAACCCACAGGGAAAGAACTATTTTTTGAGGCTACTTCGTTGCTCATCGCTGATTTGGAATAACCAAACTACGCGCTTCACGCCGCGTATCCTCTAAAAAATAGCTTCTTTCGCAATCACAATCAAAATGTCAACAGACCCTAGATTACAGGATGCCTATAATATGCTTAAATCTTAAAAATCTCATGGTTAAATCCCTCTTTCGGCTGACGCGTTCACATTTTGTGCTGTCGATACGTTTGAAGCCACGACTTATCACTGGATGCTAAATGACTGCGCTGCGCTCTTTTTTATGGCTGTTATACTGTCTCTTCTTCATGGTGAGCACTCAAGTCTACAGTGAAGAAGTCAAACGATTTACCGCAAATACGGGCTTAACCAGCAGTTTGAGTAATCCACATCAGTTTTTACCTGCCGAGCAAGCCTTTCAACTGAGTAGTGAGCAAAAAGAGCAGGAGCTTATTCTGCGCTTTCAGGTCACCCCCAATTATTACTTATACAAAGACCGTTTTAAGTTTCAGGTTGAAAATGGGAACGCCATTTTAGGTCAGGCGTTTTACAGCATAGAATCCGAATGGAAGGATGATGCGGAGTTTGGTCGAGTCGCGGTGTTTCAACAAAACGTCACTATCACCTTGCCTATACAAGGCAGTGGACAAGTTTTGGTAACATGGCAAGGTTGTGCTAATGCAGGTTTATGTTACCCCCCACAAACGCAATTAGTCAGCGTCAGCGGCAAACTGGGTCATTTAAGTACGTTGCCTGTCAGTACCAAAGATAGCAAAGACATTAGCATTACTATTCCCAGTTTAGTGCCTACCGTCACTTATGAATTAGCCGATGATACGGTTGAAACCATTCATGCGGAACGCACACAATTGCCATCGGCAATTGCCAACTCCTTGCCTCATCCTAACACTATAAGCACCGAAAAAATCAACGCAGGTTTACCGAGTCCATCCACTGATAGTCCGATTGATTTAAGTCACCGCCCCCTTCTTGCCTTGTTTACACTCTGGTTATTGGGACTTGGGTTAGCCTTTACGCCTTGTGTCTTACCTATGCTCCCGATTGTGGCAGGCATTGTTGCACGACAACATGCCCAAAATGCGCGTCAGGGCTTTATATTGGCGTTTTCTTATGGTGTGGGTGTAGCCAGTAGTTATGCCTTACTTGGTGCCTTAGTCTCTGTCTTTGGTGGGCAAGCTAACCTGTCTTTATGGTTGCAACACCCTGCCGTACTGCTGAGTTTTAGTGCCTTATTTGTAGTCTTAGCGTTAAGTAGCTTTGATGTATTTCACTTGCAACTCCCCGTTTCTTGGCAACAAAAACTCGACCAACTCAGCCAACAGGGACGCGCGGGCAGTATCTTGGGTACATGGTTAATGGGCTTTTTTTCGGCCTTAGTTGTCTCACCGTGTGTCTCTGCCCCCTTAGCTGGAGTACTGTTATCGGTCTCTACCTTAGGCGACCCCGTGATCGGTGCGGCTGCCCTCTTTTGTTTGGGATTTGGTTTAAGTACACCTTTGATGATTTTAGGTGCAAGTGAAGGCAAATTTATGCCTAAAGCAGGCTTGTGGTTAAACAGAGTCAAACAAAGTTTTGGCATTTTATTGATTGCTGTCGCCTTAGTATTAGTAGGACGCGTTATCAATAGCCCACTTTTGTTAGTATTATGGGGATTATTGGTTGCTGGCACAGGGTTTTGGTTGAATTTATGGGGCGGTAAATGGCGAGTGCTGTGGCGAAGTATTTCTTATCTTTGTTTGATTTGGGGAGCCTGTTTATTGATTGGTGCTGCCAGTGGCAATACTGACCCATTACAACCTTTAAGCAACTGGCGAGCTAACTTTCAAACATTGATTAGCCCAGCCAACAACACGACCGCCAATCCCGATAGTCATGGTTTTCAGACCGTAGATAACAGTGCTGACTTAGACCATTTAATTACCCAAGCCTACGCCAATAATCAAAAAGTCTTAGTTGATTTTTATGCCGATTGGTGTGTCAGTTGCAAAGAAATTGAACGTAATGTATTCGCAAGCCCTGACGTTCAACAGCAACTACAAGGCTGGGTACTCGTTCGTATGGACATTACCCAAAACACCGCCGACCAACGCGGTTTATTACAAAAATATCAGTTATTCGGCCCGCCTGCCCTTCTCTTTTTTGAGCAAGGCTTAGAGGTCTCTGACGCTAGAGTTGTGGGGGATGTCAGCAAGTCTGACTTTTTAAGTCATGTTAATCAGCATTTCTTTAGCAGTCGATAAAGTCTTTTGTGCGATATCTTTTCGGCTCTAATGACGGTTGTATCACCACCGTTTAAGAAAGAAAAATCTGTCATCATGCGTTTAGTCAGACAAAGCAGATACTGTGTTTATATGGTATCTAATTGCTGTAAATAGTGACTTGCTTGCTGTTGAAGTGCCTGTTGTGTCTCTAAAGGCATCATCTTGATTTGTTTATAAACAATCCCTAAACGCGGATTTTTACTTAGTAAAGCTTGATGACGTATAAAAAAATGCCAATATAAACTGTTAAATGGACAGGCTTTATCACCAATGCGTTGTTTTTTGTTGTAGTGACAGCCTTGACAATAATCACTCATTTTGTCGATATAACTGGCTGATGACACATAGGGTTTAGTGGCCAAACGCCCACCGTCGGCAAATTGACTCATACCTAGCGTATTTGGTAACTCTACCCATTCAAATGCATCTATGTACACACCTAAATACCATTGATGGACAGCCTGTGGTTTTAAGCCTGCTAACAAGGCAAAATTACCAATCACCATTAAACGCTGAATATGATGGGCATACGCCTGTGTTAATGATTGCCCGATGGCATGAGCTAAACAACGCATATTCGTTTGCCCACTCCAAAACCATCTCGGTAAATCACGTTGATGCTGAAAGTAATTATGGTCAGCATATTGAGGCATAGTTGCCCAATAGACACCACGTACATACTCACGCCAACCCAAAATTTGTCGTACAAAACCTTCTACGGTACTAAGAGAGGCTTGTCCCTGCTCGTAGGCATCTATGGCGGCAGAGACCACTTCTTTAGGCTGCAACATTTTGCAATTCAAAGCAAAAGACAATAAAGAATGAAATAATCGCTCACTGTGTACGGTCATGGCATCTTGATAGTCACCAAAATATGGCAAAGACTCCTTTATAAACAGCCTGAGTAATGTTAATGACTCGGCTCTATTAATCGGCCAAGGCATATCCTCTGTAGAGACTTGACCAAAACTATTCACCCCTGCTTGTTGAATTGTTTGCCATAACTGACTGTGCTGATGATGAATCGGCCATGTTTTAGGTAAAACGGGTTGGCCACGCCACGGCTTACGATTATCGTGGTCAAAGTTCCATTGGCCACCTATCGGCTGTCGTTGCTCATCTATCAAAACATGGTGTTGAAGACGCATTTGTCGGTAAAAACGCTCCATCAACCATTGTTTTTTGCCCTGAAATAAACGACTTACGCTATCTCGTTGACTAAAAAAATGCTCACTGTCACACATCTCTACCGAGATGGTTAACTCGTTTGCTAATTGTGAAAGTTGCTGGTCAACACGCCATTCGTCAGGCTCTTGATATTGCAAGGTTTGCACCTGATAACGCGTTACCAGCCACTTAAGATTCGCTACAAAGTTATGCTGATTATCAACCGCATCAATGGTGATATATTTAATCCGATGGCCTTGTGCTTTGAGTTGCTTGGCAAAATCCCGCATTGCCGCAAAAATGGCTAAGATTTTTTGGCCATGATGCAGCACATAATCTGTTTCGCTGCGTATCTCCATCATCACATACAGCACGTTTTCATCGACTTGCGTAAACCATGAATGCAAGGGATTAAGCTGGTCACCCAAAATTAATCGTAAAATCATGCTTGCCCCCACAAGGCTTGGTAGCCTCCTTGAGGGTCATACTGTTGTGCTTGTTTTTGTGGATTAAACCAACGCTGGCCACGCGGGTCTGTACCAATGCCTGCTAAATACAACCAATTGCCCTGATTACTATAGACATCATAATCCAGCAACATCGATTCAAACCAAGCTGCACCTGCTTGCCAATTGCCTTGTAATTCATTTAACCAATAACTCGCCACATTCTGTCGCATCCGATTAGACAAATACCCTGTTGCTGCCAACTCACGCATACCTGCATCAATCCACGAATGACCTGTTGTGCCAGTTTGCCATTGACTAAAATTAGCGGCATTAAAAGGGGCAATCGAGGCATGACCTAAACCCGATTTGCGATACAGTTGTTTGCCATAACGTAAATGCAAAAAACGGAAATAATCACGCCATAATAGTTCGAACCATAACCAATAGGTGCTGTCATTTGCGCCATGTTGCTGTTCATGCAGTTTCAGTAATTGATAGACATAACGCACCGATAACGCGCCCGTTGCTAACCACGGTGATAACTTAGAGGAGTAATCTAACCCTATTAGGCCATTTCGGGTTTGTTTGTAGTGTTGGGGTAATAAACTAGCAAAATACGCTTGTGCAAATGCTAAGGCATGACGCTCACCGCCATGACACTTACTGAAAAAATAAGGAAAAGCCGAACGTGAGTCTAGTTGTGCGCTAACATTATCTAGGGCAGTGAATGGTGTTTTTTGTGGCGAATTGGGAGGTAGTGGCGGCAAGACACGCGGCGTTTCTATCGGCGCAACGACCTGACAACGCGCTTTTTCTATTTTTTGGCGAAACTGACTAAATACGGTGGGTAGTTGGACAATGTCAAAGGGTAATTGTGTAGGCGCATACAAACTGGATTGCCAAATACACGTCACTTTAACGCCTAAACTGCGTAAATAATCAACTTGCGCCTGCTCTTCGGGTGCGGCTATCTCCTCACAGACAATTTCATCAACTTGATAATCCTCGATAAATTTTGTGAGAGCTGTAATTGTATCGGAGACCAATACGGTTAATTGGCTATCTATGTCACTTAATTGTTGGCTCAGGTCTTGTAATGCCTGACTTAAAAACACTTGCCGATGCTGACCTTGACGGACAAAACCCCAGATGGTGTTTTGGTGCTGGGCTGTGTTTAGCCAATAAACTGGCAATAGATAATCTACTTGCTGACAGGCATAGTGCAGTGCAGGATTATCGTGTAAGCGAAGGTCGTTTCTGAACCAGTAAATCATGGTTTTTACCATCATTTCTCTCTCATTTTAGGACTTACGCGGCCATCGCTTATTTGTTCATACTTCAATCAATTTCAACAATTTTAGGCTCAAAAAACGGGCTAATTTCGGTGAGATGCATAAGTCTTGATTTATGACTTATGCAGTTATCACTTAATTAGACATTGAACCTACTCATCCTCTCACTCTAGCCAAGAGGAAATGATTATGTATAAGAGAGGCTGACGTGGATTCAAAACGCGCTAAATTTTGCGAAAGGCCTCAGTCTTAGCAGTTTTACAGAAGAAAATAGGTGTTTTTTTGAAGATAGCCAATACAACAGTCAGCGGACAAGCATTAGAGTTTATTCGTTCATTTTACACAAACAATGTTTCAATACCTGATTCAAACCTACTATTTGACTTACAAGACGACACTGCTGATTTGCAATTTGCAACTCTAATAACAAGGGTTTGGCTACAGAAGCAGTATCGGCAGTCAGTGGATTAGCACTAATACGCTGTTTTTCTAAATATAAACGGGAATTATCGTGAAAGACTGTAGGAGATATAGAGACTGGAGCACCTAGTTTTTGTGCAATAGCTGAATACAATTCATTATAACAGTGATTGTTATTGCCTAAATCTAATAATGCTGGCTTGTATAGGGTGACAGGCGTTTGGCACCCTAATAGACCTATACTCAATATGATATAAACGGACTTCATTATTCAGTATCTATAACCGTCATATTATTACGCCAAGGTTGGCGGTATAACATGTCCACAGAACCCTCTGGCTGAGTGAAGAAGGTTTTTGCGGCAATTCGTGCAGCAGGCGCAGTCGAACATCCCCCTGTTACTCTATAATTCAATGCTGACGCTAATAACCGCTCTTCTGTGGAGCCTAGTGCATAATCTAGATTATCCGCAACAGCACAAGTGGGGGTCAAACCATCCGTGGGAACAGATACACCATTTTTATTCGCGCCTTCAAAACTCACTGCAAAGTATGCAGTTTCACAGTTATTTGCCTGTTGATATCCATATGGTTTGCCACACGTTGTGTCCCCAACCGTAATGACTTGAATATAAGGAGATAAACCATTGATAATCGCTTCACTAGCAGAGCAAGTCCCAGCCCCCATTAGTACGTAGACTCGACTTAGATTTAACATCGGTAGAGGCTGGTTATTTGCATCTACTGACTCAAAAAAATACATATAGTTAAAACGAGAGCGTTTGTTATTATGGTTGAGTATATTAAATAACTGGTTTTTGGTTGCATCCCCAGCAATCATACTAGCTAACTGAGCAGCTACATATAAATATCCCCCTCCGTTATAGCGTAAGTCTAGTACTAAATCGGTAACGGCGGCCGCCTTAAGCTGTTGCATACTTACTATCAGTTGCTCCGTGGCTGTTGCAATATGGTCATTAAACAATATATAGCCAACTTTAGCCCCATCATTTGTGGTCAAAATTTGGGTGTTAGCAACAGGCTTATGAATCACTTGAGCCGATGTGAGTGTAACTGTACGTTGATTAAGCTCTGTATCTGCTAAGACAAGAGTCGTACGCACACCTACTGTTGTAGGTGATAACGCTGCATGTAACTCTTCGTTTGTAATACCACCTTCCTCGACGGAGAGGCCTAATGATTTACCATTGACAGAAATCACATAATCACCGCGACGAACACCTTGAGAAGCAGCAGGAGAATTCGCCTCGACAAAGGCCACTCTCAACATATTACCTTTAGAGGGGTCATTAACCCATGTCGCACCAAACCCTACTTCTAAACCAGATTGGGCTAGGTCATCAATCACCTTCTGCGGTACAGTGTGACTAAAGTTATCTTTGGTTCTAACAAGTAAATCTTCGAAGTAAGTATCCGCTTTATCATAATTAGCACGTGGGACATCAACTATTTCGTTGTACCACAAATAGACTTGGTCTAGATGCGTGCGTACCCATGACTTTTGTTTATCCAAGGTACACATATTGATATTGACACACACACCATCCTTTAGCTCTTGGTTTTCTGTACAGCTTACTGTCGTTGCACCGCCATTATTAGAACTTGCCGTACTCTCACCATCATCTCCACCACAACCTATCAATAATAGCGGCAGAGTCATCGCTAATGCAGTCAGCGTATGTTTCATGGTAATTTCCTTACTGTTGGCAATTTATAGATTTTTTAATTCAGGACTTACACACAATCAGCACGTTTTATGCGCACAAAACCGCAGTATAGGATAATATGCGAACAAATAAGTGACGGCTAAATAAGTCCTTCGAATGTTGTTATTAAACGGTGGCTCTCATTATAGTAGAGCCACCTTATTCTAACAAAAGGCAAAGCACCTAGCCACTAATCACGCCACTTATTTAGTTTAGGCCGTTGGGACTGATTCTTTTTTTATTTTTTTCATCTTTTTCTTCTTAGGCTTATCCCCTTTTTCTATCTGTTGCCAATGTTTTAATTGCGCCAACAAACAGCCGTTAATGCTGTCTTTGGGATATTTGTCTTTTTTGACTGCCTCGCCCATGGGCATATCCAACAATAAAGCAAGGGCTTCATCGGCATGGCTAACCGCATAAATATGAAACTGTCCTTGTTCAACTGCTTGTACAATTTCTGGACGTAACATTAAGTGACGGATATTTTGGGCAGGAATAATCACACCTTGCTGCCCCGTCATGCCTTTAAGCTGACATGCGGCAAAAAAACCTTCGATTTTGGCATTTACTCCGCCAATCGGTTGTACCTCACCCATTTGATTCATGGAGCCTGTAATGCCTAAATCTTGACGAATGGGAATTTCTGTAATGGCAGATACCAACGCGGCCAACTCTGCTAAGGTTGCACTGTCACCTTCTACACCACCATAATTCTGTTCCATGGCAATACTGGCAGAAAAATGTAGGGGCTTATCGCGACCAAATTTGGCTTTTAGGTAGCTGGATAAAATGAGTACGCCTTTGGCGTGTAAAGAGCCACCCAAATCTACTGTGCGTTCAATATCTAAGACATCCCCGCCACCTTGATGATGCACGGTTGCGGTAATACGTGAGGGCAAACCAAACTCACTATCGGCGTAATGAATGACCGTCAAACCATTAATTTGGCCAATCACTTTACCTGTACATAAAATAAGCTGTGTGCCGTGGGCAATGTCTTCTAAATATAACTCACGTAATTGACCACGACGACGCTCCTGACTCGCAATTGCCAAGCGTACATGCTCAACGCGAACGTGTTTTTGCTGTTGACTTTCTGCCCAATAATTGGCTTCGCGTAGTAAGTCACCGACACTGGCTGCATGTAAAGAGAGTTTTTCTTTGTCTTCGGCATTACGTGCGCTTTCTTCAATTAACGCCATGAGCGCACTACGGTCAAAAGGCATGAGTTTTTCTTTAGCGACACAATCTGCCAAGAAGTAGGCGTATTTTTGCTCGTTTTCGAGGCTACGATTCATGGTATTAGCAAAATCGGCACGAATCTTAAATAACTGCTCTAGCTCAGGGTCATACTGTTGCAGTAAATAAAACGTTTCTCGGTCACCCAACAAGACGATTTTGACATCCAAAGGAATAGGGTCTGGCTCAAGTGAAATCGTGCCCGTTAAAGTCAGCATTTGCTCTAAGGAAGAAAGTTTGAGTGCGCGTGAACGTAAGGCGCGCTTTAAGCCTTGCCAAGCGTAAGGCTGCTCCAAAACCTGCTCGGCTTCTAATAGTAAATAGCCCCCATTGGCACGGTGTAATGCACCTGCCCTAATCAAGGTAAAATCGGTGGCGACCGTCCCCATATAAGTGACTTGTTCGACATGCCCCATCAAATTGTAATGCGTGGGTAAGTCTTCAAAAATGACAGGCGCGCCTTTTTTGGGGTGATGGCTGACAATCACATTGACTTGATAACGCGACGGAATGGCATTGTCGATACTGACGCTGGCTACCGCATCAGACTCTAAATCCTGACTGTTTATAATTAAGTCTACATTTTCAACAATATCTTGTTGATAGGCGCTTAAATAATCGACTATTTCTTTTAAGTGGTCGTACTGCTCTTTGATTTTTTTGATATACGGTTCGATGGTCGCTAAAGTGACTTCATCATTGAGTTTTTGCACTTGGTCTCGGTTTTGGTCTTCCATACGTCCTAAACGGTCTGCTAACTTTTGTAGCCGTTGCTCCATGTCTTGCATGGCCAGTTTACGCTCTTGCTGTTCTTCTGGCGTTAAGGCATTAAATGCTTCTAGGCTCATGACTTCACCATTGGCACTAATGGGCGAAAAACCATGCCCCCCTGGTGTACGCAAGACCAATTTTAACTGACGTTTTTCGCCTTCCAAGGCCAACTCTTGTAGTGCTTGCTGTTGGGCATTGGTCAATTCCCCTTTAAGACCTTCAACCCGATTAATATAACTTTCATGCTGAAAAGCTGCTTGCACCGCATTACTCAAACTACGCCATAGTTTGGTCATGGCTTTTTGAAATGGTATGGCTTTACCTGCGGGCATTTCCAGTGCGATGGGTTTGCGCGGGTCAGCAAAATTATTGACATAACACCAATCGCTGGCAGGTTCTTCTTGTTGTGCTGTTTCGGCCAACAGGCGTTTAATCATCGTGCGTTTGCCTAGACCATTTTCGCCAACTGCAAAAATATTATAACCATCATGTGGCATGGCTAATGCCATCAGTACCGCTTCTTTGGCACGTTCTTGCCCCAAAAAATCATTAAAAGGTTTTAGACGACGGGTCGATGCGGGTAAGTTGTCTGCGATTGCCGTTTTATATAATTGTTCTACCGAGAGTGCTTGGGGGGTCATAATTTTTCCTAACACGGTTAATCCCTAATGGTGATTACTTGATGAGTGTATTGCGACTAAGGTGATACAGTGTGCCATATCTGGTTTAACGTGGTAAGGCATACGTGCCTGTTGCATGGGCAACTAAACGTTGTTGGCTATATAGGTGTACTGTCAATACCACGGAACGCTTACCTGCTTTAATAATTTTAGCGTGGGCTAATAAATCATGGGCGGTTGGTTTACTGAGAAAGTGAATGCTAAAATCTTGGGTGACAGCTAACAGCTGTTTGCCATAATGCGCCAATACCGCCGCATACATCGCGGCATCTGCCAATGTCATCATGGTTGGCCCCGATAAGGTACCCCCTGCGCGGATTTGATATGGATGATATGGTAGCAGACAATCTACTTCTAAAGGACGCACCGCGACTACTTGAAAAGTGCCATCTTGTGTCGCAACCACACTTTCTTGAATCCATTGCGTAATTTGTTCAGGCGTTATGGGCAACATACGGTGATAGTCACTTAAAAATAAGCGGCAATTTTAACGCAGTTGTTCTAAAATCGGCATCATTTTGTTTTCTTGGATAGTGATTTATTATGCGCGCTAGTCGTTTTTTGCTTGCTACACTTCGTGAAACGCCTGCCGATGCGGTGGTTATCTCCCATCAACTGATGTTACGTGCGGGTTTAATTCGCAAAGTTGGCACGGGTTTATATAATTGGCTGCCTTTAGGCTTACGCGTATTACAAAAAGTTGAACGTATTGTCCGCGAAGAAATGAACCGCTCTGGCGCATTAGAAGTGTTAATGCCTGTTACCCAACCTGCCGAATTGTGGGAAGAATCAGGCCGTTATGTGCAATATGGTGCAGAATTATTACGCTTCAAAGACCGTCACCAAGCTAACTTTGTTTTAGGCCCAACACACGAAGAAGTCATTACTGATTTAGCGCGTAATGAGTTGCAATCCTACAAACAATTACCTGTGAATTTTTATCAAATTCAAACGAAATTCCGTGACGAAATTCGCCCACGTTTTGGCGTCATGCGCTCACGCGAATTTATTATGAAAGACGCTTATTCTTTCCACGCTAATCAAGCCTCTTTACAAGAAACCTATGATGTCATGTACGACACTTATTGCCGTATTTTTAGTCGTATTGGTGTCGATTTCCGTCCTGTTCAAGCCGATACTGGCTCAATTGGTGGTGATGGCTCACATGAATTTCATGTGTTAGCCGAAAGCGGTGAAGATTTAATTGCCTTTTCTGATACCTCTAACTATGCCGCCAACATCGAAATGGCTGAGGCCATTTGCACTAGCCAACGCCCTGCTGCAAGCCAAGTGATGCAAAGCGTTGATACTCCTAATGCCCACAGCATTGCCGAAGTGTGTGAGTTTTTAAAGGTTGATGCTAGCCAAACCGTCAAAACCTTAATTGTACGCGGCAAAGCCGATGACAAAGGCCAATATGGTTTAGTGGCTTTAGTGTTACGTGGCGACCATGAATTAAATGACATTAAAGCCGAAAAATTAGCTCAAGTTGGCTCTCCCCTAACCTTTGCTAGCGAAGCCGACGTGTTAGCGGCTGTTGGTTGTCATGTTGGCTCTATTGGTCCACAAGGTTTAACTATTCCAGTGTTGGTTGACCGCTCTGCTGCTGCCTTAGCTGATTTTGTTGCGGGTGCAAATGTGGATGGCAAACATGTAACAGGCTTAAACTGGGAACGTGATGCGCAAATGACTGCCATTGTCGATATCCGTAACGTGGTTGCTGGCGACCCATCACCTGATGGTCAAGGCAAATTAGTGTTAAAACGTGGCATTGAAGTCGGCCATATTTTCCAACTTGGTAAAAAATACTCACAAGCCCTTAACTGTACGGTGTTGGGCGAAGATGGCAAACCGTTTGTGGTGACTATGGGTTGTTATGGTATTGGTGTGACGCGTGTGGTTGCTTCTGCCATTGAGCAAAACTACGATGAACGTGGCATTATTTGGCCAGATGCCATTGCCCCTTTCCATATTGCTTTAGTGCCAATGAACTGGGCAAAATCACAACGTATTCAAGAAGAAAGCCAAAAATTGTATGAGCAATTAACTGCCGCAGGGTTTGATGTTTTCTATGATGACCGCAACGAAAGACCAGGTGTTAAATTTGCCGATGCCGAATTGATTGGTATTCCTCATCGTTTAGTGATGGGTGAAAAAGGCTTAGATGCAGGCACGATTGAATACAAAGGCCGCCGTGACAGTGAGTCTCAAGATATTGCTTATAGCGATTTAATTAACTTCTTAAAAGAAAAGATTAAAATCTAAGGACTTACGCATTGCACCGCAATTAGCGCGTTTTGTGAGCATAAAACCGTTACTTCGACTACGCTCAGTAACCATGAAAACGGTTGAAATGCGAACAAATAAGCGATAACCGCGTCAGTCCTAATCTAAGCATAAAAAAGCCGCGAAATTCGCGGCTTTTTTTTGAGGCTTGAAAAAATGTCCCTTCGACTATGCTCAGGGAGTTAACTATTTAAAGCCTAACATCAACTGAATCCAACCCGCCAATGCCCCTGTTACCCCACCCAATACCACAAGAATCCACTCATCCTCCCTAAAGGCAGGACGTAATAAATTTTGAAACTCCATTGGGGTAAGTTTTTTCATACGTTCTAAGAACAGTTCATTCACCTTGGCAGCACGACTTTCATTTAAGTCTGGGTCAGAAATCGGTACCATGGTCGCATGAATCGACTTATCAATAATCGTATCTTTGAGCTTGGCATACTCCTCCCAGCCCATTGTCATTTGAATGGTAGTACGTACCACAGGACTGTCTAGCATTTTACCAATATGACGCTTAATCACTTTGCGTGTTTTATCGGCTTTAGGGCCAAACATCATCTCCGACATAATTTGTTTGATGGTAAATAGCTCGCGTGTACTGACGTGCGAGAAAACTTCAGACACCTCTTCTTGGCGACGCATAAATGCACCATGCCATGTCATGCCTAACACTTTCTTTGGCTCAATCGGATTAAATACCATCCAAATAGCAATCCAGTTGGTCAATAAGCCCCACAAACCTGCCCAAAAGACAATCGTCCAATGCCACGGCACAAATAGCCAAATCACCATTTGCACAAAACCAAAAAACAAACCAATCCAAAAGCTCATATGCCAAATGTAATCAATCTCTTTTTGTCCGACACGCAAAAACATTCTGACCATTAACGCGCGGTCATTTTCCATTTGCGAGACAACCATTTGCCGCATATCGACCAAATTCTCTACATTAAACGTCAACTCTGTGACTAAACTTTCCATAATACTGGGGATTTGTTTACGCACATGCTGATAAACACGACGTTTAATGGCATTAGGAAGATTTTCCCATAAGGTTCGGTTACGGTCGGCCATGACTTCATCAATGAACTCCTCTACATTTTCCATTAAAGTTTCACTGATAAATTCTGCCATTTCATCGGGACGCATTTCCCGAAAAAACTCATCTAATGAACCGATTTTTGATAAGGATTGGTCTACTAAAATACCCGATATTTTTCCTGCTTTGCGCGGCACAATACCTTGCCAGCCAATCGGTAGGTTACCCAGCTTAAAACCCCAAAAACTAATGGGATAGAACACCATTTTGAGTGCCATCCAAACGTGTAGCCATGTCACAACAGAAGCGACAATAGGAATCGTAATAAAACCCCAAAAATCAGGTCGGGCTTGAAGTTGTTGCCAGAATTGTAAAATTGCGTCAATCATTGGACAGGACTACCTTATGAGATTCTTATGCAAACGACGTATTACGCACAGCATGAGTGTAGGTGAGTGACTATCATCGTTCAACATGCACTCTCTGCTGACAACGCCACCAATCAGTAGCGTCAAAAAAGTGTGACACAAATCATATATTTAGACAAATTAAAGTAATCTATGATGAGCTTATAGCAAGTCTTTGATTCAATAGACATTAGCGCATCAAATGATTACCGCGCTTAGGATACCAGTCAACTGTATTTTGTACGCTAGTCCTAAATATATTATTTCATGGCTAGACTATCCCTGATGAGATGAGCTAGTCACGATTAGACAGTCAGACAATGTAATGTAATAATGAAAGAAAGGTCAAGACATAAGTAGCGCGCTCGAGTCGCCGAGTTTCAGACGACACATACTGCTTTTTGCCGCTCTACCGTATCAATTTTAGTGATACTACGAAAATGAATATATGCTTAGCGAGCGTAATCAACATATCTACTAATGGTTGATTTTGACTGCACTCAATCAACACCGCGCCACTGAATCACGTTTATCTTGGGAATCTAGCTTGTTGCCGTCATTGTATTAAAGGGTCAACAAGCTCAGCTGACATCCCAATATGGTGAAGGCTTAGATTAAAATACTTTCAGTGCTGTACTAAAACTCATAAACACTTTAGGGGCAGCTACCTCTGTTGCATTGGGGTCAACTCGGTCATCAAATCCCGACCCCAAACCTACACTGATGGTTTTACGAGTATGTTCATTGACCCATTGGTAACTCAAGTCAAACCCCATCCCTAAACGTAAATAGTCGTCTCTATTGTACGAACTGGCAATGACATGTCCAATAAATGCACCTAAAAAATAGCCTGACTCATCACGCCCATTGGTAATGGGGTGTCGCCAGCCAACATTCGCGGCTACTTCACCTGTATCTGCCTCAATAAACGACCCTACACGCACATAAAAATTGCCTAAATCAGTCACTGTTTCAACATTGGCATGGAGCATATCGTTAAATAAACCAATACCTGCGTAAGTAGAGACGGGTTTAAGTTGTTTCAGTGTATGGTCAAACTTTTCTTTTATGGTCAGAGGTTTCGTCTCGTTTGTTTCATCTTCTGCTGAGGCAACAGGCAATTCGTCTGCCGTAACAACCCACGCCGAAAACATCAGGGGCAATATAGCCAACGCAGCAAAATGACGAGACATGGTAAATATCCTCGATAGCAAAATCATATAGTTATTAGTTTGACAAAGTGGCTAGCTGGCCAGTGTTATCATCATTATTCGTCTGATGTATCTACATCAATATTAATCATCTGTTTAAGGCCGAATAGTAGCGTGTTTCACGTGACTTGGCTATTCGCCCGACAAGACTATCATAAAGCGAAGTACTGCTAATAAGCAGCACTTACTCTGTTTTTTATTGTTGCTTAAGGTCTTTGGGTGAGGGAATAAAACTAGGTAATAAAGAGCCGAGCAGCATCCCTATTATCGCTGCAACTAAGCCTGCCAACTGAGGTGGCCACAAACCTTCGGGCGCAGTTGCTTCTAGGAATATCCAAACACAGACCCCTGCCACCATAGAGAATACCGCACCTTGCGTATTGGCTTTAGACCAATAGACACCTGCTGCTAAGGGCACAAAAGCGGCCACCAACGTGACTTTATACGCATTTTCGACCATTTCAAAAATGGAAGAATTTGAATTTAAGGCAAACAAGGTGACAAATACGCCAAAGACTAACACAACCGTACGGATGATATGTAAGAAGCGTTGGTCAGAGATATTCCCTAAGAAGGGACGTAGAATATTTTCTGTAAAGATAGTTGATGGCGCTAATAAAGTACCTGAAGCCGTACTCATAATCGCTGACAACAACGCACCAAAAAACATCACTTGGGCAATCACAGGCGTATGCTCCATAATGAGCGTAGGCAAGACTAATTGACTATCGGTTTCCAATAAATTAGTCACCATTTTTTCATCAATTAAAAAAGCGGAATACGCCAAAAAGATAGGTACAAAGGCAAAAATAAAATACAAACTACCACCTAATACCGCACCACGAACGGCTGTCTTTTCATCTTTTGCGGACATAACCCGTTGAAACACATCTTGCTGCGGAATAGAACCTAGAGCCAAGGTCACAAAGGCACCAATAAATGCCAAAATACCCGCCATGGTCGGCTCTGGCCAAAACTCAAATTTACCTGCATTCGAGGCATGCTCAATCACTGCCATTGTGCCGCCTTCAATTTTGCCTGTGACCACGACCCCAACAAATAACATGCCCAAGACAATGACAATCATTTGCACAAAATCGGTCATTGCTACCGACCACATCCCCCCATAAATGGTATAAACCATGACAATCGCTGCTCCCATCACAATACCAACATCATTGCTGATAGCGCCTTGTGATAAGACATTAAAGACCAAACCAAGGGCAATCATTTGCGCCGAGACCCAACCTAAATAAGACAACATAATGGCAATAGACGTCGCCAACTCAACACCACGACCATATTTTTGCTTAAAAAAATCGCCAATCGTAATCAAGTTTTTTCGGTATAAATGACGGGCAAAAAATAGACCCACAAAAATTAAGCATAAAGATGCGCCAAAGGGGTCAGACACAATACCGCCTAAACCATCGGTGATAAAGGTTGATGACGTACCTAACACAGTTTCTGAGCCAAACCATGTCGCAAACACGGTGGCTGTTGTAATGTGTAAAGGCAAGCTGCGGCCAGCAACCACATAATCTTGACTACTATGTACGCGTCTGGCGGCATACAAACCAATCGCTATAGATAACAGTAAATACAATCCAACAAAGAGATTGAGCATAACTATTTGTACTCCTTCAACAATCACAGTATTGGTACTAATGGCTCACTTAAAAGGAGCACGCTTAGGCCATCATCGTTTAGGGTTTGTTGCCGTTTGGCGTTTCAGACGATGCAGTCATCCCTATCCGCAGAGACAACATGTCCATTTGAGCAGCGCGGATTTTAAGAGCTTCATCGCAAAAAGTCGCTGTTTTTTATCGGACAATCTCGGATTTTATAAGCAAAGTTCAGGCCGTTTTCAGACCCATCGCCACTAACATCGTCTGTAGTTTGGACGAATACAAGGTGTGACTTGCGTCATACGCCGTTAAGTCTCGACGCTGCCAATAGTGTTTACGCAGTTGGTCAAAGGCTAATGCTCGCTCGCTATCTATTAAACCTAAGGTTTGGCGTAAGGCTGTATCGTCATTTACTATAGGGTAGACTTGTGCCAATACCTGATGTAAATCAGGCCATAATTGACCCGTTTCTTGGATGGACTGTAACTGACGATTGGGTGGCAAAAAATCAGCCAGTCTGTATTGCGGTTCACGCTGTAAAAATTGACATAAGGCTTGATAAATAAATGCCGTACCTTGCCATTTTCCTTCTAAGCTATAGCCTGCTATGTGTGGTGTCGCAATCGTCGTCAATGGCATGAGGTCGGCATTAGGTAAAGGCTCATGTTCCCAAACGTCCAATACAACGGCTTGTAAATAGTTTGGCCGATGCGTCAAAAAATCCAACAATGCACGGTTATCAATCGCCGCTCCTCGGCCTGTATTGATTAAAATACTCTGCTTTTTTAAGTTTTGTAGATTCTGGGCATTCAATAAATGATAGGTAGGATACGTTCCCGTCTTGGTTAAAGGGGTATGTAACGAGACAATATCCGCTTGTTCCAGTAGTTCGTTTAGTGGTAACTGCTCAATATCAGTACGCGTTACCAACGGGTCACACCCTAGTACACGCAACCCCATCTGTTGCGCCGTTTTAGCCAACAAATAACCCACATTACCTAAGCCAACAATACCCAATACACGTTGAGTAAGGTCAAATTGATACTGATTTGCCAAATGAATCAGTGCCGTCAACACATAATCGACAACACTACGTGCGTTACAACCAGGCGCCGTACTCACCGTGATGCCTTGCTCGTTCAGCCACTGCATATCCAAATGGTCTGCACCAATGGTTGCACTCCCCACAAAACGTACACGACTCTGGTCTAATAAGGCTTTATTGACTGTTGTCACCGACCGCACCAACAAAATATCCGCATCACGTACCTGCTCAGGGTGTAAATGGCGTCCTGATACGCACTCTAATTGACCTAAATGGCCAAAAAAATGGTGCACTAAGGCCATGTTTTCATCGGCAATAATACGCATAATTGTCATATAACTCTAAAATAATAGGCACAGCAGGCATAGAGACGCTAATATGCCCAGACTGCGGTGGCCACGCATTTTAACGCTAATTCATTGGCTCTCGTCTATTTTTTAAGGACATTGATTGCGACATAGCCTATACAAATAACGATATTTGCTAAGCACAATTTACGGAGCAATAAACATTAGCGCGTTAAAATTCTGCTAACTAGACAGCAAAAATAGGGTTTAATGTTATTTTTCTTAAGACTTCGCACGATCAGACTTTGATTTCGGTAGCGTCTTCGTCTTATGATACCCAAGCTAATTTCTTTAACCATAGCGACTGATTATTATCATGAACAAGGGATATTCTTTTTTACTCGTAGCTTGTCTCACTGCTGCTGTTAGCTCTACCAGCTTTGCGGCTGGCGAAAACAGTTTGCCATCAGACTTACAAGACCTAAAGTCCGACGTATTGACCTTAAACCGCGATGTGTCTCAATTAGAGAATGAATTGTTGTTCCCTAGCTCCAGCACAACCATTCTTGTCGGAGTCAATGCAGGCAGTAAACTGCGTCTAGTCGATGTCAAGCTGAGTATTGATGACCAAATCGTGAGTTATCATGCTTATTCTGAACAAGAAACCGTGGCCTTGAGCAAAGGTGGCCTACAGCGACTCTATATGGGTAATGTCAACAGCGGCTCACACAATATTCAAGCGGTTATTACTGCCTACGACGCCAACGGCAAAGACTTTCAACGCACGGTCAATTATACCTTTAGCAAAAATAGCTTACGTAAGATTGTTGAAATCAAAGCGGGTGATGACGTATCGAATGCGCAACCTGCCGTTTTTAACTTCCGTGAATGGGAAAGTAAAAACTAATCAGTTTCGTCATCAGGACAGAATAACATTATGAAGCGGATAGCGGAAAAAACATGGCGATATGCCTCCATCGCCATTGCGGTTGCCATTACAAGTCAACATGCGCACGCAGTAGACCTCAAAAAACGTTTAGACGTCTCGACGGATACACGCGAGCCAGAATTTGGCCAAATCTACTATGACTATCATTTAGGGCGTCATTTTTCTGCGCTCAATAAAGTCATTGAAGATAAAGAGAAAGGACTATTTAGTGCCGATGACCCAACGACAGAAATTTTATTGGGTGACTTATACACGGAGTTTGGTTTGCCACGCGAAGGAGATGCCGCTTTATCACGCGTTCAAGCACAAGATATTCCGTCTAGCACACGTAATGCCCCTTGGCTGCGTTATGCAAAATTACTCTATAAAATGGGGAATGATGCCCCATCCGAAAACTATTTGCGTAAACCACCGAGCAATTTAACTTCTTACCAAGAGTCAGAACGCCGTTTGATGCTGGCCAATATTCTGATTCGTAAAAAAAGCTACCCAGAAGCGATTAATCTACTCACCGACATGCGTAGTGACGGGATTACCGCCAGTTACGGTTTGTACAACTTAGGCATTGCTTATATTCAAAATAACAAACCTGAGGTCGGTATTTTTCATTTGAACGAAGTCATTCGTTTAGCGGGCACAGATGACGAAAACCTAAACCTCAAAGATAAAGCGGCATTAGCTATTGCCTATAAATACTTACAAGATAAAAAATACGCACTGGCACGCGAATCTTTATTGCGTGTACGCTTAGAAGGTCCTTACAGTAATTCTGCTTTACTAAGTTTGGCTTATTCGTATTATTTGAATAAAGACTTAGAGCAAACTTTACCCGCCGCGCTAGAGTTACAAAGTCGCAATCCTGCCGACCCTGCGGTACAAGAGGCTTTTTTGCTGGCCGCGCGCGTTTATGAAGATTTGGGTGCTCGTACACAAGCTATTGCCAGTTATCGTATTGGCGCATTAACGCTACGTGAGCAATTAGCTCAACTAGAGCGCTCCGCCTTACGCGTTGACGAAGCCAATTGGCCTGATGTCTTAGCCCCTCAACGCATGAATACCATCGATGCCGACCCCTTAAACTTAAAGACAATTCCCGCCACGAACAATGCGATTACGGCAGGCTTATTTAGTAAATTATTTGCCTCCCCTGCCTTTAACGAGGGTTTTAGACAATATCAGCAATTAGGACGTTTACAAACTTTAATAGAAGAGCGCCTGCGCGATATTACTGCCCTACAAGAAGTGGCTCAGACACTGGAAAGTCGTCGTCCCGAACTTGCGGCCAAAGAAGCACAGCTCAAAGTTTTACGCGACAAATATGTGGGTTTAGTCAAAAAATGGCAAGCCATTCAAATCAGAGCGAAGCGTCTAGGCACAAATGCAGACGCTTACTCTGAAGCAGCGACCCAAGCCGAAACCGCCCGCCTCCAACAAATCAATAAACTGATTCGTAAAGTGAGTAAACTGGGGCTAGATGAAAAACAAAGTCAAGAACTGCTCACACGTTTGAACCGCTTAAAAGATTTAACCCTGTTTGAAGTTGCTCGTCATGCGGCATCACGCGATGAGATTTATGAAAAACTGCAAGACTCCACCAATCAACTGCGCGAGACTAAGGCTCGCTTGGCTACCGTTGAAACCTTGTTAGCCGATAATAAAGCGGTGGTTCAACGAAATAACAGTCAAAAGTTTCCTAGTCTCAAAGCCAAAGCCGAAAAATTACAAGGTGAGGTAGCAGATGCCAAACTCATGTACCAAAACTATTTACGCTCATTGGCCAAGAATTTGATTGACGAACGCCGTCAACGGTTAACCGCTTATATTGCCGAAACTTATTTAGGGATGGAGCGTACTGAAAGCAAATTAGCGCCTGCTGATACAGCGCCAACCCCCAAAGCTAGTGAAAAATTATGATTGTTAAGACTTCTTTTTATCGGCTAAGTCCCTTAGCACTCGCAATCGCTTTTTTAACTGCGTGTAGTACCCCTGCGCCTACTAAACCTGTTGTTGTAGTGCCACCACCTGCCGCCATACCCAAATTCAAACCAACCTTGGCGAGCTTAGACAGTGTCAAAGTGCCTATTCTCAAAGACCCTGAGCCTGCGGCTAATTTTGCCGACCCTGCTGAACGCTTAAACAAACTACAGCCACGCACAAATCCGCTGACAGGTGTGACCGAAGTTGCTCCCAACTCTGACGGTTTAGAAGTACAAATTAACGAAAAACTCAACGAGGCGCTATACAATCAACTCGTCGCAGATGCCAAAAAAGCTAAAGACCCTGGCACAGCCACGGCCTATCTAAAGGTTGCTCGCCGACTGAAAACAGGCTCTGGCAGTGCAGCCGATAAAGCCGAACAAGAAATGCTCGAGAAAAATGTAGATTTTTACCAAGATTTACTTGAGCGTATGCCTGCGTCGGAATCACGTGCTGAAATTTACTATGAGCTTGCTAAAAACTATGACTTACTCACCAAAAAAGAAGAGTCAGTTGCCGCCTTAAAAATGATTGCGGAGAAATATCCAAGCTCCCCCCATTTGACAGAAGTACGTTTCCGTTTGGCAGAAGATGCCTTTGCCAATCGTCGATTTTTAGAAGCCGCTGACTATTACGGTAAAGTCCTCAGCGACAAAAAAACAGATTTCTATGACCAATCCTTATACAAACGGGGTTGGTCATTTTATCGTGCCTCCGATTACGAATCTGCTTTACCTGAATTCTTTGGTTTTGCTGAAAAAATTTGGATAAAACCTAAAAAAAGCAAACAAGAACAAGAAGCGCTAGATGATGCTCTAGAAGTGATTAGCTTATCTTTTATTCAATTAGAAGGGGCTAAATCTGCCGATGTGTATTTTGATAAAGTCGGTGAAAAGTTCTATGAATCTATTATTTACAACAACTTAGCCAAAGCCTATATTGGCAAAAAACTGTACAAAGAAGCAGCCGATACGTATAACTCTTTTATAAATCGTCATCCCTTTGACCCCACTGCGCCTGACTTAAGTACAGCGGTCATTAATGTCTATGAATTAGGCGGCTTTCCTTCTTTAGTGGTGACTGCCAAAGAAGATTTTGTTAAACACTATGATGCAAATAGCGCATTCTGGCAACAAGCCGATGAGGCCACCCGTACTAAACTAAGGCCTACCTTAGAAGGTCATATTGTAGACCTTGCTAAACATTATCATGCCCTAGCACAAATCAACAATCTACCGACAGATTATCAAAAAGCAGCAACATGGTATCGTGCGCATTTGAGCCTAAACCCCAAAGAAGAAGATGCCATTGTGGTTAATCAATTGCTCGCCGAAGTGTTATATTCTGCAAAAGACTATAAAAGTGCGATTGTCGAATTTGAAAAGACCGCTTACGAATACAACAATCCCAAAGGCGCAGAATCGGCGTATTTTGCCCTCCTGAGTTATCAAGACTGGGATAAATCGTTGGCCAACGACCTTGCCGCACGCAAAGATATTTTCCCTAAACGGGCAGCGAGCACTTACAAATTTGCAGAAAAGTTCCCACAAGACCCTAACACAGCCGTCGTAATGCAAGGCGTTATTCAGTATATTGTTGATAACTACACCAGTTATGATGACAGTGCAAAACAACTGAGTGCTGACCTAGAAGCGAATATTTTCAAATTTGCTGCTAGTCAACCTCAAGATAAAAATGCCGCCTTATTATTACAAGGTCTGACCAATCTTTATTTGAATTTCAAAGACTTTGATGGTGCAGTACGCACTTCACAAACTTTATTGGCCATGAATCCCCCTGTTGACGAAAAACTACGTTTAGATGCAACCGCGATTATTGCGAATGCGTATTTCGATAAAGGGAATTGGGAAGAAGCCGATAAATCGTATCAACAAGTATTGGCATTTAATATCGCCGACAGCAAGCAAAAAGCCAGCTATCAAGACCGTTTAGCAACGACGTATTATCGTCAAGCCGAAAAATTCCGCGACGACAAAAATCCCGAACAAGCCGCACAGGCCTTCTTAAAAGCCGCACAAGCAGCCGCAGACCCCAAACTACGTGCAAGCTCTGACTTTGATGCTGCCACTGTCTTGTTAAATGGCGAAAAATATAAAGAAGCTATTCCCGTCTTAATTGCTTTTCGCGATAAATACCCTGACAACCCATTGAGCCAAGATATTCCAGAAAAGCTGGCAGTCGCCTATGAAAAAACGGATGACTTATCCAACGCAGCCCAACAGTATCAAGTCATTGCTGCACGCGACCTCAAGAAAAATCCTGCCGCCGCACGTGAGGCACTGTGGTTAGCTGCTGAAACCTATGAAAAAATTAAACAACCCGAAGCAGCCATCAAGGTGTATCAACAATATATTGCGGATACCAATAATCCCGTTGACCAACGTGCCGAAGCAACTTTCCGCTTATACACGTATTACAGCAAAAATAACCTCAACACCGAAGCACAAAATAGCTTAAAGAGCTTGGCACAAACCTACGATAAACTCGCAGACAAAGCCAGCCCACGTGTTCGTTATTTTGGCGCGATGGCTCACTTCAAAATGAGTCAACCTTTATATGATAGTTTTGCAGCGATTACTCTCAAACAGCCCTTAAAAGTGAGTTTGGCGGCCAAGAAAAAGGCCATGCAAGCGGCATTAGGTGCCTATAACAAAGTTGCCCTGATTGGCGTTGCTGAATTTACCACAGCAGCCAACTATCAACAGGCACAAATCTATCAAAAACTCTCGGCAGACCTATTAGCGAGTGAACGTCCTAAAGGTTTGAGTGAACTCGAATTAGAGCAATATGGTATTTTACTTGAGGAGCAAGCAGAACCCTTAGCAGACAAAGCAATAGGCATTTATACCGTGAATGCCAATTTGGTTAAAGAGCAAGTCTATGACAGCTATGTCCAAAAAAGCTTTGCTGCACTCGCCGAATTATCGCCTGGTCGTTATAAAAAGACTGAGCTAGTAGAAAGCAGTATCGACGAGATTTATTGAGGAATCAGTTATGCTCAACACCAAACAACTCGGATTGACGATTTTAATGGGCAGCTTATTAGCTGCCTGCGCCTCTTCTCCCAAAAAAGCCGTTGTTGAAGAGCCTACAACAGCCACCACAACAGCCGTAAGCGAAAGTACCGAACCTGATTTAGAAAAACTCGCCAAAGAGCGCGCAGCTCAAGGTATTGTCAAAAAAGACGACGTTAAAGAAGTCACTAAAGCGGCCGTCGATACCTCTCAAGAACCAGAGCTTCCACCCGTTTCTGATGAACAAAAGAAACTGGCTGCGCCTGTATTAGCAGACTATCAACAGGCACTGACCTTACTCAAGGCGCAACAATGGGACGACGCCTATAACAAATTTGAAGAAGTACAAGCCAAAGCTCCCCAGTTTGTAGGCCCTGTACTTAACCAAGTCCTCATTCGTATTCAACAGCAAAACTTTAAAGAAGCCGATTTGCTACTCAAAAAAGCACAGGGTATTAATAGTAAAAATCCCTACATCTATAACTTACAGGGTTTTGTTTTACGTCAACAAGGTCAATTTGTAGAATCTCGCAAAGCCTATGAACAGGCCTTAACCATCAGTCCTAAGTATGCAAAAGCGCACTTTAATTTAGGTGTATTGGCGGATTTGTATTTGCAAGACCTCCCCTTTGCCTTACAACATTATGAAGCCTATCAAGCACTACAAACCAAACCCGATGCAACCGTAGCCAAATGGATTGTAGATTTACAAAAGCGAACAGGCGTGTATAAACCTCCAGTTAAGGCTAAAGTAGAAGAAGTCATTGTTGAGGAAACACCAACACCAGAAGCAACACCTGCCAGTGAATCTGCACCCAGTCCGAATAATGACGTAGCCCCTGCTAAAGAAACTGTGACGCCTGATAACACAAGCACGAAGGCTGTTGATAGTCAAACGGATAAGAGTCCAACAGCCAATCCTGAGACCACAAACACCGATAACACCACAGCCAGTCCAAATCAAGCAGACAACTCAAGCACGCCTGTTGTGATGCCTGTTAATACAACGGCTACAAATACCAAAAGCAACAAAAAGGGCAAAAAACAGGCAAAAAACACCCAGAACGTGAAGCCAAACACTGCCACTGTTTCGCAAGAAGCCGTACAATCTACGCCAGTAGAACAAACAACAACGGTCAATGCTGAAAACTCAGCGGCCGCAGGAGCGCAGCCATGATGAAATCCGTATTACTCTGTAGCTGTTTAGTCATCTCAAGCATCAGTGTTGCTGCCGATAAAGCGGCCACCACTAAAAAGCCTGCTAAAGCAAGCAGCAGCGATGTGGATATTAAATTTGGGACAGATGTGATTGGTAGCCAAGATGCGCCATTAGAGCTCAACTTAGTGCCATGGAAAGATAAAGAAAACTATCTGCCCAAAAATCCTATCACAGCCTCTGTTTTACAAGAGACCTTAGAGCCTATCGACAGGGATGTAGTTTCTCGCGAAGTGAATTTTGCTCGCGCACTACAAGAATTATCAACCATTAAAACACCTTGATTTTTTATTTTAAATAACAGGAGTATCACCATCATGATGTCAGTCGTTCGTTTTATTCAAGACGGTGGGTTCTTTATGTACCCCATTCTTTTAATTCTTTTTGTCGGTGTTGGTATCACTATCGAACGCTTTATTTTCTTAAATCGTGTCAAAAATACTAACAAAGCACTTTGGGATGAAATTTTTCCCGTCATTCAAAAAGGTGATACGCAAAAAGCTTTAAAAGCTGTAAAAGATAATGACTCTGAAATTGGTCGTATTTTAGCTTATGGTTTAGAACGCAACGAAACCGCCCGTCGTGTGGAAGATGTTGAAACCGCGATGGAAGAAGCCTTAATGGAAGTTTTACCACGCCTAGAGGCACGTACGCCATTTATTGCCACCTTTGCTAACATTTCTACCTTATTAGGTTTGTTAGGTACGGTACAAGGTTTGATTATTGCGTTCGCCGCTGTTGCTAATGCTGACCCCGCACAAAAAGGTGACTTATTATCTAGCTCAATTTCGGTTGCCATGAACACGACTGCGTTTGGTTTGGTGGTTGCGATTCCATTATTGTTAGCCTATGCCTTTTTACAAAGCCGCACAGGTGAAGTCGTTGAAAGTTTAGAAATGGCTTCCGTTAAACTCCTCAATATTTTACGTCAAATTCGTAACAACGCTTAAGACTTGGATTTAATGCGTTGCTATAGAAGAGGAGTTGATTATGCGGTCACGCCTTAAAAAAGCTCGTGACACGAATCCCGAATTAGATATCACCTCATTTATGAATTTAATGGTGATTTTAATTCCATTCTTGTTACTAAATGCAGTGTTTACACAAGTCGCTGTGCTACAGGTATCTATGCCTAGTGGTGGTGCTGGTGCGGCTGCTGAGCAAAAGAAACCCTTGGTTTTGGAAGTCGTGGTGTATAAAAACAAGTTTTTAGTTGCCGACCGTCAAACTGGCCCGCTAAAAACCATACCCACTAACGACAAAGGGGAATTAGACTATCAAGCACTCAACGATTATTTACGCACAGTAAAGACTCAGTACCCGCTCGTCACTGAAGCGAGTATATTGCTTGAGCAAGATACCCCCTACGATAAATTGATTCATACAATGGATGCGGTGCGCATTGTGGTCAGTACCGAAACAGGCAAACTTGCACGTTATGCACTTTTTCCTGATGTCAGTATTGGTGATGCCCCACCCGACACAATGGGAGGTGCTCAATGAATAAAAGCCCTCATGTAAAACGTCATGAGCGTTTACAACGTCGTCTTAAAGGGGGTCAAGCGACTTTAAGTTTAACCTCACTGATGGATATCTTTACCATTTTGGTGTTCTTCTTGCTTGTTAACTCCAGCAATCCTGCCAAATTGCCAGATACTAAAGACTTAAAGTTACCGCAGTCGATTGCCGAAAAAGACCCTAAAGAAAATTTAGTGGTTATGATTACCAATAAAGATATTTTGGTTCAAGATATGCAGGTGAGTTCAGTCGCCGCAGTGATGGCATTAAAAAATGATATCATTCCAGCGTTGTCGACCGAGTTAAAGTATCGCGCCTCAAAAACGACGCCACCACTGAATGAACAAGGCGTTCCTGAACGCGAAATCACTATTTTAGGCGACCAAAACACGCCCTACAGTGTGATTCGTAAAGTCATGGCGACGTGTAGCGACAGTGACTACGCAAAGATATCCTTTGCTGTCGTGCGTGGAGGTAAAAAATAATGTCAGCATTACTGATTAAAAGTTTTTTACCTTGGGACGAACTCCCAAATGATTCCAAACGCGCCAAACGCATTAACTATATTGCATTAGCCATTTCTATTATTTGTTTTGTCGTGATTCCGTGGATTAAAGTTCCGCCCATACCGCGTAATGAAGCCGTTGTCCCAGAACGGATTGCACGTATTGTTGAACGTAAAATAGAGCTTCCCCCTCCTCCTCCTAAACCGATTGAGAAGAAAGAGTCTAAAAAAGACGTTGCAGAAGACAAACCCAAACCACAGGACAAACCCAAACCAGTAGAAATTAAAGAAGAACCAGTAGCCAAAGCCAAACCAACTGAAAGTCAGGTAAAAGCAGCACGCCAAAAAGCGCAAGAAGCCCTCTCATCTGTTGCCGATGATTTAGCCGACTTACGTGATATGGACGTTGTTGCCACCTCCAAACCCAATATTGGCGGTGCATTGCAAAAAGATAGCGGTGCGCCCGTTGGCACAAGCCGTAATATGATTACAGCAAAAGCAGGTGCAGGCTCAGGCGCAGTAGGAGCCTACACGGGCGCTGCTAGCTCTGGTTATGGCGGAGGCACAGCGGGAGGCAAAGGCGGTACGGGTAACTATAACCTAGGCAATAAAGGCACCAAAGATATGAAAGGTGGCCTCATTGCGGGTGGTGATGGCGCTAATACTGGCGGTGGTGGTGACGGGAGCAAAACACGTGGCGAAGGGGGTATTGGTAAACGGACGACCGAAAATATTCGTCGTGTATTTGACCAAAATGGCGGTCGCCTCAATCAGGCCTATCAACGTGCCTTAAAAGATGACCCCAGCATGGAAGGGACTATTAAGTTAAAACTCACCATTGACCCCAGTGGTAAAGTGACTAACTGTGAAGTCGCTTCTAGTGACCTTAACAACCCTGATTTAGAAAATAAAATTGTTGCAATGGTCAAAGGTTTTAACTTTGGCGAGGACAATGTTGAGGTTTGGAAAGGACAATATCCTGTCAATTTCTATCCCAACTAAATCAAGTTTGTGACTAAAGGCGCGAATTTCGCGCCTTTTTTTATCGGAAAGTATTGTCCTTTAGTGACAATTTCGCTTTTTTAGAGTATCCTTGCCGCCCTGAATCCGGAGGCGTGGCCGAGCGGTTTAAGGCACCGGTCTTGAAAACCGGCGACGGTTTACCCCGTCCGTGAGTTCGAATCTCACCACCTCCGCCATATTTTTGTGATGATGTCGAACATCATCACACACCCTTAATACTGTTCTATGGTATTAAGGTAAAACAGCTACCTTAGAGCAAATCTCTGTATAGGTATTAGGTACAAATATAATATTAAGACCTTACTCCATTACAGAGACTAACCGTCATGTGTTTTAGCTAAACTAAAACCTATTTGTACTATGTGACAGCAAGCTCTAGTTTTTGAATCACATGACATATCAGAAAACTGATATGTCACACTTTCTTTATTACCACTATCAGGTCACCCCTGTAGTGCATGGATGTTTTTTAGTTGATTGGGCCTCACACCATGAGTCAAACTATTGTCAATGCTCCCTCTTTTGTCAAACATACAAAACTTATCGCTTGGGTCGCCGAAATTGCGGCACTTACACAACCAGACCGCATCGAATGGTGTGATGGGAGTGAAGAGGAAAATCAACGCTTGTTAGACCTGATGGTCAGTACAGGCATGATGCGCAAGCTAAACCCCGAAAAACGTCCTAACTCTTACCTCGCCAGCTCTGACCCTTCCGATGTTGCGCGCGTTGAAGAACGTACCTTTATTTGCTCTGCTAAACGTGAAGATGCAGGCCCAACCAATAATTGGGAAGACCCTGCGGTTATGCGTGATAAATTAAACGGTTTATTCGCAGGCTGCATGCGTGGACGTACCTTGTATGTCGTTCCATTCTCTATGGGGCCATTAGGTAGCCATATTGCACAAATTGGTGTTGAGTTATCAGATAGCCCTTATGTCGTTGTCAATATGCGTATCATGGCGCGTATGGGCAAAGCTGTTTATGATGTTTTAGGTGAAAATGGCAATTTTGTACCCTGTGTGCATACGGTTGGCCAACCGATTTTAACGGCTGCCGATGACGTTAAATGGCCATGTAATCCCGAAAAATACATTGTTCATTACCCAGAAACTCGTGAAATCTGGTCATTTGGTTCTGGATACGGTGGTAATGCCCTATTAGGTAAAAAATGTTTAGCCTTACGTATTGCTTCTGTGATGGGACGTGATGAAGGTTGGTTAGCTGAACATATGTTAATTTTAGGCGTGACTAATCCACAAGGCGAAAAGCACTATGTTGCTGCGGCCTTCCCTTCTGCCTGCGGTAAAACTAACTTTGCTATGTTAGTCCCCCCTGCAGGTTTTGAAGGCTGGAAAATTGAAACTGTGGGTGACGATATCGCTTGGTTAAAACCCGGTGCAGATGGCCGTTTATATGCCATCAATCCAGAAGCAGGTTTCTTTGGTGTCGCACCCGGTACTAACACCACGACTAACCCGAATTGTATGGCGACTTTAGATAAAAACGTCATCTTTACGAATGTTGCCTTAACAGATGATGGCGATGTATGGTGGGAAGGTCTAAGCAAAACTGCACCAGCCCATTTGATTGACTGGACAGGTCAAGATTGGACGCCCGATTGTGGTCGTAAAGCCGCTCATCCCAATTCTCGCTTTACTGTGTCTGCGGGTCAATGTCCATCAATCGATGCAGATTGGGAAAATCCGAATGGCGTCCCAATTTCTGCCTTTATTTTTGGTGGTCGCCGTGGCGATACCATGCCTCTGGTTGTAGAAGCAACCGACTGGCAAGATGGGGTCTACAAAGCAGCAACGATGGGTTCAGAAACTACCGCTGCGGCGGTTGGGCAACAAGGTGTTGTGCGTCGTGACCCCTTTGCAATGTTGCCGTTCTGTGGCTATCACGTTGGTGACTATTTCGCACATTGGTTAACTGTAGGTGAAAAACTTGCAGCGTCTGGTGCCAAGCTACCCAAAATCTTCAATGTGAACTGGTTCCGTACCGATGCCAATGGCAAATTTATTTGGCCTGGTTTTGGTCAAAATATGCGCGTCTTACAATGGATTATTGACCGCTGTGAAAACCGTGCTACAGGTCAAGACACCCCAATTGGTGTTGTGCCACGTTATGAAGATTTATCTTGGGAAGGTAGTGAGTTTAGCCAAGAGCTTTTCACTGCTGTCACTAGCCAAGATAAAGCCGCTTGGCAACGTGAATTAGCCAGCCATGATGAGCTATTTAGTAAAATTGCTGACAAATTACCTGCCAGCTTAAAAACACGTCGTCAGACACTCGGTGAAAAAATAGACGTTTAATATCCGTCTTTTGTTCATCAAAAGGACGCTTCTTAGCGTCCTTTTTATTTTGTAGCAATTAAGTTTTTATTAAGTTTCGCGTTCTTGTGCCTTGTTATCATATAACAGTCGTTATTATGGTTGGCACATTATGCCCTTTTCCTTACACAAAGCCCTCATTATTCCCTTGTTTATCAGCACATTGGTCGGCCTATTATTTTTGTTGACACCCCTCGATTTTATGGTAGGTGACTTTTTTTTTAGGTATGGTGAATTCATTGGCCGCGACAGTTGGTGGGCAGACCGACTCATTCATAAAGGCGGCGGCAAACTCATTTTTACCATTGCGCTTGCCAGTTTATTGATGGCTATAGCCAGCTTAAAAATTCCTCATTTACGTCCATACCGTCAAGTGGCGCTTTACATTTTATTATGTATTGCGTTAGGCACGGGCTTGGTTAATCTCCTTAAACATATAACCAATATGGATTGTCCTTGGGACTTAACCCGTTACGGTGGTCATGTTACTTTTTATGGTCTATGGCGTGATAAACCTGAATATTTAGGAATTAGTCAATGTTTTCCCGGTGGCCATTCTTCGGGGGCTTTTTCGCTATTTAGCTTATATTTTGTTTGTTTACACTACAAACCACGGTGGGCAAGTAGCATTTTGACGGTTGTGATTAGCTTAGGGACGTTATTTGGACTGGGTCAGTGGGCACGCGGAGCGCATTTTCCTTCTCACGATTTTAGTTCTGCTATCATTTGTTGGTATGTCTGTTTAGCCCTATATTTCCCCTTTCATAAAGCACTCACTGGTTTAGCAAGGCTGAGTCCCTCAAGAGATGAAACAACCTTACACCTCAAGTCTCTTGAACCTTAAGTACTAAACTCAAGCTGTATAAGGATGTTTGAGGATAGTGAGCGAGGCAACAAACAGGTTGACCGCGCTCAGTACACGTATGGCTGCTTTATAAAGGGCACTAGAGATAAGGCTGATAATCTTCTACGTCTAATTGTTCGGGCTTTAAAAAGGTTTTCGCATAGGTGTACCAAACCTTCGCTTCTAAAAACAAATGGTATAAATCCCCATCAATATGATTTTGGTTACGCATTCTTTGCAAAATAGACAAGGCCTGTGAAATTTTCATCGCAGGTTTATAAGGGCGCTCACTGGCGGTCAGTGCTTCAAAAATATCTGCTATCGCCATCATACGGGCTGGCCAAGACATTTGCTCTCGTCTTAAGCCCTTAGGAAAACCTGTACCATCCATTTTTTCATGATGACCACCCGCATACTCAGGTACACGTTTCAAATTCTTAGGAAAAGGTAAAGACTCTAACATTTGAATTGTGACCGTCATGTGGTCATTAATTTTTTGGCGCTCATCAAAACTAATAGTGCCACGCTCGATACACAAAAAACTCACTTCTTCAGGAGTGAGTAAGGGCTGTCGTTGGCCTTTAGTATCTTGCCAATATTGCTCAGCAATGGCGTGTATCCGTGCTTTCGCCTCTGGACTCATAAACTCACCGCCTTTGTTAGCTATTTCAATAAAGGCACAATCTTGCGCTAATGCCTCTAAGGTTTGTGCTAATTCTTGCGCTAATTCGGCTTGTGCTAACGGCATAGCCAACATTTTCTTTACATAAGCCGTTTCTGTTTGTGCCATCAATGCGGCAAAACGCGCTTTTACTGTATCAATGCCATCATGTAGTAAATGCAATTTAGTCGCTTTATCTAATAAATAATCAGGAGTGGCTAATTTGCCACAGTCATGTAACCATGAAGCCACTCTTAGCTCATACCAGTCACTTTCATCTAAATCAAAATCTTTCAGTGGCCCTTCTTGCGTAGCACAAGCCGCTTTAGCAATTAACTCTGTCAGTGCAGGAACACGTTGGCAATGGGCAGAGGTATGTGAGGATTTGGCGTCAATGGCTTGTGCAATAACTTGTACAAAGGCATCGAGTAAGTTTTTATGGTCTTGTAAAAGAATTTGATTTTCTAAGGCAATTGCGGCACTGGAAGCTAAAGCAGCAACAATGGGTTCAATTTGTGGACTAAAAGAGATGGTTTGCCCCGTTTGTGCATCTCTGGCATTAACAAGCTGCAAGACACCAATCACTTCGTCGGCATGGTTACACAAGGGGACTGTTAAAAAGGATTGGGAACGATAATTTGCCCGCGCATCAAAGGCTTTCGTTCCAGAAAAATCTAAATGTTTAGCACAATAGGCATCTGCAATATTTTCCATTTTGCGTGTTAAGGCAGTATGAGTGGCAATATTATTATGATTCGGTGTGCCATCATCTCGGTATAGAGGTAAGGGTGCAAACGGGATGGGTCGGCCTGACGTGCCGCCTAAGGTTAAATTCAGCGAGTTATTACGCAGAATTTCAAACTCTAAGACTTGTTTGTTGTGCTTTTCTTTTAGCAAATACAAAGTGCCGCCGTCTGCGCCTGTAAAGTCTTGAGCGGCATCCAATATTTTTTCAAAGAGTCGTGCCGTGTTACGCTCACTCGACAGCGCGGTACTGATTTCAATTAAACGCCAAAAAATATCTTTATCCAATTCGACTTGTGCCATCTTGACTCAACCCAGACTATATATCACGCCATAACACTGAAGGATTGCTAGCGATACTGACTCAAGTACGCACATTCATATCCCTTCATAACACTTTAGCATACTCTTTGTGCAATATAACTTTTTGTCTGAACGGGATTTGTTAGCTATGTATCAAATCTTAATGGATAGTGATATTGACGCTCTTGGTTCTTTAGACATATCCGCTATGAAATTCGCGACTATGTTGGGTCGAGAGGATGCAGGGTCTTAAAGTCCTGATATAATCGCGCATTATTTTTTAGTTAATCAGGCCATACAATGACTGTTGTCCGTACTCGTATCGCTCCATCACCGACTGGTTTTCCACACGTGGGAACTGCTTATATCGCCTTATTTAACCTCTGTTTTGCCCGTCAACACGGCGGTCAATTCATTTTGCGTATTGAAGATACCGACCAAGTACGTTCAACCTTAGAGTCAGAAGCACAAATTTTGGCGTCGCTCAAATGGTTAGGTTTAACATGGGACGAAGGCCCAGACGTCGGCGGTAAACATGCTCCCTATCGTCAAAGTGAACGCAGTGCCATTTACCAACAACATGCAGCCGAATTGGTCACTAAAGGTCATGCTTTTCATTGTTTTTGTGATAGCCACCGTTTAGAAACACTGCGTCAACAACAACAGGCCAATAAAGAAAACTTAGGTTACGATGGTCATTGTTTGCAGCTTTCTACCGAGCAAATCCATGCCAAACTCGCCGCAGGTGAAAGCCATGTCATTCGCATGAAAGTCCCCCGCGAAGGGGTATGTGAGGTTGACGATATGCTACGCGGTAAGATTGAAATTGACTGGGCAAATGTCGATATGCAAGTCTTACTCAAAGCCGATGGTCTACCGACTTACCATTTAGCGAATGTCGTTGACGACCATTTAATGGAAATTACCCATGTAATTCGTGGTGAAGAATGGATTAACTCTGCACCCAAACATTTATTGTTGTATAAATACTTTGGTTGGCAAGCACCTGTTTTATGCCACATGCCCTTGTTACGTAATCCCGATAAAAGCAAACTCAGTAAACGCAAAAACCCGACCAGTATCACCTACTATCAACGTATGGGCTATTTACCCGAAGCCTTACTCAATTATTTGGGTCGTATGGGTTGGTCTATGCCTGACGAACGTGAGAAATTTAGTCTCGCAGAGATGATTAGCCACTTTGACTTAAGCCGCGTATCCTTAGGAGGGCCTATCTTTGATGTCGAAAAACTCAGTTGGCTAAATGGTCAATGGCTCAAAGAGTTGCCGTTAACCGACTTTATGGCGGCATTTCAACAATGGGCTATCAACCCTCAGTATTTAAGTTTAGTGGCCAAACAAATTCAGCCGCGTATTCAAACCCTGTCTGACGCTGCACAATGGGCTGCCTTCTTTTTTGCGGGCAACGTTAATTTAAGCGCCGAACGCTTTGCACATAAAAAACTCACGCCCGATGAAATTAAACGCATTTTACAATATGCCCTATGGGATTTTGAGCAGTTACGCATTTGGAACCATGACCAAATTAGTTTAGTACTCAGTCAACTCAGTACCGCTTTAGGTTATAAGTTGCGCGATTTTATGTTTCCATTTTTTGTGGCCATTGCAGGTAGCCCGTCTAGTACACCCGTCATGGAGTCTATGGGCATCTTGGGAGCGGACTTAACCTTTGCACGTTTACGCCAAGCTGTTGATATTTTAGGCGGATTGTCAAAAAATGAGCAATCGGAATGGCAAAAGCACTGGCAGTCGTTAAAAAGTGTTGACACCCCCCACGAAGAGATTTAATATTCGCGGCCTCAGATGCGGTCCCATCGTCTAGCGGTCAGGACATCGCCCTTTCACGGCGGTAACCGGGGTTCGATTCCCCGTGGGATCACCAAATCTAAAAAGCCAGCTCATTGCTGGCTTTTTTATTATCTACCGTTATCCATACCTTTCTATTCCGATTGGCAAATAATTAACTCAACGTGTGCGTTTTGATAACGCAAGTGTAGTAATTGTGTGCCCAGTTTTCGTGTGAGTAAAAACTCACCTTGCTCTGTTGCACAACGTGCGGCTGAGTCTGTACCTAGCGTCAATAATGCTTGTTGAGTCTGACGGATATCTGTCATGTGTTGACGGAGTCTTATTGTATGTACCCGTTGTGCATTCACATACGCATTAAGCTCCGCGCCTTGAGCCGGTATGTACCAATACTGTGTGTGTAACGGCTTTTCTAATTGCATATGACACACCTCAGTTTGGCATTGCCAACCACGAGCATGCTCTGCGTCTATTGTCATGCCGATATAAACCTGCTCTATCATGATAGCTTGCTGCTCTTTGAGTACGGGTTTGGCCATGCTTGCTCTATTCATCGGTGCTGACATCACGGCTGGGTTTGTTATGGCCTCTACGGTGTCACTGGCGATGGATTTATCGGCTGTTATCGCAGGCGCAGCCGCGACTATTTCCAGCCGTTCTTGTTCTGCTTGATGAGTCTGAGGCGCAGTCATGATAGTCTCAGGATGAGATAGCGTTTTTGTCATCGCGCTTGGCTGACTCATAGCAGGCATAGGCTCGACAGCCAGTGCAGGCGGAGACGCGGCTGCTTGTGCATGACTCGCTTTTTCTTCTGTCCTCGTAAGCGGTACGTTGGCAGAGGTCACCTCACGCTGAATGGTTTGGCTAACGGTCTGCGGCGGCTGTGCCTGCCAATACCAAACTAAACTACTGACTAAAACCAAACTTGCCGCCAGCGCAAATACGGGTCGCCATGTCGAGCGTATGGGCGCACGATAGGCTTGGTCTAAGAGATATTGGTCAATCTGTTTAGACGGCTCAAACGTAGGCATTTGCTGATATAAGGCTTTTAGCTTAGGGTCTACTTCATCTGGATTCATGACTTATTCGCCTAAACAGCGTTGAATTTTAGCTTGTGCATAACGGAAGCGACTTTTTAGGGTTTCAAAAGCGATATTGAGTTGTTGTGCTAATTGAGATAATCCTGTATCCAGCTCCAAGCGTAATAACATAATGAGGCGTTGCTCGTCAGGTAGCTGCTGTAAACAATGTGCTAATCGTTGAGCCAAGTGCCATTGTGCGAGTTGTGCTTCTGGCTCATACCATGCACATGCTGTGGTATCATGCTCTTCTAAAGACCATGAATGTTCTAAGGACAAACGTCCTTGTCGGCGCCACATATCCATCACACGGGTATGTGCCAAACAAAATAAATAACTTCTAAAACTACCTGTCAGTTGATACTGCTGACGCTGCTTAATTAAGGTCAGCCATATGTCTTGATACACATCTTCGGCAAGGCTTTGGTCATTAAAAACCCGCATCAAATAAGAAAACAAAGGCTGACGATAGCGTTGATACAAATAATCAAACGCCTGTGGGTGCTGCTGTTGGTAGGCCAACATCAGGTCTTCATCTCGACTATTGGCATTCACTTTAGACGGAGTGATACGTGCCTGTGTTAAGGTCAATCCACGTCTCCTTGGTGCTACGTCCGAGGCCTATCATAATCAATGACCATGCCTCAGCCCGCCCTTATTCATGATGACTGGGATTAGTCAGACTATTCGCGTTTTGTACTAATTGTAAAAACTCTGAGCGTAAACCAAAACGGTCATTTGCGCTGGCCTGCTGTGCAATCGCTAAGAGCTGAGGATAGCTGAAATTTGCCATTTGTGTAGACTGACGCAGTAATTGACCAAAACCTGCTACAGCACAGGCAAAACGGTGGTCTACACTTGCTTGACTAAATTCAGTCACCGTTTTCGGCATGACTAAAGCCTGTGACCACAACACACTTTGTGTTTTGTTGGGGTGTTTGTAGCGTACTTTCAAAAATGCAAACTCTGGCGTTGATACTGCTGCTTTTTTAAGTGCTTGCTGATAACGCAAGGCATCTACTGAGGATGGTGCGCCGTTAGGCGTAATTTCATAAATAGCCGTCACACGTTTTCCCGCGCCCACATCACCTGCATCGACTTTATCATTATTAAAATCTTCACGTTTTAACTGACGATTTTCATAACCAATCAGTCGATACTCACGGACATACTGGGGATTAAACTCAATTTGTATTTTGACATCCTGCGCAACTGTATGAAACGTACTGCTTAACTCATCGACTAGCACCTTACGCGCCTCCGTTAATGAATCAATATAGCTATAATTGCCATTACCAACATCGGCTATTTGCTCCATCATGGCGTCATTAAAATTCCCTAGACCAAAACCTAAGGTCGATAAGGTCACACCTGATTCACGTTCACGCTGTACGATGTCCTTAATTTGCTGCGTATCCGTAACACCCACATTAAAATCACCATCCGTCGCCAATAAGATACGATTGATACCGTCTTTTTTGTAAGCCTTACGCGCCATTTGGTAGGCCAAATTCAAAGCCGACGCCCCTGCTGTGCTACCGCCTGCTTGCAACCGTGCTAAAGCGGCTCTTATTTCTGCTTTACGGTTGCCTGCCGTTGGCTCTAAAACCACCTCTGTGCGACCTGCATAAACCACTAAGGACACACTATCTTGTGCGCGTAGCTGCTCCGTTAATAACTCTAAGCTCCGAATGACTAAGGGCAGTTTATTGGCGTCATCCATTGAGCCTGACACGTCAACTAAAAATACTAAATTCGCTGGAGGAAGCTCTTGTCGTTGTTGTTCTTGAGCCTGAACGCCCACTCTTAATAGATAATGGGCTGGCTGCCACGGTGCAGTCGTTAATTCGGTATGCACAGCAAACGGATGTTGACTGGGATGATGTATCTCTTCATAAGTAAAGTAGTTAATCAACTCTTCTGTACGAACAGCATCGGTTGGCGGTAAACGACCTTGACGCAAATATTGACGTACCAGTGCATAACTGCCTGTGTCTACATCTAAACTGAAGGTAGAAACAGGTTCTAAACTCACTTGTTTAATCGGATTATCCGAAAAATGGCTAAATTTATCCCGTTCCTCATGCCTCAGTGCACGGTCTGTCATACTAACAGCAGGACTAGCTATCTTAGCTAAGGCCATATTATGCCGCATGGCACCTAGAGATGCGCTAGCACTACCTGTTGCCTGAGAGTGACCTGTCATCAACTCAGCGCTCATTGATTGCTCCGCCATCACGCTTGGTGCAGGGCTAGATTGCGGTTTAGCAGGCGTGTTAGCGATTTCTTTTTGTGAGCATGCACTCACCAATAACAGACTGCCGATAAGGCTAAAGGTGGGATATTTCATTATTTACATTCCGTTTAATAAAGAGAGATGGGCTAGTTACATACAAAGTAGCCCGCTTTATTCAGTAAACGCAACATAGGGCTAAAAAGGGTTAAAACACATCCATTATTTTTAGTTACGGTGGCTGCATAGACGCGTCGCAGTCATGCAGCGTGAGTAAGAGATAGGCTTTAAGCTCTATTGACTGTTTTAACAAACTGACTGACATGCGCCTATTGATAACGTAAGGCTTCGATTGGGTCTAAACGAGAGGCTTTGTAGGCGGGATAAAAGCCAAAACTGACACCCGTCACCGCAGCAACACTAAACGCTAATATCACGGCATCCATCGAAACACTGACACTGGTTTGCCACATTGAGCCGACTAACTGCGCACAGCCCATCCCGACTAACAAACCGATAATGCCACCTGTCACTGAAATCATGACCGACTCTAACAAAAACTGACTCAAAACATCACGCTGGCGTGCGCCAATCGCCATACGAATACCAATCTCACGGGTACGCTCAGTGACCGACACCAACATAATATTCATAATCCCGATACCGCCTACCACAAGGGAAATAGACGCAATTGCGCCCAATAATAACGACATAGTTTTGGCGGTTTCGGCAGCCGTTTGTGCAATCGCTGCGAGATTACGTATCGAAAAATCAGGCTCTGCTTCTATCGCGATTTTATGACGTTCACGTAGCAAGGTATCCATATCTCCTTCTACCTGTGGCATAACGGACTCATCTGTGGCTTGTACCAATATCATACGTACGGAATTACGCCAGCGATTACCTACCAAATAGCGTTGTGCACTGGTTAAGGGAACAATCACTGTATCGTCTTGGTCGCGTCCATCTAAACTTTGACCTTTAGCCGCCAATACCCCAATGACTTCATAGGGGGTTCGACCAATACGCAGTGTTTGACCAATCGGGTTATCATCGGCAAATAGATTGTGTGCCACTGTCGCCCCAATCAAGGCAACGCGTCGACTTTGGCGCACATCACTGTCATCAAACGACGTTCCATCCTGAATTTGCCACCCCCGCGCAATTAAATAATCAGGTGTGCTACCAAAAATCTCGGTACTCCAGTTCGTCCCACTTGCCACTAATTGTTGGCGCGTTTGTAGTACGGGAGCTGTTACATTGACCCCTGCTAATTCACTGATAGCCGTTGCATCAGCGACTGTGAGGGTACTGACTCCACCACTGCCTGTCCGTAATCCTCCTGTATTGGCTGAGCCTGCTAATACAATAAATAAATGGCTACCCATAGAATCTATGGTTTTTTGTACCGAATCACGCGCGGTTTGCCCAATGGCCAACATCAGCACCACAGAAGCCACCCCAATCATCATCCCCAACATGGTTAAAAAGCTACGTAAGCGATTAGCCAACATCGCCACCAACGCCTCGTACAACATGGGTATTAACATGGCCAACTCCGTTGTGTGATGGCATGGTCTTCGACGATATGGCCATCGCTAAAACGGACTAAGCGTTTGGCATAGGCAGCAATATCTGGCTCATGGGTAACTAATACAATGGTGATACCTTCATCATTTAATTGGCAAAATAAAGACATCACCTCTTGACTGGTTTTACTGTCTAAATTGCCTGTGGGTTCATCGGCCAAAATTAAACGTGGTTGATTAACAAGGGCGCGGGCAATCGCGACCCGCTGTTGTTGCCCACCTGAAATTTGATTAGGTCGGTGTTGGCTATATTTTTCTAGCCCCACTTTAGTCAATAGGGTTTGTGCGCGTTGTTGGCGCTCTGTCTTTGGGATACCTGCATAGACGAGGGGCAAAGCGATATTATCCAATAAGGTGGTGCGCGATAATAAATTGAAGCCTTGAAAAACAAAACCAATTACCCGATTGCGTAGATGTGCTAATTGGTCTCGACTTAGCTGCGCAACAGATTGTCCTGCTAAGGTATAGTCGCCCTGACTTGCAGAATCTAAACACCCCAAAATATTCATAAAGGTTGACTTGCCAGAACCTGAAGCCCCCATGATGGCAACAAATTCGCCTTCGTGAATCGCTAAGTTAATCCCATGTAACACAGGTAATGCACCTGCCTCGGTATGATAGGTCTTCTTTAACTGGCTCACATTGATAATGGCGGTTTTCATTAAAAACCCCTCATCGGTGCACTATTTTTTGAGGACTGCTTGGCTGTTTGACCATCACCGACAATCACGGACATTCCCTCTTTCAACGCTGCGGATTGCACTTCGGTAAACTTGCCATCACTAATCCCCGCTTTGAAAGGAATCGCTTTTAATTGACCATCTGCTGTCAATACATACACCGTTGCCATACCGCGTTCACGTTTAGGTTTACGGCTTGTCGTGGTTTGCGTTTTGTTTTCGCTTTCTTTAGTGCTGGGCTTAAAACGTAAAGCAGCATTGGGCACTAATAAAACATTTTCTTTATGCTCTAAATCAATATCCACATAAGCCGTCATGCCGGGTAGTAGTTTAAGCTCAGGATTGGCGACATCAATTACCACATCATAGGTAACAACATTCTGCTGCGTACTTGGGTTGAGACGAATCTGACGCACCGTGCCTTGATACTGCCCATTCGGAAAAGCATCGACCCTAAAATTGGCTTGCTGACCGACGCTTAACTTTCCCAAATCGGCTTCAGAAAAGCTGGCATTGATTTGCATTTTACTTAAATCTTGAGCAATTTTGATTAAGGTAGGGGTTTGAAAGCTGGCCGCCACGGTTTGTCCTTCATCCACACTACGGTCAATCACCACACCTGCAACAGGGGAACGAATCACCGTATTCGCTAAATTGATACGGTCACTTTGTACTTGGGCTTTTACTTGTGCATATTGCGCTACATTTGCGGCTAAATCGGCATCCGACTGGTCTAACTCCTGTTGAGAAATGTATTGCTGAGCAAATAACTCGCGCATACGTTTATGATTCGCTTGCGCTAAGGTGAGTTTTGCCTGCGCACTGTGTAATAAAGCCTCACTTTGTGCGAGCTTAGCTTGCATCAGGTCGGTATCAAGCGTCAGTAATATTTGTCCTTGACTCACCTTATCATTAAAGTCGACATTTAATTTTTTCACGGTGCCCGACACTTGTGTACCCACACTCACCACACGCACGGGGTTGAGTGTGCCTGTAGCACTGATAGTCTGACTAACATCACCTCGGCTAATGGTTTGTTGACGATATATCGTTTGGTCGGCCGTCTGGGTTTGTGCACGATAGCCCCATACGCCGCCCGCTATCAAGACTAAAACCATGACAATAAGACTTAAACGTTTCATGGTGCAGACGGCTCCGTACTAAATTGTTGAATGGTGGGTTGTAGACTCTCACCTAAACGATAACTGAGAGCCACACGCGCTGTTAAACCGTCATACTGCGCATTAACTTGCTGTAATTGACTATTTGCCAATACCGACTGGGCATTGAGAACATCTAACATCGTACTTAAGCCCATCTGATAACGCGCTAATGCCACTTTTAATGCTTTATCACTACTCGCCACACTCTCTTGCGCAGCATGTATGGTGGCTACGGCTGCTTGTAGCTCATAAAATGCCTGCCAGACAGTTTGCTCTACCTGTTGTTGACTCGCCAATAAACTGGCTTCTTGCGCTTGCTGTTTAGCTAATGCTTGTTGAATACGTGCCTGTTTAGCGCCACCGATATCCAAAGGAACGGTTAGATTAAGTGCTAAGCCTGTACTGTCTTGGGCAGAGCCGTCACGGTCTTGCCATCCACTGTTAGCCGACAAAGACACCGACGGTTTATTGGCAGACCGTGCTGTTAACACAGCTTGCTTGGCCGCCTCAAGATTCGCTTGCTCGATACGAATATCGCTATGTTGCTGTGATTGTTGTAACCATTGACTCAATTGTTGTTCGGTCAAAGAATTCGGCGTGTATAAATTTGTGATAGGGCTTAATGCAGGGAGCTTGGGTGGGCTTAAGCCAATCGCAAGGGCGAGCGCCCCGCGACTGTTTGCTAATTGACTTTGGGTTTGTATTAATACTAATTGTGTTTGAGCCAATGCTGCTTTTGCTTGTACCACCTCCAGTGGCGTACCACTACCAACCTGATAACGTGCCTCGGCATCACGATAAGTCTGTTGAGCGGCTGTCACGGCTCGTTGTTTTGCGTCAATTTGTGCCTGCACTTTTAACACGGCTAAATAGGCCGTCACAATATCTTTACTCAGGCTTTGAATGGTCGTATCCAGCATCAGTTGTGCGGCATCTAGCAAATAACGGGCTTGTTGCTGACTGGCTTTACGTTCGCCAAAATCAAATAATAAATAATTTAATTGTGCTTGCAGACTCATCGACGATTGGCTGTCACCTGCTTGCCATGTATTTGCTGTACTGGCTTGAAGGCTGAGTGCGGGTTTATTACTGTCTTGGCTAATGGCTAGACCCGCTTTTTGTACGGCTAACTGTGCCCATACGTGTTGACTTTGTGGGTGATGACACAAACCATAATTGACCGCAGACTCCAAACTTAAAGGAGAAGTAAGTACCGCCTGACAATCTTGCGCCGCGTTTGCCTGATGCGTAACTAAAATCATCATACTTAACCCTATCCAATAAAATGGACTGCGTTTCGTCATGAATTTCCCCTTGCTGAGATACGGCTATTGACCTGCAATCATATGTGACAAATATGAATGCTTTAGTCAGATATGTAGTAGAATTTGTCATGGTTTTATACGTTTTTTGTATCTTTCTGAGCAAGATTTGTCAGGATATCTCATCCGCAAAGTCGGTCTACTATACCTTGCTAAGGGGTAGAAAATGGCCATCTCGCAGCACAGTCCCTCATGTCTATTAAGGACTGTCGCACTCATTTCGGTGCAATAACTCAGTCATACGGGTATAAGGTTAATGGTTCAACGATGGATTATGTAGTGTTGTATTTAGTTTTGGGTTGTTTTTCTGGTTTTGTTGCAGGCTTATTTGGGATTGGCGGCGGCATGGTCATTGTGCCTGTTTTAGTCTTTAGCTTTAAGGCGCAAGGTCTGAGTGCTGATATTTTGACTCATTTGGCCATTGGTACGTCTCTAGCAACCATTGTCCTCACGTCTTTGAGTGCTATTTGGGCACATCATCAACGCGGTGCCGTGTTATGGCCGATTGTGCGTAAATTAGCGTTGGGTTTATTTATTGGTTCTATTATTGGTGCACAAATTGCCCATGCTATTCCCGCTCGACAACTCGAAATTATTATCGGATGTTTCGCTTTATTAACTGCCGCACAAATGTTTAGTGGCTGGAAAGGTAAACTAAGCAATATGCCACTCCCCAATACCGTCGGATTAGCCAGTGCAGGCAGTGGTATTGGCGTGGTATCGGCAATTTTTGGCATCGGCGGGGGTACTTTTACAGTCCCTTACCTCACCTTACATGGTGTGAGCATGACCCATGCTGTCGCCAGTGCCTCAGCTTGCGGACTACCCATTGCTATCGCAGGAGCATTGGGTTTTATGTGGGCAGGATGGCATGAAACAGGCTTGCCAAAAGGCGCATGGGGCTTTGTGTTTATTCCTGCATTTTTAGGCATCAGTGCGACCAGTTTATTATTTGCCCGAGTTGGTGCCAAACTAGCGCATCGTTTGCCCGCAGAAACACTCAAAAAGCTGTTTGCTGTATTATTAGTCTGTGTCGGGCTAAGTTTTATTCTCGGCCATTAGTGTTGATTTTTCTCAACCAAAATGCATGATAAGGTGGTTTATATGCTCATCGCCCCCATAGACAAACCCTATGATTATCATAAGCCACCCCGTTTGTGTTTAGCGATTTGTGCATTGCTGTTATTATTATTCGCATGGTTACAGCCCTTAGATACAGCGCGTCAGCAGCATCTACAGCGTTATTATCAGCAACACTTATTAGCCGTAGAGTGGCCATTATACCCCACACATCTGTTACAACAGCAGCAAACTCAGACCTTAGATACCCTACAAAAAGCCTATGACCGTGGTCAATACGACCTTCTTAGCCAACAAATTGGTTTTGATTATGCTTTTGCAGCATCTATTACTAAACAAGGCGACGACTATTTAGACACTGAGGTGTTTAGTCAATGGCAAGAAAATCGCCGCATATTTAATGAGCAACGTGATTTAATGAGCACACAAATATTAGGCTTAGATGCACAGCGTTTTCGGCCTATTACCTTTGTGACTTATGCTTTTTTAGACCACAACTCAGCAGATATTTTGTTGGCCGTTGTGTTACTACTACTGGTGGGCATTTTGCTCGAACATAGTTTGGGCAGTGGTATTGTCTTAACCGCTTGGGCGGTTGGCAGTCTCAGTGCAGGAATTGTGTATTTAGTCACGCATTTACATGCCATCTCTCCGCTTGTTGGAGCATTTGGTGCTATTTCGGCACTATTAGGTGTGGCTTTTATTCGGTTTAATCAGACTGCAAGTTTGAGATTACTCAACAGTCAGCTCAAAACAAATGGTTGGCTTTTTTTGGCTCTATTTATTGCCTATGCTTTGTATCATAGCTGGAGCCATCACGATTTATGGTTATTAGCTGCCTGTAGTGTCGCTTTTGTGAGTGGCATCATCTTGCACTTTTTATATCAACGCTGGTTTATCAAACTGCCTACACCAGATACCGAAGAGGTGATTGTCGATGAAGTGCCAAAAGATGAGGTCTATCGCCATGAGCTTCATCATATTTTAACTAAAATTAGCGAGATGCAGTTTGCGAATGCCGAAAAACAACTACGGACATTATTAGAAAAATATCCTGACGACCGTCGTGTGCTAGAGCATTTATATCATTTGATTAAATTTAAACCTGCGGAGCTTGAGTTTGAAGCAACCACCATGGGGATTTTTAACTTAGCCAATCAAAAAACAGATAATCATCTGATTTTATCTATTTACAACGACTATAAACGGCGTAGTTTGAGTTTTGCCAGCTTAGACAGTGACACCTGCTTTAAGTTGGCCATGCGTTTTGCACGTATTTCTGCCTACAAAGAAGCTGAAGAGGTGTATAAACGTGGTGCTGAAAGCAAACGTCCATCTGTGCTAGCCAAAAAAGCAGCTCTTGTCCTCAGTCAACTATTTGAACAGCTTCATCATCAACAACGTGCTAGCTATTACCAGCAACTCGCTAATCAAAAAACAGACCCTATACCCTAAAGTAAAAAATCTTCTTTAGGCTTACCGCCTAACTCACGCCAGTAGGCTTGAATTTGTGGGAAACGAGGGTGACGTGTAAAACGAAGCACTAAATACTCCAATACTTCTAGCGCTTGATGTTTATCCGCTAATTTGTCATGCCATAATTTGGCTAACAATAAATAAGCCTCTGGCAAATTGGCATAATTAGGATAATGCTGATGCATTTTAGTCAGTAAGTTGACGGCACGTTGATAGTCTTGCTCTTCCACGCACGCTTTCGCTAAATCGAAACAGATGTCTGGCGTTTGTGGTCTAAAATCAGGCATCAAATACTGTAACTTATTCAGCACCTGCAACGCCTGACTCATCTGCCCTACCTCTAATAAGGCTTCTAAATAATTTGAGGCTTGATACGGAATTTGCTCTTTATCTTGCATAAATACTAAAAGATGATAATAACGCGCCTGAATTTCTGGGTCTTTTTTTTGCTTTTCGGCCAGTGACTTTAATAAAGCTGCCGCACGGTCATACAATCCTTCTTTGAGATAGACTTCCAAACGGTTTGTTTGGTTATCCAACTTACGCATAACCACCCGTTTACGCGTCTTTTTTTGTGTTAACTCCAACTGCAACGCTTTATGAAACTGATATACCGTATAACCCGACACCGCCATAATGACCCATACGCCGTAGGCATATACCACTTGGCGTAAGGCTAAATTCAGCGTCATTGGTAACACATCTGCCAATAAATGCACCATGCTATACAGAGCAATAGATAAACCCACGGCAGTGAATGCAATCGGTAAATATACAAATTGAATTGCTGACAAAACATGCTTTAAGGCATGTGCTTGCCACAATGCAGTGATACTTTTATCAACCGCAACCGCCATTAACCATAACGGCATTAATACAACCACACCGAGCATCAATAAAGTGGCTAACCACGGGATACGTTCAGCGGCTATACCCGCCCCCACCAATAATGCCGTCAAAAAAGCACTCATTTCTACGGCTAAACGCTTATCTAATTTAGATAATACGGCGAGCGTCGGTGGTTTGAACTCACCCAACATCAATTGCTGTAACAAACACCAACCATATACCGTACTGATAAAAAATCCCAGTCCCACGACAAAGAGCATGGGTAATTGACTTGCCATACTGACCAGTAAAGCTACCACTACTAACCACATCAATCCCCAAAGATTAAAGGGTAAACGTAAAAAATCGGTGAAGTTTTGCCAAAAAGGTGGAACGGCACGTTCGGCATTCATCATGGTTAACGGCTGATTACATAACAAACACTGCGGCTGCGCCTCGACATCGCTGGTCATATGTGTGCAGTCATCACAGACATTGATATGACAACCTGAGCAATGCCATGTTGCTAATGTCAAGGGATGATATTTACAATAATCAATAGCCATTGTCGTTAAGTTATCCTTAAAGCGCTGAGAACCGTTTATTTCATCGGATTTGGTGTACTAAAAAATAGCATTTTTAACCCCAGATGCCTACGCTCATTGTGAGTTAACTAAGGACTTTGCGACAGACTTCACCATCTAACCTCACGCGAGACATTGCCAATAAAAGCAGCTCGCATATTGATTGAGAACCTCAAATGCTGATTGCTAATCGACAACGTATTGTGATTATTGGTGCTAATTTCGCAGGAATGAATGCTGCAAAAGGCCTCTCTGCGCGTGATTATGAGGTGACCGTCATTGACCCTAGCCCAGACTTTGAATGGCTGCCGCATATCCATGAACTCATTTCTCGTCATAAAAAAGCCGACCAACTCCGACACGACCGAGCGAACCTGATTCAACGGGCGGGTCATCAATTTATGCTTGATGAAGTCATCGCCATCGACTACCAACAACAGCGCGTACAATTAAAAAAAGGCAGTTATGTGCCTTATGAGCAACTGATTGTTGCTATTGGCAATCAAAGTTTAGTCTCAAACATCGCAGGCGCTGCCAACTATGCTATTCCATTTTGCTGTATTGCCGATGCAGAACGCGCAGCTCATCAACTGCAAAGGCTAGATAGTTTAGGTATCAGTAACCGACCTGTCGTTCTAGTCGGTGCAAATATTGAAGGCTTAGAAGTGCTGGGAGAAATTATACGTCGTTATCAAAAACAATGGCGTTTTCAAGTGCATGTTATTGAACAAAATACCCAATTGATGCCGCATTATCACGGTTTAGATAGCTATCTAAGAGGAAAAATGCGGGACTTAGATATTACATGGCATATGGGGCGCACGGTGATTGCCGTCGAAAAAGATGCGGTTGTTTTAGATGATGGTCAACGCCTCAATAGCCGTGTCACGTTATGGTGTGCAGGTGCTATTCCGCATCCATTACTGGCGCAAACACCATTAGCACCCACTCAAGGTTACGCTCCTGTCAATGCTTTTTTGCAGTCAACCGTTATAGCAAATGTGTGGCTTGCAGGTGATACTGTGAGCATTGAACCCGCCATTCCTAAACAGGCATATCACGCGATTCCCATGGGGGCTTTGATTGCTAAAAATATTAAACGGCAAACACAAGCTAAGCCGCTACTTGAGTTTAAGCCATTACCTATCCCCAGTTTAATGAGTTTTGGTGAGACTGGCTTTATGCTTTTTCCGCAGTTTGCGTTGGCTAGCCCGAGTTTTATTGCTGCAAAAGAAGGCGTATTTCAAGCCAACTTTCACTTAATGAAATTACCTAAGGCAATGAGTGACTGGCATAATCTCAAAAGTAGTCTTCAATTCAGCGCTCTGAATATGGGGAAACTTGCTAAAAATACATGGCTGAACCGCTCTATGTTAGAAGCGCGACGTTTTGAAGCCGAGCGGCATACGACTATTTAATGGCTCTTAAGGTAATATAATCAGGGCAGTTTGGCTTAAAGGTTTTACACTCGGCAAACTGCCCTTCTTTGTCATAACAAACACGGACTTCGGTTAAAAATGTTTTATCTTGCTTAGTTTGACAACGTAAATAAAAGCCTTTCTCAGGGAGTCCTGTATTGAGCTTTTGAATCGCTGCTGCCAACTCATCTCGGTCAACTTGACGGTCAAGCCCTTCTTCTTTGAACATTTCAGGTAATTTTAATTTATTGGTATACGACATAATAGCACGAAAATACTGCTGTGCTGTTAGCCCCATACACGCGCCATATTTTTGCCATGCTGCATTACGTACGGTTTCATCAGGCATCAATTTTTCGAGCACACGTTGCTGAACAGGGGATAGCTCTGGCGGTTTATCCGAACAAATCGTCGGCTTATTCGTTGCACTCTTTTCTGTCCATAAACCATGAACAATTAATGAATACCCTTCTTGGCATTGACGTAACTCACGTGTTTCGGGATGTAAGGTACACGATGCAGGCGCTAAATTGATAGATAGTAAATAACGGTGTTTAATAGGTTGCGCATTTGCAGTTTGTTCTTCAGCCAATACAGAGACGGGAGGCCATAACACCCCGAGCAGACAAGCCTGAACTATCACACCACACCACTTCATATACGCACTCACACTATCATCTTTTATTATTATAGATATCTAAAAGATAGGACTCATCATGCCTGAAATTTTGAGCCCACATTAACGATTGGGCAACGCGTCACAGGACAAAACAGAATCTCTATTTGATGTGATAAAGGTACGCTGAAAATGAGTTTTGCACTGTAGGTTTTTGTTATTACTTAGTGTATTTCGGTGTAACGCTTCGCTATCTAATCAGCATTTGTGTATCTAACATAGTGCCTACGCTTAAAACATCCAAGCTGTATCATGCAACTGCGTAAAACTATCGATTATGTTAGCCGTAGCCATCAAATAGCGTGTTTGATTGACGCCCGTTTGACGTTTTATTTTGTAGGAAAAATCTGACATTTACTGTACGATTTTTACTTATTTTTCCATAAATCAACATCAAATAAACTCATTTAAAAAACATAACCAATTGTAATACATAATTTTTTTATAAAAACACAGATTTCCTATCTTGCGACCACATAGCCAAAAGCTGACAGATGGCTACTTGTAGTCAAAGCGTTTTATGTTATTATGGACACAACAAGGCGGTTACAGGATGTTGGACAAAATAGTTCATGAAGAACAACACAAGGCCGTACAGGATATAGCAGGATGCTAGTTGTAATGGGAAGTACAGAAGGAAGTGTGAGGACTACACTAAGGACTCGTCAGGACGCGTTATAGGATACAGGAAAAGGACAATTGCTGAGAAGCATAAAAGGACGGAATGGAGACACTAGGACGTGTAGGGAAGTTCGGGATGGATACAAATCGGGGCAGTTTATCTGCCCCGCTTGTGTTTTTGGGGTACAGAAAAATATTCTCATACGATATAGCTGTCTTAACCATTAATAAAGTATGTTTTCACCATACAATCAATACGCTATATCAACTGCCGTTACATCCATTCTCTGCTTTATCTTTTTATCATCACGGCAATCGCGTAAACAATGATACTACGCTCCCCAAGCGCCATTAATTCAGCACCGTTTCACTTAAAAATCTACTCGCTTATCTCAAACTGCTTTAGTTATTTTTGACTATCGTCGCGGCAATTTACTATAAAAAAGGCCGCTCAAGGCGGCCTGTGCTTAACGCTCTAAGTATTGGAATTTATCGCTAACACCATCCCACTGTTTAGCATCGGCTGGGGCTTCACCTTTTTCGGTGATATTTGGCCATACTTCGGCTAATTCTGCGTTCAATTTAATGTATTTTTCTTGGCCTTTAGGTACTTCATCTTCTGAGAAAATCGCATTGGCTGGACACTCTGGTTCGCACAAAGCACAGTCAATACATTCGTCAGGATGAATGACTAAAAAATTAGGACCTTCATAGAAACAGTCTACAGGACAAACCTCTACACAGTCTTGATATTTACATTTAATACAATTTTCGGTAACGACAAAAGCCATGCTGTCTTGCCTCTTAAAATTAGGGGTGTATCCATTAACGGGATGAACACCATCAAAAAGATGGGATAACGTCTTATATTCTAAGCATTATCCCTGTTATTGTCATGCCTTAATGTCGGCTTGCTTTATCAATAGTGCTTGTAACTCATATAAGTGTTGTAATGCAGCGCGTGGCGTTAGGTTATCAACATCCAAAGCAGCTAAGTTTTGTTCAACGAGACTCGGCTTACTGCGCACTTTTTCAACGACTTTTTCGATAATCATAGGCTCAGAAAATAATCCCGTTTGTAATGGTGCTGGTTTGTTTTTAGCTTTTTTGGCAAGGGGGCTTTGTTCTAATTCATGCAATTTATGTTGCGCTGCTTGAATCACCACTAAGGGGACTCCTGCTAATTTGGCAACTTGTAAACCAAAACTTTTGCTCGCTGCCCCTGTTTGTACCTGATGCAAAAAGACGAGATGTTCACCATAGTCACTGGCGGCCACATGCACGTTTGCAGCACCACGGTAATGCTCTGGTAGACTGGTTAGCTCAAAATAATGCGTAGCAAACAAGGTCAATGCCTTTATTTTTTCAATTAAATGCACCGCTGCTGCCCATGCTAAGGCTAAACCATCAAAGGTACTCGTGCCTCGTCCCACTTCATCCATGAGGACTAAACTCTGCGCGGTTGCATTTTGTAGAATATTGGCCGTTTCTGTCATTTCAACCATAAACGTCGAACGACCGCCTGCTAAATCATCGGCCGAACCAATACGGGTAAAAATGCGGTCTATACTACCAATGGTTGCAGCTTGCGCAGGTACAAAACTGCCTATATGAGCCAATAACACAATTAACGCTGTTTGACGCATAAACGTAGACTTACCCCCCATATTAGGCCCAGTAATAATTAACATGCGCTGTTGTGGACTAAGGTGAGTATCATTAGGGGTAAACGGATGTTGTGTTAACACCCTCTCAACCACAGGATGTCGGCCTTGTTGTATATCTAAATAACTATGGTCAACTAACTGTGGGGCGTGCCACTGCCCTTCGTCAGCTTGTTGACTGAGCGCGACCAAGACATCTAACTCAGCTAAGGCCATACTCATCTGCTGCAATGGCGCAATCTCTTTAGCCAGCTCCAAGAGCAGTTGCTCATATAAGTATTTTTCTCTTGCCAACGCGCGTGATGCCGCAGATAAAGCCTTATCTTCAAAGGCTTTGAGTTCGGGGGTAATAAAACGCTCTGCATTTTTTAAGGTTTGCCGACGAATAAAATGCGCGGGGGCATTGTCAGCTTGAGCACGCGTTAGCTCGATATAATAACCACTGACACGGTTATAACCAATTTTTAAGGTCGAGATGCCTGTTGCTTCGCGCTCTTTATTTTCAAGTTGTAATAAATAATCCCCTGCGTGCGTACTGAGAGCACGCAGCTCATCTAACTCTGCATCATACCCTTCTGCTAATACGCCGCCGTCACGAATGACAACGGGGGGATTTTCGACAATCGCACCACTTAATAAATGGTGTAAGGCAGGAAAGTCACCAATCGCTTGCGCTAATTGTTGGACTTTTTCACTCTGACACAACGCTAATTTTTGTTGTAAGGCAGGTAATTCGGCAAAGACTTCCCGTAATCGGCTCAAATCACGGGGGCGCGCCGTTTTAAGTGCAATACGCGCCAAAATACGCTCACAATCGCCAATCGCTTGTAAATGCGTTTGCAAATGTTCGTATTGATAATCCGTCATTAACGCTGAAATGGCGGTTTGTCGTGCCAATAAAGTGGGAATATGACGTAAAGGTTGATGTAACCAACGGCGTAATAAACGACTGCCCATCGGGGTTTGGCAACTGTCCAAGACCCATGCCAAACTGTATTGAAACTCACCCGCTAAGGTTTGACTTAACTCCAAATTGCGACGGGTAGCGGCATCTAAATAAATAAAGTCACTGGCATTCTCAACACGTAGACCTTGAATATGCACTAAAGCCGTTTTTTGCGTTTCTTTGGCATATTGCAACAACGCCCCCGCCGCAATCACGGCTGCGGGTAAATGCAAACAATCAAAACCTTGTAAATCTTTCACGTCAAACTGTTGGCATAAGCTATGTTGTGCCGTCTCATAAATAAATTCCCACGGCTGACGTTTAGTGACGGGGCGATGGTCTAACCAAGATAATATGGCAGAGTCTTCGCTAATGAGAATTTCGGCAGGATTTAACCGTGCCAACTCTGCTAATAACGCATCAGGACTTAGCTCACACCCCAAAAGACTAAAACGGCCACTACTGATATCTAAAACGGCTAAACCTAAGTGTTGTTGATAAACATGCACCGCTAATAATAAGGCTTCTTGTTTGGCATCGAGTAAGGCTTCGTCTGTCACCGTACCTGGCGTTAAAATACGTACCACTTTACGCTCAACAGGCCCTTTACTCGTGGCAGGGTCGCCCACTTGCTCACAAATAACAACCGTTTCGCCGAGTTTGACTAATTTGGCTAAATAGCCTTCAACCGCATGAAAAGGGACACCTGCCATGGGAATGGGTGTACCTGCGGTTTTACCGCGATGGGTTAAGGTAATATCTAACAGACGCGCGGCTTTGTGTGCATCTTCAAAAAACAACTCATAAAAATCACCCATACGATAAAATACTAAAGCCTGTGTATAGTCTGCTTTAATCCGCAAATACTGCTGCATCATCGGTGTGTGATCGTCAAAATTGGTCATAGTTTGCCCCTAGTATTCAGCGTGTCATAGTAGCGGATTTCTATTGGCAACCCTACTGACTTTTAGCAACATGACAATGCCTTGACGCTTTGTTGTTCAAAAATACATCTTAGTCCAGTAGCGACAATTTACGTCGCATAGCACGCAAACAAGGCTAGCCGAACGCATCTTGTTTTGCGATGATAGGTCTCAAGGAAAGTGAGCATTTGACCGCTTGCAAATTAGCTAAAGTTCCCCTATAAGCGATGACTCATTCTTTCATAACCACTAAACCACGACTCATAATACACATTCCTGTAGGAGCACAATAATGGACGAGAATAAACGTAAAGCCTTAGGCGCAGCCTTAGCACAAATCGAAAAACAATTTGGTAAAAACACAGTCATGCGTTTGGGCGACCATACCGCCGAAGCCATTCAAGCCATTTCAACAGGCTCTTTAGGCCTAGACATCGCGCTGGGTATTGGCGGCTTACCCAAAGGTCGTATTGTTGAAATTTATGGGCCAGAATCTTCGGGTAAAACCACACTCACCTTACAGGTGATTGCTGAATGTCAACGTCAAGGCGGCACAGCCGCGTTTATTGATGCCGAACATGCGCTTGACCCGACCTATGCTCGTAAATTGGGTGTGGATGTTGATAATTTATTGGTCACACAACCTGATAACGGCGAGCAAGCCTTAGAAATTGCCGATATGCTAGTGCGTTCGGGTGCAGTGGATGTGATTATTGTCGACTCTGTGGCGGCTTTAACGCCTAAAGCTGAAATTGAAGGCGAAATGGGTGACTCGCACATGGGCTTACAAGCCCGTTTAATGAGTCAGGCCTTGCGTAAAATTACAGGTAATGCCAAACGCTCAAACTGCTTAGTTGTCTTTATTAACCAAATTCGTATGAAAATTGGTGTCATGTTTGGCAACCCAGAAACCACAACAGGCGGTAACGCGCTCAAGTTTTATGCCTCTGTCCGTTTAGATATTCGCCGTACAGGTGCCGTCAAAGAAGGCGAAGAAGTAGTAGGTTCGGAAACCAAAGTCAAAGTGGTTAAAAATAAAGTAGCGCCGCCTTTCCGCGAAACTACCTTCCAAATTATGTATGGTCAGGGTACAAACCGTTTAGGTGAGCTGGTCGATTTGGGTGTAGACCAAAATATCATTCAAAAATCAGGTGCTTGGTATGCTTACCAAGGTAACAAAATTGGTCAAGGTAAAGCCAATGCCTGTAAATATTTTGAAGAAAACCCTGCGGTAGCAGAAGTGATTGAAGCAGAAATCCGTACTAAATTACTCGCTGTACCTGCACCTGTTGCAGCCTCTGACGAAGAAGCGCGCGAAGCTGCCTTAGACAGTGATGACTTGACCATCTAAGCCCTACTCAGGCGATACATGACCTTTTTCGTGTATCGCCCTCTCTTTTTTATGGACACTCGCTTATGTCCACATCCGAATTAAGTCACGCTACCCTACGCAGCAAAGCCCTAGCCATGCTCACGCGTCGCGAACATAGTCGGTATGAGCTGCAACAAAAACTCCTTGAGCTAGGCGCAAGTCCTGAGCAAGTGACGACGATATTACAAGAATTAGTACAGCAATCATGGCAAAGCGATGAGCGTTTTTGTGAGTTATTGGTTCGCAGTTATGTACATAAAGGGCATGGTGAAATCAGCATTCGTCAAGAGCTAAAGCGTCGTGGCATATTGACAGCCGATATCATCAACACACAATTAGCAAACTACGACTGGTACGCACTCGCCCAACAGGTTCGTAGCAAAAAATTTGGTTTGGCCTTACCTACCGAACGTCAAGAGCAAGCCAAACAATGCCGTTTTTTACAATACCGTGGCTTTAATAGCGAACAAATTTGGTATGCGCTCAAACATAGTTCAGATATAGACTCCGTCTGAGCTAATACGACGAAGTGATATTCACACCTATTCTTTGAACTTTTTTGCGTTAAATTGTCTTGTTTCGGCCTAGCATTCATCTTTTTCACACAACAACACTCTAGCTCCACGCCAAGAACACGTTATAATCTCGCCCCTTATCTTATTAGCCTTGTGATACCTGCCTTAATTTTTTGCAAATACGTTGCCAAAAGCGATGGTATTTCAGGTACTAAGATAAAGATTATGTAAGACTGTCCTCTTAAAAAGTGCTTCGTCCATCAAAATCGAAAGCCACCTATCAGTCTTAATCTGTCGTCCATTTGATTATTTTAGTCTCGGAGTTGCCATGCGTAGCAGTGCTGACATTCGCGAAGCCTTTTTAAGCTTTTTTGAGAGCAAAGGTCATACTCGTGTTGCTTCTAGCTCCCTTATTCCTGCGAATGACCCCACCTTGTTATTTACCAATGCGGGCATGAATCAATTCAAAGACTGCTTTTTGGGTTTAGATAAACGGGCTTATACGCGTGCAGTTAGCTCACAAAAATGCGTACGTGCAGGTGGCAAACACAACGATTTAGAAAATGTCGGTTACACGGCTCGTCACCATACCTTCTTTGAAATGTTGGGTAATTTTAGTTTTGGTGACTATTTCAAACACGATGCGATTGCTTATGCATGGGAGTTTTTAACCTCGCCTGCATGGTTAAATATTCCCAGCGATAAATTATGGGTCACGGTTTACGCCACCGATGACGAAGCTTTCCAATTATGGCAAGACGTGGCGGGTGTCCCTGCTGAACGGATTATTCGTATTGGCGACAATAAAGGCGCACCTTATGCCTCAGACAATTTCTGGGCAATGGGTGACACAGGCCCTTGTGGTCCTTGTACCGAAATTTTCTATGACCACGGTGCCGACATTTGGGGTGGTTTACCCGGTAGTGCCGAAGAAGATGGCGACCGTTATATCGAGATTTGGAATAACGTGTTTATGCAGTTTAACCGCACTGCTGACGGTGTATTGCATCCGCTTCCTGCCCCTTCTGTTGATACAGGCATGGGTTTAGAACGTATTAGTGCAGTAATGCAACACGTTCATAGCAACTACGAAATTGATTTATTTCAACATTTATTACAAGCCGCTGCCGATGCAATTGGTTGCAGCAACGAACAACAAGCTTCTTTAAAAGTCGTTGCTGACCATGCGCGTTCTTGTAGCTTTTTAGTGGCTGATGGTGTTGTGCCAAGCAACGAAGGCCGCGGTTATGTATTACGTCGTATTATTCGTCGTGCTTGTCGTCATGGCAATAAACTCGGTGCAACACAACCTTTCTTCTATAAAATGGTTGCTGCTTTAGCCCAAGTCATGGGCGCTGCTTATCCCGAATTGGTTGAACGCCAAACCTTTATCGAAAAAGTGTTAAAGCAAGAAGAAGAACAATTTGCTCGCACATTGGAGCAAGGTTTAAAAATTCTTGAGCAAGATTTAGTCAACTTACAAGGCACAGTCATCAGTGGTGACGTAGTATTTAAATTATACGACACCTACGGCTTCCCAATGGATTTAACAGCAGATATTGCCCGCGAACGTAATTTAAGCATTGATGAAGCAGGCTTTAACGCTTGTATGGATGCACAACGCGAACGCTCACAAAAAGCTGGCAAGTTTAACTTTGACTACAACAGCTTACTCAAAGTAGATGTTGATACTGTGTTTACAGGCTATGACAGCACACACAGCGAAGGCAAGGTTGTGGCCATGTTTATTGGTGATGAAGCCGTTAATCACGTCAACGAAGGTCAAAAAGCCGTTGTAGTCTTAGATAAAACTGCTTTTTATGCCGAGTCTGGCGGTCAAGTCGGTGATACTGGCGTATTGTCAGTGGGTCATACCCGTTTTGAAGTACAAAACACCACTAAAGTGGGTAACGCCTTTTTGCATCATGGCATCGTCACACAAGGTCAACTGTTAGTGAATGATAGCGTTGAAGGCCAAGTTGATAATACTTTACGCGCCAACACCGCACGCAACCACTCCGCGACTCACCTATTACATGCCGCTTTACGCCAAACCTTAGGCACACACGTTCAACAAAAAGGTTCTTTAGTTTGCGCTGATTATTTACGTTTTGACTTCTCACATACCGAAGGTGTCACTGCCGAACAAATCAGTCAAATTGAAGCCTTAGTGAATGGCCAAATCTTAGCTAATAGTACCGTTGCGACTGAAGTCACGGATATTGATACCGCCAAAGCCAAAGGCGCAATGGCCTTATTTGGTGAAAAATATGGCGACACAGTACGTGTGTTAAGCATGGGCACAGACAACTTCTCGGTTGAATTATGTGGTGGTACACACGTTAGTCGTACAGGTGATATTGGTTTATTAAAAATCACTAGCGAAGGGGGTGTTGCCGCAGGTATTCGTCGTATTGAAGCCAAAACAGGCTCAGGCGCTTTAGCATGGTTAGCGGAAGGCGAACAAGCCCTAGCCCACATTGGCCAATTAGTGAAAGGTTCTCGTCAAGCCGTTGCCGATAAAGTGCAACAACTGGCTGAACGTAACCGTGATTTAGAAAAAGAAATCGACCGCTTAAAAGCAAAATTAGCCAGCAGTGCTAGCAATGATTTATTGTCTCAAACTCAAGACATCAATGGTGTTAAGTTATTAGCCGTTAAACTCGACAGTGCAGACTCTAAATCCTTACGTACAACACTTGACCAATTAAAAAACAAACTCGGTTCGGGTGTGATAGTCCTCGCCACGGTTGAAGACGATAAAGTCACCGTGATTGCAGGTGTCACTGCTGACTTAACGCAACGCTTCAAAGCAGGCGAATTGGTACAACATATTTCAACACAGTTAGGTGGCAAAGGCGGTGGTCGTCCAGATATGGCGCAAGGAGGAGGCACTGACGTTGCCGCCCTACCTCAAGCGCTTAACAGTGTCTCTTTATGGTTACAGCAAAAATAGGAAATCTTTACTATGGCGCTTATAGTTCAAAAATACGGTGGCACTTCTGTTGGGTCACCTGAACGTATTCAAGCCGTCGCCGAACGTGTTGAGCGTTGGCATCAACAAGGTCACGACATTGTGGTTGTCGTTTCGGCAATGAGCGGCGAAACCAATCGTTTACTCGCCTTAGCTAAAGCTATTACGGATGAGCCAGACCCACGCGAACTCGATCAAATGGTGTCAACAGGCGAACAAGTCACGATTGCCTTATTAGCCATGGCCTTACAAAAACGTGGTTTAGGCGCTAAATCCATGACGGGCGCACAAGTTGCCATTCGTACAGACAGTGCCTTTACTAAAGCCCGTATTGAAGCGATTGACGATACCGCCATGCGTGCCGAATTGGCCAAACGTAATGTCATTATTGTGGCAGGTTTCCAAGGTATTGATGCACAAGGCAACATTACCACGTTAGGTCGTGGTGGCTCAGATACCACAGGTGTTGCACTAGCAGCCGCGCTTAAAGCCGATGAATGCCAAATTTATACCGACGTTGATGGCGTTTACACCACTGACCCACGTGTTGTACCCCAAGCGCGTCGTTTAGACAAAATCACATTTGAAGAAATGCTAGAAATGGCTAGCTTAGGTTCTAAAGTATTGCAAATTCGCTCAGTCGAGTTTGCAGGCAAATACCAAGTGCCATTACGTGTGCTATCCAGCTTTGGTGAAGGCGAAGGCACTTTAATTACGACAGATTCGGAGGAAGCAATGGAACAACCCGTTATTTCAGGTATCGCCTTTAACCGTGATGAAGCCAAATTAACCATTCGTGGCGTACCCGATACCCCTGGTATTGCTTATCGCATTTTGGGTCCCATTGGTAATGCCAATATCGAAATCGACATGATTGTGCAAAACATCAGTGCCGACAACACCACCGACTTTACCTTTACCGTACACCGCAACGAGTTCCGTAAAGCCTTACCTATTTTAGAAAATATTGCTAAAGAAATTGGTGCGCGTGAAGTCGTTGGCGACGACAAAATTGCTAAAGTGTCTTTAGTGGGTGTGGGCATGCGCTCTCATGCGGGCGTTGCTAGCCAAATGTTTGGTACCTTAGCCAAAGAAAACATCAACATCCAAATGATTTCAACGTCAGAAATCAAAATTTCCGTGGTTGTAGAAGAAAAGTACATGGAATTAGCCGTACGTGCGTTACATACTGCCTTTGGTTTAGATGCTCCGAGTGTCTGATAACCACTCTCCCGTGCAAAGCCCTAGGCTTTGCACGATACGCTTTAAGAACAGCGACGTTGATTAAACTGTTGTCTCTCTTAGATGAAATTGTCAGTACTGTATCTGTCAACATCCGCTTGATGGTGCAACAGTGATGTATATTTCGCTAGTTGGATTAAGTTTTTGTTAATCTACGCGTTAGACAATATATTCAAGGTAGCGTTAGAAACTACAGATAGTATTATGATGATTTTCAGCTTAGCTTAAGCAAATTATGTAATTCTTGTTCTTGTTAGTCATGTGTTTAACTTGATTTTCTGTGCGAAACAACATAAAACATATACCTGATATCCGTTTATTGTTGGTCGTGGGACTTATTATCATTCAAGGAGTTTAACTATGTTAATTCTTACCCGTCGTGTTGGCGAAACATTAATGGTTGGCGATGAAGTTAGCGTCACTGTTTTAGGCGTCAAAGGCAACCAAGTCCGTATTGGCGTGAATGCTCCAAAAGAGATTGCCGTCCATCGTGAAGAAATTTACCAACGTATTCAACGTGAAAAAGTGATTCATCAACATCACGATCATGACGATTTAGATAATTGATTATCTGAAATAGAAAAGCCCAAGTTTTTCATCCTGAACTTGGGCTTTTTCATTTTTGCATCCTATCTTGCCATCATGGCTTCCCGCAGCAGTCCTTCCTGAATGACTCCGTGTCTACTCCTTTTGCTGCAAACTCATCAAATGTCATCCATCCCTAATTATTTGATGATAGTTAACGTTCCTCGTTAATATCCCTAGCTTCCTACGGCTTTCCTCGTCCTGTTTGCTTTCCATTGCTACCGTCCTGCGCCGTGAGTGCATTATGACAAATTGCCCTTTTAGACTCTATGGTCAAATATCGCAGTTAATGTAGGATATTTCCTACAGTATCATGTCGAATATGATGACGGTTAAAAATACCGTATAATCGACCAACTTATATGAGGCAAATTTAGTTGTGTGAACATGGTGTCGCTCTCTCCGCTTGCTACGCGCTGACTACCAGCAATATCCATCGTCAAACGCAACTTAGCTGAACATAAGCCTATTTATTCACGGAGTTTATATTATGAGCCATGATCCGATTGTTATTGTTAATGGTGCACGTACGCCAATGGGTGGTTTCCAAGGGTCTTTATCCAGCGTCACAGCACCTGAGTTAGGTGCTGTTGCCATTAAAGAAGCGATTGCACGCGCTGGTTTACAACCAGAAGATGTACAAGAAGTGATTATGGGTTGTGTGTTACCTGCGGGCTTAAAACAAGGCCCTGCCCGTCAAGCAATGTTAAAAGCAGGTTTGCCAGCCACAACAGGTGCAACCACCATTAACAAACTTTGTGGTTCTGGTATGAAAGCCACCATGTTTGCGCACGATTTATTAGTGGCTGGCAGTGTTGATATTGCGGTTGCAGGTGGTATGGAGTCTATGACCAATGCACCCTATGTCTTAACCAAAGCGCGTGGTGGTTATCGTATGGGTCATGGTGACATTAAAGACCATATGTTCTTAGACGGTTTAGAAGATGCTGAAACAGGTCGTTTAATGGGTTCTTTTGCTCAAGAAATGGCGACAAAATTAGAGTTAACCCGTGAACAAATGGATGAATTTGCCATTGCTTCTTTACAACGCGCCCAAAAAGCCATTGCTGAAGGCCGTTTTGAAGCCGAAATCGTGGGTGTGCCTGTTAAAGGTCGTCATGGTGATACCTTAGTTGCCATTGATGAACAACCTGGTAATGCTAAAATCGAAAAAATTCCTAGCTTAAAACCAGCATTTGCTAAAGACGGTACAATCACTGCCGCTAACGCCAGCTCTATTTCTGACGGTGCATCTGCCTTAGTGTTAATGCGTGAAAGCACAGCTAAAGCACGTTGTTTGCAACCTTTGGCGCGTATTGTTGCCCACAGCACACAATCTCAACATCCAAGCGAATTTACCATTGCCCCCATCGGTGCGATGGAAAAATTATTTGCGAAAACAGGTTGGAGCGTTGCTGACGTTGACTTATTTGAAATTAACGAAGCATTTGCGATGGTCACAATGGCGGCGATGATTAAACACAACATTCCCCATGATAAAGTAAATGTACATGGCGGTGCTTGTGCCCTAGGTCATCCCGTCGGTTCTACTGGTTCTCGTATCATTTTAAGTTTGATTCACGCCTTAAGACAATACGGCGGCAAACGTGGTGTTGCTTCTTTATGTATTGGTGGTGGTGAAGCCACCGCGATGGCGATTGAAATTATCTAAAGCGCTAAGAGCCTGCATGCTGAAGCATGCAGGCTCTTTTACATTTAATTTGGAGAGGCAACACAGGACGAAACGCCTGTGACGGGGTTTTTAATACCCGAACACGTATCATCACCAATAATAATCACACCGCCACCACTGCCGCCGCCAGCATTATTTCTCACAGGAATAAATTGCATAGGATTAGCAATGCCGCCAGCAGAGCCAAACAATACAGTATTGGAAGATGTCGTATTAGTCGGGCTTTTAGTATTTGTGTTATTCGCTAACATCGTTTTAAGTATATTTGCGTCTAAGCCCAATTTATCGGCTACTTTTAATAATGCGTCCTTAGCATCAGGCTGTAATGTAATTGCAATGACTATAGCTTGGTACGCGAGTGTTGGCGCAGCACTCGTGATTGACTCTATCACGTCAGTTATTTTTTCTCCTTTCGCCAACTCAGACTCTATGACTTGCTGCAAAGGAACATTATCTTGTATTGCCTGTTTTACTGCCGCAGCGTCAGCATAACTCAGACTTGATGTAGATATCGCACACAAAAAAACCAAAAGACACGAACGCATTGCGTGATTCCTTATTTTATAACATCTAAAAGCACTTATAATGTATTATTAACACATAATTTTTGCATTTTTATCAAATTAAACTTGCAAAGGCAAGATGATTTTCTCTATATTTCTACAAAATTGGTTTCATATCATGCCTTCTATAATAAATCAGGCCTATACATTATTTTTTATGCTAACTGGAGAGTTCTAATGAATTTATTTTGGACATTGATGATATCTCGCTTATTGGAGAATCTCCATGAGATTATCTAAATCTTTGCACGCTATACCCACGCTTAAGTTAGCACTTTCTAGTTGCTTAGCCCTATCAATCGCGGCTTGTAATAATAATGATGAGAGTAGCAGTAACTTAGCCGCAACGCTAGCGCAGAAAACCCCATTGGCAGGTGAGCCGATGGTGGTTGCGGGAACGTCAACTAAAGTACCACACTACGCCAAAATGGGGCCGCTGCAACAAGCGACTATTGCTGTGTATGACCCGATGGATCAAGGTGTAGCTTTGGCCAAAGGCACTACGGGTGCAGATGGCAGTTTTCAACTCACCTTATTAAAACCCTTGCCAGAGTTACGTCCACTCATTTTACGTGCAGAAGGCGGTACAGATATCGACCCTGACGATAATCCATCGACAGCGAACACCCCGATTGCCAATCAAGGTTTTTTACATGCGATTGTGTTTGCTGAGGATTTATTAGGCAACAACAGTATTATCATTTCACCCGTCACTGAACTGGTTTATCAACGACTAGAAGCCATGATTGGCACACTCAGTCCTTTGGAGCTACGCCAAGCACTTGATGATATGGCTGCACAATTATTGAATAGCGATATCAATGGGAACACTATCACTAACTACCAAGATGTACTCGCTTTTAACCCAAGTGATATGAGCATGCACAACAAGTTGTATGTGCCATTCAGTAAGTATCACAGCCCCCTCGCCAGTGGCAAATCGTTTATTGAAGCCTTGAGAGAAAATGACGCGGCTAAAAGTAATTATGCAGCGGAGCTGCTGGGTGCAAGTGCCCCTAATATTAATATTCAAGAAACAAACATTGCCAACAATGTTAAATTAGACATCTATGTCAGTGGTGATGGCACCTTAGAAAGCGGACTATTCAAAACAGGTACGCGTCGTAATAGCGAAGGCATTTATAAAATCGCTGTTCCACGTTCACTCAAAGAAGAATATGCCTTAACGGTAAAACCTGATGCTGGCCGGAAGATTGTCTCGTGGGTGGGTTGTAGCAGTATCAGTACCGACCGCACGACGTGTTTAGTCAAACCCGACCAATCTAAAAGTGTCTATGCTGTCTTAGCCGCTGAGCCACTGTTTAAGCCTGAGGTAAAATCACATACCAATATCCCGCTTAACTCAGATGTTGTGATTAGTGATAATGCAGGCATTATGACGATTAGCACCCGTAATGCGGCGATGGGCGCAGGTTTGGCACAATTAAGTAACGGCGTCATTATGAGCCTGCCCTACTTACCACACCCACTTATCAAAATTACCGAAATGGTCAGTGTGAATAAATTGGACTCTGGTACAGAAGTACAATTTAAGTTTATCGACCAACAAGTGACGGATGTTTTAAACCGTGCAAGTTTTTATTCTACGCCCGAATTTAAGCCACAAATTGGCTTAGACGATATCATCTCAGTCACGATGATAAACGATAAAACCATTCTCAAAGACCCGAAAGTTAGTGTCACTGATAGCAACTTCGAAAACTCGACGGCTAACACCAACAGCCAGACGGGGATTGTGCCCAAATACCGTGACCGTAGTGGTGGTAAGCACTTAGTTAAAAAAGCATGGGAGTTGGTGATTCACAAAAACAAATGTGTGATTTATGCCGACGAAACACCGCCTACCACACCCCCTGTCATTCCAAATGACCCTAAAAATGATACCGTTTGGACTTCTGCGCTACGCGCAGCCGATGGCGAATGTCACAACAAAACGCTGATTTATAAGCCTTACAATCAATATGCACGTGACTTTAATCTAGCCGCTAAGTCAAACACCGATGGGACTAATGCAAATCATGCGCAATTTGCCAATATGCGCTATATGCAACACATGGACCCTAAAACCTTGGCTAATACACCACTCTATTTGATTAGTGGTAATAAAAAACAAGGCGAGACCATGCGTACTGCCGCTGCATGGACGTGGGCAGAAGGCGTTGGCCCTGTATTAAAAATACGCAACAACGTTTTCTTGGCGCGTAAAAGTGATGGCCGCTCAGGTTTTGAATTGCTGAGTTTTGAGAAACATCGTAAGCCTCAAGGCGAGTTGTATACCGTAGCCGACTTTAAGTGCAAACAAGGGACTCGCTGTAGCTTAAAAGATGCCGAATTACCGAAAATGCGTACCTATAAACAAGCGACCGCAAATCCGTGGTATTTTGGCCCCAATGACCCCATCCCCTCGCCTTATAAAAACGCGGTAGATGTCAATAATCTCTATAACTTATTAGGCTCAGACGGCTTGGCTCTAGACTTACCCTTTAAGCGTTTTCCGTGGTTGAGTGTTGGTATTGGTGCTAAGCTCGGTTTTGGCATGTCAGTCGACTATTTCTTTGACTACAGTATTTTAGATGCCATGGCTGCCTTTAAGCTGATTCCAGAAGTTGCAGTTGAACCACGCTTAGAACTGAACTTAAAAGCAGGTAAAAATACCAGTGATTGGAAAAAGAAAGATACCGAAAAACCCAAACTCGAACTCACTATGTTACGTTTTAATATTGGTTATCCCGTTTTAGGGCCAGTTGCCAGTATTTTACGCCCTGATGTCACGCTGAATGCAGGCATTGAGTTTGGTGGTGAAGCCAAAATTTATGCGGCCTATACACGCGGCGTAAAAGCCAAAATGGGCGTTGACGCATACTACAATGCAGACCTCGTATGGGATGGTTGCTGTTTACCTGAAACACGGGTTGATAAACGCCTCGACTTTCCGCGTGGTTTTGAAACCTACAAAAGTCAATTTGAACTGGGTATTGAAGGTCAACTGTATGCAGAACCTTATTTAGAGATGCGTTTGGAAGGCAGTGTGACGGGCGTGGGTGAAAACTTAGCCAATGTTGCCTTACGTGGCTTTTTGAATGCCAATATTGGTTTTGAAGCAGGCGTTGCTGTCGCGCCCATCAATAAACCTGGTGACCAAGTTAATGAGGACATCGACCGTATTGCCAATGAATATAAAACACGCATTGGTCAAGAATTAGTTTATCAAGAACAACTCACGGCACGTGGCTGTTTATCAAAATCTACGTGGGAGCTTTTAAGTTGTCTCAATCAGGCAAATAGTTATGCCCGCTCTTTTGCGAGTACAACTAGCCTTGATACCGAACTCGCTAAATACAATAAAAGTATCGCCGACGCCCCCACTGAGGTTGTAGAAGCACAAGCCGCTAAAATGCACTCGCTCTATGATAAAAACTATGGTGGCGACTTTGTCGACAAAGTTTTAGATGGTTCATATAATAAGTCTACTAAGGTGTCTTGTAAGTTCGGTCTAAAACTGGGTTTAGATGCAGGTTATCGCGCCACAGCCACAATTAACACCAAAAATATTAAATTTGTTGGTGATTGGATTGGCGAAGAAATGTCGCTCACGTTATTTGAGCAACGCTGGCCGGTCAAATTACAATTTATTGACGATTTTAATGAAAAACTTGCTGAGTGTGAGGAAGCCGACAAGCCTGAACCCGATGATACGGCTGAAGAAGGTACTAACACCATTACATGGCAAACAAATTCAGCGACAGGCAATCAATACGCGCTGATATTATGCGGTTCTTGGGACGATTGTCAGGCACAAGCTAATCAAGTTGGTGCTCACTTAGTCACTATTGGCAGTGAAGCCGAAAATAAATGGGTTAGTGATAAATTCGTGCCAAATGGTAATAAATCCGCATGGATTGGCCTCAACGACAAAGACCAAGAAGGTGACTTTAAGTGGGACACCGAAGAAGAACTTAACTATACCAACTGGAATAGTGGTGAACCCAATAACGTCAACAACGAAGATGTAGTCAGTATGATTGGCGGCGGCAAATGGAATGATAACTCTACCGAAGATGACAGTGTCAATCGTGCCGTCATTGAACGTAGTAAAGATATACTTGACTGGAAGCTCAACAATCAAAATAGTAAAGCCTATGTTGTAGTCGAGTGCGGTAACTGGCAACAATGCCAAGATAAAGCACGCACAATGGGGGCTAATTTGGCCACCATTAGCAACGCGGATGAAAACAAATGGCTAGTCGATAACATGCTTAACGGCAAATCCGCATGGATTGGTTTTAACGATATTCAGCAAGAAGGTAACTTTAAATGGATATCTGGTGAAACCACTAATTACAGTAACTGGAATAGTGGTGAACCCAATAATGCAGGCAATGAAGATGCTGTAGTCATGTTAAGTAATGGCCGTTGGAATGATGATGCAGTCACCAATAACAACGTGGGTCGTGCCATCTTTGAACGCTTACAACCCAATTGGAAGTTTAATGCGACGACCAAAAACTCCTATGCGATTATTGATTGTGGTTCTTGGCTTGACTGTCAAGCTAAGGCTCAAAGTGTAGGCGCGAACTTAGTCACCATTAACGACCAAGACGAACAAACTTGGTTACATGACAACTTCCCCAGCACGACCAAATACTGGATTGGTTTAACCGACAAAGACCAAGAAGGCAACTGGAAGTGGATTTCTGGCGAAACACCCTCTTATACCAATTGGAACTTTGGTGAACCCAATAATGTAGGGGACGAAGACTATGCCGAAACAGTGGAAAATGGCCGCTGGAATGACGCTATGTTAAGTAATACCACCATCAGCAAAGCAGTGATTGAGAAATAATCATCATGCTCACTAAAGAACGCGGCTCAAAAGCCGCGTTTTTTATGTTCTATCATCCCATCGCAATCAAAAACTCAACATGACGCCTATTATTTTAATAAACACCATACTATATTAACAAAAAAACTAAACATCTCAGGGTTTCATAAGATACATACCATGGCACACTCACAACATGCTTTTTCTAAACGTATAGTGGCTAAGCTATTGCCCCTCTCTCTAGCAATCAGTCTAGCCGCTTGTAACAGTAATGACGCCGAAACGCCGCAATCTCTTGCTCAAACCTTGTCGCAAAAAAGTCCACTCAGCAAAGAGCCAATGATTGCTGCCAATACCGTCATCCCCGTCCCTCATTACGCCAAAATGGGGCCACTCAAAGGCGCAGAGGTGTATCTCTACGACCCAATGGACATCGAAACCTTATTGGCTCAAGGCACAACCAATGATGATGGCTCGTTTAATTTACAGCTCCTTCAAGCCTTACCTGAATTTAGACCCTTGATTATCGAGGTGCGTGGCGGTACAGACTTAGACCCAGACGACAACCCCACCACCAAAGATGATGCCAAACCCAATAAGGGCGCATTACACGCGATTGTCTTTGCCAATGACTTGCTTAAAGGTACCAGTATTAACGTCACGCCTGTAACTGAAATCATTTACCAAAAAATGTTTAGCATGATTGGTTTGTTATCGCCATTTAGTCTACGCGAAAAAATTGATGATATGTCATCACAGCTACTGGCAGAAGACATCAATGGCAACGTCGTGACAGATTATGAGGATATTTTAGCCTTTAATCCGAGCGATACGACGATGCACTCCAAACTCGTCGTTGGTTTTGATAAATACCATTTACCGCTCACAAAAGGTAAATCGTTTATTGATAGCCTACATGATGGTGACTCCGATAGTCTGACCTATATTGGAGAGCTACTAGGTGCAAGTGCACCGAATATCGAGCTTCCTGAGACAAATGTCGCCAGTAATGTAAAGCTGAATATTTATCTTAATGGCTATGGCACTCTCAAGGGCGGCTTATTCAAAAAAGGCCAATGGCGCAATACCGATGGCTCTTACGATATTGCCGTACCACGTTCCTTAAAAGAGGAATATGCTCTTACTGTCACCCCTGATGAAGGACGGAGAATTGTGTCTTGGGTCGGTTGCAGCCAAATTAGTACCGATAAAACGACCTGTTTAATTCGACCAGACCAATCTAAAAGCGTCTATGCTGTTTTAGAAAGCAAAGCTATTTTTAAGGATGAAGTCAAAGCCTATAAAGCCTTGTCACCTGATTCAGATGTCGTGATTAGTGATGATAATGGCGTCATCACCATCACCACCCGAGACACCAATATTGCCGAGTTACTGCGTAGTTTAGAAGCAGGTTACATACTCAGCCTGCCCTATTTACCACACCCACTGGTCAACGTTAATGACATATTATCCTTAACAACCACCAGTCAAGGGACGGAAATTAACTTTGCTTTTAGTGATAAAGAAGTCACTGATGTTTTAAGCCAAGCCTCTTTTTATTTGACGACCGAATACAAACCCGCACTCACCTTAGATGATATTATTTCGGTCAGTATGCTCACCGATAAGACGGTTTTACGTGACCCTAAAGTCAGTGTTCAAAACGAAAACTTTAGTACATCGCCATTACAAAGCAATCCATCGACAGGCGCAATCCCTAAATATCAAGATAAAAGTGGTGGCAATCATTTAACTAAACAAGCATGGGAATTAGTCGTTCACAAAGATAAATGTGTGTTGTATGCCGATGCTACGCCACCGAATACACGCCCTACACTACCAGACGACCCCAAAGATGATACCGTATGGACATCAGCATTACGCGCCGCCGAAGGCGAATGCGATAATAAGCGCTTAGTGTATAAAGCCTATAAAGCCTATGCACGTGATTTTAATGTCGCGGCGAATCAATCCAGTGCTCAACAGGTCGCTAAAACCATTGATTTTGCCAACATGCGTTTTATGCAACACATGGACGCAAAAGTCTTAGCCAATACCCCTTTGTATTTGATTAGCGGTAATAAAAAACAAGGCGAAACCTATCGCACAGCCGCCGCATGGACATGGGCAAAAGACATTGGTCCTGTGCTCAAAGTACGCAAAAACGTCTTTTTAACGCATCGCCTCGATGGTCGCTCAGGTTTTGAATTTATTAGCTTTGACGATACACACCGTCCACAAGGTGATTTATATACTGTTGCCGATTTTAGCTGTGCCACAAAAGCAAAATGCTCATTCAAAGAAGCGCGCTTACCCAATATGCCAGTATCTCGTCAAACAACGGATAATCCTTGGTACTTTGGTCCTAACGACCCACTGCCCTCGCCATTTAAGCAAGCCGTTACCCCCAATATTAACTTATTAGGTAGTGATGGTTTGTCGATTGACATGCCTTTCAAACGCTTTCCGTGGCTTTCTGTAGGAGTCAATGCCAAATTAGGTTTTGGCATGGCGGTTGATTATTATTTTGACTTTAGCTTATTTGATGCCAGAGCCGCGTTTAAGCTGATTCCAGAAGTGGCGGTCGAGCCTCGTTTAGAAGTGAATGTCAAAGCAGGTAAAAACTCCAGTGAATGGACGAAACGTGGGACAGAAAAACCTAAACTAGAATATACCTTGATTACCATTAACGCAGGTACCACAATTTTAGGCCCTGTTGCCACTATTCTACGGCCAGAAATTACCCTCAGTGCAGGCATTGAATTTGGCGGTGAAGCTAAAATTTTTGCCGCTTACACTCGTGGTATGAAGGCTAAACTAGGGGTTGATGCTTTTTATGACCAAGACTTAGTTTGTTCATGGCGGACTGGTTGCAAAACAACAGTGAGCAAACGTTTAGACTTTCCACGTAGCTTTGAAACCTATAAATCTCAATTTGAATTTGGCATTACGGCCGCCAGTCTATACGTTGAACCCTATCTTGAGTTGCGTATGCAAGGCAGTGTCACAGGGGTGGGTAATAACTTAGCCAATGTCGCCTTACGCGGCTTTTTGAACGCCTCTGCGGGGTTTGAAGCAGGCGTTGCCGTAGAGAAAAAGAATTTACCTACCATACAGTTACAAACTGACTTGGTTAGAATTTATGATGAATATCAAATTAGAGCCGTCCAAAACTATATATTTGAACAGAGAGCCTCTAAATGTTATGACCTCTTGAATGAAGAGGAAAAAACAAGTTGTCTACTACCTGTTCGCAATGAACTACCAAAATTCAAGACAGGTCGTGAAGCTGTACGGGAACTTGACCGTATGGGTCTGAAATTGGAGAACTTAAATCCAAAGAAACTCGACGAGCTGAAACAATATATGCACCAGTTATATGACCAACGCTTTGGTGCGGATTGGGTCACACGCTCAGTACAAGGTCAATTAGAGGGTGTCACTGAAATTACCTGTCAAAGCGCACTTAAACTGGGCTTAGATGCAGGGATACGTGCTACGGCAGGCATTAACACCAAAAATATAAAATATGTCGGTAGCTGGATTGGCGAAGAAATGACGCTGACTTTATTTGAGCAACGTTGGCCGATTAAATTACCAATTATTGAGGAGTGGAACAGTAAACTGGTTTTATGTGAATAATCTAAGTGTCTAAACCAACAAGCGCGGCGTGAATATTCAGCCGTGCTTGTTGTTCAAATCGTTGTCTAAAATAATCCGTTTGATAAATGGTCTCGCGTTGTAAAAAACTCTGTAATACTTTTGCCCTACCCACTCTGTAATCTTGTTCACTGACCCACGCATATTCTTGGCGAATTTGTTGTTCATATTCATTAAAGCGAGTCGATTCTTGCCCTAAAATCGCTAAATCTATATCCAATAATAATTGGCCATCAACATCATCTTTGGCAATGGTGTGATTTTTAGTGGCCATAATGAGTTGTTCAATTCTCTGTATTAATGTTTGTGGTGCATGGCATTGAGTTAATACTTGCACAGCCCATGCGGCACTTTGTGCTTCGTTGTCGTTGGCTTGTGGGTTATAAACTGCATCATGGAAATATAGCGCAAGGGCTAATTCGGCAGGTTGTTTGGCTAAATGTTCTACTTCATTTAATAGGCTTAAACATTCTTGTAAATGTTGTTGGCTGTGATAAAAACGCTGTGTTTGTGCATAAGCTGTTTGTAATTCTGCTAATAAATTAGTGGGCGGCACTAAAATTAGGCTTTGCCACAAAGATGGCCAGTTCATTTAATTTCCTCCCTAGATTGAGAGTGATGACGCTGCTAGTTTAATGTGTTTTCATCATTTAGCAGCATGGGTTGACGTAGGAAACCAGCGATTTATCTAATTAATGTGATGGGTTTCGTTCCTCAACCTAATCTACGATTACTATATCAATAACTAATTTTATTACTTATAGCATTATAAAAGCCAATAATAGAGCCTTGTTCATTAAATAAGAATATTTCGCCAGTCTCTTCAACAGTTTGATTATATAGTCGAAATCCGTCATATCTTAAATACATAACAGGTTCCGTATCAACCGAAAATCTTGTTTTTTCTACAAACTCCGTTAGTGCAGACTCTAAACGATAAGCATTAGCTTCATAATCTTCATTAACACCTCCATACTTACTTATATTATATGGCAACCAGTCAGTTATATATGTATCTAAGCGAATATCTAAATATGGTGAAAAAGAAACTGATAAATCAATACCTTGCTTTATCCAAGTTTCTTTTTTTTGATAAACCATTGTATTTCCATATATTTTAATTGAAGAAGGTACTGAGTATTTTCTATGTGTAATTGAGAAAAACAATGAACACCAAAAATCATCTAAAAAAATTTTTCTCTATTCTCAATATCAATCTCTAAATTTATTTTATCGTCAATTGATCCTAGCCAACTAAATGGACAATTATTCCCTCTAAAGCTAATTTAAGAATTATGTTTGGAGAGAAGAAATGGCAAAACGTTTTAGCCCTGAATTTA
>NZ_QAON01000013.1 GCF_003051055.1 Agitococcus lubricus | reverse complement strand
TCGGCTTTTTCATTGACTTCGTTGCTTTCATAAACACCTCTACTTGCAGTATAAATACTACCTATCAAAGTGTCCTGTTCTATTAAACCATTACACTGTTATGCGACGCACTAATCGATGTTAAGTAACCCAAAGGACAAAAAGTTTATACGACTCAGTGGACTACAGTAATATCTCTCTCCTTACGGGAGAGAGATAAAAATTGCTGCATTTTGACAAAAATGCTCTGCTTTTGCTGGAAGTATCGTATTTTATGTTATTTAACCAAACGACTCTCAAACCAAAAACGATTGAGGTGTTTCGCCGTAGTTGCAGGAACGTCTACCATCGGTAAATGACCAACATCGGCTAATTTACGGACGCGGGCATGAGGAATAAGTTGTTGAAATGTTTCTACGCAAGAATGGTGCAGTACTTGGTCTGCTTCACCCCATAAAATTAATGTGGGTACTTGGACTGCAGATACACCTTGTCGCTCATCATGCAAGGAATGCGCTATCATGTGATGAAACAAATGACGATTGACATGGCGACGTGACACCATTTCTTGCCCCATGGCTGACGCCAATACCAATGATAAAGCCGTACGGTTACGTTCTAGCACAGTGCTAAATAATCTTACTACTTCGGCATAATTATTAGGCACTAAGGTATTTCTTCCTAATAATAAGCCGCGTTCAAAAGCAGTCGAGCCTTGATTACCTTTGACCCCCGCCGCATTCATTAAGGTCAGTGTCGCTGTAATATCAGGATGACGTGCTGCCACCAATCCAGCGATACCGCCACCCATCGAACTCCCAACAAAATGCGCTTTATGTGGCAATATCTGTCTTGCCCATTGCGCAATACGGTCTGCTTGTTGATCTAGACCATATACTTTTTCATGGCGAAAATGGCTTTCGCCCCATGCAGGTAAGTCGGGTACATATAAGCGATAACGCTTAGCTAAAAAAGGTAATAATAACAACCAGTTCTCTTTACTAGAGGCAAATCCGTGTAATAAAACCACGGCTTCACCATGCGGATTGCCACCTTCTAGCCAAACCATGGTTGCACCATCTACTTCCATACGACATTTACGCAAACCAATGACGCGTCCCTGAAGTTCCCGCAGCATAGGCCATACTTGTCCTGTTGGGCGCCATTGGCGAATCGCTTGAGGACAGGCTTTGGGAGCAGATGCAACATAAGCAGGGGCAATTTCATGTACTAGCGCTTTTTCAATGTGTTGTAAAGCATGTGTCATATAGTCAAACCTTTTATTCGTTGTCGCTTGACATTAACATACCGAGCGTCCGATAACAGGTTATTTGAGGTCAAAAACTTGTGATTTGGGGACATTTCAACCCCCAAAGCGCCTAATACAGGGTCATATAAATAACTTTTTAAGGAGGGTTTCTTATCAATTAGCGGCTTTACTGCGCTTTTATGTTAGGGGTATTCCTTTAGAAAATTCGTATTTATTTGCTTATTCAACACATGATATCTCTAAGTCATAAAGCATCCTTATCAATGACTGTCAATTCTAACAGCCATTGATTTATGAGATAAAGCCTGTTGAATATGTTCAATATCAACAGTCGACTACAAAGAGCGAGCAATGATTTCTTTCATAATTTCACTCGTACCACCATAGATACGTTGAACACGTGCATCAGCATACATTTGTGTAATAGGATACTCCAACATATAACCATAACCCCCAAACAACTGCACACACTCATCCATGACTTTACACTCTAATTCACTGCACCATAGTTTCGCCATTGAGGCAATCGTCGTATCCATCGTGCCGTCAATCACACGTTGAATGCAATCGTCAATAAACGTGCGGGCAATGACCGCTTCAGTTTTCATTTCTGCTAATTTGAAGCGCGTATTTTGCATTTCAAAAACAGGCTTACCAAAGGCTTTTCGCTCTTTAGTATAATCAATGGTCAAGGCCAAAGCGCGTTCCACGCGCGCGACCGCAGAGACGCCTAACATAATGCGTTCATACGGTAACTCACTCATTAAATGTGCAAAACCTTTGCCTTCGACACCCCCTAATAAGTTGGCTGCGGGGATACGGACATTATTAAAAAATAATTCACACGTATCTTGGCCTTTTTGACCGAGCTTTTCTAAAATTCGACCGACTTCAAAACCTGCTGCTCCTTTGGTTTCTAATAAAAATAAAGAAACACCTTTAGACCCTGCTTTGCTATCGGTTTTGGTCACCACAACTATTAAATCGGCTAAATAGCCATTAGAAATGAAAATCTTAGAGCCATTAATAATGTAATCATCCCCATCGCGTACAGCGGTCGTACGTATACCTTGTAAATCTGAGCCTGCATTGGGTTCGGACATGGCAATTGCGCCGACCATTTCGCCAGACGCTAATAAGGGTAAGTATTTACGTTTTTGCTCTTCTGTACCTTGATTCAAAATATAGTGAGCAGCAATTGCATGGACATGTACCCCAAAGGCACTATCACCTGCATAGGCTAACTCTTCAAACAAAATAGCCATGTGTGCATACGTACCGCCACTTCCACCATGTTCGTCACTGATATCGGCGAGTAAAATCCCTAACTCGCCTGCTTTACGCCATAAATCACGGTCGACATGCTGCTGTTTACGCCATTTTTCTGCATGTGTCGCAATTTCAGTTTGTACAAAACGACGTACCGTTGAACGATACAACTCTAAATCGGCATCCATCCAAGGCGAACGTTGATTAATCATATTTACTCTCACCGCATCAAAATATCACAGGGTTTAGGCAGCTTATCGGATTAAATAAGGGCTGTTGTCTTTAACTAGATTAGACTTTATAGGTCATTTGACCTATAAATAATACTATCGGTCAGTCGACCTATTTGTCAATGCGGACAAAGATGGCACAATAGGGTTTATTGACTATAGAAAACGATTTTTATCATTATGCTCCATTCTATCCCGACTCTAGATGACAAAATCTCCAATACCACAGATAAAGGTTTATTACGAGCACAAGAAATTTTGCTAGCCGCACAACAAATTTTTATTGAACAAGGCTATGCGGGATTAAGCATGCGAGGGGTTGCTAATCGGCTAAACATCCATTTAAGCACAGTGCAACATTACTATAAAAACAAAGAGTTACTCTTAGAAGCTCTGCTGATTTATATCTTAGATGATTACCAACAACGCATTGCCTATATTTTACAATCCATGCCACACCATAGTCCTCTTGAACGCTTTATGGCGATTATGGATATGTTATTAATCGAGATAAAGCGCCCTGAAATGTACAGTGTTTTTGTGGAAATTTGGGCATTAGCGGGTAGATTAACTGTGGCTGCCGAACTTATACAAACTTTACAAATTCGTGAGCAAAAAGAGTTAACAAAATTAATTTATGGGCTAAACCCCGCTTTAAGTTACGAAGAATGTAAGCTGCGTGCCCTCATGATAGCAACACAAATTCATGGCTTGATGCTTCAGTTGCCTTGTAAAGAGCCATTTTCCCTCGTCAACCAACAACTAGACGCGGCTGCAAGAGCATCCTTTTTACGTCTAGCTATGGGTGATTAGGTGTTCATAGCTCAAATGACTAATGCAAGGTATTTTCAAACAAAGTCTCAGCCGACAATCCCTCACGCATTAAAATTTCGCGCAGACGACGTAAGGCATCTACCTGTATTTGACGTACACGTTCGCGTGTCAATCCGATTTGCTCTCCCACCGTTTCCAGTGTGGCAGCTTCAAAACCAGCCAAACCAAAACGACGCATGAGTACTTCACGCTGACGCTCAGGCAATTGCTCTAACCAATGTTCAAGACTATGACTTAATTCATTGTTTTGTATAGCATCTGCTGGGTCAGGCGTATGTGGGTCAGATAAAGTATCTAGGAGACTTTTATCATTATCGGAGGCAAAACTACTATCAATCGAGGTAACTTTTTCTGTTAAGCCGAGCATTTGTTCGACTGTTGAAATCGGCTTATCTAATAATGTTGCTATTTCTTCGGCACTGGGTTCGTGGTCGAGTTTTTGACTCAATTCACGAGCGGCTCGTAAATATAAATTTAGCTCTTTGACAATATGAACGGGTAATCTAACGGTGCGGGTTTGACTCATCAGCGCCCGCTCAATCGTTTGTCTAATCCACCAAGTGGCATAGGTTGAAAATCGGAATCCTCGCTCAGGGTCGAATTTTTCAACCGCATGAATCAGACCCAAATTCCCTTCTTCAATTAAATCTAAAAATGATAGGCCACGATTAGCATAGCGACGGGCGATTTTGACCACTAAGCGCAGATTGCTTTCAATCATTCTACGTCTAGCACTTTCGACACCTTCCTTTGCCAGTCGGGCAAAATGCACTTCTTCTTCTGCTGATAGCAGAGGTGAAATACCGATGTCATGCAGATAAAGCTGTGTGGCATCGGTAGCGTGTGTGACAGGTGTTTTTTTATTTTTTATTGCTGTTGATTTTTGTGTTGTCATGATACTGCCTCCCCATATTGGGTAGAACTGATAGCGCTTTAGTCAGAGGATAAATACATTATTAACTGAAATTTCTTTCTGTTAGTCTTTATATTTATCTGAATTAGCTATAGCCCCTTTATTGCTAAAATAAGCAAAGGGTGAGCAGTATCGCAATCTTAATTTGGCAAAATGGTTAATGGATCAATGGGTTTACCCTTATAACGAATCTCAAAATGTAATTTATCTCTATCTGTACCCGTAGAACCTACTTCAGCAATCGTTTGCCCCAGTTTAACTCTTTGCCCTTCACTAGCAATAAGTCGGTCATTGTGGGCATAGGCTGTGATGTATTCATCATTATGGCGAAGGATAATCAATTTACCGTATCCGACTAAGCCTTCACCAGCATAAACAACTACACCATCAGCGGATGCTTTAACAATATCACCGCGTTTACCAGCAATGTCGATGCCTTTACTGCCAACACCTTCACTACTAAACCGCTTAAGTAGCTGACCAGTTATTGGCCAACTCCAAGTCAGTGAACCACTTTTACTGATTGCTTGCACGTTTGTGCCGACAGACGGCGTATTTTTAACGACTGTTTCCGCTGGCTTTTTGGCGACCGTTGTACTAGGTGTAGGGTCTTTAATGGGGGTGGCGACAATCGGCTTATTACTTGGGATAGGCTTAGTTGCAGGGACGGTAGCAGGTGCAGGCGTATCTGCATCAGCGGTATCTAAGCGTAGTTGCTGGTCAACATAGATAGTGAATTTTTCATCGAGATTATTGATTTTAGCTAATTCTCGATAATCTTTATCAAATCTCACCGAAATAGAATACAGGGTATCGCCTGCTTTAACCCGATACGTTGGCGGTGCAGCCTGTGTCAATTTGGGCTTTTCGGTTTTAACAGCGTTTGTATTGGGTGCAGGTGGTGTTGCTTCTTTTTTAGATACAGAGGCACATCCTGTCATTAATAACGCAACTAAGGTGGGCGCTAACCATGAATTTTTTGGCATAAGAAGCAAAACTGACATACACTGTTTACACTCTCTAAACGATAGTCGAAGCCTACAATAGACCCCAGTTGAATAAGCACAAAACGCAGCTTACTAAAAGCTAATTCTCAATTAAAATCAAGTAATAACAGCGTTAATTTCATGTAAAATATTGTTTTCTAACCCTGCTTTTTTACTAACCAGTCCGCTAAAGGTGGTAAGGCTTCATGGCTGGTAAGGTCGGTTTGTAATGGTGTCAAACTGACGTAGCCCTGCTCAATCACGGCAAAATCAGTATCTTTATGCGCAGGCTCAGGCTCGCCCATTAAACCAATCCAATATACGGCTCGTCCTCTAGGGTCATGGCTTTTTTGCACCGATAAACCACGCTGGCGTTTACCTAACTGGGTCAATTTAAAGCCTTTAATTGCCTCTATGGGTAAATCTGGCACATTCATGTTGATAATATTGTGTGCAGGTAAGTTGAGCTCATGCCAATGTTCAATTAATGCTTTGACAAGGTCTGCAGCGACAGCAAACGCTGAAGGCTCTGTATGATGTTTAACCTTAGCCCCTGCTAACGACACGGCCAAAGCAGGTTTACCTAAAAACCGACCTTCTAAGGCAGCACCTACCGTACCTGAATAAATGACATCATCACCCAAATTTGCACCTGAATTAATGCCTGTGACAACAAAATCTGGCTCATCGTCAAAAAAACCATTGAGGGCTAAATACACACAATCCGCAGGAGTACCATTCACCGACCAAAAACCATTATCTAATTGTATTGGACGCAAAGGACGGTCTAAGGTTAAGGCGCTGGAATAACCACTGCGTTCAGTTTCTGGTGCCATGACGGTGACTTTTGCAATACGGCTTAAACTCTCTGCCAAGGCAGCCAAGCCTGGTGCAAAAACGCCATCATCATTACTCAGTAAAATATGCATTTTATACTCAATTAGAAAGGAGAAATGAACAAAGATGCTATGAGCCTGATATAGGGACTAACAATACCACTGCGTGGGCTTCTATGCCCTCTTGTCGTCCAACAAAACCTAATTTTTCGGTGGTTGTTGCTTTAATACTCACAGAGTCCGACGTACTTGCTAAGTCCTCAGCGATACGCTGCTGCATTAGGGCTATATGTGGTGCCAACTTAGGCTTTTCAGCCAAAATCGTTAAATCACAATTCCCCAGTTGATAACCTTTTTCCTGTACTAAAGCAAATACTCGGCGTAATAACACACGGCTATCGGCATTTTTATAGGCCATGTCGGTATCAGGAAAATGTTTACCAATATCTCCCAAGGCTAACGCCCCCAATAACGCATCACATAACGCATGTAGAGCAACATCTCCGTCCGAGTGTGCCACTAAACCCTGACTATGAGCGATATTTACACCTGCTAAGGTGATACTGCCACCTTCCCCAAAACGATGCACATCTATACCATGCCCAATACGAGGATATTTCATATTTTCTGCCTATCTAATAAATATTCTGCCAAGGCTAAGTCTTCAAAATAGGTAATTTTAAGATTGTCATAAGCACCTGCTATCAAGCGTGGCTGATACCCTAATAATTCAATCGCGGAGGCTTCATCTGTAACTTGTAAGCCTTGTTGTTGCGCTTGCATCAAGGCCTTGAATAATAACTCGAACCGAAACATTTGCGGTGTCAGTGCCTGCCATAGTTGCTGACGTGGGACAGTATGCGAAATTTTTTGTTCTGCTGTGCCTTGCTTAATGGTATCACGCACTTGATTGGCTAAAATTCCCCCCACTTCATCATGCGCTAACTGCTCAAATAAACGTTGGATATCACTTAACCGCACACAAGGTCGTGCGACATCATGTACCAAGACCCAATCTTGCGCGTGTGCTTGTGTTTGAATGGCTCTTAATCCTGCTAATACAGAGTCAGAACGCTCCGCACCTCCCATAACAAATCGTATTTTTTCAGGCTGTTGAAACGCTAACTGATGAACAAAGTTATCTTGTGGATGAATAGGGATAATCACTTGTTGGATTTGTGATAACTGGGTTAAGCGGTCTACCGTACATTGCATGACCGTTTTCTGACCTAGCGCTAAGTACTGCTTGGGTTTATCTGCGCCAAAACGCTTACCTGTGCCTGCCGCAGGCATGATTAGCCAATAGTTCAAGGTGTTTGCTCTGTCGGTGTTGGTGCAACCACCGTTGCTTTAACAACCCGAAAAAATGTTTCACCTTGTTTAACCATACCTAAATCTAAACGTGCATGCTCTTCAATGGATTCTGTACCATTTTTTAGGTCATTGATTTCTGCTTGTAAGATTTGATTGCGCTCAGTTAAACGTGCATTTTCATCTTTTTGTTGCTCTATTTGTCTCAGTAAATCCTGATAATCTAACAGTCCACCATCACCAATCCATAATAGGCTTTGTAGAGTACAAAAAATGAGTGCCGACATCAAAATAAGCAGTCGACCAAATAATGAATTTAACATGCCATAGCCTTATGACTGAATCAGTATTAACACTAAAAACTAAAAAGCCGTTCTAATTCAGTTAATTAAAACGGCTTCTTGACGCTAAATCTTAACTTAGATTAACGTAAACCGCGAAACTCCGCTCTACCGCGATAAGCCGCTAAACCATCTAACTCTTGCTCAATACGTAATAATTGGTTGTACTTAGACACACGGTCAGAACGGCACAATGAACCCGTTTTGATTTGGCCTGCTGCGGTCGCAACGGCTAAATCAGCAATGGTTGAATCTTCGGTTTCACCAGAACGGTGAGAAATAACGGTGGTATAACCATTACTTTTAGCCAAGTAAATGGCTTCTAAAGTTTCGGTTAAGGTACCAATTTGGTTATATTTGATTAAAATGGAGTTGGCAACACCTTCGTTAATACCACGTTGTAAAATACTTGGATTAGTCACAAATAAATCGTCACCCACCAACTGCACTTTTTCACCAATTTTGTCGGTTAACACTTTCCAACCTGCCCAATCAGATTCATCCAAACCATCTTCGATGGAGATAATGGGATATTGGCGGGTTAAACCCGATAAGTATTCAGCAAAACCTTCGGAATCAAACGATTTACCTTCACCTTCTAAGTGGTAACGACCATCTTTGTAAAATTCACTCGAAGCACAGTCTAAAGCCAACATGACGTTATCACCTGCTTTATAGCCTGCTTTGTCGATGGCTTGCATAATCATCTGCAAGGCTTCTTCGTTGGTGCGTAAGTTAGGGGCAAAACCACCTTCATCACCCACTGCGGTATTTAAGCCTTGGGCTTTTAATACGCTTTTTAAGGCATGAAACACTTCTGCACCACAACGTAACGCTTCAGCAAACGAGGTAAAACCAACAGGCTCAATCATAAACTCTTGAATATCAACGGTATTATCCGCATGTTCGCCACCGTTGATGATGTTCATCATCGGGACTGGCATCGTAAAGATGGTTTGATTATTTAAGCTGGCAATGTATTCATATAAGGGGACTTTTTTCTCTGCGGCGGCAGCACGGGCACAGGCTAAAGAAACGGCTAACATGGCGTTTGCGCCCAAGTTACTTTTGTTTTCTGTGCCATCTAAAGCAATCATGGCGCGGTCGATTTCGCTTTGGTCAAATACCGAGCGTCCCACTAATAACTCACTAATACGGCTGTTGACGTTAGCAACGGCATTTAATACACCTTTGCCCAAATAACGTTTACCGTCTTTATCACGTAACTCTAAGGCTTCACGAGAGCCAGTCGATGCACCACTTGGCGCGCAACCACGTCCCATCACACCTGACTCTAAAATCACATCGGCTTCAATGGTAGGATTGCCACGAGAATCTAAAATTTCACGGGCGCGAATATCAATAATTTGGCTCATTATCCAAACTCCTTAAGGTTAATGACTCATAAGACTGAGCGTCTTATCAAATCAACAGGTATTAATGGGTATCTAATTCAGGGAAATTTTTGACTAAGTCATCAATCGCTTTAACTTGACTTAAAAAACCTTCTAATTGCGATAAACGTAAGGCACAAGGCCCATCACACTTGGCCTGTTCTGGGTCAGGATGGGCTTCTAAAAATAAGCCTGCTAAACCAACCGCCATGCCTGCACGTGCTAATTCAGTGACTTGTGCGCGACGACCGCCTGCCGCATTGGGTAAACCACCGGGCATTTGCAAAGAATGCGTCACGTCAAAAAAAACGGGATAACCCATTTTTTTCATGGTGCCAAAGCCCAGCATATCGACCACTAAATTATTGTAACCAAAGCTACTGCCACGCTCACACAATATGAGTTGGTCGTTACCTGCTTCATTGCATTTTTGGAGGATATGTTTCATTTCTTGTGGGGCTAAAAACTGGGCTTTTTTGATATTGATAATTGCGCCTGTTTTAGCCATCGCCACCACTAAATCAGTTTGACGAGATAAAAATGCAGGTAATTGAATAATGTCGCAGACTTCAGCAACAGGCTGCGCTTGGTAAGGTTCATGTACATCGGTGATAATAGGGACATTAAAAGTCTGCTTGATTTCTTGAAAAATCTTTAAACCTTCGTCTAAACCCGGCCCTCGGTACGATGTCACGGATGAACGATTGGCTTTATCAAACGAGGCCTTAAACACATAAGGGATGCCTAATTTTTGTGTCACGGTCACATAGTGTTCGCAGATACGTAAAGCTAAATCGCGCGATTCTAAAACATTCATGCCACCAAACAAAACAAACGGTAACTCATTGCCCATTTGAATCGTATTAAGCTGAATTATTTTTTGCGTCATGGTTGTCTCCGTGCTGAATGATGTCCTTTTGAAGAAGGATTTAGCCCTAAGTATAGATTGCTTAAGGCTAAGATTATTATTTTTTAGCTTGCATAGCCGCCGCAATAAAACTACTGAATAACGGATGACCACCGCGTGGCGAACTCGTAAACTCAGGATGGAATTGACAAGCCACAAACCACGGATGGTCTGCAATTTCAACCATTTCGACTAAGCTGTTATCGGCACTACGGCCAGACACAATCAATCCTGCTTGTGTTAAACGCTCAACATATTGATTGTTCACTTCATAACGATGACGATGACGTTCTACAATCGTATCTGCGCCATAAATTGTGCGTGCCTTAGTGTCTACTTGCAAATGGCATTGCTGTGCGCCTAAACGCATCGTACCGCCCAAGTTAGAGTCCACACTGCGCGTTTCAACTTCGCCGTTTTCATTTACCCACTCGGTAATCAAACCAATGACAGGATGTTGAAAATGCGGTTGCTTCTTAAACTCCGTTGAATAGGCGCCTTTTAAGCCTGCGACATGACGCGCATATTCAATCACAGCGACTTGCATCCCCAAACAAATACCCAAGTAGGGCACTTTGTTTTCACGGGCATATTGCACAGCAAGAATTTTGCCTTCGGTGCCTCTATCACCAAAACCACCTGGTACTAAAATCGCATCTGCCTCTTGTAAACGTTGCACACCGATTTCTTCTAAAGATTCCGCATCAACATAATCAATTTTGACTTTGGTATGATGATGAATACCCGCATGTAATAAGGCTTCGTTTAACGATTTATACGCATCGGGCAACTCTACATATTTACCCACCATCGCAATCGTGACCTCTTGAGTTGGATGCAATAAGCCATCGACCACCGCATCCCAGTCACTTAAATCGGCAGGTAAACACTTCCAACCAAAACGTTCTAAAATAAATTCGTCTAAGCCTTGCTCATGGAATTTACGGGGAATTTGGTAAATGGTTTGTGCATCTTCGGCCAAAATCACTGCGCGTAATTCAACATTGGTTGAGTTCGCAATTTTTGAGCGTGATTCTTCAGAAATCGTATGGTCAGAGCGACATACTAAAATATCAGGTTGTAAACCAATCGAACGTAATTCTTTGACCGAATGTTGTGTAGGTTTGGTTTTGGTTTCACCTGCGGAGGCAATATAAGGCACTAAGGTTAAGTGCATTAACAAGGAACCTTGAAAGCCCAACTCAACACGCATTTGGCGCACCGCTTCCATAAAGGGCATGGCTTCGATGTCGCCTGCTGTACCGCCAATTTCGATAATGGCAATATCAAACCCTTTTGCCCCTTCACGAATACGGTGTTTAATCATATCGGTGATATGGGGAATCACTTGCACCGTCGCGCCTAAATAATCACCACGACGTTCTTTTTGGATAACGTCAGAGTAAATACGACCACTGGTAAAATTATTGTTTTGTGTCATTTTTGCACGGCGTAAAAAACGCTCGTAATAGCCTAAGTCGAGGTCCGTTTCTGCACCGTCTTCGGTGACAAAGACTTCACCATGCTGATAAGGACTCATGGTGCCGGGGTCAACATTGATATAAGGGTCCATTTTGGTCATGGTGACGCGTAAACCACGGGCTTCCAATAATGCAGCCATTGATGCAGCAGAAATACCTTTACCAAGTGAAGAAACCACACCGCCTGTGACAAAAATATACTTAGTCATGAAAAACCTAGACTGATTATGCAATTAGGAAGGTTGGACTGGGCGTTAAACGGTCATTTTGTGTGAATGCAAGCGGCAAATGACAGAAAATTTGTTTTGACACGATGCAAAACTTCTGCTTTTTATGCACACACACGACCATAAAATACCAAGCCTTGAAGAATGACGCGGATTCTAACAGGACATCGGTTTTGTCTCAATAAAATAAAAAACCCGCTGTGCGCGGGTTACTTAAAAACATGTCCTTATGGAGGCTTTCCTTAGCCTTTAATCTTTGGTGTCTCTAAATTAAAACTTAGTTTCCATACCAATCGCTAAAATGTTGGTTTCAATGTTATTTATTGCCACTTTTTTAGTTTCTTCTTGCATGGTATACCATACAAAAGCGCGAGTTTTAGAACTGAAGTTATAGTCAGCACCAATAGTGGCTTGTGTCTTTTCAACATTAGCCGTAGCCGCTAAACCGTCTGTATCATCTGCTTCGGCAGCACTGTACTGTGCCTTGAAAACAATATCATTTAACTTATATGCAGCACCCAACAAATATGCAGTTTCTGCATCATCATACATTTTTCCATCTGCACGCTTTGTTTCAACAACCGCACTGCTAGTGCTATATAACGCATTTAAAGTTAAATCAGCTATTTTATAAGAGCCAACTAGACGCATCGTATCGTTTTCACGACTACTAAATACGGCAGAGCTGCCGTTAATACCCATATCTGCTGCTAACGCTAAATATAGACCTGATTCTTCATTATGATGCACAATTGATAGCGAATTACCATTTGTCGCTTTACTTGCCGTATCTTGAGTCTGAGCCATGATATTGAACTGAGTATTCATGATTTTTGGCGATTCATAACCAATCACATTGTTGATACGATTTTCACCAGCAATAGTAAACTGCATATCCGCCGCAAAATCATTAAACAAATCCACTTTGCCTTGAGCCAACTTTAAATAGGTATCATATTTACCCATTTTGATTGTACCAAAGTCTTGATGCTTGATACCGATAAAACGATTACGTTGCGTTAAATCTAAGCGATTACCGTTGGAAATGGTTGATGTTGATGTGGCTTTACCATCGGTACTGTCTGCTTTACCATCACCGTTTGTATCAACGGCAGTGGTTGTGCTCGCAGATAAACGACTAATATCATCACCATCTGCTGTCACTTCCCATTCAATACCATAAACAGCACTTAATGTACCTGTTAATTCTGCTTCACCTTTTACACCAAAGCGAGAGGCATTGCTTTGCATACGGGTAAATTCTTGGTCATTCACAGAACCATCTCTATCTTGTTCATAGGCCTCAGCAGATAAATTGATTTGACCATATACTTTGGGGTTAGCTTGTGCGGTTAATGGCGCAACTGTTGCAGATAATACGGCTAAAGCAATGAGATTACGTTTCATGGGATGAGTCTCCTCAGACCTTTATTTACGATTAAAAACTTATCATTCAACTGACATACATAAATTGCTAGAGAATCAGTTGACACTAAAAAAGCCACTTGGGTACAACGTCGGTGGCGTGAATTAACTTGGACGTAAGTATTTGAAACTTAGATGACAAAACCGTGACTTAAATATGACAGTTTCATGAAATCATTAACATTTACTGACAAATCACACATTTTTTAAGCAAAAAACCTACGTCTAAGACAGCATAAACTTAAGACTGACTCAAAAATCCTGTTGACTTGTCATAATTAGAACGTAAAACATTTAGAACTTATAAGATTAAAAAAACACTTTTATATATAAAAATAATATAAAACCCCATAAAAAAAGCGATGATTTATGTCATCGCTTTTAGTTAGGGATTATCGGTGGTTAGGCTTTAGGCAGTGTCACACCTTGTTGTCCCTGATATTTACCACCACGGTCTTTATACGATGTTTCACAAACTTCATCAGACTCAAAAAAGAGCATTTGTGCCACGCCTTCATTAGCGTAAATTTTGGCAGGTAAATTCGTGGTATTAGAAAACTCTAAGGTCACATGACCTTCCCACTCTGGCTCTAAAGGCGTTACGTTGACAATAATGCCACAACGCGCATAGGTTGACTTTCCCAAACAAACCGTTAATACATTGCGTGGGATTTTGAAATATTCCACCGTACGTGCTAAAGCAAAAGAGTTTGGCGGAATAATACAAACATCATCAACAATATCCACAAAACTTTTTTCGTCAAAGTTTTTGGGGTCAACGGTGGCTGAATAGACATTGGTAAAGACCTTAAATTCACGCGCACAACGCACATCATAACCGTAACTCGATACGCCATAAGAAATGATTTTTTCACCATTGACACTACGCACCTGATTAGCCTCAAACGGACTAATCATGTCGTATTGTTCGGCCATACGACGAATCCACTTATCTGCTTTAATACTCATCTTTATTTTCCAAAAAAATTTAGGAATATGGGCATTTGACTTTTGCCCTCACCCCGACCGTTTATCACTCATAATTACCTTTCGACTACGCTCAAGGTGCGTGCTTGTTGGTTGAGCTTGGCCAGCCCTGAGCCTGTCGAAGGATCGAAACCATAAAGAGTTTTATTTCCCAAAAAAAGTCATAATACGGTTACGAGGTACCGCGTCTTCAATCGCTAATTTTGCAGCAACTTTACGGGCAATTTCGGTATATAACGCAGCAAGTTTGGCTTTAGGCTCTGCTAGTACTGTCGGTTTACCGCTATCTGTTTGCTCACGAATAGATTTATCTAATGGCAATTGCCCGAGCAACTCCGTTTGATAATCCTTCGCAATCCGCTCGCCCCCCCCTGCACCAAATATTGCATCGGCATGGCCACAATTAGAGCAAATATGTAAAGACATATTCTCCACCACACCTAACACATTGATATTTACTTTACGGAACATCTCAATGCCTTTTTTAGCATCTAATAAAGCAATATCTTGTGGCGTAGTGACAATGACTGAACCCACCACAGGAATACGTTGTGCCAAGGTTAATTGAATATCACCTGTGCCCGGTGGCATATCAACAATTAAATAATCCAAATCATGCCATGCAGTTTGACCAAATAACTGAATCAGTGCGCCAGTCGCTTTTGGCCCTCGCCAAACAACGGGCGTATTGTCATCCCCTGTTAAAAAGCCAATCGACATCACTTGTAGGCCGTGTGCTTGTAAAGGCACAAAGGCATTATCTTGAATTTTTGGCGTTTGACCGCTCAAACCCAACATCGTTGGCTGGCTAGGGCCATAAATATCGGCATCCAATATCCCAACTGATGCACCTTCCTGCGCTAAAGCCAGTGCCAAATTAACAGCCGTTGTCGATTTACCGACACCACCTTTACCTGATGCGACGACAATGACATTTTTAATGGGGGCAACGCCCTCTACACCTGCTTGTGGCTTAGCTCTGGGGACATCCAGTGCCAAACGACAACGTACCGATTTTGCACCTGTCACACGTAAGGCCTGCTCTATTTGCTGTTCTAAGGCCTGGCCGATGCTAGCAAAAGGATAAGGCAAGGCTAACATCAATTCGATATTATCCTGCTCAATCGTTAATTGATAAATATAGTGAGCGTAATCACGATGGGTATAAGGGTCTGTAATCTTGGCTAAAACCGCTTCTACATGCGCACGGGATATGGACATAACATGACTCTAAAAACTGCGGTAGCCCCCTACATCAAGTCCAATTATGGCTAATAAAGGGGCTAATACAAAGAAAATTTTGGCGCATAATGCTAACGCATTTTCATTATCGGTTATAGTAGCGCCTTTCTTTAATCTGATGATTGAACCGAATATGACACGCCGTATCTTAGTCACCAGTGCGTTGCCCTACGCCAATGGCTCTATCCATTTAGGCCATTTAGTTGAATATATCCAAACCGATATTTGGGTGCGTTTTCAAAAATCCCGTGGGCACGATTGCCTATATGTCTGTGCCGATGATGCGCATGGCACCGCAATTATGCTCAAAGCAGAGCAAAATGGCATTCCACCAGAACAACAAATTGCCAACGTCAAAGCAGAACATGAAGCCGACTTTGCCAGCTTTCATATTGCCTTTGATAACTATCACTCCACGCATGCTGATGAAAACCGCGAATTGTCCCGTTTTATTTATCTAAAAAATCGTGATGCTGGCCATATCGCCACGCGCCCTATTCGCCAATTATTTGACCCCGAAAAACAATTATTTTTGGCAGACCGCTTTATTAAAGGGGACTGTCCTAAATGTGGCGAGAAAGACCAATACGGTGACTCTTGCGAAAAATGTGGCGCAACCTATGCGGCCACCGAGTTAAAAAATCCTTACTCCACCATTTCTGGTGCAACACCTATTGAAAAAGAATCAGAACATTACTTCTTTAAATTGCCAGACTTTGAAGCCATGCTCAAAGAATGGACGCGTTCTGGTCGCTTGCAACCCGAAGTGGCTAATAAATTAGGTGAATGGTTTGACAGTGGTTTAGCCGATTGGGATATTTCGAGAGATGCCCCCTATTTTGGCTTTGAAATTCCTGATGCACCTAATAAGTATTTTTATGTGTGGTTAGACGCACCGATTGGCTACATGGCCAGTTTTAAGAATTTGTGTGAAAAACGCGGCCTAAACTTTGATGATTATTGGGCATTAGATGCCGACAGCAAAACCGAAGTTTATCATTTTATTGGTAAAGATATTGTTTACTTCCACGCGCTATTTTGGCCTGCCATGTTAGATGGTGCGGGTTTCCGCAAACCCACAGGCATCTTTGCACATGGTTTTTTAACGGTAAATGGCCAAAAAATGTCTAAATCACGCGGTACATTTATCAAAGCGCGTAGCTATTTAGACAACTTGAATCCTGAATATTTGCGTTATTACTTTGCCTCTAAATTATCGGCTAGTGTTGAAGACATTGACCTTAACCTTGAAGACTTTATGTTTAAGGTAAACAGTGATTTAGTGGGTAAAGTGGTTAACATTGCCAGTCGTTGTGCGGGCTTTATTAACAAACAATTTGATGGTTTCTTATCAGCAACCTGTGCCGAGCCTGAATTATTGGCTGAATTTGTGAATGCAGGCACAACCATTGCCGAGCATTATGACAGCCGCGACTTTGGCAAAGCCGTCCGTGAGATAATGGCTTTAGCCGACAAAGCTAACCAATATATTGACGAAAAAAAGCCGTGGGCATTAGCCAAAGACCCTGCTAATAAAGAGCAAGTCCAAGCGGTTTGTAGTGTAGGCTTAAACCTATTCCGTCAATTAATGACTTATTTGTCGCCTATTTTGCCTGTCACCGCCGCAGCTAGTCAGCAATTTTTGAATATTGACTCTTTAGCATGGCAAGCACGTGAGCAATTGTTGTTGCGTCATAAAATTAATGCCTTTACCCCCTTAATGACCCGTGTCGAAAAAGACAAAGTACAAGCGATGGTTGAAGCCTCAAAAGAAGACTTAGCTGCAACCGCGCCTACTACTGTGGCTAAAGCTGCACCAAAAACCGAAAAAGCCAGCACCATTGAAGCGATTGCACCCACCATTAGCATTGATGATTTTGCTAAGGTCGATTTGCGGATTGCCAAGATTGTCAATGCTGAGCATATTCCTGAAGCAGCTAAGTTATTAAAGCTCACCCTAGACTTAGGTAATGAGCAACGCACCGTGTTTGCAGGTATTAAATCAGCATATAAACCCGAAGATTTAATTGGCAAATTGACCGTGATGGTCGCTAACTTAGCACCCCGTCAAATGAAGTTTGGTGTTTCTGAGGGTATGGTGTTGGCCGCAGGTGCAGGTGGTAAAGAAATATTCTTATTATCTCCTGATAGTGGTGCAACGGCAGGTATGAAGGTTAAGTAATTCTTTTTACAAAGTTTTTATCAGGCGTTAGAATTAGCACCTACTCTCCTCGTAGTTAAATGGATATAACGGCCCCCTCCTAAGGGGCAATTACAGGTTCGATTCCTGTCGAGGGGACTAAACACAAGAACACGGTAGATCGCCATAGGCCACAAAGCCCAATAGTAGCAATACTTTGGGCTTTTTTATTGTCCGAGACAGACCAAAGCAGACTATGGCAAACTAACAATGTTAATTGATGCCAAAATCAAAAAATTAAAATCTCCCAGTGAGCAAGAAAGCGAGCCAAGCAAACATAGTGATACTCATGGCTTATAACTGCATATTTTTAGAAATGGCCGTATGTCATGGACTTATGTTTATCGTTTTGAGGGAAAGCAACGAAGTTTAATGGCAAATATCCTCAAGTATCTTAAGCAGAGGCAAGACGTAAGCGTGATGATGCAAGACAGCAAATAGAATAAGGTATAGCCCCTAATAAAGCTAAAAAAGAAGCTAAAGCAATTGCTGAGAATATAAATAGTTTTGAGGTATGAGCGCGTAAATGAATAGCCGATCAACAACTTGTTGTTAAACATCATACCTTGTAGCGTGATGTGAGCTTATTAGAAAAAGATATTATTCCTTTTATTGGCAAAACGCCGATTGACCAATTAAGAAGCCCTGATGTATTGGCCGTTGCTAGGCGTATTGATGATTGAGGTTCGGGAGAAATGGCAAGACGTGCTATTAGTTTTATTGGTCGTGTAATTCGTCAGGCAATGAGAGAAGGGATAGCCAAAATAACCCAACTACTGGTTTAACCAAAGCCTTAAAGCCGCGTAAGATGCAACACATGACGCGTATTCCTGCTAAAGAGTTGCCGCTTTGAGCGCTTACGATGCAGCCAATCAAAGTAACCCGTGACACTGACACCCAATAATCGCGCCATCACCGACAAAGGGTAAGTCTTGTGATAGTTCCTCATGAACGCGTATTTGGCAGGGTGTCCCTCGCAAAATATGCCGCCGCCTTTTTTAAGATTTCACGCTCCATTTCGGCTGCAGCTAATTGTTTCTTCAGTTGCCGTACTTCTGTCTGTAATGCCACTAAATCAGGGCTGTATGTGCCAACGTCTGATAATTCCCCTTTACGCCCTTATTTGGCTAACATCATATACATCTCTGATTATCATGTTATTTACACTCAATACACCTATTTCTGAAAAATAAAAATATTTTTTAATTTTTTAATTTATTTGTGCATCCAATCACAAGTTTTCTGCGTATGATAATTAGGTATGTGAAGAGAATCGCATTTCTTATGAAATGTGCTTGAATATTGCGCTTTCAATTTTGCCAAAAAAGATATTTAAGTTTTCTTTAAGACTCACTACCTAGACTCAAAAAATCATCTCATCTTGGCTACCTCAACATGGTTTTAAGGCAAAGATGATTATCGGTAATGACTACATAAAGAGTATTTATCATGCGCTCAGAATCCAGTGTGAACTTACCTATATTGCCTGTTGTAATTCCACAGAATCTTTCTAACCGAGAGTCAACCAAACCGCGTAAAGTATTTAAGGAACAGATTATTCAGTTCGAGCAGCGTGGTTGGTCTGTATGGGAAATTGCACGTAAAATGGGAATTTCTAGACGTTCGGTACAAGGTGTGATTAACGAATCCAAGAAAGGCGGTGTGACGTTCAATATGTGGTTGGTAACGGCTACCACCTATCTGTCTGCATTCCATGTGATAGAGTTTTTATAATTACTGTCTTGGTAATGAAAGACCAAGCAACTAAACAAGCCCGTATACGTTTATACGGGCTGTTTCCATGTTTATTTTTCGACGAATGCACGCTCAATCACGTAGTCACCTGGTGCATGGCTAGTTCCTTCAACAAATCCACGCTTTTCTAAGATTTCCACTAAATCTTTTAACATACTTGGGCTGCCGCAAATCATTACGCGGTCAGTTTCGGGGTTCAATTGGGGTAAGCCAATATCGTCACATAGTTTGCCACTTTCCAACAAGTCCGTGAGACGACCTTGCGTCGCAAACTCCTCACGTGTCACGGTTGGATAATAAATGAGTTGATTTTTGACCAATTCGCCAAAATGCTCGTGGTCAGGTAATTCATCGGTGATATGCTCAAAATACCCCAGTTCACTCTTCCAACGTACCCCGTGAGTTAAGACGATTTTTTCAAAGGCATCATAAAACTCGGGGTCACGCACCACGCTCATAAATGGCGCTAAACCTGTGCCTGTCGATAATAAATAAAGATTTTTACCTGGTTTAAGGTTATCTAAAATCAAGGAGCCTGTCGGTTTTTTACTGACTAAAAGCGTGTCACCTACTTGTAAATGTTGTAAACGAGAGGTTAAAGGGCCGTCGGGTACTTTAATACTGTAAAATTCGAGGTGGTCTTCATAGTGTGCACTGACCACGCTATAAGCACGCATTAAAGGACGGCCATTGACTTCCAAGCCAATCATCACAAACTGCCCTGTCTTAAAGCGTAATGTGGGGTTGCGTGTGGTGGTGAAGCTAAATAAGGTGTCATTCCAATGATGGACACTTAATACAGTTTCTTGGAAGAAAGCGGACATAAACGTTCCTCTTAATTAAAACTTACGTTGCAATCAGCAATATCAATATAGAAGTGCGTCAGTAGAGAGGTATTCTACTCATTGCTGTTTTTGAAGATAGATTGAAGGTGAACAGGCCAGAAATACCTTGCCATGATAGCTAACGGGACTATTTTAACAAAAAATGGCCGCTATTTTTAGCTTTTCTTGAGACGAATAGACGATAAGCTCATGCAATTAAATCATAATATGTATCAGCAATACTGATGATTACTGTTTTATATTCCAGTTTAATAGATAAACTAACTTATTTTTGACCAAACCAAGCCAGTTTATCTTGTAGTTTTACCACATCGCCAATAATGGTTAAGGTGGGTGCTTTAATACCACTTGCTTGTACTTTTTCTGCGATTGTAGCGATTTCACCTGTCACAATCTGCTGATTGGGACGTGTGCCATGCGAGACTAAAGCAACAGGCATATCAGGCCGCATACCATTCGCAATCAATTGGTTTGCAATCTCAGCTAAACCAACTAGCCCCATATATAGCACTAAGGTTTGTCGTTCATGCACTAATTCAGACCACGGCAAATTGGGTGTTCCATCTTTTAGGTGTCCTGTGACAAAACGGACTGATTGCGCGTAGTCTCGGTGTGTCAGTGGAATACCTGCATAGGCAGAACACCCACTGGCAGCCGTAATACCAGGCACGACTTGAAAAGCAATGCCAGCCGCCGCTAATTCTTCTATTTCTTCCCCGCCACGACCAAAAATAAACGGGTCTCCGCCTTTAAGACGACAGACTCGTTTGCCTTCTTGTGCTAAACGTACTAACAATTGATTAATGTCTTCTTGAGGGACTGCATGACTCGCCCTTGCCTTGCCCACATAAATCATGTCTGCGTCACGGCGGCATAAGTCTAGGATAGGTTGAGAGACCAAACGGTCATAGACCACAACGTCGGCCTGTTGCATTAAACGTAAGGCCTTAAACGTCAATAAATCAGGGTCGCCTGGCCCTGCACCTACTAAATAGACTTCACCTGCATGTTGCTGATGCGTGGCTAAGGCCTGCGCTAAATGTTGTTCGGCTGCGTCATAACGGCCATTATAAACTAACTCGGCAAAACGGCCTTGTAGCTCTTTTTCCCAGAATGCACGACGATTTGGCGTGTCGGGTAATTGTCGTTGCACTTCCAGTCTAAACTTGCCCACAAAGGCAGCCAATTGTCCATAAGCGGCGGGAATTATGCTTTCTAAACGGGTGCGTAATAGGCGTGCTAATACAGGCGATTGACCACTGCTAGAAATGGCGATAACAACAGGTGAGCGGTCAATAATCGAGGGAAAAATGAAACGACATAAGGCAGGCGCGTCTACGACATTCACAGGAATATTGGCTAACTCACAGTCATTAAATACCTGTTGATTGAGTGACTCATCGTCCGTGGCGGCTATCACTAAGCGTTGTTGCGCAAGATAATGTGCGTGATATGCACACTCCAGAATTTGTCCCCCTGCGGCTAATACTTGTGTTTTTAGTTCACTTAAAATCTCAGGGGCAAGCACGGTCACTTTGGCATGCGCTTTCAATAATAGAGTCACTTTTCGTTTAGCAACTTGACCACCGCCCACCACCAAACACGGTTGCTGACTGATTTTTAGAAAAATCGGCAAATAGTCCATACATATAACTCTAAAAAGTGAATCCATAAAAAGCGGTCGTACACAGTCAATCGCTGTGCGACCGCATATCTCCCAGTAAACTTAAGCCTTATTAATGACCTCAAGCCCAGCCATATACGGTTGCAAAACCTCTGGGATACGTATCGAGCCATCTGCTTGTTGATAATTCTCTAAAATAGCGACTAAGGTACGCCCTACTGCCAAACCTGAACCATTTAGGGTATGTAGGAGTTCGGGCTTGTTGTCTTTATCTCGATAACGTGCTTGCATACGACGCGCTTGAAAGGCTTCAAAGTTAGAGCATGAAGAAATTTCGCGGTATTTATGTTGTGCGGGCAACCATACTTCTAAATCATAGGTTTTTGCCGAAGAAAAGCCCATATCACCACCACACAATAACATGACGCGATAAGGTAGCCCCAACAGTTGTAGCATCTTTTCAGCATGAGCCGTCAGTTCTTCTAAGGCGTGATAGGAGTCTTCTGGACGGACTAACTGTACCAATTCCACCTTTTCAAATTGATGCTGACGGATGAGACCGCGTGTGTCTTTGCCATAAGACCCTGCTTCGCTTCTAAAACAAGGGGTGTGTGCGACATATTTTAGCGGTAATTGCTCAGCAGGGATAATTTCATCACGCACTAAATTGGTAACAGGAACTTCTGCGGTAGGTATTAAGTAATAGGTTTTTTCGCCTTGTAGTTTGAATAAATCTTCCTCAAATTTTGGCAATTGACCTGTCCCTTTGAGGCTGTCACTGTTGACTAAATAAGGCACATACACTTCTTGATAGCCATGTTCAGTGCTATGTACATCCAGCATAAACTGGGTTAAAGCGCGTTGTAAACGAGCTAACTGACCTTTTAATACCGAGAAACGTGAACCTGTAATTTTGGTGGCGGTAGCAAAGTCTAATAACCCTAAGGCCTCTCCTACATCAGCATGGTCTTTAGGCTCAAAATCAAATTGGGGAATCGTCCCCCAGCGTCGCACTTCTACATTATCTTCTTCGCCTTTACCTTCAGGTACGGACTCATGCGGTAAGTTGGGAATCGCCATGCTGAACACGTTAATATCATGTTGTAGATGTTCCAGTTCTACTTTGACCGTTTCTAATCGCTGATTAACTTCTTGCATACGTGCCATGATAGGAGCAACATCTTCCCCATTTTTTTTGGCAACTCCAATTTTTTTTGCCCCTGCATTACGTTCTGCTTGTAGGGTTTCTGTTTCCGTCTGTAGTGCTTTGCGTTGTTCTTCGAAGGCGTGTAATTTGGCTTGATCTAATACAACCTGACGACAAGCTAAGCGTTGAGCAACAACATCTAATTGGCTTCTTAATAATTTAGGGTCTAACATATTCTTCTCAAAACTGACAATACAAAAAAGTTGGTAAACGGTAGCAAATTCAATTGCTTATTCGTCAATCACATCCACATCTTTGGGGGGGGTAAACTGAAACACACTGTCACTTATTTTGCCATTAACGGCGACTTGACTAAAGAAAATATCGGTTCTTTGTCCTAAAGCATCTTTTAACTGCATACTATTGAGCTGTTTGCCTATAAAACTCACGCGCAAGGTATCAAAGACAGCCTCTTTATCTTTGGGTTGTAAGATAAAGACACGTTGTTGTTTATTCGTTGTTTTTTCTTGGCTGACATTAAACGAGGCGGCAATTTTTTTACTATCGCCTGATAACAATAAAGCGGGCGTATTGCCAACCTGTTTATCTAATTTTTGTTTGGTAGCTTGCTGTAAATCGGGGTCATATATCCACACAGTTTGGCCATTGGCAACAATCAGCTGATTAAAGGGCTGTTGTGTTTCCCAACGAAAATAGCCTGGCCGCTTGACTTGCATCTCCCCTGCTAATTGTTGCAGTGGTTTATTTTTGGCATCTAAAGTATGTTGGTCAAAGTGAGCACGCATGGTCACGATTTGGCCAAGTAATTGATTTAGATTTTTGGTGGCAAGTTCCTCTGTATGGCCAACTTGGCTCAGGACTGCCGCTAACAGCACCATATAACGCATAATGTTTTCTCAAAGACCTTATGAATAGCACAGGGTCATTTTAATCAGCCCTTCCGTGACAAATACATGGGTTTTGTCCTGTTCTCGTCACTATATCGCGACGATATGTGGGCATTCAGTGATGCTTGTTATCTTATTGCAACGATTAGTCATTATTAGGGACTAGGACTTCTCGTTGGCCATTACTTTGCATAGAGCTGACCAATCCAGCCATTTCCATTGCCTCTATTAAGCGAGCAGCACGATTATAACCAATCTTAAACTTACGTTGGACAAAAGAAATAGAGGCTCGACGGGTTTCTAAGACAAAGGCAACGGCATCATCATATAACACATCTTGTTCGGCATCAGCTTCTTCATCACCCATACCTCCTGCAACCCCTTTAGCAGGCGTCCCATCATCAGAGTATTCTTGCAAAATTTCTTCAATATAATTGGGTTCGCCACAACTCCGCCAGTGGTCACAAACCCGATGTACTTCGTCATCACTGACAAATGCACCATGAATACGCGATGGAATATTGGTACCCACAGGTTGAAATAACATATCGCCATTACCCAAAAGCTGCTCTGCACCGCCTTGGTCTAAAATGGTGCGAGAATCAATTTTACTGGATACTTGGAAGGCAATACGCGATGGCACATTGGCTTTAATGAGGCCTGTAATCACATCTACCGAAGGGCGTTGTGTGGCTAAAATCAAGTGAATACCCGCCGCACGCGCTTTTTGAGCAATACGCGCAATCAGCTCCTCGACTTTTTTACCGACAATCATCATCATATCGGCAAATTCATCAATCACCACCACAATAAAGGGCATTTTTTCTAAACGCGGTGGGCTATCTTGCAAGCCAGAATCTTCTTTTTTCCACAAGGGGTCTAAGATATTTTCGCCGCGTGCTTCTGCCTCTTTGAGTTTGGTATTAAAACCTGCCAAATTACGTACACCTACAGCAGCCATCAGTTTGTAACGACGTTCCATTTCGGCCACACACCAGCGTAAGGCGTTGGCGGCGTCTTTCATATCGGTTACAACAGGCGTGAGTAAATGTGGGATTTTGTCATAAATAGACAGTTCTAACATTTTAGGGTCAATTAAAATTAACCGTACATCGTCAGGTGTTGCCTTAAATAGAATACTCAAAATCATGGCATTCACACCCACTGATTTACCAGAGCCTGTTGTCCCTGCAACCAATAAGTGTGGCATACGCGCTAGGTCGGCGACTTCGGCTTTACCACTGATATCTTTACCCAGAGCCATCGTCAATGGCGATTCGCGCTCTTGATAGACGGGCGCTGCTAGAATTTCTTGAAAGCGTACCATTTGTCGATTTTCGTTAGGCACTTCAATGCCAATCACCGTTTTACCTGGAATAACTTCGACGATACGTACGGCTATCATGGCCATAGAACGAGCCAAGTCTTTGGCAATATTCGAGATTTTGGAGACTTTGACACCAGGTGCAGGGTCAACCTCAAAGCGTGTAATCACAGGGCCTGGATAGGCATCAACCACTTTGGCATCAATATTAAACTCACGTAATTTAATTTCGAGCAAGCGCGACAAACGTTCTAACTGTTCGGGGGTAAAACCTGCTTTACGGTTAGCATCGGGTCGCTCTAATAGCTCTAAAGAGGGTAGCGTGGGACGCAGCACCGCAGGTAATGGTAGCGTGGCAATCGGTGGTGCAGAGACTATCATCGTGGGTTCAACTACCTCACGCTGTGCAGGAGCATCAGACCTCACATCGTCCAATTCGTATTCATCCTCAAAATCCTCTGCTTCTGATACCACAGTTGTCATCACAGTCACATCTATAGTGTCTATCAACGTTTCTTCTAGCTTAATATCCGACTGTACGTCTGACGTAGATACTAAGGAAGGGACAATAGCGGTAATTTCAGTTTCTGTGTTTGACGGATGCAAGGCATCTTCATGCGCCAATATGTCTTGTTCTAAGTCACTTAACTCTTCGTCGTCATCTGGCAGGTGAGCAACCGCAATGACGGGTGGTTCGGTTAACTGAGTTTGAGCCTCAATATCCCACGGCAGGTCATCGGTCTCATTATTTTCTAATGCAGTTTCTACGATGTCGGTTTTGGTGGTGAGGGTTATTGGGTTGTTGCTGTTATCAAGCGTAGTATCAATCACTGGCTCATCAATTTGACTAATAGCTTCTGGTACTGTGCTAACGGGTGTCGCTGTTGCTTGGATGTCCAACCATTTTTCGGCTGCTTCATCTAAAAAGTGTTCAGGCTCTTCGGGAACTATCGGACGTATGGGAAGAGCAACAGGCTCTGGTTGTTTTAAGACAGGTAAGGTATCTACTTCAGGCATCCATTCATTCGCCGTTTTATCAACAGTCTTTTCCGATATTTCTTGCTGTCCTAAAAATGCGCCAAACTCAGCAGCCAGCTCATGTTGTGCTAATTCTAAATCTTGGCTAGGTGCAGATACAGGCGTTTCTACCTTGGGTACAGGCAACGTCTCTACCACTTCTACAGGAGCAGCCGCAACCACAGGGGTATTTACTGTAAAATCAGCAAGCACTTCATTAAGCTCTGCCATTAATTGAGGCGTCTCAGTCACAGGGTGAGGTGCGAGCAATGGCGATTTTTCTTCTGTCAGCGTGGGTAAGGTATCTAAAGCTAAGGCAGGTTCAACACGTGTTTTGGCTGTAGCCTCACTGAGTTGTGCTTGTACTTTGTGGTTGGTAATATTGAGTTCAAACTTCTCTTCGTGTTGTTTAGCCGCTTGTTGTAAATCGCGTACTTGTTGCTGGTGCGCCACATATTCTTTTTTCTTCTGGCGGAAGCTGGCTTGTAATTTTAAGACCGCCGCATACGGTAAATAGCCCAATGCCTCAAGAACCCTATTCCATGCTAAACCCGTCACTAAGGTACCATTCATCACGATAACCGCGAGTAATAGCCCACTCGTACCCAATAAACCAAAACTCGCCAATAAAGATTGACCCACCTCTAAACCAATAATACCGCCTGCAGCATTGATAATATTGGGGTCGACATCGACACTGTGTAACGAACACAAGCCCGCTGTTGCAATCAATAAGAGACATTTTGCCAGCCAACGAAAACCAAACTTAAAGCGCATCAAGTCGGGTCGCCAAATGGCTAACACGTCTAGAACACAAAATAATGGCAGTAAAAAAGCAGCCTTGCCTAAAAAACTGAAGAACAAATCAGCTAACCATGCCCCCGCTACGCCTGCTGAGTTAGAGACCGCCATGGTATCGCTACTTAGACGAGACCAACCTGGGTCTAAGGGTGAATAGGTCAGCAAAGCAAGAAATAAATATAAGCCCAGCCCCAACCAACTCAGGCTTTGTACTTCACGAAGACCTTTAGGGATAGAAGATGTTGTTGATGCAGAAGAGGTATTTTCTAAAGAGGCTGTCACAACCAAAGATCCGTGCAGAGTAAATCGAGTACAGGGTTTCTGTGTATTGCCTGTTTGCAAATAAGAAATATCCCTGATATTGGGTTTGCAGTTATAAACTATAAGTGATTTTAACAACAAGTAGATTTTGATGACTATTATGCCATGTTCGCCGACTAAACAAGCAACACGCCTTGTGATTAGCGTCATGCTTTTGCGTCAAGCCTCAAGTGCTGTCCCTTAAAGGGTCATGTTTCGTAAGGCATCGTGTTTGATTATACCATTTTCCACATTAATTGCTGTCTGTAATATAGGGTTTTCTGCAAGCTCTTGGTGAGCGACTTGTAAGACATAAGGTAAAATGGCGGCTGATAAGGCTTGTGTTGATGAACGTGGTACTGCTGCAGGCATATTAGTCACGGCGATATAGCCTATGCCTTCGCGCCAATAAATAGGTTGCTGCCAGTCTGTCGCATGAATACCCTCGACACAGCCACCTTGGTCAATTGCAATATCTATAATCACTCGTCCTTTGGCAAGACATTGTTGTTGTGCTTGCGTCAGTAAGGTGGGGGCTTGTGCGCCTGTAATTAATACCGCACCAATCACTAAGTCAACATGGGCTAATAGTTGAGTAATATGTTCTGCATCATATAAATAAGTGTGAATGGCAGCTTGTTGAGCACTTAAAGCCGACAGAGCAGGTGCATAACGGTCAAAGACATACACCTCGGCGCCCAGTGCATGGGCTAATAGTGCCGCTTGTGAACCTGCCACCCCTGCTCCCAATATCATTACTCGGCCAGCATCTTGCGCATAGCCTGAGCCACTCAACAGTACGCCTGCCCCACCGTATTGCTTTTGCAAATATTGGCTACCTAGTTGCACGGCCAAACGTCCTGCAATTGCACTCATGGGTGCTAATAAAGGCAGTCGCTGATTAACGGTTAAGGTCTCAAAGGCCAGCCCTGTGACTTTTTTCGCCAATAATGCCGATAAGACCTGAGGATATGCTGCCAAATGTAAATAACAGAATAAAATTTGCCGTGGACGTAACAGCGTTAACTCTTCCACTGTAGGCTCTTTTACTTTGACCACTAATTCATTTACATACACAGCCGCTAAATTTGGCGCAATCTGTGCGCCAATTGCTAAATAATCACTATCGTGATAACCACTACCCTGTCCTGCACCCTGCTCAACAAAAACCTGATGCCCTTGTAGCACTAAAGTCGCAACGGCGCTTGGAGTCAGTGCAATACGACTTTCGAGTAGTTTACGTTCTTTTGGGATACCAATACGCATGATGAGTTCCTTAGGAGACCGTAGTGAATTTGAACTTGCTTTTTATCAAATCATCCCCAAGTACACTTATCAGTGTAGTACATCGTTTGTGTTCGATATCTTTTTTTAGTGATACAACGCCGTATTATTGTTGACTAGGATGATTTCAGAGGCATGCTAATATCGTCTAAAATATTGACCGATAACGTAGCCCCTAAACGACAACAGTTTTCAATCTCCTATTTTTAAGGATTTCTTTATGTCTCGTCATATTCGTTTATTGATTCTAGGCTCTGGCCCTGCGGGCTATACCGCGGCTGTCTATGCTGCGCGTGCTAATTTGAAACCTGTGGTCATTACAGGTATGCAGGCGGGTGGACAATTAACCACGACCACAGAAGTTGATAATTGGCCTGGTGATGCCCATGATTTAACAGGCCCTGACTTAATGGTGCGTATGCAGGAACACGCCGAGCGTTTTGGTACGGAAGTGATTTTTGACCACATCAATAAGGTAGACTTTAACCAGCGTCCCTTTGTGTTAGTCGGGGATAGCGACACCTATACTGCGGATGCCGTTATTATTGCGACAGGCGCATCTGCACAATATTTAGGTCTAGAATCTGAACAGGCCTTTAGTGGACGTGGTGTGAGTGCCTGTGCAACCTGTGATGGTTTTTTCTATAAAGGTCAAAAAGTGATGGTTGTCGGTGGCGGTAATACAGCCGTTGAAGAAGCACTCTACCTGTCTAATATTGCTTCTCATGTCACCTTAGTACACCGCCGTGACAAGTTAAAATCTGAAAAAATCTTACAAGACCATTTATTTGCTAAAGAAAAAGAAGGCAAAATCTCCATCATTTGGAATCATGCTGTCGAAGAAGTCTTAGGCGATGACTCTGGTGTCACAGGCGTACGCTTGAAAAGTACAAATAGCGATACTAGCCAAACAGTTGATGTTGCAGGGATATTTATTGCTATTGGCCACAAGCCAAATACCGATATTTTTGCGGGTCAATTAGAGATGAAAAATGGCTATTTAACGGTTAAAAGTGGTACCGAAGGTAATGCAACCGCCACGTCTGTGACTGGTGTGTTTGCTGCGGGTGATGTTGCTGACCATATTTATCGTCAGGCTATTACTTCCGCAGGTTCTGGTTGTATGGCTGCACTAGATGCAGAGAAATATCTAGATAATCTCAAATAAACTGCTATAAAAAAGCCCCTATCTAGGGGCTTTTTTACATTGGGTGGCGCTAAAAAACGCTAATTTGGGTCAGTTAAGCGCCTAAATTTGCGTTTGCAAAATCCCAATTGACTAAACTTTCTAAGAAAGTCGCAATGTATTTTGGACGTAAATTACGGAAATCGATGTAATAAGCATGTTCCCATACGTCAATCGTTAATAAGGGTTTTTGACCATGAACGATAGGAGTATCCGCATTGCCAGTTTTTGTGATGGCTAATTTGCCGTCAGCACCAACGACTAACCATGCCCAACCAGAACCAAATTGTGTGGTTGCTGCAGCTGTAAACAATTCAACAAACTTTTCGTAGCTACCAAAGTCTGCATCAATTTTAGCAGCAATCGCGCCAGTTGGTTTACCACCACCGTTTTGCTTCATGGAGTTCCAGTAAAAGGTGTGATTCCAAACTTGTGCAGCATTATTAAATACGCCAGCTTTGCTAGCATCTCCAGCAACGGCTTGGATAATCGCTTCTAAGTCTTTATCCGCTAAATCCGTGTCTTTGATTAAGTTGTTTAAGTTAACAACATACGCATTGTGGTGCTTACCGTGATGAAACTCGATGGTTTCTGGGGTGATATGTGGTGCAAGTGCGTCATTTGCGTAGGGTAATGCTGGCAAGGTAATGGCCATGAGCGAGCTCCTTGTAAATAAGAGAAAGGCCTAGCATGTGCTAGGCCACTAACAATTAGAGTTTATCGGCATTTTCGGCTAAATAGGAGGCAACACCATCAGGCGTTGCTGTCATACCCTTATCGCCTTTTTTCCAGTTAGCGGGACACACTTCACCGTGTTCTTCGGTAAACTGTAAAGCGTCCACTAAACGCAGCAATTCTTCCATATTACGGCCTAACGGTAAATCGTTAATGATTTGTGAACGCACAATGCCGTTTTTATCAATTAAGAAAGCACCACGGTAAGCAACACCACCCTCTGCTTCTACATCATAGGCTTTGGCGATATCGTGCTTGATATCCGCTGCTAAGGTGTATTGCACTGGACCAATACCACCTGCGTTAACTGGTGTATTACGCCATGCGTTGTGGGTAAAGTGCGAGTCGATAGAGACACCAATGACTTCTACATTACGCGCTTTGAAGTCAGGAATACGATGGTCTAACGCAATCAATTCAGACGGACATACAAAGGTAAAGTCTAATGGGTAGAAAAATACTAAACCGTATTTACCCTTTAAGGCTTCAGCTAAGTTGAAGTTATCAACGATTTCACCCGTTGCTAACACAGCAGGTACAGTAAAGTCTGGGGCAGGTTTGCCAACTAATACGGCCATGATGGACTCCTTTGAGTGAGTATTATGTCACTGATTGATACAAGAATAAGACGATGCAAATGACTGATAATAAAATATACGCAACAAAATTGCGTCTATCAGTTAAGTGCAGCAAAGATGAGGTTTTCTGCGTAAGATTTCAAGATAGCAAAAGCACACATTTTTGTTTTGTCACACTTTATTTGCATCTTTCGCTTAATTAAAGACCATGACGATGGCGTTTTCGTGACAAAAACCAACCACTCAGCACTAAAACGCAGACACCGATGGATAAAATATCAACCAACCATACTCCCCACTTTCCGCCCAATCGTCCCGAATGTAAATCTAATAATAACTGTTCTTGACTAAGACTACTATTGAGGATGAATTGAGCTTGCCATGCAATGAGCTGATGCGAATTTATACTGGGACTAAGGCTCAAATCGTCTACGTTCAATTGCCAAGTTTGTTGCTGCGTATCACGGATAAATAGGTGTTCTTGATATTGCCCGATTGCACTGATGTCTATGTTGAGACCGCGCGAACGGTCAAGTTGGTCAACAATATCACCGTTTGTTAACATTAACCAAACATGGTCTGTACAAGCGAGTACGCCATAGTCTTTATGCGTCAGCCAACCAATAAACTCTGCACAAGCACCGATATTATCTTGACCTAACCATACACTTTTTTCCCGAAAAGATACCGACTGTTGGCCAATTTTCAGTGTTTTTGGCGGTGTTAAACCATACCACTCATGCCAAAGTGAAGATTGCAAGTTTTTTTTCGCTAGCCCTAAATCGTCACTATGATTAATAAGCGCACCTGTGGCTAACATCCAGAGTAAAAAAAAGCCTAACACTATACCAATCCGACGATGCCATCGTAGTAGCCAAAAGCGCCAATGCAATTTTTTAGCCATTAGGGAATCACCGTTTCTTTTTCGGAATCAAATAATAACGCTATTTTCGCCATTTTTTGCATAGCCGCGACAGACATCGTTGCCCCCGTAATACCATCTACACGTTGGCTTAATTTATTGTTGGTGAGTAGTGTTGCGCCAACAAATTGGCGCGTAAAAAAGTTTTGTTGCACTTCCCCACCCCGACTTTCACGATAAACTAGTACTTCGACGGTACTAATTTTGCCTTTTTCGATGATAATTCCTGTGGTAATAGGTTGCTCTTTACCAATCTCATCCAATATCCAAGCACTTTTAGTCCCTAGTTGCCAATACTTTACTCTTAAGCCCTGATAAGGGTGCCCTAGTATCCCTTCAACACGTTGTTTTAGATTAGGTTTTAACCATAAGGTATTGCTTTGAGGGGCTTGCTCAAAATGTTTATTCAAGAACACATTAAGCTCACTCACATTGCTAGCATGGCTGCTGCCTGTTAATACACAAAGAAGAAATAGGAAATAACGCATATCAATCATAAAATGAAGAACTTAGAAGGACTATTTGCCATGAACTGTCAGAAAAACTCTTGTTAAGAATAGCATTTTTTTGTCGTAGCCACAAAAAATATGATAATCATTATCATTTATGCCTTCATAATTGAATAGTGACACTACGACACACTGTGGACAACATCCAATTTGAGATAAATAGCAAGAAATTCGGCTTCATATTGTCCTATCGCTTATTGTATGATAAAGACATAAAATAAATATGCTGCTAACAGTTTCCCAAGATTGTTAGGTGTATACATAGTTGTAGCACAACTTGGTCGACTCCTCTGCCATTAAAACGAAATTGCTATAACATAAGACCCTTGAGGTCTGGCAAAACAAAAATAAAGGGGCATAGATTAAATGTCATTTTGGCAAGCCTTTCATTATAAACATATCATCACAGCGACCCTAGGTGTGCTTTTTGTGGGTACTGCTTATGGCGAAACCGCAGGTCGTGTCAACTTCATTGCGGGTGAAGTCACGGCCACGGGGACAGATAGCAAACAACGTCCGCTTTATAAAGGCGATCTTGTCAAGGCTGGCGATAAAATCGAAACGACAGCTAAAGGCCGTATTCAAATCCGTATGACCGATGGAGGCTTTATTTCTTTACGTCCAAACTCTGTTTTTGTGATTGAGAAATATAGCTTTAGTAAAGACACACCAGAGCAAGGGGCGGTGTTCTTTAAGTTTTTACAAGGTGGTGTACGTGCAATTAGCGGAGTGATTGGTAAAGTCAATAAAAATAACTATCAATTTAATACACCTGTTGCAACCATCGGTATTCGCGGAACTGACTATTCTACGACGCTGAATAACGACGTATTAAAAGTGACTGTCAGTCAGGGACAAATTAAATTAAGTACCGATATTGGTAGCGTAGATGTGAATGAAGGCCAAAGTTATGAGGCAAGACAAGGCCAAGCACCTAGCCCGTCATCGACACCTGTTGAAATTGAAAATTTAGAAACAGAAGAAGTGGTTAATGTAGACGCTAGTCGTGCTGCAGGTTCATTGGTCTCTACAACTGCAGGAGCGGGTATTGCTGGGAGCTTGGCACGACCAAAGTTAGAATCTTTTGCCAGTTATAATCAATTTTTACAAGCAATGTATGTCTTCAAAAAAGCAGAAGAAGACGCAAAAAGTCCAAAACTAGCAGTTAAACTTCCCACTAACCCCAATAATTTGCCTGAACTCACCGCAAGTATGGCGGCGGGAAGCCAAGGGACAGGAGACGTGATTGATGGCGCAGACAGTTTAGATAATACGTCGGATTTAATTGCTGCTGGCTTGTTAAACAAAAGTGAAGAAGAAAACTTAGCATTAACACGCAGTAATTTTAATAATTTCCCACTTAAAGCAATTGATAGTACTAATTTAGGCTCATCTTCTATTGTAGGTATTTTTGAGTCTGGCTTTTATACAGATATGAACACCATAGATGATCAGCTCATGTTAAAATTCAGTATTGCCGCTTCTACACCAAACTATACTTCGCTGACTATAGATAGTACCGAAAAATTCTATTTTCGCATCATTGAGCGCCTCATGTCGACAGAATTTTTAGGTAATCAACTACAAGTTTTTGCTAATGCGTCTGATTTCAATAAAGCGTATATTGAGGTTATTTTGAGAGAGTGTGAGTAGAGCTGTTGAAATTTCAACAAAAGCAAATTTCTAAAGGGCATGCGGTATAGGCTGCTTTTTAAGTAGGGTCGATAGTGCCTATCAACCCTGTTTGCTATTTATTCTGTCTTCTGAGCCGCTGCTTTGACTATGGGTGCAAGCTCACCTTTTTGTGTCATTTCTAAGACAATATCACAACCGCCAATCAGCTCTCCATTGACCCACAATTGTGGAAACGTTGGCCAGTTCGCAATTTTGGGTAATGTGGAGCGAATATCTGGATTTTCTAAAATATTGACATATGCAAACGGCTCACCAATTTGCATTAAAGCCTCAACAGTACGTGCCGAAAAGCCACATTGTGGAAATTGTGGTGTACCTTTCATATAAAGAATGACTGAATTTTCAGCAATTTGCTTTTTAATGAGCGCTTCAATATCCATAACAATAACCTTTATCAAAAAATGACTGATTTTATATTGTAACGCGATTTACGGATAATACCTAATGCCGTTAATATGTAAGACGACGATAACACATCGTCATCCCCTTTCTTTTATTGATTTACTTAGGTTTTGCCATGACTAGCGCGTTAATGCCCACTTATGCCCGTCAACCGATTGCTTTTGTGAAAGGACAAGGTTGCTGGTTATATGATGCTGATGGTCAGGCTTATTTAGACGCTCTGACAGGAATTGCAGTGTGTGGTTTAGGCCATGCTCATCCTGTAGTTGCCAAAGCGATTGCTGAACAAGCTGAGACCCTCGTCCATACCTCTAATTTATACCAAGTTCCATTGCAAGAGGCGTTAGGACAGGCATTACGACGTGTTTCGGGAATGGAGTTTTGCTTTTTCAGTAATTCTGGTGCAGAAGCTAACGAAGCAGCTATTAAATTAGCGCGTGTATTTGGTCATCAAAAAAACATTGCCGAACCCACCATTATTGTCATGGAGAACTCTTTTCATGGCCGCACAATGGCTACGCTATCGGCCACGGGTAATAAAAAAGTGCAAATAGGTTTTGAACCTTTAGTTCAAGGTTTTGTGCGTGTACCTTTTGACGATATATCCGCCATAGAACAAGCGATTGCTGAGAATCCTAATATTGTTGCAATTTTAGTTGAGCCTATTCAAGGCGAAGGCGGTATTCGTGTCTCGAAGCAAGGATTTGCCTATTTAGAGGCATTAAGACGTATTTGCGACCAGCATGACTTATTACTAATGCTTGATGAAATTCAAACAGGTAATGGCCGTACAGGTAAATATTTTGCCTATCAACATACCCAAATTAAGCCAGATGTCGTGACAACAGCAAAAGGTTTAGGTAATGGTTTTCCAATTGGTGCATGTCTGGTACAAGGTAAAGCGCGTGATTTATTCAAACCAGGGAATCATGGCTCGACTTATGGAGGCACTCCCCTCGCCTGTCGCGCGGCACTCACTGTGGTTGAACTATTAGAACAAGGGCCCATCGACAATGCAGCTACAGTTGGACAATATTTAATCGCTTCCTTTAGGGATAAATTGGCTGATTTGGATGTGCAAGTTAACGGTCATGGCATGATGATTGGTATTCGTTTGCCTAGACCCTGTGCCGAGCTGGTTGGTTTGGCTCGAGATGAAGAAAAGTTATTACTTAATGTCACTGCCGATAGTGTTATTCGCCTACTACCAACCTTGACACTCACGCAATCAGAAGCAGATGAAATTATCTTACGCGTTTGTCGATTAGTACGTCGTTATTTAGCGTAAGCAAAAATTTGTTATGTTGTGTTGGTGAAGCCGTGCTAGGCTTAGGCCAACACACAAGACTGTTGATGCTTTGTATAGGTAACATATTACAGATACAACTCAAGCAAGTTTTAGAAAACAATCATATACCACTTATTTGAATGACTAGGTGGCGGTTTTTATTTTGAGGATTTTACAATGGCTGTTCGCCATTTTTTAACATTATTGGATTTGTCACCTGCTGAGTTATTAGAGGTGTTACACCGCGCAATTGAACTAAAAAAAATGCGTGCTGAAGGGGTTGTTTACGAGCCATTTAAGGGCAAAGTTTTAGGCATGATTTTTGAGAAATCATCTACCCGTACCCGTGTTTCGTTTGAGGCAGGAATGGCACAATTTGGTGGTTCTGCTATTTTCTTATCCCCACGTGATACACAACTCGGTCGTGGTGAGCCTGTAGAAGACTCTGCACGTGTCATTTCACGTATGGTCGATATTGTGATGATTCGTACCTTTGCACACGATATTATTGAGCGTTTTGCCGCTCACTCGCGAGTGCCTGTTATCAATGGCTTAACAGATGACCATCATCCCTGCCAAATTTTAGCAGACTTACAAACCTTTATTGAACATAGAGGTGATTTGAAAGGCAAAACATTTGCTTGGGTCGGTGATGGCAATAATATGTGTAATTCTTATATACATGCGGCACATCAGTTGGACTTTCAACTACGTATCGCTTGCCCCTATGGCTTTGAACCTGACCCAGAAGTGTTAACTCAGTATAAACATTGTGCAACCTTAGTCAAAACAGCAGAAGATGCCGTTGCGGGTGCACACTTAATTGCTACAGATGTCTGGACAAGTATGGGGCAAGAGGCGGAGCAAAGTATTCGGAAACGTCGTTTTGCGACCTATCAAGTGAATCCGCGCTTAATGGATTTGGCATCGCCCGATGCTATTTTTATGCATTGTCTACCTGCACATCGCGGTGAAGAAATTTCAGAAGATATGTTGGATGACCCACGTGCGGTTGTTTGGGATGAAGCTGAAAATAGATTACATGCCCAAAAAGCCTTGATGGAATTTTTAATGCGTTAAGTCAATACCGATTGCATTTACAGGCGACTATTATAGTCGCCTTTGCATGTTTTAGTTGCTATATCCATTAGGATTTTGTGATTGCCAACGCCAAACGTCTTCACACATCGTATGTTGGTCATACTCTGCCTGCCATCCTAATTTAGATAAGGCAAATTCAGGATTCGCATAACAAGCAGCCACATCGCCCGCACGTCTTGGTGCCATTTCATATTTAATGGTCTTTTGTGTTGCCTGTTCCATCGCTTTTAACATGTCTAACACGGAGTAACCAATGCCAGTTCCTAAGTTCACAATGATAATTTCTTGATTTTTTTCTAAATAGTTCAGTGCTTTAACATGGCCTTTAACTAAATCTACCACATGAATATAATCTCTAACGCCCGTTCCGTCATGGGTAGGATAATCATCACCAAATACTTGCAATGCAGCCCGTCTTCCTGTGGCAACTTGGGCAATATAGGGCATTAAATTATTAGGAATACCATTGGGGTCTTCACCAATACGCCCACTTTTATGCGCACCCGTAGGATTAAAGTATCGCAAAATTGCAATACGCCATAGCGGATTAGAGCGATGCAAATCGTTTAATATCCCCTCGATGACGAGTTTTGTTGCACCATATGGATTTGTCGTTTTCAATGGAAAATCTTCGGTGATTGGTACCGTGTGTGGGTCTCCATATACCGTCGCTGAGGAGCTAAAGACAATACTATAAACCCCTGCTTTGGCCATTGCCTCAAATAGAACCAAAGAGCCATTGACATTATTATCATAGTACATCAGTGGTTTTTGCACAGACTCACCTACTGCCTTAAGTCCTGCAAAATGTACAACAGAATCAATAGAATATTGAGAAAAAATACGGTCTAAGAGTGCAGAGTCTCGAATATCACCTTGGATAAACTCGAAATCTCTACCTGCTAACTCTTTAACTCTAGAAATGACTTCTATTTTGCTATTACTTAGATTATCTAAAACAAGTACATCGTAGCCTGCCGCCATAAATTCTACAACAGCATGAGAGCCTATGTAACCTGCTCCACCAGTGATTAAAATCATGTTAATGCCTATTAGGGAGTGTATAAAATATCATGTATATATTATAGTCTTAAGGTAACAAAAACTTAAATGGGCTTTTTGTAGTGTCTTCTAGAAGACAAGCCCATTCCAAGTATTAGACGGTTTTATAGGTCACGCGTTGTACGGCATCTAACCAACCCGTATACATTTGCTCGCGTTTGTCTAGTGCCATTTTCGGACTAAATTCTCGTTGGCAATGCCATAATTCAGTAATCGCATCGAGTGATGCAAATTTACCCACATACAAACCTGCTAACCAAGCCGCTCCTAATGCGGTTGTTTCTGTGACCGTGGGTCTGGCCACACGACAACCTACAATATCCGACAAGGCTTGCATTAACCAGTTATTTACGGCCATGCCACCATCAACACGTAAAGTCTGTAACTTACCTGCGCCATCTTTTTTCATAGCTTCCATCAAGTCGCGGGTTTGAAAACAGACAGCCTCTAAACCAGCAATCACAATTTCGCCAATGCCTGTATCACGGGTTAAGCCAAAAATCGCACCTCTCGCATGCGGGTCCCAATAAGGAGCACCTAAGCCTGTAAAAGCTGGGACTAGGTATACCCCGCGACTATCCATCGTTTCTTCAGCAATCGCTTCTGTGTCGCCTGCTTGTTTAATGAGTTGTATGCCATCTCTCAACCACTGTACGGCCGCTCCTGCCACAAAAATACTGCCCTCTAAGGCATAAGTTACTTTGCCATTTAAACGATAACCCACCGTTGTTAATAAGCGATGTGTTGAGCTGATGGCTTCGTCGCCTGTATTCATGACCATAAAACATCCCGTTCCATAGGTACTTTTTACCATCCCCTCCTTAAAACAAGCCTGACCAATCAATGCGGCTTGTTGGTCGCCTGCTACGCCACCAATTTGAATAGGAGCACCAAAATGCTTAGTTAAGGTTTGACCAAAGTCACTAGCAGAGTCCAATACTTCAGGCAATAAACTGGCGGGAATATGAAATAAAGACAATAACTCTTCATCCCATTGCTGATTATGAATATTGAAAATCAGAGTGCGTGCGGCATTGGTGGCATCGGTTGCATGTTTTTTACCGCCTGTCAGCTGCCAAATGAGCCAGCTATCAATCGTACCAAATGCCAACTCCCCACGCTCTGCACGGGCTCTCGCGCCAGCGACATTATCCAATAACCATGCAATTTTACTGGCCGAAAAATAGGGGTCTAGTAATAATCCCGTTTTTTGTTGTACACGGACTTCATGGCCTTTATTTTTGAGTTTGAGGCAACTGTCTGCTGTACGACGGTCTTGCCATACAATCGCGCGATGAATGGGTTTACCAGTTTTTCTATCCCAAATAACGGTTGTTTCGCGTTGATTTGTAATCCCAATAGCTGCAATTTGTTGTGCTGTAATGCCACTTTGTTGCAGGGCTTCTCGGCAAACGGCTAAAGAAGCTTCTGCAATCTCTTCAGCATCATGCTCTACCCAACCATCGGCAGGAAAATATTGTTTGAGTTCACGTTGAGCACGGGCAAGCGGCTGTCCTTGTAAATTAAAAATAATGGCACGTGTACTGGTTGTACCTTGATCTAAGCTCAATAAATAAGGTTGCATGTGATAATCTCGTCTCCAGTTTGCTGTTCCAGTGCAATGGCTAAGGTCTGCATTTTTCATTTTGATGATAGCAGCTCATCTTAATATTTATTGTATCGTTGATAAGGCTCTGTTAATAAACAAATGATGCCAATATAATCATAAATGACATACCGTGCCTATCCATACACCGCATCACTATTGAACTTAAGTTTATGACCTTTGTCTTGTTAATTACCGCCCCTCACACACATTCTAATGCGTGGCACGCCTATTATTTTGCAGAAACTGCCTTACGACAAGGACATTCGTTACACCTCTTTTTTTATAGTGACGGGGTGCGCGTGGCAAATCGACTCAATTACTACCCACAAGGCGAACAGAATTTGGCTGAGTGCTGGCAAACGCTAAAACAACAATACGCACTTTCGCTCTCTGTTTGTATCACGGCCAGTCTCAAACATGGCCTCAGTGATGTAGATAATAGCCATCGGCATCATTTGTTAGGAGATAATTTACATCCTGCCTTTGAATTGGTCGGTTTGGGCACCTTAACTGATGTGATGTTGCAAAGTGACCGACTTATTAGCTTTATTGGGGCATAATGTGGCTATTTTATATATTCAGCATCGCAGCCCCTATGCCAATTTACAAAGCCAAGAGACCTTAGACGCTTTATTGGTGATGGCTGCTTTTGGTCAATTAACACGGGTCTTATTTCAGGGCGACGGCGTATGGCAATTAGTCGGTGAACATCATGGCCATGCTTTTGCACGTACTGCCATCAGTGCGCAATTACAAGCCTTAGATTTATACGAGGTCGACGAGATATTTGTTGACGCCCAGAGTTTAGCCTCTAGACAATTAACCTTGGACGATTTAACCCGCCCTGTTCAGCTCATCGCCTCCGAACAAATCGCTACTTTTATTAGCCAACACGCTATGGTGGTTCGATTATAAATGTCTACGCTACATATTATTAATACAACTCTCCCCGTTGAAAGCGAATTATATCAACAGCTTATGGTGAGTTTATGTGCAGAAGATGCCTTACTCTTTTTGAATGCAGGTATTTATAGTGCATCACTTATCAGTGAGCGTATTGCGCAATCCTGTTATATTTTAGAGAGTGACCAGCAACTCACAGGACTTATGCGTATTGGTCAATGTCATCTCATTGATTATACTGGATTTGTTGAGTTGGGAATACAGCATGAACGTAGTATCAGTTGGGGTTGAGCTAGATGCCGATGGCTATTTATGCCATTTACAAGATTGGACACCTGACATTGCCAACCTACTGGCAGCAACACAAGGTCTCACCTTAGAAGAAGCGCATTGGGAAGTGATTGCAGCGATACGGCTGTTTTATACCCAATATCAACGCTCACCCACGACGCGCGTCCTGTTAAAATTTTTAGCACAACAACTGGGTGCAGAAAAAGGAAGCAGTATATATGTCATGCGTTTGTTTGGTGATGGCACCCCTGCCAAGACCATCGCCCGACTTGCAGGATTACCTAAACCGACCAATTGCATCTAAAGCGGCATTCGCTTTATCGACATAGAGAAGATGATGAGATGGTAATGAAAAATATTTATCGGGATAGTGAGCATCCCTTTGCACAATATGTGCGTATTGTCGGTAAAGGCAAACACGGCAGCCGTTCATTGACACAAGCTGAAGCCGAAGACGCATTTGGTATGATTCTGCGTGGAGAAGTGTTAGAAACACAACTGGGGGCATTTTTAATGTTGCTCAGAGTCAAGGAAGAAACCTGCGAAGAATTAGCAGGTTTTGTACAAGCCACACGTACGTGGCTCAAAGCGCCTGCTATTCATGTGGATTTAGATTGGTCATCTTATGCGGGCAAGCGTAAACATTATCCTTGGTTTTTATTAGCAGCACTGGTTTTGGCCGAAAATGGCCTACGGGTGTTTATGCATGGCGCGAGTGGCCATACCCTAAACCGCCTATATACCGAAGATGTCTTACCTGTTTTAGGCCACAGTTTATGTCGGACATGGGACGAGGTGGCTTATCGTTTAGAGCGGCATCATTTTGCGTATTTATCGCTAGATGCTTACTGTCCTCCCTTAGGCCATATTATTCAACTACGAAATATTTTAGGTCTACGCTCTCCTGTTCATACGCTCGCCCGTTTAATCAATCCATTAAATGCTCGCTGTTCTTTACAAGCCATTTTTCACCCTGCTTATCGTGAATCGCATCAATTAGCCGCACAGTTGTTAGGCTATCAAAACACGATGGTTATCAAAGGTGAAGGGGGTGAGTTTGAACGGAATCCAGATGGACGTTGCTTGGTCAAAGGCATCAAACAAGGTGAACTTTACGACTTGGAATGGCCTATGATGTTTGAAGAGCGTCACATGGCCGAAGACAATTTTAGTTTAGATAGCTTCTTGGCCGTGTGGCGTGGCGAACAAAATCATCAATATGGCGAAGCGGCTGTTGTCGGCACCTTAGCATTAGCTTTAATCGGTTTACAACACACACATGACCCCGAAACGGCCTTAAGCACCGCTCAACAATGGTGGCAACAACGAAAATCAGCCAAAAAATACAAATCGGGCGAGCAAATGGATTTATTTTCAGACTATCGTTACCCCGCCACCTCATGATATGTCGCAGCCACCTTACATAAGACTGATGTTGGTTTCGACCAACCTCAGCAATGCTATTCTGTGGCTCACATACGGCACTAAATGTCTTTAATACCTCAATAATACCGTTTTAACTCATCAACCGTCGATGCATACCAAACTCAGCCGCACAAGACTTTAGCTATTTAGGACTTACGAGTTTATCGCTTATTTGCTCACTAAATAATCGTTTTCAACAATTTTTAGCTCACAAAACGCGCTAATTTCGGCGAAATGCGTAAGTCCTATATTTTTTAATCTGCGGCACAAACATGCTTTACCGCTGTTTCTACAAAAAAGTCATTGCAAACTTTTTGGACAAACGTACAATAAATAAAACCAAGCGTTTGCTTGTTCTCATCACAATAATTTGGGAGTAATTATGACTGCATTGACTGGCTTAAAAGTCTTGGACTTTTCGGGTTTATTGCCTGCCCCCTTTGGTACTCGTATTTTAGCTGACCTTGGAGCAGACGTACTCAGAGTTGAAGCTCCCACGCGTCCCGACATGGTGAGAGTCATGCCGCCTTTTGATAACAATGGTCTATCTGCGGCACACGGAGCTTTAAATCGTAATAAACAAAGCATTGCTATTGACCTTAAAACCCCTGAAGGCATTGAGATTATTAAAGCACTGGTCAAAGACTACGATATCGTTGTAGAGCAATTTCGCCCTAATGTCATGACACGTTTAGGCATCGGTTATGAGCAATTAAAAGCGATTAACCCAAAACTTATTTACTGCGCGGTAACAGGCTATGGTCAAGATGGTGTTTATAAAAACCGAGCGGGGCATGACTTAAACTATTTGGCTATTGCGGGTGTTTTAGATTATACAGGTCGCGCCAATGCAGGTCCTGTGCCGTTACCTATTCAAGCCGCTGATGTCACAGGCGGTATGTATGCGGTGATTGGTATTTTATCGGCAGTGATTCATCGTCAACACACAGGCCAAGGGCAATTTGTCGATATTTCTTTAACTGACGCGGCATTTAGTCTACAAGCGCTCACCGCTCCCCCCGCGTTGATGGCAAATATACAACCTAAACCCGAAACAGACACCTTAAATGGGGGCACATTTTATGACTGCTATCAAACAGCAGATGGTCGTTATTTAAGTATTGCAGGCTTAGAGCCACAATTTTTTATGGCGTTTGCACAAAGCATTCACCGCCCCGATTTAATTCCCTTATCCATTCGTCAAGACGAAGAAGCCGTTACTATCGTCAAAACGGCAATACGCGAAGCCATCATCACGAAAACTTTTGCCGAATGGCAGGCTATTTTTGCGCCAATTGAAGCGTGTGTTGAACCTGTTTTATCGTTTGCTGAAGCCTGCGAACACCCACAATTGCAAGCACGACAAATGGTTGTCAATGTACCTAATGGTTATGGACAACAGCAAAAACAAATCGCCACCCCGATTGTATTAAGTGAATCTCCTGCGAGATATGAGATGGCAGGCTGTCAGCTTGGCGCTCATACGCAAGAAATTTTAAGTAAATACGGTTTTACTCAACAACAAATCAAAGATTGGCAACAAAAAGGCATTATTGTCGCTGAGTAACTCGTTACTGCTCAATAAATGGACTATTTTGCGCTAAATATAGTCCTCACTCACAACAAGGTTGCAGTACACACTGCAACCCCCTAACATTGTTTGCTTTTAATCTGCGACATGAACTCTTGATAATCAAGAGCCAAAGCTAAAACTATCAAATTGATTGTTGACGTGCTAAGTACAGTTTAGGAGCTATAATGGAACCCGATTTACCCAAAAAAATCATTGGCAGCTCTCGTTTAGCCATTTTAATTGCGAGTACGGTTGTCCATTCGGCAGCTATTATGTCGCAATACCCACTCAAATTAGTGCTTCCTAAGCCGCTATACAATCGTTTTACACATCCACTGATTTTTAAGTTTGCCGAGCATTGGACAAAAGTCAACAATCTGTTTATTGAACACTTACCCGACATCGAATTAGACATTCAATTGCCTGAAGATATTCGTTACGACGGTAATTATTTTATTATTGCCAACCATCAAACATGGGTGGATATTGTCGTTCTTCAGTATGTGTTTTATCGCAAAACCACGTTTATTCGCTTCTTTACTAAACAAGAGTTGGCCTATTTGCCTTTTTTAGGGCAAGCCTTATATGTGATGGATTTTCCATACATGAAGCGCTACTCCAAAGAGTTATTGGCAAAACATCCGCATTTACAAGGCAAAGACCTCGAAACAACCCGCGAATCTTGCGCTAAGATTCAGGAAAACCCCTACGCTATCCTAAACTTTTTGGAAGGGACTCGTTTTACGTCGCATAAACACCAACAACAGCAATCACCTTATCGCCATTTACTCAAACCTAAATCGGGCGGTATGGCCTTTGCGCTGAGAGCCTTAGGCAGCGACATCAAAGAATTGGTAGACGTGACCGTGTATTACCCTGAAGGTGCGCCGCGTTTTATTGATTTTTGGTCAGGCAAAACCAAAACCATTAAAGTATCGGCCAAATTACGTCCTATTCCGCCAGAATTTACCCAAGGCGATTATGAACATGACACTGCGTTTCGTGAACGCTTTCAAACATGGATAAATCAGTTATGGCAAGAAAAGGATACATTATTAGCAACTTGGCACGCAGAAATTAACAAAAAAACCGACACACATGAATGAGCGTGTGTGTCTAGTTCCTTTATAATGCTCCACAAAGATAGAGATTGCAGCTCACCCATTCGGCAATACTCGATACTTCCCCTCAAAACAACATGCGCTTTGATAGTGTGACTATCAATGATTTAAGGAATGAGATTGACTCATGGCTATTACTGATATTTTCAAATCATGGTTTAACAAAGAAAATAAAACAAAAACAGCGACTCCTGCTAGCACTGGCTCAGCACCTAAGGTAGACACGTCTACAAAAGTACCTGCCCCTAACGTAGATGATGTTCATCGAGCAGAAGGTCAATCCTTAGTCGATATAGTTTTTAATTCTTCGCAACTATCCATTAGTTTAATTGCCTTAAATAAAATCGAAAGCCAGCAACAATTAGCGGATATCGTCATCAAACACACGATTGCCAAAGTACGTTTAGAAGCCGCACAACGCTTGCATGATTTAGCGGTGATTGCAGATACCGCAGAAAAAATTAAACAGAGTGATAAAGGCGCGTATCGCATCTTACGCAAAAAAATAGACGATAGTGCCAATCAAGAAAAAGCCATTGAACAGCATTTACAACTTTTAGAAAAACTGTGTCAAGACGTCGATAGCCTACATCGTCAAACCAGCAACCCACTCTTTGCCGCTAAACTACAAAGTCTACAACAACAATGGCAACAAGCCAGCAAAATGCAAGCCTGTCCCGATGCCTTACAACAGCGTTTTGACCAAGCTGTACTCAGTTTACAAAAAATTGTGACCCAGCAACAACACGAAAAAGCAGCGATTGAACACGCACAACAGACTCAACACGCGACCTTACAAGCACTCCATGACTTACGTACTCAAAGTTTAGCACTCGATACACTGAATGACGGTGTTTCTATGGGGGCTTCATTAGAAAAACTGCAACAACAGTGGCAACAAACGCTTGATGTTCATAGCCCCGACCTTGTATTACAAAATGAAGTCCATGCGCTTTTTAAGCAATTAAACCAACTCAATCAACTGATTGAACAAAGTCTCAAACAACTGAGTGAATTATCAGCCTTAGTTGAACGTGTGATTGCTCAACCTGATGATTTTGATAGCAGCCAATCCTTAAAAGAGCTCATAAAAACGCTACAATTACATAAGCATACGCAATTGCCTGCGTTTTTTCAGCGTTTACAAGCCATTTTAATCCAAGTTGAAAAGCGACACCGTGTTGCCCCTACGCAAGAAATTAAAGCGACTGCCAAACCACCCAAACCCGAAGCCAAAGACTTTCCTGAATTTCAACAATTAATCACACAAATCAGTCAAGCCATTGCAGAAGGTAATAGTCGTCAAGCCAGCCAATACCTAAAATCGGCACAACAACTGGCTAAAACACATAAGTTACACGAACCACGACTGGTTCAATGGGCACAAGAACTGCAACAACTGAAAGATTGGGCAGAATTTGCTATTTTGCCCAAAAAAGAAGAGCTAGTCGCCAAGATGCGTCAGTTAGCAGAACACTTAGAGGCAGAGGGTTTAAGTCGTTTAGATGAAATTAAAGCGCTGCAAGCCGAATGGCAAGCCGTTGGCATGGTTAATAATGAGGCCGAAAAAGCCTTATGGCAACAATTCAAAGACCTGAGTCAACAAGCCTATGCGCCTTGCCAACAGTATTTTGACCAACAAAAAGCCATTCAAGAGCAAAATGCCATTAACAGAGAGGCATTATGTGTAGAGCTTGAACAATATTTAGCCCAAATGCCCGATGTCGTTCATTGGCCAACGCATTTGTCTATTATTAAAAAAGCACGCGAAGACTGGCAAATACATCATCCTGTCGACAGCAAAGTTCATAAAAAGCTGCTGACGCGTTTTAACGACGTCATGCAGGGTCTTGAAAAAAAACTACAAGATGAATATGCGCTACAGGCCAATCGTAAACAAGCCTTAATTAAAGAAGCCAGCCATTTGCTCGAACTCAGCTCCGTGCGCGATGCCTGCCAAAAAGCCAAAGAATTACAACAAACATGGAAAGGCTTAGGTAGTTGCGGCCATGCTAAAGACCAAAAACTGTGGGAAGAATTTCGTCAACAGTGTGACGCCGTTTTTGCCAAACGCGAAGAAGAAAAACAAGCCCGTCAGCAGCAAGAACAAGCCAATATTGAGCGCAGCAAACAGCTTTTAGAAAATTTAGCCGTATTGGTTGATTTAGAGCATATTGAGGAGCGTCAACAACAATTTGATGCCTTAGTACAAGAACTACAATCACTGTCGTTACCCAAAGAAACTTATCAAGATACACGGCAACAATTAACGCAAATTAAGCAACAATGGCAACAAAAAATAGACTCTCAAGCCTATGAAGCCAAAGCAAGTCAACGGCAAGCCATTTTAGATGCCTTAAATTTATGTTTTAGTGCCGAAAATGCCGTATTGGCAGGAAAAGCCATTTCTATTGAGCAGCATCAGGCCGCGCGTCAACAACTGAATGTGCCTAACTTTTTTAACAGCGCACTCAACAAACGCTGGCAATCGATGGCGCAACTCAAAGGCGATAATCCTCAAGAACATGCGCAACTGTTTCAAGAAAACTGTTTAGTGTTAGAGTTATTACTGGATTTACCCAGTCCTTACACAGATAACGAAACACGAACTGCGAAAAAAATGCAGTTATTCCAACAACAAAGCTACCCCAAAACGGCAGAAGAAAAGCAAAATATGGTTCAGCAATTATTGGTACAACTGGTTTCCTACTCTCAACTCAGTCCTGATGAACAAGCGCAAGCCATGACGCGGCTGAGTGCGATTTTGGCACATCCCAGTCTTAATGCGTTGCTATAAAACACCTTAAATTTGGGTGATTTCTCCTTGTTTATACAGAGAAATTACCCATTTTCATACGCACACGTTTTTATCACATCAACATTGCTAGACAATCTTTTCATTGTATTCTCTTATATTCGTTACTATGGCAAATAAAGGCCTAAGCTGCATAGACTCGTTTATTTTATGTCAACTTAATCTTCTGAATTAACCTTATAGGAGTCATGATTGCCATGCTCATTAATTGGCAAGCCCTCAAAAAGCACAAACAAGAAGCCCCATTGTTAGTAATTGATATCTTTGTCTTGGGTTTAATTACTCTCAATCTAATATTATTACTCATAGACACCCTGCTCATGTACACAGGCTTTGGTTTGTTATTTTCTGAGTGGCATCCTGATTTTTACCAGCATTATCAACAACACTGGCACAAAAAAATCACTATTTATGACTCCATTTTCACGATTTTTTTATTAGTAGAACTTGGTCTACGTTGGTTATTGGCTATTTATAGAAAAACCTATCATCGTTGGTTTTTTTATCCTTTTATTCATTGGTATGACGTTTTAGCGTGTTTACCTGGTTTGCAGTTTTTGCGCCTGTTACGGTTAGTATCCGTATTTTATCGTTTACATACACTTGGCATTATTGTGGTAGGAACGCGTCTCATCAAAACTGCACAAAAATATTATGGCATTGTCATTGAAGAGATTTCTGACCGTATTGTGCTAAATGTGCTTGATGGTGTACAAAAAGAATTGCGTAGTAACAACCCTGTCATGAGTGACTTACGCGCCAACGTGTTAGTCCCACATAAAGCAATTATTAGTCGTTGGCTAGCCAATCGTATTGGCGCATTTACCACGCGTGCCTATCAACAACACGAACAAGAACTTGCTCATTATTTAACACAGACCATTGAACACACCCTTCGCCATAATAGTGAATGGCGACAGATGAAACGCCGCTTACCCCTGATTGGCAATATGATTGAAAGTGAGGTGCAACAACTGCTGAGTAGCCTCGTCAATGATTTAACGCGTAATATGTTACAAGACCTTAGCCAAACCGATAATGCCGCACTGAAAGACCTTGCAGATGCTGCTTTTGACACTTTTACTCTATCGGATGCTGAAATGGATCATGCTATCGAGTCGATTATGGTAGAAGCCATCGAATTGATAAAATCCCAAGTCGCCATTCAACAATGGAAAATTGATGAACAGCAGGAGATAGAAAATCCGATTGACGCTAAACTTAATACCGATAAAACCCAACCCCTGCCTTAACAACCATTGCACTCAATGAGAGTAGATGCCCTATTATTGCGCAAATACTCTCCTGTCAATAAGTGCTACCCCCCCATAATAGATATTTAATTTTTCAAGAACGGCTGCCAAGCGCTTGCCGAATAGCGTAAAATCAAGCCATTGGCAGACTGGGTTCCTTGCATGCCTTGCTATATAAAAAATGGCGCATTTGTTGCAACTGAGTCTCTCATTGGCATGACATATAAATCGCTAATCGAATTAGCATATACCCCAATGACTAGGTCAATAGTCTAAAATTACTCGCTTATCCTTGTTGGCAATCTAGCTATAACTGTATTTAAGAATTATGCAAATGGAAGAAACCAAAGCCTTACGTCTGATGGGACGTGTATTAACCTTATCTCGTTTACGAGTTCAATCCACCAATCCACAAGAGATTGTTGAAGAACTCACCAAACTGACCTTAGAAAATCCGATGTTAAAACAGGGCTTACCTGTCATTATTGAATCTGTCGACCTGATTGATTTGAGCTGGCTCGTTAAAACCTTGCGTAAGACAGGTATTCAAGTCTTGGGCGTATCTGACGGTATTTTGACGGAGCAAGCGCTACTCCTCAACTTACCTGTGATGCCTCCTGACCATACCCAAAGTGTCAGCCGACCAAGAACCGCATCAACCAACCAAAGTACAACACCAAGCAATACTCCTGCCCCCCCCAATCTACCAGCCAAACTCATCACAGACCCTGTCCGTTCTGGTCAACAAGTCTACGCAGAAAATAGTGACTTAATTGTATTGGCACCTGTGAGTTCTGGCGCAGAGTTGATTGCAGATGGTTGTATTCACGTTTATGGTACCTTACGCGGACGCGCTATTGCAGGCGCAACAGGCAATCCGAATGCACGTATTTTTTGCCGACGCTTTGAAGCCGACCTTGTTGCAATTGCCGGTGTTTATATGGTTGCAGACCAAATTCCTAGCAATTTACGCGGTAAAGCGACCCAGATTCGTCTTTCAGATGACAGCAATCTAGCCATTGAATTGTTAGAACCGTAACCTTGAATGCCGTGTTAGGTTTGTTTTTAGTTATTGTGTTAAGGCTAATACCCTCAAGGAATGGCATTTAGTGACATTAAATTCTAGTATAGATGCGCCTTTTTGTCAGATAAATTGATTTTTTTTTTACATTTATGTACATAATGTGTCATTATCAACTGTAAATTTGCTGGATACTTCATATTCAGTCAAGCCTTTATAATGACACAATAGCAGATAGCCATCAGTTTTATAAGGTAATCCCTTATATCTGAGAGTTAGAATTGCTGCTACCAACGCATTCTTATACGTCGTGTTTGTATAAGACTGAGACTTAAGCTTGAATTTGACGCGAGGAAGATATTACCGTGGCCAAAATAATTGTCGTTACCTCTGGTAAAGGTGGTGTTGGTAAAACAACGACGAGTGCCTCTTTTGCAACTGGTCTTGCTATGCGTGGCCATAAAACCGTTGTAATTGATTTTGACGTCGGTTTACGTAATCTAGATTTGATTATGGGTTGTGAACGCCGAGTTGTTTTTGACTTCGTTAATGTCATTCATGGGGAAGCCAAATTACAACAGGCATTAATTAAAGATAAAACCTACGAAAATTTATATATCTTAGCTGCATCGCAAACCCGTGATAAAGACGCTTTAACACAAGACGGTGTAGAACGCGTCTTAAATGAATTAAAGCAAGAGTTTGAATATATTATTTGTGACTCCCCTGCAGGTATCGAAAAAGGCGCACATTTAGCGATGTACTTTGCCGATGAAGCCTTAGTTGTCACTAACCCTGAAGTTTCCTCTGTACGTGACTCCGACCGCGTTTTAGGCTTATTGGCCAGTAAAACTCAAAAAGTTGAACAAGGTAAAGGTCGTCTTAAAGAGCATCTTGTATTAACACGTTATAATCCTAATCGTGTGGTCAAACAAGAAATGATGTCTGTTGAGGATATCAAAGAAATTTTAGCAATTCCTTTACTAGGGGTTGTCCCTGAATCTGCGGCCGTGTTGACTTCTTCTAATGGTGGTGTCCCTGTCATTAGTGACAAAAATAGCGAAGCAGGCTTAGCGTATGACGACCTCGTGGCACGTTTCTTGGGAGAAGAACGCCCACATCGTTTCTTAAACCCAGAAAAGAAAGGATTGCTCGCTTGGCTATTAGGGGGCTAAATCATGATGGATTGGCGCAAAATTTTTGGCAGTGATAAAAAAAATAATACTGCCTCAACCGCTAAAGAGCGTTTAATGGTGGTCGTTGCACATCAACGCGAAGGACGTGGTGGTAGTGCAGCCCCCTATCTTCCGCAATTACGCGAAGAGATTTTGGCTGTGGTTCGTAAATATGTCTCTGTACCCGATACTTCTGTACAAGTACAGGTACAACAAAAAGACGGACTTGAAGTGATTGAAATGGACATCACACTGCCCGAAGATAAACGTCTTAGCTTATAGTTCCGCCCTTGCCTGCAAGAAAATCTAAGGCTACGTCTTGACGTGGCCTTTTTTCCTACCTAAAGTCTCGCACTAAACGACTACCATCAACACAGAGCATCCTAAAAAGTTGTTTAGCTCCTGTTAAGTGCAGTAGAAAGTTCTGTTTATTGATACTTTTTGATACATGAGAGTGAATTATGGCCTTAACACAGCCCGCAAAATTTGGCGAAGAATGGAACGATGAACGGGTAAAATCCTACTTAAATCGTCAACCACCCTTGGGAGAAAATGCTGACTTTCACGTCTTGTATAATGCCTATAAGCATATGCGGGCCAACGACTTTGAACGTTTCTTAGTCTATTTTTTAGCAGAAGGTCGTGATTTACATGCCGTCAATACCGAAGGTAAGTCAATTGTAGATTTAGCCAAAGAGCACCCAAACTCCGCAGAGTTTGTCACAGTACTGACAGCGACTTTCAACTAACTGAGCGAAACGGCCTCTATCTGACTTTGGTAAAAAGCAAAGTCAGATTAAATAAAACTAACGCCCAAACACTAAACGAACCGATAAGCCTTTGCTATTTTGCTCAAAATGTACTTCTTGAGCGTTAATGCCTTGTTGACTTAAGGAGTGTAACCAATTCGCCACCTTGGCAAACTCCGCATTTTCTAACCAGACACGAACACTATCACCATCAGGTTCAAACCGCTGCATAGTAATACCTGTAACGCCTGCACTCGCACTCACTGTATCTAATACCGAGCCGCCATTTATACTCGCCCCACCCGCCAACAGCGGCATACTGGCTTGTAACCATGTATAGAGCTCTTTTTCTTGCTCTGCTTGTTGCTGTGCTTTATCGGCAGCGCGATGTAATTTTAGGACAGCTAAACCAACACAAGAAATCACCACAAAAATCGCTAGCACTATCACGGCTACACGGTCACGGGGGCTTAACTTGGCCAAGTAATCTTCTAATATCGCAGGCATATTAACTACTCTCACTAATACGTAAACGACCCCGAATGCCTGTACCTTGACTATTGGCACTTAAGGTTTCCGCCACTAAGCCTTGTGCATTTAACTGCTGGCGCAATTTATCTAACTCGGTCAAGTTCGCGGCATCCACTTCCAGTAATAAACCGTTACTATCAAAATCTATACGTTGTGTTTGCCATTGTTGCGTATTTAAGACTTCGCCAACTCGTGTTGCAATCGGCATAAAACCTTGTCCCATTTGTTGACGCTCTGCCAAATGACTTTCAATTTGGCGTTTCAAATTGACAATACGCTGTTCTTGCGGAAAAAGACTTTGATAAAGCTGAATACTTTGTGTTTTGGTCTGCTGTGCCACTTTTTTGAAATGCCATAAACGGGCACTGTCGTATGCTAATTGTGTTGCAAAGGCAATCCCTACAAAAATAGCCGCATAACGCCAATAACCCGATAAAGAGGAAGCCGTTTTTACTGTAAATTTACCTGTCAGCAAATTAAATGCATGTTTCGCATTCAATTGTTGAAATTCTTGTGTCCAGTTGACCGCAGGTACTACATCAATAGTCAAGTCTTGTTTCGCACTTAACCACGCTTGTACATCACTTGGGACATCACCGTATACACTCACACGCTGCGTCGGATACTCCTGCCAAGCACTATTTAATAACACAATTGCTGCCGTTGCCTCCAACCGCAAGCCCAAATGTGGATTGATACGCAACCAACAGTCGGAATTATCGACCAGCAGCGACCAACTATGTTCTTGGCTTGGTACCATAAAAATATCAGGAATTGCGGCAACAAGTTGGCATTGACTTGCCGTAAATGGCTCCAACAAACTTTGCAATGTTTGCTGTTGAATACCCACAATCACGGCTTGTTCATCGTTCAATGGACGACAAACACAGTGCAGTTGCTCAACAGGGCTTAAAGTCTGGTCTTCGAGCAATAAAGCCATATCTGAGGGTTGTAATTGCTTGAGTTGTTGGCGCGTGATATGGACAACAGAGAATAGACACAATGATGTCGGGACGAGTACCGTCACCGCGACATTAGCTAAACCTGCGCTCATAAGCGCTTCTAAGTCTGCTTCGCTCAATGCCTTGAGAGTCTGCTCATGGCGAGACCAGCCCTGCCACAAGCCACCTAAGGTTGGAATACGAATAAATAGATTGTCCATTAGGGCGTGTCTTTAATATGAGATTTTTGTTGAGTGACTGTTTGCCATTGCTGACTCCAATCACGGCTAATTGTACGAATGGTTGAGCTATCATCACGCGCAATGGTCACACTGAGGACGCGACGCTTTAAGTCTATTTCAGCTTCGGCAAGAACACGAAAATATTGTGTACGCACGCCCAACATTTTAGTCATATTTTGTTTTTCATCGGCGCTGATATTGCTAAATATAGGATTTGCCAAAAACAACTCGACCGACCCAAAGCCTTCTTTAGGACGGGTATTCACCAATTCTTTTGCCATATTTAATGTTAAATTATCAGCACTTGCAACCAAGACCTCTGCCGAAGCAGTATTGATATTTATCGTGGTAAACGTGGGCAATGCGGTAATATGCGGTTGCAGTTTGGCAACAATTTCTGGCGTATAACCCCGCAACAATAATAACTCTGAGGTACTCACCAGAGCATGATTTGCCGTACGGTAAGCAGGCTTAAGGCGTAAATACCAATCTTCCTCGGCACCATCGCCATCATAAGGTAAATTATCAGGGTCTAACCAATCTACGAGTGGGGAAGCCAATGCCGGAGAGATGTCTAAAGAGGCTAATAAACGCATATACATCGTTAGCGCAGCCGTGTTGAGTTGCCCTTCTTGCCACAAGTTGTTGAGGTTAAATTTTGCTTGTAAATCGTCTATTTGCGCCAATACATAGCCCCCTTCCACAGGAAAAGGCGGCACGCGTTTTGCCCAATTTTCGTTCAATGCATCTTGTGGATTGGTTTTATTTTGGTCGTTATCTTTGTCTTCTTGAATAATCGATTTGGCAAATGATTCTGCACCCAAGGTATATAGGTAGGCTTGGTCTTGACTAAACACACTACTTGAACGCCTTAAAAAACTCTGCTGACTTTTTACCATTGCCACAGCCAAAATCGTTGCCATCGCCACCACTAATAATACCGTAAGTAAGGCAACACCTCGTTGTTTAAGAGGGATTCGCATTTTTTTCCTCAATAGCCAAAGGCACACGAAAAAAACGTCGAATTTCTCCCCAAGGCTTGACCTTTAATACCAATTCTACACCCCTAGGCATGACAGTGAGATTATCTTGGCTATTAGTTTGGCTTAAAGGCGGCCATTCTGCACCGAGTCCACCTGTTGCCGCATAGGCTCTAAATTGAATGGACTCTACATTTTTTAGAATCACAATTGGGACTGGCTTTTCGCTACGGTCACGGTCTATATGTCGCCATGTAGCACGCATCAACTCACCTTTTGCATTTAACCCATACTGTACACGTTGTAATTCACTGCGAGTTTGTTCTAAGGGATTAGGATAGCCCATACGTGTCAGTTCTAAACTATTATTTTGCAACACAAGTGCTGCCACATTATCACCAAACTCATTACGCACAGGTCTAGCCACCGCTTGGGAAATGTCACGGTTCAGTACCGTCATCGCACGCTGTAAGTCTTGTAAAGCCGTATCATGGACTTTGGCTACATCACGGGTTTGAATGGTACTGGCTAATAAACGATAACTACCTATACCCAAAATGGCAAATATGGCTATCGCGACCAATAATTCTAACAGCGTAAAACCACGGTGCGGCTTCATGGCTCTGACCCCATCACTTGGACATTAGGCTGCTCGATAAAACCAGTTAACACCGTGATAGGGACTAAGGCTTCGGTAAAATCTTTAGGCGCGATACCCACACTGACATCTATACGTCGCACACGTGCGACAGGGGTACTTTGAGTTTTGATGACAATTTTCCAATCGCGGCCAGCCATACTGACTTTACCGGTTTGCTCCCCCAAATTCGGCCAATCTTGATTGGCCTGCATTTCACTGACCATATTTAACGCAACCCAATGGGCAAAGGTTTTTTCTTCCAAACGCTGACTTAAACGTAATTGCGATTCGCTAACCCGCATCAAGGCAATCGCTGCCACCGAAAACACGGCCAACGCTACCAATACTTCAAGTAAGGTGAAGCCCTTATTGCGTTTGCTGTTCATTGGAGTCGGTACTTAATTGAATAAAGCCTAACTCATTCAGTATAAGGCTTTGTTTAGAGCCATCTTCCGCACTGAGTTCCAACTCAACAGCCGAGGTCTCACCACTCGATAATAATAAAATTTGCGGTTGCAATACGTCTTTTTTACTGTCTTTAGCAAGGCTCATTTTTTTCGTGTTATCTTGCTTATTGATATGAATGCTAAGACTACTGGGCAATTCATAATCGACTAATAAGCTATTCGTTGAGGGTAGCCATTGACGCGTCTTTTCGTCAAAACTTAAAAAACGATAGCCCGTTTCTTCTATTAATACGCCAATCTGTTCGTTATCGCTGATTGACTCATCAATGGCCAGTGCCAGTATATCGGCAAGCCGTTCTGTTTCATTAGCAACCAACCGCGAAGAGTCATTAGGCGTGGCAGCCAATAAAACAATACCACTGACAATACCAATGAGTAGCACGACTAACAGTACTTCTATCAAGGTAAAGCCACGCGATGTCGTCATATCTATTATCATTTAATAGGTTGCGCTTTATTTGTAATAAATATCCGCATTATCTTCTTCACCACCTTCTTGACCATCAGAGCCAAACGAGTACAAATCATAGGCTTTACCAGCGCTACCAGGCGCAACATATTGAATAGGGTTATCCCACGGGTCGTTAGGAATACTTTTTAAGTACCCTCCTGGTGGAAAACTTTTGGCAGAAGCGGGTTTATTGACTAAAGCCTCTAGACCTTCTTGTGTTGTAGGGTATTTATGGTTATCCAAACGATACATCTCTAAAGCATTCGCGACATTCGATAAACTAGTCTGAGCTAAAGTACGGCGTGCTTGTTCATCTTTACCCACCACACTGGGCACAATCACGGCCGCCAAAATCCCTAAAATCACGACAACAACCATGACTTCAATTAAGGTAAAACCTTTCATACTTGCTTGCATAACAACCTCAAACTTTTGGTGTTAGACCACTAAGCTCTGTTGACGTTTAGATTGTGGTTAAGAAAGACACAAAAATATCAACAGCTCCTATAGGTTAAATTTCTGACTATTCATTAATGGACTAAATTATTCATACTGACGATAGGTAACATAATCGCTAATACAATAATTAACACAACACCTGCCATGACTAATAACATCAAGGGTTCAAACAACCCAACCATCGTCGTAATCAATGCCGACAACTCTCTATCTTGCATTTGTGCAGCGCGGGCTAACATTTCGTCCAGCTCGCCACCTGCTTCACCACTTCGCAACATTTGAATCATCATCGGGGGGAAATAACGACTTTTTTCTAAGGTATGGCTCATACTGCCACCTTCGGTGACTTTTAAGGCCGTATCTAAAATCGCATCTCGAATATACCAATTATTGGCGACGGCTGCCGCAATATATAAACCCTCTACTAACGGTACCCCACTACGACTCAATATGCTGAGTGTACTAGCAAAACGAGCGGCATTGGCTCCTTTGACAATCCGTCTAACTAAAGGCACACGCAGTACAAAGCCATCTAAGGCATAACGACCTTTATCTGTTTTGAGTGTTTTACTTGCCATCCATGCTAAAAAAACCAGTAAAACCAATAAATAAGGACCAATAGTTTTGACAAAATCACTGGTTGCAATTAAAGCTCGGGTTAATAAGGGTAATTGCTGATGCGAATTACTAAATACTTTGACAATATCAGGAACAACAAAGGTCAATAACCCCACGACGATTGCCAAGGCTAAAGTCGTTAAGATGATGGGATAAATCATTGCGCCTTGAATTTGTTTTTGCGTGGTAAAACGATTTTCGGTGTAGTCCGCTAATTGTTGTAAGACTAAATCTAAATGACCCGATTTTTCACCTGCGGCAACGGTGGCTCGATATAAGTCAGGAAAGGCTTTAGGAAAAGCTGCCAAACTTTGTGCTAAAGGATAACCTTCTAACACCTTACCTCTAACCGCCAATAATAGGCTTTGGACGGCAGGTTTTTCACTTTGTTTAGCAACCGCTTTTAAGGTTTCCTCTAAGGGAATACCTGCCTGAATCAAGGTAGCGAGTTGGCGTGTCACTAAGGCTAACTCATAGGCTGTTAAGCCCTTTTTTTGCTGCCAAAAGGGAGTTTTGTCTTGTTTACTTTGCTCATTAGAAGCAGGTTCAACCGATGTGGCCAGCCATCCTTTCTCACGCAACTGCTGACGCACTTGGCGTGAGCTATCGGCTTCAAGTACGCCTTTTTGTTTTTTACCTTGTGCGTCTACGGCAATATAATCAAATGCAGGCATAGTTAACCTTCGCGTGTTGCTCTGACGACTTCTTCTAACGTGGTAATTCCTGCTAACACCTTACGAACACCATCGGCTCGGATACTCGTGCTCATAGTGCGTGCATGGGCTTCTAATTCATGCTCACCCGGATGACTATGAATGAGACGACGCATTTCATCATCAATAATGACCAACTCATAAATACCTAAACGGCCACGATACCCACTAAAATTGCACTTTTCACAGCCATGCGGACGATAAATGGTCGGCGGCTGGGTGGCTGTTACCCCTAAAAGCTGGCACTCTTCTTCATCTGCGGTGACGGCTTGTCGACAATGCACACATAACACCCGCACGAGACGTTGCGCAATGACACCTAACAAAGAGGACGCCAATAAAAATGGCTCAATACCCATATCTTGTAATCGAGTCACTGCGCCAACAGCTGTGTTAGTGTGTAAGGTAGATAATACTAAATGGCCTGTTAAGGAGGCTTGTACCGCAATTTCTGCGGTTTCCATATCACGAATTTCCCCCACCATCACAACATCAGGGTCTTGACGTAACATAGCACGTAAACCGCGAGCAAAAGTCATGTCTACTTTAGTGTTTACTTGTGTCTGCCCAATCCCTTCGAGCTGATACTCAATCGGGTCTTCTACCGTTAAAATATTACGGGAGGCGTCGTTTAATTCGGTTAGTGCGGCATATAAGGTCGTTGTTTTACCCGAACCTGTTGGCCCTGTCACCAAAATGATGCCATGCGGCTTATAAATCAATTCCCGCAAGCGTTTATGGTCGATTGCTTGTAACCCCAAATGGCCAATATCTAAACGCCCTGCTTGTTTATCTAACAAACGCATGACCACCCGTTCGCCATGATTAGAAGGCAAGGTCGATACACGCACATCGACTTCACGGCCTGCCAAACGTAATGAAATACGACCGTCTTGAGGAACACGTTTTTCGGCAATATCCAGTTTTGCCATGACTTTGATACGTGATACTAACAAAGGCGCAAGCTCACGGCGCGGCTGTACAATTTCGCGTAATACGCCGTCAACACGCATACGTACAGAGAGACGCTTTTCAAAGGCTTCTATATGTATATCCGAAGCACTCAGACGAATCGCTTCACTTAATAAAGCATTGATTAAACGGATAATCGGGGCATCATCTTCTTGTTCCATCAAGTCTTCAGTTTCAGGAACAGACTCAGCTAGACTTTCTAAGTCAGGATGGTCTTCTAGACCGTCTACTGCTTGTTGAGACTCCCCACCATCACCTTGATATGCCCCCGCTAAGCGTTGATTAAAGTCCGCTATGGATAGGGTTTCATAGGCCAATAGCGTCCCTAAACTGCGTCGAACTTCCATCAAAGTACTTAACTTAACATCATCACGCAGCAGTAAAGCCTGTTGATGGTCGGCTTGAGTCACCAACAACACACCATGACGTTTTGCAAAACTATAAGATAATTGACCCTGACGGGACATAATAAATTTCTCGTATTATGAATGATATGCCATGAAGCGCTGTATCTATACGCCCTTAGGCGTCGATTGCTAGCATAAACGGTGTCTAGGTATACCTGCATTGTACGCAGAATAATTGATTTATAATGACAGAACACCGTGTCATAAAGATGACAACAAACAGTCTACTGGATGCCTAGCAGTCACTCAATGCAGCTACGTGGCATTTTTGTGCTTTTTCGTCATATCTTAACGGGCCTTATACCTATTTGCTTATTTTTTATGACACATTCGCCCAAGCTGAGAACAAAGTCGCTAATGATTCTGTACCTCTGTGTTGCTGACGACTGTACAAAACGGAATAATGCGCTGTTTAATGATATGAAGTGTTTGTCGACTTATGAAACTATTTGCGCAAGTGAGATGTTATGTCTGAACATATCTGGTGGGGAACATATTCGTTTACTACAGAACAAGTCCGTTATTGGCAATTGGCTGGTTTTGAACTACAAGTCCGTCGCACAGCGCAAGAATGGCATATCGAAAGTCATCGGCAATCTCATCAACACGAAGATGAACAATCTTGGCACTTACAAGCACAAGCCAATATATTGCCCAGTCAAGCCCAACTACAACGCTTTTTATTTAATCAAACAGAATCCGAACTCAAACTCAGCCCGCGTATGGCTGACCGTTCTGTTGTCGTTAAACCGATTAGTCCTTTGTTAATCCCTGCCAATCAAGCAACAACCTTATTTGTCAGTACGCCTGTCTGGTTGGTGTTGAGTACGGCCAACCAACAACTACTCGATATTCCCGTGGTCAGGCCTACAGATACATGGTTTGGTGCGAGTCCTATTCGTGGAGAAATTTGTTATGCCACCAAAGTGTTTGGTCGTATCGACTTAAATCAGTTACCCATTCGTGCGTTCAGAGCCGTGACGCCTGTACATATTATGAATCACAGTAGCCAAACCATGCCCATTGAACGGATTAACATTCCTGCCCCACTTTTACCTATTTATAGTGCTTTAGATGGTCGCTTATGGACACCTACTTTAGCCGTTGAACAATCCAACTCCACACGCACCGCCAAAGTGCGTATCGACCCGCGTCTCCACAATCATGCAGGAATTGTCAAACTCTTAAATCCTGCACGTCAAGAAAACATCGAAAACTTAAGTAGCTTGTTTGAACATTTTTTTGAGTAAGGATTATGGCCACCACTGATAGTTTCTTAGACCGTCTCATCAACTTACCCGTCAGTGACAAAACGGAAGGCTTTATAATTGGCGGGATTCTTCTCGTGCTGGGGTATCTTGTCTCGCATTTAGTGACGACAGCCTTTGTCAAAACGATGAGTCAACGCCTCACCGCACATCAATTACTGGTTTGGCGACGGGCATTATTTTATTTTTTATTGTTATTATTTGCCATGTCTGCACTGCACGAAATGGGCTTCAAACTCAGTGTCTTACTGGGTGCGGCTGGCGTTTTTACTGTCGCTATTGGTTTTGCCTCACAAACATCTGCCTCGAATTTAATCAGTGGCTTATTTTTAATTGGCGAAGGTTCATTTGTCGTTGGCGATACCATTCAGGTCGGCAAAACCATTGGCGATGTGCTGTCAATCGACTTGTTATCTATCAAACTGAGAACGGCTGATAACATCTATGTACGCATTCCGAATGAGCAACTGATTAAATCGGAAGTGCTCAACTTAACACGCTTTGCTATTCGCCGTGTGCCGATTACCATTAACATTGCGTATAAAGAAGATATCAGTAAAGTCAGACGTATTTTATTGGCACTAGCGGACAAAAACCCCTTGGTTTTAGATGAGCCTAAACCGCAAGTTGTGGTACAAAACTTTGCAGAATCTGCCATTAACCTGATTTTTCATGTGTGGACTCGCAAAGAAAATTTTTTAGATATTAAAGATATGCTACAAGAAAGTATTAAACAGGCGTTTGATGACCATCATATCAGCATGCCTTTTCCACAAATTACAATAAATAGTGGCGATTTAGCCCCGTTTGCGATTAACATTCAGGCAAATAATGACCAAACATAAGACAAAGCTGAGAAACAGCTAGATACAGACTTAAATCCTTAGTCAGTTTAGGCTAGACTAAGATGCCCTGCGCTGATTGCTCGTCTATTAAATAATGTGTCCTATTGTTGACGTTGGCTGATTGGCTTTTTTGCCTTCGCCCAGACCGACATAGACACTGTATAAATTATCATGCGCAGTTATCATGATTACATAATATCGCTGAAAAAGCAGCATTTTGTCGGGGACGACTATGTCACATCAAGACCCTGCGCTTGTCCAACTAGAACAACAATTGGCAAGCCTTTCGCGTCGACGTTTTCTAAAAGCAGGTTTATTATTAGGCACGAGCGCCGCGACGGCTGTTACATTTCCTGCACGTGCATTAGCCGCTGATTCGGGGGTGCCCACCTATATTCGTCACCTCAGTGAGCCTGAATATCGCTTGTTTGACAAGCTACGGGTGGTATTTTTACCCACAGAACGCTTTAGTGATTTACCGTCAACTACGGAAGTGCCTGTCTTAGAAAACTTAGACAATATGGTCGGCCGTTTGAATGCAGATACCCGCTTTTTATTATCCCTTGGTTGTAAAGCCCTTGAGTTTAGCACCCTGTATAAACTCAAACGTTTTTCTAGTCTCTCTAACGAACAAGCCTTAAATCAACTTCGCTCATGGCAAAATGGCCTTGCTGTTCAAGGCGGCTTAGTGGTGACTCTCAAGACGCTCTTAGGAGTGGCCTATTGGCGCGACCCTAGAACATGGCAAGCCTTAGAATATGATGGCCCTGTAACCGCTAAATGGGGGATTCGTCGTTTAGGCAATATGCCTTTACCGCGCGACGATGACGATAAAAAAATGATTCTTTAATCTTGGTCTGCCAGCTCAGGAAACAATAACAAATGATTTATAGAGAACTCCCTAAAGAAGGTTTACCTGTCACTCAGGCAAGCGATATTCGTACTAGCCAAGATATTGTATTAAATGCGGACGTCGTGGTCGTTGGGTCGGGAACGGGTGGCGCGATTATTGCCCATGAGCTAGCGGCAGCAGGCAAAAGTGTCATTATTTTAGAGGCTGGCCGTTATGTACCGAGTAATAAATTTACTGAAGACATGGCGTGGGCTTTAGAAAATTTATATCAAGATGTGGGCGCACAAACCAATACTATTGGCGACACTATCGTGATGCAAGGTAATTGTGTCGGTGGTTCTTCTGTGATTAGTGCAACCATTGCCGTACGCGCACCTGATTATGTGCTGGAATCATGGGCTAAAGATCACGGTGTTGAAGGCCTCGCCCCCAATAAAATTGCCCCCTATTATGAAAAAGTTGAACGTCGTTTGCACGTCCATCTCAACGAACCGCATGAAATTAATGACTGTGCTAACGCAATTATCAGGGGGTGTGAAGCCTTAGGTTGGTCATGGCGTCCTCAATCACGTAACGTCAAACAATGTGCATTGACGGGTCACTGTTTGGCTGGCTGCCCTTCTGACCGTAAAACCTCGATGCAAGTCACGTATTTGGCATGGGCAGTAGCAGCAGGTGTCAAAATCTATGCCGATACCTATGTTGAGCAAATTCTCATCCAAAATGGCCGTGCTGTCGGCGTATCAGGTCGTATGATTGACCCTGATAACCAAGCAACAGTTGCCAATATTAAAGTTAATGCGCAAATTGTTGTCTCTGCTGCTGGGGCGATTCATACCCCACTCTTGTTACAACGCAGCAAACTCCCCAATAAAAATGACCAATTAGGCCGTAATTTATCTCTACATCCTACCAGTGTTGTGTTAGGTAAGTTCCCTGTGCCTGTTTATGGTTGGCGTGGTGCCTTTGCAGGCATGCACATTGATGAGTTTTTAGGTGAAGAAGACGGCAAAATGCTCATGGAATCCGGCTTAGCTGCACCCGTACAGTTAATGGCACAAAATGAACTCTCTATGGGGGTTGACCATATTCGTTTTATGCAAGAATTTAAGTATTTTTCTGCACTTAATATCCTATTACCCGATACAGGTCACGGTTATGTACATTGGAGTGGGCCTATTCGAGGCGGCTCGAAACGTATTGAATGGAATATGACTAAACCCGAATTTGCCTTGTTCAAAGACGGCCTAAAACGGGCTGGTCGCATCTTTTTTGCAGCAGGTGCAGAACGTGTCTACTTACCGACTTATCAGCGTATTCAAGCGACATCCCTCGAAGAACTTGACCAAATTGTAGACAGTATTGACTATGGTGCATTGGGCTTATTTGCCATGCGTCTGGTATCTGTCAATGCGCAGGGGAGCTGCCGTATGGGTGCTGACCGTAAGAAAGCCGTTATTGACCCCTATGGACAAAGTTATGAGGTAAGCGGTTTGTTTGTCAGCGATGCGAGCTTATTACCCAGTATCGCGGTACAACATCCTATGTTAACCGTTGCCGCACTCGCGCATTATATCGCCGATAAAATCATTAAAGATTACAAAGGCTACTTCTGGAGCTAATCCTCACGTGGTTGTGTGCCAAGAGACATACTTGGCACACAATATCTCAATCTGCTTGTTTTTCGGCTGCCATGACGGTTTGAGTCATCAGCGTTGCAATAGTCATTGGCCCTACACCGCCAGGCACAGGCGTATAAGCATTCGCCTTATTAACGACGCCTGCTAACTCGATATCACCCACTCCACCTGGATGATAACCTGCATCGACAACCACTGCGCCTTCTTTAATCCATTCACTTTTAATAAATTGCGGTTTACCCACTGCTCCCACCACAATATCTGCTTGTTTAATCAATTCTGATAACTGTTGTGTGCGTGAGTGACAGATGGTGACGGTGGCGTTAGCGGCTAATAACATCATTGCCATCGGTTTCCCTAAAATAGCACTACGACCAACAACGACCGCATGTTTGCCTTCAAGGGGTATTTGATAATGTTGTAATAAGGTCATAATACCTTGAGGAGTCGCCGAGCCATAAGCAAACTCCCCCATACTCATGCGACCAAATCCCAAACAGGTGACGCCGTCTACGTCCTTAGCTAAACTAATGGCATCAAAGCATGCCCGTTCATCAATCTGATGAGGGACAGGATGCTGCAACAAAATACCATGTACATTTGGATTATGATTGAGACTCTCTATTTGTGCGAGTAATTCTTGCGTGGTCGTATGTGCAGGCAAAGTCACAGAAATAGACTCCATACCAATACGACGACACGCATTGCCCTTCATTTTGACATAGGTCGCTGATGCGGGGTCATCGCCCACTAAAATGGTAGCCAAAATAGGTGTTTGTTGAGTTTTCTCTTTAAGAGCAGCAACCCGTTTGCTTAAATCCGCTTCAATTAAGCTGGCAAGCTGTTTACCGTCTAAAACAAATGCAGACATAGTGAACCTTTTTTCAATAAGCCAAAAATCAATACACTATTGTCTCACGAAGCATAAGAAAAAACCAAACTTAGCAAGTGATAAAATACCTAAAGTCCTGTTAAAACTAGACTTTCATCATAAACAATACTATGATTGCCGCCCTGCAAGCGCCCGTAGCTCAGCTGGATAGAGTACTGCCCTCCGAAGGCAGGGGTCGTGGGTTCGAATCCCGCCGGGCGCGCCATTCTTTTATCACAAGCACCACCAATTCTACGACCTAAATTGTCGTCTTTCTCGTATCTGACCATCAAATAACTTTTTATCAATTATTTAGCATAAAAACCTATGCTACCATTAGCATCATCTCTCGCTTATATGATTCTCAGTTTATGGCTCACGATCGCGGCATTATTACCCCACACGCACAACGTCAAGATGAAGTGATTGACCGTGCCATACGTCCCACCAGTTTAGACGACTATATTGGTCAGCCCAAAGTCCGTGAACAAATGGAAATTTTTATTCATGCGGCTAAAACTCGCGGGGAGGCATTAGACCACACCTTAATTTTTGGTCCTCCTGGTTTAGGCAAGACGACACTTGCTAATATTATTGCCCGCGAAATGGAAGGTGAATTAAAGTCTACCAGCGGGCCTGTACTGGAAAAAGCGGGTGACTTAGCCGCGCTACTAACCAATCTAGAAGCAGGTGATGTTTTATTTATTGACGAAATTCATCGTTTATCACCTGTTATCGAAGAAATTTTATACCCCGCAATGGAAGACTATCAGTTAGATATTGTCATTGGTGAAGGGCCTGGTGCGCGTTCGATTAAATTAGACCTACCTCCCTTTACCTTAGTTGCGGCAACAACACGAGCTGGCTTACTAACCTCCCCTTTGCGCGACCGTTTTGGCATTGTGCAACGATTAGAATTTTATAATGTCGCCGACCTCAGTTATATTGTCAGTCGCTCGGCGCGTTTATTAAATGTCCCTATGGAAGATGAAGGCGCGCTCGAAATTGCACGCCGCGCTCGGGGGACACCGCGTATCGCCAACCGTTTATTACGTCGTGTCCGCGATTATGCCGAAGTCAAGGGGAATGGCGTCATTACAGGCAGCGTCGCGAATGCTGCCTTAAATATGCTCGATGTTGACCAACACGGTTTTGATAACTTAGACCGTCGTTATTTGTTAGCCTTAATGGAAAAATTTAACGGGGGCCCCGCAGGTGTCGAAGCCTTAGCTGCTGCCATTGCCGAAGACTCAGGGACGCTAGAAGATGTCGTCGAACCCTACTTGATTCAACAAGGTATGGTCATGCGTACCGCGCGTGGACGAATTGCAACCCCTCATGCGTATTTACGTTTTGGTCTGACTATGCCTGAATCCTTAAAAACGCTTACAGGACAAACGGTATGAAGCGTTTTGAATGGCCCATTCGTATTTACATCGAAGACACAGATGCGGCTGGGATTGTGTACTACGTCAACTATCTCAAATTCATGGAACGTGCACGCACAGAATTTTTACGTGCCATCGGTTTTGGCCATTACCTTCATACCGAAGACTATGTCTTTGTGGTACGAAAAGCAGATATTCGTTATCGACAACCTGCTAAAATGGACGATAATCTGGTGGTGAGTGCAGAGATTGTCAAACAAGGCAAAGCCTCATTGACATTTAAGCAACAACTTTGTCGTGATAATCTACTACTCGCTGAGGCCGTAATTGAGATAGCCTGTGTGGATAGGCATCAACTCAAACCCTGCGCCTTACCCGTGCGCCTTTTGCAGTTATTAACCGATTATGAGTGATTTATCTATTCTTGGTCTCATCAGCCATGCCAGCATCCCTGTCAAATTGGTCATGTTGTCGCTGGTTGGCGCTTCTATTTATTCTTGGAGCTTAATTGCCAAATACCGTACGGTACATCGTAGTGCAAATAAACAACTCAAGGACTTTGAGGAACTCTTTTGGTCTGGTGCAGATTTGAATATGTTGTACCAACAAAGTGGTCAAAAAAGTGAGCGGCAAGGTGCAGAAGCTCTCTTTTATGCAGGGTTCAAAGAATTCATGCGTTTACGACAAAAAGGTCTGACAGCCGATGCTGTAATGCAAGGGGTTACACGTGCGATGCGTGTAACCTTAATGCAAGAACAAGAACGCTTAGAAGCCAAACTCCCTGCATTGGCCAGCATCGCATCGAGTGCTCCTTATGTTGGCTTATTTGGGACTGTGTGGGGAATTATGACCTCTTTTTTAGGGTTAGCTAAAGTGCAACAAGCCACCCTCGCTACGGTAGCTCCAGGCATTGCTGAAGCCTTAATTGCCACAGCCATTGGTCTATTTGCCGCTATTCCTGCGGTATTAGCCTATAACCATTTTATGGCGAATAGCGAGCAACTGAATAATCGTTATGCCATGTTTGCCGATGAGTTTAGCGGCATATTACACCGTGAAAGTCATCACTAATGGATACTAGCCCTTTTCAGCGCCAACGCCGCCATTTACTCGCGGAAATGAATGTTGTGCCTTATATAGACGTCATGTTAGTTCTGCTTGTCATTTTTATGATTACAGCACCGATGCTGACACAAGGTCTTAAAGTAGAGCTACCTGAAGTTGCGGCAGAAACCTTGTCTGTCGATAGTGCAGAGCCGTTCATCGTCAGTATCAAGGCGGATGGTAGCTATTGGTTAAAAGAAGGCAGCGCCGACCCTATTCGTCTCCCGCTAACCGCATTAAGTGAACGTTTAATGACTAGCCAACAAGCCCAGCCTCAGCGTCAGGTGCTAATCAATGGCGACAAAAACGTACCTTATGGTGACGTTGTCAAATTAATGTCCGCACTCCAAGAAGCCCATATTTTACGTGTTGGCCTTTTAACTGAACCTCCAACAACGCCCTAAGCCTTCATGATGCCTAAACCCGCATGCTTAGATTATTTGAAAAACCCCGTCGTGCAATCTCTCGTATTGCACGGTGGCCTTCTCTTGTTACTCGTTGGCTTTTCTGAACATTTTGTCCCCGAATTACCTGCACCCTCACCTGCTATACAAACAACCTTAGTTCCTGCCTCTGCGTTGGCAGCAGAAGTACCTGTGGCTTCGGAATCAGAACCCACCCCTGAAACGCTCGAAGAGCCTATCACTACACCAACCCGTGTTTCTACTTCGGCTATTCAAGACGCTCAAGCTAAAGCAGATAAATTAGCCAAAGAAAAAGCTGAAAAAGACGCCCAAGCTAAAGCGGATAAAATCGCCAAAGAAAAAGCTGAAAAAGAAGCTCAAGCCAAAGCGGATAAATTAGCCAAAGAAAAAGCTGAAAAAGAAGCTCAAGCTAAAGCAGATAAATTAGCCAAAGAAAAAGCTGAAAAAGACGCTCAAGCCAAAGCAGATAAAATCGCCAAAGAAAAAGCTGAAAAAGACGCTCAAGCTAAAGCGGATAAAATCGCCAAAGAAAAAGCTGAAAAAGAAGCTCAAGCTAAAGCGGATAAAATCGCCAAAGAAAAAGCTGAAAAAGACGCTCAAGCTAAAGCGGATAAATTAGCCAAAGAAAAAGCTGAAAAAGACGCTCAAGCCAAAGCGGATAAATTAGCCAAAGAAAAAGCAGAAAAAGACGCTCAAGCCAAAGCGGATAAATTAGCCAAAGAAAAAGCTGAAAAAGACGCTCAAGCTAAAGCGGATAAAATCGCCAAAGAAAAAGCTGAAAAAGAAGCTCAAGCTAAAGCGGATAAAATCGCCAAAGAAAAAGCTGAAAAAGACGCTCAAGCTAAAGCGGATAAATTAGCCAAAGAAAAAGCAGAAAAAGAAGCTGCTGCTCGTAAAAAACTGCAAGACGCGCTCAAAAATAACAGTTTAGACCAAGAAATGGCTGATTTAGAAGGAAAAATAGCAGCCGAGAAACAAGCACGACTGCGTAAGCAAGCCGCGCTAGCAGCGCAACAAGAAGCCGAGCGTTTAGCTCAAGCCAAAGCGCAAGCAGATAAACAACGAGAGCAAAACGAGTTAATCAAAAAATATAAACAACGTATTTATGAAGCCATTAAAAATGAATGGCTGATTCCACCTAAAAGTAATGAACTCAGTGCACAGGTGCGCATCGTCTTGTTACCAGATGGTGACGTCCGTAGTATTGTTTTTATTAAACGTAGTGGTAATGACGCGTTTGATGCGAGTATAGAAGTTGCCATTAAAAAGGCTGCGCCACTACCTGTTCCTACAGAAAGTGCGCTATTTAATGAGTTCCGAAGTTTAACGTTTAATTTTAGCAGCAAGGATTAGTCATATGCTGTCTTATCTCCGTTTGATAATCGGTGTCGTGCTGAGTCTACATATCCTCTCTGTCGCCCATGCCGATTTAACCATTGATATTGTCAAATCCAGTACCAATAGTACGCCTATTGCTATTGTGCCCTTCAGTAATGATACCGCCACCGAGAGCTTAGACAGTATTATCAGTGCAGACTTAGCACGCAGTGGTTTGTTTAACCCCAGTAAAAACTTTCCCGAACGCCCGAGCACGAGCAACGAAATCCAATTTGGCTTGTGGCAAGCGCTCAATCTAGATTACGTGGTGGTAGGCAAAGTCACACCTGATGCCAATAACCAACTCACTATTCAATACGAACTAAGCAGCAGCCTACAACAAAAACGTCTATTGGGCGAAAGTATGACCATTCCGCCTACCCGTTGGCGTGAAGCTGCTCACTTTATTAGTGACCGTATTTTTAAGCAACTCACAGGGATTGATGGGTCTTTTAGTAGCCGTATTGCGTATGTTTTACAATACAAAAAAAATAACAGTCTCTTTTATCGCTTAGAGGTCGCCGATGCCGATGGTCGCCAACCTATTAACATCTTAGAAACTAGCGAGCCTATTTTATCGCCTCATTGGTCTCCCAATGGCAAACAAATTGCTTATGTTTCCTTTGAAAGTGGCAAACCCGCTATTTATTTACAGGATATTAATAGCCCACAACGGCAATTAATTGCTAGCTTTAAGGGCTTAAACGGTGCACCCGCTTGGTCGCCTGATGGAACAAAATTAGCGATGACTTTGTCACACGAAGGTAATCCTGAGATTTATATTTTGGAAATTGCCAACAAAAAGCTAACACGGGTTACGAACCATTACGCCATTGATACCGAAGCACGTTGGTTTCCTGACGGTCGTGCGTTACTCTTTACCTCAGACCGCGGTGGTAGCCCACAGCTCTATCGCTTAGATTTGGCCACACAAACCGTAAAACGACTGACTTTTGATGGCGCTTTTAATGCGCGTGGCAGTGTTAGTCCTAATGGAAAGTATATTGCAATGGTGCATCGTCGCAGTGGACAAAACTATCAAATAGCGATTCAAGATTTACAAACAGGTGGTCTAACGACTTTAACTGACACACCGCTAGATGAATCGCCCAGCTTTGCGCCCAATAGCCAAATGATTGTTTACGCAACGCGGCAAGGGAACAAAGGGATACTGGGTATTATGTCGTTAGATGGTCGTTTTAAGTTACAGCTTCCTGCCAATGAAGGGCAAGTTCGTGAGCCAACATGGTCACCTTAAACTCGTGGCAACTCTATGTCTATTTCTTATGAGGATTTTATGATGTCAACGACTAAAATTTCTTTAGCCCTTGCTTTAGTTTTAGGTTTAGGGATGACAGGTTGCGCCTCACTCAAAGGCAAAAACACGACAACCACACCAACCACTGAAACCACGTCCGCGAGTAATACGGATAGTAATAATGCCAATGCTACTGCCAGTACCAATAGCATTAGCGAGCAAGACCGCTTAAATGCCAATGGTTTAGGCGGTAATAACAGTGCTAATAACGACGCCAATGCAAATGATGGCACAAACAGTAGCGGCACAGATGACAGTACCGCCAACGAAGTCAGCATGGCCGATTTACTGACGATTCGTCTCGTACATTTTGATTATGACAGCGTAGACCTGAGCCAAGAGGATATGCGTACCTTACAAGCGCATGCCCAATACCTTAAACAAACACCCAATGCCAAAGTCTTATTAGCAGGTCATGCCGATGAACGTGGGACACGTGAATATAATATGGCACTGGGTGAGCGTCGGGCAAACGCCGTACAGGCCTTCTTAAGCAGTAATGGCGCACGAGCCAGCCAACTCGATACCGTCAGCTACGGTAAAGAAAAACCGATTAATGATGGTCATGATGAAGCAGCTTGGGCAGAAAACCGTCGCGTCGAAATCAGTTATACCGCCAATGCACCTAAATAACATCATTGTTCAAAACTTAGGCTATCTAAGCTATAAACATCGTGAAGGCCTCATCTGAGGCCTTTTTCTTGCCTGTGTTGATGCTACCTTTTAGCCATGATTGTGTATACAATCACTCTCTGATACAAATAATAACGAACATGATTGTGCAAAACCTAACATCAAGGTCGTAACACACGTTTTCTTGATGGTTAAGCCTCAAAAACGGCTAATTGATTTAGCCAGACTTTTACCAAGCAGCAGGATTCGCTATGCCAAAGGTAACTCTATCGTGGAAAAGTGACTGGTTTATTGGCCTTGTCATTACAAGTTTTATGGCAGTGATTGCCGCTTCACCCTTAATTGAAAATCTAGAACGTAATGCCTACGACATGGGGGTACGCTCTAGCCATCACGAGGCAGGCGATAAAATTGCCGTGATTGCTATTGATGACGAAAGCATCAGTAATATTGGTCGTTGGCCGTGGCCACGCAGTTACTTAGCCGAAATGGTGAATGGCCTCAATCAAGGCGGTGCGAAAGCGATTGGTTTACCCATCTTTTTGTCAGAGCCACAAGTTGACCCTGGTCTGAAGTCGTTGCGTGAGCTGAATGAGTTTTATGCGCAACAATTGGCACCAATGGCCGATAATGCCGCGATTGGTGAGCTTGGCATGAAATTAGCCGAGGCAGAATCAGCACTCAATACCGACCAACAACTCGCCGATAGTTTTGCTAATGCCAAAAATGTCGTTTTACCGATGCAATTTGTCTTGGGAGCAATGCAAGGTCACCCTGATGGCGAACTCCCTGCTTATGTGACTCGTAATCAAATCACTAATATTCAAGACGATAAAGACGCGTCTAGCCTAGGTATGACGCCTCCAGAAACCAATCAAGCTGTTCCGCCCGTTGCACAATTAGGTGAACAAGCCGCCTTTATTGGGCATTTAACTATTAATCCAGACAACGACGGCGGCATTAGAACTGAGCCGTTGTTGATTAGTTATGATGGCGCATACTACCCTTCGCTATCCCTCATGCTGGCTGCCAAAAGTCTCAACTTGAAGCCCGAAGATATTCAACTTAATTTAGGTGACAGCTTAAAACTGGGTAAATTAGACATCAAAACCGATGAATTTTCGCAAATGCGCACTTTCTACTACGGGGATGTTGATGAGTTAAGCCCCTTTGCGATTGATTCTTTTTATGATGTCGTTAGTGGCAAAATTCCTGTCAGTAAATACAAAGACAAAATCGTCATTATCGGCCCTACAGCCTATGGTTTAGGCTCACCACAAGTGACGCCCATTTCTCCTGCCATGGAGCCTGTGCTTATCTTGGCACATAATGTAGCCAGCATTCTAAACCAAAACTTTTTCTTAGTCCCCGAATGGAGTCCACTCTTACGTTGGGGGCTATTTTTGGTGGCCGCTCTGTATTTGATGTTGTTATTACCTAGACTGAGCGCCAAACATGCTGTTTGGGCATCCACCACCTTTGTCATTGCCTTGTTAAGTGCGCATTTTGTGTTAATGACTAATTCTGGGATTTGGGTACCCTTGATGTTACCTGCCGCACTAGTTGTCGTTGGCCATATTTTGTTGACCACTAAACGTTATTTAGTGACCGAAAAAGCCAAAGTCCGCTCAGACGAAAAATCTGCCGAATCCAATCGTATGCTCGGTTTAGCATTACAGCAACAAGGTCAATTAGATATGGCTTTTGAGAAGTTTCGTCAATGTCCGCGTGATGAATCTATTCTCGATGTCATGTATAACCTTGCGCTGGATTATGAACGTAAACGACAATTTAATAAGGCCATTTCGGTTTATCAGTACATGGCTGACTTTGCACCCGAATTTCGTGACCTTAAAGAAAAACTGGCTCGCGCTAAAAAACTCGAAGAAACCGTTATTTTGGGTGGTAGTAGTAGCAGTGCCAGCAATTCAACCATGATTCTCGACCCTCACAGTGACGAAAAGCCGATGCTGGGTCGTTATCAAGTTGAAAAAGAATTAGGTAAAGGTGCGATGGGTGTCGTTTATTTGGGTAAAGACCCCAAAATTAACCGCGTGGTTGCTATTAAAACCATGGCACTTAAAGAAGAGTTTGAAGCTGATGAGCTCGAAGAAGTCAAAGAACGTTTCTTTCGTGAAGCCGAAACCGCAGGTCGCCTCAACCATCCCAATATTGTCACCATTTATGATGCAGGTGAAGAGCATGACTTGGCCTACATTGCTATGGAGTTCTTAAAAGGCCATGATTTAGCGCGCTACACCAAAGCCGATGCGCTATTACCTGTGCCTAAAGTCATCAATATTATCCATAAAGCGGCCTTAGCCTTAGACTACGCCCATGAGTTTAATATTGTCCATCGCGATATTAAACCTGCCAATATTATGTTCAATCCTGAAAATAGTGATATCAAAATCACGGACTTTGGTATTGCACGCATCACCGACTCTAGCAAAACCAAAACAGGGACAGTATTAGGTACTCCCACCTATATGTCGCCTGAGCAATTAGCGGGTCATAAAGTCGATGGTCGTTCTGATTTATACAGTTTAGGTGTTATGTTTTATCAAATGCTCGCAGGCACACCCCCATTTAAGGCAGAGTCGATGGCGGCATTGATGTTCAAAATCACCAATGAGCCTCACCCACCGTTGTTTAGCAAACGTCCCGAACTCGAAGCACAGTTACCTTGTATTGCCAGTGTTATTGATAAAGCCTTGGCAAAAAATGTCTCTGAGCGATACCAAACAGGACGTGAATTTGCGCGTGCAATTAAAAACTGTATTGAATCCTGCGGTCAAAAAACAGGCTAATCCAAGCAGCGCATGCCGTTGATTTGAGCATGCGCTGCTTGACGCTAACGTGACGCATATTGTAATAACATCAAAACAGACAGCTAAGCCAATTTGCATGCCCATTTTACTGTTAAAATAAGGGCTTAATGATATAACTTATAAATTGTTCTAAGTTTATATACGCACAAAGTTAAGGCGATTGCTAGATAATAATGACGCACCTCAGTGTTAGTTCAAATGAGCATGCAAGCTCAGTGACCATAACAGGGAGCTATACAGACTTTGAATACAACCACATTAATGATGACAGGCTGCACTGATGCAGGTAAAACACGTACAAGCAATGAAGATTGTATTTTGTGTTTACCCACATTTGGTGCTGCACTTTTAGCCGATGGTATGGGCGGCCATAGTGCAGGCGAAGTTGCTAGCCGTACGGCTGTCGATACCGTCAGTGCCATTCTTAAACAAACAACACGCGGCGTCTCTCCCCATGAACGCCTTGAAACAGCCTTACAAGCAGCGCATTCTGTGATTCGCGAAAAGGCCAGACAATCGCTTCGTTGTCGTGGCATGGGTACGACCTTTGTCGGGGTGTTAGTTGAAAATGGGTATTTACACCACGCTCACGTTGGTGACTCTCGCTTATATGTCTTGCGTGAAGGCCAAATGACGGCACTGACACATGACCACTCCTTATTACAAGAATTCATTGATCAAGGCTTTTACAGCCGCGAAGAAGCGCAAGAAAAAGTGTCTCGTAATATATTGACACGGGCTTTAGGTTTAGAGCCACAAGTGATGATTGATTATGATTACTTAAAAATAAACAAAGGTGACCGTTTTTTACTTTGTAGTGATGGTTTATACGATATGTTAACAGAGCATGAAATGGCGGCACTACTTGGTCGGACACATGACTTAGATGGAATTGCCTTAGATATGTTAGAGTTAGCAAATGCCCGCCGAAGTAAAGATAATGTTTCGGTAATTGTTATTGCAGGTTTTTAGGTTGAATTGTATGTCGCGTTTTTTTGTTCTTGCTACCACATTAAGTGCCCTGTCGATTGCGCAGGCTGCCGATATTATTGTTGAGGAAAAACCCCTCAGTGCAGCTCCTGTACAAACACAAAGTATTCCAGCCACCAAACCTATTCAAGCCCAACCCTTAGATAGTACGCCGTCGATGCAATGGCAGCTTTATCAGCAAGTCCAACAGTTGCAACAGGAAGTACGGGATTTACGCGGTCAACTTGAAGTGCAGGCAAATGTCATTGAGCGGATGAAACAAGATGCACGTAATCGTTATTTAGACTTAGACCAACGTATTACAGAGCTTAAAAATAGACCCGTGAATGCTGATGGCAGTACCCTGATTACCGCAACACAGCCGTCAACCACTATTATGGCCAATACGGCAGCCATCACTAATGCAACGCCTATCACCACCACACCCCCAACAGCCGATAGTACAACGCCTAATCCAGATGACGAGAAAAAAGCCTATTTTGCGGCCTATCAAACTTTCAAAACAGGCGGGCCTAATAAAGCCATTACACCAATGCGTAATTTTATTAAAAACTATCCACAAAGCACTTATATTGCCAGCGCCTATTATTGGCTAGGTGAATTTTATTTAGCTGCTAGCCCTGCCGATGTTGCCAACGCCAAAAAGAGCTTCAAAATTGTCAGTGAACAATACCCAGATGCACCCAAAGCTGCATCCGCATTGCTAAAGCTCGGCAGTTTTGCCGATGTCGATGGTAAAACCCAAGAAGCCATCAAATATATGCTCAAAATTGTTAAAGACTTTCCAAACTCTGAAGAAGCAAAAGCCGCTAAAAGTTACTTAGCCGCACAAAATGTACCTATTCCTGTAGACAAAGCCAAAGCAAAAATCGTCGATAACACTAAAACAGCAGACAAAACGAAGCCTTCTGTAAAAGAGGATAAAACGAAAAACACAGAAAAGCCCAAGACGACGCCATAATCTGTTATCATAGTTGCCCTTTAATGCGGGCTAAAGCTCCTCTTTAGCCCCTACTCTCTATCTCCTGATGACGTGAGCGGTACATAGTGGCATCTGATGTTTTAGGTCAAGAACTTCGTATTACTGAAATATTTTTTTCCTTACAGGGTGAAGCGCGTACTGTCGGTTTACCCACTGTTTTTATTCGCTTGACGGGCTGTCCACTGCGCTGTGCTTACTGTGATACGACCTATTCTTTTACAGGCGGCGAAAAATTCAGTATCGGGCAAATTTTGCAGCAAGTAGCCGACTATGGTGCACATTATGTATGCGTGACAGGTGGAGAGCCCTTGGCACAGCCCAATTGCCTCTTATTACTCACGGCTCTCTGTGACTTAGGTTATTCGGTATCTTTAGAAACCAGTGGCGCCTTAGATGTTCGTGAGGTGGATATTCGTGTCAGTAAAGTCGTAGACCTCAAAACCCCCGACTCAGGGGAATCACATCGAAATCTTTATGAGAATTTGCCGCACTTAAGCCCTCACGACCAAATCAAATTTGTCATTTGTAGCCGTCGTGATTACGATTGGGCGCGCTTCAAAATCGACGAATACCAACTCAAACACCGCGTGAGTGATATTTTACTGTCGCCAAGTCACGGTCAGCAAAATCCAACCGAGCTTGCTCAGTGGATTATTCAAGATAAACTGCCCGTCCGTTTGCAAGTGCAGCTACATAAATATTTATGGAATAATGAACCAGGCCATTGATACTATGAATTTATCCACCAAACCCCGCGCTGTTGTTTTATTATCAGGTGGTTTAGATTCCGCCACCTGCTTAGCGATTGCCAATCAACATTATGATTGTTATGCCCTCAGTTTTGCCTATGGTCAACGTCATAATAGTGAGCTCTTGGCGGCACAACGTATTGCTCAGGCTTTAGGGGTTTGTGAGCATCGTATTATTAGCATTGACTTGGCAGGCATTGGCGGCTCTGCACTCACCGACTTATCTATTGCGGTACCCGAACAAGCCAGTGAAGGGATTCCTGTCACTTATGTTCCTGCTAGAAATACCATCTTTTTAGCTTATGCCTTAGGCTTTGCCGAAGTCATAGGCGCACAACATATTGTCATTGGTGTCAACGCTGTCGATTACTCGGGCTATCCCGATTGCCGCCCCGAATATATTGCCGCTTTTCAGCACTTAGCTGATTTAGCAACCAAATCAGGGGTTGAAGGTCAAAGCCTGCGCATTGAGACACCGCTATTACACTTGTCGAAAGCCGATATCATTCAAACTGGGATTCAGTTAGGTGTCGATTATAGCTTGACGGTTTCCTGCTATCAGGCGGATACCGAAGGCCGCGCTTGTGGTAAATGTGACAGTTGCCGTTTACGTAAGGAAGGCTTTGCAAGCGCCCAATGCCCTGATCCTACGCATTACCAATAACACCATAAAAGCCATACACTGACTAGCGTCTGTTGGGACATATCCAAACGGAAAAAGCGATTTTCTGAGGCTATTTTGTTGGCAATAACCAAACTACACGACTTTAGCTGCCATATTCTAAAAAACCGTTTCTTACGCGAGCATAATCAAAAGGTCAACAGCCCCTATTGTTCTATGGACAAATATAGAGTAAACACATAAAACATTTTAGGGCTTGCATAGATAACTTGTATTGGTGACGTATTTGGAGCAGGAATAACGCTTTAGCCCTTTACAACTAGCGCTCATGCAGGTGAAATGCCTCAGTCTATTTTTACTATTTTATTTATTGTGAGACGCTTATGGATAATCACTTAGTCCTCGCTGCATTAGGTGCAGATCAAACAGGTATTGTCGATGATATTGCTCGTACTGCAACTGAAGCGAAATGCAATATTGCCGACAGCCGCATGGTGGTGATGGGACAAGAGTTTTCCATCATCATGATGTTGTCGGGCACATGGGATGCGATTGCTAAGTTTGAAGCGCAAGTGAGTCAACTCGAGCGTAGGCTCAACTTAGCAATTATTACCAAACGTACCGAACAACGCCAACCACAGCGTGAGTCAGTACCGTATAAAGTCGATGTGATTGCCTTAGACAATCCAGGTATTGTTCACGAGATTGCTAATTTTTTTGCCAGTCAACAAATCAATATTGAATCGTTAGAAACCAGTACATATGCTGCACCACATACAGGCTCACCGATGTTTGCCTTAAACATGACAGTCAATATTCCAGCGCGCACGCACTTGGCCAGCTTACGCGAAAACTTTTTAATGTTTTGTGACGACCGAAACCTAGATGCTATCTTAGAACCTTACAAAAGTAACTAACTCCTCTACTTAAGGAAATAAAGATGTCTATACAACTCGGAGATAGTTTGCCTAATCTCACCATAGCAGCAACGGGTCAAACCACCATTCAGCTAAACCACTTGATTGGTCAGTTCATAGTCATTTATTTTTATCCTAAAGACGCTACCCCTGGTTGTACCACGGAAGCGCAAGACTTTCGTGATTTAATGCCAGACTTTGTACAATTAGGCTGTACGATTTTTGGCGTATCGCGCGATAGTTTAGCCTCACACGAAAAATTTAAGGCGAATGAATGTTTACCTTTTGCATTATTAAGTGATAGTGATGAGCAGCTTTGCCAACATTTTGACGTCATTAAACTCAAAAACATGTATGGCAAGCAGGTTTTAGGCATTGAGCGCAGCACCTTCTTATTTGACCGCTCAGCTAAGCTCATCAAAGAGTGGCGCAAGGTAAAAGTTTCAGGTCACGCACAAGATGTCTTAAATCACGTCCGCCAAGCAACCTAACTCACGCTCCTTTTTTAATTTCAAAAACAAAGTCTTGCTCTACGTGTGCTTGTTTTAATAACTGGTGCGGGCTTTGTTTTAGAAAGACAACAAAATCTCGCTCAGACACTGGGTCACTGGTCATCACCGTTAATACCTCATTGACGGCCATTTGATGTAGTGCTTGTTTGAGTTTTAAGAGTGGCATAGGACAGCGCAAACCGCGTGCATCAAGTAACATGACGAAATCTCTATCTAAAGTGACTATAGCCCTATCTGTCACAGATAGAATAGTCCTCATTCACAGACTGCTATTACACGTATCAATATAGCGCTATTGTAACAGCAATACACAAAATATCACTGGTATATTGATTTGAAGCTGACAACAATAGCTGACCCAATTCCTTTTTGTTTAGGACAGATACGCGATATTGGATGATTAAAATAGGCTTAGTTTCCAATGGCTTATTATTCACTCTCTACAGCATTCCCTCTCTAACACGGTAAGATGTTTATGTGGCGACAATATGCGAGCTTAACGTTGCTATTAGGGATGATACATACCCCCAGTTATGGCGCAGAACACACACATAACGTTGACAACCTGCCCGACTTAGCTACGTTTAGTGTGAATAACGCTACCGAGTTTGCCTTAGGCCGACAATTTTTACGTCAATTACGCAGCTCCACCGTATTACGCGAAGATATGTTATTGACCAGCTATTTAGAAAATCTGTGTTATCGTTTGGCCTTTGCTGCGGGCGTCAATCAACCCAATCTACAAGTTGTATTAATTCCTGACCATAAAATTAATGCCTTTGCGGTTGCAGGTGGGATTATTGGCGTCAATGATGGTTTGATTGTATATGCTGACCATGAGGCAGAACTCGCCTCCGTCTTAGCACATGAATTAGCACATATTAGCCAACATCATTATGTACGCTCTGTCGAAGGTGCCAGTGACCAAGCCCTCATCTATCTGGCAGCACTACTGGCGAGTATTGCCCTTTCTAGCGTTGACAGCGAAGCGGGTGTTGCTTTAGGTGTCTCTACCCAAGCCGCCTTAGCACAACAGCAGTTAAGTTACAGCCGAATCCATGAGCGCGAGGCTGACCGTATAGGCATGCAAACCTTAGTCTCGGCTGGATTTTCTGCGCGTGCGATGAGTGACTTTTTTAGCAAAATGGAAAAGCAGACGCGGCAAGTGGGCTTTATGCCTGCATTCCTATTAACACACCCACTCACTCAAGAACGGATTGCCGACAGTAGTTTACGTGCACGCAGTTACACACAACAAGGACAAATCGATAGTCTAGATTATCAACTGTTTAGAACACGTTTATTTGCACAGATGGGTACCGATAGCCAAGACATCCATAATCTTCAGGAAAAGCTCACACAACAACCACAAGACTCACTGATTCGTTATCGTTTAGTATTAGCCTATTTACATAGCCAGCAAACAGACTTAGCCGAGCAAAATTTACGCCCTTTACTAAAAGAATCTCCAAATCAAGTACATTATTTAATTACTCAAGCCGATATCTATTTGGCGGCACAAAAACCTGAGTTAGCATGGCAATTTTTGCAACAAGCGTTATTAGTCAATAACGGCAGTATGGTGTTACGTTTTTATGCTGCCAAAGCTGCCCAACGCACACAAAAGACTGCGCTAGCCATTGATTTATTAGAGGCACTGAGCCAAGAACGCCGTGAAGACCCGTTAATTTGGCGCAGCTTAATGGAGTGTTATCAACAGCAAAAAGACGCCCTAGGTGTCTTACGTGCGCGTGCTGAATATACATTTTTACAGGGTGATGGCAAACGTGCCTTAGTCGATTTAGCACAGGCTGCCGAGATGGCAAAAACTAACTACCCCGTTTTAGCGAAAATCCAGCAGCGTCAACAAGCCATACAAAATATCATGATAGCCGAAAAGAAATAGATACTATTTCGCTGCTAAACGAATACCATTATCCTCAATAATAATCCGTCGTTGCTTAAATAACGTACCAATGGCTTGCTTATACACTTTTTTACTGACACCCAAGGTATCGTAAATGAGTTCAGGAGAGCTTTTATCGGATAACGCCAAAAAGCCTTTATTCGCAGCCAGCTTCGCCAAAATATCATCAACAATATTGTTGACCTTAGCAAAGCCTAATGGTGTTAAAGAAACATCTAAGCGATGGTCGGTACGTAAGCGTTTAACATAGGCGGTGAGTGTCTCACCTTTACTGATGGGTTTGAAGATTTCATTTTGATATAAAATACCCCAAAAACGATGATTGACAATCACTTTATAACCCAACTCCGTCTCTTGTGCGACTAAAATGCTCACTTCCTGTCCTTGCGTAAACTCTTCGGTGAAATCTTTAATAAAATCATTTAAGTATGTGGAGGCTATGAGCCCCTGCTTTTCATCATATAAAACATAAATCAAACAATGACGATTGGTCTCTAGACGATATTGTTGCTCTTTACGTGGCAAAAATAATGGCGCTTCTAATCCCCAATCTAACCAAGCACCTTCTGGCTCAACGGCAAGTACCTTTAAGTAAGCGGCCTGACCAACTTCTACAAACGGTTCTGTGGTGGTTGCGGCAAGATAGCCATCATCATCAATATAAAGAAAGACCTCGACTTCTTGGCCGACTTTTGCCGACAACACACTCGATTTATTGATAGGAATATCGCCATAACGGCTCCCTCCGTCTAAGAAATATTCACTACGTGTTTGGTCGATAATGGTTAATCGATTGCGTTGTCCTATGTGTATCATTTACATTACCACATTAAATCATCTGGAATTTGATAATCCGCATACGGGTCATCATCATTCAACGCACTGTCTGCTTTCTGATTGAGTACCACAATACTCTCAGCATCGCGCTGACGAATTTTTTCTGCAACAATACTGGGAATTAATTCATAGCTATCTGCAAAACGTACAACGGCTAAAACCCCACTGACAATTTGCTTAAACTGCACATCGGTGACAAATATCTTTTTGATTTTCTTATTGTCGGTAAATTGATAACTGGTTTCACCGTCTTGACGACTTACTTTATTGACATCAATCAATTGTTTAATTTGTGCCGTAATCGCTTTGCGTTGTAATTCTTCTTGCTTTACGCGGTTTAGCTCTTTATCACGTTCTACTTTTGCTAACTGCGCTGCTTTTACGGACTCTTGTAAAGCGACCTGCTCCTGTTTACCCGCCTCCAGCTTTTGCTGATTCAGTTTTTTGGCGCGTTTTGCATCAGCCAACCCTGCTTGCAATAATTGCTTTTGTAAAGAATTTGCCATGATATATCACATTGTCTTAATCTAAATGCTGGTAAATTATTAACGCTTTAATGATAGTCTCTAAAACTATTTTGGGCTTTTAGGCGCTAAATATCGCCATACGCACACATACTTAGGATGCAATTAAAGCCGTCGCATTATAACATAATCAAACGAGTCTAACTTTAGAGAACTGATTGTTACAGAAATGTTTTTTATACGCGTTGATTACTCCATAAAAAAAGGCGAGATTGACTCGCCTTTTTACATCATTATACCGATTCAGGTGGATTGATTTTAATTTCCACGCGACGGTTTTGAGCACGGCCATTCTCTGTGCTGTTGTCAGCAACAGGTTGTGCTTTACCCAAACCTACCGCATTGATACGACTACCCGCGACCCCTTGACTTGCCAAATAACCGGCAACGGCGTTAGCACGGTCTTGAGAGAGCTTTAAGTTGTAGTCATCTTTGCCTACATTATCGGTAAAGCCTGCTACCGTAATGGAGGTTTTGTTATACTCTTTTAGTACAAGAGCAACACTGTTTAAGGTTTCGTAGAAGTCAGGTTTGATACTGCTTTGTGCTGTTGGGAAAGTAATATTACCAGGCATAATTAAATTAATGGAGCCGTCTGCATTTTTCTGCACGCCCACACCACTGCCCTGTAATCTTTCGCGCAATTTCTTTTCTTGCACGTCCATATAAGCACCAACACCGCCACCCACAACACCACCAATCGCAGCACCTTTTAAGGCACGCTCACGACGGTCTTTTTTGTTATCGCCTGTTGCGGCACCAATAGCTGCCCCAGAAATCGCACCAATGGCTGCGCCCCATGCTGCTTTACTTGCCTGTTTATCCCCTGTATACGGGTTAGTTGTACAACCCGATAGCACTAAACTACCTGTTAAGGCGGCAACAATAATTGAACGCATATATTTTCTCCAAGTTAAACGTTCGGACATCACTAGTTGTAACAGAAGGCACTACGAATAAAAATCATTTTTTGTTACAATTTTGTGCTAATTCGTTTTTTTAGACGCTTTCATTCAATACAAAAACGTGCATTAACGTTAATATTAACATCAATATGTGTATGGCACCTACTGACTCCGTCATAAAAAAAACGGCTATTCATCGACTAGTAGCCTACTTTGCGGTGTATATGTTCAGAACACACACATAAAACAAGGCAAAATCTTCTAGATACAAACGGCTGTTATAGGCTTTAATAGATACCATTGCCAAAACATTTGCTACAATCGGTAGCTTTCCAGCATTCTAATTGATAAACATGATGACTATAGATATGCAAATTGAAGATGTAAATGTCCGCTCGACAGAAGTTTTAATTACACCTGCGGCATTAAAAGCAGAAATGCCTCTTTCTGACACTGCACGCGCTTCCGTGATTGAAGGCCGTCAAACTATTCGTAATATTTTAGATGGCAAAGACCATCGTTTATTTTTAGTTGTTGGCCCGTGTTCTATTCACGATGTCAATGCGGCCAAAGAGTATGCTCAACGCCTTAAAGTATTAGCCGAACAAGTCAAAGATTCCTTATATTTGGTGATGCGTGTTTATTTTGAAAAACCACGCACGACAGTAGGCTGGAAAGGCTTAATTAACGACCCTGATATGAATGATTCTTTTGATATTCAAAAAGGATTACATATTGGTCGTCGTTTATTATTAGACCTGAATGAAATGGGTTTAGCTTGCGCCACCGAAGCCCTCGACCCGATGTCGCCTCAATATATGCACGACCTGATTGCTTGGTCAGCCATTGGCGCACGCACCACGGAGTCACAAACACACCGCGAAATGTCCAGTGGTTTATCTTCGCCTGTTGGCTTCAAAAATGGCACAGACGGTGGCTTAAAAGTCGCCATTAATGCATTATTAAGCGTACGTAACCCACACAGCTTTTTAGGTATCAATGGTGCGGGTCAAGTGGCTATCATCAACACCAACGGTAATGCCTACGGACATGTAGTGTTACGCGGTGGCGATGGCAAACCCAATTACGACTCTGTTTCTGTCACACTAGCCGAAAAAGAATTAAGCAAAGCTAAAGTCCCCAGCAATATTATGATTGACTGTAGTCATGCCAATTCCAATAAAGACCCTGCTTTACAACCGTTAGTCATGGATAACGTCAGCAATCAAATTTTAGAAGGCAATCAATCGATTGTTGGTTTGATGATTGAAAGTCATCTCAAATTTGGCCGCCAAGATATTCCTGCTGACTTAAGTCAGTTAGAGTATGGTAAATCCGTGACAGATGGTTGTATCGACTGGAGCACGACCGAAGAAGCAATCCTTAAAATGCATCATAAACTCAACGATATATTGCCTAAACGTCGGCAAACAGTCTAAGTCAGCACTGGCTAAAGGAGTGTTAAACACTCCTTTTTATGACTCAATAAACGCTGCGTTTTCTTCTCGTATTTTTGCTGCTTCTTCATTATATAAAAAAGGCAGTACCGCATAACGCTGCCCCTTAGTCACTCTAGTCGCTTCATGTAATAACGAACACGAAAACACCACTGCCCCACCTGTGGGCGCACGATAAGTTTGCTGTCCAAACTCGGGAAAACGCAAATCACCGCCTTCATAATCCTCCGCATTCAAATTGATGGTCACGGCGAAACAACGGTGTGCTGTCCCTTTGGTAGTATCATCACGATGCGGTCTAAAAAACCCACCGTCATTGGCATCATAACAAGCGACTAAATAACGCTCGATACGTGTTGCCTTAAAACGAAAGGCTTTCTCAATTTCTGGCACTAAACGTCTGTTTATCCGAATATTAATGGCTTTTTTGACATTTTCTTCTTCTATGACCGTATCCTTACGTATCTTAAAATTATTGTCATAACGACCGACAGTCATGCCATTTTCTTCGCGCGTGATACCTGATACTTCTCCACCTTTTTTATGATAATAGGCTATAAGCTGCTGACAAAAACTGTCTTCAAAAACATTCGGTATAATCAAAACAGGCGCAGGGACAAGCAACGCTTGCTGACTGAGGTGATTTAACTTAGCCATCACCTGATGCACATGCTGCATGCCATCTGCAATAAAAGGGATGATAGCGACTATTCGTAATTGTTTATCGATAATGTATGTACAAGGGCAATACAACCCTTCTCTAGAAATGACACGGTACAATCTACTGACGCTTTGGTCTTGGTCAAAAAAATAGCGCACCCCTGGAAGCTGTTCGAGTAACCTTTCTTCACTCTGTGGCTGCGTACTGATACCAAACCAGCACGCATTCATATCATCAAACAGCCATTTATTGGCAAGAAATGCGTGATTTACTTGTTGGCTCGTCGGATGTTGGTCATTGCCAAAAAAGGTCAAAACAATATACAAACCACCCAGTGACGAAAAATGATATTTGGGATTTGAGGTACTTGCACAAACAAACCACGGTGCTGGCTCATATAAGTTCAAAAAATGATGCACAGACATAAAATTAACCTAATAGTTTAGACATTATCGTATGTTTAATTTGGCCAAATAACAGAGGGCCTTCTCCTAGTAGGCTATAGTTGGCCGTCACATAAAAAGGAACGGCTGTTTCACGCGCATTTAACACCATCTGTGACATGCCTTGTTGTCGAGCTATTTGCTCTAATGCCGTTAATAAACGATGTCCTATACCCTGCCGTTGATACTTTTCTTTCACAGCCATATAACGAATTTGCCCTATTGCTTCTGAATTCGCTTGCAAACGACCAATCGCAATCACTTCTTCTCCATAAAATGCCGCTAAATGCCATGCGCTATCTTCCAGTTCGTCCTGTTCTGTGCCTAAACTTTGCCCTAACGGTGCGCGTAAAATTAACCAACGCAAATAGTAATATTGTTGCCATTCTGCTGGGGTATACGGGCATCTAATTGCTAATTCCATAATGATTCACGCTAGGATTATCTGAGTTAAATCAATTATTTGTTTAGCATTATCTAGAAAATGAGCCAGCATTTATTGACAAATGAGCCCTTTTTATTGATGAACGAATGATATGCGTCGTCAATCTGATTTCGCTATAAAAAAGGCGTAAAGTTAAACGAGGATAAATGCTTGTGCATTAAAATATGAAAGCGACGATTTGATACAAACACCCCACAGAAGCCAGACAAGATTGCGTCATACCACCACATAGAAAAAAGTATTACTCTACGGACAAGACCGCGATAAGTTGCTGTATATCTGCATTAAATTCAGGCGAAGCAAAATAGTGATTCATGGCCGATAATGTCGGTTTAGGATGAGCTTTTTGCGCCAGTTGCTGTGCATTCACAGCGAGTTCTAAGGTTAGGTTTAATTGACGTCTCAAATAAGAAAATCTAAACCCTACACTCACGTGCCCTGCTACCCAAGACCACTCATGGATTTCATTAAGCGGAAAACGTGAAGCGTTAATATCAACAATGCCTACTCGCTGCGTTGCTAAATAGACGGCTATCTGTTGCTCAGTCGTGGTCTGAAACCTAAAGCGCTGTTGACCGAAGCCTTGTTCAGGTGCAGATGTATCTAAAATCACAGTGACTGGCCGTGTTCTAAATAATTGTAAGCGACGACTTAAACTATGTAATAAACGCTGCTGCTCGGCTTGTTGGGCGTGATGTTGTTCATGCGATTGCTGTTGCTGCTTAAGTACAGATAATTCGGCAATCGCTGTACTTTGTCGCGCTAATGCGCGGGTAGCTTGTTGTTGATAGGCACGTTTAAGTGCAGGATATGGCTGCCACCAATGGACTAAATAGCGTTTTAAGGGATACATTTTTAGGCCTAAAGCCAAATTAATGGCATCGTCAGGCTCTAAAGCTGATTCTATACGCTGTAAGGATTGTTGCAGCTTGCTGGCATTTTGTAAGACTTGCTCTGCCTGTATTTCACGTAAAAAAAGACTCATTTTTTTCGTCGGGCTATACAGTAGATGCAAATTTTTCTGACTGCGGGTCATGGCGACATATAATAAACGCCGCTCTTCTTCGAGATTATCTTGATTGATGGGCAGTTGTTCATCAGCACAACAGGGGACAAAAACCGTTGGCCATTCTAAACCCTTGGCACGATGAATAGACATCATCTGTAAACGCGGTTGACTGTCATCGGTATGTTGAGTGTCTTTATAAAGTTGTGCTAAGTGTGCCAAAAACTCCACAACCGTCCCTTGTTTTTGTGCATAATTGACTAATGCACGTACGTTCTGGCAACGCTCTTCCCCCAATTCCACCATACCTGCGGCTTTTTTCAGATACTCTAAATAACCAAGCTCACTAATTAAGGTTTGCAACACTTCTGCGATGGGTTTGTGCAACGACTGTTGCAGATAGCGCATGACCGCTACCCATTGTTGTAAGCGTTTATGTGCAGCTTCGTTGGGGGCAGCAACCTGTTGATTGGCGAGTACTGCCAGTGCGGATTGCGATTGTTGAGTTAGATAATTAGCAAATTGATTTAACCATTCTTGACTTAAATAGCGATTAGGGGCTTTTAGCGTGTCTAAACAACGACGGATATATTGCGAGCTGACACTGCCTATGTGCTGACTCAAATCGCGCTCTTGACGAGCCAATCCCAAATAACTGAGTAGCGTTTTTACTTCTGGTCGCTCATAAAATCGAGCACTACCCACCACGTGATAGGGTAAACCTTCTTGAATCAGTTTGGCCTCAATCACCGCCGTTTGAGCATAAGAACGCACTAAGATAACCACTTCTTGTGGTGATAGGCCTTGTGCTAATAACTGTTTGTATTCATTAACAATATAATTGGCAAGCGCATATTCTTGCTCAAAACCTTTTAGGACAAGCTGCCCGCCAAACCCTTTTTGTGCGACTAAATTTTTAGGGTAACGCTGTTTATTTTGTTGGATGACCTGCCCTGCCAATAAGGTTGTCTGAGCATAGCAGCGAAAGTTATCTGAAATAATGTACTCTTGTGCTTGATAACGACGCTTAAAATCTAAAATATAACGGACATTAGCACCTCGCCATTCATAAATACATTGGTCATCATCACCAATCGCCATATAGTTACGATGGTCTTCCGTCAAAATATCAGCAATTTCTACTTGTACTTTATTAACGTCCTGAAATTCATCAATTAAGACATAATCAAATTGTTGTTTTGCCCAAACACGTACCTCGTCAAAACGTACTAAAGCCTCCCATGCCAATAACAATTGGTCATCAAAGGTTAAACAATGCTGCTGCTGACGTAACTGTTCATAGACTTGATAGGCTTGTAAATAATGCGGATTTTGATGATGCGCTTGTTCTACTTGGCTCAGGATGGGTGGCGGTAGCTGCGCTTGTAATAGATTGGCATAACGTAAATTGCCTTTACATATCGAAATAAAGGTTAATAAATCGTCTTGATTAATGTCCAAATTAGCAAAATTTTTGCCATGTCGACGCGATAATTCCACTAAAGCACGCATCGCAAGTTGGTGGCTACGTTGCTCAATCGCTTGCTCATCAAAACTGAGCCAATACCCCAGTTGTACCGTCTGCTGAATAATACGGCGTCCCAATGCGTTAAAGGTTAAACACTGTGCACCTTGTACCCCAAGACCTTCTATTTTGCGACGAATGTCACTCACTGTTTCGCGGCTAAACGAACAAACTAAAATACGCTGCGCTAGAACCCCGTGCTTATTCACCAACGCTGCTACCCGATGCGCCATCGTGGTGGATTTACCTGCACCAGCCACCGCATAGACAACGGCTGCACCGTGCTGATGTTGAACAATCGCTTGCTGTTCCTCTGTAAGTTGAAGCACCTTAGTCGACCTTTTAGAAGCAGGAGGCGTATGATAATCCTTGTCTTTGGCTTTTTTAACCTAAAATTACGTGTATCCTTGTTATGGCGGCAAAATCTGCTTGTATTCGTGGCCTGAATTATTACAATTACTGCCTACTTTCAACTAAAGAATAAAATGCGCGTGGCTCCAGACTGTCCTATTCTGTTTTGTGATGATGATTTACTCATTGTTGGCAAACCCGCAGGTTTGTTAACCGTACAAGGTAAAGGTGCAGATAAACAAGATTGTTTACTGGCACGTTTGGCAGTGGATTATCCTGAGATACGTGTCATTCATCGCCTAGACCAAGATACCTCAGGCTTATTGGTCTTTGCGCGTCATTTATCTGCACAGCAACAACTCAATAAACAATTTGAGCAACGTCGGGTTCATAAACAGTATATCGCGCTTGTTTTTGGTCATGTGGCCGAACAAAGCGGCGAGATAGATGCTCCCTTACGTTATGACCCCTTACATCCACCACGACATATTGTGGATTATGAGATAGGTCAATCTGCCCTCACCCAGTGGCAAGTGTTAGCTCGTCAACCCAAGTCGACACGCGTACTGCTCAAGCCTGTGACAGGACGCTCACATCAATTACGCGTACACATGCAATTACTGGGACACCCTATCTTAGGTGATACACTATATGCCTCAGAGGCTGCACAAAAATTGAGTCCGCGTTTGTGTTTACACGCCGAAAGTCTAGAATTTTATCATCCCGTCCGCCAAGAAAACTGCCGTTTTACTTGGCCTGCTCCTTTTTAATTGCCCATTTACAAGAGTTGTTATGAGTATTGCTACCCCTGCTATTGGTCAACGCTGGTTATCAGACGCAGAAACTGAACTTGGTTTAGGCATGATTGTAGAAGTGAATGCCCGTACCTTAACCATCCTATTCCCCAAAAGTGAAGAAACACGCGTTTATGCACGCCAAAATGCGCCCTTATCGCGTATCCGTTTTAATGTGGGTGACACGGTTAAAGATACTCAGCATAAGTCTTGGTTGGTGACGGGCGTGCAAGAGCGCCAATTTGTCCTCAAATACGAAGTCCAAGACGAGGATGGCCAAACAACCATCTTTGCAGAAACCCGACTCTCACCCGACATTCAATTAGCGCGTCCCTGTGAACGTTTATTGGCTTGCCAACTCGACAATAATGAATGGTATGAATTACGTGTCACGGCCTTACGGGCGCGTGAAAAATTAGCTCAAAGTCCCGTTGCAGGTTTAGTTGGGCCTCGTGTGGGGTTGATTCCACATCAATTTTACATTGCTCACGAAGTTGGTCAACGCATGGCACCGCGTGTCTTATTAGCCGACGAAGTGGGATTGGGTAAAACCATTGAAGCAGGCTTGATTATTCATCAACAACTATTAACAGGTCGTGCTCAACGTATTTTAGTCTTAGTGCCTGATAGCTTGCAGTATCAGTGGTTGGTTGAAATGCGTCGTCGTTTTAATATCAACTTTGCCTTGTTTGACTTAACGCGTACGGCTGCTATTAAAGAAGGTGACGAAAGTCAAAATCCCTTCTTAACCGAACAATGTGTCTTAGCCAGTATCGATTTATTGATTGACCATCCCGACCTCAAACAAGCTGCACTAGAAGCCACATGGGATTTACTGGTTGTAGATGAAGCCCATCATTTAGCATGGGACGAAGAAAAACCCAGTGAAGCCTATCAATTAGTTGAAGAAATCGCCCAACAAACAGCAGGCGTCTTGTTGTTGACGGCTACCCCCGAACAATTAGGTGTTGCCAGTCATTTTGCGCGACTAAAATTACTCGACCCTAAACGCTTTAGTAGCCTAGACCACTTTTTAGATGAAGAAGAAAGTTATCAGCCCATTGCGCAAGCAGCACGCCAATTAGTGCGTGGTCAACTTGATGATGATACACGCCAAGCCTTAACCAATTACTTAGGCAATAATCTCGACTTAGACAGCACCGAAGGCCGTGATAAGGCAATTGTGGAGTTGCTTGACCGTCATGGCACAGGCCGTGTGTTATTTCGTAATACACGTGAAGCTATCAAAGGCTTTCCTAGCCGCGAATGTTTGCCTGTCCCCCTTACTGCGCCTGCGGATTGGCCGATGTCTGGCCCTGTGAGACAACAATTATGGCCAGAAATTCAAGCCGATGATGACGAGTGGCTGCAAACCGACCCACGGGTACCGTGGCTGATTCAGTTACTAAAAAAACTCAAACAACAAAAAGTCTTATTAATTTGCCGTACTGCACCTGTCGCGATGGCCTTAGAACTGCGTTTACGCTTAAATGAAGGCATACGTACCGCCTTATTCCACGAAGAAATGACGCTTATCGAACGTGACCGTGCTGCTGCCTATTTTGCCGAGCCTGATTATGGCGCACAAATTTTATTGTGTTCTGAAATTGGCTCTGAGGGCCGCAATTTTCAATTTGCTCACCATTTAGTGATTTTTGACCTACCCGCTAATCCCGATGTTTTAGAACAACGCATTGGTCGTTTAGACCGTATTGGTCAAACTGAAACCATTAAAATTCATGTGCCTTATATGGTAGGTACTGCTCAAGAGCGTTTATTTGTTTGGCACCATGATGCCTTGAATGCCATTAGCCATATTTCGCCAACCGCCCAAACGGTACACCAATACCATCAACAAAGCCTCAAAGATTGCTTACAATCTGCCAATCAACACCACGAATTGTTTAATGCGTTAGTTGCCGAAGCCAAGCAAGACCGTAGTAACTTGGAAGCAGAACTGCAACAAGGCCGCGACTACTTGTTAGAATTAAATTCCTGCCGTATGGATAAAGCCATCGAATTGATTACGGCTGTTGCAGACCAAGACGATGACTTAATTTTGGGTGATTTTATGGAGCGCGCGTGGTCGGCATTTGGTGTTGAACACGAAGAACAAGGCGATGGTAGCCATATTATTCGGACTGGCGAACACATGGCTGTTGACTCGTTTCCCAGTTTAGATGCAGATGGGATGACCGTCTGTTTTGACCGTAACTTAGCCCTGAGCCGAGAAGATATTCAATTTGTGACATGGGAGCACCCAATGTCGTTAGGTATTTTAGACCTGATGACGCGTCAATCCTTTGGCAACGCGAATTTAGCCTTAATTCGTAACAAAGGTATCAAGGCAGGTACCTTATTGATGGAAGCATGGTTTAGAGTGGAGTTAGTTGCGCCCAAACACTTAGACCTGACGGCTACCTTGCCACAATTAACTGTCCGTGTGCTGTTAGACGGTGAAGGGCGTGATTTAAGCACGCGGGTGAATCATGAAATCTTAAATCGGCAAGTTGTGCCATTGGATAAGGCAACCGCCCGTCAAGTGGTTAAAATGCAAGCAGATATGATTGCTAGCCTGTATCAACAAGCCGATAAAACCGCAAAAGCACATATTCCCGACTTAAAAACTCAAGCCCAAAGCCAGTTAACTCAGAAACTTGGTGTTGAAATTGAGCGCTTAAAAGCACTGCAAAAGATTAACCCCAGTATTCGGGATGAAGAAATTGAGTTACTGTCGCAACAGCTCAGTCAAGGGCTAAACTATCTGCAAGATATTCATATTATTAGCGACGCTTTACGTATTATTGTCGCAGCCTAAATCACGTTCTGCTCTATTAAATCCCCTCTCTTGAGGGGATTTTTGTTATAACTGACGATAAAAACAGCACAAGGGTGCCAGCCCATCCCTCATAGTCTTCACAATGCTAAAATATATACGTTATAAGATGAGACATCTTTATTGATAAACGACTATCAGCGCAAACAATAAAAAACGTTATAGCCTAAAAAAGCCCTTTTAACCGCTTGTTCATAGTCAGTGGAGACCATAATGACCATTACCCCTCTCAAGTTTCTAGCTGGTTATTCGTTAGTATTACAAGAGCAAGTACATGTTTTAATCAATCAAGGGCGTCTAGGCGAATATTTAAGCTCACGTTATCCTATCACGGAACACTCGGTGCAAACGGATAAGTTGCTGTATCAGTATGTCACTACCATCAAACAAGAATATCTTAAAAATGCGCCCGTTATCGATAAAGTCAGTTATGACAGTAAATTAGATGTCGTTCATCATGCTTTAGGACTACATACGGCTGTATCGCGTGTACAAGGTCAAAAATTAAAGGCTAAAAAAGAGATACGTATTGCTTCTTTGTTTAAGCAAGTCCCTCCCGAATTTCTAAAAATGATTGTTGTCCATGAATTAGCACACCTGCGCGAACAACAACACAACAAGGCCTTTTATCAGTTGTGTCAACACATGGAGCCAAACTACCATCAACTGGAATTTGACCTACGACTGTTATTGACACATCAGGATTTAATGCAGCCCAAAACTATCTAGTATACTTGGGCTGTTCTTACAGAGATTCAAAAACACGACAAAGATTATCAACAAGACAATAAAACTCTGATTGTCCATGCGTGTAGGTTTGGTTTTGGAGTAGCTTTGTGTATGACCATCTAAACCCTAACCCTTTTCAAAAGTACGTTCCTTAGTTTTCTTATCACGAACTTAGGTTAACTTTGTTAATTTCAATATTTGTTAGAGTCATGGGGACAACTTTATTACCCCCAATGATGATTAGATTACAATAGTCAATGTCGGACTATATCGGACAAAAAAAATCGCCAATGTCTTGATTATTGAGGCTTTTAAGACTTCTTTTAAAGTAAATATGGTGCCCAGGAGGGACTCACATTACCAAAGTAAGTAATTGTATATCATATATTTTTATACGATTAAAATTTAACTATTGCCCCCATAGTTGCCCCCAATAAATATTTATTATTATTTTTTATGGCCTCATGATGTTACTTTTTAGATGATACATTCAGTTACTAAATACAAAAATATCATCAACTAAAATAATAAGTTACGAACTATGAATATAGACAGTATATCTAAAATTGTCGCAAAGATACGCTTCAATACCTATTAAATTCGAGTAAAGCATTCATTTAGTGATTGTGTTTAGAAACTGAGTCTCTTAGATCTTTTTTAAGTAGTGTTCAAATATGACTTGTTAAAAAGTCTGACACCTATCCCAATCACGAATCTCGCCGTGTTTTCACATTAGCTTTACACTCTACACTTTTTCTCTAAGATTGCTATCACTAATAGAATTTAAGTACTTTCTATATAAGTAGCCTAAGTATCAACTATAATAAACTATATTTCAGAGAAATGGTCGTAATCAATATAAGTTGTTCATTCATAAGATCAGCTCAAGCCAATAAAATCAATAAGTTAACTTAATTTGTATATAAAAAACACTCAACTTGTCATTAAAAAAACTAAGTTGTATAGGTGTGTTCAAGCTCATTAAACTCAAAAATTGATAATTTAATATATCTCATCCCAAAAAATTTCAAACCTATATTATCTCACTGAGTAAAACAAACTCAGCTTATCTATACCTTAATTAAAGCCCCATACCGCATCCGTGGTATGGGGCTTTATGCTTTTACAGGACTCATTATCATGACTATTCGTTGCCCATATTGTTTATCGTATCAAGTCGATACCCTAAATCAAGGTAAAAAGACTGGCAGTGCTGTCGGGACTGTCGCAGGCGCAGCTAGTGGTGCATCTGCTTCTTTAAGTGGCGCAAGAGTCGGTGCGTCATTAGGCGCAGTTGCTGGCCCTGTGGGTTCCGTGGTTGGCGGTTTGGCAGGTGCTTTATTAGGCGGTTTTATGGGGGGCATTGCAGGTGGTACAGCAGGTTCTAAACTCGGTGAATTTGTTGATGATAACATTTTAGATAACTACAAGTGCTTACGTTGTGGGTATCAGTTTAGTCATCCTACGCAGCGTCATTGAGGATTAAGGTTTATTCAACCTGAGTAATTTTTACTACTACTCTCACCTTGACCTCAATATGTCTAGTTGTTTTGTTGATGTCGTTTCTACGTGTTTAGTTTTTAACTGATTCAATTTATCAGGTTTCTTTCTGTCATTTCACAGATTGTTAGCTATATTTGTTAATGCGTCTCATTTGCATCTAATTTTATCACTGACAATCACTTTATTCACGTTCACTGTTAATCGCTCTTTTTATCTTTTATTTTTGGAGAATTTATCATGGCACATTTAGTTGAAAGCATGGCTTATGTCGGTGCTACCCCTTGGCATGGTTTGGGTAATCACTTAGAAGAACATCAGCCCTTAGACGTTTGGGCAAAACAGGCAGGCATGGATTGGTCTATCTTAGAAGCCCCTGTACGTTTTATGACAGGTGATGAACAAACATCCTCTATCCGCACCTTTGCCGATAATAAGGTGTTGTATCGTTCAGATACCCATGCTCCCCTGTCAGTGGTCAGTCAACGTTATCAAGTGGTGCAACCTAGTCAGATTTTAGAGTTTTATCGCGATTTAACCGAAGTCTCTGGCTTTGAGTTAGAAACCGCTGGTGTTTTAAAAGGCGGTCGTAAAATTTGGGCATTGGCGAAAACAGGTCAATCCATGGCTTTACGCGGTAACGATGTCACTAATGGTTATTTACTATTGGCGACGGCTTGTGATGGAACCTTAGCCACAACCGCACAATTTACCAGTATCCGTGTAGTATGTAATAACACGTTGGCCGTGGCCTTAAATGGCCAAGGTCAAGCGGTGAAAGTGCCACACAATACCACCTTTGATGCCCAAGCGGTGAAGAAGCAATTAGGCGTTTCTGTGGCGGCATGGGATGACTTTATGTACCGCTTAAAGACCTTAAGTGAACGTAAAGTCAAAAGTACCGAAGTCGATAAATTTTATGCCAAAGTCTTTGGTGATGCGGCAATGAAAGGTCAAGCCAGTATGCAGTCTTTTGAACGTACAATGGCCAAAGCAAAAAGCTTGTTTGAGGGTCAAGGCTTAGGGTCGGAGTTGTCGTCTGCGAAAGGCACAGCCTTTGGGTTATTAAATTCAGTAACTGAGTTTGTTGACCATCAACGTAAAGCGCGCAGTGTTGACCACCGTTTAGATTCTGCGTGGTTTGGTCAAGGGGCAACCATCAAACAACGGGCATTGGATGAGGCGTTGCGTTTAGTGTCGGCTTAACTTATTTGTGAGTTGTGAGCCAGTTTTATTTTACTCAACTGCCTTATTTTATGTCTGTTAAAGCACGGTGACTGTATTGGTCATCGTGCTTTTTTTATGCCGTTTTTTATTAACTATCGTTAATGAGGAGTTTTATCATGATGGGCTATAGTCCTAAATCGTTTGAAGCGGTACGTGCCAATCGTCAACCGCTATTAACCGCACTTGCCGCATTAAATATCACAGAATTAGTGATTCATTATGAAGGCGGTGGGGATTCAGGTGATGTTTCTGAATTAGAGATTTTCCCTGTTGAGCTAGGACAAGGTGATATTGAAAACCTCTTAAAAACACAGCAAATGTCATATCACTGTTTAGCAGGCGAATATCAGGACGGTGAATACCGTTATTTTCTACAGGAGCAATCCATTTCTATTGATGCCGCTTTACGCGATTTTGCCTTAACGTGGGTCGATGCCCATCATGGCGGTTGGGAAAACAATGATGGCGGTTCGGGCAAAGTTACCATTCACGTCACTGAGGGTAGCTTTCGTTTAGAACATACCGAGTATTATACGGAGTGCAGCAATTATGAATACGATTTATAAGGCTGACTCCTTGTGTGTGCCATCCACACAAGATATTCACCTGTCCCTTGGTGCCTATGGTCGATTAACTCATCAGCAAGCAATTCAACTCGCTTTAGACTATCCGCCACGAGAGCCATTACTCGGTCAGTTATCCACCAAACGCTTACAAATTTGTCCGCAGAATCTAGGGCAATTTACCCCTGAATTGGCGTTGCAATTAAAGGAAGAATTGCCTCACATTGAGTTTCGCTGTCATGCCAATGTCCATATCGAAGCACAGCATAAAATCGTTGATATAGCTGATTGGCCGCAGGAGCAAGCATGGTTTAAACAGATGGCATATTTATCGCACTTGCTCAATGCGCCTGTTTATACCGCACATGCAGGCAAACGTGGCCAGTATTCGGTGGCTGAGGTTTTACAGTTTACTCAAGCGATTGAGGAATTGTTTGGCATACCTGTGGGCATTGAAGGTCACTACCCTACCCCAAATGGTAAGCAGCATTGGTTAATCAGTACATGGGCGGAATATCAGCAACTGCTCGAATCAAAGGTACATTACGCCTTAGATTTGTCGCATTTGAATATTTTAGCAGTACAAACTAATCGTGTGGAATGGAGTTTGGTGCATGAATTACTCAGCAGTCCTTACTGTTTAGAAATTCATCTCAGTGATAATCATGGTTATGCCGACCAACATTTACCACTCAGTAATCCTCATGCTTTACCGTGGTGGTGGTCATTACTCAGTTCAGCCAATCCACAAGCGACTCTCTTTTCAGAAGGTAAACAACGTGTGCCAGTCGCATTGATTTAACAACTTTGCGATGTTTAGCTAAACCACGCTTTTTGACTCCATCAAACATTTCTCTGTTATCAACTGAATCAGCAACATTATGTCTTTTATTCACGCAAGCACAGTCTGTGATACAGGCTGTGCTTTTTTTATGTCGAGGTTTTTATGGAATATCTGCATCAAGAACAATCACCCCCTGCCAGTCTTGGTAACAATCATCTGGTGAATTCAGGCAATGCCAATTCACTGTCATTAACAACCGTTCTGAATCACGTATCGACTACCACTCCGTCCAATACAGTCACTAAAGCTAACCCACACACCCACAGCGCAAATGCCATTCGTTTAATCAACACCAAAGGTCTAAGTCGTGCGGAGTGGTTAGCCATTCGCCATCAAGGCATTGGCGGTAGTGATGCAGCCGCGGCTGTTGGTTTAAATCCGTATCAATCGCAGTTGGAATTATGGATGATTAAAACTGGTCGGTTTAGTGAAGATACCTGTGATGATAATCAATCAGTCATACCCGATATAGACTCCAAAATGTATTGGGGTCAGGTTTTGGAACCCATTGTCGCGCAGCACTACACCAAAGTCACAGGCCGCAAAGTGCGTAAGGTCAATGCCATTCTGCAACATGCGGATAGCGATAAATCATGGATGTTGGCCAATATTGATTATCGGGTCGTTGGTAGTGATGAGGTGCAACTACTGGAATGTAAAACCGCAGGCGAATATGGCGCAAAACTGTGGAAAGATGGTGTACCTGAGTATGTGCAATGTCAGGTGCAACATCAATTAGCGGTGACAGGTTTACAAGCCGCCGATGTCTGTGTATTGATTTGTGGGCAACAATTAAAGATTTATCGCATTGAACGTGATGAGGAGTTAATTGCCAAATTGATTGAGCTTGAACGGCTATTTTGGCTATATGTGGAACGTCAGATGCCGCCTTGTGCTGATGGCTCTGAATCCGCAGGGTTTGCCTTACGCTGCTTATTCCCACAAGACGATGGCCAAAGAGTTGACTTTAGCAACAATGCCCATGTCTCAAGCTTGTTTGACTCCTTACTCAACACACGCCAACAACTGGCTTTTTATCAAAAACAGGAGGAATTTTATAAACAACTGCTGCAACAGAATTTGGGGGAAGCAACGTATGCCACGTTCTCGCAAGGTTCTATTTCATGGAAAAAGGCCAAAGATTCCACTTACCTAGATACCGCTGCATTGACAAAAGACCATCCACAACTGTGCCAACAGTATCAGCAAACTAAAGTCGGGAGTCGCCGTTTTTTAGTGTCTGAACAGCCTATGGCAAATTCCACAGCCAGCGATTAGCCATTCACTCAATTTTACCCTCAGACAGCATAAAGCCCTTGCCTCACAGCAAGGGCTTTTTATTTGCTTTTTATTATTTTGGAGAAACAACATGATTAAAGGTTTAGCCATCACTCCACCAATTATCGGTCGAATTAGTATTGGCCGCATTGTGGAAAAGAACGGTAAACGCCTACCCGAAAAAGATGACCAATTCACTTTAACCACGCAAGTACAAAACCGTGACGGTTGGTTATTACATCCCTTAGATGAACAACTCCGCCAAGAGAATGCAACTAATAACGGCAAATTACGCACCATCCCTGTACGCATGTTATTTAATTCACCTGAGTTAAACTTGAGAGCGGAATACACTTTATTCGATAGACAAACAGGCAGACCGCTCTGTGTCGGGAATGGTGATTCTTGTCGGCGATATACCCCACAAGGCATTCAACACTTACCCTGCCCTAGCCCCGATGCCTGTGAACTCGCTCGAACAGGTCACTGTAAACCTTATGGTCGATTACATGTGATTGTCAATGATGAGGAGGATATTGGCACGTTTATCTTTAGAACCACAGGCTTTAACAGCATTCGCACTTTAGCCGCACGACTCGCCTATTACCAAGCGGTGTCAGGCGATTTATTAGCCTGTTTACCTTTGCAGTTAAAACTCAGAGGTAAAAGCACGACCCAAAGCCATCGCTCAGCCATCTATTACGTCGATTTAACCTTAAGAGATAACTCAACCTTAGCCGAAGCCTTGCAACAAGCCAAAACGCTAAATCAACAACGACTAGAGATGGGCTTTCAGCAGCAAGCCTTAGACCATGCTGCACAAGCAGGCTTTAACAATGCCACCTTTGAATTTAGTGAGGAGGAAATTCCTGAATTGTTAGAGGAGTTTTATCCCAATTCTGATGACGATGATTCAACCACAAACCATTCAACCAATCCCAGCAACATCAACGCGAAAACAGCCAATGGCGTTTTAAAGAAAAAGCTCGGTCAACGTTTACAAGCGCAAAGCACTTCCCCTAATTAACCTTAATCCGCGCGGAGAATTATCATGTTACTTTGCAGTAATCCTTTATTTTCACTCGGTCAAACGGTAGCCACTCCCAATGCCCTTGACCTGTTAGCCAAACATCACATCTCTTGCTTTAGCTTACTGGCTCGTCATCAATCAGGCGATTGGGGCAATGTGCCTGCCGAAGATGCGTTAAGCAATCAAGAAGCGATTGAGCGAGGTTATCGTATTATGTCGGTTTACCCTTTGGAAACAGGTAAAGTGTGGATTATTACGGAAGCTGATAGGTTGGTGACAACGGTGTTGTTGCCAGAGGAGTATTAAATCGTGTTTCTTTAAGGTATAAACACCTTAAAGAAACACGCTTATTTTTTAGTGTGAACATGACTATTTTTATTTTACCTATAACTTAAGATTCAATAAAAAGTGAATTATCAAATGACAACAAACCATACTAAAAACTTTATGCTGACACTGGAAGATGTTGCAGCTTGGCAAGTTGATGATTTAACCACTAAGGTAAGAGCTGTACTTCCCGCATTACAACGTGGTGCAGTATGGAAACCTGCGCAGACAGAAAAACTTTGGGACTCTTTGATGCGTGGATTTCCAATTGGAGCATTTTTACTCTCCAAATATAATGAAGAACGTTATGGCAAAGCCGATATGAAGCTTGGCACGTGCGAGGATCCAGAGTTCCATTTATTAGACGGACAACAACGAGCTACTGCGATTGCCTTAGGCTTTTATGATATTTGGAAGCCTTCATTTGCAGAAAATCGTATCAATGGTCCTGCTATTTGGCTTGACTTAGCAACACCACCTGAAAACGATGATCGAGATTTTATCTTTCGTGTAATAACACGTTCTCATCCATGGGGTTACAAGTTTAAAACTCCAGAAGAGCGTTTGAGTTATGCATCGATGACTTGTGCTTTAAATGCATATAAGACTGCATCTCCTGAATTAAAGAGTTTAAAAACCTCCGATATTCCCCTTTCACATGTTTGGCCTTGGGATGCTGAAGCTCCAATACCTCTAGCTTTTCTGATTAATGCCATCAAAGTTGGCGGAGATATTATTAAAAATTTACGTCAGGAGTTAAATCAACTCCCTTTTTGGTCAAAAAACACTGCAATATTAGCCAATAATGAACCACTTCGAGATAAGTTAGAATCTATATTCGATGCCAAAAATACAAAACTAAAATCTCGACTTGATTTCATAATTAACATTTTGAAAAATATTTGTTCGCCAGAGGAAAAAGGCATAACAGTGCAGCTTTTGCCATCACATGATAATCCTGAATCTCATGATGAGCATATTGATCCCATTGAAACACTATTTGTACGTATAAACTCAAGTGGAACAAGGCTAGAAGGTGAAGAGCTAATGTACTCTTTACTTAAGTCTGCTTGGCGTGATGCTCCTCAAGCAATTGGCAAATTACAGCCTAATAATAAACAATGGGTTAGTCCTGCTCGGTTGGCATTGCTGATCACACGCATGAATTTAATCAAAAACGATCTCTGCAAAAGTAGCGATGATCGCGAGTTTCAAAACCTTCCTCCCGTCTTACCCGATATAGCTAGATTCAGACGAATCATGCATCAAGCTAATCACATTGAATCTATGAAAGCATTTGTAGCTGGCGATCTTAGCTCTCTTTGGAAAGATGCAAGTGAACTAGTAATGATGAATTGTGTAAAACCAACAAATACAGATTACAGACTACCTCCTGCTCTTGCAGCAGATTTTGCGTCTGGGTCAGCTGGAAATGAACTATTACTTCTGCTAATGACTTGGCTATTCAGACTACAGATTAATGGATCTTCACTTAACAAACTAACCATCAAACAACGTAAGCGAACTTTAGGTTTTTTAGTTTCCATGAGTTGGTTTTCTCAAGACATTGGCCGCTGTATAAAACGATTATGGCCTATTTTAATGACACTTCCCCCCAACCAATTACCTGAGTTTTTTAATAGTGAACGCTTTCAATGCTTACTACCTGCGGACGAAAAGAGCGGCTTAATAATGTTACCTTTGGTGACTCCTGATAACCTTAAAAAACTCATTGAAAATAGAATTACTAGTGGCTCAAATGGCTACCCAGGAATCAATAACATAAATAGCGATTGCTTTAGCAGTTGCAAAACTTGGGAAAACTATACACAACGACTTTCACCATACGAGCCTGGCATTGATGGCTTTAACAAGCTACCAATACATATGCGTGAGTGGCTTTCTGGACTTCCTTTAGACCCTACAGAACGTGAAGTAGAGATTGGAAATAGTGAAATAAGGGCTGATGCTGCTGAACTTCGCCGTCATGCATGGCGGCTGTTTTTAGATAGACTTTGGTATATGAAGAAAATCGTAGATTATGCTCAGCGTGACTACCTAGTTAGATGGTTTCCTGACTTTGACCCAACACAGCCTGGTCAAATGGAAGATATTAATAGGCCATGGGATTATGATCATATTCATGCTGCCTATTTTATTGCGGGCAGACATAACATTCCTGGATTAATACGAGAATGGCATCAATCCATAGGTAATCTACGCTGTTGGCCTTTAGATTTGAATCGTGCAGATCAACATTGCACCCCTATAGATAAACTAGGCGATGACATAGAGATTGAGGAAAACCTTCATAACTACGGTTTTCAAAACGCAGCCAATTTACGGACAGCAAGTTTTATTGATGATTCAGACGATTGGCAACATTGGCAACATTCTGTGGCTGATGATTGCGCAGGCAATTATTTGGCAAGTGATCAATACCATGAAAATCGTGTAGCCCTCATAAAAGCCATTTGTTTTAGGTTTTGCCGACTATATGAAAACTGGTATAAGCAATTAGACATTGGTAGATTTGCTAAAATTTCGTAAGTTTTTTAAATCAATGTACTATGAGTCATAGGTTAAGCGTACACGTTATTGTGAGCAAATAACGTGTACGTGCTACCCTATCTGTCGTTTTAATCTTCCTCAAATTCAGCTGAGCTAAATTTCAATACCTTGCAGTTTTCTTTAATTGAACGTTGTAACCCGTCATCAAAACCAATAGAGCTTTTGGCTTGAATCTCAATAGAAATAGTCACATCAACGCCTAGTCTAGAGGTAAATTGCTGCACCACTTCATCCATGATCATTGCAAAATCCATTTTGGCTTTAACTGGATCTACAGAAATTGAAGCATAGAATTGTTTTTTAGCAGGAATAGTTTTTTTAGTAACCTCAAGATTATTATCTGACGCAGTTGGCTTGGTTATCGTACCCTCAGTTACAACAGGTTTAGACGACACTATATCATCAGACTGCTCTACAGGTTTTGCAACAGGTCTGATGCGCTCTAAATATGATAATGCTGCTTCGCGGTCAATTAACAGCGAGGATGTATCTATAGATGAAATAGCATTATGACCAAAACTTAAACCTAAATAACGATCACCATCTTTTCCTGATGCAAATGCAAAGTAATCTTGAGAGGCTACACCATGATTGATGGCATTTCTGAATACCTGATCATTGACTAAACGTGGTAAATACAAATAATGACAACTGTCTTGCCATACTTTTAGTGCGCTCACTTCGTCAATATCATTTTTCAAATACCACTGTTTGAGAATATTGCGTAAATGAATTGGAGACCACTCAAAAATAAGCCACTCTTCTTCTTTTAAACGACTTTCTATCTCTTGAATTACGTTAGGTGCTGTGGTTGAAATAGCCACCACTTCCCAATTCAATATGGGTTTGCCATTTGAAAAAGACTCACTAGGCGCAATCAACCACTTATAGGCTTCTCTGACTAATTGTTTTAGCGTTTGCTCGGCTCCATCTCGATTACGCTTTGCTTGATTAAGGTGTGCCAAATCCTGATTTAAGGTACCACTAGTAATGTCATCAGCAATAGATTTCCATGCCAAATAAATTCGCCCTTGGTCTTTTAATCGACTCACTACGTCAAAATCAGCGGCAAAGAAAATCAGCCTGTTTTGTTTTTGTCGTGGCTGCTCACCTCGATGACGCAAAATATCCATTGCTGCTACAAATGCTTGATTAGCTTCAGTACGACTATAGCTTGCATTCAAAGGTAGCACGACTAAGCGAGGCCCAGTACCATAATCATCAGGTACATCTATGGATGGCGTAAAAATATGGATACCCGCAAAATGATGATTTGAACCAAATATACCTTTGACTTTCTCTTTTAAAAAAGGAATTAATTCATCACGTTCGTTAATATTATTTTTACGGCTTTCCATTTCACGACGTAAATTTGGTTTTGTATCTAACCAAAAACGCTCCTTATCTGCATATAAGTAATGCATACGATCACGTAATCTTTTTAATACATCTTCAAATATACCAATCGCTTGAAATGGCTGTATAGTTCCTAACAAAATATGCTCAACATCAATACCACGGACTATTTGACTGCTGTTTGATGGCGCACTTCCTAAAAATAGGGTTCTTGTTGTGCGACGTGCTGCTAGAACACTACCAAAAAGCGTATTGTGGCTTTCTAGGTCGTATGGAATCGAACGTGGCCCATCCACTTCTTTTTCAATAATAGGTTCCCATCCATTTGAAAGGTAATGAATACTCTTATCTCGTACATTGCCATCTTCTAAAGGAATGGAGCCTGGCATAATTAAGGCATCCCGATTTTCCGAATTCCATAAACGGTGAATGATGATGGCCATATACTGCAAAACACCACGCGTACGTTGAAATTTATCTAATGTTGACCAATCTTCATATAATCGATCAAAGACCTCTGGATGGATGGGATAAGAATGACACATGCGTTCAAAGTATTCATTTGATTGTGTTTCTACAGGAAACTTATCGGCATGTTTTCGATAAAAGTCTGAAAACTGGCGGCTAATGCCTTCTACCTCTGCCCGATCACCAGGATATTCAAATAAACGCCGACGCACAATTTCAAAGGCTTCTTCTGTGGCAACTGGTTTCCAAACCGTTTCTACACGCGCAAAATACTTTTCTAAAGAGTTTAATGCCCGTTGTCCCATAGTACCGCCAACCTCTAGCTCTGATTGTGGTAGAGAGGCCAATAAAATAGCATTCGGGACTGCTTTTAATGCTTCGGTCAGTGCTTGAATAAAGGTGATATTACTATCAAAGGTTCCGCCTTTGTAGTTCTGTCCTAATTCTAATTGACGTACATAGGCTAACAGCTCATCAATAAGAATCACGCAAGGTGCTGCTTTGGCTATCAGTTTTGTTAAAACTTCTTTTCCTGGTGAAGTGCCATCAATATCGCTGGCAGCAACCATGGCATAGCCTTCTTCCCCTAACAGTTGCCAAGCTAATTCTCCCCATAAGGTATTTACTTGGACTGTGCCATATTTACGTGGCTGACTTGGCGATAGTTTTATACCGTCAATTACCGCAACCTGAGCTTGTGGTAGTTCAAAAATACCTGCTTTATCTAACAATGGGCCAACACCCAATAGTTTGTCGGTACTCACTTTGCGAGTGGCTAGATGAAAAACGGCAAGCATGGTGTGGGTTTTACCCCCACCAAATGCCGTTTGTAGTTGAATAACAGGGTCGCCACCTTGTCCTGCCAAACGTTGTGCCACCGAAATCAGCAATAAGCGCATCCCTTCGGTAATAAAGGTTCGATTAAAAAACTTTTCGGCATCTTGATATTCAGGGGTGGCTGTACCGTTGGCAACTTGGGTAATGTCGGCAGCAAACTCTGATTGTTTAAAAGTGCCTTCAAGAACATCTTTGTGGGGGCGAGCTATTTCACGCCAAGGTTTTAGACTCATTACTTACTCACATTCCAAGGTAATATTGAGTTGTTTTGTATTGAAACAACCTTAGGATGGGCATCAACAGCCCTTAGTAATTTTTTAAGCTTTTGCAAAACATCGGCTGCATCAACCACTGGCTTATGTGCTCGTGGTTGCTCCATGTGCAAGACAACATGTAACTGGTTACTGAGTAATACTTGCTTGGCAAATGCTTTCTCAGTGGCATCATTAGCCAACAAACTACATGGCAATAGAGCCGCTAAAGTATTCAGCACTTTATCAGCAACTGCTTGCGGCAAATCAGACGGCTTTTCGGTATTAGGATGTGTATAGTCTTTCACTTCTATTAGAAACGTAATTTTTTTAGGTGAAATTGCCAATAAATCAACAGCTTTAATGCCAGCAAATTGCTTAACGAATTGATTACGGTAATAGCTCCATTCGTCATATTTGCTCGCTTGCCAATTTGTCGCAAAGTTAAATTTAAGTCCATCGACATCTATTATCATGAGTTGACTCCTTGTCGTTTTAGTGCCAACTCATTGCCAAATATCGGTCTGATTGCTGTAGGCTTTCTTCCAATGCCGTAATATCACCAATATCTTCCAATGTTGTCCCTTGCTCAACGAATACACCATCATCCGTTTGTTGCAAACCAAAAAACCGCTTATCAACATTGGCGTAGTCTTTTGAGGCTGCTAAAATCTCTAATTCGCGCAACAAAAATAAGCTATGGGTAGCAACAAATACTTGAATGCCATTGTTAGCTAACTCTAATATCACGCCCGCTAATACTTTAATTAGTTTTGGATTAAGTGTTGTTTCGGGTTCGTCCCAAAACAAATAACCTTGCTCTAACAACGTGCCTGTACTAATTAAATGGGCGAGCATGGCAAATTTACGCAAGCCTTCCGCCACTAAGGGCATTTCTAGCTTACCCTCTCCCTTGACCTGCAAGTAAAAATTACCCTGCTCATCCACAATCACCTTGCCGCCCATTGCTTGTTCCAAAGGCTTTAGCATGGCTGCAACTTGTTTTTCACGCGCGCCTTTTAGTTGTGGGGCAAGTAATAAAGAACAGGTATCACGCCATGTTTCTTCAAATTTAAGGTGGTAGTTATCATACAAACCAATAAACCACGGACACAGTGTTAATAGCTCTTTGGTGGGCAAAAATACAGGCGATTTGTTTTGCCATTGCTGAGGTAGTGTTTCTATGACTACTTCTGACTTGCTGGCTGTTGATAAACTAAGTGCAGTATTGTCTTGAGTTTGGCCAAACATTAGATTTATTTCGCAGCGTTCTCGGCCTTGCTTGCGTCGTGCCAATCTACCCAAATTATCGGGTCGTAATACTTTCACTAATTTATCGGCATAGGCTTTTTGTAAGTAGCTTTGTGTAGGCTGTGTTATTGTGGCACTTTTAGGCTCACATCCTGCGGCAATAACTGCATAGATTGCTTTTAACAGATGCGATTTACCTGTGCCATTTTCGCCTACCACCACATTAATACCCGCAGCAAACTCTAAATTTGCTTCGGCAAAAACGGTAAAGTTTTTAATGGTTACGCGTTTGAGCATAATTTCCTCTTACAAATCTAAACCTGCTTGCAAACCAGAATAGCCAGTCTCGCTTTCATGCGAAGCGGCGACAATGGCAGGCCACGAAATAATTAACTCGTTATAGGCGCGTGCATCATCTGCCCATTTTTTGCGTTCGCAAAGGGTATATAAGCGATAGGCTAATTGACGAATCGGTTCTACTTTTTCGTGACAATGGGCTAATAATACGCCTGCACTGGTTTCACCTGTTTGTGACAATACACGAATTAGGTGATGACAGGCTTCCCATATAGGCACTCGATTATCGTTGGCAGGTGTCCAGTCGCTTGGGTATTCACTGGGGCGTAATAAGCGTACTTTGCCTGAGCCTGATTCGACTACGCCTGCTTCATGTACGCCTTTAACGCTCGTGCCTTTGGCGCGTGCTAATACGTCGGCTTTGCCAAAATCGCCAGCACTCCAGCCTTGTTCGTCAAACCAGCCTAAACAAAATTGGGTATCGGCATCAAAGGTGTCGCCGCCTTCGGTGAGCATTCGGTTAATAAGCATGAGTGCGCTATGCACGGTCATGGCTTTGCCGTCAGCCTCTAATACAGCGGTATATTTAGAAAAAATGGCCATGCCAGGCCCAATCACGGCTTGTGCTAAGTCCACAGGAGCAACGGGGGATATGCCCTCGGCTCCACCAATCATCACGTCAACGGCTTCGGCAAGTTCTTCTTTGAGTTCGCGTAAAAAGTCACGGCGACTAATGGTGGGCGCATCAGCGGCACGTTTACGGCACACCAAGACAATACTTGAGGCTAAGGCATTTGTGCCTGAGCCAATCATGCGGTTGGCCAGTTCGGTACGCATTGGCCAAGTGCCACTAATGCTAAACCCTGCTTTAATCACGGCTTCTAAAAAGGTTTCCCAACCTGTGTTACCTGTACCAATATCGGTGGTATCTGACTGCTTAAAGGCATAATAAATGGTGGTTGGAAAAGCAGGATGTGCTTGCTCGGCCAAACGGTGCATGGCTTCGGTCATGCCGTCTAAAAAGAATTTTTCGGCTTTTTCTTTGCTACCATGACGATAGGGCGTGGCTACTAGCTCTTCATCTTTGGGTACAGCCATCGTCGCAAACAAATTGGGATAAACAGGACGTAATGCTCGCCTTAACCATACATAAAAAAAGTCGGAAAGGTCTGCGTAACCGATATTGTCATAGTAAGGTGGGTCGGTAGAAACAACTTTATTAATACTTATTTTCTGAGTTGCAGCATCCTGTTGTAAAACAGTAGCACCAACTCTAACAGATATTTCGTTTTTTAACACACGCATCATATTTGAAAGAGTCACAAAGTAATCACCCATTGCATTCCCAAAAATATTAGGCTCAACGAAGTCCCAAGTCATGGGAATAGCCTGTTTGGTAAACATGTGAATAGCCTGAACCATAGAGGGCTTCCATGTAACAATAGTGTTGCTACTATCTGATAACTTACTTACAGCCATATTTAAGTAAACCGCCAACGCGTCCCCATATGCAGTCGCACCTAACCCAGCCTCATCAACTCCTATCTTATCATCGGTCATGCCTGCTCTCTTGGCATCCACAATTGCTTTAAGCCGTGCTTCTTGCACCAAATCTGAAAAAGTTGTTAACGCCACTAATTGACGAGTGGTAAAAAGGTCGCCAAATTTATTCATGCCATAATTTGGCGTTTTAAAATCTCTTGGATTATTAGGTAAATTTAAATTGGGAATCCAATCAGGCTGAACCTGCTCTAAAATAGAAGCATGAGGCTCACAAGGAGGCAAATAAACTCGCCCTTTTGCACCTTCTGCCACAATTACTAATAACTTCTGCCCCATCCTTCCAGCCTTTCCTTCTGCTCTAATATAGTTATAGTCAATTGGTGATTTAGATAATAAACAAATGAATGCTGCTCGCTTACCTGCTGTAGTACCTGCCGCCGCTGATGGTGATGGTTTACCTGTTCGTACTTCAAAGCGATAACTATCACCTTCTATGATAGGCTCAACATACACCTCTTTACCCGCTTTACTCGACAACACAAAGGTTGACACCAACGGCACATCCACATGACTAAACGCAGGGTTAGGACTTTTAACCGTACGCGCCCACAACCACGCAATCACGGTCGCCTTACCACCGCCGTGCTCCTTAGGCAAATCGACTTGCGGATACAAATGACCAATACGCTTAAATGCCTCTTCACGCATCCACGCGCCATAACGTCGCACATCCTCCGCCAAACCCTTAGCCCCACTCCACTCCTCAAAAGCATCACGAGTTGCCTGTTTTTTAGTGCCTTTGTCAACAGCTATTTCTGGCCCTATCGGTGGTCGGCCTGCAAACTTAGGCGGAATCTCAATCATCGCCTTGTTAATGAGCACTGCAACAGGGTTTAAATCGCTGGCGTAACTTTCTAGCCCTAAGCGTTGTGCTTCGAGTGGTAAGGCTCCCCCACCCGCAAACGGGTCATGAAAGGCAGGCAACTTATCGGGATTAAACAACTCTGCTGCTTGAGGATGTCCTTTGTTTAAAGCACAGGTTTCGCGCCAACTTTTACGAATTTCTTCACGCGCTTGCTCTAACACGTCTTCGTTATTGGTGTTTTCCCACTGCACCAGTTTACGAAGAATCTCAAATAAACGCTCACGCTCTAGGTGTGCTTTATCTTTATTAACACCTCTGCCCAAATGCCGCTCATAACCAGGGTCATTGACCATTTGTGCAAAAATCACCGCACGGGCTGCCGCTAATGGACGACGCGCCCACCATAAATGCAAAGTAGAGGGATGACCATGACGAATAGATTTTTCTCGCGCAGCAGCTTCGTTAATAGCATCTAATGGCAATGAGGTTTCAATGAGTTTTTTGGGGGATTTGATGGGGTACATTAACTAATTATTCCAATAATTCTAATGAGCGTAAATTATTTTGCATTTATCCAAGAATGATAAACTTCGTATCCTGCATTTCTAATCTTTTGATGCACACGCTCTAACAAGGTTTGATCCTAGCCAGAAAATTAGACAGTTGTACCCTCTAAAAGTAGTAGATGCTTTTGCATAAAAGCATTTGGACTCAACCAGCCATTGGCTGAATG
>NZ_QAON01000012.1 GCF_003051055.1 Agitococcus lubricus | reverse complement strand
ATTCAACGCTAGGTTATAAATCACCATTAATATTTGAACGTGATTTTTTAAGACAAGCTGCCTAAATAACTGTCCTGTTTCTCTTGACCATTACATATCTGATACATCAACCTTGTGTGCTCCTTCCCTAAACTTGCCATAAAAACGATCTCCATCTAATAACGATAACCATATTTGAAAATCTTCTTCTTTTCCGTTATGTGGCGTTGCTGTCATGAGTAAAAAATGGCGTGTAATCGTGCCTAATAACTCTCCTAATAAAAAGCGTTGGGTTTTGTTGACTTTACTGCCATAGTAGTTTGCCGATAGCTTATGTGCTTCATCAACAATAATTAAATCCCATTCGGTATTTTTAAGCTTTTCCTGCAACACCAAATTACGCGATAATTGGTCTAAACGACAAATTAATAGATTTTGTTCTTCAAAGTAATTTCCAGTCGCACACTGCTCTTGTTTTTCTCGGCTAAATACTTCGAACTGAACACCAAACTTTTCCAACATTTCATCTTGCCATTGATCACTCAATGATCCTGGTGACACAATCAAAATACGTTTTGCGTCAGCCCTCATTAACAATTCTCGAATCAGCAAGCCTGCCATAATTGTTTTACCTGCACCTGGGTCATCTGCAAGAACAAAACGCAATGGCTGGCGAGGCAACATATCTTCATAAACGGCTGAAATCTGATGCGGTAATGGCTCAACATTTGATGTGTGTACAGCCATCATTGGATCAAATAAATAAGCTAGGTTGATGCGATATGCTTCTAGAGCTAATTTAAAATCCGTTGATGAAGCATTAAAAGCCCAATAACGGCCTGCCTCTGCAATATCTAAACGAGCCTCGTCATCACGAAATAATAGCTGCTCACCTAATCGGCCTTGGCTATCTTTGTAATAAACAACACGCTCATTTTCCCCAAGAACATCAACTTGTACAACACGAACAACTTCATCAGACTGTATTCCACGAATCTGTATATTTTTTTTTATTTCTTCGAGCTTTAGCATAATCACTATCCTTATTTTTTATTCGGAAATAATATTATCCATTAAACGGAGCAAGTATAATTTTTAGCAAGTATTCCCTGCCAAAACAAGCCATTCTGAGAATCAAAAACTGATCACTTATACTTAGATGTGTGTCAGCTCATTATCACTATAATCTATTTTTGAGCAATATCAGAATGGCTAAATCAATAGTAAACAACAGTTACTTATATGGTCAGCAAAGCGACATTCGATGTCTCTTTGCTGACCATATGAACTATATCTTTGATTCATGCTGTTCTACAGTAAATCATCATGGGTTTGATATTTGAGTAACGATGATGATGTCAACGTGGATAAAGATAGAGCCTACACGCGACTGCTACCGTTTTTATGCGATTTCATTGGCAAGTGATTTCTTTAACGCTTATGTCGTGTCATGTGAATGGGGGCGTATTGGTGCAAAAAAATTAAGGCGTAAAGTGACTGTTTTTAACTCCTTAGATGAGGCAATGACTCAACTTAAGCACGAAGAGTCATTACGTATCAAACATCAGTATCAACCCGTTTAGCGTTCTCTATGAAGCATCATAGGGCTGTATCTGTATTCTAATGGCTTGTTTATTTTTATTATTTTTAAAGAATCCATCTCCTTTTCCATTCAAATTTAATAGATCGTTGGCCGACACCTGTAAATCAAATTTATTTTTCTTAGCTTCCTCATCACTCATTGGCTTTAAAACTAATTTAGTAGCAATGTTGGCATGTACTTCGTGACTCAAATGGCTTGCTATTTGTGAGGCAAGGATAATACCAATTCCATATTTTCTAGCCTCTGTCACTAATACGTTCAAAATATCGTGATGATTGTTAGGATTACCTCTACCCGTTGTTAAAATTTTTATCTCATCAATTACAATAAAAAGTCTATATCTCTCGTTATCATTCGAGGTTGTAACAGGGATTACGCCTTGACATCTTAATATTTTAAAAATGGCCGTTAATAATGTTTCCGCAACAATAAATTGATAACTTGAATGTATTTTACTTAGATCAAGCCGATGGCCAAATTTTACAACTTTATGAACATCTAAATACTCTTCTCTAGAAAAAATAGGATGGCCGAATAAAGCACGAATAGAAAAAATACAACTGCTAATAGTTGATTTATGCTTACTCATCGTATCTAAATCAAGCCACTCGTTTAAAATAGATAATACTGATTTCATGGTTGGTGGCGTATTAGACCAAGTCCTATAATCATTATCTAAAATATTTTGGCGTTTATAAGCCTCTGCGATAGCATCTTCTAAGAATACACTTTGCTTTGGACTCAAGGTGTCAATAGCGCGCATAAACATTGATAGTAAGTGCCTGCGCTGCTCTGTTAAACCAAAATTTTCTGCATCAGATGAAATTATTTGTAATGGATTTATACCACAAAAACTCTTTATCCCATCTGAAATGATAGTAGATTCTATATTATCTAAAATAATATCACCATGAAAATCCAAAACCACAATTGGAATACCTTGATCATATATCTGTTGACTTACTGATTTTAATGTTTCAGTTTTACCAGAACCTGATGAACCCAATATCAAGAAAAATCCATTAACTTCTTCATTAGGTATCCAAGAGATATTTTGAGGCATGCCATTATCTACTGACTCTGATGATGTACCTAAATTTATAATTAGCTTATTTAAAGTTTTAAGCTTTAACCTTTTATTTGCTGCGATAGCATAATTTGAGGCATATTTACCTTTAGTTCTAGGCCTACCTAATTTTGATTTTTTATTATTTTTCCCTGCATGTCCCATAGATCTTACTTTTCCATCATAAGATATATATTGGTCTTTCTTAACCAAATACTTAAGTACTTTATTTGTCAAATTATCAAGCAGTTCTTTGTCATAGTAGTTAATCATACCTACGCCAACATTTTTATATTTATTATTTTTATCCTTATTACAATTAAAATAATATCCATCATTATTTGTAATTAACTGCCAATACTTACCTATTAAAGAGGCTAAATATACATCATTTTGAACTTTAGACCCATCAAAGAAAAATATACAATGATAATGACAGCCCTTTAAAAATCCATATTCTAATTTCCAAATATATCCTTTCATGTGTTGAAATTGACTATTCTTTCTGATGTTATTAAGAAATTTAGCCATATAAGCTCTTATCTTATTTACTTGTTCCTCATAAAAATTAGAGCTATTTAAGTTTAAACAGTCTGCAAATATTTCATCTTGGCTAATGCCAAAATCAACTCTCAATACAAGTAGTCTAGAATGCTTTTTAAAAAGTGAATTTATATACTCTTTATAATTTTTATAATTTCGCTCGTTAATATATACACTTTTTTTCAAATCATCTCTTAACTCACTGTCACTAGCAATCTTATACAGATTATCAACAAATTCATTAAGAATTTTTACCTTTTCATACGTCAAAAAAATATTTTTTCCGCTTTTTGAATATGTATAATACTCAAACAAATAATTAATATCATTCTTATTAAACTCCTCAAAAAAAACATCTATAAATCGAGAGTATTTACATATCCCTTTTTGATATACACTTGTGGATATTCTTGATAACAAATAAACCATTTCCTGATTATTAAGAGTAATATTAACATTATTACCATCATCATCCTTAGTCTTATAACATCCATATTTTTTTATTTTTGTTTTCAATGCCTCTGATTCTTCAACCTCACTATCAGTAACAATCAAATATGGCAAACGCTTAGGCTTGTTTAAAAAAATATTCTGTAACTGGTAAACATACTTAAAAATGACCTCTTTTGGATATTCATAACTACCTACCAAACATGTGTTATCCTCACCATCTAGATTTGAAGATTGTATCAAATTAAAATCATAATTAAATTGATTAAAAACATAATCAATCTCTTCTGCTTCTTGAACATATTTATCATTATCAACGTCAAACATATCAACTACCTCTAAGGTTATTAATTACTAATAATATTAATAACCATAAATAAAACAATAAAAATGGACAAAAATTATTGACTCAATAATCATAAAACCCAGTTATTTAGCCAATAATTATCAATTTTCCTCGTATAAAGAGTGCTTTATCACGATAAAAATATAAATCACAAAAGTACAAGTTAGGATTAAATATTGTTGAAAAACTTAGGATTAGACTTTTTTTCAATCCAATCGTAAACTTCATCAGATCGCCATCTAACACCTTTCACACCAATTTTTATTTGTTTTGGAAAATCAGGGTCGTAATAGTTTGACTGAGCATTTAACTTATCATAGATCGTAGATCTTGATATACCTGTCACTTGTTCGACCTCTTTTCTAGACATAAAAGTAACCATTTCCGATAACCTCGAATAAACACAGCAACATCACATTAAACATCCATCTGGATTACCATTGACTCATTTAAAAACTCAGATAAATCCAAGCAATAGACAAGACTTCAGTAGTCCAAATAGAAACCAAAATTAATAAGTTTGCACGGATAGTCGGTCGTTAGTTATGACTAAAAGAATTAGGTCTTTTAAAGACTCAAAGAAGATAAGAATATGACTAATTAAAACAAAGAAAAGTATTCAGATAATTCACAAAAATAGTTTATTTAGATACACCTCTCTATAATGCTCACTAAGATGGAAAAGTAAAAAAGCTATGCTTAAAGCAGAATGATGCACTCTAGGGCAACATTAGGCCACAGTATCATTTTCTACGATTAATACGTTATCATTTAACGTCTGCAAAAGCACAAAGGCTTGGTCTTACTATGTTCAATTTATTAACAACTCGCACAACAACTTCGGTGCGATTCTCACACTTAATCTGCTTTATTAAAATAATAAATATATTAAGCCCCTCAAAAAAACAATCTTTTTTCATCAGTTGAAATCTTTTGTAACACACAAAGAATACTCTTAATCTTCATGCTGACTCAACTTAAAATAAAAACTATAATATTCAAAAAGTTAAACAATTTTAGACTCCAAAAAATCAGCCCAGTACTGCATCATTTTTCGGCGTTCAGGTAAATACTCTGCATGATTATAGGCTGCTCTCACACTATCCCTTTCACTGTGAGCAAGTTGACGCTCAATAACATCTGCTCTAAATCCATGCTCATTCAGAATGGTACTCGCCAATCCCCTAAAGCCATGCCCAGTCATTCGTCCATGATAGCCCATGCGATACAATGCAAAAAGTATAGTATTATTACTCATGTGTTTTGAAGGGACTCTTGAACTGGTAAACAAATATGTTCTTGCTCTTGTATAAAGAGCAAGCTCTTCTAGAAGCGAAACAGTTTGTTTGGCTAACGGAACAATATGTACAGTTCTCATTTTCATACGTTCAGCAGGAATACGCCATTCAGCTTTATCCAAATCAATCTCATCCCATTTGGCACCAATCATTTCGCTGGTACGTACAAAAGTTAAAGCCATAAACTGAATAGCCAACTTAGTGACTATTTCACCATCATAATTTTTAATTTTAGATAACAATTCAGGTATTTCTTTTTCATTGATGCGTGTCATATGTTGAACGGGACGTGTTTTTACTGCACCTCGGCAAGCTGGCGTAGGATCAACATCAGCTCTACCTGTAGCAATTGCAAAGCGAAAAATTGCACCAGTCCATTGATATACTTTACTGGCCGTTACGTAAACACCTCTTTCTTGAGTAATACGAATCATCTCTATTATTTGTAGTGCCTTAATGGTACGTATCGGATATTTTCCTAAGATTGGAAAAGCTTCTTTTTCTAATATTCTTGTTGTCTTAATCAAATGTTTTGAGGTCCATTCCTCTGACATATGGTTTAACCATTCACGAGCAATAGCTTCAAAAGTATCTTCTGTTAAAATGATAGTCTGTCGTTTTTGCTCTTTACGTTGCACAGCTGGATCAATATTATCAGCCAGTAATCGTTTTGCTTCGTCACGTTTTTCTCTTGCCGCTTTCAAACTTACATCAGGATATGTGCCAAGAGACAAACGTTTCTCTTTACCACCGAAGCGATATTTCCAACGCCACCACTTACCACCTTTGGCAGAAAGTTCGAGATACATACCGCCGCCATCTGTTAGACGCTCAGGCTTCCCGTCTTCACGAGTGTATTTGGCTTTTTTGATTTGAATGTCTGTGAGGGGCATGGGGGCAACTCTAACATGTGGGCAACTCTGTTGCCCCCAATGTTGCCCCCATTCACTATCGGATTGCAATAGTTAATCTCGGATTATGTCGGACACAAAAAAGCCCCAATCCCTTGAGAATTGAGGCTTTTTGGACTTCTTCGGATGACTTCGGAAGTGAATATGGTGCGCCAGGAGGGACTCGAACCCACACCCTTTCGGACTGGAATCTAAATCCAGCGCGTCTACCAATTTCGCCACTAGCGCAAGTGAATAGGTTTGTTATTGATAATTTTGGTAGACGTAACTGGACTCGAACCAGCGACCCCCACCATGTCAAGGTGGTGCTCTAACCAACTGAGCTATACGTCTAAAGAGGCGACAATTCTATGGTGACGCTCTCTGCGATGCAAGTCTTTTTTATAACAGCTGCGTCTTTTTTGGCCGATATGCGGGCCAATTGCGCACTAAATAATCCATTTCACGAATTTTGTATGACGCTACGTGCTGTGGCTGGTACCGAATTGCCGTATATTGCGCTAGTAACAGTGTCGTGACCTCTTGCCAATGTGGTTGTGCTTCGTTTAAACGTTGTAAATAAGCCAACACTCCCTCTCCATACTGACGCGCCAAACCACGTTTCTCCAATTTGCGTGATAACATAATAATTGCTTTATCTGCTGGATGAATGATTTTACGCGCACGATAAATCGTCCAAAAGGCTAAGCCTGCGACGATAAATAAGAGTACGGCAAACATGATACCCAGTCGTTTCCAGAGGTTATTATCCCCTAACAAACGATATAAGAAGGCTTCTTGCTGCTCTGAATCATAACCAATAATATCTTTTTGCCAACGATAGTTCAGATAATCCGCCATATTACGGAGCTGGCTGAGCCACTTATAATTGTTATATTTAATCACACTTAGGGGGGTATCGCCCCATACAGCTTGATTATTCGCAACGTTATTCATGCCTTTTTCAATGCGCTCTGGCGCAACGGCACCCGTTGGGTCTAAGGACACCCAGCCTCGTTGTGGTAACCAAACCTCAGCCCAAGCATGAGCATCTAACTGTCTAACTTGCCATGAATCCCCTGTGGGACTTAGCATGCCACCCTGATAACCAACAACCACACGTGCTGGAATCCCTGCTGCGCGTACAAGGAAGGTAAATGCCGACGAATAATGCTCACAAAAGCCTTTCTTAGTGCGAAATAAAAAGTCGTCAATACGATTAGCACCTAAGGGAGGCGGCTCTAGCGTATAGAAAAAATTGCTGGTTCTAAACCATCTCAATAAGGCATTCACGTAAGCCTCATCACTACCGTAATATTGACGCCATTTTGTCGCCATTGCATGGGCAATCGGATTACCTTCTTCGGGTAGTGCTAAGTTTTCTGCTAATAGCCATTTGGGTAGCTGCGGGTCGAGCATGACTGGGCTCAAACGAATGGCTTGATACTGAAATCGTTCAAAGATAGGTCTATCATGTACCAAGCGAAAGTCTTTGGTTAAGCCCACGTCAGAAGTAGAAGAATAAGGCACGATTAAACTGTATAGCCACTTCTGGTCTGTCGGCTCTAAAATCACTTTGTAACGCAGCGTATTTTGTTGGTTAATTTGAATCTGTGAGTTCACCCATAGAGGCAGTTGCATACCACTCCATGCCACAGCGGCTTCGTTGAATTGTGCACTTTGACTTGGTCGCCATGTTTGACCATCAAACTCCGAAAAGGTAAGTCCGCGCCAATAAAGCTCTGATTGCGGGGGTATTTGGTTATTCTCAAATTCTACTCTAAAAGCTAATTCGTTCGACTGGCTCAATGAGGCAATATCACCTGGCGACATACTATCTGACATGCCAGTTTTAGCACTACCCTGCGTGAGCTTCATTGTCCATAACGGCGGTAAGCGTGGAAAAAAGACATATAATACAATCATCAGTGGCAATGCTTGTGCCAACAAAATTCCTGCCTTACGAAAGGCAAGTGTCGTCTTCATCGTCGTATTGGTAATGCCAACATATGCGGCAATAATAATAAAGACACCTAAGATGGCATAGACACTCACCGCCAAGCCTTTGCCAAATAAAAAATTACTTGCTAAGACAAATAAAGCAACCGTCAAAACAATATAGTTATCACGGTCTGCTTTAACCTCTAATACTTTTAATAATACACATAATAATAAAAATGCTGTCCCCGCTTCAGGGCCAAAAATCGTGTTATAGCTTTTCTTTATCCCTACTAAACCAATCGCAAGCATCAGCGCCTTAACCCACGTATTGGGTAAGGGTAGACGCTGCTCGACGGCAGGAATACGCCATAAGATGACTAAAGCCAATAAGGCATTAAACCACCACGGCAAACGTTCTATATGAGGGATGAACGAAATCAACAGTGCGGCTAGCAACCAATAACGCCAATTCATATTCGTCATTGCGTTTCCTCAAACAATGCCAATGCTGTCAAACACGCTGTTTGATGACTGTGACCACTGCCAACACTGATGGTTTTGTGGGGTAATTTAAGCGCAAATGGCTGTTGGTTTTGGGTCAGTCGTAAGACCCACCATGTTAAATGCTGTAAACGCGTTTCCTTGTCTAATCCGACAAAGGCTTGATAATCCAAACAGTTACTACCTGTGACTGGCTCACTGTAGGTCTTGACTAACATCCCCTGCCCACGCGCTAAGTGTTTCCAAGATACATGCGCTAACGGGTCTCCTGCATGAAAGCTCTTTAAGCCTTCAAAATCCTCAATGCCGACGCGCCGTTTGTGGCCGTGTTCTGTGTCGTCTTTATCGCCTGCCCCTGCAGGTAATTCATCATATGGCATAGGTTGAGGATAAATAATGGCATTCATATCCAGTGCCAACCATGTCCAAGCACGTAAAAGTCCTAAGGGATAGGTGGTGACAATTTTAAGACGCGGCGGATAAAAACGTCCGCGCTGTTGACTACGTAAAAATAACGTGACTTCTTGGCCTTGTTCTAAGACAGCCACTCGCTCGCTGGCATCCGCCCATTCTAACAATAAATTATAATACGTTCGTCCATTAGGATTAGACAGCCGAATGGTAAAACCCGCCACTTCACCAGCAAAAGCAGCTTGCGTCGTCACCGTTGTAATGCGCAGTCCTGATAAATTAGCAAAGGTATGATGCATGGTAATGACTAATAAACTACTCAGAAAGAAGCATAACCCGAGTAGTAAATTATTCGCATAATTAATACCTGCAATAAATAACGACAATAATAAGCACGACATTAAGCCGCCGTGCGAACTTAGGAAGATAAAGACACGTCGTTGATTTAATACAATATCCTGTGTAGGCGGGATACGTCTATTTAACCATTTTATCCAACGACCGCGCGCAAAACCTTGAACAGCAGCAGAAATGGGCATGATTTATTCCAACACGTCAACCGCATTCAATAATTGACTGGTTAAAGAATGCATACGGTTTTGGTCTTCGATACTGCCACGTAAACGATGTTCGGCTACTGCGGGAAGCACGGCTTGTACATCCTCAGGCACGGCATAATTACGCCCTTCAATAAATGCCCACGCTTGGGTTGCACGTTTAAGTGCCAACAGACCACGGGGTGACAAACCGTGTGCAAAATCACGACTTTGACGTGTGTGTGTGACTAAGCGCTGTAAATAACTCAATACGGCATCGCTGAGATGCACTTTATCAATTTGCTGTTGCCATGCGGCTATTCGTTCATCATCTGCAAAGGCTTGTAGTGTCGTTAACATTTTTCGACGGTCTGTACCTGTCAATAACTCACGCTCTGCGCGGGGGTCAGGATAGCCCAACTGAATACGCATTAAGAAACGGTCTAACTGGGACTCAGGCAAAGGAAATGTTCCCATTTGATGACTGGGATTTTGTGTCGCAATGACAAAAAAAGGTTTAGGTAGTGGACGGGTTACGCCATCTATCGTGACTTGCCCTTCCTCCATGGCTTCAAGTAACGCACTTTGCGTTTTAGGGCTAGTCCTGTTGATTTCATCCGCTAACAAGACCTGTGTAAAGACAGGCCCTGCTCTAAAGACAAACTGTTGTTCCGCAGGATTAAAAATAGATACCCCGATGATATCGGCAGGCAACATATCACTCGTAAACTGTAAACGTTGATAACTTAAACCCAAGGTACGGGCTAGAGACTCCGCTAACGTGGTTTTTCCCATCCCAGGCAAATCTTCAATAAGGAGATGACCTTTTGCCAATAAACATGCTAATGCTAATTTTATTTGATTCGTTTTACCCAAGATAACCGCATTAATTGCCGTCAGTACGGGCTGTACTGCTGATGTCATTATATGATTCCTTATACTTATCAATAAAAAGCAGAGACGGTGTCATATCAGTGAAATACGCGCATTTTCATTAAAAACGGGGAATGCACTGTCTAAGCCCTAAATTATCAAATAGTTAGAGAACATAACATTGACTATCAATAAGCGGAATGAAACAACGGTTTTTTTTATTCGCTTTTTTAGAATATATACAAAAAATTACATTGAAAACACGTTGACCCTGTTTCAAACACGGTCAACTGACATCAAAAGTGGTCTAACCCATGTTAGCAAAGCCACGCTCGCAATCGGCTTTGAGGTCGGCAATATCTTCCAACCCGACCGCAATCCGAATTAAACCTTCCGTAATACCTGCGGCGGCTTTGGCTTCTGGACTTAAACGCCCGTGTGTAGTCGATGCGGGATGGGTAATTGTTGTTTTGGCATCGCCTAAATTTGCGGTAATCGACATGACTTGAGTGCCATCAATAAAACGCCATGCCCCTTCACGCTCGCCCTGTACGACGAAGGATAAAACACCGCCAAAAGCACGTTGTTGTTGTGCTGCTAACTGGTGCTGAGGGTGACTGGGCAAGCCCGTATAATTCACCGCTACGACTTGAGGTTGTTCAACTAACCATGTTGCTAAAGCCAAGGCATTGGCAGAGTGGGCTTCCATCCGCAAACGTAAGGTTTCTAAGCCTTTTAAGAATATCCATGCATTAAATGCACTCAGCGAAGGGCCACAGGTACGAATCACCCCATACACTTCTTCTAAGAGTTTATGGCTACCCACAACAGCACCACCTAAGGCACGGCCTTGACCATCTAAATACTTAGTTGCCGAATGTATAACCAAATCTGCGCCCAAGGCCAACGGCTTTTGCAAGGCGGGGGTACAAAAACAATTATCAACGGCCAATAAAATATGATGTTGACGGGCAAGTGCGGCTAAAGCTGCAATATCTGCAACTTCACACAAAGGATTACTGGGCGTTTCTAAAAAGAACAGTTTCGTCTTAGGCTGAATCGCTGCTTGCCATTCATTAATATCCGTCAAACTCACAAACGTCGTTTGCACACCAAATTTTTTTAAATATTTTTCAAATAAGACATTGGTTGTACCAAAGACGGCGCGTGAACAAACAACATGGTCGCCTGCACTGAGAAATGCTAGTGCAGTCGCTAAAATTGCCGCCATGCCTGAACTTGTGGCAACCGCACGCTCCGCGCCTTCGAGAGCCGCTAAACGCTCTTCAAAGGTGCGTACCGTTGGATTGGTAAAACGCGAATAAATATTCCCTGCTTCTGTACCGCCAAAACGTGCTGCTGCTTGTGCCGCACTACCAAAGGCAAAAGACGAAGTCAAAAACAAGGCTTCACTATGTTCTCCTTCTTGCGTACGCGTCATCCCCGCACGCACAGCAAGTGTATCAAAGGCCAAATCGTCCCATAACTCTTGCGGTAAAATAGACATAGTGAGTTTCCTTCGTTCTTAGCCCTGTACATTGGGCAAGTCAATCGTGACATTTTCAATTTTACGTTTAGCACCGTCATTGCGTGAGCGTTCTAGACGTTCTAAATACGCGTCATCAATATCGCCCGTCACATATTCACCGTTAAACACCGAACAGTCAAAACGGGTAATTTCGGGATTGCCTTCACGCGCAGAGGCAATTAAATCGTCTAAATCTTGATAGATTAAGCCATCCGCACCAATCAAATCACAGACCTCTTGTTCGGTGTGACCGTGTGCAATCAACTCACCTTTAGCAGGCATATCAATGCCATAGACATTTGGATAACGTACTGGCGGTGCGGCTGAGGCAAAAAATACTTTACGCGCGCCGACATCACGCGCCATTTGAATAATTTCTTTACAGGTTGTCCCCCGCACAATAGAGTCGTCAACTAAGAGTACATTTTTCCCCTTAAACTCTAACTCAACTGGGCTTAATTTTTGACGGACAGACTTCTTACGCTGACTTTGACCTGGCATGATAAACGTACGGCCAATGTAACGGTTTTTCATAAAACCTTCGCGATACTTCACATTTAAGTTGTTCGCTAACTCTAAGGCTGCCGTACGGCTCGTGTCTGGAATGGGAATGACGACATCAATACCGTGATTTTCGCCCCATTCACGTTTAATTTTAGCCGCTAGTTTTTCGCCCATACGCAAACGCGATTTATAGACAGAAATATTATCTATTCTAGAATCTGGACGAGCAAAATAGACATATTCAAAAATACACGGGGCAAACGTTGTGGCCTGTGCACATTGTCGCGTAAAGAGCTGGCCTTCGTTATTGATAAAAATCGCTTCACCTGGTGCTAAGTCACGCACGACTTGATAACCTAAAGAGGTAATTGCAACAGATTCTGAGGCAATAATGTACTCTTTGCCATTTGGGGTTTCACGTTCGCCATAAATAATGGGACGAATACCGTGCGGGTCTCTAAAACCCAATAAACCATAACCTGTAATCATGGCTACTACCGCATAAGCACCACGACAACGCTGATGTACGGCGGCCACTGCCTTAAAAATATCGTCTTCTGTGGGCTGTAATTTGCCTAAGTCTTGTAATTCGTGAGCAAATACATTGAGTAAGACTTCGGAATCGGAGTCGGTATTAATATGGCGCAAATCGGTACGAAATAAATCCTTAGCAATATCATGCGCATTGGTTAAATTACCGTTATGCGCCAAGGTGATTCCATAAGGTGAATTCACATAAAAAGGCTGTGCTTCCGCTGAGCTAGACGACCCTGCAGTCGGATAACGGACATGACCAATACCAAAATTACCAATCAAACGCAACATGTGACGGGTATGAAACACATCCCGCACCATGCCATTGTCTTTGCGTAAAAACAAACGCCCATCTTGGACTGTCACAATCCCTGCCGCATCTTGACCCCGATGCTGTAACACGGTCAATGCGTCATAAAGTTCTTGATTGACTGGCGACTTACCGGCAATGCCGACGATACCGCACATAATACACCTCAATGTAACGAGCTTTTACTCGACTCAACCGACGGTTGGGTCTGTGGATTAGGAAGTTGCACCTTGATTTTGGGCAAATCTTGCCGAATATGTTGTTTTATCTCATCGGTTAACTGATGAGCAACAGGCACATACGGTAATAAGGTATTTGGTAAACTGGCTTCATGCCACCACGTATCTTGCTGTAAAAATGGCGCTAACAAACCAATGGCCAACAAGACGATTAACACGCCGCGCACCACACCGAACATTGCGCCCATCAATTTATCGGCGGGGCCTAAAGCTAAGGCTTTTAGTAACTTTTCTAGCATTAAGGCGATTAAATAACTCAATACCACCATGCCCAAGCATAACATCACAAAAGCAGCGGCTTTTTGTAAAGAAGGTGTTTGAATAAAAGGTGCTAACACCGTTGCAAAACGTTCATACCCGTTAATGGCTAATACTAAACCGACAAGCCAGCCCATGAGTGCCATGGCCTCACGTACCAAACCACGACTTAGACCTTTCCACAACGAAAAGGCGATAACAATCAGAATAATAATATCGGCTAAAGGCATAAAAGTTGCTTGCGTAGCAGATGAGGTTTAGGTGCGCTATTGTAGCAAATCACTTGCTATTAAACAGACATTTACGGCCTATTTTTGCAGCTTTTAAGCCATCCTTGGGTCGAGTCACTCCACAACCTGCTAAATGCTGACTATTTTTAGCGCATCTCATGGTTTATGCCTGTACTGCTTGAATAGCCTGTACAGAATCCGCTATTAACTGTGGCCCTGCATAAATGAAGCCCGTATATACTTGTACCAAACTTGCACCCGCCAATATTTTGTCGGCCGCACTCGCACCATCCATAATGCCACCTACGCCTATCACAGGAATACGTCCATCTAAGGCTTGACACAAACGCGCTAAAGTATAATTAGCGAGAGATTTTAAGGGCTTACCACTCAAGCCCCCTGCTTCATTGGCTAGACTTAAACTTTCAATACCTGAACGACCAATGGTGGTATTCGTAGCAATTACCGCATCAATTTCGTAATCGACTAACTGTTCAGCAATGTATTCAATGTCTTCATCTTGCAAATCAGGTGCAATTTTGACGGCTAAGGGCACATAAAAACCATGCTGCTCGGCCAAGCGCTGTTGCGTGTTTTTTAATTGCTGTAACAAATCACTAAAAGCGCTACCTGTTTGTAAAGAACGTAAGCCTTGGGTATTAGGGGATGAAATATTGACAGTGACATAGTCCGCATATTCGTAGACACGTTCTAAACAGTAAATATAATCGTCAGCAGCATTTTCGACAGGCGTATCAAAGTTTTTACCAATATTGATACCGAGCACCCCTTCAAACTTCGCCTTTTTAACTTGGTTAACTAAGTGCTCTACGCCCAAATTATTAAAGCCCATACGGTTGATAATCGCTTGTGCCTCGGGTAAACGAAATAAACGCGGCTGAGGATTACCTGCTTGCGGGCGCGGTGTGATGGTGCCAATCTCAATAAAACCAAAACCTAAAGCGGCTAAGGCATCAATATAGTCACCATTTTTGTCCAGTCCTGCGGCCAACCCCACAGGATTAGGAAAATCAATTCCCATCACACGCACAGGTGCCTGTGGTGTACGATAAACCAATGAAGAGAGACCTAGTTTTTGACTAATGGCTAAACTGCGTAGAGCCGCATGGTGAGAGGCTTCGGGAGATAAACGAAATAAGAGCTGTCGAATGAGCGGATAAAACATAATACACCGTTGCAAATCGCAAGGCGCGAATTATACACATTTTAAGGCACTGACTCTGTGCTATGTGTTTAATTAGCTCATTTTATCGGCAAAAAGTGTAAAAAAGATGGTCTACGCTGTACGAATGCTGACTGTTTAATCTATAGACTGCCTCTATAGAGGCAAAGGGCACCGAGGAGATGCCCTTTGAAACAGATTTAGCTATTACGGCGACTCATAAACGCTAAGCGTTCCAGCAAATGTACATCTTGTTCGTTTTTTAATAAAGCACCGTGTAACGGTGGAATTGCACTGCGTGTATCGCGGTTACGGAGTACGTCCTCTGGCATATCGTCAGACATCAATAACTTCAACCAATCTATCAGTTCTGAAGTCGATGGACGTTTTTTGAGGCCTGGTACTTTACGTAAATCAAAAAATATATCCAGTGCTTCTTTAACCAAACTTTGCTGAATAGCAGGATAATGAACCCCAACGATTTTCTTCATCGTATCGGCATCAGGAAAGACAATATAATGAAAGAAACAACGACGTAAAAATGCGTCAGGTAAATCTTTTTCATTATTGGAGGTAATAATCACAATCGGACGGTGTTTGGTCTTAATGGTTTCACCCGTTTCATAGACAAAAAACTCCATTTTATCTAATTCGGTGAGCAAATCATTAGGAAACTCAATATCTGCTTTATCAATTTCATCAATCAATAAGACTACGCGCTCTTCACTCGCAAAGGCTTCCCATAGCTTGCCTTTTTTGATGTAGTTATTGATATCAAACACACGATTATCACCTAACTGTGAATCGCGCAGACGCGAAACAGCATCATATTCATACAAGCCTTGTTGGGCTTTGGTGGTGGATTTAATGTGCCATTGAATGAGTTTAAGCCCCAAAGAAGAAGCGACTTGCTCTGCTAACAAGGTTTTGCCTGTACCTGGCTCGCCTTTAATCAATAAAGGTTTTTGAAGTTGAATGGAGGCATTAACTGCCAACGTTAAGTCATCGGTGGCAACATAAGCCTCTGTACCAGCAAAACGCATAGGGAATATCCTCAAAATGAACGCTTGCGAGACATCCACCATGCCACAAAACAGGACAGGCTAGAGACCACAAGTATCGGAAACAAACTTTTTAATGCCGCCACCGTAAAGCCCGATAGTAAATGAAATAGACTCGCTACAATTGCAGGCGCAAGTATCCACGTTTCACTGTCAATTGGCCACGGTGTGAGCATCATCGTTAAAAATAATAAACCAAGTACTGGCCTAACGGACTCAGGCAAATAGGTCGCTAAACTTCGATGATAGAGTTTAAACAACGCATATACACTGACAATATAAACAATCCAAGCAATAAGATAACTAAACACAGGCTATACCATTTACTAGAGAAAAAAGGCTTACTGATATTTACTCTCATCAGGACGATATAAATCCAGCATGTAGTCTTCGCGCGGGGGTGGCATTTGTAAATAAAAGCCTTTTTCCGCAATATCCGACAATACTAACGCAACGTCTGCCCGTGCGAGTTTTTTCTCGGGGGTTAACAACAGTGTACCAAATAATTTTGGTGTGCCAAACATTGACAACAACACGGGCGGGACACGACTAAAGCCCTCTGCTTTACGTACATACAAATACATTTCATCTTTTTTAAGACTTTTGTAAATATTGCATACTTCTGGTTTTTGACTCATCTTAAACTCGCTGGCGTCAGACTGTCATCGTACGACGATGACGATAATCTCGCCATTTTAACAGTTGTGACTGCTGACTGGCTAATATTTGCAATAGAGGCTGCGTCAATATCTCATAACGCCAGCCTGTTAAAGCTGAAGGCAGTACTAACGCCTCGCCATCGTCAATATAGCCGAGCACTAAACTGTCTAACCAGCGTTTACGCAATAGGACATCCGCAGGAATCTGATGGGCGTGTGCGACTTGCTCTGTGGTTTGTCTTAATTGGTCAAATAACCCTTTTGCTTGTTTAGGCAAAGGTAAAGGCAATAGCGGTGGACATTGTGCGTCTGTTTTATCATTCGCTTGTTTGACAATTTCTAAAATCATCGCTCCATGTTTTTGATACGTACGGGGGTGCAAATCTTGGATACGTGCCAAACGGGCAAGCGTTTGTGGCGCCTCTTGCACAATCGCCAATAAGGTATGATTTTTGAGCACAAAGGTTCTAGGGATATTATGAATACGCGCTGAGCCTTCACGCCAAATGGCTAGCATTTGTAACAACGATAATTGCCGACGATTAAATTGCCATGCATTACTAAACTGTTGATAAATACTTTTTAAGACAGGCGACTCTGATGCCTCTACCAACATTTGTTGGCAGTCTTGCTGACAATAGGACAATAAATTGCGCGCCGCTAAACGTTCGACCACAAACTGATATAACTTGGGCAAATGTTCAACATCTGAGGCCGCATATTGCAGTTGTTCGGGGGACAGTGGACGAGCCAACCAATCTGAGCGTGTTTCCGCCTTGCTAATTTCGATATTCAGGCATTCTTTTAAGGCTTTTTGATACCCGACCTGTAAACCATAGCCCAAAAAAGCTAAACCAACTTGGGTATCAAAAATATGACTAATTTTATGTTGCGGGTATTGATGATAAAAAACTTCGATGTCTTCGGAACAGGCATGTAAAATTTTTAGGCTATTTTGATTAGCAAACACTGTCCCCATGGCCTTGGTATCTAAGGCAATCGGGTCGATTAAATAAATTGATTGATTAATATTTAATTGTATTAACGCTGTTTGCGGATTAAAGGTATTGACCCGAATAAATTCAGTATCGAGGGCAAGTACCTCTGCACTTGCCCACGTTGTTAATAACTCATTAAAACGGCGTTGATCGGTTATTAATTCCCAGCTCATCACAATCCCAGTTGTTTGGCAATCACCTCATTCATAATTTCATGGGTGCCGCCACCAATTGATAAAATTCGATTATCTCGATATAGGCGCTCAACTAAACTTGCGCGCATAAAACCCATACCGCCAAATATTTGTACTGCTTCGTAGGTTAACTTATCACTGACTTGCGTCGCAAAGTTTTTAGCCATCGATACCTCTTTAACCGCAGGGATACCGTCCGCAATCTGTGCCGCTACACGATACGTGAATTCTCGGCTAGCCTCAAGCTCTGTGGCCATATCCGCAAGTTTATGACGAATAACCTGCATTTTAGCGAGGGGTTTACCAAAGGCAACACGCTGCTGTACATAGCTTAAACATTCTTCTAGTGCTAATTGCGCTGTCATATTTGCCATGACGGCTAAGTTTAAGCGTTCTTTTTGAAAGTTACTCATGATAACAAAGAATCCTGCATTTTCAGCACCTATTAAGTTAGATTTTGGTACTAAAACATCATCAAAGAACAATTCTGCGGTATCACTTGCCCACCAACCCATCTTTTTTAAGGGTTGTCCTACGGAAAAGCCTGCACGTTCACGCTCAATTAACAATAAACTAATCCCGCCATATCCCTCACCGCCTGTACGCACAGCGACCGTGTAATAATCGGCACGATGTCCTGAAGTAATAAAGGTTTTACTGCCATTGACTCGATAATAATCCCCTTCGCTGACAGCTCGCGTTTTAAGATTCGCGACATCAGAGCCACCCGATGGTTCGGTGATGGCTAAAGCCGCAATTTTTTGACCGCTGAGTACACTCGGTACAATACGCGCTTTCATCTCTTGGCTACCCCAGTTTTCGATGGGTGGTAAACCAATATCTAAAGAACCTAAACTGGCGGCTAACCCACCAGAACCTGCGCGCATAATTTCTTCACTAGCGGCAATTTTCATAAAAATATCACTACCACTGCCCCCCAAATCTTCGGGATGGTCAATACCTAATAATCCTGCTTCACCTGCTAACAGATATAACTCACGCGGAAAAGTCCCCGCTTCTTCCCAGTCATTGATATAAGGACGGATGTGTTGGTCAACAAATTTACGTGCTGTTAAGCGAACTTGTTGGTGGGTTTCATTAAAATACGCAGTATAGAGTGACATGATGAGATAGTGCCTTGATTAAAAATTAAGTTTCGCTCAGGACTTCGGGTGGTATGGCGCAAGTCCAAATACGCGGCTTTTACGTCAGACAATACTGGCATATTTTCAAAAAACAACCAAGCGATTGCTTGGTATTTTTTGTACAATTGTATGGTAAATTAAATAAGATGATGTCTGTTGACGTTTTTATTGTGCTTGCAAAAGTCATTATTTTTTAGAGAATACAAGGTGTGAAGCGTGTGATTTGGTATGCCACACAAACGATGAACCACATATCGCTGGAGCTTTTAGTTATCTATCACATTGACGAGCACGGTTAGGCATAACGTTGACGTTGATTGAGCGCGCGTGCCAAGGTATGGCTATCTACCGTTTCTAGCTCGCCACCTAAGGGTACGCCGTGTGCAATACGGCTGACTTTGACACCAAAGACCTTACTAGATTCACGAATGTAATGTGCTGTTGCCTCGCCTTCGACCGTGGCATTGGTAGCCAAAATAAGTTCCGTCACTTCTTTATTTTTTAAGCGGTTTATCAGTTGCGGTATCCCCAACTCATGCGGGCCAATACCGTCGATGGGCGACAAATGTCCTCCCAATACAAAATATAAACCGTTAAAACTGCCACTTTGCTCAATGGCTAAAATATCCGCAGGTGATTCCACCACACACAATAATTGTGTATCGCGGGCGGTACTTGCACATAATTGGCAGAGGCTTTGTTCGCTGAAGGTTCGGCAAGATTCGCAGTGTTGCACGTCTAACATAGCGCGTGCCAAGACATCTGCCAGTTGTTGCGCACCTTGCCTATTACGCTCTAACAAATACAACGCCATACGTTGCGCCGATTTAGGCCCAACACCAGGTAATACGCGCAAACCTTGAATCAATTCAGCAACAAGAGGACTAAACATAGCGATTATCAATAATCTGTGTGGTCAGGCAGAAAATACGCTCTTAGGACGTATTTTCTGATAGGCATACTTAGAATGGCATCTTAAAACCAGGGGGTAGGCCTAAGCCTGAAGTTGCACCTGATAATTTCTCTTGCGATAAGGCTTCTGCTTTACGTACCGCATCATTGACCGCAGCAGCGATTAAATCTTCTAAAATTTCCTTATCTTCTTGCATTAATTCAGGACTAATGACGACACGTTTAACATCATGTTTACCAGTCATCGTAATTTTGACTAAACCTGCGCCTGATTCACCTTGCACTTCGGTATTAGCCAATTCTTCTTGCGCTTTTTGCATTTGCTTTTGCATTTGCTCTTGCATTTTTTGCGCCTGCTGCATAAGGGCATTAATATTCATCGTTTATCTCCTACGATTAAAGAGTCTGGCACAAGGTGTGCGTTAAAGGTATGTATTAAAGCCTTTACTGTTGGGTCGGCTAAAAATTCTTGCTCGGCACGTTGTTTTAATTCTGCCAACAAACGTTCCTCTATCTGAAGCGGTGTTTCCGCGACTGGTTCTACTAAAGTTAATTGTAACTCTAATTTAGGAAAATCTTGCAAAACACGCGCTTTGAGCGTGTCGTAAGATTGTGTCACCAGCACATCATAACGTGGTGATACTTCCAGTACTGCGACTCCTTGCTGCTGTCCCTGTAACAAAGCATGTTTGGCGAGTGTTAGTACCATACCCGTCAAACCACTCTTCATCACCCACGCATACCAGCGCTGCGGTGTCCATAATACCTCGGGGACGGGTGCGGGTTGAAAAGGCAGAATGGTTGCTGTAGTGGTCGGAGTGACAGGCGCTGGCAGGTCACTCTCAAGACTTGCAACCGAAGCCACACTGACAGGGTTGGCAAGCACGGTACTCACGACGGTCTGTGTTTCTTGTGCACGTACAGCTAATGATGCTGAAGGCACAGCATGACTCGCTTTAGGTAAACTGGCTTTAACCTGCGCTAACGCGGCAGAGGCACTGTGTTGGCTTTTGGCTAAACCTGTCGGCTTGGTTGGCACAGGCTTAAAGGTCAACATGCGTAGCAAGCACATTTCAAAACCTTGCCTTGGCGTGATGGCTAAGGGTAAATCTCGACGACCATGTAAAGCAATTTGATAATAAAGCTGTATATCTTCTGGACTAATGTCATCTGCCAATGCTAGCACGTGGTCTTTATCACCTTCACTATTGTCTATGGCATCGGGTAATAACTGAGCCAAAGCAATACGATGCAAATAACTAATCAATGCTGCTAATGCACCTTGAAAATCCACGCTTTGCTCGGCCAATTGCTGAATAACATGCAGAACGTGGCTGGCATCTCCCGTATGAATAGCCGTCAACACCTGATAGACCAACTGTCTATCAATACTCCCCAACATGTCTCTCACTTCGGACTCTAGCAACGCCCCTTGTCCAAAGGCGATTGCTTGGTCTGTGAGGGATAAAGCATCTCGCATCGAACCATTGGCCGCACGGCCTAGCTCCCACAATGCGCCCATTTCGAAATTTATCGTTTCCTGTTGTAACACAGACTGTAAGTGTGTCACTACTCGTTCGGGTGACATGGGTTTGAGAGCAAATTGCAAACAACGCGACAACACAGTGACTGGAATTTTTTGTGGGTCAGTTGTCGCCAATAAAAATTTAACATGGGCTGGTGGTTCTTCGAGTGTTTTTAAGAGCGCATTAAATGCTGCCTTTGATAGCATGTGCACTTCATCAATTAAATAGACCTTATATTGACCTCGCGAAGGCATATATTGTGCGTTTTCAATCACTTCGCGTACATCATCAACACCCGTATTACTGGCCGCATCAATTTCAATTAAATCAATATAACGCCCTTGGTTGATTTCTTGGCAGCTCTGACACACCCCACATGGCTGTGCGCTAATACCCGTTTCACAATTTAAGCATTTGGCTAAAATGCGAGCGATGGTGGTTTTACCTACGCCTCGCGTACCTGTAAATAAATAAGCATGGTGTAAACGATTTTGTATTAAGGCATTACTTAAAGCGCGGGCAACGTGTTCTTGCCCCACTAATTCAGCGAAGTTTTTGGGGCGATACTTACGGGCTAAGACTTGGTAACTCATGGTTTTTACAGGCACCCAATACGCTTAAATAGTCAGATGACAGACATCACTTAGTAGTTAACAGCAAGATTATTTTAATCCGTCCACACAGAATGTTATAGTGTTCTATGTTGCTTCTCGCTATGATGAAGCACAACAAATGTATTTACTGATGTTGTCCTGTTGTGGATGATAAAATAATTTTTATAAATTGCGCTATGTGCAAGCATATTTACAATTAAAACAGTGTAACAGCCCACAAACAGATAATCTATGGAACTGTCCTTTAAGACCGAATATTGATGAAAACTAAGACGATTTTAATTACAGGTGGTGAAAGTGGTGTCGGTGCAGCAACGGCACGGGCATTGGCTGCACAAGGTCACAAAGTGCTATTCACATGTCGTGATTTAGACGAAGGCAATCAACTTTGCCAAGATATTAAAACCGCTTTTCCACGCGCCAGTGTCAAAAACATGGCCCTAGACCTCGCCTCTTTTTCTTCAATTCGCCTGTTTGCCGATAAACTACAACGCGAATATGACCAAATAGATGTCTTAATTAACAATGCTAGCCTAGCACCACTGACCAAACAAAAAACGCGTGATGGTTTTGAGCTACAATTTGGGGCTAATTATTTAGGTCATTTTTTATTAACACAACTGTTGTTAGATGTCTTGAATGAGGCAGGCCGCGCACGGATTGTACATACCTCCTCGATGATGCACTGGTTAGGCGGAATAGACTTTGGTAGTTTTCATGGTGAAAAGTTTTACGACCCCATTCGTGCTTATGCGCAATCCAAATTAGCCATTTTATTATTTAGTAATGAGTTAGCACGTCGTTTACGACGCACCAAAATCACCAGTAATACTTTTCATCCTGGCGGCACACCCCAAGAAATATATTTTAACTTACCGCGTGCAGCCTATCTCACCGTTAAACCATTTTTGGCTGCTCCCGAAGAAGGTGCACGTACAGCCGTGCTGTTAGCAACCGCACCGCACTTAAGTGATAGCACAGGCAAACATTTTAGCAAAGGCGAACCCGTGTTAATGTCGCCACGCGCACGTAATGAAGATTTAGCATTGAAATTGTATGAAGTCAGTGCAGGCTTATGCCAAGTAGAAGCACTGTAATTTGAGAAAAGTACAGACAGGAGATTTAAGGTGGTGACTCTACCAGCTCACCCTCGGCACACGCATCATAGTTACCGTTGCTACCTTCCGGTCCTGGCGGGGTTTACTACTTAGCGTTGCGAGGAAACCGATAGAGTCACCATAACGCGCGCTTGAGAGCAGACAAGCTCTGTAAGCGGACGCGTAGTATAGGCTACTATTTTACCTTTTGGAACAGGGATTTAACACAATATGAGCACTATTTATACAAGTACTTTATCTAGCCCACTAGGATTGCTGTATTTAGCACACGCAAACGACATATTATATGCGCTCGATTTTGTTGAGTTTCCTGAACGTTTTTTGGCACAACGTGATAAATATGCCCATCAGGCTCATTTTGAGGATGGTGAACTGAGCACGCCCATTCGCCAACATTTGCAAGATTATTTCGCGGGCGAACTCAGTGTCTTAAATCAAATCCGTGTGCATACACAAGGAACTGCTTTCCAACAAGGTGTTTGGCATGGCTTACGTCAGATTCCTGTCGGTGACGCATGGTCATATAAACAGTTAGCACAGCAACTGCATCATCCCCAAAGTCAACGTGCAATTGGCATGGCCAACAGTAAAAACCCCATCCCTCTCGTCATTCCTTGTCACCGTGTGATTAATAGTAATGGCCAACTGGGAGGTTACAGTGGTGCGTTATGGCGTAAAGAATGGTTATTACGCCATGAGGGTTTTTATAGCAAAACTAAATCATCATACTAGGGGCTGTTGAAGTTGTGTCGTCAACCCTGCAGATACTTTTATTGTGTTTCAAGTTGCCGATACATGGGCGCAAGCACAGCTAATACCTTATGCTGTGCTTGTGTTGGTATCTGACGCTCATCCATTGCCGACTGTAAGTGTGCCACTAAGGCATTAAAATGCTCCCGTTTAATCACTTGCCCTTGATGTGACTCCGCCATCGTCCGCCCTTGATATTGACAACCACCCCCCATCACCACACAAAGCTGGTCAGTTAGATGCTCAACTAATTTTGCTCTATCACTATCCTGAAAAAATGGCCGCATACGTTCATCAGCCATCAGCTTACGCATAAACACTTGCATCACTTGCTGTATGCCCTCTCGCTCGCCAAATGCCAAAAAAACGCGGTTATCGCCTTGACAACACAGTGGAATTTCACGCTGGGCATCAGCCATGACCGATAAAGGCGAACACAATAAGCAGGCCATGACACCTAATCGTTTTAATCTCATCATTTGTATGCTCCCTCTGGTGTTAAAAACTGTATTGTGTTGACAAATAAAAACCACGTTGTGTTTTAGAACCACCCACCGCCGTTGAGGCATAACTGACAATCTGTCCAAGGTCAACATAAGCTAAGGTAATGGCATTATTTTTTGACAAGGCATAGGCCATAAACACATCAAAGGCATCCTCTTCTGCTAACACCCGTTGCCCTGATAAACTAAAGCCTAAATTATCAGGTTTGGTTCTAAACTCTGCACCAATCGCCAAATTATTACGCAATAAGTAGGCAATAGAGCCTTCAACTTGCATTTGATAACGATTATTTTTATCGCCACCAAAGCCTAATAAACCAAACTGATTGGCTTTAGTCGCCCGTAAGGTGAGATTAGTTAAGATACTTTGCGCCAAATATAATTTGGTAGCGCTCAGATAAATATCGGTACCTTTACCCGAATCGGCACCCACGGCTTTTGCGACTGTTTCAGTGGTGCTATTAGTTTCTTTATGTTGCATCCCCACAGAAATCTGGGGCAGCCAACGGTCTTGGTCTAAAATGGCGTCACCCATGACACGCAGTTTAAGACCGTAAATCGTTTGCTGTAAGGCAAATGCATCATCTGTAGACACGCCCAATAATCCGCGAACGGCCACACCTGGTGCACCTGTATCAAAACGCTGTTGGCTAATTGATAGTTCCAACCTGTCGTATAGGCCAAACAGTGCACCATAACTATCCAAATGATAATCATTGACATTCACTCGGGTATAAAATGCAGCTGCCCCCAATTGGTCTTGTGTACCTGCGCCACCAATCACTGCCCACGGGGTTAAACCACCGCCTGCACTGCCTTCAATTTGGCTAACACCTCCCGTCAGTAACAGTTTAGAACCACCAAACAGATAAGATGGCGCAGAGACAGGTGATGCAATACTGGTATGGCTATAACATAAAATTAAGCAACTCATCGCCGTTAAGCGCGTCATGGTAAGCATAGATGCATCCTTGAATAATAATTATTACCCAAATGCTAACTCCCTGTGTGGGTGAAGAATCCTTGTAACCTGAGCTTGAGGCAGCAACTAAGCTAATTTTGTCAATTAACTCAGTGACCACGGTTTATTTATGATGACATAGTCTGTTGATATCTATTAAGGGCGACCTAGATTTTTTATCAGCCACATTGTGCATACACACCGTATCAACTGCGTCTAAACGCGTGTTTTATGCAGTCTATAATATCGACTATAAAGCGCTGACAAACACACGACAACCTCAATCTTATACGTGTTAATAGCACATTTTCCAAGCTAATAGACAGTAAAAATTTCATAATCCACTTAGGGTCTATTGACATTTTGCGTGTGAGCCGCGTTGCTGATAAAAATGGACTCAGGCAAGGCACAAAACGCAGCGAATAGTGATTCTATTGGCCAGTTTTGTCACGTAGAATGAGCCAATTTTTAACGCAACCCACAGGGAAAAAGCTATTTTTTGAGACTACTTTGTTGTTCATCGCTGATTTGGAATCACCAAATCACGTGATTCACGCCGCGTATCCTCTAAAAAATAGTCTCTTTCGCAACCACAATCAAAACGTCAACAGACCCTAATCATTTAGGCTGATTAGCCTACCCTTATCTTGCAAGTTATCTTAAAAATGGATTATCCCCAAAATACAACCAATAGAGTACAGATTTACTAGGGCTTGTCATGTTGCGCAAGCCTGACCATAATCCAAAAATTAATATGCCATCCTCAACGAGCTATAAACATGACAGACCATCAATTAGCCCAAGGCATTTGGGATGATATTTTTTTATTAAATCAACAACTAAGTTCTGAAGAACGACAAATTCAAAGCCTCGCACAACGCTACTGTGAAGACAAATTGCAACCCAGAATCCGTGATGCATTTCGGCATGAATCTTTTGACCGCGATATTTTGAGAGAAATGGGTGACTTAGGCTTTTTAGGTTGTACCATCGACGGTTATGGCTGTGCAGGCTTAAGCTATGTCAGTTATGGTTTAATTGCCCGTGAAATTGAAAAAATTGATTCAGGATATCGTTCTGCAATGAGTGTGCAATCCAGTTTAGTCATGTACCCGATTGCTGCCTTTGGCTCTGAACAACAAAAGCAACTTTACTTACCTAAATTAGCCACTGGTGAATGGGTGGGCTGTTTTGGTCTCACTGAACCTGATTATGGCTCCGACCCTGCTAGCATGAAAACACGCGCCACTGCTGTGGAGGGTGGTTGGCTACTCAATGGGACTAAAATGTGGATTACTAATGCCCCTCTTGCTGATGTCTGTGTGGTATGGGCGCGTAAAGACGATGGCAAAATGGCAGGCTTTTTAGTAGACAAAGGCAGTAAAGGCCTCTGTACACCAACTATTGAGGGTAAATTTAGTTTGCGCGCCTCTATTACTGGTGAAATCGTTTTAGACAATGTCTTTGTTCCCGAAGAAAAACGCTTAACATTAGCCAACAGTATTGCTGCACCTTTTGCGTGCCTAAATCGTGCCCGTTACGGGATTGCATGGGGAACAATGGGCGCCGCTGAGTTTTGTTTTCGAGCCGCACGCCAATACAGCTTAGACCGCAAACAATTTGGTCGCCCTTTGGCCGCTAATCAATTGATTCAAAAGAAATTAGCAGACATGCAAACTGAAATTGCACTCGGTTTACAAGCAGCACTGACTGTGGGTCGCGCCTTAGACAACGGTACCGCCAGTCCCGAAATGATTTCATTGATTAAACGTAATAATGCAGGCAAAGCACTGGATATTGCACGCCAAGCTCGGGACATGCATGGTGGAAATGGTATTGCTGATGATTTTGGCGTGATTCGCCATATGTTGAACCTAGAAGCTGTTAATACCTATGAAGGCACGCATGATATTCATGCCTTAATTTTGGGGCGATTGATTACCGATATCCCAGCGTTTAGTACCTAAGTAGCTTCTATGAAACAATTATTGATTGTGGGACATACCCCTTCTGCAAACACCGAACAACTGCGTGAGGCGTTAGTGCAAGGGAGTCAGCATCCTGATATTGTCGATGTAGCCTGCGTTTATAAATCGGCATTAGACGCCTCTGCCGAAGATGTACTGGCTTGCGATGGCATTATTTTGTTTACGACCGAAAATCTGGGTTATATGAGTGGCGCACTCAAAGACTTTTTTGACCGTTGTTATTACCCTGTCTTAGAAAAGAAGCAAGGCTTAGCATGTGCTATTTTAATTCGTGCAGGCCATGATGGGACAGGCACACAACGGGCATTAAACACCATTTTGACAGGGCTGCGCTGGAAAATTGTACATGATATCGTTATCTTGCGCGGCCAATGGCAATCCTCTTTTGTAGCGGAAGCTGAGGAGCTGGGCTTGCATATGGCTGCGGGTTTAGAGGTAGGGATTTGGTAGTAGCGGCAGTTCGACTACCGCTAGATTTTATACAACAGATGCGCGGTGCTTAGAGTAATTTCTCAATATCCTTTGCGATATCTTCTGGCGCAGTTTGTGGCGCATAACGGTCAATGACATTGCCATTGCGGTCAACCAAAAACTTGGTAAAGTTCCATTTAATCGCATTCATCCCCAACAAACCAGGCGCAGCATCTTTAAGATGCTTAAATAACGGGTGCGTATCATCACCATTCACATCAATCTTGGCAAACATCGGGAAAGTCACCCCATAGTTTAGTTCGCAAAACTGACTAATTTCCTCATTGCTAGCGGGGTCTTGATTTAAGAATTGGTTGCACGGAAAGCCTAAAACAATAAAACCTTTATCTTTGTACTTTTCGTAAAGTGCTTCTAGCCCCTTAAACTGCGGGGTAAAACCGCATTTACTGGCGGTATTAACCACCAAAATGACTTGGCCTTTATATTCTGAAATAGGTTTATCTTGGCCTGTAATAGTTGTTGCTGAATAATCATAAACGCTTGGCATATTTTCACTCCTATTAAATTGTCAACACAAATGCCGTACATGCTTATAGCATGACTTTTAATGAATAGCGATGTTACTCTTTTGTCTGCAAAGACAAAGACGCCGAATTGACACAATACCTCAAGCCTGTTGGTTTGGGGCCATCAGGAAACACATGGCCTAAATGGGCATCACACTGTTTACAAACAATTTCGACCCGAATCATGCCATGACTCAAGTCACGGTGTTCAGCTATCGCCTCTTGGTTAATCGGCTGATAAAAACTCGGCCAGCCCGAACCCGACTCATATTTAGTCTGCGACGCAAATAAGGGCGTCCCACAGCAGCGACAGAGATACGTTCCTTCGATATGACAATTCCAATATTGGCCTGTGAATGCTCGCTCTGTCCCCTTTTGCCGACAAATTCTAAATTCTTCAGGCGATAACTCAGCCTGCCACTCGCTCTCTGACTTTATCACGTTGTTCATCATTTCACTCCTAATGACCTTGTGTTTGTTTATTTAGCGAAATAAAGCACGCTTGCCTACTGAACACGTCTGCTTTTTTCGTTAGAATCGACAGTCTAGCGCCACCATTAAACTGAATCTAAGGTGGGCTAAATGCGGTATCATTCAAAAAACGCGTCATTTACATGCCTATTCACGACATAACATGGGGTGTTTATTGGCATATTTGCCGTATCAGTGTATTTAGATTCTCAATCAATGAGTTTGTTACTATGGAAATTGCTAAATCTGCAAAATTACAAAATGTGTGCTATGACATTCGCGGCCCTGTGTTAAAAGCCGCCAACGCGATGGAAGAACAAGGCCATCGTATCATCAAACTGAATATTGGCAATCCTGCGCCATTCGGTTTTGAAGCGCCACAAGAAATTTTAGCGGATGTGATTACCAATTTACCAAACGCCATTGGTTATTGCGACTCCAAAGGCTTATTTGCAGCACGTAAAGCCGTCGTTCAGTATTATCAACAAAAAGGTTTATTTGTTGATGTGGGCGATATTTATATTGGCAATGGCGTTTCAGAATTGATTGTGATGGCGATGCAGGCTTTACTCAACAATGGCGACGAAATGCTGATTCCTGCGCCAGACTACCCGTTATGGACAGCCGCCGTGACGCTAGCTGGTGGCTCACCAACACATTACTTGTGTGATGAAAATAATGGCTGGTATCCTGATTTAGCCGATATTGAAGCCAAAATCACCCCGCAAACACGCGGGATTGTAGTCATTAACCCCAATAACCCCACAGGTGCGGTGTATCCCAAACCTATTTTAGAAGGGATTGTTGCACTCGCCCGCCGTCATAACTTAATTATTTTCGCTGACGAAATCTACGATAAAATTTTATATGACGGTGCTGAACACACATCAATTGCCACCTTATGCGACGATTTGTTATGTATCACCTTTAATGGTTTATCTAAATCATATCGGGTTGCGGGGTTTCGCTCAGGCTGGTTAATGGTCAGTGGCAATAAAAAAGCCGCCAAAGACTATATTGAAGGTTTAGATATGTTGGCCTCCATGCGTTTATGTGCCAATGTCCAAGCGCAATTTGCGATTCAAACCGCGTTAGGCGGCTATCAAAGTATTAATGATTTAATCTGTAAAGGTGGTCGTTTATATGAACAACGCGAAATTGCATGGCAAATGTTAAATGCTATTCCTGGCGTCAGTTGCACTAAACCCGAAGGCGCATTGTATTTATTCCCCAAGTTAGACCCCGCTATTTATCCTATCGAAGATGACCAAGCCTTTATCTTAGAGTTCTTACAAGCCGAAAAGGTGTTATTGGTACAGGGAACAGGCTTTAACTGGCCACATACCGACCATTTCCGTGTGGTATTTTTACCGCATATTGACGAACTTAAAGAAGCGATTAATCGTTTAGCGCGTTTTTTGGCAAATTATCGTAGCCGTTACAATTAACTCGTCAGTCAGCGTAGGGCAAATGACCTGTTTGCCCTACACTGCTGATGTTTATGCTTTGTATCAGTCATAAATTACATCAAAACAGCCTTCTATTTACAAAGCTACAATACTCCTGTCTTGTAAATCCTACCGTTTATCCATACCTTATTCATTGGACGTTTTAGTTCTAAAAAAGACTTTTAGGCTACCGTCGCTGATAAACCAATTCTTGAGTCTGCATAGTATTTTTATGCTTGCTCTATCGACTGGAGTATAAAAAACCATGTTTCGTATCGTGTTATTCCTGCTCACCAACTTGGCTATTGTGCTAGTCGCAGGCATTATTTTGAGTGTGTTGGGTGTTGGTGCGACACATAGCGCAGGGAATACGCTGAATCTTGCCAATTTATTAGTCGTCTGTTTTGTGTTTGGTATGGTCGGCTCACTCATTTCTTTATTCATGTCTAAATGGTTAGCTAAGCGCACCACAGGCACTGAAATTATTGAAACACCACGTACTGCCGAAGAACGCTGGTTGATGGATACCGTTGCCGAATTGTCCCAAAAAGCCGGGATTAAAATGCCAGAAGTCGGTATTTTCCCCAGTTTTCAATCCAATGCCTTTGCAACGGGTTGGAACAAAAATGCCGCTTTAGTCGCTGTTTCTAGTGGCTTGCTTGACCGTATGAATCGTGATGAAGTACGCGCAGTCTTGGGTCACGAAATCGGTCACGTTGCCAATGGTGACATGGTGACATTAAGTTTAATTCAGGGTGTAGTAAATACCTTTGTCATGTTCTTCTCCCGTATTATTGGTAACTTTGTTGACCGTGTGATTTTCAAGAATGAAGATGGGCCTGGTATTGCTTACTATGTCACCAGTTTGATTGCCGATATTGTGTTAGGTATCCTAGCTTCTGCGATTGTCATGTGGTTCTCTCGTCGTCGTGAATTCCGTGCCGACGAAGCAGGTGCTCGCTTAGCAGGCAAACAGTCTATGATTAACGCCTTACGTCGTTTACAAGCTGAACATGACATGCCAGACCAAATGCCAGCCGAAATGACTGCATTAGCCATTGCCGAAGGTAAGCGTGAAGGCTTCAGTTTGGCTGCATTATTTGCATCACACCCCGCGATTCCAGACCGTATTGCTGCCTTAGAAGCCTTATCTATTCCCAATGAAGTTCCACAAAATCAGTCTTTGTGGGGACACCGTTAAACTCCGATAAAAAAGGCGACTATCCGTCGCCTTTTTTATGCCTGCTTTATTCGAGATAATATAATTGCTGTTGCTGATACCCCGTTATCACGGTGATTAAACCTCGCCACGCCGCATTTAGATGCATATCGCCTGTATCTAAACGTAAAGCTCGTCCCATCAACCCCTGTAATTTATGGGGGGTTAATACAATCATTAGATTTTCTCGACCCATTTGACGCAAGATAGTCGGTGATAATTGTTGATTACCCCGCCCTAAAATAATGCCTTGCCCACCCGTTGCCGTTAAAATGACTTTACAAGGATAGCGTGCCATTAAATCGCCAATGTCTGTTTCGGTTAAATCTTGACCTATAAGCTGCTGATTTAAGAGCGCATCAAAACCTAATAAGGTATGAACATAACCTAAATTTGCCATAATGGCAGCACATGTACTGCCAACACCCAATAAATACACCACATCTGGCTCTAATAGCTCAATAACGTAAGCCGCAATGTCCATTTGCGCCAATTCGTCTGATTCAATGGTGGCACACTTCACTTGCTGCACTAAACGAATATCAACGGGCACGTTTAATTCGCCATAAAATCGGGTTTGTACTTTAGCTTGCTGTAATAATTGTTCATCTAAATCACGTACTTCGGCAGACTCAATCACTACACCCCCGCCACTAATGAGTTTTTCTATTAATGAGGCAGCGCTTTCTGGATTGATTGCAAAGACACCAGAGTGCATCTTCACGCCAGAGGGAATACCTAAAACAGGTACCGTTAAATTCAACTGGCACAAATCGCGTGCAGTACCATCACCACCTGCAAAAAGAAGTAAATCAATACCTTGCGCCACAATCGCTTGGGCAGCCAAATGGGTATCTTGTGCATTAGTTGTCACATCTGTCTCATAAACGACGGTGTGCTTCATCCCTAAGTCTGCTAATAATGCGGCTCCCATCAAATCGGATACCGTAAAAAAAGTCAGTTGCTCGACATACGGTTGTAACAGTTTTAGGGTTTGATACGCACGTTGATAGGCACGCGAATGCTGGGCAGTGAATATGTCTGGCCATAAGACTTGGTCACTGCCCTTCAACGCGATGGCACCGCCTAAGCCTGCAATCGGATTGATGATTAAACCGATACTTAACGAATGCAAGCAAGAATTATTCTCATGTTTCATAGATGGTTACAGATTTAGGCAAGTTTTTGAATACATTTGTAGTTGGCTTTCTTATACTGACTACATCAAGAAGCCAATACCCCGCAAACGCGCTAGGCAAGTGAGGTTGTTATGCAAATCGTCGACATGAACAAAAAATTTGACAACAATTTAGTTGACCTGCAAGCATTCCAAGGTGCAACCCTGCTCGACGAGCAAGGTCACGAAATTCCAATTACCGAAGAAATGATTGTGAATGCCTGTGATGAGTTAATGAAACTCTGGCATTTCCCTGCTAAAAAAGCAGCTTAAGTTCTATTATACGCCTATCTCTCTCTAGGTGATAATAAAAACCCTGTCTAAATAACAGGGTTTTTTATTGCTTATTAAAATACAACTGTCTTTTTATGCTATAGTCATTCTTTAGTTTACTGATATATAACAAGACCGACTATGCTCGCTAAATTTATTGCCAAAGGTACATTTGCCTTTACAGGTTGGACATTCAAAAACCAACTCCCTGCCGATATTAAACAATGTGTCATGATTGCCGCACCGCATACCAGTAATTGGGATGCACTATATACCCGTACGGCATTTGTGCTGATGGGTATTCCTGTCAAAATTACCATTAAAGACAGTTATATGCGTTTTCCTTACGGCCCCTTTGTCCGTTATTTGGGTGGGATAGGTATTAATCGTCGGCCTAAAAAAGCAGGTGAAGAGCGCGAAAGCATGGTGCAGTTAATGGCTGATTTATTCAAGACACATCCCGATTTAGTGATGTTAGTTACCCCTGAAGGCACACGCTCTTTACGCACGAAATGGAAAACAGGCTTTTATCATATTGCTGTCACAGCCAAGGTTCCGATTGCTTTAGGCTATTTAGACTACAACAAAAAGGAAGCTGGCGTAGGCAAAGTGGTTTATCCTAGCGGTAATATGCATAAAGATATGCACGAAATTATGGCATTTTATAAGCATATTGCTGGTAAACATCCCGAAAACTTTAGCGTAGATTTAGATTATCACGACTAAAAACTGCCGCATTCTCCCCCATTCCCTCTCTTAGCCTTGTTTCAGTCTAAGCGAATGGGGGATGACGTAGTATACGGCTTGCTTTAATCAGCCGACTTGCTAGCAAATAAGCGGGCACAACGCTGTTTAATATCATCCAAATAAGTATAGACCACAGGGACAACGACTAAGGTTAATAGTGTCGAGGTGATAACTCCACCAATAATAGCGTGTGCCATCGGTGCACGTTGCTCCGCCCCATCGCCTAAACCTAAAGCCAAAGGCAGCATACCCATGACCATTGCCATCGTTGTCATTAAAATCGGTCTTAATCGTGTTTTGCCTGCCATAATTACAGCACGGGTACGGTCTTCGCCTTTTTCTAGGGCTACCTTGATAAAATCAATTAACAAGATAGCATTTTTGGTCACTAAGCCCATTAACATAACCACCCCAATAATCGAGAATAAATTTAAGGTGCTGTTAAATATAAATAAGGCTAAAAATACGCCAATTAGCGACAATGGCAATGAGGTCATAATCGCGACAGGGTATAAAAAGCTGTTAAATTGCGAGCCTAAGACCATATAAATAAAGATAACCGCTAATAATAAAGCTGTCATCGCATACCCTGCAGATTCAGCCATATCTTTGTTAGCACCTTCTGTTTCAAAACGATAGCCTGCAGGCAATTTAATACTGTCTTGTAGTTTTTTAACATCGACACCAATATCGCCCGCAGGACGACCATCGGTGTTGGCCTGAATTAAAACTTCACGCATTAAATTACGCCGATTGATTTGTGCGGCACCTTCGCTAGCTTCAAAAGTCGCTACCTGCCCCAAGGGAATCATATAGGGCGCGTCGGTAATAGGATTCTTTTTCGTGCTGGCTAAATAAAGCTGACTCAAGTTTTCGAGGTCTTGACGTTCGCTTTCGGGTAAGCGTACACGGACATCATAATTCTCACCTTGACTGTCTTGCCATGTCGTTACCTCGTCACCTGCCAATAAGGGACGCAAGGCATTCCCAATACTGGCGACACTTAAACCTGCATCACTGGCTGCCTCTCGGTCAATATTGACAGCAATCGTGGGCTTACTGGCTTTTAATGACGACTCTATATCAACAAGTCCCTCTATTTTGCCCATACCTGCGGCAATTTCTTGCGAAATACGTTGTAGCTCTTTTAAGTCTGGCCCTTGTACACTGAGCATAATCGGCTTTAGCCCCCCCGAGACGGACTCTTTAGCAGCCGCCACCGAGGTAATACTAATGCCTGCGACTTGTGTTAAACGCGCTCTAATAATATTGATAAGCTGTTTTTGACTGAGTTGGCGTTGTTGTTTTGGCTTCAGTAATACCCGAATACTGGCTTGGTTACGGCCTGGGTCGGCACTGGTATTTACGGTGGCATAGGTACTAATCACTTCGGGGTAATGGCGGATAATCGCCTCTGCTTGATGCACTTTACTGAGGGTATATTCTAAAGACGCATCTTGCGCTGTTTCAAAGCTGACACCAATTTCGCTTAAGTCGGGCTCAGGAACAAACTCTTTACCGATTAAACCTGCCAACGAAAAAGCTCCTATTAAACTGGCTACAGCAATCCCCATTGTGATGCGACGATGACGCAATGACCATGCAATAACACGTGCATATACCTCACCTAACCAGTCTAAAAACAGGCCAAATTTATCCAATAGCCCGCCAAAACCTGTACGCTTTTCTCCGTGTTTATGTTTATCTGGCCATACGGATGACAACATCGGGTCTAGGGTAAAACTGACAAACATCGACAACAACACGGCGGCACTGACAGTAACACCAAATTGGTAAAAGAAACGACCGATAATACCGCCCATAAAAGCGACAGGCAAAAACACGGCAATAATACTTAGCGTGGTTGCCAACACGGCTAAACCGATTTCATTGGTGCCATCTAATGCGGCTTGATAATGATTTTTCCCCATCGCTGCATGACGTACAATATTTTCTCTGACTACAATCGCGTCATCGACTAGTAAACCAATACAGAGCGATAAAGCCATTAGGCTCATTAAATTGATGGTAAAACCAAAATAATAAATCGCAAAAATAGTTCCTAAGAGAGAAATCGGCAAGGTCAATCCCGTAATAACCGTACTGCGCCACGACCCCAAAAATAATAAAACAATTAAAATCGCTAAGGCGGCTCCTTCGAGTAAGGTTTTTTCGACATCTGCCAACGAGGCGCGAATGGATTTGGAACTGTCTGCAACCACGGTCATCGAGACGCCTGCGGGTAATTGCGGTCGAATTTCTGCCAACACATCATTGACTTTATCTACAACTTCAATGACGTTTGCACCTGAGCTTTTAATGACATCTACCGATACTGCAGCTTGACCGTTAATCAAGGCCGCCGACTCTAAGTCTTGCTCACCATCTAAAACATCAGCCACTTGCTCTAAATAGATAGGCTGACCTTGACGACGTGCAACAATCAGACGCTTAAATTGTTCAGGTTGCGCAATACGGCCTTTAATTTGTACAACTTGTTCTTGATTCCCTGCTTTTAAAGTGCCTGACGGCAGTTCTGCATTTTCAGCAGCTAATACGCGTAATACTTCATCCACACCAATACTGTAGGCTTGTAAGGCTTGTGGCTTTAAGTACACTCGAATTTCGCGTTTGACTTCACCTAAAATTTCAACCTTACCCACGCCCGATACGGTTTGTAAGCGTTTACTCAATTTTTGGTCGATATAGGTACTCAACTCCCGCAGCGGCAAGGTGTTGGATGTAAACGCTAAAGAGACGACGGGCACAGAGCCTGGGTTATAACGCTCAATAATCGGGTCTTTAATTTCGTCACGAAACTCAGTTTTTAAGACTGCAATTTTATCGCGTACATCTTGAACAGCGACACTGACTGGCACATTTAAGTAAAATTCAATCGCGACAAAAGAGCGGCCTTCATAAGAGGTTGAAATAACCCGTTTTACCCCTGAAATGGTGTTGACTGTATCTTCGATTTTACGAGTGACATCTGACTCCACAACTTCGGGCGATGCCCCTGGATAGTTGGTGGTGACAATCACAAAAGGAAATTCCACATTCGGAAATTCTTCCACCCCCACATCTTTGTAGGCAAATAAGCCCACAACCATTAGGGCAAACATCATCATCGCTGCAAATACAGGATTTTGCACACTGACGCGCGTTAACCACATAATGTATTACTCCGCTAATTTAACAGGCATATTTGCTGCCTGCTCGGTCAGCTGGACTAAGACAATCATGTCACCTGCTGCAAGCCCTTGTTTAACGACGGTTTTTCCTTGTCGACTATCGGTTGTGCCTAAAGTTACTGCTTGTTGTTGTAATTGTTTCCCTTGCACACGCCAGACATAAGGTTGCTGCTGTTGATAATGAATGGCTACCGTAGGTACTACGACACCTTGTTCGGCCTGCCCCAATTGCAGCCGTCCTTGCGCAAATAAACCCGCTTTTAATAATTGTCCCTGTTGATTCACACGGGCATAAAAGGTGACAGCACGTGTCGCACTGTCTGCGACAGGGTTAATCCGTGAGACTGTGGCATTAAACGTGTCGGTAAAACCTTGTATCGTAAAATCTACTCGTTGCCCAATCGTTAATTGTGCAACATGTTCGGCAGGGACAGTCGCAACCAACTCTAATTCTCGTAAATCAATCACATCTAATAATGGCGCATTCATGGCAACGGTTTGCCCCGTTTGGACATAACGCTTGGCAACAATACCCGTCATAGGGGCAGTAATGGTCGCATTGGCTAATGCTTTTTTAGCAATCAACAACAAGGCTTTTTGTGCTTTGACATTCTCAGCTTTGGCATTTGCCTCGGCAATGCCACGTTTATAATCAATATCCGATACATAACGCTGTTGGTGTAGTTCTTCATTACGTTGTTGTACGGCATTGGCTAACACTGACTCTGCATTTGCCGCGGCTAACGCCGCTTCTGCTTGATGTACGCGCGCCTCTAAATCTTGAGTAGCTAACCGCACTAATATTTGTCCTTTAGTCACCGTTTGACCTTCACGAACCAAGACTTCTGCTACAGCCGCGCCCACTTCTGTTTGTACCGTCGTAAAATTAAGGGCTTGTAATTGCCCTGTGATAGCCACATTCGACTGTACCGTTTGTATCTCTGCCTTCGTAACATCTGTGGCTGCCAGCTCTAAACTCGCCACCTCTTTTACTTGTGCAACCGTTGCTTGTGGCGCTTGTCCGCAGCCTGTCACCACTAAAGCCCCACCAATAATGGCGAGTACATGAATAAAGTAAGGTTTCATAATTGCCCCTGAGCAGATGGCGCAATCCCTTGCCATAAAATAGGAATAATTTGCTGTGCTAATTGCTTGATATCTAAATGCGGATTTGCTGTAGCAGCCGCCATCACACCATCAAAAATGACGCACCATAATACGGCCATATCTTGAGGATTGACTTGCTGACGGACTAAACCTCCCGCTTGCATGCCCTCGACAAATTCAGCCGATAATTGCCAAATATAATGATACAAGCCTTGTAAACGCTGGGAGATTTCTGGCTCTTGTGCCTGACTCATCACCTCTAAATATAAACGCAACCACTCTCTGTCTACCGCACAACGTGACCACGATTGGGCAAATAAGTGCATCACTGCCGCCTGTGCTTGCCCTTGTTGTGCTTGTTGAATGGCATACTGAATTTCGGCTGTCAGCGGAGAGGTATCTCGTTGCAAACGTGCATCTAATAGGGCAAAAAACAAGTCGTTTTTATTGCGAAAATGCCAATAAATTGCGCCTTTAGTCATACCTGCTGCTGCTGCTACTTCATCTAAAGAGGTTTTTTGCCAACCTTTTTGTGCAAAAACAGCCATTGCCGCACTTAAAATACGGTCACGGGTAATATTGGGCTGTTCATAGGCAAGTAGAGCGGGATAGTTTTCGGCAGAGCCTAAGGTTTGTAAGACATTTTCTACAGAGACATTGGCTAACTGTGCCAATAGCTCTACAGTCATCTCTTGAACAGCCATGTGTTGGCTCTGTTGTTTTAGGATAGCTATCAGTTTGTCACGCATAAAAACATACTCACTAGTATGGGCATACCATAGAGTATGTGATGGCTGCTGTCCATAGCACGCACTTAGATTTTTACACGCCAGACAGCGTATTCTGCCAATTGTTTTGCGGCGATACCGTGTTCATCCATCACATCAATCTGCACAGCAATGCGTACACGTCCTTTTTGCGCCAAGACTTGTGCACTTTTCACTAAAACATCGGCTGTAGGTAACGTTGCTTGAGCATAAAAATCGGTCAACACAGGCTTTTTATAATGAATATCGGCATGTACAACAGCCACCTGATAATCATACCGACCTTGTTGCCGCGCCCATAACATTAATAATGCCCATGCTGTGACCGTGGCTAAACTACTGATGCTGCCTGCAAATGCCGTCTGCTTATCATTATGATTGGCGACTAATGGTGCTGCCAAACTGAGATGCTGACCATCATAATGCCGTACACTTAACTGCATTGCCTTTGCCAAGGGAATATGTTCGCATAAAAACGCTTGCACAAACTCCCTAGCCTGTTCGTACATTAGGGCGCTTGCCATGTTTTCACAAACTCATCTACCGCCAATAACACGGTTTGTTTGGGTGGATTAACAGGTGTACCTAAGTAGATAAAACCTGCAATTTGCTCATGCTCTGTCACTGACAAAGCATTTTTGATGATTTTATGTTCTGTGACCCAACCCGTACGCCACATACTTGCAAAACCTTGTGCATGGATGGCCAATAAAAAATTTTGTACGGCCGCACCTGTGCTTAAGGTTTGTTCGACTGGAGGGACTTTATCGTCTTGTTTGAAGCTAGTAATTGCCACCACAATCATTGGCGCACGTAATGGCATTTTTAATAAGCGTTGCTGCTCGACGTCGCTTAGTGCAGGATTTTCCGCTAAACCTGCTTGTAAAAAATATTCCCCTAGTTGCTCGCGTGCCTTGGCTTCAATCACTAAAAAACGCCAAGGACGCAATAAACGGTGATCTGGTGCACGTAATGCTGCCTGAAAAGCCTGTTGTAATACTGAGTTTGCGGGTGCTGGCTCAGTTAATGCTCCTTGTGAGCTGCGGGTCATAAGGGCGGTGAGAGTATCCATGACTGTCCTATGAGCTAGAATGAACGCATCGGACAATAACATTTTCGGTTCAAGGTGTCAGCGCAAATTATTTACGCATATAAACAACAACGCTGTTAAATAAAGACTCAAATCAAACACGATATGAGTCTCTATCCACTAAACTTAAACGTGTAAACCACATTCGGTTTTGTTTTTACCCTGCCAACGCCCTTCTCGTCCTTCCCCTTTGGCCGTACAATGCGAACAACCGATGGAGGCATAGCCCTCTGCTACAAGTGGATGAAACGGTAAGTCATGCGTTTTTATATAGTTATCGCGGTCTTCACGACTGACATCAATCATGGGGTTAAACTTAATAATTCCTCGACGCTCTTCAAAAATCTCCAGAGTAGCACGGTGCTCAGACTCCCAGCCCATCAAACTAGAGACCCAAATATCGTATTGTTCTTTAATTAAATCTAAAGGTTGCACTTTGTTGACCGAACAACATAAGTCAGGGTCAGTCTCCCAAAGACGCTCATTGACGGCATATTGATAGTGATGCGGGTCTGGATGAACGTCTATCACGTCTAAATTAAATTTTTGCTGCAAAAAGTCACGATAGGCCAGTGTTTCTGGAAAATGAAAACCTGTATTGATGAAGTGAATTTTTTGCTTCGGATTAATACTGGCAATTATGTGCAGAAAATAGGCAGATGTGGCGGCAAATGAAGATGTGACCAAAATTTTATTGGCATCAAAGTCCTGATAAAGTTTGCTAATTCTTTGTTCAAAACTTAATTGTTTATACTGAGAATTCAAGCGATTAATTGTTTCCTGTGACAATCCTGCTCGGTTGGTTGTGCTCGTGATGAGCGATTGCGTACTCATAAAAACCTCGGTATTAGCTAATGCCTGTCAGTTAAGCCATTTTTGCTGACTTCGACTCCGCTCAGTCAACGCAAAAATGCGCCCTGAGCTTGGCCAGCCCTGAGCCAGCCGAAGGGTCGAAGGGCAGTTTTTAAGTGCCAATTTTTCTTAACTGACTGGCATTATCGGTATTAGCCCCACTACTTTCGATACTCTGCTAACGTCATATCTTATACAGTTTTAGGCATTTTTACATTTTTTGAACTCTTCTTCTATTATTGGGGGCAAATCTACAATTTTCATCTATTTTGTCTGATTTCTTTTGGTTTATAACTAGAAAATTGATTTTTTAATCTACAGTGTGTGAGTTATGCTCAAAAAAATACTATTTGCCCTTAGCTTTGTACTTGCACTTATCCTCAGTAATTATTGGGTGACTCATTTACCTATCAAAGTCAATACCATCAAACCTCAAACAGGTTCCTTGCAAGTCACCATTTTAGCGACAGGTCAAGTTCAATCCCCAAGTGCTAGTCTTATCAATCATGAAATAGCAGGCGTTGTCGTTGCTATTGCCAATGAAGGGCAAGCTGTTAAAAAAGGGGCGTTATTAGCCCGTACCGAAGACCCCGAAAATAGTGCCCTGTTGGCACAAGCGACACAAGCCGAAAGCCAAGCACTGTTACGTTTAAATCGACTCAAACGCATAGAGCGTAAACAAAGCCAGCATAATGCAGACAAGGCTACTCTGTTATGGCAACAAGCCGTACGTCAACATCAAGATAATCTCGCTCTCGCAAACACAGGTCAAATTAGTCCCGAACAACTCAGACTATCTGCCGAAAATATGGCACTCAAAGAACAGGATGTCAAAATAGCTACCCTACAACAACAGGCTTTACTTACGAATGGTATAGACGAAAAACTTGCCTTTAGCCAATGGCAACAAGCACAAGCACACGTTGCGCAACTACAGGCAAAAATCGACAAACAAACCAGCATAGCGCCTTTTGATGCCATTGTTTTAGAACGTAACGTGTCTGTAGGTCAGTATATAAAACAAGGGGATAACCTCTTAAAGATTGTTCCAGTGGGGCAACAGCAAATTATTGCGCGTTTAGACGAGCGTTGGTTATCCGAATTACACCTGCAACAGGAAGCCACCGTCGTTGCTGATGCCTATCCAGAACAAAAATTTATCGCCTATATCACTTATATTGCCCCCCAAATCAGTGATACACGGGGTACTGTTGAGGTTCGTTTAACGAGTAAACAATGGCCTGAGTTTTTGAGAGAAGGCATGACGGTTTCATTGGAGTTGAGCACACAAAAAATCAATCAGGCAGTTATTATTGACAGTAAGGCGATACAGCAAACAGGCAATCAATACTGGGTTTGGGTGGTAGACCAACAAAAAGCCAAAAAACAAACTATTCGTCTAGGTGAACGGAGTGGCAATCAAGTTCAGGTACTCTCAGGCTTGCGTGTAGACGCCCAAGTTATTATCACTGACCAACTATTGACTGATAGCCAACGGGTTACAGTCGCCGCCTCTGCGGAGTAATGTGTTATGGCATTGATAGAGTGGCAACTGGCCATTCGCTTTTTACGCGAAGGCAAAACACAAACCGCCTTAATTACGAGTGGTATTGCGTTAGGTATTGCTGTGATTATTTTCATCAGTGCCTTAGTTACAGGTTTGCAGGCTAATATTATTGAGCGAACCTTAGGAACACAGGCACATATTGTGCTGAGCGCACCAGACCGCACCTTATTAAGCGGCGTTGATGCACCCCTTATTTTTAGACAAGAACAAGCACGACCACAAAAAATAGAACCCATTTTGAATTGGCCACTGATTCTTAATGACCTCAAACAACATAGCGAGCTGAAAGCCATTTCGCCGTTTACGTCAGGGGCAGCTTTTGCCTTACGTGGCCAAGCCGAAAAAGCCGTCGCCCTGATTGGGATAGACCCTGATGCCTATCGTCAAATCATTCCACTTGAAAACTATATTAAGGCAGGACAAATCCAACTGGCCAGTGACGAAGCCATGGTGGGTGAACGCTTGGCGACCGACTTAGGCTTAAAAGTAGGTGATAAATTGACCTTAGTGACAGCGAGTAATCGCTCACTGATTGTACGTATTACCGCTATTTTTGCATTAGGCGTGAAAGACCCAGACCAACGCTGGGTATACTTATCGTTACGCTCTGCTCAAAACCTACTCAATCTGACGGGGCAAGTGACAGGTATTGATTTACAAGTTAAGACGCTGTTTGCCGCCGAAAATATTGCTCAACAACTGCAACGGCAATATGGTATTCGTGCCGATAGCTGGATGGCCTCCAATCAGCAATTGATGACAGCTCTCAAATCACAAACAGCATCAACGACGATTATTCGATTTTTTGTCCTCATTTCTGTCGCGTTTGGTATCGCTAGCGTGTTGGCAATTGCTGTCGTACAAAAGCAAAAAGAAATTGGTATTTTACGTGCTATGGGGCTAAGTCAACATGCAGTATTAATTAGCTTCTTAATTCAAGGCGGGTTATTAGGCTTATTAGGGGCGATTATTGGGACTGTCGCAGGTATTGGCTTAGGGCAATTATTTTCCTTGTTTGCGCGCAGTCCTTCGGGTGAGCCACTGTTTAACTTAGCCTTGACCAATGAGTTAATTGCCAGTTCCATGTTGGTTGCCACTGTGACAGGTTTGTTAGCGGCGGCTGTTCCCGCCTATCGCGCCGCCAAATTAGACCCTGTACAAGCGATTCGTTACGGATAAATTATGACTAGTCCTCTACTGGTGATTGAACAACTTAATCGTATTTATGGCTCAGGTGATACGCAAAGTCATATCCTAAAAAATATTAGCTTTAGTGTTGCACAAGGAGAATTTAGCGCCTTGATTGGTCAATCGGGTTCAGGTAAATCGACATTACTCAATCAAATCGGTCTATTAGAGCAAGCCTCTAGTGGCAGTATTAGACTGGCTGGGCAATATACAGAAAATTTACAGGACAATGAGCGTACCGCACTCCGTAATCAAACTTTGGGTTTTGTTTTTCAATTTCACCACTTAATTTCGGCGTTTAACGCTATCGAAAATGTGATGATGCCCATGAAGATTCGTGGCATCCCCGAAGCTCAACTCAAAAAACGGGCATTCTATTTATTAGATAAAGTGGGTTTAGCCGAACAGGCTTACCGCTTTCCACAACAATTATCAGGGGGACAACAACAACGTGTTGCTATTGTTCGTGCCTTGATGGCACAGCCGTTATTAGTTCTAGCCGATGAGCCAACAGGGAATTTAGACTCGCAAACCGCAGACCAGATTTTTGCACTATTACGTACCATTAACCAAGAAGACGGGACGAGCTTTTTAATTGTCACCCACGATATGCAATTGGCCAAACGCTGTGACCGTCAATTAGTATTAAAAGATGGGTATTTGGTAAGTGATAGTTATGCTGCCTTGCCCTAAGCTGTCCCGTGCTTGACCGCTTTACACCTCTTTTTTTACACCTCTTTTTTTGGCATCAATAGACAATTCGCCTGATTGCACTATCCTGTAAGGTAAGTACTCATCCCTGCACCGATATGAGACCTGTTTATGGCGTTACACTCCCCTTTATCGGCACTTGAGCCACTTATTGACAATGGCAAACCCCGTTTTGGTTATTTTGACGATGCCTTATCTATCATCAATAGCCATGACTTTTCTTTTCAGAACCCTTTTGGCGAACAGCGTTCATCGCTAGCACGCTGGCTGAGTCATAAAGAATTTCAATATTTTGGTGGCATGAGTGAACGGTATATTTTTGGTTGCGCATTGGCTAACTTAGCTTATGTGGCCATGGCATTTGTTTATGTATATGACATTCAACATCAGAAATTATGGTCAAGGTCATGGCGTAGTCCATTAGGCGTAGGGTTTCATTTTGCAGACAATCCCTGTGAAGGTGAGACTCGCTTCAAAATTCCATTGATTGTCGATATTTGCTTAGGTTATCAAAAACAGCCTCGTCAAAAAACCTTACTTATACAGTGTAAAGAACTCACGCTCGAAGCGCGTATGACTGAAGATAACCTTGAACCGATGTCTATTTGTACACGCACAGGTTATAACGGTTGGGCGTATACCGCTAAATCTGCTGGTCAACCGCTCTTTGGTTTTATTAAGCTCCATCAAGAACAAAGTGATTTAGCCAGCATCGGTGCCTATGGCAGCTTAGATTTTTCGACAGGTTTTATGCGTCGCGAAACGTGGTGGAACTGGGCGTGCTCGGCAGGCGTAGTCCAACGTGGCGATTTTACAGGTCAAGCTCTTGGTCTTAATTTATCTACAGGGGTCAATGAAACCAGTTTTAGTGAGAATTGTTTTTGGCTAGGTGGGATTTGTTATCCTTTAGCACAAACACAGTTTGACTTTAACCAGAAGAATATTAACGAGCCGTGGCGTATTCGTACGCATGATGGTGTGGTCAACTTACAATTTAGCCCATTGGGAATGCACCGCGAAAAAGTACGCGCTGGTCTGCTAAATACCCATTTCCGTCAACTGTTTGGTGAGTTCAGCGGTTGTATTATATTAAATCAACAAGAAATATGCTTAGATGGTTTAAAAGGCTTTGTTGAAGACCAATATATCAAGTGGTAAAACCAGACTAGTCTTTTAATGGTGAAATATAAGTTAAGTAAAGGTGTGCTTATGCGTTTGTTATCACTCGTCTTCGGACTGCTGTTAAGTGTCAATGTCATGGCCGCAGAATGGGTAGGCTCTCCTGCACCTGCCTTTGCTTTGCCTGACCAAAACGGAAAAATTCATCGTTTGGCTGACTACAAGGGTAAATGGTTAGTGTTATATTTTTATCCTAAAAACCATACAGGTGGCTGTACAGAAGAAGCCAAACGCTTTAGAGACCAATTCACCACTTACAAACAACGCGGTATTGCCATTGCGGGCGTTAGTGTTGATAGTGTGGAATCACACAAAAAATTCTCTGATGACTTAAAACTACCCTTTACTCTTTTATCAGATAGCGGCAAAGTTTTATCAAAACAACTCGGCGTACTCAATGGTTTTGGCCCCATGAGCTTTACTAGTCGTGAAACTTTTTTAATCGACCCCCAAGGCAATATTGTTTACCACTACGATAGTGTCAGCCCACACAAACATGCCACACAAGTTTTAGAAGATGTGGCACGTTTATCGAAGTCTTAGTAAAATAAAAATGCGAGCGTGTTCTTCCATAAAGTCAAGACTTTGATGCTAGTAAGCGCACGCCTCTTGGGATGGTTTAATTGCTATATTCTCTCTTGCTCATTCATTCTCGGCTAACCCCCACAACAAATGACTATCAACCAATAATCGGCTGTAATCTTCGGCCAAACTTAATTTTAGCAAATCACGTTGCTGACAGGCCTCGACATACTGACGCATACTTAACAGCCAATCATTAATACTCACTTCGCCCAACTGATAGGCTTTAACAAATAACTGACTATTGGCTTGTTGCTGTGTGACTAAGTCTTGTGCCTGTTGTAGTTGCTGTTGTGCTGCCGACAAACTCAATAAGCGTTGTTTGGTTTCTTGTGTCAAACGTTGTGCCGTTTGTTGTTGTTGATAATGGGCTTGACTGGCTTGAGCTTGTGCCATATTCACTAAGGATTTAAGCGCAGGATTAAACAACGGCACACTGACACTTAAGCCGATAATATTTTCTTGGCCAGCTTGCTCACGGCTATAAGTAATCCCTAATGTGGGGTCAGGTTTTTTTTCTAAAGCCACACGCTGTGCATGTAAATCCTGACGTTTACTATGCTCTTCGGCCAGTTCTAATTCGTGGTTTGCGGCTAACACTTGTTTAATCCATGTTTGCTCATCGCCCAAATTTAATTGACTGGGTATTTGACTTAAATCTATATGGCTTAACGGTTGGCCACGATAATAACGCTGTAAATTTAACTGTTGTTGTGCTAATTCGGCGTGTTGCTGTTGACGTTGCAAGGCCAACTTTGCCCGCTCTTGCTCAACCAATAGTCGCTCTAAACGAGGTGCATCACCTGCACTAATGCGTTTATTAATCACTGCTAACTGTTTATCTAATAAGGCTAATTGCTCATCTATACGTTGTAAATTCGCTTGCGCTTTGCTAACCGCAAACCAATCAGCCAATAATATTTTTGCTGCTTCGTGCCACGCATCACCACGACTGAGCTGAGCGATGCTTAGTGCCGTTTGTGCCAGTTGTTTATCCATCGCTACTTTGCTGGGCAAACGTAGACGTTTTTCTAAACCCATAGTTTGTTCTACACTATTTAAATTAGCTTGATTATTACGGCGTTGTTGTAAGGCAAACCTTGCTTGCCAAGGGTCTTCACCCTGAATTAAACGCTGGGCATTAGCTCGTTCATAGTCCATGGTTGCTTGATTGGCTTGTACCATCGGATGTTGCTCTAGACTTTGACGCACCTCATTTTCGGGCGGTAATAAAGCACTAAATGGCATCTCCACTTGCGCCCACATCACATTCGGCAACAAAGCACTCAGCAAAAGTATTTTTTTCATCTTAGACCTCACTCAAACGGCCATTCGCCAACACAGGTGTTAACCAATATTGAATATCAGGCGAGATAAATTGTTGACGAATATGGGCTAATACCGCAGACACATTGTCTTGGGCTAATACCATCATCACCAATTGTCGTTGGGTTTGACCTAAGACTTTTTCTAAGGCTGAACCATAGTGTTGTTGTGCACCAAAACCTGCTGCATCGACAATGGTACAACCCGAGACTAAGTGTGGCACTAAGCGTAAATGATCTAAAAATTCGGCACGAATCCGCGCGCTAATGTTCAGTTGTAATAACACTTGCTGATTCATGATTAACGCTCCACGCCAAAGCGACGAAATAAATTAGGCAACAACACCAAGGTTAATAAGGTACAACTGACTAATCCGCCAATCACCACCACCGCTAAAGGTTGTTGAATTTCCGAACCCGGCCCTGTGGCAAATAACAACGGCACTAAACCAAAAGCAGCGATGCTAGCGGTCATCATCACAGGCCGTAAACGGCGCATAGCTCCTTGTTTAACCACAGTAGCGACGTCTAAACCACGCGCCAATAATTGATTAAAATAACCAATCATCACCAAGCCATTGAGTACGGCAATGCCCATTAAGGCAATAAAACCCACTGAGGCAGGCACAGACAAATATTGTCCTGTGATCGCTAAAGCCACTACGCCACCAATCAAGGCAAAAGGAATATTGACGAACACTAAGGCGGCTTGGCGTACTGAGCCTAAGGTGGCAAATAATAAGAAAAATATCATCGCTAAGGCGGCAGGAATCACCGTCATTAACCGTGCGGCGGCACGTTGTTGATTTTCAAATTGTCCACCCCATGCCAAACGATAACCAACAGGTAATTTAATCTGTTGTTGGACTTTGGCTTTGGCTTCGTCGACAAAACCCACCAAGTCACGGCCTTTGACATTGGCGCGAATCACTGACATCCGTGAGGCATTTTCACGCTCAATTTTGACTACACCTTCATCAGCTACTAACTTGGCCACTGAGGACAACGCAATGCTTTGGCCATTGGCTAAAGGCAGTTGCAGTTGACTAAAGGTTTCGGTGGATAAACGCAGGGCCTCTGCACCTCTCATCACTAACGGGGTGGGTTTGCCTTGCTCTAAAACACTGCTAATGGTTTGTCCTTCGACTAAGGTTCTTAACATCGCCTGAATGTCTTCACTGCTTAAACCCACCCGACCTGCGGCCACACGGTCAATTTGGACTTGTAAATATTGCACACCCGAATTTTCTAAGGTCATTACGTCTTCGCTGCCCTGAATGCCTTGTAAAATGTTGGCAATTTGCTCAGCAATTTGGCTTAGCTCGGCCAAGTCTGAGCCATACACTTTAACCGCCAAATCACCACGCACCCCTGACAACATTTCTGAGGTACGCATTTCAATGGGTTGGGTAAAACTAAAATTTACCCCTGCGACATCAGCAATCACTGCACGCACTTGGTCAATGATTTGTTCTTTATTTTTGGCTTGCCATTGCTCTTTGGGTTTTAACACCAAAAAGGTGTCAGTTTCATTTAAACCCATGGGGTCTAAACCCAATTCATCTGAGCCTGTTCTGGCGACAATACGTTGAATATCAGGCACTTTGGCTAAAATACGTTGTTGTACATCTAAATCGATGGCTGTTGAGCTATTCAGTTGAATGGATGGCAGTTTTTCCAATTGCATAATAATGTCGCCTTCATCCATGGTTGGCATAAACGATTTACCAATAAACGGAAACAAGGCTAATGCGCCAACTAAAGCGAGTGCTGCTCCTGTATAAACCCATTTGCTATGCACAAACGACCAGTCCAGCAAACGTTGATAACCCGCTTCTAAACGTGCAACTAGCCACGGCGTATGATGAACTTGAGCCTTTAACACAAAAGAAGCCAACACAGGAATCACGGTTAAGGACAACAACAACGACGCAGACAAGGCAAAGACAATGGTTAAGGCTACAGGTGCAAATAACTTCCCTTCTAAACCTTGTAACGTGAGTAAGGGTAAAAATACCAACATGATAATCACCATGCCTGCGCTAACAGGCACAGCCACTTCTTGCACCGCACGATAAATCACATGCAAAGCTGGCAGCATCGCTTGTTGTTTCTTTTCGATAATCTCGGCTTGATGCGCTTCGATGTTTTCTACCACCACCACAGCCGCATCGACCAATAAACCAATGGCAATCGCCAAACCACCCAGCGACATTAAATTGGCCGATAAACCAAAATAACGCATCAACAAAAACGTGCCTAATGCCGATAATGGCAAAATCACCGCCACCACTAAAGCTGCGCGTAAATTGCCTAAAAACAACATCAACAACACTAACACCAAGACAATCGCTTCGGCTAAAGATTTGGTGACGGTATGAATCGCACGATTGACCAAATCGCCACGATCATAAAACGGTTTTAAGGTCACCCCTTTGGGCAAACTGGCTTCAATTTCTTGCAGTTGATGACGGACTTCACTGACCAATAAACGGGCATTTGCGCCACGTAAGCCCAAAACAATGCCTTCGACAGCTTCACCTTGACCATTTTGGGTGACTGCACCATAACGCGTTAAACTACCAATCTTAACCTCAGCAACATCAGCGACAAAAATCGGCACACCGTTAACACTCGCCACTAATAATTGTTTGAGTTCGTCTATACTGCGAATACGGCTATCACTGCGCACTAAAATCGACTCTTCGTGTTGCACCAAACGGCCTGCACCATCACTACGATGATTGGCCTCAATCGCCATTTGTAATTGTGCCAAGCTCACACCACGCGCCGCTAAAGCGGTGAGATTCGGTGTTACCTCAAAGGTTTTCACATAACCGCCCAAGCTATTAACATCGGCAACCCCCTCAATGCCACGCAAGCGAGGTCTAATCACGCGTTCTAATAATTGGCGTTTATCCATTGGCGATAAATCACCTTCAACGGTAAACATAAACATTTCGCCCAACGGTGTGGTCATTGGCGCAATACCACCACTGGCATTGCTGGGTAAAACATCCATTACCCCTGCTAAACGTTCATTGACTTGTTGTCGCGCCCAATAAGGGTCTGTACCTTCGGCAAAATCTAAGGTAATCACCGCAATCGCGTATTTTGATTGTGAACGCAACATGCTTTGATGAGGAATGCCTAATAACTCTTGTTCGATGGGGGCAACAATACGACTTTCCACTTCTTCGGGTGTCATGCCTGCGGCTTTCATAATAATTTGTACTTGGGTGCTGGAGACATCAGGAAAAGCATCAATTGGCAATTTACTAAACGCAAAATAACCCGAAATTAACAATGCGACACTGAGCAAGATAATCAGCACACGTTGTGCTAAGGCAAAAGCAATCAAACGGTTTAACATGGTTTATTCCCCACCCATGCCCGACCATGCGGCTTTAATTTGCACCAAACCTGTGATCGCAATCGGCATATTGGCTTGTAGAGCTTGACCATCAATCAGCGTTTGCTTATTGCTTTGGCTCAATATGTTGACGGCGATTGGCTCGAAACCCTGTGCCGTTTGTTTAAACACATACCATTGATTATTTTGTTTAACGAGAGCTTGGCTAGGTACTGTCCAACCTTGGCTATTGCTTGACTGAGCCAAAACTTGGGCGCTGACATACTGCAACGGTTGTAGGCATTGTTGTGCTTGTGGCACTGACACCTGAATAATACGGGTTTGGGTATTGGCGGTTAAACCATTGGCTAAACTTTTGACTTGGCCTGTGGCACAGCCTGCCACTTGCACCGCATTACCGACACGAATTTGTTGGGCTTGAGCTGGCGTAGCTTGTAATTGCAACCATAATTGACCATTACGCACCAATTTTACTAAAGGCGTACCTGCTTCAACTTGTTGACCTTGACTGACTAAAACTTCACTCACTACCCCACTTTGATTCGCTTTAATGGTTAATTGTGGGTCTAGTTGTTTACCAGCAACTTTGCCGACTAACTGCATCAGTTGTTGTTTTTGTTTAAGACTCACATCCGCCATGGTTAAGGCATTACGCGCTTCAAAAATGCGCTTTTCGGCAATAATGCCTTCGTTAAATAATTGTTGTTCACGTTGTAGATGTTGAGCAGCGAGATCACGTTGAGCTTGGGCTTGTAACAACTCGCTTTGCCACGTTAACAGTTGTGGGCTATGCAAGGTGGCTATGGTTTGCCCTGCACTAATGGTTTGTAAATTTTCAATACTGAGTTGTTGAATAATGCCCGAGACAGGCGCAGCAATGGTGCTTTGTGCTTGGCTTGACCAAACCGCTTGACCATTCAAGGTCAAATTGCTGTGTGCTTGTGTAGCAGGCAGCAGTTTGGTGGTGGTAATTTTGGCTTGGCTAAGTTGTGTAGGGCTAAAATTAATGGTTTCGGCAAAGGCCACTGTACCTATTACACTATGGCCTAACAAAAAACAGGCTAAAATTTGCTTGTGAACACGCATCATAACATCCAAATTTATGAAATTTGGAGGTCATACTAGCTGTGATAGCTTAAAAGAAACTTAAAACCTGATAGATTTAGTCAACTATTGGGATGAAAGCGGAGTGATTATAAATATTGCTTGCATAAAATATAGCGGCACTACCATCTGCATGAAACATAATAATTTCCTCATTCTGTCCCCAAATCACATATTTTTGTCCCGAAATCACCTTTTACCGTACGCTCGTAATGTAATTTAATAGTCTTGAAGTTGTAACCACATCTTGGCTTAACCGCCACTCACTCCATGTTCAGATTGCCAGACTGCCTGCAAGGAGTGCCGTCATTATCGCTCAAGGCTTGAGAGCATTTATACATCGTTATCCGGATAAAGGTATCCATCATGATTGTAACTAGTTTAAAGAATGCCACTCTCAAAAAATTTCCACTACGTAAGCACATCAAAATCTCTGACTATGTCAGTACTGGTACCATGCCAATTCGCCATTTCAATTTTAATTTTGATGCCAAAGATTTTGATAATAAATTTTATTTACAAAAGGAATGGGCAAGCGCTTACTTTTATGCCCTTTCCATTTTTTTAACCTATGGCGAAGAATTAGTTATTGAAACGGCACGTTATCACCGTGACTTTATTACTGACCCTATCTTAAAACAACGTGTCTCTGCCTTAATTGGACAAGAAGCGTTACACTCTAAATTCCATAATGAATACAATGACATGCTGATTGAGCATCATTTGCCTGTCAAACTATTTCGCTTTTTAGCAGAAAAAGTTTTTGAACACACTTTCTTAAAGTTTCCACAACCGCTCAAATTATCGATGATGGCAGGCATTGAGCACTTTACTGCCGTGCTTGCTGAATACATGATGAAACATGAAGACCATTTTTATTATTCAGATGATGTTAAATCGCGTGGTTTGTGGATGTGGCACATGTTAGAAGAGTCTGAGCATAAAGATGTGGCTTATGACGTTTATCAAATTTTATCGGGCAATTATGCCTTACGTATTTCGGGTTTTGCCATTGCATTTGTCACCATTTTAGGCGGTGTTTCTTTAGGTGCGTTAGCGCTACCCTTTTTCCGCAAGCCGAGTAATTTAGTCAGTTTGAGTTTTTGGAAAGAAGCAAGCACCAGTGCTAGTTTATTATTTGGCAGAAAAAATGGGGTATTTGGTAGCACGATGGGACATATTTTTGATTATTTCCGTCCAGACTTTCACCCCAATGACCACGATACAACGGCCTACTTAAACTACTACAAAAAGAAACTATTTGACCCAGAAATAGGTGCATTGACTCCATTTTTTGTCAAAGAGTTTACCCCTGCTGTACGTGCAGCCTAAACAACACAACTTTTATTACCTTTCACCCCCTATACCATCAAGGTTTGGGAGGTGAATAGGCTAAAACTGATAGAGAGAATGATATATGGGCTTATTTAGCAAAAACAGCAAACCTAGTCAGCAGGCTTATGCCGTGGTGACAGGTGCAGGCAGTGGTATTGGTCAAAGTTTTGCGTTGGAATTAGGCAAACGCGGTGGCACGGTGGTTTGTGCCGACATTAACCTAGCGGCTGCCGAAAAAACTGTTGCCTTGTTAGCCGAACACGGTGCAAAAGCCTATGCCGTTGCCTGTGACGTAGGCCAAGCTGAACAAGTTGCTGCCCTAGCTGAACAAGCCGAACAGTTAATGCAACACCCAGTCACCTTAGTGATTAACAATGCAGGTGTGGGTTTGGGTGGTAAATTTGATGAGTTATCCCTCGAAGACTGGCAATGGGTGACACACGTGAATTTATGGGGTGTGATTCACGGTTGCCATTATTTTGTCCCTAAGTTTAAAAAACTTGGACATGGGGCAATTATTAACGTCGCCTCAGCCGCAGGTTATACCGCTGCTCCTGAAATGACCGCTTATAACGTCACCAAATCAGGGGTTTTGGCTTTATCAGAAACCTTATTTGCCGAATTAAAAAAATCCGACATTAAAGTAAACGTACTTTGCCCAACTTTAGTACCAACAAATATCATCAAAAATGGCCGTATTCCCAGTCGTTATTCGGGCTTAGCTGACCATGCTTTGATGAACTTTGCCATGACCACCAGTGAAGCCGTTGCCAAGCTGACGTTAAATCGTTTGGATAAAGGCAAGTTGTACACCATTCCGCAATTAGATGCGAAATTATTTTGGTTAATGAAACGGGTATCGCCGAATTTGTACACCAAATTTTTAGGCTTTTCCTATTCGTTTTTCAAATAACTCACTGATGATTTAGAGACTTAACATGACTAATCAAGCCCATATTTATGACACCTTCATTGTCGGTGCAGGTATTTCTGGTATTGCTGCCGCGATTCGTTTACAAAAAGTTGGCTATAACAACTTCAAAATCATCGAAAAAGCTAGTCGTGTCGGTGGTACATGGCGTGAAAACACTTACCCTGGTTGTGGCTGTGATGTGCCTTCCGCCTTATACTCTTACTCGTTTGCGCCCAGTGCCAAATGGAGTCACTTGTTTGCTAAACAGCCCGAAATTTTGAGTTATTTAGAAGAAGTCAGTGAAAAGTTCAATATTAAATCGTTGATTCAATTTAATACTTCTTTAGAAAATGCCGCTTGGGATGATAGTCGTCATTTATGGGTTTTAGACACCAATCAAGGTCAATATTTAGCAAAAACCTTGTTGTGTGCAACAGGCCCAATTACCGAACCACAAACACCACGTTTGGAAGGTTTAGAAACATTTACAGGCGAAATGTTCCATTCAGCCAAATGGAATCACGATTATGACTTAACAGGCAAACGTATTGCCGTGATTGGTACAGGGGCATCCGCCATTCAGTTTGTGCCACAAATTCAACCTAAAGCCAAAGAACTGTATGTTTTTCAACGTACCGCACCGTGGGTATTACCCAAACCAGATATGAATTTGAACGATTGGGGCAAGTCGATTATTGCCAAATATCCTGCAATTCAACAAACATGGCGTAACAGTGTTGCTAAGTCATTAAATGCGATTAACTTTGGTTTACGCAACCCAATTGCGCTTAAACCCGTCAATGCTTTAGGTAGACAATTACTCAAGCTACAAATCAAAGACCCTGTATTACGTAAAAATGTCACACCTAACTTTACTGTCGGCTGTAAACGTCTTTTATTTGCCAACAATTACTACCCTGCTTTGCAAGCGGCGAATACCCGTTTGATTCCTCACGGTTTAGTCAAAATTGAAGGCAATACTGTCGTTGCCGCTAACGGCGAACGCCATGAAGTCGATGTGATTATTTGGGGTACAGGTTTTGAAGTATCTCACCCACCCATTGGTAAAAAAATTCACAATGCCGATGGCCAACGCCTGTCTGATTTATGGAAAAACAGTTCACCCGAAGCCTATTTAGGGACAAGTTTAGAAAATGTCCCCAATGCCTTTTTAATGCTTGGCCCAAATGTGTTGGTCTATGATTCATTTATTGGTTTAGCCGAAGCCCAACTCGACTATATTGTCGATGGCTTACAACAAGTCAAAGCCAAAGGTATTAGTAAATTTACCATTAAACCCACAGTGTTACGTCGTCATAATGAAGAAGTGCAGAAACACTTGCAAACTACCGTATTTAATAGTGGTGGTTGTAAGAGTTATTACTTAGATGCCAATGGCCGTAACTTCGCGGCATGGCCGTGGTCATTAGCCACGCTTAAACAACGTTTAAGCAGCTTAAAATTGCCAGAGTACGATGTCGTGTATGGCAATACAGCTAACGCACCAACCAAAGCCAAAAGCAAAACAAAAACTGTTGCCGCTTAGTTTCTCTTAAAGCTAAAGCCTCTTCGGTATCTCACGGAGAGGCTTCTTGATTTCCCCTTCCACTTCGCATCACTTCCCATTATTTTTCGTGTTGCATATTTGTTGATATGCTAGCCCTATACTATCGTTGGTAGACATTCATTCTTATAATTTGTTCTATTCTATACCGATTTAGGGACTCATCATGGCTAAACGACTACACGCTTTGTGGTTATCGACAAGTCTTCTACTCGTCAGTGCTTGTACTTCTGTACCTCAAAGTACCTATTATGTCTTTGAAAAAAATACTATTTGGCAACTGAGTGCAAAAGCCAAGTTAGAAGCAGGCCAAGACAAAATTATGATTTATGTCAATCAAGAACTCGCTATCACAGGTTTACTGAGTCCACAAAAACCCAAAGCCACCTTTCAAGGCGCGTATCGGCAATATCCTATGACGGCTGAATGTGAGTTGGTTGCTAATGGATTAGTATTTGACCATCATTGTGCTATTCAAGCACAAGGAAAGTCGGTCACTCATTTGACGTTTTAACGCCGCATCTATCTAAGCCAATCTGAGTTCGGGATAAAATCAGGTTAGAGTATGTTCCATAAAAAAAGCCACGGTTAACGTGGCCTTTTTATCATGCAACTTGGCATTACAGAATGAATTTTCCTATTTGCCAAAACACAGCCGAAATTAAGGCACTACAAGGAATCGTTAATATCCAAGCCCACACAATAGAGCCTGCAATCCCCCAACGTACTGCCGAAAAGCGACGTGTCGCCCCTACGCCCACAATTGCCCCTGTAATGGTATGCGTGGTTGATACAGGCACACCTAACGCAGTTGCGGTAAACAACGTCACTGCGCCACCTGTTTGCGCACAAAAGCCGCCCACGGGACGTAGCTTGGTAATTTTTTGCCCCATCATTTTAATAATGCGCCAACCACCAAAGGCAGTTCCCAAGCCGATAGCGGCATAACACGCAACCACGACCCAATAAGGCACATGTTCATCTTGCCCTGTAATACCTGCCGCAATCAATAACATCCAAATAATACCAATGGTTTTTTGCGCATCATTACCACCATGACCAACAGCATAAGCAGAGGCGGATATTAACTGTAAACGCCGCGACCAACGGTCAACTTTACGTGGGGTACTCTCTCTGAATAACCAAGACATTAACAATAACATCAAGGAACCCAATAACATGCCCAATAAGGGGGATAATAAAATAAAGGAAACCGTTTTCACTAAACCGCTAGAAATTAGCGAAGAAAAACCCGATTTAGCCACGGCTGCACCGACTAAGCCGCCAATTAAAGCATGTGACGATGAAGAGGGAATACCGAAATACCATGTAATAATATTCCAGACAATTGCACCTACCAACGCGCCAAAAATCACATAATGGTCAATCACCGAAGGTTCAATCGTACCTTTACCAATCGTTGCCGCGACTTTCAGCTCAAAAATAAAAATCGCACCAAAATTACAGACCGTGGCTAACATCACCGCTTGATATGGCGTTAATACACGTGTCGAAACAACCGTCGCAATGGCATTTGCAGCATCATGAAAGCCGTTCATAAAATCAAATGCTAACGCAAGGATGACAAGAAAAATTACGACACCCAGTGTCATCTGTACATGTTCCATCAGTGCATCCTCTTAGGAATTTTCTAAGACGATGGCTTGCAATAAATTACCTACATTATCGCAATAATCGGTCACACTCTCTAAACGCTCATAAATGCCTTTCAGTTTAATGAGCTCTTTGACATTGTCTTCTTCACGAAATAATTTGGACATGGCGGTACGCAAGACCTCATCAGCTTCATTTTCTAGACGGTCTATGTCTCGACAAACGGCTAATATTGCGGTGGCATTATCCATATTGCTTAATAACGCAACGCCTTCTGCTACTTTCGCCGCCGCTAACTGAATAATTCGACCAAACTCAATCGCTTCTGGGGTTGCCGTACGTACATTATAAACACGCATGGTTCGCGCTGCGTTTTGAATCATGTCTAAGACATTATCGAGTTGAGTGGTCAACTGATGGATTTCGTCACGGTCTAAAGGGGTAATAAACGTAGAATGCAGCAAAGCGACCGTTTGATAATTGATTTTATCGGCACGGTCTTCAATGGTATCTATTTCTTTGGCAAAAATATCAGCTTGTGCTTCTGAGTGATTTAATGCAGACAGCATAGCCACTAATGCCTCTGCACCCAGTTTAATTTCGTGTGCTTGTGCATTAAACAAATCAAAAAACTTGACTTCTTTAGGCATAAATCGAGCAAACATCAGGATTGACCTACACAGTTGACAATGAGGGCGCTAAGTTTAACATTAGCTGTCATATTATTGTCATAATAATGTCATCTTAATGTCATATAAGGCTTGAGGCTTCGTGTAAGCTCTCGCCACATACGCGCCTCAAAAACGCCATTTGCTGATAAAAACTCCATATCCTCGGTCTTAAGGTAGATTTTTTAGCATAATCAAATGTTAGACGTTTTAGAAAACAGGCGTTAATTTTGATTAAAATCAGCTACGATAAATCGTGGCTAGATGGTGGGATGGCAGCTCACAATACAACACTCATCAGAGGAATATGAGCGGCGGTGTTTTTTCTCCTTATGCGTCGTTGGGGAGTCCTACTGTCTACATAGCCGACTCGCCTCAACGTTGCCAATAGCTCACGCTATAGATTCCTAACACTGTCATTAACAAAGAACCGCCCACATGACTGAACATTAATAGACACATCCAGCCCCAACGCTGTTGCTGTACTAAGGTTGTTAGCTCTAATGAGAACGTTGAAAATGTGGTTAAGCCTCCTAAAAAACCTGTCATCACAAATAAACGCCACTCTGGACTCAACTGAGGCAACTGGCTAAATAATGCAAAAAATACCCCGATTAAATATCCGCCCAGTAGATTCGCCAGCAAGGTACCTAAAGGGATATAAACAACGATATGATTGAATGCCAGACCCAACAACCAACGTAACACGGCACCTAGGGCTGCTCCCAAACTAATAGCGAGGATAGAATTCAACATAAGTATAGTTCTCCAATCGCTCATCATACACCGTGCTGACAAAAGCTCGCTATACTGCTTAAGCAGAATCCGATTTTTGATAGGTTGATTATGGCCTTACATCACCCACATGACCATGACCATAAATTAAATGACACTCAACACCTCAATCGAGCTTTTTTGACGGGAATAAGCCTGAATATGAGCTTTGTTTTTATTGAGGTTTTTTATGGTTGGCAAGCGAATTCCTTGTCTTTGTTAGCCGATGCTGGGCATAACTTTAGTGATGTCTTCAGTTTATTATTAGCGTGGTTTGCCTTATGGTTAAGTCAATTCGCTAACACACATCAGCGCAGTTATGGTTGGCGTAAGTCATCTATTTTAGTTGCACTGTTAAACGCCTCATTACTGATAATGGCAATGGCGATGATGGCAATTGAGGCGATTCAACGTTTACAACACCCGACACCTGTTGCTGGCCTGACGATGATGATTGTGGCTAGTATAGGCGTATTGATTAATGGCCTGAGTGCCTTACTGTTTTTAGGTGATAGTCAACATGATATCAATATAAAAGCTGCATTTTGGCATTTGCTCAGTGATGCCCTGATTTCTTTGGCGGTTGTTGTCGCGGGTTTGGCGTATTTAGTTTGCGCGTGGACATGGATAGACGCCGCGCTGAGCTTGTTAATTGCACTGGTGATTGTGATTGGCACTTGGCCATTATGGCGTGAATCCTTACATCTCGCTCTTGATGGCGTACCTAGTCAAATTGACTTCGATGATATACGTCACTACTTATTGACTTTAGCGAATGTAGAAGCCGTCACCGATTTACATATTTGGGCTATCAGCAGTTCAGAAATCGCCTTAACCGCCCATCTCGTCGTCCATAAATTGGAGAATCCAGATGACTTTTTACGTACGATTCATCACCAACTACAAACCGACTTTGCCATAACACATATTACGATTCAAATGAGTCGCCAAGCCTTCGCTGCTTGTAAGGCTGAGTGCTGATGATATCGTCGTGACGGTTTGCAAAAAACCGTATTTTTAGCCTAAGATGTATTAATACAAAAAAACATCAGCAACCTTAGGGTCTGTTGACGTTTTGCGTGTGAGCCGCGTTGCTGATAAAAATTGCCTCAGGCAAGGCACAAAACGCAGTTAATAGTCGTTCTATTGGCCAGTTTTGTAACGCAGAATGAGTCAATTTTTAACGCAACCCACAGGGAAAGAGCTATTTTTTGAGGCTACTTTGTTGTTCGTCGCTTATTTGGAATAACCAAACTACGCGATTCACGCCTCGTATCCTCTAAAAAATAGTCTCTTTCGCAACCACAATCAAAACGTCAACAGACCCTATAGGTTATGTGGGATTATCTTTTTATATATAAAGCATGTTATTAACCCCTATTTTTAAGGAGAAGAGCGATGCCTAAACAATTATTAGGTGAAAAAATCGCCGAAGCACGTTCCATCTTAGCGTTACATCCCCTGCCACCACCCCATATCGAAAACTTACAAGCACAGTTATGTGACTTAGAATTGCATTTACAATCACACGAACAAGCTGACTATGAGCGTTTGGCGAATCTATTACGTGCTGCTGAGGCCGAATTGGAGGTTGACCATCCTATTGTCGCGCGGGTGATTGGCAGTATTGTCAAAACGCTGATGGATATTGGTATTTGAATATAGGGTCTTGCCCAAACAGATACCGTCAACCCTACGTGGTGAGATATCAAAAACGTGATTGATACCACGTAATCATCGCTTTTTTCTATGAGTGCCTTATGAATCTTATCGAGTTTCACTTTGATAGTTAGAGTAAATACTCTACAATCGTGCCATTTTCTTGTGTGACATTCAGGACTGCTAATTTAGGCGGTGACGTTATGTCCCGCCCGATGATAACGATAAGAGTACACATTAATGAGCATAAACTATCAACACCTTGCGATTTCTCGACGTTCCTTTTTGCGCTTAGGCGTCGTGGGAGCGGCCACTGTAGCTAGCGTGGGTACAGTCGCCAGTCTTTCAGGTTGTAGCCAACAACCCACGACACTAGCGAAAGGTTTTTCCTTTTTACGCACCGAAGATTTAGCCCTTTTTACAGCCCTCATTCCTGTGGTGTTGGGTAATTTAGTGCAAACAGATAGCCATAATTATCAGGCTTTAGTTGTCAATATTCTCAAAGGGGTTGACGGTGCTTGTGCCAATTTAGGTGTCAAAGCACAAGGTGAAATTTACAAATTGCTTGACTTATTAGCAGGTCGTATCACCCGTTGGCTCACCACAGGCATTTACGGTGATTGGATTAAAGCCAGCCCAGATGATATGAACAACTTCTTAGCACGTTGGCATGGTAGCTCTATAGCCCCCTTTAATGCGGGCTATCGTGTACTCAGTAAATTAGTCAGCGTCTCTTATTTTGGCTTACCTGAATCTAGACAACACGCAGGCTACAGTCCGTTAGCCATGATGTATCAAGCGGTGAATAGCTAAACCCCCCTTTTTCGACTCTGATAATGAGCACTTAAATCAGCCTTTCCCAAGAAGGAATATCTTATGGCGATTGATGATATTTATACCGCAGGTATTGCCAGTGGTTGGCAAGTCAAAGACGCGTCTACCTTTACGCAAAATATGAGCTTTGACGCTGATATTGTCATTATTGGTACAGGCGCAGGTGGCGCAACGGCTGCCGAAATCCTCACACATGCAGGCTTTAAGGTGCTGATGGTCGAAGAAGGCCCCCTAAAAACCTCTGCTGATTTCAAAGATATGGACGAGGCACGTGCTTACCGCGAGCTATATCAAGAAGCGGCAGGCCGTGCGAGTAGCGATGGTGCTATCGCTATTTTACAAGGGCGAAGTGTTGGCGGCACCACCGTGGTCAACTGGACAGCCAGTTTTAGAACACCCGCCGAAACACTGAAACACTGGGCATCTGCGCACGGTGTAAAAGGTCATAGCCCCGAAGAAATGGCACCTTGGTTTGCCAAAATGGAACAGCGTCTCAATATCAGTCCGTGGGCAATGGCACCTAATGCCAATAATAAAGTCTTACAAGATGCCTGCGCCAAACTAGATTGGGAATGGCATGTCATTCCACGCAATGTTGCAGGCTGCTGGAACAGTGGCTATTGTGGCTTTGGTTGCCCTGTTAATGCCAAACAATCCATGCTAGTGTCTACCATTCCCAGTGCCTTAGCGGGTGGAGCACAACTGATTCATCGTTTACGCGTGGAAAAAATTCAATTTAATCAAGACCAAGTCACAGGTCTGTTGGCGTTAGCCTTAGATAATAAAGCCAAACAAAAAACGGGTATTGAAGTCACACTCAAAGCCAAACATTATATTTTAGCGGGCGGTGCACTCAATAATCCTGCCTTATTATTGCGCTCCAATGCCCCTGACCCACATCAACGGGTCGGTAAACGCACGTGTATTCACCCTGTTGTCCTGACGATGGCGCAAATGCCACAAGAAGTAAATCCTTTTTATGGCGCACCGCAATCTATTGCTTCTGACTATTTTCAGTGGCGTGATGGGGCAACAGGTAAAATGGGCTATAAATTAGAAGTGCCCCCTATGTTTCCTGCCATTGCCAGTGGTGTTTTTGGAACTTACGGCAAACCATTACAAGAAGAGATGGCCATGTTACCGCATACTAATGCCATGTTAGCCTTAATGCGCGATGGCTTTGTTGACGACAGCCAAGGCGGTGAAGTTGTGATTGATGACGCGGGTGCACCTGTTCTCAATTATGACATCAGTGATTATATTTGGGACGGTGCAAAACGTGCTTATTTGAGTATGGCCGAAGCGCAATTTGCCGCAGGGGCAAATAAAGTCAGACCTGCACATTTAGATGGCCAATGGGCCAGCAGTTGGGCAGAAGCCAAGACACAAATCGAAGCCCTACCCTATAAAAAATTCCGTACCGCATTATTTAGTGCGCATTTAATGGGCGGTTGCGCGATGGGTGAAGACGAGAAAACCAGTGTCGTGAATAGCGAAGGCTTACATCATCAACTCAAGAATTTATCGATTTTTGATGGTTCGGTGTTTCCAACCAGTATTGGTGCTAATCCACAGTTATCAATTTATGGCTTGGTTGCACAAAATGCGACCCTTCTCGCCAAAAAACTGGGCGGCAAGGTCAGTTAAGCCTGTCTGCTATGCCCGTATACATTGTATAGGCATAGCATCAACTACCCTTGTCTTATGACCCCACATGTAATCTAGTCTGACAACTCATTGCACCAATATCATATTCTTCGGCTAGTTTAGTCATGACGCTATCTGTGCCTGTGAGTTTGCTAAATTGCTGCTGTAATTTAACTAATATCGCATCGCCGCCTACCACATGCTTAGCCACACCTAAATGATAAGTTCGTACTGTGCCATCTAAACGTACACATCCCACAGGTGGCATTTGAAATAAATTAGCACGTTGACCATATTTCATTACCGCAGCTTCTGCCAAAAATACATCGCAAGTTTTTTGTTTTAGGTCAAATACAATATCTTTCATACGTGGTAAGTATTTAATTTTAATATGTTTATTTAAGTTGCCATAGTCATAACCTTCTAAACCACAGACCTGATATTGGCTAAAGTCATTGACCGTTTTTACCCCTAAACCCGTCATATAACGCTCCCATGAATAGACAGCGTCAATATTTAACTGATACCAAGGGCTTGATAAATGCACGTATTTTTCTTGCTCACTGCCCTTACGAACATCTAAGACAATGTCACAGCCTGCACTGGCGGACGGACTATATAGACGTTTTTCTAGCTCCGTTTTAGCAAACGATTTTACCTCATAAGCTACACCTGCTTGACTCAGTAGTTGCTTCGCTAAGTCTAAAGAATAACCCCGTAGTTTACCTGCCCCGTTAATCTTTTCGGAGTAAACAAAAGGTGGGGTGGGTATTTTGTCTACACAAAGTTGTAAAGGCGCAGCCCATAATAGTTGACTCGATACGATGCTCGTTACTGCTAAAAGATATCGCGCAAAGCGCATAGTGACCCTCCAGTTTCAATGATTTATTGTTCTCATATCCTTATGGTCAATAGCTGCCGATATGCGTATCCTTTTATCGTGTGTGCAATTTACTTGCCATGGTGTTATCAACATAAAAGACTTGGCGATAATAACAGTTAGCTGTTAAGACGCTTATTGCAAATTGTTGTTTATACGTTTTTTTCATCTCTACACAAAGTAATAATGTGAAATCCATCACTAAAATTTAGCGTTGTTTTAATAACAAACGCGAATTGTTCTTCTATATCCCTTGACAACTCACCCATCGCCATCTAAATTAGTGTACAAATGTACACCAAGAGATTTGGCCATGAGCGAACATATAGATGCTAATATCAACAAACCTTCAGCTGCTATTCAAGCTATTACTACCGTTGGTTCTATTTGTCATCTCGCCTTACGCGGTGCACAAGAGTTAACTCATTTAGTTGCTGAAGTACACGGGACAATCAATCAATTACCTATGCCGTTTAACAAACAGCATCAACCTGATGCCCGTTATGCGCCTTTCCCCTATCGTATCATCAGTCACAGCTTTGCGCTGTTTGCCAAATTGAGTCGCTTATTTGCAGGCGAACACAAAGAATTTGCCCATCCTCTCGCCATTCGTAGTCAAGCTGCTCTCAATGGGGTATGTGGTGACAAATTAGTCGATTGGGAAAGCCCACTCGCGACGCATCTTAGCCTACGGTCAGAACAAGGCCTATTAATTGAAGATATAAACGCGTGGGCGAATGAACCTGCCAAAGCACATGTTTTATTTATTCACGGTCTATGCCACAGTGATGTCGAATGGCAAGCCGCAGAGAATCATTATCAGTTTTATTGTCAATTAGCGCAATTAGGCTACCAAGTAGCTTGGTTACGCTACAATACAGGGCGCGCCATTCATGATAATGGTGCAGAGCTAGCCGCCTTGTTAAATAGCCATTTTGCTGCCAAAGGTACACCCCTCTTATTGATTGGCCATAGTATGGGTGGATTATTGATTCGGAGTGCTTGTCATTATGCCGAGCAAGAAAATCACAGTTGGCTTAAGCGTTTAACGCATGCCGCTTATTTAGGTTCACCACATCTAGGTGCCCCTTTGGAGCGTTTAGGCAATCAAGCTAATAACTTACTGAATATCACCCCCTATACGCGTCCTTTTATGCGGTTAGGTAATATTCGTAGTCGCGGTATCAAAGACTTACGTTATGCACGTTTGACGCATGACAATGTGTTACCTCATTTATACGAAGGCATATCCCATTTATTATTAGCGGGAGCTATCAGTGAATCACATAGTCAAAATTGGATTGGTGATGGTTTGGTACCTGTCGACAGTGCGTTGGCACAAGATGAACAAGGTTATGTGTTAGATTCGCCTAAAATTCGCCGTGTGTACTTTGACGAGATGAATCATTTAGCGATGTTAAATGACCCTCGTGTCTATCAAGAATTAGCCGATTGGTTAGGTATAGGTATATTGTTAGAAACCATACACTGAGAGATGTGACGTATTTAATAGACGATTAACCTGATGAATGGAATTCATACTCAACAGGCTAACGCGGCCTATCTCATCACATAAAAAAGCGGGCAATACCCGCTTTTTTATGCCTACAGACTTAACGCTCTGCACCATCCATTGACACAGGCTTTTGGTCGATGGCTTGTTGATGGCGTTCAGCTTCTTCATGTATTTGTGCCGCCGTGCGCTTTTCGGACAAACGTCTATCGACAATCCACTTAAAAAAGGTCGGCACAAAAAAGATAGCCAAAAATGTCGCTGCCATCATACCCCCCATCACCCCCGTACCTACCGACTGGCGTGCACCTGCACCTGCACCTTGACTAATCGCCAATGGCAATACCCCTAAGATAAAGGCTAATGAGGTCATCAGAATAGGCCTAAAACGTAAGCGTGCCGCTTCAACCGCAGAGGCAGCCGTTGATAGTCCTTCTTCTTTTTTCAGAATCGCATATTCAACAATCAGAATGGCATTTTTAGCAGCCAAACCTAACAAGGTGACTAAACCAATCTGAAAATAGACATCATTGGTAAAGCCTCGCCCCCATACGGCTGCTAACGCACCAAAGATACCAAAAGGTAAGGCTAATAACACCGAAATAGGCAAAGACCATTGCCCATATAAGGCAGCCAAAATCAAAAATACCATCACTGCCCCTAAACCTAAGGCAATGCTTGATGAGCCTGTCACTTGTTTTTCTTGGTAGGACGCGCCGCCCCAATCATAACTAAAGTCACTGGGCAACACGCGTTGGGCGACTTTTTCGACTTCAGCAATCGCTTGCCCCGAACTCACGCCTGCTGCACCTTGACCAAATAATTTCACTGCGGGCAAATTATTAAAACGGTCTAAACTATCGGGGCCAGCACTGTAACTCATGGTGACCAACGAGGATAGGGGTAACATGTCCCCTTTATCTGAGCGCACCCAAATACTGCCAATATCCTCTGGTTTAGCACGGTATTGTGGCTCGGCACTCATGAGTACTTGCCATGTACGACCGTATTTATTAAAGTCATTGACATAATAAGCACCTAAGGTCGCGGCCAAGGTATCGTAAATTGTGTTTAGATTGACCCCCATTGCATGCGCTTTTTCGCGGTCAACATCAACACGTAACTGGGGGCTATTTGCTCGCCATAAGGTTTGTACACCGCCTAACATTTTGTTTTCATTAGCCGCTGCCATAAACTGTCCCATGACTTCTGCCAGTTTAGCTGCTCCGCCTTCACCGCGATTTTGGATATAAAACTCAAAACCGCCCGCTTGTCCTAAACCCATAATGGGTGGGGGATTAAAGGCTAAGACTAAGGCCTCTTTAATATGACCCGTTTTCATGTACAGCTCACCGACTAACTGTTGGCTGCTCACTTGACGCTCATCCCAATGTTTTTGCGTAACAAAAATAGTGGCTGCATTATTTCTAAAACCGCCGCCCAAAAAGTCAAAACCTGTAAACGCAACCACATCTTCATTGGCTGGATTACTTTTCATAATTGCCAAGACTTCTTGAACCACTTTATCGGTACGTTGTAAGGTTGCGCCATCGGGTAAAATCACTGCGGCAATATAATAGCCTTGGTCTTCATCGGGCACTAAACTATTGGGCGTTATTTTCCATAGTCCGATGGTCACCGCCACCATCGCAATAAATAAGAATGCAGCCACTGCACCCCGCCGAATCATCCATGTTACGCCATTCACATAATGGCCTGTAACACGATGAAACCAGTGATTAAAGGCAACAAAAAAACCACCTAAGGCTTTATGTTCACGTTTGAGAATCAAGACGCATAAAGAAGGTGTCAATGTCAGTGCCACAATACCCGAAATAATGACCGCAATCGCAATCGTGACCGCAAATTGACGATACAATTCCCCCGTTAAACCACCCAAAAAGCCAATCGGCACAAAGACTGCACATAACACCATCACAATCGCAATGATGGGGCTAGTAACCTCATGCATGGCTTTGACAGCGGCATCGTAAGCGCTTAAATGTTGCTCTTGCATAATACGTTCAACATTTTCTAGCACCACAATCGCATCATCAACGACAATACCAATCGCGAGTACCATGCCAAATAAAGTCAAGGTATTGATGGAATAGCCTAACAAATACAAACCTGCAAATGTCCCAATTAAAGATACAGGGACGGCAATGGTGGGAATTAAGGTCGCACGCCAGTTTTGTAAAAATAAGAAGACAACTAAAAAGACCAACACCATGGCTTCGGCTAAGGTTTTTAGTACTTCACGAATAGAGACTTCGACAAACCGTGTGGTATCGTAAGGAATTGAATAACTTAAACCCTCAGGAAAACGCTGTGCGACTTGTGCTAAAGTCTTCTTAACATTATCGCCCACTTCCAAAGCATTCGCGCTCGGTTGTAAAAACACGCCAACTAAGGTCGCAGGCCGACCGTTAATGCGTCCCACAAAATCATAGTCTTTTGCCCCTAACTCTACACGGGCAACATCTTTTAAGCGTAAGGTAGAGCCATCGGGCTGCGAACGAATAATGATATTTTCAAACTCGCTGGCTTCCGATAGGCGACCTTTTGTCGTGATGGTATACACCAACTCCTGACTAGCACCCGTCGGCTGTTGACCAATTTTACCTGCGGCAAATTGGCCATTCTGCTCATTAATGGCGGCGACTATTTCTTGGGTGCTGAGTTTTAATTGCGACAATCTATCTGGCTTTAACCAAATACGCATCGCATAGTCTTTTGCACCAAAAATTTGAACATTGGTCGTGCCAGGTACCCGTTTAACCGCATCTAAGACATTGAGCGTGACATAATTACTGGTATATACATCATCATAACGGCCATCAGGTGAATAAAAGGCTATCACCTGTAAAAAGCTCGAAGAGCCTTTAGTCACCGTTACCCCTTGCCGACGAACCTCTTGCGGTAAACGCGCTTCCGCTTGTTTCACTAAATTATTGACATTTTGTGCCGCTTGGTCAGCATTCGTACCAATTTGGAAAGTCACACTGATGGTCACCACCCCTTGCGAGGTTGAGGTAGACCCCATATACAGCATGCCATCCACACCGTTAATTTGATTTTCTAATGGCGCAGCAACGGTTTGCTCTAGTACTTCTGCCGATGCACCAGGATACACAGCCGTCACTTGAATCACGGGTGGCGCAATTTCTGGATATTGCGCAATCGGTAAATTGCGCATTGCCGCTAAACCTGCCAACATAATAAAAATTGACAAAACAGCGGCAAAAACAGGCCTATTGATAAAAAAACGTGCTAACACGGTTCATCTCCTTAATGGGTGCTAGGTGCAGCAGCATTTGGCGGCGTCGTTGCTTTGGCAACGCTGGCGGCGTCAACAGGCTTAACCACTGTACCAGGCATGGCCTTAAATAAACCATCCACTAAGACACGCTCACCCGCCTGCAAACCACTGTCTATCACCCAAGCCTCGGTGCCGTTAATGGTCGCCCATTCGCCGACCTTGACAGGCCGTGGCTCTATTTTGTTGTCTTTCGTCACTAACATCACCATTTTGCCTGCAGGACCTTCAATTACCGCGCGTTGAGGAACAACTAAAGCATCTACACGTTGCGCACCATTCAGCACTACACGAACAAATTGACCTGGCTTTAATTGACTTTCAGGATTTGGTAAAGCCGCACGCGCTTCGATTGTTCCTGTATTCGGATTAACTGCCATATCGGTAAAATCCAAACGTCCTGCATGTGGATACAGTGAGCCATCCGACAGTTTGATATTGGCCACATATTGACCTTGTGGCGGTAACTTAAAACGTCCTGTAGCCGCTAAATGACGATTTTTTTGTTGTTCGGCATCTGGCAGACCAAAGTAAACATGTGCAGGGTTAATTTGAGTGATGGTGGCTAATAAAATATCCGTACCCGATACTAAGGTGCCTTCGGTTTTTTGTGCCCGTCCGACAATACCGCTAATTGGCGCATCGACACGGGTATAACTTAGATTTAACTTGGCTTGTTTAATTTGAGCTTGTGCAGTTTTGATGTCAGCTTGAGCTATTTGCTGTGCCGATACCGCGTCGTCGTACTCACGCTGAGCAACCACTTTTTGTTCCCACAAGGGTTTAATACGCGCCAAATTACGTTCGGCTTGGCTCAGACGTGCTTGCGCATTCGCCAGTTGTGCTTCTGCGGCGGCTAAGGCGACTTCGTAGGGGGCATTATCTAGGCTAAATAAGGTCTGTCCTGCCTGCACTGTTTGGCCATCATTGTAGTGTCTTTTTAACAAAATACCTGTCACACGCGCCCGAATTTCAGCCTCACGTGAACCTGCGACTTGTGCCGCATACTCAAAACGCACAGGCACTGTTTGTGCCTGCACTGTGACAACAGCCACTTCGGGAGGTGGCATGGCAGGCATCCCCCCTGCATTGGCCGCTCCGCCTGCTGGAGGTTGATTACAGGCTGTTAATATGATTGAGCTGAGTGCCAATAAATAGAGTGGATACGTTAAGCGTGGCAAGTTCATGTAAGCTCCTTGTCAGCTAATGACAATCGAGTGTGGTGGTCGTTGGTGGAATAGAATTGACTTATGCGCTGCAGGTCTGGGCACTTGCCCGTTCATTTAGCATGATACCATTCTAGTGTCTGTTGACGTATTGATTAAAAAACACATCCACAAACACGTGTTCTCATAGGCTAAAAAAGACTTTCTTAAAAGTGTACTGAATCGTTCAAAATGGCTGATACTAACGAGGTTTTAATGAGATTGCTATACTCAGAAGTGCAAATACGTTGTTTACGTTTTGGAAACCATGACCTCTATCACAGGTAAGTCTCATCAAGCCTAGTGTCTCGTAGTGCCTAGCAAACACTATTGGTTTAACTTTTAGTGATGAATCGGCTCAGACCTACAGTCCTTAAAAATCCTTCATGATTAGCGGCAGTTGTATTAGCAGAATTTTTAACATAAGGTCGTGAGAGCGAACAGGCTATTTGTCGACAATACGTCAAACTGTGACGTTATGGTGCGACTTCCCACTTAAAGGTTTTTTGAATTTTACTCGCTTTTTTGCCTGTCGTTTGGATGAGCAACTGAATACTTTCGGGCTGAAACCCTACAGGTAAGACAAACTCACCCATCACATTCTGAAAATATTGTAGTTTTATCTCAACGGGAGTCGCACTCACACTTTGTTTTTTATTGCTTGCATAGACCTTGACATACACTTGTCCTGCAACAGAAGTTTGATTATTACTGAGCTGTGTAATCAACATACGGTATTGATAACGATTAGCAGAGAGATGTTTGACGGTGATACTATCAACATTCACGGCTTGGCTACTGGGTTTTGCTCCTAACAAACGCTGATAGACCGCTATTTGCTCTTGTAAATCGGCTACGGTAGCTAACTGGTTTTTAGTATCCTCTTGCAGTTTTTTGGCAGTTTCGATAGCAATATCACGGTCTTGTTGTAAGGTTAACAGTCCCATATTGAGACGTTTAATGTCGGCAGCTTGCTGTTGGTCACGAGTACGCAAGTCTTTCACTTCGGTAGCACTTGCTCCCACACTTCTCAGTCCTGCATCATAGCCCCAGTAATAACAACCTGCCCCTGTCAAGCCTAACAACAAAACCACCAATAGTGTCCATGCTACCCAATGAGCCGTGATAGGCGCAGCAATGTAGCTTTTTATTTTTTGCCGACGACCGCTACGCCACATGAATCACTCCTTAAGGCAATAAGGCAATATGCATTAAACCTGTATCTTCGGCTAAACCGAACATAATATTCATGTTTTGCACTGCCTGCCCTGCCGCACCTTTCACCAAATTGTCAATCACCGACAAGATGACAACAGTATCTCCACCTTGCGGGCGATGCACTGCGATACGACACACATTAGCACCACGTACCGAACGTGTTTCTGGATGACTGCCTGCAGGCAACACGTCAACAAACGACTCATTTGCATAAGTCTGTTCATATAAGGCTTGTAAATCGCTGACGTCTTGCGTTAAACGGGCATATAAGGTGGCATGTATACCGCGAATCATGGGCAATAAATGTGGTACAAAGGTCAAGCCCACTGCTTGACCACCGATATGTTGTAGCCCTTGTTTTATTTCGGGTAAATGACGGTGACCCGCCACACCATAGGCTTTGAAACTATCCCCTGCCTCACATAACAAGGTATGTACTTCGGCTTTACGACCTGCGCCTGACACGCCTGATTTTGCATCGGCAATCAGGCTATTTGCATCCACCAACCCTGCTTTTAATAAGGGTAAAAAGCCTAATTGCACCGCTGTAGGATAACAGCCTGGATTGGCCACTAAACGGGCTTTTTTAATCGCCTCACGATTCACCTCGGGTAAACCGTACACAGCCTCTGCCAAAATATCTTCACAGGCATGTGGCATACCATACCACTGTTGCCAATCTACAGGATTTTTTAAGCGAAAGTCGGCAGCCAAATCAATAACTTTAACGCCTTTAGCCAATAGTTCAGGCACTTGCTTCATGGCGACGCCATTAGGTGTGGCAAAAAAGACCACATCACATTGGCTTAAATTATCAACCGACGGTTCTGTAAATGTTAAATTAACGCGACCGCGTAAATTGGGGAACATCTGCGCAACGGGCATACCTGCTTCACTACGCGAGGTAATTGCCTGTAAAGCGACTTGTGGATGTTGCGCTAACAAACGCAACAATTCGACACCTGTATAGCCTGTTCCACCCACAATACCGACCTTAATCACACATTTTCTCCCAAAAAATCAATCTATTTCACTTGTTTAATCGGCTTAATGCCTTAGTGTTGATATTATATCAAGCTCTGACTTCAGCGATAGCGTCAGTTTTGTTACATCGATGCTCCATTATTTATTGAGGTTTATGATGCTTTGGCTAAAAGCCTTTCATATTGTTGCCGTTATTTGTTGGTTTGCAGGCTTATTTTATTTGCCGCGTTTGTTTGTCTATCACGCTCAAAGTGAAGACACTATCAGTATTGAACGCTTCAAAATCATGGAGCGTAAACTGTACCGAGGCATTATGTGGCCTTCGATGGTTTTGACGATTGTCTTGGGTGCGGCCATGATATATCTAGCCCCTGCTTATTATTTGCAACAAGGCTGGTTACATGCCAAATTAACCTTGGTCGGTTTGTTAATTGTTTATCATTTCTATTGTGGCTACTATCGTCAACGATTTGCCGACAATCAAAATAACAAAACACATACTTTTTATCGTGTTTTTAATGAGTTACCCGTTGTATTGTTAATTGTGATTGTCATTTTGGTGGTGGTTAAACCATTTTAACCTCTTCGTATGCCCCATCTTGGGCTAATTTAATACTGGCAAAGTAAACGTTATGCGGTCTGTTGTTTTATGTTTTAGTGGTTTAGACCCTTCGGGGGGGGCTGGCTTACAAGCCGATATTGAAGCGATTGGGGCATTGGGTAGTCATGCCGCCGTCGTGTGTACTGCCTTAACAGTACAAGACAGCCAACGCGTCTATGGTTTTCAATCGGTTGATGCTGAGTTAATACAGCAACAAGCCCTTAAAGTGCTTGCGGATTTACCTGTCAAAGCAATTAAATGTGGCATGCTGGGCACGCCTGATATCATTGCTGTCGTCGATAACATTTGTCAGCAATACCCCGATATTCCCCTGATTTTAGACCCTGTATTAGTAGCGAACAGCGGTGGCTCGTTAACCGTTGATGGCTTTATTGAACACTTAACAGTTTTATTTCCACGTACACACGTGCTAACCCCCAATAGTATAGAAGCAGAAAGTTTAACAGGGCTATCAGTCGCAGAGACGGAATCAGGCGTTATTCAACGTTTAAGTGAGATGGGGGCTAAACAGGTGTTGCTCAAAGGCGGCCATGAGCAAGGAGAGATGTTACGTAATCGTTTCTATCAAGACAACACCTTGATTCAAACTAGCCATTGGCCGCGTTTAGCGGGTGAATTTCATGGTTCAGGTTGCAGTTTAGCCGCGGGCATTGCTGCGGGTATCGCACAAGGCCATAGTCCGAGTATTGCTATCAGCCGTGCCGAGGTTTGGCTCAATAATTGTTTGTTGCGTGCTGACCGTCCGCATGCAGATGGCCAAGCCATTCCCAAACGCTTTAAGAGTTTTGGTGCATGAAACACGGCGTTTACGTCATCACTGACAGTTTGTTGCTGCATGGACGGTTACTCGAAGCGGTAGAGCAAGCGCTCATAGGCGGTGCTAACTTAGTACAATACCGCGCCAAACAAGCGACAGCCAGCACCCGTTACCAAGAGGCTTTTGCCCTCAAATCTTTATGTGTAGCTTATGAAGTCCCATTGATTATCAATGATGACCTCGACTTGGCAGCCCGCTTAAAAGTAGGGGTACATTTAGGTCGGGGGGATGGTGCGATTGAACTTGCCAGACAACGTCTAGGTGACAAAGCAATTATCGGGGCAACGTGTCATAACTCCTTAGAGTTTGCGGCGCAAGCGGTGGATGCAGGCGCAAGCTATTTGGCTTTTGGCGCATTTTACCCCTCACCCAGTAAACCTTTAGCGTCATTAGCTGACATCAACATTCTAAGACAAGCACAAGTGTTCAATTTACCACTAGTTGCTATTGGTGGCATAACCCTAGACAATGCGCCACCCCTAATCACAGCGGGAGCAAACTATCTGGCAATGATTAGTGAAATTTTTGCTAAACCTAATACCGAGATTGCTCCACACACCGCCGCATTTCGCCATTTATTTTAGACACCAATGACTGTCTAGATTTGCTATATGAGTCACTACTATGAGTCGTAATCAAGAACTTTTTACTGCCGCATGCCGTCATATTCCAGGGGGAGTCAACTCTCCCGTTAGAGCGTTCAAAGGGGTTGGTGGTACACCGATTTTTTTTAGCAAAGGTCAAGGCGCTTATTTATGGGATGCCGATGGTAAAGCCTACATTGACTATATCGGCTCATGGGGGCCGATGATTTTAGGCCATGCGCATCCTGATATTGTCCGTGCCGTACAAGAAGCAGCCGTCAACGGTTTAAGTTTTGGTGCACCCACAGAAGCTGAAATTCAAATGGCCGATAAAGTCTGCGAATTAATGCCCTCGATGGAAATGGTACGTATGGTGAGCTCAGGCACCGAAGCCACGATGAGCGCTATTCGTTTGGCACGTGGGTATACCCAACGCGATAAACTACTGAAATTTGAAGGTTGTTATCATGGCCATGCCGACTCGTTGTTAGTCAAAGCAGGCTCAGGACTCCTCACCTTAGGCGTACCTACCTCACTGGGCGTACCTGCTGATTTAGCAAAACACACACTCACACTGCCTTATAACGATATTGCTGCATTAGAGCAACTCTTTGGCCAAATGGGTGAAGAGATTGCGTGCGTGATTATTGAACCTGTTGCTGGCAATATGAACTGCGTTCCACCGTCTTTAGCGTTTCTACAAAGTTTACGCCGCTTATGTACCGAGTATGGCGCTGTATTAATTTTTGATGAAGTGATGACGGGATTTAGAGTAGCGTTGGGCGGCGCTCAGGCACTGTATAATATCAAACCCGACCTCACCACGTTAGGCAAAGTAATTGGTGCTGGTTTACCTGTGGGTGCGTTTGGCGGTAAGCGTGAAATCATGGAATGCATTGCACCATTGGGTGGGGTGTATCAGGCTGGCACTTTATCTGGTAATCCACTCGCTATGCGTGCAGGATTGGCGATGTTGGCATTAGTCAGTAAAGCAGGTTTTTATGAACAGTTAGCGGCTCAGCTCAATACACTACTAACAGGTTTACAACAACGCGCCGATGCGGTGGGTATACCTTTTACTACGACACAGGTCGGTGGTATGTTTGGCTTGTTTTTTAGCACAAAAAGCCAAATCGAGAGTTATGATGATGTGATGGCCTGTGATGTAGCACGCTTCAAATCATTCTTTCATTTGATGTTAGCAGAAGGTGTATACTTAGCCCCTTCTGCTTTTGAAGCAGGATTTATTTCTAGTGCACACGGTCACACAGAAATACAAGTGACTTTACTCGCGGCTGAACGCGCTTTTGCTCAACTTGCTTAATTAGGTTAACAGCTTGCCATTTGTCCAAACACTGAGGATACGTTTACAACGTAAACCGCTAGCTACTGCACTAGCGGCTTCAGTGCTTGTTCATTTATGTTTATTATGGGATGGCGAATTTGAACTACCTGATTTTAGTCCCGACTCGCCCGACGAAGTGCTTTCTAAAAAGAAAGCCGACGCTATTCCGCGCGTAAAACTATCCATTAAGCCACCTGCTCGCCCTAAACCACAAGTAGGTGCAGCCATTGTCACCTTAATTGAAGAAGCACCACCTGCGGCAGAGAAAATTGCGCCAAGCAAAAATAATAACAATAAGAAACAACTCACTAAAGAAAAAATCAAACCCGAAAAACCCCTTGTAGAACCTATCAGTGGTGATGATTTTGCTCCGCCCAGTCCACAAATTGCCGACAACCCCAAATCAGACAACGCCTCCACCGAACAAGTCAGTGAAGATGCCATTCCGCTAGGCGATAGCTTACCGCCACCGCCTGAGGAGTTAGCAAAAACACCACCTATCGCAATACATGAAGAGCCACCCCCCTTTCCTGTGGAAATTGCTGCCCGTTATAAAGCTAGCTTTATGGGGTTTAGTGTTGAAATCAAACAGATGTGGCGTATGGAAGGCGAACGCTACATCATTGAAAATGAGGCGTCTAAATTTGGCTTTAAGGCCAAAATGGTCAGTGAAGGCGGCGTCTCAGTCAATGGTATAAGCCCAGAACAATATCGCGTTTATATCAATAATAAACTCAATCGATTTGCCGATATTGACCGCAGCAACAATACGATTCGTTTTGGTAAAAAATCAGACGTAAAATACGCAGCGCTACAAGGTGAAATCCAAGATGCTGCCAGTCTACCGTTTCAGGTTGCGGTAAGTTTTGTAGGCACCGAAAGCCGTCAGCTACAAATTACGACTGGCAGTGCCGTTTATAATATCGAACTGAAATTGATTAGCGAAGAACGCCTCAAACTACCTGCGGGTGAAATGCGTACATTACATCTACAAGGACAACGTATTAATTTGGCTACAGGTATCGCTCAACAAGGTTATGATGTTTGGTTAGCCCCTGATTATCGTAATTTTCCTGTTAAGTTTAGAGGACCAACGAGCAAAGGTGAAGTCATGGAATACAGCTTAAAGTCGTTGGCATTTGAGGGACAAACCGTGATTGGTAAAAATCTCAAACCTGAGCCTGAAAGTAAAGAACCAGACGCTATTCCTAAAGAATTATTGGAACATGCCGAAGAGCCACCCCCATCCTTTAAGTCAGAGGTGGGGGTAGGCGAAGATGCGCCTTAAAATATTATTTTCGCTAAACCAATAATGCCCCTAATGCCTGTCAGTTAAGCAATTTTTACTGACTTCGACTCCGCTCAGTCAACGCCAAAATGCGCCCTGAGCGGAGTCAAAGGGCTGTTTTTAAGTGCCCATTTTTCTTAACTGACCAGTATTACATAAGGTCTCTATTTTTTGCTCGAGTGTCCTCAAATCGGCTGCAAAAGCACGAATACCTTCGGCTAATTTTTCAGTTGCCATCGCATCCTCATTTAATTGCCAACGAAACTCTTTTTCACTCAATGGCGATAAGCGCATGCTCAATTGCCCCTCTGTAGGACTGAGTTGACGTGTCAATTGTTCCTGATTAGAGGCCAGTGCATCTAATAAAGCAGGGCTAATCGTGAGTTTATCACAGCCCGCAAGTGCATTAATTTCGCCAATATTTCTAAAACTTGCAGCCATGACAACGGTCTGATAGTCACAGGCTTTGTAGTAATCATAAATACGTTTAACTGACAGTACACCAGGGTCGGTCTCAGCGCTATAGTCTTGGCCTGTACTCTTTTTGTACCAATCTAAAATGCGGCCTACAAAAGGAGAAATCAAGGTAACGCCTCCTTCGGCACAGGCTTGTGCTTGTGCGAAATTGAATAATAACGTCAAATTACAATGAATACCTTCTTGCTCCAAGAGACGAGCGGCTTGAATACCTTCCCATGTACTGGCAATTTTAACTAGGACACGCTCGCGGTCTATCCCTGCCTCTTGATAACGCTTAATCAAACGACGTGCTTGTTCTAAGGTCGCACGCATATCAAAAGATGCTCGTGCGTCTACTTCGGTAGAGACTAAGCCAGGAACAACTTTTAATATTTCCAATCCAAAGCCCACGCTAACGGCTTCAATAGCACCTTGTAAGCGTTGCGCCTGCGTGGGCAAGTGTTTGCTATCTTCTAGGCCTTTGGCAATAATATGGGCGTATTCATCTTGTGTGGCAGCCTTCAAAATGAGCGACGGATTGGTGGTGGCGTCTTGTGGTTGTAGGCGCTGAATACTCGCTATATCGCCTGTATCGGCGACAATCGTACTAAATTGTTGTAGCTGTTGTAGTTGATTCATAAGGTGTCCTTTGTCGGTCTTCAACAAAACTGGCGGCTTCCTCGATTAATTCGATGCCTCTGTGTTTTTGATACGCATAACTACTGAGATGTTGTCGCCACTTGCGTGCGCCAGCCATACCTTGAAATAAACCTAAGATGTGTCGGCTCATTTGCATCAATGGCACACCAGCTGTCAGTTCTTGCTCGATAAATGGCAGGAATCTTTGCAGTATTTGATGCGGTGATGGGATATCTTCGCCCCACAACGCAAGGGCTTGCGCTAAAATATAGGGGTTGTGGTACGCCTCACGACCAATCATCACACCATCTACCTGCTCCCAATGTTCAACGATTTCATTCAAGGTTTTAATGCCACCATTGATATGAATGGTTAGCTGAGGAAAATCTTGTTTGAGTTGATAAACATCGGCATAACGCAACGGAGGAATTTCACGATTTTCTTTGGGAGATAAGCCCTGCAATAAGGCAATACGCGCATGTACAATAAATTCTTGACAGCCTGTTTGTGCCACGGTTTCTACAAACCGATATAGGTTCTCGTAGTCCTGTAAGTCGTCGATACCAATACGATGTTTAATTGTCACAGGAATACGTACAGCCGCTTGCATCGCACTGATACAGTCCGCTACTAATTCAGGCTCGGCCATTAAACATGCGCCAATTTTATTTTTTTGCACACGGTCCGACGGACAACCTACATTTAAGTTCACTTCATCGTAACCGTATTGTTCTGCAAATTGGGCACATTGTGCAAGCTCTTGACTATCTGAGCCACCCACTTGTAATGCAACGGGATGTTCAATGGCATCAAAACATAAAAAGCGATGACGGCCACCATGAATCAATGCGCCTGTTGTCACCATTTCGGTATATAAACGAACATGGGGATTAAATAAACGTAAAAAATAACGGCAATGTCTATCTGTCCAATCCATCATCGGAGCAACGGACAAAATTTTATGATTCGAATTAATGTGATGAAGCATACTTTCTAAAGGAGTTAGCATAAAGACTCATAGCTGCTATACATGACAACTAAAAAATATTATACACGAAGCATGAAGGCTTGTTGTGGTTAAAAGCAAATACCCAGACATTACTCAATCATGTAATACAACGCTTGTCACCTGAACAAGAAACACTCATACGAGAAAACTTCTAGGGGCTGTTGATGTTTTACGTGTGAGCCACGTTGCTGATAAAAACTGCCTCAGACAAGGCAAAAAACGCAGCAAATAGTGATGCTATTGGCAGGTTTTGTCATACAGTTATGAAGCGATTTTTAACGCAGTCCAAAGGGAAAGAGCTATTTTTTTAGCCGCACTACTGTTCTCTGAATCTCCATAAATATCGATTGTTATGGCCTAGCCAAATACCTAGCCTGTTTCTGACAATTTTATAGCTATCATATTGGCCATTGCGCATGCCCCGTTATGCCAGAAAGCGAATGCTACTGCTGCTAAGTTTTGTTAGTCTGTTGTCGTTAAAAATTTTGTCCGCTCGCCTCGTGTTTGGTAAAGCTCAAGTGAGTAACTGTGTGTAATCGACATATTTTTTATGTTTTGTACAACAAAGCCTCTCGCCATTTTTATGCTTTTACACTAGGCTCGCGCCTCAACGATTAGTTGTCATCTATTTATTGATAGCTGACATAATCAGGTCTGTTGACCATTAACATGCGTTTGTAACAGTCTGATGTTGTAGGCTGACACGCAAAAGCTCAATAGCCCTGACTATTCGTAGTAACTAATTTTTTGTTCCACCTGTACCACCGAAGGAATATACAATGAGTGACCGTTATCAATTATTTGCAAACTCTCCTGTTGGCCGCTTATTAACCCGCAATTTAGGTTTACCTGCTCCCTTAGTATTAGAGCGTTTTGACGCCAATAAGCCCTTAGTCAATGGCGCTGTTTTGCTCGGTGCGGCTCCTAATGCCGAATTGATTGCTCCGATTGCTCGCGTATTAAAAAATATTCATGCCGAAGCCTATGCTGGCAACCAAGATTTTATTCATCAAACGGCGGCTTCTGATGCGGGTTTATCGTTACGCAAACACAATGTGGACGATAAAGAATCCAAATTCAAAGCCTTTGTGTTTGATGCGTCTGGCATTAAAAACAGCGAAGAATTAGTCGAAGTATATAACTTCTTCCACCCCATCGCGCGCCAACTCGTTAACTGTGGTCGTGTTGTGGTGTTAGGTCGTACCCCCGAAAGCTGCACCGACCCCAAACAAGCGACCGCTCAACGTGCCTTAGAAGGTTTTGTGCGTGCCGTGGCTAAAGAGTTCAAAAAAGCCAGTACTGCACAATTAATTTACGTTGCCCCCAATGCCGAAAACCAAGTTGAATCCAGCTTACGTTTCTTCTTGTCTGCCAAATCTGCTTATGTTTCGGCACAAGTCGTTCGTATTAGTCCTAACGACACACAAGTTAACTTGGACTGGAATAAACCCTTAGCAGGCAAAACAGCACTGGTCACAGGCGCAAGCCGTGGTATTGGTGAAGCTATTGCCGATGTGTTAGCGCGCGATGGCGCACATGTCATTTGCTTAGATATTCCTGCGCAAGAAGCTGACCTAAATCGCGTTGCGGGTCGTATTGGTGGTTCGGTCTTAGGCTTAGATATCACAGCGGCCGATGCACCACAAAAAATTGCCGACTTCTGTAAGGTAAAAGGCTTAGACATTATTGTGCATAATGCAGGCGTTACCCGCGATAAAACCTTAGCCAATATGACACCTCAGCAGTGGAATTTGGTCATGAACATTAACTTGTCCAGTGAAGAGCGTATCAACGATGCGTTGTTAGCCAATAATGTCATTAACAGTAATGGTCGTATTATTTGTGTATCCTCTATTAGTGGTATCGCAGGTAACTTAGGCCAGGCCAACTATGGCATGTCTAAAGCGGGTGTGATTGGCATGGTACAAGCCATGACGCCGTTATTAAAAGCTCAAAACATCACCATTAACGCGGTTGCACCAGGTTTTATTGAAACCCAAATGACGGCCGCCATTCCGTTTGCTATCCGTGAGGCAGGTCGTCGTATGAATTCGATGTCTCAAGGTGGCCAACCTGTTGACGTGGCCGAGGCAATTGCTTGGTACGCCAACCCTGCTTCTGCTGGCGTAATGGGTAATATTGTGCGTGTGTGTGGCCAAAGTTTAATTGGTGCTTAATACGCGGGGAGGGAAGCAACTTCCCTCCTCTGACACGGTTTGATAAGGATAAGTATGGATGTTTAATTGATTGATACTGTCCTTGTTTATCTTAAGGGGTAGCTATCGCGTTTTGTCCCGTTAGCACGCCTCTTTACATATTATCGAGATAACATCATGGCCAATCGTACCCTGACTCGCCTGCCCTCTAGTTTTGCAATGTATCCAAAGGCATTGGTTAATAGTCTCAAAAAGAAATCCTCCAACACCTTACCCGAACTCAGTTTAACGTTGAATGCGATTGCTATTGACCGCCAACATTTAGCCGATTACAACACGGTCTGTGGTTTTGCTCAAAGCGATGTGTTACCACCCACCTACTTACATATGTTGGTCATGCCACTACAAATGGCGTTAATGATAGAAGATGGTTTTCCATTTCCGTTATTAGGTTTAGTGCATATTGCTAATAAAATCACGCAATATCGCCCTGTTAATGCCAACGAAAAAGTGAATGTGACTTGTCGATTTGGCGAGTTAAAACCACACGATAAAGGTCAGCAATTTGCCTTATTAGGCGAAGTGTATGTCGGTAACGAATTGGTATGGACTGGCGAGAGTGTCTATTTATTCCGCCAAGCAACCAGTAGCAGCAAAACAAACGACGACAAAGCTAAACAGAGTGAAGATAAAAAACCTGTCACAGGCTTTAATGCGATTTGGAGTATTCCAAGCGATATTGGCCGTCGTTATGCTGCCGTTTCTGGTGATAGCAACCCCATTCATCTCTATGATTTTACTGCAAAATTATTTGGTTTTCCGCGGGCAATTGCACATGGTATGTGGACAAAAGCACGCTGTTTAGCTGCTTACGAAGGCCGTCTACCCGATGCGTTCAGTGTAGATGTCCAGTTTAAGTTACCCGTGTTATTGCCTGCCAAAGTGGCTTTCCAGTCCGAAATCAACAGTAAAGTGGAACGCCATTTTCAAGTCTTTGATGCCAAATCGGCGAAACCACACTTAGCGGGTATTATCAAAGCCATTTAAGACGCTGAATCATCCCCTCACAGGTCTGTTGCATGAGGGCTATGCTCAGACCTGCCAGTATTATGAGAATAACAATGACTTATACTATTCATGGCCATATAGACCCCAAATTCCGCGCTGTTGTTGATGTCTTTGCAGAACAATTACCTGCCGCACCGCGAATGGGTGGTGCAGCATTGACAGTTTATCACCGTCAGCAAAAAGTGTTAGATATTTGGGCGGGTGTTGCCAATAAAGAAGGCAACGCATGGCAAGCGGATAGTATGAGTATTAGCTATTCAACGACTAAGGGTATTTTAAGTACCTTAGCACATATGTTGGTTGACCGAGGCATACTACAATATGACTTACCCATTGCACACTATTGGCCTGAATTTGCCCAACAAGGTAAACACAGTATTAGTTTACGTCATGTGTTAACCCATGAGGCTGGCTTGTATCATATTCGCAGTATGATTCAAGACGCCCATGAGATGTTAGATTGGCCACACATGTTAGAGGTGATGGCGCAGGCACGTCCCTTACATGCCGCGGGTGCACGTAATGGGTATCATGCGCTGACCTTTGGTTGGCTGGTTGGCGGATTGATTGAAAAAGCGACACATGCACCACTCTCAGAAACACTAGCACAACTGATTACTCAGCCCTTAAAACTCGATGGTTGTTTTATTGGCGTGCCTGATAGTGAGCTTGCCCGTTGTACTGACATCATTGGGGCGGCCCGTTATAAACCACGCACAAACACCAGCAAACCTCGTACACCGTTGCCACAACAACTGATTGATAAAAGTTTACGTTGGTCTGGTTTTAATCCTGACACCACCACCGAAGCCTTACTGCCACGTGGCATGAACAAGTTTTATTTAGACGAAGCCCGCAGCTTACAAGCCTGTATTCCTGGGGCAAACGGGGTTTTTACCGCACGCTCTTTAGCTAAAGTCTATGCGGCACTCGCAAATGATGGGGAAATCGACGGTGTACGCCTGTTATCTCCTGCACGCGTCAAAGAAATCAGTCGTGTTTATAATCGTCAACGTGGAGATGTATTTCCTATGCCCATGCACTGGCGTTTAGGTTATCACCGTGTATTTACGACATGGCCACAAACCCCGCACGCTTTTGGTCACTTTGGTTATGGCGGCTCTGGCGCGTGGGCCGACCCTTCTCGTGAGTTAGGCGTGGGTTACATTGTTAACACAGGCAGTGGCTCCCCCTTTGCGGATTTTAGATTATGGCGTATAAATACAGCTGTGATTAAAGCCGCAGGATAAAATTATGTCGCACCGTTATCAGCATTTGCCTGAGCGTGGGAATAGCTTCATGAGTGCTTTGGGTCAATGGATGTTAAAAATAACGGGTTGGAAAATTGTCGGCGATATGCCAGATATCCCCAAAGCGGTGATGATTGGCGCCCCCCATACCTCTAATCTTGATGGTTTTTTTGCGTTTGCCACTATTTTTGCCTTAGACATTAAAGTCACCGTCATGGCCAAACATTCTTTATTCAAATGGGGGTTTGGTTACTTTATGCGGTGGTTAGGTGCGATTCCCATTGACCGTCAACAAGCACATCAAGTGACACAAATCAGTATCCAAAAACTTCAACAATCAGAACGTATGTTATTGTGTTTAGCGCCAGATGGCACACGGACAAGCGCGCAAGCATGGAAAACAGGTTTTCACCGCATTGCCTATGAAGCCAATGTCCCCATTATTTTATGGGGCATTGATTTCGACAAAAAAGAAGTACAAATGTTAGGGGTTTATCAGCCAACTGCCGATATGGAATATGATATCAGCCAGATTCAGCAATACTATGTCGGTGTTAAACCACACCATCCCGAAAGACTGTCTAAACCATTGCAGGATTTAGCGCAAAGACATTAGCGGCTGCATACCTCTTAGAGGCGTTGATAACCCTCCCACGGTTGGAGAGGATTATAGGTTTTCAAGGCGCTTATACCGGCATCGATAAGGCTTGGTCAGCAACAATCACACCGTTATTGTCGGCATAGATATATTCACCATCTTGAATAGTGACCCCGCCAAAAGAAAGACTAATACCCACCTCGCCAACGCCTTTACGCACACTTTTTAAGGGCATAGCCGCTAAGGCCTGCACGCCTAAATCTAACTGTGCTAACGCGTCAACATCGCGTACACAACCGTAAATCACCACGCCTTCCCAGCCATATTTGACGGCGCTGTCGCCAATTAAATCACCCAGCAAGGCACAACGTAGAGAGCCGCCACCGTCTACGACTAACACTTTACCTTTACCGTCGGTAGCCAGTAGCTCTTTTACGCGCGAATTATCTTCAAAGCACTTAACCGTCACTACTTGTCCACCAAAGGACTGACGGCCACCAAAATTCTTAAACATTGGCGTGATAACACGTACCGTAGGATACGCATCACATAAATCGGGGGTTACATAATGGCTCACGTTTAACGTCCTCTTAACTATGCCGACATCATCTCATCATAATAATAAAAATGGGGATTATCGCTGGTAGGGGGTTGCTGTGCGATTGATACCATCGCATTGGCCACAACTGCGCCCTGAATAGGTTGAATTGCTCGCAATCCACCACGTAAAAAAGGGCTGATTAATGGAAACAGATTAGCTGCCAAATTTTCCCCTAAGCGATTTTCTGCGCGCTCACCTAATAACAACGACGGCCTAAAAATACTTAAACGGGTAAACTTTAAGGCACTAATATCTTTTTCCAATAAGCCTTTAACACGACTATAAAATACTAAGGATTTAGGAAAGGCCCCTAAGGCTGAAATCAGTAAAAAATGCTGACAGCCATTTTGCTTCAGAGTGTGTGCAAACTCAAAATTATAGGTGTAGTCCACTTTATGAAATGCGGCTTTAGTGCCTGCTTGTTTAATGGTCGTACCCAAACAACAAAAGGCATCATCTGCATGAATATGCTTGAGCTCTTCAGCCAAATGGTCAAAATCAATAACCATATTTTTTAGTTTAGGATGACTGATAGACATTGAGCGACGACTCAGCGCAATGACGTGCTGATAAGCCGTTGACTCTAAAAGTAATGCTAATACTTGTTTGCCTACCATCCCTGTGGCACCAATAATAATTGCGGTTTTTCCGCTCATAACTCGCCCCAGTTTGTTGCAATCGCTACTGCTTAACTCACACCGCTTTGATTGACTAATGCAGCTCAATACAAAGACAGCGGCCTCCACCGTCGAATTATGCCTACTCAAGCAAAATTAGCAAACGGTTGATAGCAGCAAAATGCAGGCTTTTGCAGAATTTTATGATAAGCGTATGTAAACAAGAAGCCGTTAAACCCACTATCCAAGCAAGCATTTGCTTGGTATTATCCTGCCACCTTTAGAAAAGCAGATGAATGTCAGCATGGGATATCCCTACATTCAGATTTATCGTCCATCATCAAATCAGAAATAACGCTGTGTGATATCTGTCAATCAAGCAGAGCAGCGTATTACCACTTATACAGGTGTTACCATGAGCTATACAGGCATGAATTTTGGCTTAGACCCCACCTATATCCAATTACGCGATATGGTTTATAAATTTGCTCAAGAAGAAATTGCACCACGTGCCGCCGATATTGATAAATCTAATGAGTTTCCCATGGACTTGTGGCGTAAATTTGGTGATTTAGGCTTGTTAGGTATGACGGTGAGCGAAGAATATGGTGGTGTGAATATGGGCTATTTAGCGCATGTCTTAGCCATCGAAGAAATCTCCCGCGCTTCTGCCTCTGTTGGTCTATCTTATGGTGCGCATTCTAACTTATGTGTCAATCAAATTTATCGTAATGGGAATGCCGAGCAACGTGCCAAATACTTACCCAAACTGATTAGCGGCGAACATATTGGCGCCTTAGCCATGAGCGAAACGACGGCGGGTTCGGATGTCGTCAGTATGAAATTACGTGCCGACAAAGTAGACGGTGGCTTTTTGCTCAATGGCCATAAAATGTGGATTACCAATGGGCCTGATGCACATACTTATGTCATTTATGCCAAAACAGATTTAATGGGTACTCCCTCTAAAGGGATGACCGCATTCATTGTTGAGCGAGACTGGCAAGGTTTTAGCCGTTCGCCCAAACTCGATAAATTAGGCATGCGTGGTTCTAACACCTGCGAGTTAGTATTTACTGACTGTTTTGTACCCGATAGCAATATTTTAGGAGTTGTTGGTGGCGGTGCTAAAGTTTTAATGAGCGGTTTAGACTATGAGCGTATTGTCTTAGCGGCAGGCCCAGTTGGTGTTATGCAGGCCTGTTTAGACATCACGATTCCTTATATCCACGAGCGTAAACAATTTGGCCAATCAATTGGTGAATTTCAGTTAATTCAAGGCAAAGTGGCAGATATGTATACCAAGCTCAATGCCTCCCGTGCTTATTTATATGCTGTTGCCCAAGCCTGTGACCGTGGTGAGACTGCACGTAAAGATGCAGCCGCTACCATTTTATATTGCGCTGAAAATGCCACACAAACGGCTTTAGACGCGATACAAATTTTGGGCGGCAATGGTTATATCAACGACTATGCCACAGGTCGTTTATTACGAGACGCAAAATTATATGAGATTGGTGCAGGGACGTCGGAAATTCGCCGTATGTTAATTGGCCGTGAATTATTTAACGAAACACGCTAAACATATCAAGGCAACGATGCGCTAAGGGTTAGGATATCTAATCATCCCCTTCTTGACCAAGCGTGAGGGAGTGAACGCATAGGGCTTAGGCTTTTAGACCGCCTAAGTTCTAAGCAGAATGATACACATTTCTTCATATATACCTGAGTATTTTTTAGGTTTTTTAGTAAACTCTCTATTTTTAGGGAGTGTATAATATACGAGGCGATTTTATGCCCATTTTGCATAGCCAAGTGAATACGCATAGTGCGAGTTTTTTAGAAAACACCCTTGCCTTACGTCAGCAATTAGCTGAATTAAATCACGTATTATTAACCATAGAACAAGGCGGCGGTGAAGCGGCGGTCGCTCGCCATAAAAGTCGAGGCAAACTCACTGCACGTGAACGTATTTTGAGTTTATTAGATACAGGCTCTCCTTTTTTAGAATTATCGCCACTCGCCGCTTATCAAGTTTATGGCAAAGAAGATGTCCCAGCCGCAGGGTTGGTGGCAGGTATTGGCCGTGTAGGTGGGATTGAATGTGTGATTGCCGCTAATGATGCTACCGTCAAAGGTGGTTCTTATTACCCTTTAACCGTCAAAAAACATCTACGTGCACAAACAATTGCCCAAGAGAATCATTTACCCTGTATTTATTTAGTCGACTCAGGCGGTGCTAATCTGCCTAGACAAGATGAAGTATTTCCCGACGAACGCCATTTTGGACGGATTTTTTTCAATCAAGCGAATATGTCAGCACGCAATATTCCTCAAATTGCGGTGGTGATGGGCTCTTGTACAGCGGGCGGTGCTTATGTGCCATCCATGGCAGATGAAGCGATTATTGTTAAAAATCAAGGCACCATTTTTTTAGCTGGCCCTCCCTTAGTCAAAGCTGCTACAGGTGAAATTGTGAGTGCCGAAGACTTAGGTGGTGCCGACCTACATTGTCGTACCTCGGGCGTGACTGACCAATTAGCCGACAATGATACCCATGCCCTCGCCCTCGCTCGGGCAGCGATTAGTCGATTAAATCGACGTAAACAGATTCAACTTGCCGTGCAAACACCACGGCCACCGCGTTATGCTGCCGAAGAAATTTACGGCATTATTCCCAAAGATACACGTCAACCCTTTGATGTCCGTGAAATTATTGCCCGTTTAGTCGACGACTCAGCATTTGATGAATTCAAACCCTTGTATGGCAATACCTTAGTTTGCGGCTTTGCGCATTGGTGGGGGTATCCTGTAGGGATTGTTGCGAATAATGGTATTTTATTTGGTGAGTCTGCACAAAAAGGTGCGCATTTTATTGAGTTATGCTGTCAACGTAATATCCCATTGGTATTTTTACAAAATATCACGGGATTTATGGTGGGCAAAAAATACGAAGAAGGCGGCATTGCCAAACACGGTGCCAAAATGGTGACTGCTGTTGCGTGCGCCAAAGTGCCTAAATTTACGGTCATTATTGGTGGCTCTTACGGCGCAGGGAATTATGGCATGTGTGGCCGCGCCTATAGCCCACGCTTTTTATTTAGCTGGCCAAATTCACGTATTGCCGTCATGGGGGGAGAACAAGCCGCCAGCGTATTAACGGACGTCCAAAAAGCAGCCAATGCCAAACGAGGTATTCATTGGTCAGCCGAAGAAGAAGCTGCGTTTAAGCAACCTTACCTAGAAAAATATCAACGCGAATCACATCCTTTTTATGCCAGCGCACGACTCTGGGACGATGGCATTATTGACCCCGCACACACACGTGATGTGTTAGGCTTATGTATTTCGGCCAGCTTAAACGCACCAAGCGAACAGACACAATTTGGCGTTTTCAGGATGTAACTTATGCTCACTCATCACTGTGATAATCGAGGTGTAGTGACCCTATGCCTTAATCGTCCTGAATTACATAATGCGTTTGATGACAACTTAATTGCCCAATTAAATACCATCATTCGTCATTATGCTATCCAAACCGACGTACGGCTACTCGTGCTTAAAGCAACAGGTAAAAGTTTTTCCGCAGGCGCAGACTTGAATTGGATGAAACGTGTTGCCACATACAGTCCCGAAGAAAATAAACACGACGCCGAGCAGTTGGCAGAATTGATGTCGAGTTTATATCACTTTCCCTGCCCTACCTTAGCCATTGTGCAAGGTGCTGCGTTAGGAGGCGGTGTCGGGCTAGTCAGTTGTTGTGACTTAGCTATCGCCAGCGATAAAGCCAGTTTTGCACTGTCAGAGGTCAAATTAGGCCTAGTCCCTGCGGTGATTAGTCCTTATGTCATGGCCGCTATTGGTCATCGACAAGCACAGCGTTATTTTTTAACAGGCGAACGTTTTAACACAGAGACTGCCTATCGTTTGGGTTTAGTCCAGTATATGTGCACGTCTGACGCACTCGACGCCGAAAGTGAACAAATTATTCAACATTTACTGCTCAATTCACCACAGGCGTTGTCAGCCTGTAAGCGTTTAATACAACGGGTACACCCAACTCTAGATGCAGACTTACGCGACTATACCACGACATTGATTGCAGACTTGCGTGCCAGCACCGAAGGTAAAGAAGGCCTCAGTGCATTTTTGGCAAAACGCCCTGCGGGATGGATTAAATGATTACTAAGCTACTCATCGCAAATCGCGGCGAAATTGCCTGCCGCATTATCAAAACAGCACGTCGTTTAGGCATAAAAACCGTGGCCGTTTACTCTACCGCAGACGCCAACGCTCTGCATGTACAATTAGCCGATGAAGCCTATTGTATTGGTAATCCGCCTAGCCGTGAATCTTATCTATGTGCCGATAAAATGATTGCCACAGCACTGCGTAGTGGCGCACAAGCGATTCATCCAGGCTATGGATTTTTATCTGAAAATGCCGATTTTTCCGCCGCAGTCAGTGCCGCAGGCTTAATTTTTGTCGGCCCTTCTGCAGAGTCAATTGCGGCGATGGGTGGCAAATCTCAGGCTAAAGCCCTGATGCAACAAGCTGGTGTCCCACTGATACCTGGTTATCATGGTGAAGACCAAGCCTTAGACACCTTAAAAACACAAGCCTTGGCAATTGGTTTACCGGTCTTACTCAAAGCCTCTGCTGGTGGTGGTGGCAAAGGGATGCGCGCTGTACATCAAGCCCATGAGCTAGAGGAGGCGATTGCTGCCGCTCAACGTGAGGGCTTAAACAGTTTTGGTGATAGTCGCCTACTCATCGAAAAACTCTTAGTCAAACCGCGTCATGTCGAAGTACAAATCTTGGCAGACAAATATGGGCATTGCATTTATTTGTTCGACCGTGATTGTTCATTACAACGCCGCCATCAGAAAGTGGTTGAAGAAGCCCCTGCCCCCAACTTACCCGCATCGCTACGGCAAGCGATGGGTGAAGCAGCCGTACAAGCCGCAAAAGCCATTGCTTATAGTAATGCAGGAACGATTGAGTTTTTAGTGGCGAATGAACAATTCTATTTTATGGAGATGAACACCCGCCTACAGGTCGAACATCCCGTTACCGAATTTATTAGTGGCTTAGATTTGGTAGAGTGGCAACTCAAGATTGCTAACGGTGAAACCTTAACCTTGGAGCAAACACAATTACAGGCACAGGGACATGCCATTGAAGTACGCTTATATGCCGAAGACCCTACGCATGATTTTCTCCCTGTGATTGGTCGACTGACAGAATTTGACTTTCCACAACAACACACATGGCAACGTATTGACACAGGTTTTCAAGCGGGTGATGACATTTCCCCCTATTATGATCCCATGCTCGCCAAGGTCATTGCGTGGGGTGAAAATCGTACCACAGCTATCGCACGTTTATTACAAACTCTAAACGACATGCGCGTGACAGGTTTACGGCATAATTTAGGTTATTTACAAAAAGTAATTGCTCATCCTGATTTTGCAGCCTGTGATTTGGGAACAGACTTTTTAATAGGCAGACATACCGAATTAATTAGTCAAGATTCACGTCATCAACAACAGGCCTTATTGGTTGCGGCTGCTTTTTATTATCAACGTCAACGCCAGCAACAACAAAGCTCAAACACGAACGACCAATTTTCGCCGTGGCAGCAACTCGAAGGATGGCGTAGTTTTGGCCGTCGTGATAGCCAGTTGACACTAATAATCAATGAGGAATCCCACAGCCTTAGCCTCACTGCTACTGCAAGGCATCATTATCAAGCGAGACTTAACGACCAAGATATTGATTTTATCTGTTTTACAGAAAATCAAAACTGGATATACCAAGATAAAGAGCAGCGTTTAAGTTTTAAGGTTTGTTTCGATGCACATGGCCTACAACTACGCCATGAGCGTATGGTTTGGCAATGCCAATTTCAAGAACCCTATTTGCATCGTGCAAATAAGCAAGATGCCCATCAAGGCTATCGTGCGCCCATGACAGGCCGTATTACTGCCGTCTTAGTGACCGCAGGCCAAGCCGTCAAACAAGGTGATACCTTAGTGGTTATGGAGGCAATGAAAATGGAGCACCGCATCACCGCGCAATCTGACTTTACCATTACAGAAGTCTGGGTGGCAACAGGTACGTTAGTACAAGATGGGCAAGTTCTAATAGAATGAGACGCATCTGTTATATCTTTGCTTTGTCTGTCGTATTTGCTTTGAGTCTATTAGCCTCTTCATCGCAATCTGTATTAGAGCTTCACAACGGAATACTTTTTTCTATAATACAGTTGGACTCAATACAACATACAAACGCTAAGGGACTCAATTAGCGTTAGCCACGATAAGAACGGCGTATTTTACGCCGTCTTTTTTAGCCTCCACCTAATTTTTTAATGACACCACAGGCCATCCGCGCTGCACCACCCCCTAAAGGCATTGGATGGTCGGCATGATTATCACCCCCCGCATGAATCATGATTGAACGTCCAACGACATCAGCCAATTTAAGTCGTGGCGCTAGTACGGGTTGCGTCGCTTTGCCATTCGCATCCACAAACAATGCGGGTAAATCTCCTAAGTGCCCCTCTCCCCACGGTGTATCATGCTTTTTAGTACCTTTGGGGTCTAAATGACCGCCCGCAGCCAGTGCGGGAGTCATTTTTCCGTCTTTTTCTTTAGCATCACAACTGGGGTTTTCATGAATATGAAAACCATGTAAACCTGCGGGCAAGCCCGTTAAATTCGGCGTTAGTACCAAGCCATAGGCTGAATCTGCAGCATTGATTTGGCCAATACTTACACCCACGCCTTTCTCATCCACCATATTCATGGGAATAATAATGTCGGCATAACTGTGTGTTGCACAACACAATACAGCGAGTAACGATAGGACTTTCATAAGATTTCCTTTTTTTCTTGGTGAAGATATACCATTGGGCTAAAGCATGGCATTAATGATATGAAAATGGTCTTCAAATAAATACTCTGGGGTTAGTTCGGATAGAGGCAACCAAAAGGCAGATTTCGCATCGTCCCCCCCTTTGACATATGGCAAAGCCACATCGGGAGCGAACTCAAACATAAAGGCATGGGTAATCGTACGGCCACGAGCAGAACGGTTTGGCTCATCAAATACCCGTTGCGCTTTAAGTGCGCCATATAATACCGTTTCAGGGACGCCTAATTGTGTTTCTTCTTGTAGCTCACGTACACAGGCCGCAATGAGCGTTTCTTGTGCATCGACAAAGCCCCCTGGTAAAGCAAATAAACCTTTGCCTGGTCTGGTCTTACGTTCAACTAGCAAAATGTGTCCTGCTTGTAATACGACGGCATCAACAGTGACAAAGGTCGGGGCATACGGTGCAACTGACCACGCTTGTTTATATTGTTCAATAAAGGCGGCTTCTGCTGCTAGGTCTTGATAAACAGGCTGTTGCTTAAAACGTTGCAAAACCTGCTGTGTGGCCAAAGGTAATAAGGTATTGTCGAGTGTCTTGCCTAATAAATAGGCATCTCGTAAGGGGGTTGCCGACAAAGACTGAAAGTTTTCCACATCCACACTGTGCCATTGTGGAAATAAGCGTAAATAATAAGAGCTGTGGTCTTTTTGGTGACCAATCAAACCTATTTTCAGTTGCCCCCCGTCAGATTGACGACTCACAACCGTTTGTACCGCTTCTTGTACTGTTTTTACCCATAAAGCATCATTATATAAACAATCATCTAAAGGATAACAATGCACACGCGCTGCCTGTTCTGCGGCTAATGAAGATAAAATCATCTCACTACGCTCAGACACAGTAAACGGATTACGCGTATTACGCGGTTGACGGGCAGACCCAATCAGCATAATCACCTGTTGGCTTTGTGCCAGCGCCTGCGCCAATACCTGTGCATGACCGATATGAAAAGGCTGAAAACGGCCAATAAAAACAAGAAAGTCAAACACAATAGCAAGCTCCTGAGGAAAAAACACGGTCGTCTCGCCCATAGATTACCACGGGGCTTTTTGATAAAAACTCACATAACACTCGCCATCTAAACAAATCATCGGGTCTCGATTTTTGGGGTGATTTTTGAGTTCAACACGGTACTCCGTGACTTGACCTGTATCAGAACGTGCAGTCATTGTATGATTATTGAGTGACCACTGGCCGCTATCTTGATGCTGCGTATGGGTACCGCCCCACATGCCACCCCCATAAGCCTCTGTGCTACTTTCATCTTGATAGCTATAACGACCATTCGCCTCTAATACAAAACAACGACTACTTGTACTGCCGCCGCCTGTATTTGCCGAGAAAGCACTCAGCCAGCACCATTTACCTACTAAATGCGTTTGCTTTGTGCCAGTCGTGTTTTTCTGAATAGCTTGCGTCTTTTTGCTGCGTACCAAGACCATCGGTACAGTCAAATCTCCACCTTGTAGGCTTAATTTACCCTGCTGTAATTGATAATAGTAGCTACTCAGCCCTGCCGACGTTTCTACCCATAAGACATTAGCTTGCGTCGCATAACGAATCTGTTGCTGATTAAGCAGCCCCGTACCATCGGCATCTAGTTGTAGTGTCAGTGTTTCACCCTGCCATTGTGTCGTCCAATAACCGACTAAACTGTCAGCATGGACTATAGCCGATACCCATAAAGACACACTCAAATAGACAGCGCGCATACGCTACTCCTTGCGTTTTTTATATAGCAGACAGCCTTAAACTCACTGAACAACGTCATGATTTAGGCGCTATTGACAGCACCTGAACTTTAGCGATTATTTAATGACGTCAACCCAACACCTCAGCACCAAATACCTTGTTATAAGTAATGCCAGTCAGTTAAAAATTTTTTATTGGTTTCGACTCACTTCGGCTGCGCTCAGTGACCACCGCTCAACCAACGAAAAATGCCCCCTGAGCGAAGTCGCGGGGGTATTTTTCCCTTAACTGACTGGCATTACCGTTATAAGGGTATTTTTCCTGTCAGCATGTCTTTATACATTACCCAATCTCCCATAAAGCTATACAAGGGATGACTAAAGGTGGCAGGTTTATTGTGTTCAAAGAAAAAATGCCCCACCCATGCACAACCATAACCCGCCACTACCCCTGCGGCTAAATAGCGTTTTTTTCCTGTCACTAAGGTTGCCCCTAAACCTAATAGACCGAAGCTACTACCCACAAAATGTAAACGGCGACAGGTTTGATTTTCGTGCTGACTAAGATAAAAAGGATAAAACTCTTCAAAACTGGCAAAACTGAGCGGTGTTTGCTCATCGTTGGTGGGGCTTGGTACGGCATTTTCATGTAGGGGAATAATGGTTTGTGCTGTCATAATTAGCTTTCCTTATAAAGATACATAGCGTGGTCAAAGGGTATAGTCGGCGTAAACGACTCTGTCAATCATAATTTACAACGATAGACCAATCTGTCTGCCATACGACAAAGTCTTCGTTGAGAGCACGCAAGACAAATTTCTAGCTGCGTACAGACTTCAAGCAAAAGCACCATAAGACAGGCGGATTTATAAGAAGATTTTTGTATTATGTCCACAATTCCGCTAGCATAGCGGAATATTTACCCTTGGTTTTTGACTGTGATGATGCGTTCTTTCACACTACTTTTCTTCATTTGTTTATTAAGTGCTTGTGGCCAAAAAGGCGGTCTGTATTTGCCTGCTAAAAATCCACCCGCCACACCCATTGCTCCTCATTCACAGCCCTAATATTGAGCCTCGAACATGACGTTTTTTAGCTATCAACACGGCCGTTTATGTGCCGAAAACTCCGATTTAAGCCAACTTGCCCATCAATATGGTACGCCTTTATATGTCTATTCGCGTGCTGCCTTAGAAGCACATTACCGTGCCTTTGATGAGGCGTTTTCGGGTGTGGCGCATCAAGTGTGTTATGCGGTCAAAGCTAACTCTAATCTCGCTGTATTAAATGTTTTAGCGCGTTTGGGTGCAGGTTTTGACATTGTTTCAGGTGGGGAGTTAGCGCGGGTGCTCGCGGCTGGCGGTGATGCAAGCAAGGTGGTATTTTCGGGTTTAGGCAAACAAGATGCTGAAATTGCCACCGCCCTTGAGGCAGGTATCGCCTGTTTTAACGTCGAATCTGCGGCTGAATTAGAGCGTATCCATCGCGTTGCCGTCAGTCTGGGCAAACAAGCGCCCGTTTCTTTACGGGTCAATCCTGATGTTGATGCGCAAACGCATCCTTATATTTCGACAGGACTCAAAGAAAACAAATTTGGTATTGCCATTGATGAAGCCCTCGCAGTTTATCAACATGCTGCCAGCTTAAGTGGTCTCAACGTGATTGGCATTGACTGTCATATCGGCTCTCAACTGACGAGCACTACTCCCTTTGCCGATGCACTCGACCGCGTCTTGGCCATGATTGATACCTTAGCACAACACGGTATTGTTATTGAGCATTTAGATATTGGGGGTGGCTTAGGTGTACGTTATCGTGATGAAACACCGCCTACACCTGCCGAATATGCCCAAGCACTCTTGGGTAAATTACAAGGTCGTACACTGACCGTTTATTTAGAGCCTGGCCGCGCCATTGCAGCGAATGCGGGGATTTTATTGACCAAAGTAGAGTTTTTGAAACCAACGAACTATAAAAACTTCGCGATTATTGATGCCGCCATGAACGATTTAATTCGCCCTTCGTTATATGGGGCATGGATGGACATTATTCCCGTACAACCCCATACAGATATCGATAAACAACGCTATGATGTGGTAGGTGCTGTCTGTGAAACGGGCGACTTTTTAGGAAAAGACCGCGATTTAGCCCTTCGCGCAGGCGACTTATTGGCTGTTTGTGGCGCAGGCGCCTATGGCTTTGTCATGAGCTCCAATTACAACACACGCGGTCGAGCAGCAGAAATTATGGTAGATGGCGATAAATCTTATGTGATTCGCCGACGCGAAACGATTGCTGACTTATTAGCCCTTGAATCTGTGTTGCCTTAACGTCAACTATAGAGTACAAGTGATTGTTTCTAAGCGTATGATTAAACACTGTCATAGAGTCATTGCATTGATGGCCATCACGCCATACTGACTCTATGCATCACAGTCCTTAACAACGCGCGCCAAACGAATTATAAGAGAGAATGATTATGCGTCTGGAATTTACCAAGATGCATGGCCTTGGCAATGATTTTGTGGTGATTGACTGTATTAGCCAACGTGCTCGTTTAGACACTCATCAAATCAAACAAATTGCTGACCGCCATTTTGGTGTCGGCTTTGACCAATTACTGTTGGTTGAAGCTCCCACACGTCCCGATGTCGACTTCCGCTATCGTATTTTTAATGCCGATGGTTCTGAAGTTCAGCAATGTGGTAACGGCGCTCGCTGTTTTGCCCGTTTTGTCCGTGACCGTAAATTAAGTCGCAAAACAAAACTGATTGTCGAAACAGCCAGCGGTATAATTGAGCTAAATATCGCGCCCAACGGTTGGGTCAGAGTCAACATGGGAGTCCCTCGTCTTGAACCTAACGACATTCCGTTTATTGCTTCCGCACGCGCGCTTACCTATCCTTTAGACGTGAGCGACCATATTATTGAGATTAGCGCGGTCAGCATGGGAAATCCGCATGCCGTGATTTTAGTCGATAATGTCAATACCGCCCCTGTCAGAGAATGGGGACGTATCATTGAAAATCATCCGCGTTTTCCTGAGCGTGTCAATGTCGGCTTTTTAGAGATTATCGACCGTCAACGTGCAAAATTGCGTGTCTTTGAACGTGGTTCAGGCGAAACGTTAGCCTGTGGCACAGGCACATGTGCTGCCGTCGTCGCGGGTATTCAACAAGGCTTATTGGATGAACGTGTGCGTGTACAATTACGTGGTGGCGAGCTGGATATTCGCTGGCAAGGCGAAGGTCATCCTGTGTGGATGACAGGGCCTACCGCACGCGTATTTGACGGAGTATTGCGCTTGTATGAATGGCAATAAGGCACTTGTGCATTTTGAACACGACCTTGACACATGGCTCGACCTACTAGCAAGTCAGCGTTATGTCTCCGAACATACCTTACTCGCCTATCAGCGTGATATGCACAAACTGGCACAATTTTTGTGCCAGCAAGGTTGTGAAGACTGGGCAGAACTAGACCAAGACCGACTCACCCAATTTATTGGCCCTCTGTTATCGACTAACTCGTTAGCAAAAACCAGTGTACAACGTCTACTCTCGGCGATGCGTGGTTTTTATGACTGGTTGGGGCAACAAGGTAAAGTCAGTTACAACCCTGCCAAAGCCTTTCGTATCAAACGTCCACACCGTGACCTACCCACCGTCATGGACGTAGACCTTATTCACCAATTACTCGACCACTCGCCTGCACCCGAATCTGCCCATGCGGCAACATTATGGCAACGCGATAAAGCGATTATGGAGCTACTGTATTCCAGTGGCTTACGGGTCTCCGAATTGAGTCATTGTGGCTTAAATGACATCGACATACGTGCAGGCCTGATTACCGTCATCGGCAAAGGCAACAAAACACGTGTCATTCCTGTTGGCCGCAAGGCAATTGCCGCAATTAAACAATGGTTGAGCCTACGCCCAGACTTTCTTAAAGCTGACAGTGGCAACTATTTATTTCTCAATGAACGGGGTGGACGTTTTACCGAGCGGGGCATACAACAAGCCTTAACGTACCATAGCCAGCGTTTAGGCTTGCCTCAACACTTACATCCGCATTTATTCCGTCACTGTTTTGCCTCACATCTGTTAGAATCTAGCCAAGACTTGCGAGCTGTGCAGGAGTTGTTGGGTCATGCCAACATAAGCACGACTCAGATTTATACGCATTTGGATTATCAGCATCTGGCGCAAGTGTATGACAAAGCACACCCCAGAGCGAAAAAATGATTAAACTATTGACCTTTGACTTAGACAATACCTTATGGTCAGTTGACCCTATTATTGCGCGTGCCGAAAACGCCATGATGGAATGGATTTATCAAAATCAACCTGCGTTACGTTTCAAAGTCAGCATCGTTCAATTTGAACAATACAAACAAAAAATTTCTTCCGAAAACCCTGATATTCGCCACGACCTCACACAACTACGCCTCAAAACACTGAAACAGGTGTTAGATGGTCATGTTCAAGGGGATGTGAATGAGATTGTCAAAAAAGCCTATGAAGTTTTTCAGCAACAACGCAATATTGTGCAATATTTTCCTTATGTGTTGGAAACACTCGAAGAATTAGCCCCTAAATATAAAATGTATGCACTCAGCAATGGCAATGCCGATGTTCATAAAGTGGGCATTGGTCATTTATTTGAACATCATTTATCTGCTGCCAGCGTGGGCTTTGCCAAACCTCATCCTGCCATGTTTCAGCAAGCGCTCAGTCATGCCCAAGCCGACGCACACCAAGCTATTCATATTGGCGACCATCCTGTTCAAGATATTCAAGCTGCACAGGATATTGGGATGAAAACTATTTGGGTCAACTGGTTAAACCAAGTATGGCCGTTAAAAATACAGCCCGATGCGATTGTGACCAATTTTGAAGAATTACCCCAAGCGATTGCTCTGTTAGATAAACATAAGGAACATCACTAATGCACATTTGGGTAGATGCCGATGCCTGCCCCATCGTCGTCAAAGATATCTTATTCCGTGCCGTTGACCGCTTGAAAGTGCCATTGACGTTAGTGGCGAATCAACATATTCGTGTTCCTGCCTCGCCTTATATTCGCTCGATACAAGTGCCTGCGGGCTTTGATGTCGCCGATAACTGGATTGTTCAACAAGCACAACGCGGTGACTTAGTGATTACTGCCGATATTCCCCTTGCCGCAGCAGTCGTCAATAATGGGGTTTATGCCTTAAATCCACGCGGTGAGTTTTATACCCCCGAAACCATTGGCAATCGTCTGACTATGCGGAACTTGATGACCGAACTACGCGACAGTGGCCAAGTACAGAGTTTTACCGCTGCCTATAGTGCCAAAGATAAAACCGCATTTGCCAATCAGCTCGACCGCTTTTTAACCAAACATTTACCCAAATAATCGTTTCAAAGCAAATACTTGGCAATCACAATTAAGGTTAAGGCATAGTATAAACGCGGTAGCCATGTATAAAAACTGTCGGTTAGCAAACGTAAATACTGAGCCTCTGTCGCTAAATAGTGTTGGACATGACTTTCTAAACGACCACTATATTCACCAATCGACCAAATTTGTTTTAGTGCAGGATGAAGAATTAGTTCCGACTTAGTCAGTGCTAGCGTCAGGCTTTTCCCTTCCTCCAACAAGCTAAGTGCTTTTCTAACATGTATTCTATAAGTTGGTGACTCGATTACACCCTGTAATTGTTTAATCGCTTGTTGGGCATCTATACCCGCACTTAATTGCTGAATCAACAAACTACAAAAATAATATTCATAATAACGGGCTAAGGTTTTACTCAGATACAGTAGCCTACTACGCCATAACCATGCCATCACCGCTAAGTGGTCTGTGCTTAATACGCGAAATAATAGCCGTGTTGCCATAACCACACAAACCGCCACCAACAACTGCATAACTAAGGATTGACCATAAAATAAAGCCAGCACTACACTCACCGCTAAGGCAATGAGCATGACGGTTTGTGATAATACGAGTTGTGCTTTGAGTCGTTGTGTTCGTTGCTGTGCTTGTTCTTGCTCATTTGCCAACGTTATTAACGATTGTGGCAATTTACCTGCTAACTCTGCTAGCAAGAGCTGTTGGCCTTGGTAAGGATTAAAGAGATGACTTTGTTGGCATGCTTGTACAAAACTTGCGCCTTGTTGCAGCAAAGACTGACAGTACACTAAGCGTTTGCTTAGCCGATTATCTGTCCTGTTTTGCTGAATTAATTGTTCAAGTGTTTGGAGTGGACTCAGGCCAGAGCTTAATAAAGTCGCAATAATGCGATATTGGTGGACGTCAATCATGTGATATCAACGCGGGTCTGCGATTTGTTACGACGACAGCGTTCTGAGCAATACTTAACCTCATCCCATTTATCCACCCATTTTTTACGTCATGTAAAAGCATGCAAACACACTGGACATTGTTTAGAAGGCAAGTCTGTTTTGTCAATCATTAAACCCAATTTTCAACCACTCTCACCAAGCTGGCTACACGTTGTGTGGGAATGGGCAAGACGCCATAATAACTTTCTGGAATATGGACATTTGTCTTAGCAAAACCGAGCTCTTTAAAGCCTTCAATAATCGCTTGTTCATTCTTAAAGTGTAGACTGACATGGCTTTTAGTGGCCTTTGACAAGCCATAGACAAAACCATTGATGAGCTTTGTCATCGGATGCCACGGGAAATTAGGATATAAATCAGTCACATACCCTGCTTGTGGAAATTTTTTTAAGGCTTGCGCTAGGTTTTGCCAAAAAATACTAATGGTGGCTAAATCAAAATAGTTAATTAAGCCTTCGGTGATGACTAAGGTCTTGCGCTGAGGGTCTAATTGTTTAGCGAAAACAACCGCCAAGGCATCAGCACTATCCTCGGCTAAAATATTGATTGATGCCACACGATGATGTTCATTTAATAAACCATGTTCAGTGAGTAAGCGTTGCTTATGCGCCAACATGGCAGGTAAGTCCGCTTCTATATAATGCAAATCTGGGTATTGCTGACGGAAACGCACACCCCGTGGTGACATACCACAGGCTATTTCCACAATTTGACTCACGCCTTGTTCTTCTATCGCTTTTTTAACCACATAATCAATCATATGATGGCGTTGTAATAAGGTTGTTTGTGTCGAAAAACCCATCACGGTTTTAGCGATCTTTTCGATAGGTTGCCCCAAATAAAACAAGGTTTTTCCTGTATTCGTCTTAAAAATATCCGAAGACAAACCATGTTGCCGCCATACTTCACCTGTATAGTAAGCAGTAAAACTAATACTTGAGCTATCAATATCGGTCATTATATTTTCCTAATCAATCAACGTACTCACGAAGAGATACCATACTTGTGAGAGAAACTAACGCAAATAGACTTAAAAACCCATATCATTAGGGGACTGTCTCAGGTCAGCATGGCCTCAAATGACCTGTTATACGTACACCTTAGGTATTAATACCGACCAATAAATCTAAACGATTAGGCATGACACGTAGAGAACGAATCTCAAATTGATTCGCCAATTTTAATAACATATCTTCACTGTCTAACAGGAGAGAGAGACCTGGTATAACAGAGAGGTCTGTAAGACTTAGTAATTTTTCGACAATCCAAGAACGATTTTGCAACAGCTCAATCAATAAGTTTTTATGTAATGCCACACGCCACAAATAGGGGCCTTCTTGACTAAAACCATCAACACGGCTGAGAAAGAAACTCACAGGGTCAACTTTTTCAGGTAAACGTTTCAATACGAATGATGTCGTGCGTGCTGCACGGCGTAAGGCAAAATTAGTTAAACTTCGGGCTTGGCGGAGCTGGGTATCTATGTTGGTATTAACGTGCCGCAACATTAAAAATTGCTCTTGATGCGAAACCTTACACTCCAATACATCAAAGTATAAACTCAAGGTACAAATCAAACGCTGATAGTGGCCATCCAAGCTGACAATCAAACGGTCTCGTTCACAATCGACTTTAATAAAGTCAATATAATCATGGCTTTCTATCATCTTTCTCAACTGTTTATTGAGCTGAGATTCACTGACGGCAATCGTTAAGGTTGTTTTACTGAAATAGTTTTGCGCCATTTGTAAGGCTGCTTCTTGTGCCAACTGACTTGCCGCTTTGGCAGTATCACTGGCCAGTTGCGCTGTCATTTTAGCGCCACCACCTGCTAATTGAACCAAGGTTTGAGCACTGTCTGCGGTAAACTGTAAGGTATTACGTGCCGTATCGCTGGCCGCATCGACAACCGATTTGGCGGTATCCTGCGCCATGTCAACCAAGTCTTCAGCCACTTCTAAGGCTTTGTTAGCCGCACTTAAGGTTTTGTTTAGTAATTTTTTTCTGATTTTTTTTGGTTGTTCGCTCATATCAACCTCATGTTTCATGGCTATTCGATCATTTAACATAGCAAATCAATACGATACTGTCAGTAACAACCCTTAATTTAATCTAGGTATTTACAACACAAGGCGACTCATCAAAAACGATAAGCCGCCCAATGACATAAAATTTGAGAGTGCTATCGCCCTATAGCAATAAATTCACCATCTCTAAACGTTTATTGTCAGTCTGATTGGCGGTTGACTCCGTCTTTGCGTTGGTTTTTAAACTGACAAAATCAAACAGTTCTCTATCGGCTAATTGGGATGGCGCAACATTTTGAATGGCCGTAAAAATACTTTCTAAACGACCAGGATATTTTTTACCCCAGTCGCGCAGCATGTCATTAATCATGGCACGTTGTAGATTTTCTTGTGACCCACACAAATTACACGGAATAATGGGAAAGGCTTTATAACGTGCATATTCGATAATGTCTTTTTCTTCACAATACGCTAAAGGACGAATCAGGATATTTTCACCGTCATCTGACAACAGTTTAGGCGGCATCGCTTTTAATTTGCCACCGTGAAATAAATTCAAAAACAAGGTTGCCATGATATCATCACGATGATGACCTAAAGCGACTTTTGTTGCCCCAATTTCTTTAGCAAAACCGTATAAACTTCCACGACGCAAGCGCGAACAAACCGCACAATAGGTTTTCCCTTCAGGCGTTAATTCTTTAACAATACTATACGTATCTTTTTCGAGAATAAAATGGGGAATACCGCGTGCTGTCAAATAATTAGGGAGCACATCTTCGGGAAAGTTAGGCTGCTTTTGGTCTAAATTGACGGCCACAATATCAAATTTAATAGGAGCACTCATCTGTAAACTGAGCAGAATATCGAGCATGGTATAACTGTCTTTACCGCCCGACAAACAGACCATGATTTTATCGCCGTCTTCAATCATGTTGTAATCGGCAATCGCCTGCCCTGTTAAACGGCGTAAGCGTTTTTGTAGTTTATTAAACTCTGTTCGGCTTTTAGGGTCTGCCACTAAAGACTCGTCTACAGGAGCAGGCTTGGCATGTGGCAAGGCATCAGGAGCAAAAATTTCAACAGTCATGGCAACAAAATCAAAGGAAAAATAAAACATTATTTTACCTGAATTAGCCGCTATTGAACATTTGAGCCTAAAGGCGACTCCTACTTATTTTGTATGCGACCATATAAAAAAGGCGGACTCAGTCCGCCTTCACTAGGTCAATTCATTTAGATAGGCACGCAGATAAAACTGACTTTGTTTACGACAGAAGTAATCATCACCGCCTGTCCTGTGGCATTAAAAATAATTTGTATGCCGTGTGAAGCATCAGCATTTTGAGCAAATGCTTGTGCTGCATTGCTAGACACTTGCGCGGTGTCCCCCGCCCCGTTATCAAACTCTGCAATCGCTATTTTACCGTCACTCTCTGCACGTACGGTTGCACCATTTTTAGTAATAGCACAGGCTTTATTATTGGCCGCATTACGCCAGCTATAACTAAAGTCGGCTAATACACCTGCACCACAGTTTGTACCGACTGAATTAGTCGCCACAGTACAGGCACTTAATTGGATGGGACTTGTAGGCGCGGTAGTCACGGGATGAATCAATGCACCATTACGAATAGTCAAGTTTTGAGTTGTACCATTTTGAGCAGTCAGAACCACATTAGTAAAGGTAAATTGCTTAAAATTAGCGCTACTAATCGCGGTTGAACCACCACAATTGCCTGTACCATTACCAATACCACAGGCAAAGGAGTATTTATTATTTTCTAACTCTACAGAGGTGATTGCATTATTTGTCAGGGTAATTTTGATATTGGCATCGGCATTGACAAAGGTGTAGATGTCAGGACTCGTGATAGCAATAGAACTTTGTCTCGTAAAACTACAGAAATCTGCTGGCGCATTGATAAAACCTAATTTATCGTCTGTCCCCTCAGAATTACACAGCGTTGTCGTGGATTGTTTTTTACCAAAATACACACCCGATGAACCTGTAAAATCTAAACCCTCAGTACTATACTCGACTGGGTTAGTATTCGTTTTGAAGAAATTAATCTCACCGCCATTAAACAAGCCTAAATAAGATGTGCCATTGGTTAAGGGTTGTGCACTACCACAAATTTCGGTCAGATTTTTGCTTTGTCCATTTAAGGTGATTTGTGCTGAAGTATCATTGGCACTGAGGCTTAAGGTTTTTGCTGAACCATTCAAATCCACCGCATAACTGCCTGCAAACTCCTTGAGTACACTAAAGGCAGCAAAGGGTAAGCCTTTATTTGAGCAATTGGGTGCAACCACAGGTGTACCAATAATGACCTCATTTGCCTTAAAGGTTAATGTTTTTGCTGTCGCCGTTTTGGCCACAAACACGCCTAAACATTGACCTTGATTGTTGGTGACTTTCCAAGGGTGCGTCAAGAACGTGGGTTGAATGGTATAGGTTTGTCCATTGGCCAAGTTGCGGCTATAGTTTTGTAAGGCCCCCGTAAAGTTAATCCAATCCACATTCATCGGACTACCCGTTTGATTGACAAAACTGATATTCAACTGATTATTATTGGTGCCAGATTTTAGTTTAGCCGCCTCGTTACAGGCATATTCTTCTACACCATCCTCGACACGAATAGGTACAGCTGGTGTGTTATCGGTTGGCTGCTCGACGTTCACACGGTCAAACCAATAGTTAAATTGTGCGGCTGTTGCAAAGTTGAGTAGCTGGCTGTAAACCGTTGTTACCCAATTAACCCATGCCGTTAGAAAATTAGTGCTATAAAAATCCAAAGCCACTTGATTCACTTTGGCATCAAACGTGCCATCGCTAAAGTCTTGGGCGAGCGCTTTAGCCATATCGAAAGCAGGTGTGGTACTGGTGCTATTCATGCGTTTTGCTTGCTGCGCCAGCGTTGCCAAATACGCCGCATAAGCACGACGTTGTTGGTCTAAGGCACTATTAATCAGTTTTGCCAGCTCATTTTGACCAATCACTTCTGGTGCTTCGCTAATATTAAAATTGAGTTTGAGTTGGTCTTTAACCGCATTATTAGCCGCGTTGATATTTTGACTAATTAAACCACCTGTCGCTTGTTCGGCTTGTTTGACAGCGGCTTCTGTTAATGCGGTAACGGCTAGATTCGCGTTTTGGGTGACGACGGCTGCAGAGCGCAAAATGGGTTTGTTGGCATCCGCCACGGGTACGGTAATGGTAGAAATCTGATTATTGAGTGCTTCATCAATATAATCCACTTTACCTGCTAATGTGGGTAAAACAGCCGCGACTACGGGTTGCGCCAAGGCACTGATGGGTACCGTAAATTTTGCAACCCCATTATCGGCAGGCGTGAGTGTTTTAGCGGGGGCAAGGTCTTGACCATTCACATTACGTAAAATAACTCGTGCATTGACAATTTTGCCCAATGAAGGCGTCACGGTAATCGTCGTGGTCGTGACCGTAGATGTTGTTTTAGGACTTGCACCTGCATCATTATTATCATTACAGGCAACCAGACCTAACGACGAGGCTAAAATGGCAACGGCTAATAACTTGGGTTGCAACATGAGACGCGCTCCTTTGACATGCTTCTTGGAATCTTATATTTATACGCAAACTTAGACTGCAGAACCTCCCTACCTGAGTAGGGTTTATACTTTATGTTGCTGACTCAATACCAGTTCGAGACGATTTCGTACACCAAAAATAGATAAAATCGCGGTTACATGCTCTTTAACGGTATGCTCACTAATGGCTAATACACGGGCAATTTGTTTATTGGATAGTCCTGCCAGCAATGCATCAAAAACACTGCGTTGACGCTCTGTGAGCATGTCCACATAGGCTGTACTTTCTGCTTCAATGTCGTCAAAGACCTTTTCTCCCGCTTGAATACGCTTAAAACCCTCTAAGATATGATTCACGTCGGCATTTTTTAATAATAACCCGCGTGCACCACGATTTTTAGCTTGCTGAACTGCCCCTAACTCAGGTGCTGCCGAAATCAAAATGACCCGTGACATATACGGTGCCAAGAGCTCTAACATCGCTAAAAAGCCCATATCTGGTAGGTGCATATCTAAAAAAATATAATCCGCACCTGCTGCCAACGCTAAAACATCTACCGCCGAGTGACGCGCCTCAATATCTACAGGGCTATAATAGGCTTGTAAGAGACTTTTTAAGCCTGCACAAGTCATCGGATGGTCATCAATAATCAAAAGTCGCATGGTCTTATTCGCTTATTCAGGCATTGTTCTAAATAATGTCTGTGGATAGTGTGATGTGGCTTGTCTAAGAGACTGGTCGTTGTGCTTAGTCAATACACTCACACCGTATCTACCCTATCTAGTATAAAAAAGAGAATTACTAAATGACTCCCCTCTAACGGGGGGATAATTAGCGTACCAAGCCTGCCAAAGTTTGTACTAACAAATCAGGCGCAACGGGCTTAGACAATAACAATAAACCCTCTTGCTCGGCACGCTGATGTGTTTCTGCTAATAATTCACCCGATACCAATACGCCTCGGCTATTGGGCCACCAATCTAACCATTCACTTAACCATTGAATGCCATCCCACTCACTGGGCAATCGTATATCCGATAGAATTAAATCTGGTCTTAACTCAGGCTTCACCTGACGCGGGTCAGTATAATGGTAGACATTCAGCCCCCAATCTTTAGCCCATGTCATCAAGGCTTGTGCCGACATCGGGTCATCTTCAACCAATAATAAGACTTTACCTTCTAGACTTTTACCTATCACTCTCAAATCCATTTTATGGCTGACTATTTTAGGCGGTATCTCAACCAAGCTGACTGGTAAACTGACACTAAAACAACTGCCTTTATCCAACGTTGAAGTTAATATCACCCGTCCACCTAAGAGCTGCACCGCCTCTTGCACAATACTTAACCCTAAACCAATGCCTTTGGCGCGGTCACGGGTCGGATTATGTAATTGAATATACGGCTTAAATATGTGTTGTTGTTGTTCGATGGGAATACCCATCGCTTGGTCATAGACACGAATATTCAGTTGGCCGTGTTGATACTTGAAGGTAACTAATACTTTATGTCGAGCACTGGAAAACTTAATCGCATTTCCCAATAAATTATCTAAAATACGGGTTAGCAAACCACTGTCTATCATCACGGCTTTATTTAACAACAACTTAGATATATGTATTTTAAGCTGAATGCCTTGCTGTTGTGCACTTTGCTGTTGCGCGCTTAATAAACGATAGACAAACTCAGCAAGTGGTACAGTTGAGCTATTTAATTGATAAACCCCGCCTTCTAAACGCGACAAATCCATTAAATTATTAAACTGGTCTGCCAAGGCCTGTCCTGCCTCCAACATGCGTTGAATCAATTCTGCATTTTCGCCCGTCGGTAAGCGTAATTTGAGCGCATGACCTAACAACATTAACGCATGCACAGGTTGACGCAAATCATGGCTGGCCGCCGCTAAAAAGGCCGATTTTTCTAAATTCGCTTGTTTGGCGTTAGCAACTTCTAAGGCTTGTTGTGCTAGTAATTGTTCTTTTTCTATATTAAGAAGCAAATTGGCGACAATAATTTTATTACGTTCCCATGCCATACGTAAAATAACGGCATGAAAAATCAGAAAAAGAAATATCAGTTGGCCATAAAAATCGGGGTACACAACAGGAAACCGTGCAACAAAAAATGTCAATGCAAAGATTGACCCCACTAACAAATGTGCTAAACCAAAAATTGCGATTGAACTTGCACCCGCACAAACCCCCAAGTAAATCATCGTAATAATCAGGTTGTGGTCGAGCTGTTGTGGCAAGAGCAATACGCTGCTATTTCCCCACAACAAACCAACCACGGCACTGTAGGCAAAACCACCATACTCTGCCCGTCTTAAGCCTACTAAATCCAACTGTTGAATACGCTGAGCACTAAAATAAGTCTTAAAACCTAAACCTAAGAGCATGACAAGGATGGCAGCTATCACCCATAGCGTCATCGTTTGTTGATTGAGTAGAGGGTATTGTCCAAAAGCAATTGCCAATACAGCCAGTACTAAGGATAAATAAGGGCGTGTTTGTTCGATGCCTATCGTCAACATCTCTCGACAAAAAGAGAGTTGATAACTGTGATGATTAAATAGCTTCAGTTTCACAAACAAGCCCTCTGACTTATCTAATGATAAAACCAATAGGCAATCAAAATCGCCACCACGACACTGGCAAAATCGGCTAATAAACCACAGGCCAAGGCATAACGCTCATAACGAATACCGACCGCGCCAAAGTAAACCGCCAAAACATAAAAGGTCGTTTCACTAGACCCTTGTATAATCGCGGCAATCAAAGCGGGGAACGAATCCACACCATAAGTTTGCATGGTTTCTAGCATCATGGCACGTGCGCCGCTACCCGAAAAGGACTTCATAATGGCAGTAGTTAAGGCAGGTACAAAGTCGGTATTCAGTCCTAACCACGAAAAACCCATCGCTAAAACCGATAAAAACGCATCTAATACCCCACTGGCTCGTAGCATTGCTATGGCGACTAACATCGCCACCAAAAAAGGTATCAAATTGACTGCCAACTCAAAGCCCTGTTTTGCCCCTGTAATAAAGGCATCATAGAGCGGTACTTGCTTACGCCAACCTGCTAATAAAAACAGCACTATCACCGCAAAAATAGCTAAATTGCCAATTAAAGCCGAGCGTTCACTTAAGGCCGTAGGTGGCAAACCGACAACCAAACTAATGAGCACAGCCATAAATAAGGCAAAAGCGGCGGCATAAGCCAAAACAACGCGGTCAAAAAGTTTTAACTTTTGAATCCATGCAACAGTCAATAAACCGACTAAGGTCGAGGCCGCCGTGGTGAGCAAAATAGGTAAAAATACACTGGCAGGCTCAGCAGCGCCCATTTGCGCACGGTACACAAACACACTGACAGGAATTAAGGTAATTGAAGAAGTATTGATGACCAAAAATAAGATTTGTGCATTGGTGGCTACTTCGGGGTTAGGGTTTAGCGTCTGTAAATCACGCATCGCTTTGAGTCCCATCGGTGTAGCTGCGTTATCTAACCCTAACATATTAGCCGCCATATTTAAGGTCACCGAACCAATGGCAGGATGCCCTTTGGGAACTTCTGGCATCAAACGTTGAAATAGCGGGGTTAATACCCAAGCCAACCTATCGGTCAAACCACTTTTTTCAGCAATCTGAAAAAGCCCCAACCAAAAACATAAAACCCCCACTAAGCCTAAAGAAATCTCAACAGCACTCTTGGCTGTCTTAAAACAGGCTTCTACGGTGGCAGCTAAGACTTCGGGATGACCATTGATGGCCTGATAAATACAACTAAAAAAAGCCAGTAAAAAAAGTGCTGGCCATACACGATTCAACATAATAAATGCCGCCTAAGAATTAGCTTCTGCGAAAGACGACAAGTGTATCGTGTCCATGCACGCAGGCAACTTAAACTTTAGGCCAAGTTGCTAAGATAAAATGCGACTCACAACCTCTTGTCAGACAGATGACATTACAATTACAAGATAAATAATTTTGTCAACGCCATAAAGACGTTTAATTCAGCAAAAAACAGAGTTCACACACTTAATTGCTGACTAATTCAACAATTTATTCGTACTTCCTTTTTCAAAAAGTTTTCCACAAAATCTGTGGATAAGTCTGTGGATAACTCAGGTAGGCACACAGGCAAAGCTATAAGTATCAAGGGCTGCGCTCAAATTGTATATTTTTTACTCAATAAAAAAATATTTATTAAAATCAATAACTTAATTTTTACAATACTGTCACAATCAATTTTTTTATAAAAAAACGCTTGACTTGCGTAATGCTTAAACAGCCTTTTTAATATGTATATTTTTTAATCAAATAGCATCAAAAATTATGTCTAAATTTTAAAAAATATTGACATAAAAAAACTTGTCTATATTAAAGAACTTAGGCGAAAATAGGCGAAAATAAATCATAAAGACCTAAACGATGATGACCAAAGGATTACCACTGTTCAGCCTACTATTACTCGCCTGCACCCATGTGGAGGCAGGTAATATTTATAAATTTCGTGATGCTGACGGTAACATCTTATTTACGAATGTGGTCGATAGTCACAAGCGTCCGCGGGGTGAAGACTTTAACCGTTATACCAAACTAGAAAAAGTCACTTGGTTTGCAGATACGAATGTTCATAAATATACGAATTGGGGCAGTGACGAACGCGCAGTTCGCCCTAGCTTTAGCAAAAACCGCGATGCGTTTGACAGTATTATCGCTGATGCAGCCAATACGTATGGCGTCGATAAAGGTCTAGTCAAAGCCGTCATCCATACCGAGTCTGGTTTTAACCCAACCGCACGCTCTGGACCTGGCGCAAGAGGTTTGATGCAACTGATGCCCGCCACCGCCAGACGTTTTGATGTCGCGGATGTTTATGACCCTAAACAAAATATTCACGGTGGCACTAAATATTTGAGCTTTTTACTGAATCGTTTTCAAAATAATTTAGAACTTGCCCTCGCCGCTTACAACGCAGGCGAAGGCAACGTCGATAAATATAAAGGCATACCGCCTTTTGCCGAAACCCAAGATTATGTACGCCGTGTGATAAGTCGTTACAATAAATTATATGGTGGCAATGGCGAGCGTTTAAGTTTGAATTAGTCGTCTTTTAACTCCGCAAATAAGGCGATAAATTGTTCTGTCAATTTATGTTGTGGCGCTAAATACACTAAGGGCAAACTTTTTTGATGTGACTCCTTCATAATCACCGATGAAGGTAAATAAGTGGACATAATGGGCAAGCCTTCTTCTTTTAACTCTGATACCAACTGCGTAGGCAAAGAGGCGCGCGGTTGAAACTGGTTTACAATCACGCCTTCTACTTCTAAATCGGCATTATGGTCGGCACGCGTTTCACCCACGTTTTCCAACAAGGTGTATAAGGCACGTCGAGAAAAGGCATCACAATCAAACGGAATTAAACAACGCTCAGACGCAATTAAGGCCGATAAAGTATAAAAATTAAATGCAGGCGGCGTATCAATAAAAATATTGTCATATTGACGGCTAATTTCTTTTAAGGCGGCAGACAATTTATAGATTTTATGTTTACTTTGTAATAAATGTTCAATTTCACCTAATTCAGGATTAGATGGAATGACATGTAAATTCTCGAATGCCGTAGGATGCACGTACTCAGAGAGTGGTTTTTCTCGCCCTTTTAAGGAGAGGGTTTGAGCAAAAAACTGGCCAATATTTGGCTGCAATTCGGCTTTATCTGGCGCATACTCTGCAACCTCGCCCAATAAATATTGGCTGGCATTACATTGCGGGTCTAAATCTAGCACTAAGGTTTTTAAGCCTTTACTCGCACTCACTGCGGCTAAATTCACTGTAATACTGGATTTACCCACACCACCCTTTTGATTAAAAACCACACGACGCACGTTAATTCCCCTCATTTTAAGCTAATTACAAATTTTACATTTTCGTTGGCAGATGAAATTTTTATCTACTTCATACGGATGCCTGCTTATCATCACGGTATTGGCGACATATCCGTACACACAGCTCAAGCATCAATCACTCCGCCTATCGATTGTAACGATACCCTCACTAGACTTCACCTTTTTTCTGAAATGGATATCAGTCATTCCCTAGATATAGCGTTTGCTAAGCGCTGAATTTACTGGATGAAAAGACGCGCTAACCTATGCGCTTTGACTCTGTGCCCCAAATCAACATATTTACACATGGTAAGTTTGGGTTGCACTGAACGAGCACAACTGTGCTCATCCTACATGAACATGCAGATAACGTTTAATTTTTCTGTTTCATCACCTAAACCTCAGAAAAAATTAGATTTTTTACTCTAAAAATAGTTACGTCTTTTTACATTTATTCGTCGGAAAGACCAAAGATTAGAATACTTATTCTACAACATTGTCCTCTATAATCGCTGCAACACACAAATCACACACAAAAATTGTGGTTATAAAACAGTCTAATGTCGCCATCACATTAGGCTAATTTGCACACCAGCTGAGGGTTAAGACAATGAACTATTTCGTCACGGGTGGGACAGGTTTTATTGGTCGTTTTTTGGTTGAACGTTTACTCAAACGTGACAACGCCGTTATCTATTTACTCTGCCGAAAGTCTTCTCAAGGCAAATTTTTCGACTTAATGGATGAGTTAGGGGCAACAGAGCAACAACTGATTCCAATTTATGGCGATATTTCTCAACCTCTGTTAGTCAGCGATAGCGATTTAGCCAAACTTAAAGGCACCATTGACCATGTGTTTCATTTAGCCGCAATTTATGACATGAACATGTCCGAAGCCGAAGGTGAAGCCATCAATAATGAAGGCACGCGTCATGTTGTCAACTTTTGTAATCAACTGGGCGGTGATGTGCGTTTACATCACATGAGCTCAATTGCCGTTGCAGGCACAGAGTGGGAAGGCGTCTTCAATGAGTCCATGTTTGATGAAGGCCAGCGTTTTAGCCATCCTTATTATCGGAGTAAATTTATATCCGAAAAAATTGTCCGCGAAGAGTCTACAGTGCCTTATCGAATTTATAGACCGGGGATGGTTGTTGGTGATTCCAACACAGGCGTGATGGATAAAATTGATGGCCCATACTATTTCTTCAAAATGTTACAACGTTTACGTGACCATGTGCCTAAATGGTTACCTTTGTTAGGCATCACAGGCGGACAAATGCCTTTATGCCCCGTCAATTATGTGGCTGATGCGACTGACTATATTGCCCATAAAACAGGCCTAGATGGCCGTGCTTTTTGTTTAGTACAGCACCCTGCTCCTACCGTGGGTGAGTTCATGCAAATTATGTTACAAGCGGCTCATGGTCCTGAGTTTGCTAAAAGTTTTGACTTACCTGATATTAAAGTTCCTCATAAAGCCAAAGCACTGTTTGATAAATTTGCCGTTAGCGACTTAGCCCATACTATTTCTAAGGCGATTGGCGCGCCTGTTTCTACATTAACCTATGCTTTTAACAAGTTTGAATTTGACGATAAACAAGCACGTCATGCACTCAAAGGCAGTGATATTGAATGCCCTCGCTTAGAAAGCTATGCCGACAAATTATGGGACTATTGGGAGTGGTATTTAGATAGTAGTGCGTTTATGGCCTCTAAAGCACTCAAAGTCGTCAAAGGGAAAACCGTGTTAATTACAGGTGCATCCAGTGGTATCGGTTTGACTGTCGCCAAAAAGTTGGCAAAATCTGGCGCACATGTTCTTTTAGTCGCTCGCGGTATTGAAAAACTCGAACAAACCGCAGACATGATTCGTAAAATCGGGGGTACCGCCTTTGTTTACCCATGTGACCTTACAAATATGGAAGCGATTGACCAGCTTGCCGAGCAAGTGCTCGCAGAACATGGTCATATTGATATCTTAATCAATAATGCAGGCCGCTCCATTCGTCGTGCCGTAGTCGAATCTTTTGACCGTTTTCACGATTTTGAACGCACGATGCAACTAAATTACTTTGGTGCTATTCGTTTAATTATGCGGTTATTGCCCTCTATGCAAGCCGCACGCAAAGGGCAAATTATCAATATTTCATCAATTGGTTGTTTGGCCAATGCACCACGTTTCTCGGCCTATGTAGCCAGTAAAGCCGCTTTAGATGCATTTACCCGTTGTTTGTCGGCAGAAGTGCGTCAATACAATATCGAAACAACCGCTATTTATATGCCCTTGGTACGCACGCCAATGATTGCACCGACCAAAATGTATGACTATGTACCGACTTACACGCCAGACCAAGCCGCTAATTTAATTATTAAGGCCATCGTCAGCAAACCTAAACGGATTAAAACACCACTTGGGCAAACCGCAGAGCTATCTTATGCCATTTGGCCAAAGATTAACGATGCCATTTTGAGTTTAGGCTTTAAGCTCTTCCCTTCCTCTGCGGCAGCACGAGGGGTACGTGAAGAAAAACCGTCAGCCGCCGCGATTGTCTTAGCCAATGTCTTACAAGGACAACATTGGTAATTATTAAGACTCCTCCTGTGTCACAGGAGGAGTTTACAAGCCTAGCTCAACAGACCTAAGGGGGATTTAGTCACTGCAACACTGATAATAAACCCATATACCGCCATTGCTAGTACGATAAAGACTAAACGCTGGCCTTGTGTTTTCGCTTTTTTCAGCGCAACTAGTCCCAAACCAATATAAACAACCAAGAGTGTCAGTTTTACATGTACCCACACTGGAAATTGATTAGACAACACTAAGAGCGTCATCGCTGAAAATAACAGTACCGTATCAATGATATGTGGGCTAATACGCACCCATTTGGCTTGTAACTGAGGGGATTGTTGTAATGCCCACACACTACGTACCATAAAAAATAAACCACTCAAGACAACCGCCAGCAAATGCAAATGTTTTACTAACATGTAAGTATTCATGTCTAACCTCCCTTTTTATGCTGGCACGCTGGGCTTGCAGGTGCTTGCTCAATAGCTGCCCATTCTTCGGGGGTATAGGTATGTAAGGCAAGCGCATGCAAGCCTTTAGCCATCTCATCTTGTAATAAGGCATAAACCGCCTGATGCCTTTGTACTGCGCGTTTGCCAACAAAATCTGTACTGACAATCACACACTTAAAATGAGTCTCTGCATTGGGGGCACTGCGATGATTATGGGATTCATTAATCACGTCTAAATGACTAATGGCAAAAGCCTGCGTTAAGCGTTGGCTAATCAATTGTTGTCGTTGCATCTGTCGCTCACTCATATCATGTTTTTTTCAGTTTAACACAAAATAAATTTGCACTTTGTCTAAACATAGTCTATACCATTCAATATGGCACTATAGTACCAAATAATAATAACGCTTAAGAACACAATATATTCTATTTGGTGTGCTAAGCACTTTACGTTGAGGAGCGAATTTTTATGTCCATTATCGTCACCGCCAAAACGCCAGACAGCATTCGTTATTTTCCAGATGCCGATGACATTGCCAGCAAACTCAATGAAGATAACATCCAAGATATTGTAGAAATTTTTCATAGCCCTATTACAGGCAGCTATAACTGGGATTACAGCTCGGTAGATGGTCGTATTCGCAAACTTTATCGACTCGGTAAAGAGTTAAACTGGAATCAGGAGTTTGACCTTGATTGGTCACAAAACTATTCTCAAGAACAATACCCTTCCGACCCCTCTTTTAATCCTTTTGCCGGTTATGCCCCATTTGAAGCCATGTCTGACGCCGAAAAACTACGTTTTGCGTGGCACTATCAAGCATGGACCTTATCGCAGTTTTTGCATGGAGAACAAGGGGCGTTATTAGTTGCCTCACAACTCGTTTCCTGTGCACCAACCTTTGATGCCAAACTCTATGCATCTTCACAAACCTTTGATGAAGCACGACATGTAGAGACGTTTAACCGTTATTTACAAGAAAAACTACAGATGATGTATAGCATCACACCGCATCTTAAACTGTTACTCGACAAAATTTTAGCAGACTCCCGCTGGGACTTAAAATTTATCGGCATGCAAATTGTCATTGAGGGATTAGCATTAGCCGCATTTAATACCATGCGTATGACCTGTCTTGACCCGTTACTCAAAGAAATTATTTATCTAGTGACGCGTGATGAGGCACGGCATGTGACCTTTGGAGTCAACTACTTAGAGTATATTGTTAAACATCTTTCTCAAGAAGAAATTGAAGAACGTGCTCAATTTGCTTATGAAGCCTGTGTAGTCATGCGTGAGCGTCTAATTGCCAGCGAAGTATTTGCAGAATTTGGTTGGGATGTAGAGGCAGGTCGTCGGCACATGCTAGACTCTAGTGTGATGCAATACTTTAATAAGTTTTTGTTTACCCGCATCATTCCTAATTTAGGGCGTATTGGTTTGTTGACTGAGACCGTCAGACCTAAGTTTGAAGCACTCGGTATTTTAGAATATGAAAATTTAGTCAGTGACGGTGAGATTGATTGGGTCAGTTTAAGTGAACCATTATATAACGACCCACAGCCACAAAAGGCAGCATGAACTAAGGTTGGGAGAAGCGAGCTTCTCCCATATTCGATTCATATACGATGTTTATTGAACCATATAGTCAACACCGTTTTTAATCTCTTCGTCTGAACAAGCGGCACAACCCCCTTTAGCAGGCATTGAATTAAAACCTTTTATCGCATGCTCATATAAAGTAGCCTTACCTTTTGCTTTACGCGGTGCCCAGTCTGCGGTACCGTATTTAGGCGCACCCATCACGCCTGCACCATGACAGCCTGCACAAACTGCTGTATAAATTTGCTCACCAGAACGGGGAGCTGCACCAGGTGCTGGCGCACCTGCTGCCACAGGCACTTTGACTGCACATTCTTTACCTTGTACACACACGCTTCCATAGGGCTTAATACGCTCAATGATAGAGGATTGGTCTTCTTTGGCAGACAAATTAGCCGACAAGCCTAAACCAATAATTGCAGCAAGCAGAGTTAGTTTTTTCACAGAACGCCTCACAAAGCATAGGACATTAGGTGACTACAATATCAACACATGTAGTCGAAATAAGACTTTAAATAAGTTGTCAAAAATCTTACGTAAGTTGATACAAACCTAATTTGTACGAACTTACTTACGAAATGAATCTCATTAATTGCACATCATTTCAAGCGGACAGAAGTATAACCGTAAATTCTATAAGGGCAAAGCATGCCATGCGTTTTAGAGTAGAATCGGCATGAGGACTAAGCCATACACCTTTAATCCATTTTTATTCGAAGGCTTATAGATAAAAATATCAGGCATAAAAAAACCCATGATTTTTCATGGGCTTTTTATTTATCTGGCGGAGAGAGAGTCCGCTTAAAATCCATCCAAAAACATCCAAAATAAAAAATTATCTTATAAAAAACAATATATTATAAACATAAAAAATCCATTAACGTCTGTTACAATTTATTTAAATCTACGAATAATTTGTGGGTATATTTGTAGGTAGAAACTTTGTAGGTAGAAGAAATGGCACTTAATAAACTAACAGCAACAACAGTGGCTAAATTAAACCAAGTAGGAATGTATGGTGACGGAGGGGGATTATGGTTGCAAATCAAGAACGGTGGTAAGAGTTGGATATTTAGATTTATGCTTAATGGCAAAGCTCGCTCAATGGGTCTAGGCTCCGTTGATGTCTGTACATTAGCAGAGGCACGAGCGAAAGCGCATGAGTATCGTAAAATCATCGCGCAAGGAATTGATCCAATTGAGCAAAAGGAAGAACAAGTACGTCGAAATATGTTACTTGCTGCTAAATCTATTACATTTACAGACTGTGCTATGCAATACATAGAAACACAACGGTCAGGCTGGAAAAATGCAAAGCATGCTAGCCAATGGACAAACACTATTGAAAAATATGCCATGCCTGTTTTTGGTAATTTATCTGTTTCTGATATTGATTTATCTTTAGTATTACGAGTTTTAGAGCCAATCTGGAACACTAAAAATGAAACGGCAAGTCGTCTAAGGGGACGTATAGAAGCAATACTTGATTGGGCAACTGTTAGAGGTTATAGACAAGGTAACAATCCAGCACGCTGGAAAGGTCATTTAGATGTAATACTTCCCTCACCTGACAAAGTACAAAATACAGAACATCACCCTGCCTTACCTTATCGTGATATGGCAAAATTTATGGCTGCATTACGTCAACGCAAAGGTATTTCATCTTTAGCATTACACTTCACTATTCTAACAGCAGCGCGCTCTGGTGAAGTAAGAGGTGCTGAATGGTCTGAAATAGATTTAGAATCTAAAATCTGGACTATCCCTGCAAATAGAATGAAAGCTGGTAAAGAACATCGTGTTCCGCTATCTAGCCAAGTTTGTGATCTTTTAAATTCAATTCCAAAATTTGAAAACTCAAATTATATTTTTCCTTCCGTCAAAGGTGATAAATTATCAGATGTTACTTTGCTGGCCGTGCTGCGTCGGATGGAACATAAAGACATTACCGTTCATGGATTTAGATCAACTTTTAAAGATTGGGCAGCTGAAACAACCTCCTTTCCTAGAGAAGTTATTGAACATGCTTTAGCTCATCAGCTTAAAGACAAAGCAGAAGCCGCTTATCAACGCGGTGATTTATTAGTCAAACGTTCTAAGTTAATGCAGGCTTGGTCTGATTATTGTGAGTTAACTGTATAACAAAGTCTTAACCCTTATCCCAAAAAAATTCAAATATATATTACTCACCTGAGTACATCACACTCATTTCTTCCAAACCTTATACAGCCTCATATCACGTCGGTGGTATGGGGCTTTATGCTTTTATAGGATTCATCATCATGACTATGCGTTGTCCATATTGTTTGTCGTATCAGGTCGATACTTTAAATAAGGCTAAAAAGACTGGCAGTGCTGTTGGTACGGTTGCAGGAGCAGCTAGTGGCGCATCTGCTTCATTTAACGGAGCAAGAGTTGGAGCATCTATTGGTGCAGTGGTTGGCCCTGTCGGTTCGGTGGTCGGTGGTTTTGCAGGAGCGTTATTAGGTGGCTTTCTTGGGGG
>NZ_QAON01000011.1 GCF_003051055.1 Agitococcus lubricus | reverse complement strand
TGTTAATGCGTCTCATTTGCTTTTAACTATACTTTATTGATGATGGTTTTTTATCTTTCATTTTCGGAGAATTTATCATGTCACATTTAGTCGAATCGATGGCTTATGTCGGTACAACCCCATGGCACGGTTTAGGTAATCATTTAGAAGAGCAGCAGCCCTTGGAAATCTGGGCTAAACAAGCTGGTATGGATTGGTCAATTCTAGAAGCCCCTGTCCGTTTTATGACAGGTGATGAGCAAACCTCCTCTATCCGTACCTTTGCCGATAATAAGGTGTTGTATCGTTCAGATACAAATGCTCCCCTGTCAGTCGTCAGTCAACGTTATCAGGTGGTTCAACCGCGTGAGATTTTAGAGTTTTATCGCGATTTAACCGAAGTCTCCGGCTTTGAATTAGAAACGGCAGGGGTGTTAAAAGGCGGTCGTAAGATTTGGGCATTAGCGAAAACAGGTCAATCCATGAGCTTACGCGGTAACGATGTGACTAATGGTTATTTGCTGTTGGCTACCGCTTGTGATGGCACATTAGCCACAACCGCGCAATTTACCAGTATTCGGGTGGTGTGTAATAACACGTTGGCCGTGGCTTTAAATGGTCAAGGTCAGGCCGTGAAAGTTCCGCACAATACCACCTTTGATGCGCAAGCGGTGAAAAAGCAACTCGGTGTTTCTGTCGCTGCTTGGGATGACTTTATGTATCGCCTAAAGACCTTAAGTGAACGTAAAGTCAAAAGTACGGAGGTGGATAAGTTTTATGCCAAAGTGTTTGGTGATGCCGCAATGAAAGGTCAAGCGAGTATGCAATCTTTTGAACGCACCATGGCCAAAGCAAAGACTTTGTTTGAGGGTCAAGGTTTAGGGTCAGATTTGTCATCTGCTAAAGGGACTGCCTTTGGTTTATTAAATTCTGTCACGGAATTTGTTGACCATCAGCGTAAGGCACGCAGTATTGACCATCGTTTAGATTCGGCATGGTTTGGCCAAGGAGCAACTATTAAACAACGTGCTTTAGATGAGGCGTTACGCTTGGTATCGGCTTAGCTTATTCAGTTTTATTTAATTCTACTGCCTTATTTTATGTTTCTTAAAGCACGGTGACTGTGGTGGTCATCGTGCTTTTTTTATGCCGTTTGATTATTGGAGGCATCATGCTCTTTCACAATTCACAAGCGATGACGGCTTTATCCACCAATCGGCAACGTGTGCTAAACGCATTACAAGCAGTTGAAATAAATGAAGTTATCATCCGTTATCGTGGTAGTAGTGATGAAGGCGATATTACGGAGATTGTTATTCCTTCTCATGATGACCAATCCCCTTCCGCACTACAAGATCAACTTTTGGCGTTTAGCTTTGTTCGTGGCACATACCGTTATGGTGCTTATCATTACTTTTTAGTCGATAAACCCTTGTCATTAGAGGAGGCATTACGTGTGTTTACGATCATGTGGGTTGATCTTCATCATGCTGGTTGGGAAAACAATCAGGGTGGTGAAGGTGTCATGACCATCAATAGCTTAAACGATCAATTCTTATTGGTTCACACCGATTATTCAATCCCATCAAATGACTATCGCTATTGTCTATAGCTGTTGCCGATTGCTCTATTAGTTTTTTATTCAAATTTTTCATGGAGAACAACCATGCCCGAGTATCATAATCCCGAAGCTATTACGATTATTCAAGCTAATCGTGATTTGTTATTACACACCATGCCGTCATTAGGTATTAGTGAAATTACTATCGAATACGAAAGCTATGCTGATTCAGGTGATGTCACGGCCTTAAAGGTCTTTCCTGAGACTCAGTTAACACACGTTGACAAATGCCAACTGCCCTACCAATTCTTAATCCTAGCACGTAATACACAAGGTCAGTATTACAGTGCAGGTGAAGTCCAACAGGTGTCGATGCGTGTAGCCTTGTGTGATTTTGCCTTAAGCTGTTTAGGCATCAAATACCCTGATTGGGATACCGAAGAAGGGGCTGAGGGCAAAGTGATTTTAGATGCCGATGAACAGCGTTGTGAATTAATTCATACCCAATTTTTTATGGAATATGCCCGTCATTCTCCCTATCACGATGCGACACAACCAGCGGTCAATAATACGCTGATTTAGTGAGTTTACTTGCCTTTTCCCAGTGATACTTTTTTAAAGTTATCCGTTGTTATGCCTTGATTTCATCCGCCCTGTTGCTGTTTAGCACAGGGCTTTTTTTATGCCCTTTTTTCTTAATTATCGTTATTAAGTTGGAGTTTTATCATGATGGGTTACAGTCCTAAATCTTTCGAGGCGGTGCGTGCTAATCGTCAACCGCTATTAACTGCTCTTGCTGCCTTAGCCATTACGCAATTAGTGGTGCGTTATGAAGGCGGCGGCGATTCAGGTGATGTCTGTGAATTAGAGATTTTTCCTGAATCATTAGCACAAGCCAATATTGCAAACACGTTAAAAACACAGCAACTCACGTATAACTGTTTAGCAGGTGAATATCAAGACGGTGAATACCGTTACTTTTTACAGGAGCAACAATCTTCAATTGATTCGGCATTACGTGATTTTGTACTAACGTGGGTTGATGCTCATCATGGGGGTTGGGAAAACAATGATGGCGGTTCAGGGACGATGACCATTAACGTCTCTGAGGGAACCTTTCGTTTAGAGCATACCGAGTATTATACGGAGTGCAGCAATTATGAATACGATTTATAAGGCTGATTCGGGGTGTGTTCCATCCACACAAGAGATTCATATTTCGCTTGGGGCTTATGGTCGTTTAACTCATCAACAAGCGATTCAATTGGCTTTAGACGTTACACCACGAGAGCCTTTACTCGGTTATCTATCGACGAAACGCTTACAAATTTGTCCACAGAATTTGGGGCAATTTACCCCTGAATTGGCGTTGCAATTAAAAGCCGAATTATCTCACATTGAGTTTCGCTGTCATGCCAATGTCCATATCGAAAGACAGCACAAAATCGTTGATATAGCCGATTGGCCACATGAAAAAGATTGGTTTAAACAGATGGCGCATTTATCACACGTGTTGGATGCACCTGTTTATACCGCTCATGCAGGTAAACGCGGTACTTGTTCAGTGGCAGATGTTTTACAGTTTACTCAAGAAATTGAGGATTTATTTGGCATACCAGTCGGTGTTGAAGGTCATTACCCGACACCAAACGGTAAACATCATTGGTTAATCAGTACATGGCAAGAATATCAACAACTACTCGAATCGGGGGTGAATTACGCCTTAGATTTGTCGCATTTGAATATTTTGGCAGTACAGACGAATCATGTGGAATGGAGTTTGGTACATGAACTACTCAGCAGTCCCCACTGTTTAGAAATTCATCTCAGCGACAATCACGGTTATGGTGACCAACATTTACCGCTGAGTAACCCTCATGCGTTGCCGTGGTGGTGGTCATTACTGAGTTCGACTAATCCTAATGCAACGATTTTTTCAGAAGGTAGGCAACGTGTGCCAATCGCTTTGGCTTAATACTTTCGCGGTGATTGGCTGAAATATTCTTTTTACGCCATCAACAATCAGCTTCTTATCATCCCTCATTCAACACAATTATTTTCATTCACTCAAGCATAGTCTGTCATGCAGGCTGTGCTTTTTTTATGTCGAGGTTTTTATGGAATATCAACATACTGAACAATCGCCATCAACTTCATTGGCGGTTGTATCACATCAACCGCTGGCCATTGGTACAGCTACGCCTGTTAATTCAGACAACTCCCTGTCTTTAACCGTACTTCGTGAGCAATCCACTAAAACCCACACCCACACTGCCAACGCGATTCGTTTAATCAACACCAAAGGCTTAAGTCGTAGCGAATGGTTAGCTGTGCGTAAACAAGGTATTGGCGGTAGTGATGCAGCGGCGGCTGTGGGTTTAAATCCCTATCAATCCCAGTTGGAATTATGGATGATTAAAACAGGTCGTTTTACCGAAGAGTCCTGTGATGAGTCTGATATTAATCACAGCCCTTCTCAACATTCTTCGGCAACACCCGATATAGAGTCAAAAATGTATTGGGGTCAGGTTTTAGAACCGATTGTCGCCCAACATTACACCAAAGTCACAGGTCGTAAAGTGCGTAAGGTCAATGCGATTCTGCAACATGCCGATAGTGATAAATCATGGATGTTAGCCAATATTGATTATCGGGTGATTGGCAGTGATGAGGTGCAACTACTGGAATGTAAAACCGCTGGTGAATATGGGGCAAAACTGTGGAAAGACGGTGTACCTGAATATGTGCAATGTCAGGTACAACATCAATTAGCGGTAACTGGCTTACAAGCCGCCGATGTTTGTGTGTTGATTTGTGGTCAGCAATTAAAGATTTATCGCATTGAACGCGATGAAGAGTTAATTGCCAAATTGATTGAATTAGAGCGGTTGTTTTGGCAGTACGTGCAAAGTAATACCACGCCTTGTGCCGATGGCTCTGAATCGTCAGGCGTTGCCCTACGCTGTTTGTTCCCACAAGACTACGGTCAGACGGTTGATTTTAGCGACAATACCCATGTTTCTAGCTTGTTTGACTCCCTCATCAACACACGCAAGCAACTCAGCTTTTACCAACAACAAGAGGAATTTTATAAACAACTGCTACAACAGAATCTCGGTGAAGCCAGTTATGCCCAATTTGCTCAAGGCTCTTTGTCATGGAAAAAGGCCAAAGACTCAGTTTACCTAGATACCACTGCCCTCGCTAAAGACCATCCACAACTCTGTCAACAGTATCAGCGCAGCAAAGTCGGTAGCAGACGCTTTTTAGTCTCTGAACGGCCTGTCGCAAATGCCAAAGCCAGTGATTAAATACTGACTAAGGATTAAGTTCTATTAACTCAAATCGATTTCACCCTCACACGGCATAAAGCCCTTGTATCACGACAAGGGCTTTTTTATTTTTTGGAGAACATCATGATTAAAGGTTTAGCCATCACCCCACCGATTATCGGTCGGATTAGCATTGGTAAAATTGTCGAAAAGAACGGTAAACGTTTACCCGAAAAGGATGACCAATTTACCTTAACCACCCAAGTACAGCATAAAGACGGCTGGTTACTTCATCCCTTAGATGAACAACTCCGCCAAACACAAACCACCAACAACGGTAAATTACGCACCATTCCTGTTCGCCTATTATTTAATTCGCCTAAATTAAACCTACGAGCGGAATACAGTTTATTCGATAGACAAACAGGCAGACCATTATGTGTAGGTAATGGGGAGACGTGTCGGCGATATACACCACAAGGCATTCAACAATTACCCTGCCCTAGTCCCGAAGCATGCGACTTAGCCCGAACAGGTCACTGTAAACCGTATGGTCGTTTACACGTTATTGTCAATGACGAAGAAGATATTGGCACGTTTATCTTTAGAACCACAGGTTTTAACAGCATTCGCACGTTAGCGGCACGTTTGAGTTATTACCAAGCCATCTCAGGAGATTTATTAGCCTGTTTACCCCTGCAATTAAAACTCCGAGGTAAAAGCACGACTCAAAGCCATCGCACAGCAATTTATTACGTGGATTTAACCCTACGAGATAACCACACCTTAGCCGAAGCCTTGCAACAGGCAAAAACCCTGAATCAACAACGACAAGAAATGGGCTTTCAGCAACAAGCCTTAGACCAAGCCGCACAAGCAGGATTTAACAACGCGCAATTTGAATTTAGCGAAGAAGAAATTCCTGAGTTGTTAGAAGAATTTTATCCAAATCCTGATGATGATAACTCGGCACAAGGTCAATCGACTTCAACCACCAATACTAATGCCAACAACCCAAACCTTTCAAATAACACCAGCAACATCAACTCTAAAACCGCCAATGGTGTTTTAAAGCAAAAACTCGGTCAGCGTTTACAAGCGCAAACCATTTCCCCTAATTAACCCTAACTTACGCGGAGAATTATCATGTTACTGTGCGTTAATCCTTTATTTTCACTCGGTCAAACCGTTGCCACACCCCATGCCCTTGAACTTTTAGCCCAACATAATACATCGTGCTTTAGTTTATTGGCTCGTCATCAATCAGGTGATTGGGGCAATGTTCCTGCCGAAGATGCCTTAAGCAATCAACAAGCGATTGAACGTGGCTACCGTATTATGTCGGTTTATCCTTTGAAAACAGGCAAAGTATGGATTATTACTGAGGCTGATAGGTCGGTGACTACGGTGTTATTGCCAGAGGAGTATTAAAGCGCGGCATAAGTAAAGCAGTCTGCCCTTGTATGGGCAGGCTGCTTTTTTGCTTTATTTGATTTATTTTTTTGGCGGCTCTAAATCGCCAAGTCGTTGATTTGCAGTGTTATAAGCTTCATTAGCTTCACGTTTACCTACCGCAACAACAAACACAACTACCTGCTCATCTTGCACTTGATAAACCAGTCTATAACCTGCTGACCTCAATTTGATTTTATAACAGTTAGCCATACCCGAAAGTTTATTAGCTGGTATATGCGGATTTTCCAAAACTTGTACTAATTTATTTTTGAATTGTTGCCTGATGGTTGCACCTAATTTTTTAAATTCCTTAAGTGCACGTTGGTCAAACGCTAGCTCATAGGTCATCTAGATTAACCCGTAGAGGCTGAGGATTTTTTAACCGCTCTTGTACAATAGCAATAAGTTCGGCATCTTCATCCGACACCATGATTGCTTTAATAGGCAGCTTACCATTATCTGCAATATAGGCTAAAAATTGACGCATCGCATCTGAGGGTGATATACCTAATTGTGCTAAGACCGAATAGGCACGCTCTTTCAGCGCATCATCAACTCGAATATTAATATTTGCCATCTTGAAACTCCCACATGTATTTCATGTAAAGCATTTTGCTTTACAGACAGATTGTGTACTGATGGCAAAAAAATTCAAGTTAAAAAACTGTCTGCGCCTTAAAATGCTAGTGTACCAGCGAAAATCATGCACTCTTTTTTGATAACATCAATACAATTGATGCTAGGTATTGCACACGCTATACGCTACAAAGGTCAATTTTAAACTGTCCTTGGCAATCAACTTAATTTTTTATTTAAAAAAGCAAGCGTGCGTTGCCATGCAAGTTCGGCATTTTCTTTGTCGTATCGGGCGGTCGAATCATTATGAAAACCATGTTGAGCATCTTTATACATGTGCATGGTATATTCCACTTTATTGGCTTTTAGGTCTTGCTCATATTCAGGCCATGAATCGTTAACGCGTTTATCCTGTTCGGCGAGGTGAATCAACAGCGGTGCTTTAATATTTTTTCGTAAGTCTGCACTGGTAGGCGTTCCATAAAAAGGTACAGCCGCACTCAAAAGCTCTGCATCAACGGCGGCTAAATAATTGACGATATATCCGCCAAAACAAAAGCCAACTGCCCCTAACTTACCATTGCTGTGAGGATGCGATTTTAAAAAGCGTGCGGCAGCGACAAAATCATGGCGAATTTTGGCTTCATCCATCGATTTTTGCATGGCACGTCCTTCATCATCGTTTCCCGGATAGCCCCCTAAAGGAAATAAGGCATCAGGGGCAAAGGCGATAAAACCCACTTTTGCCAGTCGTCTTGCTACATCTTCAATATAAGGGTTTAAGCCACGATTTTCATGGATGACTAATACCACAGGACGTTTGGCGTTTAAGTCTTTAGGGACAACAAGATAACCTCGGCCTTTGCCATGTCCATCGGGTGAGTCAAACTCTGTGTAGGTTGCTTTTATGGCATCATCATTAAACGAGACTTGTTCTGCAAAGGCATAATTAGGTAATAAAGCAGCCGTTAACACACTCATCGAAAAACCGAGAGCCGCTAACCCACCGAGGTTTCTCATAAAGGTACGTCTATCAATTAAGCCATGTGCATATTCATCATACCAATCGAAGGCTTGTTGAGGGATAGGTGTTGATTGTGGCGTGTTCATCGCTGTCTCTTTTCTAATAGTTTACGCTTTTACACAATAACTCATAGTCGTAAAAATGAGGATAGTCAAAGGTCAGACAAGACGAATAGTTACTATTATGACTGTTTGGCTTAGTATCTATCAGAATATCTAACTTTTATTTTTTGTATCCACCCACTTTTTAGGCACTAATCTTCCAGTTTCTGTCAAACGCATTTCAATAATTTCTTTTTTATTTTCATAGAGATAATTATAGCTAATATGAATAGGTCTATTATCACCATAAAAATAAAGCCTATCAAAAATCAAATTATCCTTAATCCATTCAACAACCTCTAGCATATTTTCATCTTCAATCACAAAATCTACGGCGGCTCCCAGACGTTCGCAAACATACTCATCTTTTTTATTTTTTTCGTGTGCCGCGTGTTGGTCTAGCTTTGGGGCGATACGACTTTTAATATGCTTAGTTAAGGCAGGAGAAGCAAAACCATAGGTCAACTTAATCATGCCATAATAATCAATTACGGGGTCTAATATATTTTTGGCTAATTCATACAACGCGGTATAACTATCAGCTTGTAGGGGATTATTGCTGATTTTTATTTTTTGCCATGTTTCACCACATTCAATTAAATCCCTATAAGTGAAATTGCCTCCACAATCATCGTCAGGGCTAGGGACTAATTGACTACGTATCAATTGATGGTCAATAACCTGCCAGCGAGCATCAGCTAAAACTTGATGGAATACGCTGGGCTTTGGCCCATATCCACTAAAATCGAATAGAGATAAAGACTCTAGTTTTTCATCAAACTCAAGTTGGTCGGCATATTCAACATGATCCTCATTCAAGTATTTAGACTTAAAGTACAAATATGTTGGTTCATATTCTTCGCCATACTCAAAATAGTCAAAATCTTGCACCCTTAGCTTAATTTTGACTCTCTCCATGAGCTTAGGCAAACGGGCTGAAAAATCGTCGTAGCGCATAATGCTTAACTTGCCGCTATGTACATGAACCTTAATCATATCGGCACGGGATATATCACCATACAACATGGCACCACAGCCAATGTAAACTCTCAGCATAGGCGGCAGCAGCTCTACATTGTCAGAAATCACATGCAAAGCTTTTTCATTATCGTAAAACCCTACCCCTTTTTCACTGGCTTGTTTACAGGCTTTTTCTATTGCGGCGGTGTCAGCCAAAGCAAATAAAAGCTTTTTGCCTTGAGTAATTGCTTGCTCATAATCACCAAAAAATACTTTAATGTCACGCTGCAAACCCAGTTCTAAATGACGGTAAGGTTTTTTTCGGCTAAAACTGTACAAGGCGAAATAAACCAACAAATCATCCAAACGGTTATTTTGCGCCTGTAACAATAAGTCTTTGTCTGTTTCTTCCAGCATGAAACGAATAGCTTTAGGGAAGCTACCAAAGGTTTGCTCAAGCATATCAACATCTTGAACTTCATCTTTGTATGGTTGACGGCCTAGTGTCAGCCAAACCAATCGAAGATTTTGAATGGCCGTTAAACGCTCTTGGTAACGTTCTTCGCGTTTTGAGGGTGGTTTAATGGCTTTCTGACGCTCAACTAGACGTATTAATTTAGAACGGCTACGTTGTCTGCCCGATTGAAACTTTTGCTCGGCATAAGCATCTTTAAAAACAAAAAATATCCCCACACCTACCGCAATTGCATCTGCACTTAAGGTATGGTCAATGAATTCTTTTAATTCTGCTTGAGTGAAATATTTTTGAAAGGTATGACGCGAGGTTAAAACACCATCTTCAAATTGCTTTCCTTTAAATGAGTTTTGGTTGTAAATCATTGCTGAGACAACCAACAACTCCTTACAAAGATTGTATGCGCCCAACAGAGCTTGTCTTCGCTCATTAATATTTTCAATCACATTAATGACAAAACCTAAGTTAACAATGTCAGATTCAATCTTGGGGCAATTAGGCGCAAAATAAGGATCCCAACCATTAGCCGCTATAGAATTAGCTTGTAGATTTCGAACATCATCTCCTTTACCACAGCCATAATCAAACACTGTTTTTTCTTGATTAAAAAAGCCAAAGCGTTCTAATAGTTGCATAGGTGCTGATAAGTTATAACGTGTTAATGCCGTTCTATGCCGTTGTACAATAATATTCTCAACATCAATTTTGTCATCAGCATTTTCAGGACTATTATCTTGCTCATCATTACCTAAAGGAATTAGCGTATGATCAACCAGTTGATAGCCTTTTTGAGCGATTAATTGAGACCACGTTTCTTTGAAACCAATAATCTTTGGTTGATCAAACAAGCCCAATAACTCAGCAGCTTGAGTTAAGGATTGATACTCACTGATTTTAGGATGATCAACTGGCAGAAGTAATTCTTTTCTATGCAATATAGGTGGATTACGCGACTCATCGTAAGAGCGGCAATTGACTGTTTTTGCAATCAAGTCAACCGTGTAACTAGACCACAATGAGGGAAAAGGATTATCAAAAAACTGTGAGTAGTCTAACAAAGAAATTTTCTGACCATCCTCAGCATATTTAATGACGTTATAGGTTTGCATTCCTTCTAAATGGGCCAACTTAATCGCTTCTGCTACATGTGCTTGTACATGACTCGGCTGTTGACATAACAAGCTTTCATGCCAGTAATAGTGATTTAAAACCTTTTTGCCTTGTATCACGTTGTATTCCACTATCTAAAGTCAAAATTATTTCTAAAATTTATAGCCATTACTTACACGAAAAATCATGCTTAAATTTAAATTACGTTATTTTTAATAACGTAACACGATCACATTACGTTATTTTTTGGTATAATATACAGTATATACGTTATCTTAAACTGCACTAGGATATTCTCTTTGCTCTATAGGGAAAATAAAATGAACAACCTTGACTCAGACTACTGTTATTCATTTCCTGCTGTCCGTGGTGTGCAAGCTGGTCGGCCTTTTTATATTGCCACTTGTCCACTACGAATCATTCCTAAAATTTTCAGCTTTGATGAAAATGAAGTGCCACCTGAATTACGGGCGCAACGCACTTTGAATAAATCACGTATTCCTGAGATGGTGCGTTATATCTTAGATAATCCCAAAGACTATGTTTTCTCAGCTTTAACCGCCTCTATTAATGTAGATGTTAAATTTGACGAACATACCAAATCTAATAACTTAGGAATGCTACGCATTCCGCTAGATGCACAAATTCTTATTAATGACGGCCAACACCGACGTAAAGCGATTGAGGAAGCTCTCGCTGAACGTCCTGAGCTTGGTCAAGACAACATCCCTATCTTATTTTTTGTTGATGAAGGTTTAAAACGCAGCCAACAAATGTTTGCTGACCTTAATAAATATGCTGTCAAACCCAGTCCTTCTTTAGCAACACTGTATGACCATAGAGACCATAATTCTGAATTAGCTCGGCATTTAATTAATCATGTAGAACCATTTATGGGTTTTACTGAAATGGAAAAATCAAACATTTCAACGTTGTCCAATAAACTATTTACCTTAAGTAGTATTAAGCAAGCAACAAGAGCATTACTTGGCAAAAGCTCAAAAGATACTTACACCGCAGAAGAAATGGCTCTTGCAACAGAGTTTTGGCAGCTTGTTTATCTTAATATGCCCGATTGGCAAATGGCCATAAAAAAAGAAGTTTCTACTATGCAACTCCGCCAAGAATATTTACATGCTCATGGCGTAGGGCTTCATGCTATTGGTTTATTAGGCAGAACATTACTTTGTGAACGCCCTGATCACTGGCGAGATGATTTAGTTAAACTTAAGACTATTAATTGGCGTAAAACAAATCCTGAATGGATGCGTAGAACGATGCCTCACGGTAAGTTAAGTAAAACAACTGTCGCCATTCACTTAACCTGTAATGCGCTTAAGCAAGCACTTAACATTCCCCTTAGTCCAGAAGACACCCTCATTGAACAACAGGTTATTAAATAATGAGTGATTTATTACAGGCTTATGATTTATCCGATTATGAAGACTATATTAATCAGGAGAGTTTTGCTGGCCGTCCTTTAGCAGAATACATCTCTGAAGTTCAACGTATCTATTGTTCAGATAAAAGGCCGTGGGTTATTGGTTATAGTGGGGGTAAAGACTCTTCTGCTGTGATGACATTAGTCTATTTAGCCCTTTTAGGATTGCCACCAGAATTACGAAATAAACAAGTTTTTGTTATTTCTTCCGATACATTAGTAGAAACCCCTGTCGTTGTTGATCTTATTAGTCGCACAATGGCGTTAGTAGAAAAAGCAGCTAAGCGAGATAAGCTTCCTATTACTTGTCATTCCGTTATACCCAAAGTTGGTGAGACTTTTTGGGTCAATTTATTGGGTAAAGGATACCCTGCACCTACAAAAAGTTTTCGGTGGTGTACAGAACGGATGAAAATTCGCCCCATCAGTGAATTCATTAAAGATAAAGTCAGTCTTTTTGATGAGGTTATCGTAGTTTTAGGTTCTCGTAGCAGTGAAAGCATTTCTCGGGCGCAGGTCATAGCTAAACATAAAATTGATGGTACTCGATTGGCTCGCCATACAACACTTGCTAATGCTTTTATCTACACCCCTATTGATACATGGAATGTAGAAGACGTTTGGCGGCTACTACGCGGAGCTTTCCGTTATACATCAGATATTCCAGAATGGGAAACACCTTGGGGAAGTAGCAATCTCCCATTATGGATTCTATATATGGATTCATCCAATCAAGGCGAATGCCCTTTAGTGATTGATGACAGTACCTCTTCTTGTGGTAGCTCTCGTTTTGGTTGTTGGACTTGTACCGTTGTAACCAAAGATAAAGCGATGGAAGGTTTGATCCAAAGCGGCGAAGACTGGATGCTTCCTTTATTAAAATTTAGAGATGTATTAGCAAATACAACATTACCAGAGCAAAAGGAAATCTATCGGAACTACAAACGACGTATTGGCAAAGTCAGCTACCAATATGCTAAGGAAGGTGAAGACATTAGTGTAGAACGAAAGCACGTCCCTGGCCCTTATTGGCTAAAATATCGTCAGGCATGGCTTAAAGAGTTATTACAAATTGAATATACACTCAATCAACAAGGCCATAAAATTACTCTAATCACTAAAGATGAGTTACATGCCATTAGGCAAGAATGGATTAAAGACCCCAACGAACCCGATTGGAATGATTCCTTACCCCAAATTTATCGTGAAGTATATCAGCAAGATTTAGAATGGATCGTTAATGATCAATCACGATTTGATTCATCTGATGCTGAATTATTACGTCAAATAGCTGGCGATTATACTATTGAAGCCGAAATGGTGATGAAGCTGATAGAGCTAGAAACCTCACTGGAGGGCTTAGGCCGTCGTAGTGGGATATTTGATCGTATTGAAAATATCCTTAAACAAGATTGGGGTTCTTTAGAAAAAATCGAGCAAAAACAGGCCATGCTCCAAAAAAGAAATGAACTTGATTTACATCAAGCAGATATTGACTTAATAGAGTCCGAACTTAATGTTATCCAAAGACAGATAGATAACATAGCCGAAGCGAATTTAATCTTGGGGCATACAGGACTATGATCATTAAAAAATTGGTGCTACATAATTTTCGTGTTTTTCGTGGCACACATGAAATCGATTTATCACCTCGTAAAGAAAAAGGATTATCTAAGCCCATTGTATTATTTGGCGGTCTTAACGGTGCTGGAAAAACATCAATTCTAACAGCGGTTCGTTTTGCACTATATGGCCGCCTTGCCTTTGAACATTTAGTAAATAATCAAGATTATATTAATCAACTTAACGAACTGATTCATAATGGTATAAACAATACTCAAAGCCCCAAAGAAGCCTCAGTGTCTTTAACATTCACTTATAATAAAGATGGAAAAGAATCAGAATTTACGGTCATTCGCAGTTGGGAACGTGATAAAAAAGACCAACTCTTTTTACAACAAGATGGAGAAGCTCTAACCGAGTTAAACTACGATCAATGTCAAGGTTTTTTGAATGAGCTTATTCCTAGTGGCATTGCAGATTTATTTTTCTTTGATGGTGAAAAAATCTCCGCTTTAGCAGAAGATGAATCAGGTAAAGTGTTGCAAACAGCCGTACGCCGATTACTCGGCTTAGACCTTGTTTCTAAACTTCGTAATGACTTAGTTATTTATTTAAAACGCCAAGATGCCAAAGGTTTAGGCAAAAACTTTCAAGAGCAATTGATACAGTTATCTCAATCAAAAGAAATGTTTAGCCACCAAGCAGAGCAATACCGTTTTGAGGCCGATCACATTAAAATCAACATCGAAACCTTAAAAGCTGATATTCGCACTCAAGAAGCAAAGCTATCTGCTCAAGGTGGAGCATTTGCCTATACCAAAGCACAAGAACAACAAAAGGTTAATACGCTACTTAAAGAGAAGGAGCAGTTAGAAAAAGAAATTCGCCAAGAATTTGAAGGCACACTTTCCTATGCTCTTGCTCCGACTGCTCTCTCTAAGTTGCTAGCTCAACTTGATGCTGAAAGTATCATTAAACAAGAAAAATCCGTGTCAAAAGAACTAAAGCTTTTTGCCAAAACATTAAGCAAAAACCTTAGTCGTCACTATGCAAAAATAGAAACAGAAGTCGAAGAGTCCTTAAAAAAATATTTGCATGATCATTTAAAAACGGCAAAAACCAATATCATCTTTGATCTTTCTGAAAGAGAAACAAGCGCAATTTCACATGCTATTAACAACGACAGCGCAAAGTCATGGCAGACTTTTAATCAGGCTCGTAATAAATTAGCAGAAGTAGAAATTGAACTAGAGAATGCCTCTACTAACATTCAACGCGCACCTGATGATGAGCAACTACTTGATATATTTAAAGCAGTACGTGAGTTAGATGCAAAGCTACAACTTGAAACGCAAAAATATATTGCGCTTCTTTTAAAGGCCAAACAAGCAAAACAAAACGAACTGAATTGTGCGCGGCAAATTCAAAAACTTCACGATCAGCACAAAGCGGAGTATGGCTCAAGCAGTGCGATTGAACACGCTCAAGAAACCATTCGTTTACTAGATGAATATGCCGAAGCTCTTACTGAGTCTCGTGTACAAACCTTAGCTGCTAATTTTACGCAGGCTTATCGAAAACTTGCTCGCAAAGAAGATTTGCAAATTTCTGCAAGAATCAACCCTCAAACTTTTGATGTTGAATTAGTTAATGAAGATAGTCTCGCTATTCAACGCAAATCGTTATCGGCTGGCGAAAAACAGATTTATGCTATTGCAATCTTAGAGGCATTAGCAAAAACATCAGGTCGTCATTTGCCTGTGATTATTGATACTCCATTAGGTCGATTAGACTCTAAGCATCGTGATAAGCTTATTGAGTATTATTTTCCTCATGCCAGTCATCAAGTTATTATTTTGTCTACTGATACCGAAGTGGATGAACAGTATTTTGCCGAACATTTACAGGCACATATTTCACACTCTTATCAAATCAATTTTGATGGTGCGGCTAAGTCGTCTTGGTTGACAACTGGTTATTTTTGGGAACAACGTTGTTTGGAGATTAGTTAATGTTACCTAACAGAATGCAATTGACCCTTCAAACCGAAGACCAATTAAAAAAGTTAAAAAATGCTACAGGTGTTACACCTAATGTTTCGGCTAGATTAGCGTTTTTTCGTTCTATTGAGACTGACTTTCGCTATCAAAAAAATGATCGTAAATTAGATGGTGGTTTAGTATTAGACAAATTTACTTGGCTTGGTGATACTCTAACAGTGACTGAGTTAATGCTTGATTTTTATTATCCTGAGCTGAGTAGCAAGGATAAAATGAAGGCATGGGCAGCACATGTTGAAGATGGAATTGCTGCCCTACGTAATCATCGGAGTTTAAAGGACTTTGCAGGCTCTTTATAGCCTGCATTGAGACTTAATAACTATAGAAATAACTTTCTATAATGGAGATGGCCGTATTAATTCATATCTTTAAGAAACTTTTGATAATCCTGATAATCTTTGTTTTGAATAAGCTCATTTAAAGATTTGTAATTAAGCAAAATAAAACAAACATTTTTTATTCTTGAGGCTCCTATACCTGATGCCGTAAAAAAAATGTCAGAAAAATCTACCTTCTCCAAAACAGATAATGCCTTTTTAGTTTTTTCATAATCAAAAGTACTATTATTATCAGAAAGACTTCTTTTTAATAATTCAAAAAGAGACTGAAATCCAACACTTTTAAACAAATAACTATTCGGTTTTTGCTTATCTCCTAAGACCTGATAGATAGCCTCAAAGTATTGAAAAATAATACTTTCTATTTTGGCATCCTGACCATCTAAATACAGCTGTCTTAGAGGTGTGTTTTTTGAGCCATTACTTAAACCATTCCTCCCTTTTGTGTTTTTATAGTTCAGTAGCTCATCACGATCTGACTTTGGATTAGTTGTTATTAATTTTAAAATACCATCAACTATAGTCGCTAATGATACAATCCCCTCTGCTTTTTCGCCATCAATCGATGCACCAAGTTTTATTTTTCCTTTAAGAAATGAGTGATGTGCATTCATTCTTCTTGCAATATATACAGCAAGTTTTTCAGGAGACCATTTCGCTTTGGGTTCATCCTCTAACTTGAAGCCATAGAGTTCATATGCAAGACTTTTATCGACTTTCTTCTGATTAATATTAATTGTTGCAAAAATATAAGCATGGTATGGTGCTGGGAGGTCAATAAAAACAGAACATAAAAGAGGCATTGTTTTCCTTTCTGAATGAGAAAATCCAGAAAGTCTGTGTTGACCATCTATAATAGTTACAACTTTATTTTTAGATGGAATAACAAGCTCATAGCCATCACTCTTTTCTTCTATCCTCCATCGACTTGCATTATCCTCAATTAAGCTCCCATCTTTATCAATATTTGCACCTATTATTATCGCATTAGGAAACGTTGCTTCTGTGCTATCTATAAATCCTCCAATATCGTCACTTCTTTTCTCATCAAGTTTTCTTTGATTTCCGCTATTTAAAGAAAGAATACCATCTAAAAAATCTTTTCTCTTATAGTCAGCTCTCGTACTGAACGATACATCACTAAGAAACTTTGCATCCATACATACAGCATAAAACACACCTATAGGTTGCTCTACTTTTATAGCAGGCAATCTTATTTCCTGTGTCATACCTCACCTCCTAATGAGTTTTTACTATTTACAATATTATACTTAGAATGGTTTATACGATCATAAAACCAAGTAAGAACCACCCAGAACAATCCACAAAAGGCCAATAAATAACTACGTGAAGAGACTGACTTCCAGAGAATTAAAACTGATACAAATATGCCTATAATTACAATAAGTTTATTCAAATCGCTAAGCGTTTCATCACCAGATGACTTAGTGAAAAATCTTGAGTCAAATATAACTGCCAATGTCGCTAATCCAAATGTAAAGACTGACTTTGGCTCAATGAGTGAAGTATCCCAATTTGCTAAGTATGGAAGCCAAAATCCAGCTCCACCACAACATATAACGATAAAAAATTCTTTATAAAAATAAACGTCTCTCAGAGCTTGAGACTCTCGTCTTTTCAATGATTCGCGAAAGTCCTCTCTAGAAGAAATCATTATACTTCTCCACTTGCAAAATCTCCCAAAATGCCCTATCTCGCATCTTTTTCACTTGCTTATCACCATCAATATAAAGGCTATAGTGCTTATCAAGTTTGCGAATAGTTTCCATTAATTGTTCTTGTTCAGATTTATCATCTTTATTAAAAATAGCCTTAATATCAGCATTTTTAATCTCTGACACACGGTGAATAACCCACGTTAACACATAAGAAGCATAATTATTATCACCTGTTTTAAAGTGTGTAATATCCTGCGTAGATAAAACAACACCTACACCATATTCACGCCCTTCTTTCAAAATTTTGCGTAGGCTAGGAAAGTCCTGAGACATAAAATTATCCGCCTCATCTACCAAGATCATCTTAGTAATTTGCCGATAATCACCCTGCACTTTTGGCTTACCTTTTTTCTGCATCTGCGAATAAAACAAATCTAATGTGAGAGCCACAATTAGATTTTGTACTTCACTTGGATAGCCTGCTAATTCTATAACCGTCACACCTGACATTAAATCGTACAGGCTAAGCATTTTCTCAGGGATCGTTTCAAAAATCTTAAAGCGAGCCAATTTTGATAAAGCTGCATACAAAGAGTCTTCATCAATTTTTTCAGCAGACAAAAAACGTTGCCAAACATCTTCAATCGTGGGTGCAACAAGTCCCCACGTTGAAGAATCTTCTGCGTAAATTCCAGCCGCTTCGTAGCATTCCAAAATCAGATTTTCTAATTTAAGTTGTTGCTTTTTACCAAGACCATAAGCGCGTGTCATCGTCTCGGCAAACCCAGCGGCAGTATGCACAGGTAACATTGGCGTATCGCCATACAAACTTAATGGGTTATATGGCAACTTAAACAATTTGAATTTCTTTGCACCTGTTGCCGCTATAAAAGCATCATCTACATAGTCAGATTTGTAATCAAAAATCAGAATGCCAATAGGCTCACTATTCACATTACAATGCTGATTCCGCATTAACTGGGTAATCACCGATTTAGTAAACTGAGTCTTTCCTGTCCCCATTGTGCCAATGATACCTGTATTAGTATTCATAAACTTGGCAGTATTGGTTGGCTCCCAGTAAAGTGGTACTTTGGTAAACGAATCATGACCAAATAAGATTTGTATTGGCTTTTTTTCTTCCACTGGCACAACAACAGTAACAGGCTTTACTTCTGCTTCATCTAAAGCTGTAGAGATTGTAGCTGATATAGCCTCACTGGCGTTTGCTACAGTGTTGGCTTTAAGAACATATTCAGAATTAATTTTATACGTTTTCACCAACTCAACTAACGCATTATCATCAGTTATATTTAGCGAAATTAAAGACGGTAACAGTGAGTAAGGCAATTCTATTTGCAAAATATTATCGTTGCTTAATTTGTAACTTGGTTCAAAACAAGTATCATTTTCAACATGAGCTAAAACAAAACCATCAACATAATCAGGCACGCTTGAAACATGATATTCACCATTTAGCCACCATTCGCGACGTAAAAGTAACGCATCCAACTTTTGATGACTAATCATTTGGTATAACTGAAACTTTTCAACCTGCATCAAAACTTGACGGATAAACAAACCACGATATAGACGCGATGCTAAAGTCTTTGGTTGTAATACCTCTTCTATTAAGTATCGTTTCAGCTCTTTTGCTTGCTGACCTGCATAAGCATAATCAGGACGAACACCAGTTTTAACTTCTAGAGGCAACAAATAGAGTGTATCTTCTTTAAACCCCACAAAAAGTACATCATCAGAAATGGCTCCTTTACGATAGCCATGAACAGCGCGAGAAAATTCACTATCGTTCATCTTTAATCCGACATTACCTGAAACGCGAATAATTTCAGCAACTGATAACGGAATCCAACTAATATCCGACTGACAAAGTAATGCGCTAACAAACTTATACCCACCAATAATGCCATTTTTTTCTTTACGGTCTTTTGGCGGAGCGGTTAGCATTCTCAATAGCCATTCACCATTAAAGGCATTAAACTCAGAAAGTAAGTTATCAATAGCAGAGCCACCACTCTCTTTATATAAGAGTCGTTTAAATAAATCGACTTGCTTAGTCACAGTGATCGCGTCATAACCAGCGGATGTCGTATATTGATCTGAATAATGAATCAGAACTACATCTTTTTGTGTTGTAAAAAAATCTAGTGTCACTTTGGGATCAATAATAGTTGTCCATAAGGCACTATCGTAAGAGCGTTCCAATAGTCCTTCAAAGTCTGTACTGACCGCTAAACCAATCCCATTGCCCAAATAAGGTGTATTAGCTTGCTGTGATGGCTGCCAAAGATTACCAAGTAAAGCGGCTAAACGTAATGCTTGAGAGTGATGTTCGACTTGGCGTAAGCCAAAGCTAGTAAAATATGCACCACCTTTGATTTCAGATGCCTCGCCTGCAATTAAACCGCCACATAACACACCACTTAAGGCTTCATGCGTATTAATTAAGCGACAATCGACAGGTAAATTATTTTTAAAGAATGCTAAATGAGCATAAGCAAGTTGGTCATTTTCCTTGGGAATCGTAAATTTACTATAAGTGAGTCGGCTTCTAATAATATCAATTAATAAGTCAGCCTCTCCACGAAAAGCACCGCTATTAATTGTCAACCAATCCTTTAATTCATCATAAGAGGAAGTCTCTGAGAACCGATCAAATTCATTACGAATAAGCACGTCATCATAAAAGTTCACATGAATAGAAAATGCTTTTTCTTTACGCTCTTTAAAATACTCCATCAACCCTAAAAACAACTCAGCAGCAACACCTTGATTTATAAAATTAATAATCAATGTGCTTCGAGAACCCACACTAAATAGACGTGAGTAAGCTCTAGTAAACTCATCCAATTTATCTCTGACTAGGCGTTTAACATAGTTGTAACTCACTTGTTTTTGCGGAACAATTTCGAGCCAAAATGTATTTTCTTTGACAGGAACAACATGCGCAAAATTTGATTCTTTGTGATATACAAAAGGTAAAAGCCCCGAAGGCACTAAACGGTCTAAAGTCACTGACGGTAATTTAGTAAATGAAGAATTTCCATCTGCATCTCGATCATTATTAATCTCACGTACTAATTGAAGATAATATGCCAAGACTAATGGATGTATAGGGCTAATACGCTCTCTATCTGCTTGCTTGTGTATTCCTATTTTTAATACTTGCTTATGTTCATTTTTCAAAACGTCATTTAGCGGAATTGATAGCAAATACTCTTCATAGGCATCTAATACACTTTGAACAATGCCACAAAACCCACTGCCCCACGCAACTAGGCTGGGTAGTGTTTTGTATTGGTCGAGATATTTGAATAGAGTGTCATAAGTTTGGTACAAAGTAGGAGAAATAGCTTGAAGATCATCTATTGATAATTGTTCGGAATCATTAATGTATAGCAAACGCTTGCTGACCATATCCGACTCAAAGGCCAATAAACTTTGGCGAACACCGACTACAAGGCTTTCGGAATTATCAATAATGATTTTATTTTTAGGCCGATTATATTCAGCGTTGTAATCATCAGTCAGTAATTTGTGAAAACGATCTTGATCAAATAATAATGGCGTATTGACGCTATCTTCCGCAGCAGGGCCTTCAATATTAAGTAATAGTGTTTGCTGACCAGAGCAAACATTGAATTGTACAGTATCAGTTTGATTCGCCAAGTCCTCAAAATCAACTATGCTGTAATCTTCTAAGCTAACGTTATTTATAGCACCTTCCGTAATAGCATAAACATCATCACCATCTGCTTTAATACGAAGCTGATTGCCTTCAATTAATAAAGTCATCCACGCCTTTGCAGAATCAATTCTGAAACAATTTTTAATTTCCTCTAAATAAAAACGATCTTTTTCTACTAAAAGACATTTGAATTTACATTCTTCTGAGCGATTTTCCCTCTTAATATCAATACTGATAAAAGTTGGCTCTCCCGTAAATGGTACTTGTATTTTTACCCTGCACCGTTTACCACCTGCTCGATTAACTTCAGGTATAGCTTTAATAGATGGTGACTTAATTTGCACTTGCTCTGCTTTAAGATCATTACCTAAAAAAGTCAGTACCAAGTCTATACTTTGTTGATTTTGGGGAATTTGAAAAAGTAAACTACGCTCTTTTAAACCTGCCTTAGTTTGGCTTTTTGCTCGCTCGTAGAGGACAGCATCAGCTATCTCGGCGGATTCAAATAAAAGCTTCTGTACTTTATTTGCATTTATCTCATCAAGATATTCTTTAAATTCTAAAGACTGCCAATTACTCTGGTCTTCAAAATGCTCTTTAATAAATCTTGGACTAAAATCATCCAGTGTTTTTTCTAGTTGGTCTGCATAATGTTCAACATCATGCTCAATTCTATTATAAAGATTACGGTTCTCATCTAAACGACGGCGTACCTGCTCTGTTTGACCTGCCATATTTAACAGAATAGGATCATTAAAAAGACCAAATGTATCTAGTTTTAAGCTGTCTTCTATAATTGCACTAAATAACGGTGAAAACCCAAAAACAGTTGCCCCCTCTTCGATAATTAGCTCAAGCTGGTCTTCAAGCAAACATTCATAAAGTGATCGTTTATCACTACCACTTTGATGTATTTGCTCTCTCAGTACCTTTGCAATAGTTTCTGGACTCCAAACTGAGCCACATGCACCAACATCTAATGCACTATTTATCAAGGTATCCAACATGCTATTATGGATAATAAATAAAGCACTATGCTCAAATACTCCACTACGGCCTGCTACTTCATCGCGAAGGTAAGAAATATAATTTTCGGTAAAACCTTCCCCATCTGAATTATGTAAAACAGGGATAATTTGCACACCCGAACAACTTAAAAATGGTAATTTTACGTTATTAATCTCAATGTATTGATTATCCGCTCTTCTCAAAAAAGCGTCATATAACGCTAAAGAGTTTTCAGTATTTGGTGACTTAAATTGATAGCGAAACCCTGCCTGTATATCTTTGTTAACTTCATCAAGAAAACATTGTACTAGGTAATCATTATATTGTTTTGCGGACATATACTGCATCTCCACTGTCACTCATACGTGCCACATTTCCCATCCGCTCATAAAAATCAACCAAAGCCTGCTGCGATTGCTTGTCTAAATAAAACCCTCTTCGCTCAAACTCTCTCATCAAATCATTCATGAGTAACTTATCTTTATTACCAATCGATATATTTGTCAGCAACATTAACTGATCTTGATTTAGCACTAGTACCTGACCAGACCTACCTCTTGACTGAATAAAATCACTACATAGCTCTTTTAAAGCTCTTGTATATTTTCCATTAATTTCATGGCGTGATGAGGTTGATACCTTAAATTGCTCAATTGCCAAGTCTATTATTTGTTGAAAAGCTTCAGAAGTCGATGCAGCTTGCTGATGCTGCTCAAGCCTAGTTTGACCTATACGATCAACAATAAATATTTCTAGGTATGTGTTAATATCTGTCAGTAATCTATCCTGATCAGCGTAATTAATAATGTCTTGATATACTTGCCAAAGTGGACATTTATATTCATCAAACTGCAAGTTTTCTAATGCCGATAAAACAGGAAAGACTTGCTCAAATGTATCTACTAAAAGTCTGTATCCATATCGTTGAGGTTGTGTTCTTTCTGAACTAGCCTTTTCTGTGTCCAAAATAAAATATAATGGTTTGCTTACAGGCTGCTCACATTTCCAGTCTTTTATATTTAACGATAATTGGGAGCAATACGCAAAAGCATATAATTTAAGCAAATTAGTCAATTCTTGTAGTAAATACTGCGGACGTATAGCCAAAAAAGATAAATCACTTTGAAAGGCATGAGATAAATATGGTAGATAGGCTTGTTCTCTTGCAGCATCCACATCGTACTTTTCTAACTTATTACCAAAAATTGTTAATATCTCATGCTCAATAAAATTATGCTTCTGTACAAGTTCATCTTTTAAAATCAAGTCACCCATGAGATTTGAAAATAAGTCACTCATGCGAAAATTAGCAGCACCAATGTCTTTTTTCTTTTCCCCTTGACGTTGCACTTTAAACAATAAAAATAAAGGTGAAATTTTACAAATAGACTCCTCAGTAAAATACATTCTATTTATTACATCCCAAAAATTTGGGGAGTCTATTAATTTTGACTGTAATAATAATTTGCAGTCATTTCTAAACTGATCAAATTCATATTGCTTTATTTGCTTTCGCAAAGCATGGCTCAATACAAGTCCTGTAATAATGTCCCAAGCAAAATCATTTCCTTTATTACGAACAGGAATATATGAACTAGGCTTATTATTACTGGTAAGACTTAAAACCTCTGGAATAGGATACATCTTAAACTACCCCTTTGCTTACAATAAACAAGCCATCATCTTTATGAACCTCATAGCAATTTCTACCCTCATAAAACCGTAAAATGCTCATTGACTGTGCAAACTCCGTCATTTGCTCAATAATTCCATCCAATAAAACAATGGCATTTTTATCGTATTTATTTGGGCGATAACCACGATTAAGCTTATAAATCAGTTCAAACAAATTGAGACTAACAGAGATTGGGATAAGTGATTGATTATCAAATTTTAAATAAGCATCAAAATAGGCACTCTTAGGTAATTTTTTCTTCTGAATCTCAGGGTAATCAGGCTTTACGCTCAAAGGTGCAGCAACTTGTATTGAGCCAAACTCTCCTAAAAACAAGTCACCTTGTCTTAAAAAGGGTGCGTTACGATTAGCATAGTTGAAGACTGACCTGATAAACTCATTCATATAGAATTGACGCAACTCATTCTTTAACAAATCACTCCCATCGTAATTTTTATGTAAAAACCAAATCCGTGAATACTTTTCTAGTAATTCTTCATTAAAGTCTGATGCAAAAAGCTGATGATAATTATTACCAATTGACTCGTGACGCATCAAATAAAAAAAACGAATTAAAGAGGCCGATTTACCCTTTTTAAAAACAATATGTTCTTTTTCTAATACTGATAAAAAATCTGCAAGTTCGGGATCAGGTAGCTCTAACTCATATCGCAACACGAATTGATCAAGAGCCTTCGTATGATTTAAAAGCGGATCAAAATCAGATAATCGCTGTACTAACTCATTATCTGTTGCATAAAACAAATTATCTGAAAGATACCCTTCCCCTAATAACAAATGATGTATTAAATCAAGCAAAGCACGAGTCGTAATAAATTGATCTTTCTTTAGACGTGCTTTAAATAAATTGGTAATAATGACATCTTGAACACTCTCACGAGCTAAAAGCCTAAAATTCGCAACCAATCTAAGATCCTTTTTCGCTTCCTCATCATTTTTTGCTGCAATATAAAAAGGATTACTGCTGTTAGGAGCCGTTAATCGTTGCATTAATTGTTTAGCAAATCTCGAATAATTGGTTTGATTTTCCGCGACATAAAACTTAGGGTATTGTTCAAAATCTAAAAACTGGCACTTATTATTTTCTTGCTGACCTTGCTCAAGAAAATGATCAATAAGAACTTTAATATGATGATGCCGCTCTGCACCTTCTTTTGCATAGTTTGCAAGCATGCCAACATTAATTCCTAGAATTAAAGGTTGTAGACTTTCAGTTATAGTATCAAATACCTGATCTAAAGCCTGAATAGCTGATTGATCTGGAGCAAAACTATGTGTTGCATCTAAGTGGAAATAAAATTCATTTTTATATTCATCATGACATCGCTTTAGAATTTCTGACTTTCCATCACCACTACTACCACAAAGAAATAAAATATCTCCTTGTTTTAGTTGAGTTAATCGCTTACGAAACTCTTTTTCTATATCTTGCTCGATATAAAGATAGCGTTTAATATCATCAAAGGCATCATGTTTACGATGCTCTGATACAGTAGTGACAGAAAAAGGTGAAGACTTAGCCAGAACATTTACAAGCTGCTTAAGAGTAAACGAAGTCACTTTACTATCCATATAATTCATTCTTATAGTTACAATTTAACTTACGATTAATGTATTTTTAAATTTGGCAACCCTGCAAGACTAACGTAGATTCTTGCACCATCATAAATCCGACAGTTATATCCCCAAGGTTTTGTCTGTTTACTAAAAATAAACGACTATCACCAAATACGCAACCAGTTTCAAAGATAAAAAATCCGTTACACTCGAAGACGATTTAGGCAGCCTCTACTATATCTGTCGCCAACAATAGGCTAAATCCTTATAATCCTTTACCAATTCCCCCTCTTTAATCCGTAGCTGCTTTTATGAACGTGCGTTTTATTGACGATATTCATTCCATTTCTGCTGAGACATGGCATAGCCTAGTTGGTACAAACTACCCTTTTTTACGTTATGAGTTTTTAGCGGCTCTAGAAGAAAGTCAAAGTGTTGGTGGTGAGAGTGGTTGGCAAGCCATGCACTTGTTGGTCGAATCGGATGATGGTCGTTTGTTGGCCGCTATGCCCTTATACTTAAAAAGCCATTCCTACGGCGAATATGTTTTTGATTGGTCTTGGGCAGAAGCCTACGAAAATCATGGTTTAGCCTATTATCCAAAGTTATTAGCGGCTATTCCGTTTACTCCTGCCACGGGGCAACGTTTGGTGAAAACAGCCGATTGTTCGGATGATGTCACCGCCATTGTCGCACAGGCATTACAAGACAAAGCCCAACAACTAGGCGCATCAGGTTGGCATGTGTTGTTTGTTGATGAGCAAGAATTAGCACAATGGGTAAAGACTGGGGCTGATATGCGCTTAGGCTGTCAGTTTCATTGGTATAACGAAGGATACACTGACTTTGATAGCTTTTTAGCGGCAATGAATTCTAAAAAACGCCGTACGCTGCGTAAGGAGCGTAACAGTCTAATTGCTCAAGGCATTGAGTTTAAACGGCTAACAGGTGATGCCATTACCCCAACGCTTTGGCAACGTTTTCAGGCTTTTTATCAATTAACCAATCTAAAATATAATCGACATCATGGTTATTTAACCCCTGACTTTTTTGAGCGTATTTATCACACTATGCGCGATAGTTTGTTGTTGGTTGTCGCATTTGATGGCGATGAAGCGATTGCAGGAGCATTATATTTTTTAGGCAAAAATACTTTGTATGGCCGTTATTGGGGCTGCATTCGTGAGGTGGAGTTTCTACATTTTGAGACCTGTTATTATCAAGGCATTGAGTATTGTATCGAACAGGGCATTCAACGATTTGACTCTGGCGCACAAGGTGAGCATAAAGTGCCGCGTGGTTTTAGACCGACGCTCACCTACTCTGTACATTGGCTTAAACACACTGGCTTTAAACAAGCTGTTAAACGTTTTTTAGTCGAAGAATCGGTCGCGATTCAACATTACCGTGATGAGATGAGTAAAGCCTTGCCGTTTAGGCAGGTTGAGGGAGATTAGTTAAATTGGCTTAGCGTCATTAAGATAACATTTAATCATCCTCTAGCTAAATATGCCATATCGTTATTAGCTCATAAAGAAGTGTAAAGTTGAGTGCCATCACGCAACCTTACATCTTGGTTATACCTTGCACTGAGTATCACCTTTAACGGTAATGCACAGTATCAACATAAACAACGACACGGAGGCATATCACAAATGCTACAACGGCTACGATGATGACCACCACAATACTCACAGGTATAATGCTGCGCTCTTAAAATTCTAAAGCCAAGCGTGTTAACTTTTTTAAGTTGATGAATCTTCATGTCTGTCTCCATCCTCTCAAGATAATCTTGATAAGCTATTCAGAAGAGAGGATTTTTCTGCCCTAGCCTATTGGGAGTAAACTCAATAAATCTAAGACTCGTTCATTTGCCTTTACCAAACAACGTAATTGCTGCAATAAAGACGACAATCACAATCAAAGCCACCACTTGCCCTAAAGAGGGAAACATCACCACAGGCCAAAACAAGCCACGCCCCATGTTGTAGGCAACACCCTTGTAATCGTACTGCCCCCAAATTGAGCCATAAATGCCTGTTAAAATACCAATTACGAGATAGGCACTGATTATCATGTGTTTAATTTTCATTCTCTTATCCTGATTAATTTATTGATTTTCCAAAACACATAACTTAGTTGACTCAACCATCTTGTCCATAAAGTCAGCTGGTACATAGCCTTTTTCAATCTTGTTAAAATCATCCTCTGAATACATGCTTTTTATTTTTTCATAACTGCATTCGCATAATTCTTTAGGCGCACCATTGGCTACACACCCTGTCATGTAGTCACGTTCTGATTTACTGGTACACGCTACTAATGTCGTTAAGACGATACCTGTCATTAAGATTTTGAAAGTCATCTTTTGTCCTCATCAGCCTGATTATTCCAAAATGGGATTATTCCAAATAAGGATAACACTGTCAACTTTATTACGCGGTAATGAGGTTTATGGTGAAAACGATTTATCAAGAAAGTTATCAAGCATTTATTAAACAATTGGTTTTAGCAAGAAAGGCAGCAGGCTTAACCCAAATGCAAGTCGCTGAGAAACTGTCAAAACCTCAATCGTATATTGCAAAGGTGGAAGGAGCCGACCGTAAATTAGATGTGATGGAATTTGTCGAGTTGTGTGATGTCATTCATCAAGACCCGAGCGAATTGATTAAACTACTCAAGCCCTGATAACGCCCCCACCTAAATAACCCAGTAAGTGACAATGTATGTCGCCTTGTGGGTTATTTAAGCTATAAAAGAGATAAAATCTGCTCTAAGGTTATTGATGCTTTATTGAACACCTTGGGTAATATCATGCTTTCTACGTGGACTAAAATTGAGCCTACGCGTAATTGTTACCGCTTTTATGCGATTTCATTGGCTGATGACTTATTTAACGCTTATGTGGTGTCGTGTGCGTGGGGGCGTATTGGGGCTAAAAAGTTTAGGCGTAAAGTTGTTGTTTTTAATTCTTTAGAGGAAGCAATGACTAAAATTAAATACGAAGAATCATTGCGTCTAAAACATCAGTATCAACCTGCTTAACCCCTGCTGTTTTTGATTTTAGATTCAAGCCATGCGTTGACTTCTGACTCTAGCCAACACACGGTTGCTTCTGTGAGTTTAATGGCGCGTGGAAATGTAGGGTCGTAACGCTTTGACCTCGCATCCATCATATCGTACAGCGTTGAGCGGCTTAAGCCTGTACATTCAATCAATTGTTTCATACGCAACATTTTGTAGCTTGGTTTATTGCTAATGGATGTATTGATAGGCATGTTCATTTTAGTGTCCTCAGTTATACGGGACGCTTTCCCGCATAATAGAAGCCGTACGAATAAAAAAATACCCATTCAGATCAGGAGAGCGAAGAACACCGCTCACTCCCCTTATTGCAATTTTTGCACTTTACTGCGTTTTACCAAACGTTCTTCGGCCTTTGGGCTTCATTCTCAAATATTGGTCGTCTTTTTCAGGCTTTGCCAAATAGCCTAAAGCATGAACCATGTTTTCACAGCCCACTCCATTACCTCGATGAATCATACCAATCCCTAACCGATTAGCTCGTTCATAAATTTCCTTACTCTCAGGTGTGTTACAACTGTGATACCCACCACCAAAATCAACGGCTATTGCCTTCCATAGTCGGCCAATTTCTTGCGCTAAATACCAATCTTGCTGATGCTTCGATCCCTTGAAACAGTAAAATGCGTGAATGTGATAGCCTTTTTCATTACCCTGCTCAATACACCAACCACTGGCTACCAAATGCTCAAATAAGGGTTGACGATCACGCTCACGATTCATCGTATCTAAATGCCTATAAACATCCGTAATTTTGACAAAGTTTTGTTTTTCTTTGGCATAACCAAAATCGACCCGAATGACTAATAACCGAGAATGCTGTTGTTGTAGTTGGCGTATATAATTTTCTAGGCTTTGCCTATTTTGCCGCGCTTGATAACAACGATCTGAAACCTTACGTTTAAATTCTTTTTGTTGGCTATACTGCCAAATATGATTAATTAAACACTCTATTTCAGCGTCACTTAAACACTGTCCATCATAGTAACCACCATCTAACAAGCCTAGTTGATCACAACCATACCAAAATGCGTTTATGTGCTCACTGTAGTCAAAATATTCAGGCTGAAATAAAGTAAGATGCTCATTAAGCGTTAATTTTATTTTGATCATTGACAGATGGTTCAAGACTTCTCTCAAAGGAGTTCTCTGTACAATAAGATCAACAAAGGTTTCAATTTGAATGAGTAAAAAAGATTCACTAATACTACATAATGGTCTAGCTAATATTGACATGTCTGACACTCTTATAACTAATTGGCAACATTGCCATAACAAGAGCAATCCTCATTAAATATTATTATGGATTGGCTCTATCTAAAGATAGAGCTTTCTTTAAGATTATTTTTTAATAGTTTACTAATCTTATAGGTTAACTATTATTATGTAATAAGTATTGATTATATTAATAATATTTATGGGTATAGGGGATAAGATAATATTATTTACCCACCAAATTCATCATTATTTTGATGGTGAATTTTTATAAGGGTCTATGCCGTCACTTAGGGCTAAAAAGGGCATAAATTCATGATGGAAAGTTAGCTGAGATTACGCTATCTTTACTATCAGCATCAGAAGAAAAATCAGCACCAATTTGATTTAATAGATTTAAATCATAACCGTGATTATCAAAGGCTGCTATACAATCTTCTTCAAATAATCGAACACAATATGGCTTTAGACTTGATGCGTCCTTCGGATCTTTACCGCCGAACTGCACTGCCCAAATTTTTTCTACGCTCTCCTTTTGTCCAATTAAATGGATTGAAATTAGAAAACTAGTACCCGAAAAATGATTTTTTAGTTTAATCGGTAAGAAGGCCAATTTTGCTTTATCAAAGCTAATTTTGCTTGGTAATGCACATGAAAGCAATGCTTTAACGATCAGGGCATGCTGATATGAAATACAGTAAATAAAAAATATCAATGCCATTTTTTTGTTGCTATCAATCGAACTATGTCCTTTGTCTTTAAAGGGGAAAACGTTTAATTCAATTTCACATAAAACAGAATCATCAACATAAAGGGTTTCTAATGTAATTTGCCTCCCAGACTTTTCTAATAATAATGAAGCAAAGTAATCAATTTGGCTATGCAAATACTTTAATAATGAAGTAGTTACTTCATCAGGAAAAAACTCATGTAATTTGTATGGCGCAAATAATTGAACCCACTCAATCAGTTGAACGTTAAATTTCCCAGCATAAAAATTAGTTGGATCTATTACATAATTTTTATAATCTCGAAAATACAACCCTTTCTCTTCAAGCATTTTTCTTATATTCTGTAATAGTTCAGGTAATCTATCGCCCCAATCAATATCACATTGGGAGTCATCGGTTGTTACATACTTGATAAGAGATGAAACGTCATTAGCACTATAATAAAATTTATCTTTGAGATCCTTGATGAATTTATAAACCCTGAATCCCAAATAATACTGATTATAATGATTGATGGCTGTAGTATTTAAAGCAAGCCACAACGAAGGTGCTTCAATACCCGCTAGATTATCACCACACACATTTAAGAAAAATATACCTTTGGCATGCCCAAAAATGTGCTTATGAGTGATGCCTGATACCCTACTCAGCAAATACCCCATCTCTTCAATGATACCTAACTGTGAATCCAATCGATCTGATGACATACCTGTAAGCTTTGAAACTTCAACTAAACCAAGATTTCTCACTGAGCCACAAACATCCGCATGCAAATAAAGAACTGCTAAAAGAATCCGCGTTGCTGCGGTGAAGGTATGTCCACTAGACTGCACCTCCTGTGATTCTGATTTTATTTTTTTCTTATTAATACTACGCAGAAAGTCATTACCTACCCCCCAAAATAACAAGCTTTCTAAACGTAGATCATGGTATATACATCTTGATTTAACATTTATCCCATCCAAATCATCAAACAATAACTGCGTCAACTGTATCTTTATTCTAGGACGACCAACAGTACGAACAAATTCTGGATCATTTTTTGTGTCTTTTAAATACCCCAAATCCAACAAAAGGCTTCTAGCCTTTCGGAATACAGCATCTGAGATTCCAAATTGTTTAACCACCTCCTTTGTTGACAACATCAATGTTGTATTGCCATACAAAAATAAAACTCTGATTAACAAATATTTAGCTTCTGGTGTCAGCTGATTGTTTTTCATAAGTAATACCTTATGGCAAAAATCCTTACTTAAACCGACCATCACAAGCAACTCCGAAAAAAGTTTTGTGTCCAACGTTATAGTGGGTACTGCTAACTAAAAGCAATACCCACTATCTGCCAAGATTAATCCATTAACTAGCCGCCAATCGTTTATCTCTATCTTCAATTTTATCCATAATCCAATCTTCAATCTCTGATTTAACCCAACCGACAGCTCTATCTCCTAAAGGAACAGGTTTAGGAAAAGTGCCAGCGGCAATAAATTTATAAATGGATGAGCGACCTAGACCAGTATGAAACATTACATCAGTTAATCGCATGATAATCATTTTGAGAGTCCTCGTTAATTCCTCATGTGATAAGTGAGCGATGTAATTTTTTACTCAGACGTAGATTAGCAACCTATGTGCGACTACAGTCAAAACTCTGACGCTCAAAAGCACCACTCTTAATCAATTAAAAGAAAAATCCATCTTCTATACACCAACTATCAAACACCATAAAAGCCAGTAATTCACAGCTAAAAGCCACTCTTGCATATTCCATCAGCACTGACCATTTGTTCTTGAGTGGACTGACCACGGACTCTTTTAAGTTGACCACTTTGCTTAATGTTACTGACCACCACACTGCTGTTGATGACCAGATTATTGGCTACGCTGACCACTTTTAATTATCTATTATCCATCAATAAACTATTTTTTAGCTTTACTCAGGCTATCATGCAGATACAAAAATCCCCGACTTTTATCGGTAATGACTATCTGACTGTCATCCATGTGGGCGCGGAAATACAGACCTTCTGAACCAATGAGGATGTCCACCAAATACCAGCCAAAAAATACTACTGCCATCACTTTGGTATGACCTTGTTGAAGTTCCGATCTTGCACCTTTGAGGTTCTTCGCTGGTATCACGACACACCGAGTCAAATGGCCGTCTGTGATAGTTACTTTGTAAAATCGTATCCTCCCGCGTGAGACAGGCTGTTCTCAACTATTCATTACCTGCAAAACAGAGCTAGTTTTAGACTCGCTCCGTTTTGCGTGAATAGTTGATTATTTTGCAGGCTTAATCGCCGTCACCAGTGCATTCATGCCACCCTCTGATTTCAGCTCAAACGCTACTTTTTGACCTACTTTCAACCCCTTCAACAATTTGGGGCTGGCAACCTTAAAGTCCATATTCATCGGCGGCCAATTCAGCTCTTTAATGGCTTCATGATCCAATGTGACCATACCTTGTTTGGCATCAATTCCTTTTACCACTCCGATACCGTGCGCCATTTTACTGGCAGGCTTTGCGGCAGCTTGGGCGGCGGGCATAGCCATGTCCATCTTGCTCATATTCATGTTACCCATGTTGTCATCAGCAAAAACAGGGAGTGTATAAATAAGAGATACTATTGCAACTAAGGCTAAACTACGTTTTTTCATCATCATATCCTCTACGTTAAAAAGAACAATTCAGGCATTTTTCACCTTCAACCCACCTCGCCGCAGCAATAAATACGCCGCAGGAAGCACAAACAACGACAACAACGGCGCAGTCAACATTCCGCCCACCATTGGTGCCGCAATACGACTCATCGCTTCTGAACCTGTTCCTGATCCAAACAGAATTGGCAATAGACCTGCTAAAATGACGGCAACGGTCATCGCTTTAGGTCGTACCCGTAATACCGCGCCATCAACTAAGGCGCGGTGTAAATCATCAAGCGTATTCAGTTGCCCTGCTTGTTGATAGCGGGCAATAGCCTCATCGAGATAAACCAGCATAATCACGCCAAACTCGGCCGCCAGCCCTGCCAAGGCAATCATGCCCACCCCCGAAGCAATGGAAAAATTGTGTCCCAGCAGATATAAAAACCAGACCGCGCCCACCAAGGCAAAAGGCAAGGTGCCAAGAATTAGTAGCGCTGGTGTGATACGGCCAAAGGCGAGAAATAGCAGAATAAAAATAATGGCGATGGTCATCGGCACGACCCACAACAAGCGTTTGGCTGCCCGTTCAAAATATTCAAACTGCCCAGACCACGCCAGCGCATAACCTGCGGGCAACTGCAATTCACGCTCAACCTTGGCACGAGCCTCTTTAACAAAACCCGCTAAATCACGGTCACGAATATCGACATAGACCCAGAGATTGGGGCGAGCGTTTTCACTTTTAATCATCGGTGGGCCATCGCTAATACTCAATGTGGCGATAGTGCTGAGGGGGATTGTTGCACCACTGGCTGTGACTAAGGGTAAGTCTTGCAGGGTTGCCAGTGAGTCACGGCGCTCGCGCGGAAAACGGATGTTGATCGGGAAACGGGCGCGGTCATCCAATAGTTCACCAATGTTTTCTCCGCCGACTGCGGTGGCAATAAAGTCCTGTACTTCCTGAATGTTAAGGCCATAGCGCGCGGCTTGTAGACGGTCGATGTGAATATCGACATAACGCCCACCTGTCACTCTTTCGGCAATCACCGACGCTGCGCCAGGTATCTGTTTGACGATTCGTTCAACTTCCTGCCCCAACTTCTCCAGCGTCGCTAAGTCGGCTCCTGATAATTTGATACCGACAGGGCTTTTAATCCCCGTCGCCAACATATCAATGCGATTACGAATCGGCTGCACCCAGACATTGGCCATGCCTGGCACTTGTAGTCGTGCATCCAGCTCCTTGATGAGTTTTTCGGGGGTCATACCAGCACGCCATTCGCTACGCGGTTTTAACTGGATGGTGGTTTCTAGCATTTCCAGTGGTGCTGGGTCAGTGGCCGACTCGGCACGACCCGCCTTGCCAAACACGGTTTGCACTTCGGGCACGGTTTTGATTAAACGATCGGTGAGCTGGACGATTTCAGCAGCTTTATCTGCCGACAAACTTGGCAACGCGGTGGGCATATACAGCAAGTCGCCTTCATCAAGCGGCGGCATAAACTCTGAGCCTAGTTTTGCTAACGGCCACAGCGTCAGTAATACGGCTATCATGGCGACCATGAGCGTCTTTTGGGGGTGATGTAACACGCACACCAGCACGGGTTTATAGCCTTTAATCAGCCAACGATTGATGGGGTTTTCCTGTTCTGGGCGAATATGACCCTGAATAAAAAAGGTCATTAACACAGGAATTAAGGTTACCGATAAACCCGCCGCAGCCGCCATCGCATAGGTTTTGGTAAATGCTAACGGAGCAAACAAACGGCCTTCCTGTGCTTCCAAGCTAAAGACGGGAATAAACGATAAGGTGATAATCAGCAGTGAGAAGAATAGCGCGGGGCCAACGTCACAGGCTGCGTCAATAATCACGGCCACTTGCTGCGCTCGCGTCGGTGTACCGCGTTCAGCTTGCCATTGCTCCAGTTTGCGGTGGGCATTTTCAATCATCACAATGGCGGCATCGACCATCGCGCCGATGGCAATCGCAATCCCGCCTAAAGACATGATATTGGCGTTGATGCCTTGATAGTGCATGATAATAAACGCCGTCAGTATGCCTAACGGCAGGGCAATAATCGCCACTAATGCCGAGCGTAAATGCCACAAAAACAGCGCACAAACGACAGCAACCACCAAAAACTCTTCCAGTAATTTGTGCCAAAGATTAGCCACGGCACGGTCAATTAACTGCGAGCGATCATAGGTGGTCACGACCTCTACCCCTGACGGCAGACTACGTTGCAGTGTGGCTAGTTTTTCTTTGACGGCGATAATGGTTTGACGAGCATTTTGACCAGAACGCAAGACAATCACCCCACCCACTACTTCACCTTCGCCATTTAATTCGGCAATGCCACGGCGCATTTCAGGGCCGATTTGGACACGGGCAATATCGGCCAAGAGAATCGGTGTACCTGTTTGCGAGACACCAATAGGAATCTGGCGAAAATCATCCAGTGTGTGCAAATAACCTTGTACCCGCACCATGTATTCCGCTTCACCCTGCTCCAGCACCGAACCGCCCGCCTCACTGTTAGCGGCTTTAATGGCAGCCGTCACCGTTGCTAACGGCAAGCGGTAACTTCGTAACTTGTCGGGGTCAACCTGAACCTGAAACTGTTTTACCATGCCGCCCAAGGTGGCAACTTCGGCAACATTAGGTACAGTTTTTAACTCGAATTTGAGAAACCAGTCCTGCAAGGCACGCAACTCGGCTAAATCATGCTGGCCCGTTTTATCAACCAAGGCATATTCATAAATCCAACCGACTCCTGTGGCATCTGGCCCTAAACTCGGTTTTGCGCCTGCGGGCAAACGACTGGCTACTTGACTAAGATATTCCAGCACGCGTGACCGCGCCCAATACAAATCGGTATGGTCATCAAAGAGGATATAAACAAAGGAGTCGCCAAAAAACGAATAGCCGCGTACCGTCTTGACTCCAGGCACAGACAACATGGCTGTCGTTAACGGATAAGTAACTTGGTTTTCCACCACTTGCGGTGCTTGACCTTGCCACGGTGTGCGAATGATGACTTGGGTGTCGGATAAATCAGGGATAGCATCCAACGGCGTACGCAGTAGCGCAAATATGCCCCATGCTGTGAGTAATAGAGTCGCCAGCAACACTAATAATCGTTGTTGGGTAGACCATTTAATCAGATGTTTAATCATGACTGGCCTCCGCCTGCAACGCGTCAATGACGTACGCACCATTGTCGGGCGTAGCGTTGACCTCCATCCTGACACGCTCACCAACCTTGATGTTTTTGAGTTGTTCACTATGACGCACCTTAAACGTCATGGTCATCGGTGGCCATGCCAAGGCGGGAATAGCTTCATGATCGAGTGTGATGGAGGCCGCTTGGCGGTCTATAGCGATCACCTTCGCACGGATTCCCATGTCTGCTTGAGCTGACTCATTCATGGCAGTAGGTGGGGTCGGGATGGCATTTTTGTTATTCACTGCCGCAAGACGAGCCAATACACCATTTAGTGACGCTTCTGAGTCTATTAAAAACTGCCCAGAAGCGACGACTTCTTCACCCGCCTGTAAACCCTGCACAATCTCGCTTTGACCGTTCTTCTCCGCACCTAAACTGACTTCTGCTGGCCGAAAGTGTTGGCCATCCTTGACAATGACAACGGTGCGCGTGCCTGTACTAATCACGGCTTCTGAGGGTACGCTCATCACTTCACGGCTATGCCCCGCCAATGTTGCGGTGGCAAACATGCCTGTTTTTAATACGCCTGAACGATTGGCCAAAACCACGCGCACACGAACACTACGTGTTGTGCTATCAAGTGTCGGATACAAATAATCAATTTGTCCTGTAAAACGTTGAGCAGGCAAACTCTCTAACTGCGCGTTAACGCCATCTCCTATTTTGAGACGAGAAGCATCACGTTCGGGAATGTCTAATAACAACCAAATATGGGATAAATCAGCGATTTGCATCAGGTTCGTGGCAGGCAGAATTTGCCCGCCTTCGCGTACCAGTAATTCTGTCACCACGCCTGACGCAGGGGCATAAACACCAATCCGAGGATTGGCGCGAGCAGCTTTCGTAATCGCGTTAATTTCGCCCTCATTCATGCCCAACAGTTGTAAGCGTTGACGTGCCGCTTGGCGCAAGCTGTCAATATCTCTTATGCCTGTGACTTTCAGTAATGCCAAGTATTCTTGTTGGGCGGCCAGTAATTCGGGAGCATAAATATCGGCCACTTTTTGCCCTGCGCGTACGGTATCCCCGACCGCACGCACCCATAAATGTTCAATAAAACCTGCGCTACGGGTTTGCAGGGCATACAGCCGATGCTCATCCGCCTCCAGACGACCAACGGCGGACAAGCCATCAGAAAACTGGCTGCTTTGTACTTTCACCACGCGGATACCCAAGTTCTGCGCCATACCTGCACTGACGGTTACACCGCTATCACTGACACTATCGACATATTTAGGCACTAATTGCATATCCATAAACGGCGATTTACCTGCCTTATCGAACTTTTGCTCAGGCACCATTGGGTCATACCAGTACAAGACTTTAGGTTCTGATTTCTGTTGTTGTGTGGTGTGACTTGCCATTGGCAAAGATGATGCTTGATGGCGATAGAACCACCCTACGCCTCCCCCTGTTAGCACAACGCCAGTCAGGGCAATGATGATTAATTTCGATTTGTTCATAGTGATACTTCCTCATTACCCACAACATATTGCAAACGGACTAATGCCCGTAAACGGTCAATACGAATCAGCCAATGCTCCAGCTCCACGTCCAGCACGGCACGGCGCGCCAGCCATACCGAGGACAATGGCGTTTTCCCTACTTGATAAGCAGCTTGCGCGGTTGCCAAGGCCGCTGTCGTGGCTGGAATCAGTCGCTGCATATATTCTTGTTCTCGGGCTTGAGCGGTGTCGTAGTCCGATTGTGCATCGGCGGCATCGGTGCTTAAGGCGCGTCGTTGGTCTTCAGCCAGAAACTCGGCTTGTTGAACATTTGCTAACGCAGCCGCTTGTTGATGACGTTGACGATTCTGTTTTTGCCACGGTAAATCCACCGTCAACTGCACACTAACCATATCGGCGCGTGAGCTTTGCCGTTGACCGACCATCACCTCCCAACTCCAATTGGGCAGGTCTTCAGCAGTGGCTAATTCGGCCTGATGACGATTGGCTTCGACGTTATGTTCAGCGGCTATGACCAGAGGATGTTGAGCAATACTGGCTTGTTCGGCGGTAAGTAGAGGGGTATTTAGAATAGGTAAATTGGGGCTTAAAGGTCGAGCGGCGACATCGCCCAACCACCGTGTCAGGATATTACGGGCTTTACGCGCCTCCCGTTGCGACATCAATAATTGGTCGTTCGTCATCGCTATCTGTGCATCTTGCTGTAGCAGTTCCGTCGCTGTGACGGCTCCACTCGCCAGTTGTGTGGCGGCTACTTGCCGTTCGGCATGTAGTTCATCAAGCAAACGCTGACGCATCTCTGACGTTTTTTCGGCAGCAAACACATCCAGCCAAGCAAGTGCGGCATCTCTTTTAATTAGTCGTGCCATGTTTTTGCTATTAGCACTTAGCACCTCGGCTTGTTCCTGTAATTGCGCTGAAGCGGCGACTCGTTTTACAGGTCTAACCATGTTTTGCATTAGGCCAATAGTGCTCATGGTCATGTCGTCACGGTTCAGCCGTAAACTATCGCTGCCTGTTATCGGCATATTAATGACACCGAATTTGAGCTGAGGGTCAGGCAATTGAGCCGCCTCTTGTGCTTGTTCACGCGCTGCACTGGCGGCTGACTGATAAGCCTGCACCGATGGTTGTTGGGCTAAGGCGCGTTGCAGAGTTTCGTCGAACGTTAACGGTTCCATCGCCCAACTAATTGCAGGCAGGATGAGCAGCCCGAGTAAAATACGTCCTGTTAAAATGGGCGTTAAGTGCCAAGCGTTATTCATGGGTCATCTCTCAAAAACGAACAGACACAGCCGTGGCCAGCAGGCAAATGCCCACTAGCCAGCGTGCTGGTAACTAATCTTTAGAAATACTGGAAATAACCTTGCCATCGTCGTGCTGCATCCATTGATAATGAATGTGAGCACCGACGCTGATGTCTTGCACCTGCTCAGACGTGACCCTGTATTTGCTATACATGACAATGCCTTTGCCTGGAATGATGGTGTCGTGGGCAATGGTGAGTTGAATACCATCAATCGCCGAGACACGGCCAAAGCCTGTGTGCATTGTCATTGGCGATTCTGGAACAGGGTGAATAATGCGTTCGTAAGACGCAGAAGATTGACGTGGGTCGGCATTAGCCACCACGGACGCAGCAAGGGTCAACGCCATTAGGCTGACCCCAAGGATGAGAGTACGCATGATAAAAACCTCTAGGTTAGCAATACAATTTCCCAAGCAAATACACGCAGGTATTCACTTGGCGTTAGAAAAAGTATTCAGACTCTAGGCGGTTTATCGGGGGGAGAAAGAGCGATTTTGGGAACAAAGGCAGGGGCGAGTGGCACAACAGCCGAGTAAGTTGTAAGGGTATTAGTCGTTAAAGGTGCGGTATTAATACCCACCGTTAAATGGCAAATGATATTTGCCAAACAAGGCGTGGCTTTATCGGCCATTGCTTTATCTGCGGTAGAAGGATGCGACTGATCGGCCTGAGCCATACCCGTCCCTTCATGGTGACAAGGCGACATACCAGCCATTACTTGTTGTTGGCCTGTCTCCATCATCTGCTCACAACCAACGGCACACTCACTGGCGCAGGCAAAGGCTATCGGCGGCATCAAAGCCGTCAACAGCATTAACCACAGTGTCAGTAGCAAGCGAGTGTTCTTTTTCATATTCCACAAGTGTAACGTGTTTTGACAACTAGAATATAGCTTTTTGCTGTACTTATTCAATACGCTACATGAGTGATGGTCAATAAATCACGGCAAAATGACGAAATTGTAATGTTGAGGTCATGCTCGCGTTTACTACGATGACTTAAATTTGAATTGAGAATAACACCCTCCTCCCAACTTTATTTAATGTCGAGAAATAACATGAAAACCTCTATTCGTTCCCTCCTTGTACTGAGTTTGATAATGGCAGCGAGTTCAACCGTATGGGCGCACGACCCTGCTGAACATGCCAAAGAAGCCGCCGCAAAAAAAGCCAAAGCCGATTGCGCCAGCATGCAAAAAATGGATATGACCAAAATGAACATGGATGATCCTGTCATGCAGGCTATGCACAGCAAATGCGCCAAACAGATGGCTCAAAAAAACAAGGATAAAAATACTAAAGATACAGGCCATGAAGAAATGAACCATGCCGACATGGATCACTCAAAAATGCCGATGAATGATGCCAAAATGCCTATGCCTGAATCATCCGCTGCACCTGCATCACACGCCGAACATAAACACAACTGATCTCGCGTTCATAATCAACCCGTGTGCAAGGAGAGACTGATGAAGACTGTGCTGAAAACTTTAACCGTGGCCGCCGTACTGGCTGTGTTGGGCGCATTGACTTTTCTGTACTCTGGGTTGTACCCGATGGGGGCAGACAACAAACACTTTAAGCTGACGTATTGGGCACTCGAAACCCTGAGAGAACGCTCTATCGCCCGCGACATTCGTGATATTAAAGTGCCGCCACTGGTTGACCCACAACTTTTATTAGCAGGTGGACAAGACTATAACGATATGTGTAGTAGCTGCCACTTACAGCCAGGCAAAACGCAATCTGACTTGAGTATTGCCCTGTATCCACAACCACCGAATCTGTCGCTTCAACCCGCCAAGGGCTTGTACGGCGATGCCAATGCTCGCGCTGCTCGTCATTTCTGGTACATCAAACATGGTATTAAGGCCAGTGGCATGCCTGCGTGGGGTATGACGCATACAGATGATCGTATTTGGGCGATGGTAGCTTTTATCCAAAAACTGCCGACACTAACACCTGAGCAATATCAAATTCTGACGGCACCAGAGGATGGAGAAACGGGTGGACCTATGGCTGGTATGTGAGGATAGCATCTACGTCAAAGTAAGCATATTTTGCGTATGGCACAAAGCATTTGTTGATAAGAGAAAGCTATGACGACTCGTTACGACACCCTCAAAAAGAAAATACATGGCAAGGATACAGCCTTGTTACTCGTTACTATATTTAGTTTGACTCCCGTGAGTCCTGCCATTGGACATGTAGCCCAAGTACCGTATAAGGTATTACTCGCAATGGAAAGCGATGAGTTGGACTGTGGTCGCCGAGGCTCAATTCGAGACTTGACGGACAGTACAAAGCTTATCTTTGATGGCGTGTCATCACCATTAAAAGAAGTTTTGATGGTCTCTGTTGGTAAAACTATGCGCTTGGCTATGACAAACCTTCAAAACACAGATATCTTGTTTGCATTGGGTAGCCATCCTGAGTTAGTTAATTATGGGCGGCTACTCCAGAAGCAACGCGACACTCAGTTAGTTTCTCCTAATATCGTGGCTATCGCTGCACAGGAGCATACACAATTGATTTGGCAATTTACACGGGTGGGTGAGTTTGAGATTACGGCTTTTCAGCGTGATCGCTATGGGCGATGGCAGGCTGGTGTCACGGGGAAAATTATGGTGCAGCCTACTGAACCATGAGGAGCTGTTATTACTCCGTAACGCCTGTGCCATTTGCTTCTCCATCCAAAATTTGAATCACACTCTTCTGAAAAAAGGCCACTTTATTTGTGCAAGATAGGTGATGGGCATAGATTCTTTCATGCCCACCTCGCCTGCGCGTACGCCATTTTTCTGGTAACGGTAAGTACCAAACACATGATCCCAAATCATCCAAAACTCACCAAAGTTGACTTGAGCATCTTCGTATTCTCGTTTGTGGTGCCAGCGATGAACCTCAGCAACGCCCAATAAGCGACGGAACGACCCAACACTATAATCGAGATTGGCATGTTGAAAGGCGAGATGCACGGTAATGATGGACAACCAGCAGCCAATGATCTCGGGTGGTGCGCCTAGCAGTACCACGACACTAATGCCTGGTGCTGCCAAAACAACAGCACTCAACGGATGACGACGCTCACCATTAAGCCAGTATAATCGCTCAGCACTGTGGTGTAGGGCATGCAATCGCCAAAGGAGGTCATTTTTATGACTGAGCCAATGCATAAACCATAATCCAAAATCAATGATAAATCCCGCCGTTAATACCTGAACCCCAATAGGCCAGTCTGTAGGCCATATTGCTGACACAGGCATAAATTTAAGAATGACAGTGGCTATTTCGATGCTAGTAAAAATGAGCGTTAGACTCGTTAACGCGTGGAGTATATCAACGTTGGTATCGTGGTGATCGTTCAGCCATAGGGTCTCGTAAGGCTGTAAACGCTCTAACAAAGCAACAGCCGTGAGACCAAGAGCAGCAATAATCGGAGCGAGTGGCCAATACGGCAGATGTAGCCAAAGAATTGCTAATTGCATACCTGTGCATACGCCAAAAATCAGGGGGTAACTGCCCCAACGAATCAGCGGTGTTAATATCTTCATCATCAATCTCCCATTTTATCTTGCTGGAGAGACTATAATGAATACTAGATTTCAATCATTGAACGAAAGAGCTATGCGAGTGTCAGGTGAGTCAAAAAGATCGAAGGATTCACACCAAACATTTGTACACACGTCCTAGAAAAATGCGCTTGATCCGAAAAATCTCCTTTATAGGCGGCATGAGTGAGCGTTTGACCATGCAATACTTGTTCAAGGGCATACACTAGCCGTAGCCATTTGCGATAACTGCGTAGTGGCATTCCCGTTTGCTCACTGAACCAATGAGAAAATCGCGTTTCGGACAGCTCCATTAGCATGGCGAGTTCTTTTCGACTAGAAAAAGTGGAAACTGACATATCACGCATTAATACGGATAGGACTTTTTGCAAGCGCGGGTCAACTTTTGCAGAAGTATGAGGCGCAAGCGATGTACTAAAGCGCGCTATTGCCGCTTTCAGTGAGTTGCAAGCCATTAAGCTATCACGAAATAAAACTACCAAGTCTTGAGGTAACTCACAAATAGCCGTTTGTTCACCAAGACGAGAGATCAGTGTCTTTGCCTGCACGATAGTGGGGTCAAGATAAATAGAAAAGACTGAACTCGCAATGAGTTGATGAGATGTTCCTGCTTTGACGAATAAGGCAATGGATTGATAGGACTGACCATTGGCGGTCATTTCAATGATACCCTCTAAGGCAATACTGATTTGATGCGACCAATGACGATGCTCTTTATTGTCGCCAGATTGACCAATAAATACGCCTATTCCAGGTTGCAGAGATACGTCACCTCTCCAATGGTGCGGAGTAGCGTGGTTGTAATGGTTCACGCGCCAACTACTTTTGCTATTTTTCTGAGCGTTTCTTTACTTTCGCCAAAGGTGCATATTGCATCACAGTGCTTCCTTAAATCCGAAAAAAGTATGTAGTGCATTTCAATCTTACTGATGTGTGTTGAGTTTAGCGTATGAATGGATTTGGGATAAATCAGGCAGCCATTTTAAAGCCCTCAAAGACTTGGGCTGGCGACCTAAAATTTAGCTTAGCTTGAATTCGCATTCGATTGTAGAAAGTCTCAATAAAATGTTGAATATCCTTGATGGCTTCTGCCCGTGTAATATAGTGCTGATGGTAAACCAACTGGTTTTTTAACGTTGCCCAAAAGCTTTCAATCGGCGAATTATCATAACAATTACCCTTAGCACTCATTGAACCCACAAATTGATGCTGTGTTATTACGTTACGTTACGATAGGCGTGGCTACAGTATTGACTTCCTCTGTCAGAATGGACAATTAAGCCTTTCGCCGTTTAATCGCCATATTTAATGCCTGCACCACTACTACCCCATTTAGCTGTACTCAATCAACCTCACGACGTAAACGCAACGCATTAAAAACGACAGACACAGAACTCAGGCTCATCGCTAAAGCAGCAATCATCGGTGACAGCAGCCAGCCTGTTAGCGGATATAGTACGCCCGCAGCAATCGGCACACCAATGGCATTATAGACAAAGGCAAAAGCCAAGTTTTGCTTCATATTGGCGACAGTCGCAATGGAAATACCGCAGGCCAAGGTAATACCTCGCAAATCCCCTTTCACCAACGTTACCTGTGCACTATTCATGGCGACATCGGTGCCTGTTCCCATCGCAATACCGACATCAGCTCGAGCCAGAGCTGGCGCGTCATTGATACCATCGCCCGCCATCGCCACACAGCGGCCTTCACGTTGCAGACGCTCCACTAAAGCCAGTTTGTCTGCTGGTTTTACCTCGCCATATACTTCATCTATGCCCAAACGCTGCCCCACCGATTTTGCTGTGGTCAAACCATCGCCAGTTGCCATAATGACACGGATATTGGCCGCTCGTAACGAGGCTAAGGCGTCTGCGGTCGTTGCTTTAATGGGGTCAGAAACGGCAAGTAAACCTGCCAATTGCCCATCTACAGCGAGATACATCACGCTCGCTCCCTGCGTTCTCAACTGTTCCGCCGAGCTTTGGAGGGATGCCGTCGCAACGCCTGTTTGTTCCATGAGCGTGGTGTTACCCATCACCAATTTCTTCCCTGCCACTTCACCATGGACACCAATGCCTGTATTGGACTCAAATTGTGTCACTGTCCCGAGTGTGATTCCGCGCACACGAGCGGCACTGACAATGGCGGCGGCGAGTGGATGCTCACTACCCTGATCCAGACTGGCGGCAAGATACAGCACGTCCGCCTCGCTAAAACCCTCTGTAGGTACAACACGATCAAATGCAGGGCGACCTTCGGTGAGCGTGCCTGTTTTATCGACAATTAAAGTGTCAATTTTCCGCAAATTCTCAATCGCAGAGGCATCTCTAAACAGCACGCCTTTACTCGCCCCTGTGCCCGTTGCCACCATAATGGACATCGGTGTCGCTAAACCTAGCGCACAAGGACAGGCAATAATGAGTACGGCGACCGCATTAATTAAGCCAAATATCCAGTTAGAAGCTAATAGCCCCCAGCCAAAGAACGTCATCAACGCAATTACAATGACCGAAACAACAAAATAACCTGCGACGGTGTCTGCCATACGCTGCATAGGTGCGCGTGAGCGTTGCGCTTGCATCACCATTTGTACGATCTGCGCAAGCATGGTGCTGGAGCCGACACGTTCAGAACGGATGACCAAAGCACCGTTGGTGTTGAGCGTCGCACCAATGACCTTGTCGCCTAGACGTTTGCTAACGGGAAGTGGCTCGCCTGTGAGCATGGATTCATCAACCGCACTACTTCCTTCAATGACAATGCCATCAACAGGCACTTTTTCGCCTGGACGAACGCGTAGCTTGTCGCCGACATGGACATGAGTCAACGGCACATCTTCTTCCGAACCATCCTCACTGATGCGACGAGCTGTCTTTGGTGCCAGTCTCAACAACGACTTAATCGCAGCAGAGGTCTGCGAACGCGCCTGTAACTCCATAACCTGACCGAGCAATGTCAGAGAAATAATGACAGCAGCCGCTTCAAAATAGACGGCAACTCGTCCCATCGAAACAAAGGATACGGGAAACAGACTGGGAGCCACTGTCGCAACCACGCTATAAATATAGGCGGCACCCGTGCCAAGACTAATCAGCGTCCACATATTGGGACTGCGATGAATGACCGACTGCACGCCGCGCACATAAAACGGCCAACCTGCCCACAACACAACAGGCGTAGACAGAGCCAGTTCCAGCCAACTTTGTACACCCATATCAAACCAGTGGAAGCGATGACCAAACATCGCTAGCACAAAAACCACCATCGTCAACGGCAGGGTTCGCCAAAAACGCTGACGAAAATCCTTTAACTCAGGGTTTTCCCCTTCTTCTAAATCAGGCTGCACAGGCTCCAGAGTCATACCGCATTTGGGGCAATTGCCTGGGCCAAATTGCCGTATTTCGGGGTGCATCGGGCAAGTGTATTCGGTGTCAGTGCTGGCAGAAGTTTCAACAACGGCAGGTTGTGGCGTTAGGTATCGGCTTGGCTCTAGCTTAAATTTGTCGAGGCATTTTGGGCTGCAAAAATAAAACCGTCTGCCCTCATAATCCTGTTGATGAGCCGATGCCGTAGTCACCGTCATTCCGCATACAGGGTCTTTCAGTTCAGCAGCACCCCCAGTAGGCATGGGCGCTTGTGACGAATGTGGATGACCTGCGTGGTCATGATGATGCTCATGGTCGGACATTAGAAACTCCTGTCGCCGACGGAGGTCGGCGGGGTCAAGATTCAATTGGTGCCGCAGACAGGGCGGCAAAGATTAACGCTTCTGAGAGAAGTGGTCTATTGCGTCATTTTTCATGCGTTGTAAACACCAGCGAGCGTAATAGCGAGCTAGTAGTCGTCCTAAACACCACGAAAGCCAACCCTTCGGCTTAGCATAATCAATAAATATCCGTAACTGACAACCCGCTACACTAGGGGTTAACTCAAAGCCCATGCGATAGTGACCAATCACCAGTAGTCGAGTCTCACCAATAGTTTCCCACACTTTAGATAGGGGTGGGCTTCGGTCGCTGACAATCTCTTCAACGAACAAAGGTACTCCAAGAACTCGTCCAGACATGGAAATATGCGAACCAACAGCCTGACCACGCAAAGCATCGAATGTCAGCTGCATAGAGCTTCCAGCCATCATCCATGACGACTTATTCATATGTTCTGTCAACCGTGAATGGTCGTCGAGATGAACAAAAGCCTGATCTACCGTAACCTCTAGCAGCGTATTGCATTCATCGTGATACGGAAACCGTGAGCTCAAAACTATCTCCCACTGTTGACCATTGCCACTTCATGATTATTGCGCAGGTGCTGCACCGTGATTGTGATCATGCTCGGCCGCTGGTTTAGCTGTCGATTTTTTCTGATGCTTGCGGGTTGTGCTATTTTTGCTCGGCTCTTTGGACATGCCTTTCATGTTATCCATACATTTTTTATGCATCTGCTCCATGTTAGCAGTCATGCCTTCTCCTGTTTTGGCACCCTCCATGCACTTCTCATGCATATCTTTCATGCCATTCATATCCTTCATGTCTTTCATGTCGTGCTTAACATCAGCAGGACTCATATCAGGGCCAGACATGGGTTTGTCTACAGCAAAAGCATTAGACATAGCGAGTGTAGCGATCAGCGGTAACAGCAAGGTATAGTGTTTCATGGTATTCACTCTACGTTAAAAATAACAAAAATATCAGGCTGTCCTTGAGGACAGATTAGGCAAGAAGCGCGGTGTTTTAGCGGCATAAGCTTGATAACTATCGCCAAACTCGGCTTGCATTTCTCGCTCTTCGACAATGGCCAAATGACCATACATAAACATCAGTAAGGGAAACATCAACAAGGTTAAAATCGTTGGCCACTGCAACAGAAAGCCGAACATAATGAATGTAAAAGCCACATATTGAGGGTGGCGTATGTAAGCATAAGAACCTGTTATCGCTAAGGTATGGGCGCGTTGGGCGTGATACAGCACATGCCAACTGCTAGAAAGTAGCCAAAACCCTAAAATAATAAGGGCATTACTGACGATGTGGAGTAAACCAAAATGCGGATTGCTCTTCTCGCCCAGTAAGGTTGACCATAAGTGACCCGCATCGTGTGACAGAAGATCAATTTCGGGATAGCGCACTTGCAACCAACCAGAGAGCAGATAAATCGTCAGTGGAAAGCCATACATTTCAACAAACAGTGCAACAATAAACGCCGAAAATGCGCTAAATGTACGCCAGTCGCGGCTGGTTTGGGGCTTGAAAAAACTAAAGGCGAAGATCAAAAACACCGCTGAATTAAGGATAACCAATGACCAGAGTCCGTATGCTGCTTCATGTGCGGCGTGCATGGCTACTCTCCATCCTGACGACTGCTATCTTTAGGCTGATCGGGTGCAGAATGCTCCGACCCATGATGATGGCCGTGGTGCATGAACAAGTGCATCAGAGGACAGGCCAGTAAAAACAAGTACGGCAACACTCCCAACATGTGTGCTCGATGCTCTTCTAGCAGGAAAAATAAAGCAACCACCGACATCACCAGCATGGCTAGCGCGCCTCGTGATCGCCCAAACGATGGGCTATGATTCATCGGAATTTCCCTTAGTGGTCGTTTTAATCAACTCAAATCGAACACGATAAAGTTTTTAATTCAATTATTATCACTCTCTTAAATGACAAACAAATTGTGTGGTATTTATCCTGTCATCTTCATGACGTGTAAATGACATTTATGTCATCTAGATGTTATTTTCGATAGATTGAGAAAAGTTAACTCAAATGACACCCTTTCTACTCATTTTCATGAACAGAAAGGAATAAGCGCAAAAATGTTAAGCTGCCATTTTGCTACATTCTTCCGCACAGTGACGACAAGCCTTCGCGCATTCTTGACAGTGATCATGCTCGTGTTTTGCACACTCATCGGCACATGCCGTGCAGATTGTGGCGCACAATTGACAGACCTGTGCGGCAAAAGGACTATTACGCGCCATGAGCGCAGCGGCAAGGCGGCACATATCAGCACAGTCTCTATCGAGCTGAATACATTTCGCCATTTGCTGTACATTGGCTTCGGTTAGGCAAGAAGTGGCACAATGTTCACATGTAGCAGCGCATTGGTTACACGCTTCGATACAACTAGCGTATTGGTGATGAGACATGTTAAGTATTCCATTGTTTGTGATGGGAGCTTGCAACATAAACCCATAACCTGAGCGTGTATGTTCGATGATGTACTTAGCGAAGCTTTAATTCTTATTTTTGTTTTTTAAAGTTTTTAGCGTATTTTGCACCCAGCAAATCACAACAATGGCAGAGTGCCACACAGCAACTCTGCCAGACTAACCTCTTAAGCTGACGTAGTTTCAACCACATCGTACCCCGCTTCCTGAATGGCCAATACCACCTCCTCCTGATCGGCATCGCCATCAAAACGGACTGTTTGTGAGGCTTTGTCAATTTGGATTTTGGCCGTTTTGTCCAGTTCAGCCAAGGCTTTAGTAATAGCACTGACGCAGTGACCACAACTCATACCATTCACTTTAATAACGAACATTTTATCTCTCCTAGGGTTGGTGTAGAAATACTGTGAACCTTGCCATCGTGGTAAGCTCAAGAATTATTTTCATTATTTTTTTGTAGAAAAACGCTTGACCTTCCCATCATGGTAAGCCTGATATTTGCTAAATCGCTCTTCTCAGGAAGCAAATCATGAATACTTTAACTCAGCCCAAAACACCTGAAATAGCCTTACAGCAGTTTTCGTTTACTGTTGAGGGCATGACGTGTGCTTCTTGTGTCGCCCGTGTTGAAAAAGCACTGAAAAAGCTTTCAGGTGTACAAGAGGCCACCGTCAACTTAGCCACTGAAACAGCAACCGTGCAAAGTATTGACGGCGGCGTTACGCCAGAACAATTAATTGCAGCGGTGCAAAAAATCGGTTATCACGCCGCTTTGTCTACAGACACGGTTGTCAATGATGGCAACGTACAATCAGATAGCGAGTGGTTAAAAGTCATGTGGGGGATGGCTCTCTCTCTGCCACTGATAGCACCCATGCTGTTGTCAGTATTTGGCATACATTGGATGTTATCAGGCTGGATTCAATGGCTGCTGGCAACAGTGGTTCAATTCTGGCTAGGGGCACGTTTTTATCGGTCTGGCTGGAAAGCATTGGCAGCACGGGCGGGTAATATGGATTTGCTGGTCGCCTTGGGAACTAGCGCAGGCTATGGGTTAAGCGTCTATCAGTTGTTCCATGCGAATACAGGTATGCCACACTTGTACTTTGAAGCGTCTGCTGTAGTGATTACCCTCGTGTTGCTGGGTAAATGGCTAGAGACCCGCGCCAAACGGCAAACCACTTCCGCTATTCGCGCCTTGCAAGCACTTAAACCTGAGTTTGCGCGTGTACGGCGTGCAGGGATAGAACAAGACATTGGGATTGCCCATGTCCGTCTTGGCGATTTAGTCGTCGTTCGTGCTGGCGAGCGCGTAGCTGTCGATGGTGTTATCAAAGAAGGCAGTAGCCATGTAGATGAGTCCTTTATGACGGGTGAAAGCCTACCCGTTGCTAAAGAAATCGGCGATCAGGTCATTGGCGGCTCTATTAATAGCGATGGCTTGCTGCTTGTTGAAACCACTGCGATGGCAACAGAAAGCACATTAGCCAAAATCATTCGACTGGTGGAAAATGCCCAAGCGGCTAAAGCCCCTATTCAGCGGCTCGTCGATAAAGTGAGTGAAGTGTTTGTCCCTGTTGTCATCGTCATTGCCCTCGCTACATTTATTGCGTGGTGGGTCATCAGCAGTGATGTTCAACTAGCGATTATCAATGCCGTCGCCGTCTTGGTCATTGCTTGTCCTTGTGCGCTTGGTTTGGCAACACCGACCGCGATTATGGCAGGCACGGGTATTGGTGCTCAGTACGGCATTTTGATTAAAGATGCAGAAGCATTAGAGACTGCTCATCGAGTGACAATGGTCGCCTTCGATAAAACAGGAACATTGACAGAAGGCAAACCTAAAATCGTTGGATTACACGCGATAAATGGCGATGACCACGCCTTATTGCATTTGGCTGCGTCCTTGCAGACAGGCAGTGAACACCCTTTGGCGAGAGCCGTTATCGACAAAGCGCAGGAGTTAGCTATTGATATTAGTCTCGTGACTGATATTAAAGCACTCGCAGGACGAGGTATTACTGGGCGGATGGGTCAGGTGTCCCTGTATTTAGGCAATAGCCGACTTATGCAGGAATTGGGTATAGACACAACAGCCGTTACCACGACTACGCAGCAATGGATACAACAAGGACGCACTATTTCTTGGCTGGCCTGCATCGAATCCTCTTCTGCCGTATTAGTAGGTGGGTTTGCATTTGGCGATCAGATCAAAGCCAGTGCTCAACGAGCAGTGCAGCAATTGCAGACGATGGGTATTAAAACCGCGCTCATCACAGGCGATAATGTCGCTAGTGCTACTGTCGTGGCGCATGAACTCGGTATTGACTGCATGATGGCAGACGTTTTACCTGCGGATAAAGCCTCTATCGTCAATGCCTTCAAAGCTGAAGGCTATGTTGTCGCGATGGTCGGTGATGGTATCAATGACGCGCCCGCACTAGCGACTGCCGATGTCGGTATTGCCATGAGTACGGGGACAGATGTCGCCATGCACACCGCAGGGATTACCCTGATGCACGGTGATCCTGCCCGAGTAGCGGATGCCTTAGATATTTCACGGCGCACCTACAACAAGATTAGACAAAATCTGTTTTGGGCATTTATCTATAATTTGATTGGTATTCCGTTGGCCGCGATGGGCTTATTGAACCCGATCATAGCGGGGGCAGCGATGGCGTTCAGTAGTGTTAGCGTCGTCTCCAATGCCCTGCTACTGCGTCGCTGGCGACCTGTTAGTCAACGTAGCTCGGTCAAGAATGTGGTTAATACTTAAGGGGTAAGATGATGAATATTGGTGATGCCGCGAAACAGACCCAGATATCGGCGAAGATGATACGCTATTACGAAAGCATCGGCCTGTTGCCAGAAAGCATGCGTAGCGATGCAGGCTATCGTATCTACCGCGACAAAGACTTGCATGTATTACGTTTTATCAAACGCGCCCGTAATCTTGGTTTTTCTATGGAACAGCTCAAAGAGTTGTTGTCATTATGGCAAGATCAGGAACGCGCTAGTGCCGATGTTAAAGCGATTGCCGAACGCCATGTCGCTGAACTGCAACAACGCATCACTGAACTCACAGAAATGCGTGATGCCTTGAATTATCTGGTGACTGGCTGCCACGGCGACCAGTCACCAGACTGTCCCATATTGAGTGGGCTTGAAGGTGTCGTTACAGGAAAGCACTGTGGTTAATTAGACAAGCACGTGCTTTTTCATCGTGTGTAAAGCGCATCGCTCTAATCAGTACTTGTTCACTTCTACCGTCACATGCACCAGTTCTTCATGAATGCTTATTTGTCGCCTGAAGTAATCAGGCTCAACAACCTCAGTAACTGCCAGTGAGAGGATGCAGGCGTATTTGCCTTTGCCAACACGCCAAACATGCAAATCAGTGATTTCAGCCTTAATAGGGCTTGCTTCGATAACTTCGTGGATTTCAGCCACAACAGGAGCGTCCATCTCGGCATCCAGCAATACACGCCCCGTATCGCGCAGCAGCCCATACGCCCATGTGGCAACCAGTCCAGCACCGACTATCCCCATGAGCGGATCGAGCCAGCTTGCTCCCCAAAGCTTACCGCCAAATAGCGCGAAAATGGCGAGCACGGATGTTGCTGCATCGGCTACCACATGCAGATAGGCTGATCTCAGATTCAAGTCATGATGGTGGTCATGATGATGATCGTGGTCGTCGTGATGGTGATGGTCGTGACCATCCTTCAACAGCCATGCACAGGCAAGATTGACGCATAGGCCAACCACGGCAATAGCAATAGCTTGATCATAGTGGATGGGTGTTGGTGAGATGAGACGTTCAGCAGACTGATAGAGCATCAATATAGCCACCCCCACTAACAACATCGCACTGCTATAGCCTGCCAGCACCTCAATTTTCCATGTACCAAAAGCAAAGCGTTTATCGTGGGCAAAACGTCTGGCTGCGCTGTAGGCCAATACCGAAAGCCCCAACGCCAAAGTGTGCGAGCTCATGTGCCAACCATCAGCCAACAACGCCATTGAATTAAATACCCATCCGCCAATGATTTCGACCGTCATCATGATGGCCGTCAAGGCGACAGCCCAGCGAGTGTTTCTCTCCGCGAGAGGATTACCCTCATTAAAGACGTGCGAATGCCGCCAATTTTCGACAGAAGACTGCATATACCTTTATCCTCATAACCCAATCAAATATACTATACCCCAGTATACTTTAATAAACTAAGAAAGAGGAAGTCATGTCTCATACCATCAAGAACAAAAAACAGTTGCTGACTCGCGTACGCCGTATTAAGGGACAGGCTGAGGCAATAGAAAAAGCGATAGAGCAAGCGGCGGACTGTTCAGCAATTCTGCAACAGATTGCCGCAATTCGTGGGGCTGTGAATGGCTTGATGACTGAGGTGCTGGAAGGACACATCCGCGAGCATTTAGGTACAGATGACATATCCCCACAGCAACGCCATGAGGATCTAGAGCAAGTACTTACTGTGCTGCGGTCTTACCTCAAATAACAAGGATTAATTTGGTTTTCGCTCTTTGAAAAAATCCTTTCGCCTTTTATTTTTGTTTGGGAATTAAAAGGCGACTTATCCATCCTTGGTTTTTTTGCTGGATATGCGTTTCATCCACAATATCAAAGATTTCAATAACCATATCCCAAACAGGTGGTGCCTTCAAGTTTTTGTACATAGATATGACGCAATGACCACCCTTAGCAAGGGCATCTTGATATGAGACCAGCGTTTGTAAAGGATGTTTGCTGTAATAAAGACTTTCACCAAAAACGATTAGGTCAAATTTATTAGTTGGTACGTATGCGTCAAAATCTGCTTCAATAAGGCAGTAGTTAGGCCGTATGTCCATTACTTCTTGAGCCTTCGCCAAAGCAATCCGACTCATGTCAATGCCCACATAAGACTCCATTAATGGAAGTAAACGTATCAAATTACCATCACCACACCCCACATCAAGGACGGATTTTGCGTTCAGATATTGGGCGTAACCAACAATGATGCTATACCGTCCTAACTCTTCAATGGACTGCATATAATTCCATTTACCATTCAAATACTCATTATTCCAGCGTTATTGTCGTAATTTGCGGCGATATTCTTTTAAACTCCACATAATGTCATCACTCTACTTTATTTGCCTGTGACTTTCTTTAACTCTGTAATCACCATTAGCCCTTTCTCTAACTCAACGACAAACTGCACCGCATCACCTGCCTTGACGGTTTTTACCATTGCAGGATCTTTGACACGAAAGACCATCGTCATGCCAAGCATACCCAGATTTTTGATGTCGCCATGTTTAATCGTCAGTTTGCCTTGGGCAGTATCCACTTTGCGAATTTCGCCTTGGGTATAGCGATCATCGACAGCGGTCGTGGTGTCCGTGGCTTCAGTTTTTAGCTCTGTTGCAGCAACGGGTGTCGCGCTGGAGGATTGTTCAGGGCTGGCGGTAACCGTGATTTTTCCTTCCATGCCTGCGGGTAAATGGCCAGGAATCAGACAGGCAAAGACAAACTCACCCGCCTGACTAAATTGCCAGATAATATCCGTACTTTTACTCGGCAACACATGAGCGATATTGGCACTGCTATGCACCATCGTTGGCATCGATTTCATCATCTGGGCATGCTGCATAATTTCGTCACGCGTACCCAACACAAATTCATGGGGGATTTTGCCGTTATTGGTGATTCGCAACCGTATCGTTTCGCCCTGCTTCACTAACAGATTATCAGGGTTAAAACGCAGCATGTCGTTCATGCCAATTTCAATCGTCCGACTCACATCTCTAGGCATACCTTGTTGGCCAACGGCTTGTGTCTGTGCCGTAATCGGGTTATCGACTTTCATGTTGGGATCAAGGTGTTCATCACCATGTGCCCAAACCAATAACGGGCTGAATAGCGTGGGGATGACGAGTGCTAAGGCTAATAAATTATGCTTTTTACTGTTCATGTGAATGCACTCCTGACAATAGACAATAAAATAAATAGTGGCCATGTTTAGGAATTGGCTGGTAGACGAGATAAAGATGGACAACACATCAATGCCCTTCATGCCCCGTCGGTTTGCGTACTTTCAAATCATGGTCTGTTGAAGTTGCTGGGCTGGCTCGAACGGTTGAAGGTTCTTCCCCTTCATATAACCATGCGACCGTACCCGCAGGATTGTCATACCAGCCAGGATCGCTGTAATCGCCTTTTTTTTGATTGTCTCGCACTTTCAACACAGTAAACATACCGCCCATCTCAACCGCACCAAACGGCCCCTGCCCACTCATCATCGGTAGGGTGTTGTCAGGCAAGGGCATTTCCATCTCGCCCATATCGGCCATGCCTTTACTGCCCATACCCATATAATCAGGAATGAGCTTGCGTACTTTCGCTGTCAGCTCACGTTGCGGTACACCAATCATTGTCGGTAGTTTATGCCCCATCGCGTTCATGGTGTGATGCGATTTATGGCAATGTAACGCCCAGTCACCAGCCGTTGCCGTGAACTCAACCGCGCGCATCTGCCCTACCGCAACATCGGTCGTCACTTCTGGCCAGCGTGCTGATTTGGGTACCCAGCCGCCATCGGTACACGTCACCTCAAAATCATGGCCATGCAAGTGAATGGGGTGATTGGTCATGGTCAAGTTGCCGACCCGAATGCGAACCCGCTCGCCTGTACGAGCGACTAAGGGATCAAGACCTGGAAACACCCGCGAGTTAAATGTCCACAGATTGAAGTCCGTCATCTCCGAGACACGCGGCGTATAAGAGCCAGGATCAATATCGTAGGCACTCAGTAAAAACACATAGTCGCGATCAACTTTCATAAAGTCGGGATTTTTTGGATGAACCACCAAAAACCCCATCATGCCCATCGCCATCTGCACCATTTCATCGGCATGCGGGTGATACATGAAAGTACCCGATTTTTTCATCGTGAATTCATAAACATAAGTTTGCCCTGGCTTGATATGAGGCTGACTCAACCCACCTACCCCATCCATGCCCGACGGCAGTAATACGCCATGCCAATGGATAGTCGTATGCTCTGGCAGTTTATTGGTGACAAAAATGCGGATGCGATCACCTTCTACACATTCCAGCGTCGGGCCAGGACTTTGACCGTTATAGCCCCACATATGCGCGACCATGCCTGGCGCAAATTCACGCACGACAGGTTCAGCAACGAGATGGAATTCTTTCACGCCATTTTTCATTTGATGGGGTAAAGACCAACCGTTAAGCGTCACCACGGGGTTGTAGGGCCGACCACTGGCAGGCATCACGGGCGGTTGTGTACTCGCCTCTGTTTGTATCACAGCTTCGGGAATGCCTGCCGCTTGCACTTTGGATACCAAACTAGCACCCAGCGCAGTAAGTCCCGTCTTCAACAAAAAATCACGCCGACTGTTCATGTCTATGCCTCGTTAATGCATGGTTGCCGATAAATGGAGAGTGCGTTTAGCCCGCATCGACTGTGCCTTGCAAGCTGCTGGTCAGCTCGGCTTCGGCAAGCCAAAAGTCCTGAAGTGCCGCCAGATAAGCATTCATGCTGTCAACTTGCGCCTGTGATTGTGCGAGTAATTCAAAGGTGCTAATCAGCATGCCGTTATAACGAAGCAGGACTTCATCGGCGATTTGTTGCTGCAACGGCATCACTTCATCACGATAGTGTTTGGCTAATTCATAGCTGGTACGGTAATGGGCATAAGCCGTGCGGGTTTCACTGCGGGCATTAACCGCCGTTTCTGTCACTTGCGCTAGGGAACGCTGATAAATCGCTTCCGCCTGAGCAACACGGGTACTACCAAAATCAAACAACGGCAATTCCAAGCTCACTTCAACACCCGTTTGTTTGGGCGCATCCGAATAGGTATTGCGCTGATAACCAACATCTAGCACATTAACCAAACGCGTCACTTTACTGAGTTTCAGTGCTTTCGCCGTACTCTCGGCATGGCGTTTGGCCAACTGCACATCAATGCGCTGGTTCATTGCCAACTGTTCGACCTGATTTAATACGCGGGGTGTCGCAGGTAGCTCTGGCAGTGTTTCGGGTAAGGCCAGCGATTGGTCATTGGCAAGTCCCAACTGGCGGACAAGACGCTCACGAGCCAGTGCTGCATCAGCCTGAGCACGAACACGATTTGCTGTTGCTGAGGCATAAAAAGCCTGCTCCCGCGCCGCATCCAAGCGACTGATATTTCCTGCCATTGCCAAACTACGCGCCAAATCACGACCTGCCTCAGCAGCCGTTTGGACATCAACGGCATAACGCGCACGCTGCCTACTGGCGATGGCTTCAAAATAGGCGACACGAGTATCATGAGCCAGTTTCAGTACCGACTGGACGGCGACCATTTTGGCGTTCTGGTATTGTTGTTTAGCAATCGGTGTTCGTAAGGGTGATAGCAACAAACCAATGACATCAACAACAATACTGCGACCCACTTCACTCTCATTATCTTGTGTCAGCCGCGCCAAAGTCACGCTGGGGTTGCGTGGTCGGGTGCTGGCCACTAACTCTGTTTCCGTAATACGCAAGTCGGCAAATTGCCGCTGGAGACGAGGATTGTTCAGTAATGCCAAGGTGACGGCATCTTCCGCAGACAGTGGTTTGGCCAGTAGCGCAGCCGATGCCTGACGACGACCCTCCGTCGTGGTGGGTGTCGCTTGCTGATTGAGTAGACTTGCCGCCTGAGCGCGCACTTCACCTTCACCACCATCAGATGATAATGTGGCACAAGCCCCTAAGCTGCCTGCTAACAGAAGTGTCAACCCTAATTTATGCGGTAGTTTTAAGGGCTTCTTCATTTATGCTGACCTTTTTTTGAGGTATGGTTGGATGGCATAGTCTCAGGTGACATGGTGGGCATTTTCATGTCTTGATGATTCATCCCGCCATGCCCATCCTGTTTGGTCATATTGTTCATATCCATGACAGGCTGCGATGGTTGAGCTTTAGGTTGAGGCATATCAGGCATCGCCATACCCGAATGGCCTGCATGTCCCGATGATTCAGCGGTGACTAAGCGATGAGTCTCCTGCCAATCACGCACCGCAGGTTCTTGCCAGCCCTGATAATCTTGCAACGGACTGACATAAGTATCCTGCTCGCCCACACCTTCCGCCAAGGCCAGCACAGGCTGTTGTAATAACGCACAGGCCAAAAAGAACCACTTCATAATCGCCCCATCGTCAATGAGTTAACACAAAACGCTCTCCTACTCAGTAGATAACAAGGTCTGTCTGAGAGGAGTCATGGTCATCATGGACTGGCCGTACCAACACAAAGATGACACAAAAATTACATTTTTGTTATCTTGTCCTCAGTGAGCACAAAAGCGTTTATTGTGACGGTCTTACAATCACTAACGTGATGACTTGGATAGCAAACTATGAAAATTCTGCTCGTCGAGGACGAAATAAAAACAGGTGATTACCTAAAACAAGGTCTAACCGAAGCTGGCTATATCACCGACTGGGTCAAAGATGGCCTGAGTGGTCAGCATCAAGCGAGTACCGATGACTATGATTTGGTGATTCTGGATGTCATGTTGCCTGAATTGAATGGCTGGCAAGTGTTAGCCGCAATTCGGCGTGCAGGCAAAACCATGCCCGTGTTGTTTTTAACCGCCCGCGATCAAGTAGAAGATCGGGTGAAAGGCTTAGAACTAGGCGCGGACGACTATTTAGTTAAACCATTCGCCTTCGCCGAATTGTTGGCGCGAGTAAAAACCTTGCTGCGTCGCGGACGTATTCGGGAAGACGATATGCTACAAGTGGCCGATTTAGAGCTGGATATTCGCCGTCGGCGCGCTGTGCGGGCAGGCAGGCGGATTGACCTGACCGCCAAAGAGTTTGCGCTACTGGAGCTACTGATGCGCCGCGAAGGAGAAATCCTCCCGCACTCGTTAATCGCTTCTCAGGTCTGGGATATGAATTTTAATAGCGATACCAATGTCGTTGAGGTCGCCATTAAACGGCTACGCACCAAGGTAGATACGCCTGTGGACACTAAGCTGATACGCACCGTGCGCGGTATGGGTTATGTGCTGGAGGAAGCGTCCGATGACTTTTCGGCTACCTAATACCATTGCAGTTCGCACCAGTCTGTTATTCACCCTGTTAGCGGCGGGCGTTTTAATCGTGATGGGATTGATGATTAGATCATCAGTGAGTCACCATTTTAATGAGTTGGACTCGGCTTTACTCGAAGGCAAACTAGAGCTGATTCATCATATCCTGCTCGATAACGCCATGCCTGATGACGTAGCGCGGATTCAACAATTGTCTAACGCACTGGTGGGTCATCATGACTTAGTCGTGCGCGTGGATCGTCCCGCAGGCCACACGTTTTTTGCCGAAGGCCATACCGCCATTCCCGACCAAACTCTATTAGAACCGCAACTTAGTCGCAGCAAACAGGCTTTCAAACTGAGTGCGTGGATTGCTGATGGTATCTCTTATCAAGGCTTTGCCGCACAATTGCCCACAGGCATCAACAATGAGGGATTTGTGGTTGCCATTGGCACAGAAACCACTCATCACCAACTATTTCTGCATGATTTTGAACGTCAACTGGCGCTGGTGGGCGGCAGTGGTCTGCTACTGATTGCCCTGTTAAGCTGGTTAGCAGCACGGCGCGGATTACGCCCCGTACAAACAATGGCAGTGGTTGCCGAAGGCATCTCCGCTCAACAACTACAACAACGCCTAAATTCAGAGAGTGTCCCACTTGAGCTACAACCCTTGGCACGCGCATTTAACGCTATGCTGGATCGTTTAGGTGACTCGTTGCAACGCCTATCTGACTTCTCATCTGACCTTGCTCACGAACTGCGGACTCCCATCAATAATTTGATGACTCAGACTCAAGTGTCATTGGCCAAGCCGCGTACGGCGCAAGATTATCAGGAAATTCTTTATTCTAGCCTTGAGGAGTATGAGCGATTAGCACGGATGATTTCAGATATGCTGTTTTTAGCGAAGGCGGACAATGGCCTGATGATGCCGAACCAGCAGACGATAGAACTGTCCGCCGAAATAGATGCGCTACTGGAATTTTATGATGCGCTGGCTGCCGAAAAATCTATCCATCTGCACCGTGAAGGTCATGGTGTTATTTTGGGCGACTCGCTGATGATTCGCCGTGCGTTCAGCAATTTGTTGTCGAATGCCATTCGCCATACACCCGCAGGCGGCAGCATTACGCTGTCAATCACCCAAGAAGAAAATACCAGAACCGTGCATATTGAAAACACAGGGGCTGATATTCCACCTGAGCAGATTCCACGAATTTTTGACCGTTTTTATCGTGGAGATGCTTCACGTCAGAGAACGGATGAAGGGGCTGGTTTGGGGTTGGCGATTACTAAATCTATCATTCATGCTCATCATGGGGATGTTTATGTGAGTTCTGGGCAGGGTAAAACGCGGTTTTCGGTGACGTTGCCTATTGTTATGAGCAAGTAATCCCAGCTATTGCAGAGCTTCAATTAAAATCTCTAGTTGATTTGATGTAACAAGCTTCAGCTATTGCCGAAGCCTGTTTCTTCACTTACGGTCAGACCACTTTTTGCTTCCGTAAAGAGTCACCTTTCAGTGACAGATGATGAGCCGTATGCACCAGTCGATCCAAAATTGCATCCGCCAAGGTTGGATCACCGATATAACTGTGCCAAGCACTCACAGGCAATTGCGAAGTGATAATGGTCGTTGTGGTATTGATTCTATCGTCTAGTATTTCCAACAAATCACTACGCGCCATCGCATTCAGCGGAGCCAGTCCCCAGTCATCCAAAATGAGGACATGCGCTTTCGCCAGTTGCTGCCGCAATTTGGGTAATGTGCCATCCGCATGGGCGATCGCCAGCGACTCTAGTAATCTTGGGGCACGTCTATAAAGTACAGAATATCCTTTCCGAGCGGCTTGATTGCCTAGTGCACAGGCGAGCCACGTCTTGCCGCAACCTGTTGCTCCTGTAATCAAAATATTCTGCTGGTGCTGTACCCAATCGCAACGCGACAAGCCTGCCATTTGACTTCGATCTAGCCCACGCCGAACATCATAATCAACATCCTCCATGCAAGCGGCTGAAAACCGAAGCTTGGCATCTTTAAGTAATCGCGTCAGTCGTCGATTTTCACGAAAGCTCAACTCTTCATCTACTATCATGCCTAGTCGCTCGTCAAAAGAGAGCATTTGTAGGCTAGGCTGCTGGATTTGCCGCTCTACTGCTTGCGTCATGCCCGATAGTTTAAGATGTTTAAGGGTAGTTAATGTTTGTTGAATTAACATGAGGAATCTCCAAAATAATACGCATTACCTCGCACGTTGTCGTGTGAAGTAATGGGCTGATGTTCGGCAACAGTAGTCGGTAACGGGAGCTCATCCAGTTTATTTTTCAAGATTGAACGAATACTGCCCAACGTGGGGCTTTGAATAACTAATGCTCGTTGGCAAGCTGCTTCTAATCGGGTTTCGCCGTAAGTTTTAGTCAAGCTTTGCAACCCCATACAACTGCGATAACCAGCCTCGGGATGCCGTCGCTGGAGTTGATGCTGTACCACGCCGACTGTCGATACTCCCAAGCGTGCCGCCCAATCCAGTAACCGCTCTTTGTCAGGATGAGCATAACGTTGATGAGCTTTTGGCATGTGAACGACTAATGTGGTGTGACCACCGCGTATCACACTGCGCTCATGAGTAGCTACTCGTTGCCGATTATAGAAAAACTCAATTACGGTTGCCGTTAATCGCGCTTCCACTTTTTCATGGGCCAAGTGATACGGCAGTGAGTAGGCATGATGGTCAACGATCGCATGGTAATCGAGTCCGACATGCAGCGCAGTAAGCCACTCCGCCAGTTCAAAATGATGGTCAGGCAGTGGGCGCATCGCCGACAAATCCATCGTTTGGTACACAGACTGACGACAACCATCCTGTTTTTTGAATGGTCTGGTATTGAGGTCAATCAGCAACTCATGGATAGCTGCGTTTAATGTCGTTAGTGAGTAAAAAACCTGATTACGAAGACGAGCGAGAATCCAGCGTTGTACCAAACGCACACCCAATTCAACTTTGGCTTTATCTTTGGGTCGTCTTTTACGGGCGGGTATGATGGCGACATTATAATGTAGAGCCAGTTCATGATAAGTGGGATTAATGACGGGATCATACTGACAGGCTTTACTGACTGCTGAACGTAGATTATCAGGCACAATCATTTGAGGGACAGCACCTAAAAATGCAAACATTCTGACATGGGAAGCAGTCCAGTCAGGAATCTTTTGGGTTAATGTAGCTTCCGCATAAGTAAAATTGGATAGCCCCATGACCGCGATGAATATCTCCGCTTTATGTACATTGCCTGTTGTCGCATCAACAATCGGAACAGTTAGACCTGAATAATCGACATATAAACGCTCGCCAGCTTTATGTGTCTGACGCATCACCAGACCCAAACGACGACGGTATAAACGGTAATGTTCAGTGAATGCTTGATAAGAGCAACCCTCTGGCCAAGATGCACGATACTCATGCCAGAGCAGTATCAAAGTAACGCCTTTGCGCTGCATTTCTTGATGTATGTGGGGCCAGTTTGGCTGCCATTCGCAAGCAGTCCCTTTATGCCGCTTAGGGTACAATAAGGCTTGTAACGCTTGATCTGGCATGGCTTCCAAAGCACCCCAGTCCAACTTCTGTGCATCAACTAATGCACGGAAACGCCCAGCGGTATTGTGAGAGACTTTCACCAACCTACCTGCTTGGCGATTGCTCAAGCCCAGTGAAAATAATAAACGTAGTAACTCTCGTGCTTTACGCATGAGTCATCCTCAGATAAAAAACTGATCTCAGAGCCGAACGTGTTCTAGCTCCGCCAAAAGGGAAAGGATTAACGCAGAGTAAAGCGGCTGTACGGCATCAGGTTGACAACCTGCTTGATGCCGTACAAAATACGAGCGTCTGGTTTCTACATAGACACCCGTAACGATGGCTCGTGTTCTCGTAAAACACGAGTCATCGCACTTTTCCCTGCAACCCCCTGTTTTGTTTTACCCATCATCTGTATTAGTCATTTCTCTCTCCTTTTATTGATTACATCATGGTAAAAATCAGGCGTGATTCGTCGTGCCTGTGTACCGTAATCTGGTTAACCAAACGGCTAAATCTTGTGCTAAGGCAAATTTACCTCGCCGATGAGGAATGGCAAAAATTGGTACAGGAATCGAACCTCGACTAAGTGCCTGCCGAAAAGCCTCTGATGACGGAAATCCCAATATTTTTAGTAAATCAGCCCCACCGACTAGCGGCCCATACTGACGCTGAATGTCCATCAATAATCGAGACTCTAGAGCTGAAACCTCTGATTCGGCTACTGTTCCCGTCAGAGAATCGGCATCAGGAAAAGAAGGTAAAATGGTCATCATGGTTAGCTCACGGCAGGTTACGTCTAGTTATGAATTATGTAATGAATAGACAAAAATGAACAACCTTCGTATTATTCGGAATAACTCGACTCCATGAGCTAAATACATGTCGGATACTAAAGATGGCCGAAGACGTGGTCGTCCAACACGCTGTCCAGTCGATTCGCTTCGTACTCGCGTCTGGTTCCATACGGTAAGCCTACGAACAGGTATGAGTGCCTATGCACTGGAAAAGTGTTTTCACCCTCTACAAGTTCGCTGTGTGGATGGTAAAAGTGTTCGTCCTCGTCTTTGGGATCGTTATCGGGATGGCGTGATGATTCCCAAGGATAAACCTAGCGTAGATAACCTGATTGATCGGGTTGAAGAGCATGTGCCGTTCACGGCTTGGTGGTTTAGGCATGTGCTTTGGCGAGTTTTACAGCCAAAGTTGCTATCACAGGAAGAAATCGACGAAATGCTATTTGATTTTCCCGACGATATTAAGGCCGTGTTGTTTGATGACTTACAGGCGCAGTTTCCAAAACAGAAACCTTTCAAACAAGAAATAGTAGCGCAACTATCCAACTTTAGGCATCTGGATAGCTTGGCGATAGCTATATTGATGGTACGAAGATCAGAGCTGATTGGCTCTCTTGAATTGCGTGATTTAGTACTATCACTTTATTATGCAATTCAACCCGCATTGATGCAGTTGAATGAGCTTGAACTATGCTTTCCTGATTTATTCAGCTACATCGACTCTCAATATCCACCATGGATTTATCCTTCGCCCAGTGAGCGCATGAGGGTCGTTGTTTTTTCAGAGGGGAAGTTTGGATATAAGCAAAGCTATGCTACAACGGGTAAAACACTGATCAAAAAACCGATTGATGGATTTGCCTTACACTCTGGTGATTGTGATTTAGGAAAATAAAAAAGCTCACCAACACACGATAGCGCAGCTCTAATTGCTGAGGTATGGGAGGCGTTGATGAGATTTCTCTATTGTATGCAAAGACTCAAAAATGATCAACGACAAAACTGGAGTTTTACAAAATAGGTATGGTTGTTAAAGTAATTTATTGGTTGTTGATTTGCCTTTAATATCAGGAAGAAAACGCTAAAAAACCTCAGAATCTGCCTCTTCAATATGTATTCAAATGAGCTAGACCAATACTTCTTTTAAATCTACCTAAGACTGGTCAGCAAAAAGTTGCGTGGTCAGTAGAAATTGGCGGGCTGGTCAGCGTACTCAAGAACAAATGGTCAGTGTGGTTGGAATATGCAACTCTGTAATTATATTAATTTGTCTTAATAAAATCAGATATAGAATAATTATTCTTACACCACTAATTACACGCAAAAAACAAGATATACGCTTATCTTAACTAGATAATACATGCAAAAGTGTTTATATTTATATAGTTTTAACCCCCTACATTTTTAGGAAGGCTATTACAAGAAATAACGTGTAACAAAACTTATAACAAAACTTATGACACTACGTTTAACATTGCTTGTATTACTACTTTTAACACTATGTGTTGTATAACGTGTTACAAATTAATATTGGAAAATATTTGCTTAAAATTAAGTGCGAGATAAAACAATAAAAAGGCAATGATTAGTGGAGAACTTGAATGAAAAAAATCTCTGACTTACTCAACTGGGTTGATATAAAAGATGCTGAACAGCTTGAATGGATAAAGGAGTATTTACAAAAACACGCAGCAGGAAGATATTTTATTCAGACCAACGAGTCTAATGCAGAAATTGGAGTGTACAACTTATTTAACCCTTTTGTTGAATCAGACCTACTACTACTGATTAATAAAATGCGTGCAGCTTGGCGGCAAAAAAATTTAGAAGTAAACAAAACGGCAAAAAGACTTACTCGTTTATTATGAGTACCAAGATCGAAAAAAAACTTAAAGATTTAGCAGGAAAAGGTAACGTCCGAGAGCTATTAGAAACGTTAATTAGCAACTATTATTTACAAGAAGCCCCGAAAATAAAGGAATTAAAAGATCATAATAAAGAACTACAATCCATGCTTTCTCTAGAGAAAAAAGATAACTTAGAATTAAAACAGTCAAACAAAGAGCTTAATAAAAAAGTAGAAACTCAAGATAGTGAAATAGCCAACCTTGAAGATAAGCTTAAGTCGTTAGAACAACACTATACTTATCTATCTCGCGATTTAGGGCGACTCAAGCAAGAATATGACACACTTAAGGAAAATAAAAATTAGAACGGAATAATAACAATCAAGCTTACTCGCAAATTCCAAACCATCTTTAATCAAAAATCTTTTTGTAGGTAAATTTGTAGGTAGAAATATCAGACATAAAAAAACCCATGAAAAATCATGGGCTTTTTTATTTATCTGGCGGAGAGAGAGGGATTTGAACCCTCGATAGGAGTATAACCCCTATGCCGAATTTCGAGTCCGGTGCATTCAACCACTCTGCCACCTCTCCGTAAGGTCGCAAAATATATAGTGATTACGACCAGAACTCAAGTACAAATTACTTAAAGAGGCACATCATCTACCGTATCTGCTGCTTTATCAATCGATGTATCTACTTTTTCTAAGGCAGCATCCACTTTATTGCCCGCAACTGGTACAACAGATACGACAGCCCCCACCATGCCCGTTGTCGCGCCCACAACACGCATGGGCATCGTCACGACTTTTGTTAAAAAGCAACCACTTAAGCTAGTGATTAACAGACCAATCATACTCAGTTTAATGACTTTCAACATGATACTTTCCCTAGAATTGAATGCCTAAACGCTGGCCTACCTCTTCGTACGCTTCTACCACGTCACCTAAACCTTGACGAAAGCGGTCTTTGTCTAATTTTTTACGGGTTTCTTTATCCCACAAACGACAGCCATCTGGCGAAAACTCATCACCCAAAATGATACGGTCATGGAAGAGACCAAACTCGAGCTTAAAGTCGACTAACAACATGTTACCGTCTGCAAACAAGGCTTTTAATACCTCATTCACTTGAAAGGACAATTCTTTCATACGGCTTAACTGCGCCTCCGTTGCCCACCCAAAGGAGACAGCGTGAGACTCATTAATCATGGGGTCACCCAAGGCATCATTTTTTAAGAATAATTCAAAAGTCGGAGGGCTGAGCTCCAAACCTTCTGTTACCCCTAAACGGCGACATAAACTGCCTGCGGCATAATTACGCACCACGCACTCTACAGGAATCATGGTTAATTTTTTAACCAGCACTTCATTGGGTGTGATGAGACGTTCAAAATGTGTTTCTATGCCTGCTGTAGACAATTTATCCATAATAAATGCATTAAAGGTGTTATTGACGCGCCCTTTACGTGCTAATTGTTCTACTTTTTTGCCGTCAAACGCGGAGGTATCGTCTCGAAAGACTAATACTAAATAATCGGGATTATCAGTGGTATATACAGACTTTGCTTTGCCAGTATATAACAATTCACGTTTTTCCATGATGTCTACTCAACTCTAAGAATGCCTCTACACCGCGGTTCGCTCATGGTCGGCGGTTAGTTATTTGGCCAATGTGTTAATAAAGTTTCAAAAAGACGCTGACTAACAACTGCATCAGCCAAGGTATCATCGTCTTTCTGCAAAGAAATGACATTATCATTACTCGTTCTCGTCAATTTAAGCTGATAAAGTTGTTTAACACTTTTTTCACTTAGCTCAACAAAATACAAACCCAAACTTTGATTACGGTCACTGATTTTGATATTTGCTTTGGTTAATACACGCTCTAAATCATCCCAAATTAGACGAATATCACCCGCTGTTTGTAATACAGGGTGATTGTTGCCATCTTTCACGATAATGGGTTTAAGCGGGCTGTCTTTAATAGGCGCCGCATTTTTTACTTCAGCAATCGCCAGCGGTTTAGGCAGAGGTGCAGCAAAATGCTGCTTTCTACCTTTACCTTCGGTGACAACCGCCACATTCTCTGCGGGAGTCGTGACATCTGGAATTGCAAATAAAGGTTGTATAGGACGTGTTGTTTGTCCCTCTGTGAGCACTAAAGGCGCTAACATCGGTGATTTTTGGTAATCCAACGAAGTCTCTGGCAACAGACTACATGCCCCTAGAGTCAAGACAATCCCTGCAACGAGGAAATTCCGCATCTTATAGACCAGCCTGTGTTAATGCTTGACGTACAGTATCTTGGCACTGTGGAGCCAATACGGTCAGAGGCAAACGAATACCTTGAGCAATACGTCCCATGCTAAATAATGCCCATTTCACAGGGATAGGATTGGACTCAACAAATAAATCGCGGTGTAAAGCCTCTAATGGCTGATTGAGAGCATTGGCTGTTTGTGCATCGCCCGCTAACGCAGCTTCACAAATAGCACTCATGGCTTTAGGCGCAACATTGGCAGTCACAGAGATATTACCTTTAGCCCCCATCAATATCAGGCGATATGCGGTGGCATCATCACCCGAATAGACAGCCATTTTATCCCCTACCAACGTCAATAATTCTTGACCGCGTTCTAAATTACCCGTCGCATCTTTTATACCCACAATGTTGGGGACACCTGCCAAACGTGCGACTGTTGCATTACTCATATCCACGCCTGTACGACCTGGCACATTGTATAAAATTTGCGGAATATCTACGGCTTCTGCGATGGCTTTGTAGTGTTGAAACAAGCCTTCTTGTGTCGGTTTATTATAATAAGGCGTGACCAATAAACAGGCATCTGCACCCGCTTCTTTGGCCGATTTGGTTAATTCAATCGCTTCACGCGTGGAGTTGGCACCCGTACCTGCAATAATAGGAATTCGTCCAGCAGCGGTATCAACCACAGCTTTAATGACAGCACAATGCTCATCAACATCTAAAGTAGCCGACTCGCCTGTTGTACCTACAGCCACAATAGCATGTGTTCCTTCTGCAATATGCCACTCAACCAATTGTTTGAGGGCTGGCCAATCTATGTCACCGTTATCTTGCATTGGGGTAACAAGGGCCACTAAACTGCCAGTAATCATGCGTGTATCTCCACTGTGTTAATACTGATGACACAAGCCACTTCATCACTTGCTGATTAGTTACCAGCTCAAGGGGTTGATATCAGGTGTTTGTCTGTGCGCGTCATCATTGAGCCGATAATCTTAGCTGTGGGCTCACCTAAAAAACAAGTATGGTCGGCAAATGCGCTCTATCAAACAACAAAAAAGCTAAATAACCGAACCACATCAGACTCGAAGTCTAAAATATATTGTTGGTACCTAGGGTCTGTTGACGTTTTGCGTGTGAGCCGCGTTGCTGATAAAAATGGACTCAGGCAAGGCACAAAACGAAGCTAATAGTTATTCTATTGGCAAGTTTTGTAACGCAGAATGAGTCAATTTTTAACGCAACCCACAGGGAAAGAGCTATTTTTTGAGGTTACTTCGTTGCTCATCGCTTATTTGGAATAACCAAACTACGCGATTCACGCCTCGTATCCTCTAAAAAACAGTCTCTTTCGCAACCACAATCAAAACGTCAACAGACCCTATACTAGCACGCCAAACAAAAAAGCCGACTATAAAGTCGGCTTTGATGTATAATTTGGAGCGGGAAACGAGACTCGAACTCGCGACCCTAACCTTGGCAAGGTTATGCTCTACCAACTGAGCTATTCCCGCATTCGTGGACGGCGATTTTAGAGTTTTTTTTCTGTTCGTCAAGCATCCTTTTTGAATTGTGCATTTTTTCTCAATTATATGCACACTTTTCAATCACTTAGCTTGAATTAATCAGCCTTACTTAAGTCTGGCCATGCCGCTTTGAGATAAATCAACATCGACCAAATAGTTAATATCACCGCAATATACAGCAAAACATAACCGATACGGTCTAGTAGCGGGTGTTGCACCAATAAAATGGCAATCGCACTCATTTGGGCAGTTGTTTTCCATTTGCCAATCGCTGAGACAGCCACATTTGCTCGTTTGCCTAACTCTGCCATCCACTCACGTAAAGCCGAAATTGTAATCTCACGCGAAATAATCACAATGGCAGGAATCACAACCCAAATCGTAGGCTGATTTTGTACTAAAATGACTAAAGCCGCCGCCACCATCAATTTGTCAGCAACAGGGTCTAAAAAGCGGCCAAACGCAGAGCTTTGGTTTAAGGCACGCGCCAAATAACCATCAAACCAATCGGTAATCGCCGCTAAGACAAACACCCCCGCAGTTAAACCATGTTGCCACGGAAAGGCAGGTAAATATGCCAATAAGACCAAAACAGGAATGAGTAACACACGCATGATGGTCAAGATATTGGGGATATTCCATAAGTGTTTATTTGCCAAAAAACGTGCTCCTCGTCAAATCATGAATACAACAGGGGCTCTGTTGTCGCTGACTGTCTCTAAGATTAAAGCCAAACCACAAATTGTCTTTATTTTTTGTCTAACAAGAATGGTATCACAATCACCATCAGAAAAGATAAATTTAGGTATTATTGGCTATGAGACCCTCGCGGTTACACAAGCGATTGCTTGCGCTCAGGTCTATCGTCGGGGACGACTATCTCTCATGTACAGTCAGTGTAAGACCTGATAAATCGTTTCTGCCAGCGTTGTGCCGATGCCCGACACAGAAGCCAGCTCCTTAACGCTGGCTGTTAATACCCCTTGTAAGCCACCAAAATGATTTAATAAGTCACGACGACGTTTAGCGCCTAATCCAGGAATAGCTTCTAATGGGGAGGTTTTACGTGCTTTATCACGTTTAGCACGGTGTTTAGTAATCGCAAAACGATGCGCTTCATCACGGATATATTGAATTAAGTGCAAAGCAATCGCGTCGGGCGCTAACTGAATGCTGGTCTGGTCGGTAAAATGTAGTGTCTCTAACCCCGCTTTTCGCCCTTCGCCTTTAGACACCCCCATCATGAGCACGTGTTGAATATTCAAACTACCTAATACACGTTTGGCCTGCGCTAACTGTCCCTTGCCCCCGTCAATCAACAAAATATCAGGTAGCGGACTGTCTGCGGTGACTTTACTAAAACGGCGCGTTAGCGCTTGTTCCATCGCGGCATAATCATCACCTGCGGTAATACCTTTAATTAAGTAATGCCGATAATCGCGTTTACGTGCCCCTTGACTATCAAACACCACACAAGATGCCACCGTTGCTTCGCCTTGCGAATGACTGATATCAAAACACTCTATACGCTGCGGAACAGACTCCAGTGCCAATAACTGCTGCAATGCTTGTAAACGGGCAGAAATTTGTACTTTATTGGCTAATCGCGCTTTTAAGGCTTCTTGGGCATTGAGTTGCGCCAAAGAAAGCCATGCTGCGCGGTCTTCTTTGACACGGTACTTTAAGACTAATTTTTGCTGATAGGATTGTAATAAGGCATTTAATAAAGCCTCTATTTCATCATTTTCTAAACGGTGACTGATGATAATTTCTTGTGGCAGGTCACGTTCTTGTTGCCAATAAAAGCTGGCCAAAAATTCGGCCAATATACGTTCTTCTTCGATTTCCGTGGTTTCAGGAAAATAACTTTTACTGCCTAAAATACGTCCACCACGCACAAACATCACTTGTACACAAACTAGGCCTGCCTGTATAGCTAAAGCAAAGATATCGGCTTCACCTTGCTCACAATACGCCGCTTGTTGTGCTTGTACTTGACGTAATGAGGCTAGCTGGTCTCTATAAATCGCTGCGGCCTCGAAGGCTAATTCTGCGGAAGCCTCCTCCATTTGTGCAATCAACCGCTGTTGTAATTCGGAATTTTTACCCTCCAAAAAATGCACCGTGTTTTGAATATCTTTTTGATAATCTTCGGGACTAATTAAGCCCACACAAGGGGCACGGCAGCGTTTAATTTGATGCTGTAAACACGGTCTATCCCTGTTTCTAAAGGTACTGTCTTCACATTGTCGCACTTGGAACAAGCGTTGTAATAACAGCAAACTATCGTGGACGGCTTGACTATTGGGATACGGTCCAAAAACACGGCCTGCTTTGATGGTTTGTTTGCCACGCTGCCAACTAATTCGAGGATAGGGTTTATCGGCTGAAATAATAATGTAAGGATAAGATTTATCATCTCGTAATAAAATATTAAAAGGCGGTTTGAGGGTCTTAATTAGCGTTTGTTCTAGCAATAAGGCTTCTGTTTCGGAACTGGTAATCGTCAACTCGATATCACAGATTTTAGCGACTAATGCTTTAGTTTTTGGGTGGGTGATTGTTTTATGGAAATACGAACTGACGCGATTTTTGAGTGATTTAGCCTTACCCACATATAACACATCGCCCATCTCACCTAACATTTTGTAGACGCCTGGTAAGGTGGGTAAGGTTGCTAATACGGCAGATACTTTATCATTCATAACATCAGTAGGCGGAATTATTTGACGATTATAGCCTAGGTTTAGGCTTTATCGCCTTGTACAAAACCAAAACGAATAGCTAAATGGGTGAGCTTAACATCGCTATCAATCGCCAATTTTTCATAAATACGATAGCGATAGGTACTGATGGTTTTGGGACTAACAAATAAACTATCGGCAATTTCTTGACTACTCTTGCAATTCACAATCATCATCGCGACTTGCATTTCTCGTTCCGATAATAACTCAAAAGGCGATTCAGTTTTTTTGTCTTTTTCTAACCAATTATCTGCAAGTTGTGAGGCAACATCGGCACTCAAATAACGCTGGCCTGAAGCAACTCTACGAATAGCCGTTTCCATTTCTCTAAAATCGGTACCTTTGGTGATATAACCCAAAGCACCTGCTTTGAGAATACGTGAGGGGAATGGCTCTTCTTCACAAATTGTCACCACCAAAATCCCTAATTGCGGAAAGAGTTGTGCGAGTTTACGTGTCGCCTCAATACCGCCTATACCTGGCATTTGTACATCCATCAGAACCACATGGGGTTTTAGGGATTTCACCAACTTAATAGCATCTTCGCCATTACTTGCTTCGCCAACCACATTGATGTCTGCTACATCAGACAGCATACGATTCATGCCCATGCGGACTAAATCGTGATCATCAACGAGCAAGACTTTAATCAAAACGCACCCCATCACACTAACTAAAACAATCAATAAGCGTCTTTCATGGAAAAAGACCGCGTCGCACACGCATCTAATTGCAAAAACACTATAATATAGGCAACAAGCAGGTTACAATTATAAAATAAGCACAGAAAAAAAACCGTATTTTTTAGGGTCAAATTGGCTTGAAAATACACATATAAGAACTACACTCATTATATAAACAATCATTTTGTTACAAAATCTTCTAATGAGTTGTCATGGACTTTGCATATCAATAAAAATAGTCCATGCTAGTGCTTTATTTTCAAGGATTTAACAATAATGTGACCGCTTTTGTATCTGTATGATAAGAAATGCTGCATTATTGTGCTAATCATCTCAATAAATGGTTAATAGCAGGACGCTTTATACAGAGGTCATATTTCCTCTACTTTACCAAGCTGGTGGCAACTACCCTATCGCCACGAGCCCTTCGTTTTTTTATAAAATGGGTTGCTATTATGATAAATGTTCGCCCTGCACTGTTATCGTCCTTAGTGTTAGGTTTAATGCTGGCCTTAACTCCTGTGAGCCACGCCGTTGCAAAAGAGCAATCAGAAAAACAAACGGTCAAGCAAGTCAAAGAGGCTACCAATAAAAAGGCAACGGCTAACAAAAAATCTAATAAAGCCGATAAAGCCAAAGTAGCTGCTAAAGACAAAAAAGCTAAAAAAGAAAAAGAGCTGGCTAAAAACAGCAAAAGCAAAACGAATATCGCAAAAAAATCTGCTAAAACCGATAAAGTTGCTAAGCGTGTGAGCAAAGCCGAACGTGAGGCATTACGTAAAGAACGTACACGCGAGCGCTTAGCCAAAGTTTCTCGGACGGGCAAAATTGCAAAAGCGGCTAAATATGCTGCTAAACCTGTAGTCATTGCATCTGCGGCTACAGCTACTGCCATTGCATCTGCTCCTGCAGTTGCTAATGTCCCCAAAGCGAATGTCATTCAACAAACCCCTAATGCGGTGAGTGCGTTAAATGTGGAGTCTAGAGCGGCTTTAGTCATGAATGCCGAAACAGGCGAAGTGCTTTACTCCAAGAATACCGAACAATCGATGCCAATTGCCTCTATTACGAAGTTAATGACTGTCATGGTCGTATTAGATGCACACCTGCCCTTAGACGAACCTATTACCATTAGCGAAGAAGACATTGACCGCTTAAAAAATACCACCTCACGCTTGAGTGTGGGTACCGTTTTATCGCGTGCAGAACTGATGTTGTTGGCTTTAATGTCTTCAGAAAACCGTGCGGCTTCTGCCTTAGCCCGTAGTTACCCTGGTGGCACTGCGGCGGCGATTGCGGCAATGAATCGTAAAGCAAATGCTATTGGCATGAAAAATACGCACTTTTATGATGGTACAGGTTTAAGTAGTAGCAATATGGCCTCTCCTAAAGATTTAGTAGCCATGGTAAAAGCTGCGCACAGTTATCCGTTAATCCGTCGTTTTTCGACTACTTCTGAACATGCTGTTGCTATTCGCGACCGCGTTCAGCAGTTTCATAATACCAATTCTTTGGTTAAGAATCCTGATTGGCAAATTGGTGTCTCTAAAACAGGATATATCAATGAAGCTGGCAAATGCTTAGTCATGCAAGCCAAAATCAAAACCACGCCTGTTGTGATTGTCTTAATGGACTCTTGGGGTAAATACACACGTATTGGTGATGCGCAACGTGTGAAAAAGTGGCTAGAAAACGTACCCGTCCAATAATTAATCTCGCCTTTACACATAAAAGCCTCTACCCTTGTTAGAGGCTTTTTTATTTTTTGATACCTAGAGTCTGTTGACGTTTTGATGTGGTTGCGAACACGCAAAATATCAGCAGCTCCTATATTTGCTGAGAGCGAATGGAAATGCATGAACGTTACGCATTGTCTGAACAGACATTAAATCAACTCGAAGATTATCTCGATAGTGAAGATAATGAGCATGGGCTAAATTTTTGTGGCACGCATGGTTTTTTGTGCGCAATCACTGTGGGGCCAACTGTAGCGCAACATACGTGGCTGGATGTATTGTTTGAAGGCGAAGTGGCCACTGACATTGTTCCCGATTTACTTGCATGGCAAAAAAGCATTCATGCGTTGTTATACCATGAAGAAACGGTACGCCCACCTTGTGAGCTGATGGTTGAGCAAGAAGAAAACGACCTGACCGATTGGTGTATCGGCTTTATGGAAGGTATGTTAAGTAACGAAGAGGCTTGGTATGCGCAACATGAAGATACGATTATCGAACTCACATTGCCGATAGTGACTATTAGTGGCTTAGTCGAAGATGACGAGCTCAATAAAATTCGACGTAATCGGAAATTGTTGCAGCAACTTGCACGTGAAATTCCAGAAGTGCTGACCGAACTCTATTTATTTTTTCATGCTCCTCAAACCCCACATTAAACAGAGCTGTTAAGCTATTGCATATAAGAGACTGTCTTCATGCAGTCTCTTATCAAGTAAATTAGCTGTTTGCTGTTTGCGCCTTATTTTTTTGACTTTGCCGCATACGAAAACGTGCTTTTTGTTGTTCTGAGGTTTTATCAAAACAATATTTACAGCTCACGCCTTCCTCATAGTGGCTATCTAATTCATCACCTGCCATCAGTGGATGACCGCAGCCAAAACACATCCGTGTACGCCCCAAATCTACACCATGACTCACACCGACCCGTTTATCAAAAACAAAACATTCTCCCTTCCATAAACTTTGTTCAGGAGGAATATGCGCTAAATAATTCAAAATCCCACCTTTAAGATGAAAGACCTGATTGAATCCCTCTTGCAATAAATAACTGGTAGACTTTTCACAACGAATGCCACCTGTACAAAACATGGCAATCTTTTTATCTTTAGCGTCTTTTAACTGAGTAGCAACGTATTCTGGAAACTCACCAAAACTCTTCGTTTGAGGGTCAATCGCGCCTTCAAAAGTACCCGTCATAAATTCATAGTCATTACGGGTATCAATAATTAAAACATCAGGTTGTTGAATAAAATCATGCCATTGCTCAGGCTCTAAATAAGTGCCTACTTGCTCACGAGGATTCACTTCGACGCCTAAGGTCACAATTTCTTTTTTGAGCTTCACCTTCATTTTTTTAAACGTGTGCTCTGGTGCAAAGGATTCTTTGTACTCCATACGGTCAAACCCTTGTGCAACGAGAAACTGTTGTAAGCTATCAATCGCCTGACGACTTCCAGATACCGTACCATTTATCCCTTCAGGTGCAACGATTAAGGTACCTAAAATAGCTTGTTCTCGACAAAACTGTTTGAGTGATGCTTGCAACATAGGTGCATCATCAACCACTTTAAATTGGTACAATGCAGCAATAACAATCACATCCATAAATATAACCTTTTACATTAAACATTGGCTTAGCGCTTACAGCCCGTCAGCCCTTTACAAAGGATTATACCAAATACTCAATATCATATAGATGGCAAAAGTATGATAATCCAATGCTGATATATGGGTATCGTATTGACTTCATGTGGCCATCCGATAATAGTGTAACGTGTGACTCACTAAGCGACTGACTAACCCCATATGACATTTTCTACATCTGTTTCTACACCCTGTATCGGTCTATGCTCTACGGTCTTTGGCGATAGCGTTTGCCGTGGCTGCATGCGTTTTGTACATGAAGTCATTGATTGGAATCGTTACAGTAATGAGCAAAAACAGGTGATTTGGTACCGATTAGACGAGCATCTGCATATAATTCTGCCACAATTTGTAAGGATTTACGACCCTCGTAAAATCTTTCAATCTATTGAGCGTTATCAAATTCCACAAAAAAGTCGAGATTTATGGCGCTGTGTATATAATTTAATCCGTTTTCAGGATAAATGCCGTATTGACTTCAAGGAGTGTGGATTTAGTCTTAAAGAAGGGGCGTCACTTGTGGCAATAGATCAGCAACTACATCAACTGTCTATGGCTTATTATGAAAGGAGTTTTGTGAGGGCGCAGTATTTTCATATAACCCACCAAGAATAAATGAGTGGCTAATAATAAACAATTAGATTAAATAGTCTACCCTACGTTGTTATTCGATTATCCACATCAGTTTTTCTCCTTCACTAGCCGCACATACAAATTATTACTTTTAGGTGCGCCATACGTAATACTAATCGCAAAATATGCAATCACTGCTTTATTACTCTCCTCTTTAGCTGTATCACTTGACCAATACCAAGTATAGGCAGGTAACTGCTGGAAATAGTTTTTATTTAAATAAATAGGAACTAATTCTTGATGGTGAAATAAGCCAAAAAATGCGGTTTTATCAATGGCAAACCACGGGTGTTGCTCTGGTTGCTCGGTAATTAAACTGGCTAATTGTGTCTTCGTCGGTACATGCCAGCCTTGTTGACCACACAATCCGCCCTGCTCAGCAACACGTATTTGATAAGATTGAATATTACATTGTGCTAATGTTTGACCACACGTACTGCCCAAAGCGCGCTCAGATTGATAATAATGGCGGTCTAGATAACCTTTGACTTCTGACTGGTCGTTGTACCATGTGTATTGCCAATCTTTATCACGCAAGCCATTATCATCGGTTTTTTCTTCCCACAACAAACCCGTTTGGTGGTCATACACACACGTCCATACATTGGCTTCGTCTGGCAACACATCACCTTGTTGGTCTATTTTAAGGTAGCGCTTTGCATTTTTAGTAGCAACTTCTGCATAGTCCGCAAAACTGGCTGCTTGCACAGCCGTAGAGAAACACAGGGCTAATCCGAGCACACTTCCATACTTTGTCATAATGACTCCCATTATTTTTGTTTTTACCTTTTTAAGTTTTTAAGCCTTCATCATCTCATGAAGGCGACGTTATCTTTATAGCGCAAAGAGCCTCTCATTTCGATACGTTTATTATTCGGATGCAATGCTAAAGTATTGTCCTGCACTACTCACCGCATAACAAGGTTGCCCGTCGACTTCTTCAATCGTTGCCCAATCTACTAACTGATAGAATACATTTCGTGCAATTAGCGCATCCAAATTGTCTCTCACACGTAAATAGGGTCTAGGCTCACCCGTTGCATCATAATTTACCCATAACGGATGGTTGGCATCCACAATCACGCGCTCTTCCGTTTGAGTCGTAAAACATAAATAGGCGACACCTGCCTCATATAAACGTTCTACCTGTGTAGCCACAAATGGCGCATCTTCCACATTAATACGGTATTTTTCGACAGGGGTCACTAAGTAATAATCGCCATCTGCTTCGCGTCTTAAAATCGAACTAAACATTTTCACCAAGGCTAAACGGGTAAATACACTACCTTGATAAAACCATTCGCCATTTTTTTTAATCTGTATATCAATATCACCTGTGAATGGAGGATGCCATTGATGAATCGGTGGCCGCGGGCGTTGGCTTGAGTCACTCGTGACTGTTAATAAGCGTTCTATCGTCGCAGAATCCATTTTTATCTGTGAATCTTGGGTCATAGCAAACATTTCCTATTTTTTGTCGAACAAAATATCGTATAAATGATTGGAGTTTGTATAGTGTGCTTTTATACTACGCGCGTCTAAAAATTGGCTTTGCTGTTTTGTCATCAGATTTACTTGAGTGTGACAATGACTACTGAATACGCAAAGTCTAAACTGTTTATTAATTAAGGATTTAAGCATTGTGCCTAAATCCTGCTTTTCCCCCTACTCTGAGCTGTGAGGAGATTATCGTGGAAAGAGAAGCAATGGAGTTTGATGTCGTCATCGTTGGTGGCGGCCCTGCTGGTTTATCTGCAGCCATTCGTCTACGCCAATTAAGTATAGAATCTGGACATGAGATTTCTGTGTGTTTAGTAGAAAAAGGCTCTGAAATTGGTGCCCATATTTTATCAGGTGCTGTTTTTGAACCACGCGCACTCAACGAACTTTTCCCAAATTGGAAAGAAGAAGGTGCTCCACTCAATACGCCTGTCATCAAAGACGAAATCCATTTGTTATTTAACGAAACTCGTAGCAAGTTAATGCCAGATTGGGCGGTACCTAAAGCGATGCATAACGAAGGTAACTATGTTATCAGCTTAGGTAATTTAGTACGTTGGTTAGGTAGCAAAGCCGAAGAATTAGAAGTCAATCTCTTTCCAGGTTTTGCGGCTTCCGAGATTTTATACCACGAAGACGGTAGCGTAAAAGGTGTCGCAACGGGCGATATGGGTATTGCCAAGAATGGTGAGAAAAAACATTCTTATACGGCAGGTTACGAATTACACGCCAAATATACATTATTTGCCGAAGGCTGTCGTGGTCATTTAGGTAAGCAGTTAATTAGTAAATTTGAACTCGATAAAGACTGCGACCCACAACATTACGGTATTGGTATCAAAGAACTTTGGGAAATTGACCCTGCCAAACATAAAGCAGGTTTAGTATTACACGGTTCTGGCTGGCCATTAAGCGAGTCTGGTAGTGCGGGTGGTTGGTTCTTATATCATGCCGAAAACAATCAAGTGACATTAGGTTTGATTACCGACCTCGCGTATAGCAACCCTTACCTATCTCCCTTTGATGAAATGCAACGCTGGAAACACCATCCTGTCATTAAGCATTATTTAGAAGGTGCTAAACGTGTCTCTTATGGTGCACGCGCCATTATTAAAGGTGGCTTAAATTCCTTGCCTAAGCTCACATTTGCGGGCGGTTGTTTAATTGGTGATGATGCGGGCTTCTTAAACTTTGCTAAAATCAAAGGCTCTCATACCGCCATGAAGTCGGGTATGTTATGTGCTGAAGCCGTGTTTGAAGCCTTAAAAGACGGTCGTGAAGGCCATGATGAAGTGACGACTTACACCGAGAAATTTGAAAATTCTTGGCTATATGAAGAGTTACACCGCTACCGCAACTTTGGCCCAGCCATGCACCGTATGGGCTTCTTAATGGGCGCAGCGTTTAACTTTATCGACCAAAACATTTTGCCGAGTGGTTTCCCATTCACTATCCATGACAACAAACCAGACTACGATTGTTTAGACCGTAAAGATTTGGCGCGTAAATTGGAATATCCAAAACCTGACGGCAAAATCAGCTTCGATAAATTGTCGTCTGTCTTCATTTCGGGTACTAACCACGAAGAAGACCAGCCGATTCATTTACAACTCAAAGACCCTAGCATTCCAATGAGCAAAAACTTGCCCTTGTATGACGAGCCAGCACGTTTATATTGCCCAGCAGGCGTCTATGAGGTGGTCTCTTTGGCGGGTGAGCAACGCTTACAAATTAACGCGCAAAACTGCGTACACTGTAAGACTTGTGACATTAAAGACCCCTCTCAAAACATTAATTGGGTCACACCAGAAGGCGGTGGCGGGCCAACATATCCTAATATGTAAACCCACTCCCGATAAAGGCCGCACTTGCGGCCTTTATTTTTGACACCTATGATGCATAGGACTGCTGTGCCGCTATCACAATACGAGCACAGGCTTCGGCATCCGAAGCAGCATGATGATGTTGTAAAGGAATTTGCAAAAACTGACAGACATCCGACAACTTGGTTGGTCTGATATTCCATACCTGCCGCGCAAGCTGTACGGTACAGGTATAAGGCAATATCGGCGCTTGTACGCCTGCGGCCAAACAACAGGCATTGAGTACGCCACGGTCAAAGCTGGCATTATGTGCGGCAATAAACTCAATATCCATAAACTCTGCGGCTAACTGCGGCCATAACTGAGCAAATGTGGGTTGGTCTTTGACATCTTGCCAAGATAAGCCGTGAATATGGCTAAACCAAACTCGCGGTCTCGGTGGACGAATCAGATGATACACTCGTTTGACTATGTGACCTGCACTCACCCGCACTAAACCAATCGCACACGCACTGTCTCGACCATTATCAGCCGTTTCAAAATCAAGAGCGACAAAGTTAGCAGCTAAATGACGCATAGATAAGTCCCCTATTGACTTGTCAATTTAATGGCCTAGGGTCTGTTGACGTTTGGCGTGTGAGATAAGAATGGACTCAGGCAAGGCACAAAACGCAGTTAATAGTCGTTCTATTGGCAAGTTTTGTCACGCAGAATGAGGCAATTTTTAACGCACCCCACAGGGAAAGAACTATTTTTTGAGGCTACCTTGTTGTTCATCACTTAGTTGGAATAACCAAATCACGTGATTCACATCGTGTATCCTCTAAAAAATAGTCTCTTTCGCAACCACAATCAAAACGTCAACAGCCCCTAATGTCGACATAAAAAAAGGGGAGCAAAATGCTCCCCTTTTTTATCGTGTAAATTAACCCGCAATTTTTGCTTTTAATTCACGACGACGACGGTGTAAGACTGGCTCAGTATAACCATTTGGTTGAGCACAACCTTCAAATACTAACTCTTTAGACGCTTGGAAAGCCACGCTGTCATCAAAGTTGGGTGCCATTGGTTTGTATAATGGGTCATTAGCGTTTTGACCATCAACCACAGAGGCCATACGTTGCATAGCTTCTAACACTTGTTCTTGTGTACAAATACCATGACGTAACCAGTTAGCTACGTGTTGGCTAGAAATACGCAAGGTTGCACGGTCTTCCATTAAGCCAATGTTGTTAATATCTGGCACTTTAGAACAACCCACACCTTGATCAATCCAACGAACCACATAACCTAAAATGCCTTGGCAATTGTTATCAAGTTCATTTTTGATTTCTTCAGCAGACCAATCCGTATTTTCTGCTAAAGGAATAGTTAAGATGTCATCAACATTAGCACGAGCACGAGACTTTAATTCGTCTTGGCGAGCAAACACATTGACTTTATGGTAATGCATAGAGTGTAAAGTCGCGCCTGTTGGTGATGGTACCCAAGCCGTATTTGCGCCAGCCATTGGGTGGGCAATTTTTTGCTCAACCATGTCTTTCATTAAGTCTGGCATGGCCCACATGCCTTTACCGATTTGTGCTTTACCTTGTAAACCACACGCTAAACCGATATCAACGTTCCAGTTTTCGTAGGAAGCAATCCATTTCGCTTTTTTCATGTCAGCTTTACGAATCACTGCACCTGCTTCCATAGAAGTATGGATTTCATCACCCGTACGATCTAAAAAGCCCGTGTTAATGAACATCACACGATCTTTAGCAGCACGGATACATTCTTTGAGGTTAACCGTGGTACGACGCTCTTCGTCCATAATCCCCATTTTTAAGGTATTTTGTGCTAAACCTAAAGCTTCTTCTACGCGCGTGAAGATTTCGTTAGCGAACGCCACTTCTTCTGGGCCGTGCATTTTTGGCTTAACAATATACACAGAACCTGTGCGTGAGTTTTTGCGTGTGCCATTGCCCAATAAATCGTGTTTTGCAATCAATACCGTCACTAAGGCATCCATAATGCCTTCTGGAATTTCTTCGCCTTTATACAATACGGCTGGGTTAGTCATTAAATGACCGACGTTACGCACTAATAATAAAGAACGACCATGCAACGTGAGGCTGCCACCATTTAACGCAGTGTAAGTACGGTCGGCATTCATGGTACGAGTTAAGGTTTTGCCACCTTTTTCGAAAGATTCAACCAAGTTGCCTTTCATTAAACCCAACCAGTTGCCATAGACTTCAACTTTGTCTTCAGCGTCAACGGCAGCCACAGAGTCTTCACAGTCACAAATAGTGGTTAACGCAGACTCAATTACTAAATCTTTGATTTTTGCTGGGTCTTGTTGACCAACAGGATGATTGCCATCAAATTGAATATCAATGTGCAAACCGTTGTTTTTTAATAAAATGCTAGTTGGCGCATTAATATCACCAGCATAACCCACTAACTTTTCTGGGGATGCTAAAGCAACTTTACTACCATCTTTTAAGCTAACTTCTAATGCACCATTAACAATAGCATAAGCGACGGAATCGGCATGAGAGCCAGTTGCCAAAGGTGCGGCTGTGTCTAATAAAGTACGCGCATAAGCAATCACTTTAGCACCACGAGCTGGGTTGTAGCCTTTGCCTTTGTCTGCACCACCTTCTTCGCTAATCACATCGTTGCCATACAAGGCATCGTATAAACTACCCCAACGCGCATTAGCTGCGTTTAAGGCATAACGCGCATTTTTAACAGGCACAACTAATTGTGGGCCAGCAATACGGGCAATTTCGTCATCTACGTTTTGTGGGTTAACGCTAAAATCCTCGCCTTCAGCCACTAAATAACCAATTTCAGTTAAAAAGGCTTTATACGCAGCGAAGTCAAAATTTGGATTAGCACGATGCCATGCATCAATTTGCGCTTGAATGGCATCACGCTTGGCTAATAACGCTTTGTTTTTTGGCATTAAATCAGCAACAATCGCCTCAAACTTTGTCCAGTAATCATCAACGCTGATACCTGTTCCTTCAATCGCTTGATTGACAATAAAATCATACAATTCTTTAGCAATCGCTAACTCACCACGTTGAATACGTTCGGTCATGTTGTCACCTTAAATTAAAAATGCATCACACAAGCGTGATGTCTGACAAAGTTACACTTAGGGTTGCGAAGTCTCAGCAGGAGACGCTAATGGCGGTATTATATCTGTTGCTTGCGCGTTTAAAGTCACTGATTTTTGGTCAGCTAACTTCCACATCGCGCCCGTTAGCGGGTCAACAATCAAAAAGCCGATTGCGCCGCCAATGAAGATATTACCCAAATACCACGGATTTACGCCCGCTTGCATGACGGTATGGTGGGGCTGATAACCCGATAATTCAAAGTCAAGCGTGTAATCGCCCGGGCCGAAATAACCTTTACCAGATGCCAGAGTCACCGTAAAAGGGGTTGTCCCTTTATGTATGGCAACACCGTGTTTATCTTTGATGAGCACACTTGCGCCCTGCGGCTCCGAACGAATGGTGACGGGATAGCTAGATTTACTGACTATACTGGCACAACCGCTCGTCATTAAAACCATCATGGCTGCTGTGATCTGGTAATGCTTCATGCGGGTGTAGTTCCACTTAAAAACGGCGCATTGTAACGAAAATCCTCATGGGTTGCTATTTATCTACTCACTGTTTTATGGTTTTTTAATCCTCAAATCGCCCCATCATTTGTTGTAGCGCTAATTGTCTATCGGCTTGCTTACGTTCTTCCTCAATTAACTGGCGCGCAACAAATAAAATCAATTGTCTTAACCAACGATGGGCAGGATGATGATGCAACAACGGACACCATGCCATTTTTAATTCAAACTCTGGAATATAAAATGGCGGGTCTTTAATCACTAAACGCGGATTTGTGGCTTGCAGTTTAGCAACGCGTGTTGGCAAAGTCGCAATTAAGTCCGCATTAGCGGCCAATAAAGCGGGCATTTGGTAATGACGTGTAAATAAACTGATTTTACGTTTTTTACCTAAACGGGCTAAGGCTTGGTCTATCCACCCTAAGCCCCCTGACTTTTCTGGATTGACACCAAAACCCACGCCCATACCTGTTTTACTCACCCAAATATGTTGTGCTTCTAAATACGTTTTTAGATTAAAATGGTCAACAATCGGGCTATCGCAATGCAATAAACAGCTAAAACTGTCTCGCCACACCAAGACTTGATGAAAACTTTGCGGAATCTCGTTAAAACGGTTAATTGCCATATCGACTTTACCCTGCTCCATGTCACGATAGGACACGTCTGAGGGCGTTAAAAAATCTAACACCACATTGGGTGCTTCGGAACGCATCGCTTTAACCAGCGCAGGAATTAACGTTGCCTCCGCATAATCAGACGCCATGATTCTAAAGACACGGTTACTCGTCAGTGGTCTAAACTCAGCACGTGGCTCTAAAATTTGACTTAAATCCCCTAATACTTCCCGAATACGCGGTTGTAATTCTAAAGCGCGTTCAGTCGCGGTCATGCCTTCACTGGAGCGAATCAATAACGGGTCATTAAATAACACACGCAAACGCCGTAAAATATTAGACATCGCAGGTTGAGTGACACCTAACTGCTCCGCCGCACGAGTGACATTTTTTTCACGCAACAACACATCTAAATGAGTGAGCAAATTTAAGTCAACACGCTCAAGATTCATAAAATAAATACCGAAGATTAAAATGATAAATTAGCTAAATTATGACATAAACTTTACACTTCGGACATTCTTAAACAGATGAATTCTATTTATCTGTTTATCTTTCAACCCAATCATAGGAAAGCATTATGGCAACCTATCAAGCCGCTCTTGAGCACGTACGTGCTGTTAAAGCAAAATTAGGCAATACTTGGGGCGCAATTCACCCTGAAGACGCAGCTCGCATGATTATTCAAAACCGTTTCCCAACCGGTTTAGAAATCGCTAAGTACACTGCTGCTATTATGCGTAAAGATATGGCTGCATACGATGCTGACAGCAGCAAATATACTCAGTCTTTAGGTTGCTGGCACGGTTTTGTTGCGCAACAAAAAATGATTGCCAACAAAAAATACTTTGGTACAACTGAACGTAAGTACATTTACTTATCAGGTTGGATGGTTGCTGCATTACGTTCTGAGTTTGGCCCATTGCCAGACCAATCTATGCACGAAAAAACCGCTGTGCCAAAATTAATCGAAGAAATCTACACCTTCTTACGTCAAGCTGACGCAAAAGAATTAAACGATTTATTCCGTGCTTTACAAAAAGCTGAAGATGCTGGCGATGCAGCTAAAGTTGCTGAAGTGACTGCTAAAATCGACAACTACGAAAGCCACGTTGTGCCTATCATTGCTGACATCGACGCTGGTTTCGGTAACGAAGAAGCCACTTACTTATTAGCGAAGAAAATCATTCAAGCGGGTGCTTGTGCTATTCAAATCGAAAACCAAGTATCTGACGCTAAGCAATGTGGTCACCAAGCTGGTAAAGTCACTGTTCCACACGAAGACTTCTTATCTAAGATCAATGCTGTTCGTTTCGCATTCTTAGAATTAGGCGTTGACGAAGGTGTTATCGTTGCCCGTACTGACTCTGAAGGTGCTGACTTAACTCAGAAGATCCCAGTTGTTAAGAAAGCTGGCGACATCGCTTCTCAATACATCAGCTACTTAGATACTAAAGAAATTGATATCTCTGAAGCTCAAGACGATGAAGTGTTGATTAAACGCAACGGTAAATTACATCGTCCAACACGTTTAGCTTCTGGCTTGTTCCAATTCCGCGAAGGTACACAAATCGACCGCGTGGTTTTAGACTGTATCAGCAGCTTACAAAACGGCGCAGACATGTTGTGGATCGAAACACCAACACCAAACGTTGGCGAAATCGCTCACATGGTTAACCGCGTGAAAGAAGTTATTCCTAACGCTAAGTTAGTTTATAACAACAGCCCATCTTTCAACTGGACTTTAAACTTCCGTCAACAGGCTTATGACCGTTGGGTTAAAGAAGGTAAAGACGTTTCTGCATACGATCGCGCTAAGTTAATGGACGCTAAGTATGACAACACAGAATTGTCTGCTGACGCTGATGAAAAAATCCGTACGTTCCAAGCTGACGCTGCTCGTGAAGCGGGTGTATTCCACCACCTCATCACGTTACCAACCTACCACACCACTGCATTACATATGCACGAGTTGTCTAAAGGTTACTTCGGTGAAATGGGTATGTTGGCTTATGTTGCTGGCGTACAACGTAAAGAAATCCGTGAAGGTGTTTCTTGCGTTAAGCACCAAGCAATGGCTGGTTCTGACATCGGTGACGATCACAAAGAGATTTTCTCTGGTGACAACGCATTGAAAGCTGGCGGTACTGCCAACACGATGGGTCAATTCTCTTAATAATAAGAGCAAATTGACTTAGAAAAACCCCGCGAATGCGGGGTTTTTTACTTGGTACCTGTTAACCGTTTTCTGCACTTTTTATAATAACAATCATTTTTTAGTCATGTTGTACATCACGCACTACTAAATCTTATCCTCACCTTGTGCTTGTTGTTCTAATTCAAGAGCCTCAACCAGGCTCTTAAATGTCGCTTGATTTTGCTCACTCAGTCCCATTAACACACGGTGAGCAGCAATCACTTTTTCCATCATTTCATGTTCTGAAGGTTCTATTTCTGGCAGTTCGTTTAGGCACTCTTCATGGCACTCACAATCTAAAATAATAAAGACCTGATCAAAACCCATACTTTCTAAAATACGGCTAATATCTGGATTGGTCGATAAAATGATAGGTTTGCGATGATTGTGCATTTGCAAAAACACAGAGGTCTTGGCAATCAATCCCAATGCAGTACTGTCGATGTATTCGGTTTCGGTTAAATCAATCAGAATAGCGGCAATCTGATTATCATTGAACATTTTATCTAAAAAATTATCCAATGTTGCACACATAGGTGCACGGATTTCGCCCGTAAACTTTAAAACATAGGTGCCATTGTGCACAGCAAACAAAATGTGGCCTGAAGGCATATGCGGACAAATCCTCAACAACGAGACTGAGCAGAATAGCAGGTCATAGCGTTTCGTCTACGGTCTGTTTGCTCCGATTGATTACTAATAAAGCAACGTCATCGGGAAGTTCTACTTCATCACTTAAATTTAATGCCGTAATCATATCATCTACCGTCTGGATATGGCTCGCCATGGCAGATAATTGTTTTTCCTTTTCATTCGCCGTCCCTTTGGGTAATACTTCTAATACCCCATCAGATGTCGCAATTAACACGAACTCTTCGGTTAATTCGACAACATACTCGTCATGGCTGACTTCTTTGAACAAGCCTAAAGGCAGGCCTCGTCCTGCTAACGCGGTGGTTATCCCATTATTCACTAATAAAGGTGGGGGATAATGCGCCGCGACGCTATAAGTCAATTTATTATGCTCGAAATCAATCACACCACAAAACATGGCTAAATGTTTACCCATGCGAGTCGCAATTAACTCATCGTTAATCATGGCTAATATTTTAGCAGGTGCAACGTAATTCACCGTTGTTTTTCGTTCATAGTGTTTTTGGATTCGGTTAGTAATGGCTTTCAAAAAAACCGTGACAAAGGCACTGGCCGCGCCGTGTCCAGATACATCTGCCAAATAAAATCCGAGTTTACCCTCACCTATCTTGAAATAATCAATAAAATCACCCGATAAATAGAGTGATGGTAAAATTCGGTGAGTCACTTGACAGCGTGAATCTACATGGTAAGGCGTTTGTGGTAATAATCTAAATTGAATACGCCGACCTGCTTCTTGGTCAGCTTGTAGCGTTTCTAAGCTACGCTCTAGCTCGGCATTGGCCGCTTCTAATTGCTGTTGATAATCTCTGTTTTGTCTTAATAAACGGCCACGCTCTAAAGCTCGTTGCACCGTATGTGCCAATACGATGACGTCCCGAAAATCAAAGAAATGGTCGACAGCACCATTTTTCAAACTTTCCACTACCATATCCATGGATACATCACTGGATACTGTAATGACGGGGGTTTCAGGGTAGTTTGTGCTGACTAAGGCTAAGACGGGTTTTGCCAAGGCTAATTCAACCATCACCAATTGATGATTATCTTGTTGAAATAATGCAAGCCCCTCTTCTAACTCACACACGGCAACGACTGTATGACCAAATTCCAGTAGCTTATTGACAAGGGTATCTCTGACGACAATATCAGAATGAATTATTAAGATATAACCACGTTCATTGGCTAGATTTATCATGGCTGACTGAACCGTGAATAGGATTGCATATTAATTCCTTCTAAGTTCTGCGGATACCGCTGTCGCTGACCCACGTTATAGTCATCAAGACCATCGGTTAATCATGCGGACGTCTGTGTAAGATATAAACATTCCGATACCTATTCAATCAGGGATTAGCCGATGTCGACGATTCTTCCGACGAGTCATCGTCCATATCGTCCATAAAGCTGTCTTTGACTTTACCGTCTTGCACCGCAAACTCTCGACGTTGTAAATACACATCGCGTAATAAGATGTATTCATCACCTTCAATAATTTTTTCTAGTGGAATAATATCTGCGCGCGTATCCACGACATCCAACACAAATAAGCCGATGTTGACACTGGGTTCTTCAATCAAATTTCTAGGGTTGACTAAGCCGTCAAAGGGCTTAGCAAGGGCATCACGTACCGAACTAGGGCCTAAAAATGGCAGCATTAGATAAGGACCTGAGCGTGCGCCCCATTTACCAAAGGTTTGACCAAAATCTTCTTCATGTTTGGGTAAACCTATTGTTTGCGCGATGTCAGCAAAACCTAAACTCGTCACTGAGTTGACAACAAATCGCCCCATATCGTTAGCAGCAACTTGTGGTTTAGCTTGCAAAACATTGTTAATCGCCGTTAAAGGCTCTAATAAGTTATCAAAAAAACGGCTAATACTATCGTCTACGACTTGAGGTGTCACGGCACGATAGCCTTTGGCAATCGGTTTGAGAAAATAGGTATCTGCCGTTTTGTTGAAGGCATAAATCTTACGGTTGGTTTTTTCCCAAGGGTCTGGATTTTCAGTCGACCAAGCACTGGCTGGTAAAACCATAAGAGATGTTAAAATGGCAGGAATCAAACGTGGCAACATACCTTGCTCTTATTTATTTGGTTGTTGTCACATTTTAAGCAAGAATACAAATAAAAAGAATTGCCCTACTACGAAAAAAACCGCTTTATTTGTGAGTTTATCTTATCGTTAGCACTTTTAAGGCGTTTTATTAGTACTTACCCCTCACTTATTCGCTCGGCTTCACACCCAAAATAATTTGCCTATGAACAAAGTCTTGCAATATAGCCTGCCCCATCGTTTGTATCTGTGTCATGTCTAACTGTAATTCATGCGCTAATTGAGTCAACATTTGTTGTCCCGTCAATGTTTGGTTGTGCTGTAAGCATTCCACGAGACGAGCGGTTACAGGCGTGATTTCCATAAACTGCACATGGTCAGTTAAGGTGCGATAAAACAATAAGCAACTCGCTAACTGAGGCGGCTCATGTGGTGGCAATTGCTCCGCAAATATATGCACAGGCCATTGATACACTAAAGGCCAAACACACGGATTAAGCACAGGAATCTGCTGTATTATATCGCCTTGTATGGCACAAGGCAGCTCTGCCTCTGCCATATCTGCCGCCAATTCAACCCATTCAAAATGAGCAAGTTCTAATAACCAAGGATATTGTTCTTGAACGGCTGTTTGACTTTGTAAAAACTGACAAAAAGCCTGCGAAATATCATAAAAAAAAGGGCTCTGGCAAGAATGTTCAGCAAAAAATCGACGGGTTAGTATCTGCCAATCATCTGCGGTAACACACTGCTGACAAAGCAGAAAAGTGCTTTCTAAAAAACTGAGGACATTATTAAAAAACAACTCACGATAAATTGCGAGTCGTCTGGGGTCGATATCGGGTGCAGGTGCTGTGTTAGGCTGCCGCAACCATGTGGTCCATTGTTTTTGTAAAGCGACAAAATCACTCATGATGCAGCATCTCGTTGCTGTTGCCTAATTTGTGCCAACTCTTGGTATAAATCTGCTAAGGGCGGAATATGAAAGTCACGTTCTAATAAGGTCGGTCGTAGACCAATATGTTGATAAGTCGTTGCTAATAGTTGCCAGACTTCCGAATCCACGTCCGCACCGTGCGTGTCAATACGTAAATCCTCAGCCTCAACATAGTGTCCTGCAATATGGAGATAAGCAACTTTTTCGGGCGGAATAGCCCGAATAAACAGTTTAGGGTCATAATGATGATTGATGCTATTGACATAGACATTATTGACGTCTAATAAAATTTGGCAATCTGCTTGCCGAACCACATCAAGCAAAAACTCCAGCTCAGTCATATCCTGACACGGTGCTGCATAATAAGACACGTTTTCTAAGGCGATTCGTTGTCCCAAGATATCTTGCACACGCATGACACGTTCTGCGACATGTCTTGCGGCTGCCTCGGTAAAAGGTATAGGCAATAAATCATATAAATGACCATCATCACCCGTGTAACTCAAATGCTCTGAGTAGCAACGTACTTGGTGCTGCTGAAAAAACGCTTTCAGGCGCAACACAAATGGTTCATCTAATGGTCTATAACCCCCAATAGACAACGACAAACCATGACAGACTAACGGAAAACGCTCGCTACAAGCACGTAATTGTTTAGCATAACGCCCGCCCATACCCAGCCAATTTTCTGGGGCGACTTCGATGAAGTCAGGTGCGTTTTCGTCTTCAGTTTGGCATAAGTCTGCCAAAAAACTACGACGCAGGCCTAAACCTGCGCTCATTGAGGCTAAGTGACGCATTGACATCGTCAAATTATTTTTGTGCACCACATTTACCTTCGCCACACTTGCCTTCGTGTTGGGTTTTGACTTTAGGTGTTTCTACTTTACTACCACCGCACTTGCCTTCATGGGCTTGACGTTTAGCACCACATTTACCTTCACCGCACTTACCTTCTTGGTCAGCTTTTACAGTGCCATTTTTTGCGTCTTTGTTGGTTTTTTCGATGGCTTCTTTCATGCCTGTACCGCATTTGCCCTCGCCACATTTACCCTCTTCATGGTGCGCGGCCAAAACCATCGTTGGCGCGGCAGTACTGACAAACGGATTCGTCTCTGCATGCACAGGTTGTGTCAAAGAGGCGGCTAACACGGTCGCAATCGGTGTTAAGGTTGATAATTTCATGACTCACTCCAAAAGTTTACTATTTACGATGACAACTCACCTAAGATTAAAGCCAGAATCACGAAATTCCTCAATAAGGCTTTAATACTTCTGTGACTAATACGCATTTAGAGTGACTATAGATGCGTTTGTTACACGAAAAATAAAAAAGAGGCTAAAAAGCCTCTTTTTTATGACGACATTGAATCGGTATTAGATAGCTAATACTTTTTCAAATAAGGACTTTTGTTCTGCGCTTGGACGTGCAGTTTGTAAGGCCATCAATTTGGTCATATCGCCTTCGGCTTTGATTTGACCACTCATGAATGCTTGCATCGCGGCACTCATATCAAATTGCAAGAATACTTTTTTCAATACATCAGCATTTAAGGTCAATTTAGTAGAGGCATTTGGGTTTAAGCCTTTTTCTAATTTGCCACCGTTAATTGCCATTTCGACATTACCATTGTCAGTGCCTGTTACCACTAAATTTAAGACAATGCCTGATAACGCAGGAGGTAAATTTAAGTCACCTGCAGCAGCAGTTAATTCAGCAACTTTGTCAAACCAAGCCTCAGATAAAAAAGCAGTCATTTTTTGCTCCCAATTTCTCTATTCGGTGATAGTTATGTTTACAACATTGTGTGGTGATGTGTCTTTACACTGACAGGCCATTTTTAAGGCGTAAGGATTTTTAATATATCCTGCTACGCACTACCAAATAACCCTCTGTTTATTTGTACAGACAACATTATTTTACGCTTACTCATTACGAAGCCCATGTACCGTAACCTATTGCTTGCTCGGTTGGCAACCATTTATATGCTCAACAATGCACCCCCTAAGCGAAAACTTGGCATTTTTTAGGCATTATATGCACGAAAATACACAATAAAGTGACAAGAACGATGCAGAAAGATAAAAAAAACAATAGAATGTAGGGCAGTTGGGGATGTTTCCCTTTTTGCTTCATTGCCAACATACTTTGTCCGATAGTCGTGATATCGCCAAAGTCATTAAGATGTATCAATAATTCTATGGACTAAATTGAGCACTATTTTTAATGGTTACGCTTACGTTTTGCCTATAGCTTTTTTATACAGCTTACCATGGATGGCCGTGAGGCTTTAAGGCAGAATAATTCCCCTATTAACCTTGTGGTTTAAGGAGCAATGCATGAGTCACAGCCACACCAGTAACACGCCAGTGGCGTATGAAATGGGAGTAGTTCGACAATTTGCCATCATGACCGTGATTTGGGGAATTGTTGGGATGGCCGTGGGGGTATTTATTGCCGCCCAATTAGTCTGGCCAGCTCTTAATTTTGATACGCCTTGGTTGACCTTTAGCCGTTTACGGCCACTACATACCAATGCCGTTATTTTTGCTTTTGGTGGATGCGCCCTATTTGCCACCTCATATTATGTGGTTCAACGCACCTGCCAAGCTGCCTTGTTTATGCCCAACCTTGCTAAGTTCACGTTCTGGGGTTGGCAATTAGTGATTTTAGCTGCCGCCATTACACTACCTTTGGGTTATACCAGTAGCAAAGAGTATGCCGAACTTGAATGGCCAATCGACTTATTGATTGCAGTCGTTTGGGTATCTTACGGGACTGTTTTCTTTGGAACGATTGCTAAACGTAATACATCACATATTTACGTGGCTAACTGGTTCTTTGGTGCCTTTATTATCACGATTGGTTTATTGCACATTGTCAATAATATGGAAGTACCCGTTAGCTTGTGGAAATCTTATTCCATTTATAGCGGTGCAACCGATGCCATGATTCAATGGTGGTATGGCCATAATGCGGTTGGTTTCTTCTTAACTGCGGCCTTCTTGGGCATGATGTACTACTTCATTCCTGTACAAGTAGGTCGTCCTGTGTATTCCTACCGTTTATCCATCGTCCACTTTTGGGCGTTGATTTCGGTCTACATGTGGGCAGGTGGTCACCATTTACACTACACCGCTCTACCAGATTGGACACAATCTTTAGCCATGGCATTCTCATTAGTCTTATTTGCCCCCAGTTGGGGCGGTATGATTAACGGCATTATGACCTTATCTGGCGCGTGGGACCGTCTGCGTACTGACCCCATTATTCGCTTCTTAGTGGTTTCTTTATCCTTCTACGGGATGTCCACATTTGAAGGCCCGATGATGTCAATTAAAACCGTGAACGCCCTTTCTCACTACACAGACTGGACAATTGGTCACGTACACTCTGGTGCATTGGGTTGGGTTGGGATGATTAGTATTGGTTCTTTATACGTGCTAATTCCGCGTGTATTTGAACGTAATCGTATGTACAGCATTCGCTTAATTAACTTGCACTTCTGGTTAGCTACCATTGGCGTTGTGTTCTACATTGCGTCTATGTGGGTATCAGGTATTACTCAGGGCTTAATGTGGCGTGCTGTCAATGATGATGGCTCGTTAACCTATAGCTTTGTTGAAGCCGTAAAAGCCAGTCATCCTTATTGGTTTGGCCGCTTCTTAGGAGGTGCCTTGTATTTATCAGGCATGCTAGTCATGGCTTATAACGTGGCGATGACGGTCAAGGGTAAACAACCCGTTGATGCTGACAAGTTAGGTTAAGTGGGAGAGTTCAGATGGCCGATCATAGTTCTGTCAAGAACAACCATGAAATAGTCGAAAAAAACCTCGGTGTTTTAGTCATTATGATTTGCGTTGCTATTAGCTTCGCCACCTTGGTTGAAATTGTGCCATTGTTTTTCCAAAAGGAAGTCAATGAGCCTGTACCTGGCATGAAACCGTTGACTGCCTTACAACTGGAAGGTCGTGATATTTATATCCGTGAAGGCTGTAACGTCTGTCATTCACAAATGGTTCGTCCATTACGTGCCGAAACCGAGCGTTATGGTCACTACTCTGTTGCAGGCGAATCCGTATGGGATCACCCCTTCTTATGGGGTTCTAAACGTACTGGCCCAGACCTCGCCCGTATTGGTCAAAAATATTCAGACGACTGGCACCGTGTGCATTTAATCAATCCACGCGACGTTGTGCCTGAGTCTAATATGCCTGGCTTCCCATGGTTACAAGAAAACAAACTCACAGGTGAATTAACCGCTAAGAAAATGGAGATTTTCCGTGGTTTTGGCGTGCCTTACACCGATGCCGACATCCAAAATGCTGCGGCTAGCGTGAAAGGCAAAACCGAAATGGAAGCTCTCATTGCCTACTTGCAACAGTTAGGCACTGTGATGAAAAAATGACATAACGGAGATACATGATGAATGGCATGGTTCTGCTTTATATTCTTGGCACTTTTTCAGCAATTTTTGGTTTTGGTGCTATTTGCTGGTGGGCGTACCGACCTGCCCACAAAAAGCGTTTTGAGCAGGATGCCATGTTAGCTTTAGATAGCGATCCTCTGTATCAAAACCGTCACTTAGCGGGAGATGAATCAAAATGAGCGCGTTTTGGAGTGCTTATATCACTATCTTATCACTGGGCTGTTTAGCCTTTGTGGTAGGGGCTTTCTGGTTAGCAAACAGTATCAATGTTCACCGCGAGCCCGACAATACAACAGGTCACGATTACGACGGTATTCGTGAGTATGACAATCCGATGCCACGTTGGTGGAAGTTGTTATATATCGGCGGTGTCTTATTCTTCATTTTTTATGTCGCTGCGTATCCCGCTTTAGGCTCGTATAAAGGCTTTTTAGGCTGGACATCGGTTGGCGAACATGACAAAGACCAAGCCGCCTACGATGCAAAATACGGCCCTATTTTTAAGGCCTATGCACAGAAACCAGTCGAAGAGTTAGCACATGATGAAGCGGCAATGAAAATTGCTGGTCGTTTATTTGCTAACAATTGTGCTGCTTGTCATGGTGCTGATGCCCGTGGCGCTAAAGGCTTTCCTAACTTAACCGATGACGATTGGTTATATGGCGGTTCACCTGAAAAAATCAAAGAGACCTTATTACACGGTCGTTTGGCTGTTGAAGGTGGACTAAAAATGCCCGCTTGGAAAGATGTCCTTGGTGAACAAGGTATCAAAGAAGTCACTGCGTATGTATTGACTTTATCCGACCGTAAACTGTCTGCTGAAGACCAAAAGCTAGCCGAAGTCGGTCAAGCCAAGTTTGCCGCTTGTGCCGCCTGTCATGGTGCAGATGGCCGTGGTAATTATGCCGTTGGTGCCCCTAACTTAACCGATGCGATTTGGTTATATGGTGGCAGCAAAGCAACCATCGAAGAGACCTTACGTCATGGCCGTAATGGTGCAATGCCTGCATGGGAAAAGGCTTTAGGTGCTGAGAAAGTTCACTTACTCACTGCTTATGTCTACTCCTTATCTCATGGCGGTGCTAAGCATTAAGCCATTCTTAGGACTTACACACATTCAGGTGTAAGTCCTAACCCCTCTTCATCTTTTTTACTGATAGTTTGTATCAATATTTCTTAAGCTATTGTTAATCTATATCCGTTATGCTTATACCCAAGTGATTATGTAATTATCGTCTAGCCGCAGTCCATAACTACATAATTATTGCCACCGAGGTAACCAGTCTTGTTATGAGCCATAAAATTCCTATCAATAACCAGTCACCTGACCCCGTAAAAGTCATCCCTGTTAAACAAATCGGCTTGCATGCAGACCGCCCCAAAATTTTTCCACGCGCGATTCGCGGGTTTTATCAAAATATTCGTCATAGCACGATGGCATTAGCCTTATTTATTTATGCCGCCCTACCGTGGTTAAATTGGGAAGGTCGGCAAGCTGTCTTATTTGATTTAGGTCATCAGCATTTTTATATTTTTGGCTGGACATTCGCTCCCCAAGATTTCTTTTTATTGTCTTGGTTATTGATTATTGCTGCTTTTGCCTTATTTGTCGTTACCGTGTTTGCAGGGCGTGTTTTTTGTGGTTATGCCTGCCCACAAACAACATGGACAGCCTTATTTTTATGGATTGAGAAACTCACCGAAGGCGAACGTCATACGCGCATGAAACTAGACCAAGCGCCAATGACTGCCAATAAATTGGTGCGCCGTAGTATTAAACATGTCTTATGGCTCTTAGTCTCTTTTGCCACCGGTTTTATTTTTGTAGGCTATTTCACGCCCATTCGTAGCCTCGCACCTGACTTCTTTGCAGGGGTATTAGGGGGTTGGGGTTATGTATTTATTCTGATTTTTACTGTCTTTACCTATATGAATGCGGGCTGGTTACGCGAACAAGTCTGCTTTTATATGTGTCCGTATGGCCGTTTCCAAAGTGTGATGTTTGATAAAGATACCTTAATTGTATCTTACGATGCGGCACGCGGTGAATCTCGTGGCTCACGTAAAAAGAATGTCGACCCTAAAGCCGAAGGTTTAGGCGACTGTATTGATTGTCAATTATGCGTGCAAGTTTGCCCAACAGGCATTGATATTCGTGATGGTTTACAGCTTGAATGTATTCAATGTGCCGCCTGTATTGATGCCTGTAACAGTATTATGGACCAAATGGGCTACGAACGTGGTCTGGTACGTTATACCACCGAACACATGCTCAATGAAAAAAGTGCTTACCATTGGCTCAGACCCCGTTTAATGGGTTATAGCCTCATGCTTGTGATAATGGCGTGTTTATTTGTGTATACCTTGGCAGTACGCGTACCGTTGGCCGTCGAAGCCATTCGTGACCGTAACCAACTGTTCCGCGAAAACAGTGAAGGCCTCATTGAGAATGTCTACACGCTCAAAATTATTAACAAAACGCAACAACCACAAACTTACCAGTTACAGGTTGAAGCCGATGAGCATATTCAGTTAGTTGAAAAGGTCGGTGAGATTAAGATTCATGCGGGCGAAGTACTGAGTCTACCTGTCACTTTACAAGCTGACCCTGGCTATCTTGAAAAATCGAATTATGACATTGAGTTTGAAGTCATAGATGTCAACAACCCCAATATACACGCTGAAACAGAGAGCCGTTTCTTAGCGCCTGCCAGTCGTTAATGGAGACCTTATTGATGTCTACTACCGCACCTGAGACTGTCACGACTACCGCTAAACCTTGGTATAAAAATGCGTGGGTTTGGTTTGTGATTGCGATTCCTGTCATTTCTCTGATTTTGAGCTTTAGTATGTTGTTCGTCGCGTTAGACGTGAAAGACTCCGAAGTCCAAGACGATTGGTATACTAAAGGCAAAGCCATTAACCAAGACTTTGCCCGTGATGATTACGCCACTGCACTCAGTATTAACGGGGTGCTGACCATGTCACCGCAACAAATCGTGTTGCAAATTCAAAGTCCCTATAATTTAGACGAGAAAGCCTTACCCGCCGAATTATCGTTATTACTGGCTCACCCTAGCGATAAGTTGCGCGACTTAAAAGTCACGCTAAATAAACAAAGTGATGGCCAATACCGTGCCAATATTCCGCAAACACTGACAGGTCGGTATTATTTAAGTCTCAATAGTAGTGTGTGGCGTCTAAAAGATACCGTCTTTTTACCCTTGACCTCTGCACATGTCTTAAAGCCAACGGGCTTACACGGGGAATAACAGAGAATAAGCCATATAGACGTCGGCTTAAGGAGGTATCACCTTAAGCCCTGTCTAATGATTGATAGTAGGCATGCGCGTTTAGATACCTTAATCTGAACCCCATCGCCTTATCATTCGGTGATATTTCACCGCACTGAATTGCGCTTAATCCACGTTGAATTACCCCATTTGACCTATGAGAGAATGGCATGACTGCTTGTTTTCATTGTGGCGAAGTCGTTCCGCCCGATACTCAGTTTAGCTTGCAGATTTTAGGAGAAACACGGCATCTGTGTTGTATGGGCTGTTTTGCAGTGGCAGAAACCATTGTCAGTGCAGGTTTAGAAAGCTACTATCTTGAACGGGATACTATCAGTCCCACCGCCGCTTTGCCCGAAGCCTTAGAACGCCTCAAAGGCTATGACCATCCCGATACGCAACGTCAATTTATCCATCGCGAACAAGAACTCGCTTGTGCAGAAATCAGTCTTGAAGGGGTCACATGTGCCGCTTGTGCATGGTTAATTGAAAAACGTTTACAACAAGAGCCTGCAGTAAAACAAGCGAGTGTCAATCTCAGCAGCCACCGATTACGTTTATTATGGAATGACACACACACGCCCCTTAGTGAGCTATTAAACGACTTAGAAAAACTGGGTTATAAAGCGCGTCCCTTTCGACACGATACACATGCCGCCTTACTTAAAAAAGAATCTCGTCAATTATTGATGCGTTTGGGGGTGGCAGGTTTAGGCTCTATGCAGTCTATGATGTATGCAGGGAGTTTATATGTCGCTACCGATATGACGGTGGAGTACCGTGACTTTTTTCGTTGGGTATCCTTATTAGTGACGCTACCCGTCTTTTTTTATTCAGGCTATCCCCTGTATCGTGCTGCATGGTTTGCACTCAAAGCACGCAGTTTAACCATGGATGTTTCGGTATCACTGGCGATTATACTCAGTTTTATTGCCAGTATTTATGCCACCATCGTGGGTGCGCCGCATGTCTATTATGACTCGGTGACCATGTTTATCTTTTTTTTACTGACAGGTCGCTTTTTAGAAACCCAAGCTCGGCGGCAAGCCAGTGAAACTGCCAACGACTTAATCCCCATCACCCCTCGTCTAAGCCATCGTTTACTCAACAGTGGGGATTATGAAGATGTGCCTATTAGTGAGATTCGTGTGCATGACCGCTTGTTGGTTAAGGCGGGCGAAACCATCCCGTGTGATGGTGTGATTGTCGCTGGTCATAGTGCAGTCTCTGAGGCACTCTTAACGGGAGAGCCTTTACCACTCAGTAAATCTATTGGTGACAGTGTGGTTAGTGGCAGTCAAAATCACGACAGTCCCTTACAAATTGACGTCACACAAACCGCCAGTGCCAGTACCTTAGCCACTATTCATCAACTGATGGCACGGGCACTTGCCGAAAAACCCCTATTAGCCCAAAAAGCCGACCGCTTTGCGCACTGGTTTATTGTCGTCATTTTACTGTTATCAGGCTTAGTGTATGGCCTATGGTCGTTGGTAGACCGCGACTATGCCCTGCTTGCCACCATTGCGGTCTTGGTTGCCACTTGTCCCTGTGCGCTGTCATTGGCGACCCCCGTTGCCCTGACAGCCGCGACGCATCGACTCGCTCGACTCGGTTTTTTAGCCACCCGTGGTCATGTCTTAGACAGTTTATCGGCCACAACGCACATTGTGTTTGATAAAACAGGGACACTGACCGAAGGCAAGCTAGAACTGATTAATACCGTGATTGTCGCTGGTGATACATCTCAAGCATTAAATATTGCCTATAGTTTAGAACAATACTCCGAACACCCCGTTGCTCATGCGTTTAAGCAACTCAAAATGGCTCAGTCTCTTCCTTTAGACAACCTAGAAAATACCGCAGGGGCTGGCATTGCAGGGGATTACAAGGGATTACGTTATCGCATTGGTCATGCCCATTTCAGCTTGGGCAACGCATCGAGCGACGCCCCCGAAGAAGGCGTTTTACGGGTTTATTTGAGTGCGAACTATCAGTTGCTTGCCTATTTTGACTTTAGCGATAAAATACGGTCAGAAGCAGAAACCACTATCCAACAACTGCATAGGTTGGGTTTAAGCACAATATTATTATCAGGCGACCATTCGCGCGCACCACAACAACTTGCCCAACAGTTAGCTATGACTGAAGTGCACGGTAGCTTATCACCGCAAGATAAGGCCGCTTATGTACAAAAGCTACAAGCCAATGGTGCGGTTGTGACCATGATTGGAGACGGTATCAATGATGCTCCCGTACTCAATCAAGCCCACTTATCTATTGCCATGAGTTCAGGCGCTGATCTCGCACAACTATCTGCCGATGCTATCCTGTTAGGCGACCGTCTCACTGCGGTTGTCGCTGCTTATCGCAGTGCACAGCGCACACAAACGATTATTAAACAGAATTTAGTGTGGGCTTTTGTGTATAATCTTGCGGTTCTTCCGCCTGCGGCATTAGGGTGGATTCCACCGTGGTTAGCCGCAATTGGCATGTCTCTCAGTTCATTGTTAGTTGTACTCAACGCACTGCGTCTAAAACGGAATTAGTCTAGGAAGCATTTTATCTCTTCTGTGTAATATCAATTGACACAGAGGATTTGTCTAGAGGTATGTACCGTGGATGTTGTCTATATGTTGGTCTCACTCAGCGTCGTGTTATTAGCAGGCGCGATTTGGGGGATTTTATGGGCGGTCAAAAGTGACCAATTTGAAGACCTCGAAGGCCCAGCCAAGCGTATTATTCTCGACGACCGCGAGCTAACCCGCCAACACCATGATTGATTATTTATTGATTGTGACGGCTCTTGCACAAGGCTTTTTTGGTTCACCCCATTGCTTAGGTATGTGTGGGGGGATTGTCAGCGCCCTCAGTTTTGCCCTCGCGAAACAAAGCCCTAGCCAACGCTTAATATTACAAACGAGCTATCATTTGGGGCGTTTGCTCTCGTATAGCTTTTTAGGTTTGGTGATAGGTTTTGCAGGCAAAGGATTACTCACCCCACTATTTGAACAGCAGTGGTTATACGCTCTCACGGGGGTGGTGATGGTGATGGTCGGTTTGTATTTAACAGGTTGGTGGCGGGGTTTAGACCGACTCGAACGACTGGGTGCGTCTATTTGGCAAGCCATGTCCCCCTTACGCAAACGCTTTATGCCTATTAATTCTATGGGGCGTGCGCTTGCTGCTGGCATGTTATGGGGATTTTTACCGTGTGGTTTGGTGTACAGTGCCCTACTACTTGCCTTTACCAGTGCTAATACGCAAACAGCAAGCCTCACTATGTTAGCTTTTGGCATTGGGACACTGCCCATGATGTTATTAGCAGGCAGTACAGCAGGTGTACTCAAACAGAAACTACAACAACAAGGTTGGCGTACTGCCAATGCACTCCTGATTATTGGTTTTGGCTTATGGACACTAATGCGTGCTTTTATGCAGCACGACACACATCATCACACTGCCGAGCGATTTGAGCCTCACACTACTCCGCTCATCACCTCGAACAAACTAAAGGGTAGTGACACCATCTAAACTAGCCACCCTGCGCTAAAACAGATATCTCAGTCTAATTTTTTAGGGGATAATGATGTCCAAACTAGACCCACTACATGGTTTAACCTTAGAGCGTTTGTTAACACGTTTAGTTAAATTATATGGCTGGCCAGAACTGGCACGTTTTATTGATATTAACTGCTTCAAAAATGAGCCGAGTATTAAGTCAAGTCTGACGTTTTTACGCCGTACCCCGTGGGCACGGCAAAAAGTCGAGGATTTTTATTGCCAATACGGTCATGTGGATTGGCTAGAAGCAGGTTTTGAGGACTAATAACTAATCCCTAAGGTCAGATGTACCGCACGTCGTTGTTGTTGGCCTTGCGCAACGGTTAAATAAAACGGCCCAAGTCGAGTGTCTGCGGCCAATACAGCCCCCATACTATACACCGTATTATCTAATAAGGCCGATGACCAACTGTCTTGCTGAGAGGTTGCTCCTGCTTCTGCTAATAAACCCACATATATACCTCCACCTAAAGCAGACGGCATATCTTTAATTTGTTTATAACCCAATAAACGGGTAAAAAAGAAATTATTCCCAACAAACTCTGCCCGTCTATAAGCGGATAGGTTCAATGCCCCTCCTAATTGAAATTCCTCCGCATAAGGCAAGGTTGAACCTAAGGCCGTGCCACCACGCCCTGTTGCAAAAAAAGTATAATCGTCCCATGTAAAGGCACGCCGCCAATCTAAGGTTAAACGCTGATACGCTTTATCACTGCCAAGGTCTTGGTCAGCGTGTGTATAGTCCAACTTAATCCAATTCCCTGCCCGTGGAAAACGCGGATTATCTAACTGGTCAAAGACCGCTTTAATACCATAAGCTATTTGCTCATAATGCTCACCAATACTGGGATTATTGACCTCTAATGACGAACGCCAACGGACTTGTTGGTCGGCAACAAACATTCTCACTTCGCCCCATTTGCCAATCACCGACCCAATATCTATCCCCCCACCTGCATGTAATATACGGTGTTGGCCGACTGTTTCATGGTTTATGACTAAATCTTTAGGCTCATCTTTCCACTGTAACCACGGGGCTAAAAAAAATGCACCATTCAACACCGTAGGCTGATATATTTCGGTATATAGTGCGCGCGTTTCTCCTAACTCGCCTTGCACTTGCCATTCTGCACCCAAGTCATTTAACCAACTTCGACGCAACATGGCGACCAAACCAAAAGACGAGGTATTTGCAAAGTCGGTATTCATTTTTAAGCCAATACGCGCAAAATCTTGGCCATCTTTTTCGACAGGAATGACTTTCAATGTGGCTCCATCTGGCTGATTTTTAACCTGATAACCAATACGGACAAAATCACCACGGGCATATACTTCGTCAATACGCTGATGCAAAGCAGGAATGTCTAATAATTCGCCTTTAGGCACGGCTAACACCGACTTTAAGACCTGCGGGCTTACCCAACGTGTAGGTGCAATTTCAACTTTTTGAATATGAGGCGTTTTAGCTTTGCGTTGCTGACGCTGCTGTTGCCACTGTGCATATTCGACGTCTGTTAACGCATAGCGTTGTAATTGTGCTAAGCGTGTACGTGCAGCTTGCTCGCCAGCCGCCATCAATTTTGTAGATTCCTTAAAATCTGTCGAACTGAGTTTAGCCATCTCAGGGGTGATTAACACATCCTGAGCCGTCAAGGTCGCAATTTGTGCTTGCATATCTTTTTGCACGGCAATATTGATCGTTTGCTCACTCACCGCAAACAAGGAATCCAATTTTTGGCGTTGCGCATTGGGTGATGACACATTGACTGCAATCACCACATCACCACATAACTTACGGCCTTCATCAATTGCCATATTTTTAACAATACCGCCATCCACGACGAGGTAATTTTCATAAGGCACGGGTGGAAATACCCCCGAAACACTCATACTGGCTCTCATGACTAGGGGTAAATCGCCGTGACGCATAATCACGGTTTTACCCGTTTCTAAATCTGCCCCAATCGCGCGGTACGGGGTGGGTAATTGGTCAAAGTTTTCGACCTCTATGCCTTTGGTCATTTGTCTAAAAAACTGACTGATATAATGCACTCCCACCAAATTACGCGGCGGTACAGGCCAGAAATTTTTTAGTGTCAGGGTAAAATCAAAATAATCTTGTTGGTCGTCACGCTTACGAAAATAAGGCACATCTTTACGGTGTGGTTTATCACCAAACATATACTCCCAATCTGCTGCTGACACGATACTTGCCATTTCGTCTGCGGACATACCCGTTGCCATTGCACCACCGACAATCGCGCCCATACTCGTGCCAACCACACAATCCACAGGTACTTTAGCTTCCTCCAAAACCTTAAGCACACCAATATGCGCCAGACCACGGGCACCGCCACCCGATAGAACTAAGGCTATTTTGGGACGTTCTGCGGCTTGTACCAGCGCGCTTAGACTTAACAAAAGCACGGTAAGCGTTGTCAGACAAGACTTCATATTGTTTCCCTCACAAAAATAAGGGCAGTCACAAGGACTGCCCCTACAAAAGCACTATCACAAGGGCAAGTACAAGGTTTGCCCTCATCATTTATCATTAACGCTTTTTAACAATCACACTACCAATCGAGTAACCTGCACCAAAAGAACAAATCACACCAATATCATTGGCTTGCAAATTATTACGATGCAAATGGAAGGCAATAATAGAACCTGCGGAACTGGTATTGGCATAGGTATCTAAAATCGTGGGCGACTCTTCGGGACTGGGGTCACGGCCTAAGACTTTACGGGCAATTAAATCATTCATATTGCTATTGGCTTGATGCAACCACATTCGTTTTAAGTCAGTGGCAGTAATCTCTAATTCGCCTAAATGTTGGGTGATTTGCTCGGCAACCATTGGGCAAACTTCTTTGAAGACTTTACGGCCTTCTTGACGGAATAATTTGTCACGTTTGCCAACGCCTTCTTCATCACAACGATTTAGAAAGCCAAAGTTGTTGCGAATATTGTTAGAGAATTGGGTTTGTAACTTAGTACCTAACACTTCCCATGCTTCAGGATTAGTGCACGTATCGGCTGTTTCAATAATCACTGCGGTACACACATCACCAAAAATAAAATGGCAATCACGGTCACGCCATTCTAAATGACCTGAGCAAATTTCTGGGTTAACCATTAACACGCATTTTGCTGAGCCACTACGCACCATATCGGCGGCAGTTTGCAAACCAAATGTTGCGGATGAGCAAGCGACATTCATGTCAAAAGCAAAACCTTTAGCCCCAATCGCATGTTGAATTTCGATGGACATGGCGGGATATGGACGCTGCATATTTGAGCAAGCAACCAATACTGCATCAATATCCGCTGCGGTTTTGCCTGATTGTGCGAGTGCCCCTTCAATCGCTTTTACCGCCATCTCGCATTGTAAAGATTGCTCTTCATCGGGACGGTCAGCAATCACAGGATACATACGCTCTGGGTCTAATACACCCGACTTATTAATCACATAACGCGACTTAATGCCTGATGCTTTTTCGATAAATTCTGGAAAAGACGTTTTTAAGGCCGTCACTTCGCCACGTTCAATGGCTTCGGCGTTGCGCGCATTAAATAGCTCAACATAGGCATTAAATGAGTCAATTAACTCTTCATTGCTAATACTTTCTTCAGGAGTGAATAAACCTGTACCACTGATGACGACCTTTTTCATGTTTCGCTCCTGTATAACTCGTAAGATAGGTAGCGCGTGAGCTATTTTTTAGCCCCTAGGCAACTACCCCGAAAATGTGATGCTGGCTAACCGAACACGCTCACCTGTGATTTTATAGTTGCGCCCATAATTTCTCTAAACGCGCCTTAGACACAGGAACAGCCGTTTTCATGGGTTGTGCAAATAGCGAGATGCGATACTCTTCTAACAACCAACGATACTCGTCTAATGTTGGGTTTTCTATACCGAGCGCGACTAACTGCGCTTGCTTAGCTAGCACACCTTGCCAATGCTGCGATAACTCTTGGCATGCAAGGCTATCACGATTTAAATTATTTGGCAGTCTTTCTAGGCGTACTTGCAAGCCTTTTAGATAACGCGGGTATTCACGCCAGCGCGAGGGGGCAATTTCACCTAAAAATTGCCCTGCTTGCAAGGCATTTAATTGTTTTTCCATATCATCCAGTGCAGGCTTAAAAATTGGCTGCTTAAATATATGTTTTTGTTGGTTAAGTTCTCGCCATAATCTAAAAATCTCACTGGCTATTTTGAGTGTCTCTTGCCCTACGGACAAAATCTTCGCCTTTTTTTCTGCCAGTTCTTTATTAAAATCAGAGAGTGTATAAATAGGTTGTTGGCTAAATAACTGACGAAACACGGCTTGCACAACTTGTTGCTCTAATTGGACTTTAGAACCAAATGGCGCAAAATCAATGGTGAGACTATTCGGAATACTCTTTTTTAATTGTTTAATCTCGGCTTGACACAATTGTTGCCATAAAAACAAGGTACCGCGCACATGCTCTTTAGCTGCCAGCGCAGCATTAGGCAAATATTGTAAAAATACGCCTTCTTGTTGTAGCACTAAGGCGGCATAACTGCGTGTGGGTAATCCAGCCACTGGTTTTTCTATAACAGGAATTATCTCTTGGGGAAACTGTGTCAACGCGGCCTGAGAGGGGGCAACAGCCAACTGCACTTTAGCAGTAGCCAACTGCAAACGTATGGCCGATATATCACGACCGCTTGCAATTATTTTTGATTTATTATCAATGACTTCTATATTAAATTTACAGTAATTTTCTAAGTTTAATTCACTCTCCAGCCAGTCCTCTTTGCTAATTCTCAAGCCTTTAGTGTATAAACGCTGATGAATAGCCTGACTCAAACTTTGCCCTACTTGCGGGGATAAATCCTGCATCAACCATTTCACTGTATCGGGAATCGGGACTAATTGACGGCGAATCGCTTTGGGTAAGCCCTTGAGTAAGCCCTCTACTTTCTCTGTCAGTAATGAGGGAATCAACCACGATAATGCGGCGTCGTCTATTTGACTCAGTACCGCATGAGGGACACGTAGAGTCACCCCATCATCGTCAGCACTCGGGTCAAATTTATATCGTAAGGGTAAAACCAAACCGTTGATAGCCAACGTATCGGGATATTGGTGCTGGCAAGCCAACTGCTCTTGTGTCATCAATAATTCAGTTTGGCAGAATAATATCTGTGGGTTTTTTCGTTCTGCCTCGCGTCGCCAGCCTTCAAAGGTGCGAAGGTTAGCTACCGTCTCAGGAATCACACTGGCATAAAACTGATACAAAACCTCATCGTCAACCAAGATATCTCGCCGACGTAATTTGTCTTCAATATCAATAATTTCTTCAACTAAGTTCATGTTATACTTAAAGAAAGGCGCATTGAGATTGATGTCTCCTTCCACTAAGGCTCGACGAATAAAAATCTCATGTGCCTCTTTAGCATTAATCGTTTCATAATTTAATTTACGTTTGGGATTAATCACCAAACCAAACAAAGACAACTGCTCATAAGCCACCACTTTACCTGCATTTTTTTCCCAATGCGGTTCATAGACATGGTGTTTTAATAAATGTTTCGCTTCTTGTTCAATCCATTCAGGCTCAATTTTGGCATTGGTACGCAAAAACACTTGGCTGGTTTCGACAATTTCAGCGGCCATTAACCACGGCACAGACTTTTTATGTAAAGCAGAAGCAGGAAATACTTTGGCTTTTTGATTGCGCGCGGCCAAATACTCTTTATCATCATTTTTATGGGCAATAGACGAAAGTAAGCCTGTCAATAAAGCCCGATGTACGACTTCGTAGGTGGCTGGCTCACTGTTGCGTTGTAAGCCTAAATCTTTACACACTAAGACTAATTGATGATGAGTTTCTCGCCATTCACGCATGCGCAAATACGATAAGAAATGGCTTTTAATCCATTGTTTACGTTGATTTTCGCTTAACTCGGTACGCGCTTCCTCAAAGGCACGCCATAAATTGACATAAAACAAAAAGTCGGAGTCTTTGTCTTTGAATAAGGCATGTTTTTGGTCAGCCTGCATTTGTTTTTCAGGCGGACGCTCACGCGGGTCTTGGCTACCCAAGGCACTGACAATAATTAATACTTCGTCTAAACAAGCACTATGGGCAGCCGCGACTAACATCCTAGCCAAACGCGGGTCTAAAGGAAAACGACTCAGTTGTTGGCCTAAAGGTGTGATTTTTTGTTGTTTGTCTAATGCACCTAATTCTTCTAAAACTCGTACACCATCATTAATAAAACGACTATCGGGCGGCTCAATAAAGGGAAACTCGCTAATATTCCCCAAGCCCAAGACATTCATTTGCAAAATAACGGCGGCTAAGTGAGTACGGCGAATTTCGGGTTCGGTAAATTCTGGCCGACTGTTAAAATCTTCTTCACTATACAGACGAATACAAACGCCTGCGGCAATCCGTCCACAACGGCCTTTACGTTGATTGGCTGCCGCTTGGGCAACGGCTTCGATGGGTAACCTCTGTACTCGTGAACGGTAAGAGTAACGACTAATCCGTGCAAAACCGTTATCAATGACATAATGAATATTAGGCACAGTTAACGAAGTTTCAGCGACGTTAGTGGCAATAATAATCCGTCGGCCTTTGCCTGTCGGATGAAAAATACGTTGTTGCTCGTTAAGCGATAAACGTGCATATAAGGGCAAAATTTCGGTATGTGGTGGGCCATATTTACGTAAGGTATCGGCTAAATCGCGAATTTCACGTTCGGTGCTAGCAAACACCAAAATATCGCCACTGCCTGCTCGACCGTGTTGGCGTGAGTGTTCAATACACTCTTCTACAGCTGCTACTACCGCTCTAGGCATGGCCTCTTCGAGTAGTTCAAAGCCTTCATCTTCGTCCGATTGTACGCTTTCTTCAGCAATTGGCCGATAACGCACTTCAACTGGAAAGGTACGCCCTTCGACTTGAATAATCGGCGCACCATTAAAATGACGACTAAACCGCTCAACATCCAACGTCGCGGAAGTAATAATCACTTTTAAATCAGGACGCTTGGCCAATAACTGCCGCAAATAACCTAATAAAAAGTCAATATTTAGGCTGCGCTCATGCGCTTCGTCAATAATTAACGTGTCATAAGCGTTTAGATAACGGTCATTGGCTAATTCCGCCAATAAAATACCGTCCGTCATTAATTTAATATACGATTCCGCTTTACAGGCTTCATTAAAACGAACTTTATAACCAACGACCTCGCCCAATGGGGAATTTAATTCTTCGGCAATACGGGCTGCCACACTCCGCGCCGCTAAACGTCTGGGTTGGGTATGACCAATGAAGCCATACACACCACGCCCTGCCAATAAACATAATTTGGGTAATTGCGTGGTTTTGCCTGAACCTGTTTCGCCAGCTAAAACCACCACTTGATGTTGTTGAATCGCGTCAATAATTTCTTGCGCACGTTGGCTAACAGGTAAATCTTCATTTAATGTCACTGCGGGCAAAGCCTGTTGACGTTGCGCCACTGCTTGTTGAGATTGTTGTAACTGTTGCTGCAACTGGGCAATCGCGGCAGCTTTTTTGTCTTCAGGTGTGGTACGTAAACGCTGCCAACGACTAATAAAACGTGGACGGTCTTGGGTGAGGCATTGATTCAGTATTGGGAAGAATTCGGTTTTGTGCATAACAAGCTATCAGCAATGCCTAATGGCTAAAAACCGCTATTGTAAGAGAAAAAAGGCTCCTGTAGCCAATTCTACAGAGCCTTAAATTAAAAAATGGCTTACAGCACAAAGACTTTTTGTTATCTCGCTGCACATTCTCTCGCCATCGACTGTATTTTATTTATACCTTATCTCTTAATTCACGACGCAAAATCTTGCCCACAGGCGATTTAGGCAATTCGTCCTTAAAAACGATACTACGCGGTAATTTATAAGCCGTTAATCCTGTTTTTAAGTGAATCATCAGGCTTTCTTCGGTTAACTCAGGGTCTTTTTTGACAACAAACAACTTCACGACTTCCCCTGATTTTTGGTCAGGCATGCCTACGGCTGCACTTTCTAACACCCCTGCATGCGCTGCGGCGATTTCCTCAATTTCATTAGGATACACATTAAATCCTGACACTAAAATCATATCTTTTTTGCGGTCGACAATTTTAATATAACCGTCAGGCTGTATCATGGCGATATCACCCGTTTTTAGCCAGCCATCTACCGTCATCGTCTCAGCCGTCGCTTGCGCCCGTTGCCAATACCCTTTCATTAACTGGGGGCCACGTGCCCATAACTCACCCGCTTCACCAATCGGCATATCCTGCCCCTCTTCATTGACAATCCGTACTTCTGTATTGGGGGTGGGTAAGCCAATCGTACCTATTTGAATCGCGTTAGGCGGGTTTAAGCTAATGACGGGTGAGGACTCGGTCATCCCATAACCTTCACAAACAGGACAGTTGGTTAATTTTTCCCAATCTAGGGCAACTTGCTGTTGCATCGCCATCCCTCCCGCAATCGTCAGTTTTAGCCTAGAAAAATCTAACTTTTTGAATTCGGGATGATTCATCAAGGCCACAAATAAGGTATTTAACCCCATGATGGCAGTGAATGGCCATGTTTTTAACTCTTGGATAAATCCCTTAATATCACGCGGATTGGTGATAAGCAGCGTATGCATGCCCATAATCATGCCAATACAAGAGACACCAAACGCAAAAATATGGTACAGCGGCAAGGGACACACCATCGTTTCGCGCCCTGTCTCAAGTACAGTTGCTAAAAAAGCATGCGTTTGTACCATATTACTGGTAATACTTTTATGTGTTAGCATCGCGCCTTTGGCAATCCCCGTTGTGCCACCTGTGTATTGTAAAACGGCAATATCTTCGGGTTTGGGGCTGGCTTCTTGTAATTTATTTGGGTTAGCGCTCATCATCTGCGTAAAAGGAATGGCGTCGGGCAAATTATAGGCGGGAACCTTTCTTTTAAGGTATTTGACCACACTATTCATCATCAGACGTTTAGGCAATGGCATCATGTCGGCGATTTCGCTAATCATGACATAACGAATGCCTGTACGGGGCAATACCTCTTGTACTAAATGGGCGAAATTAGCGAGCGTTAATAAGGCTTTACATCCCGCATCTTTGAATTGATGCTCCATTTCGCGCGCTGTATATAAGGGATTTGTATTGACCACCACCAAGCCTGCACGCAGAGCACCAAATACTGCAATCGGATACTGCAAGACATTAGGCAACTGAATAGCGATACGGTCACCGATGTGTAGCTCCGTGTTTTGTTGTAACCATGTGGCAAATGTCGCGCTGTATTTATCTAATTCGGCAAAGGTGAGTGTACGCCCCATATTAGAAAAGGCAGGTTTATTGGCATATTTACGACAAGCATCTTTAAATAAATCAAGTAAGGTTGGATAAATATTGGTATCTATGTTTCTTGCAATACAGTCTGGATATTTTCCCTGCCAAAAATCTTGGTAATCCATCAACTCACTCCTGTTATCTTTTTTAACGGCAAATGGTCCGTTTTTTATTTTTATCATTATTAGGGTCTGTTGACGTGTTAGGTATGAGCCGCGTTGCTGATAAAAATCGCCTCAGACAAGGCACAAAACGCAGCGGATAGTGAGTCTATTGGCCAGTTTTGTCACACCGTATGAGACGATTCTTAACGCAACCACAATCAAAACGTCAACAGACCCTAGCCTTTGAGCGTTTATCCCAAAGGCTGTTGTTATTGCTTTACTGGCCAAACAGCCATTGTTGTTGTAATAAACTATCTTGTGTTGTGCTCTTTGCACGTAAACTACACACATCAGCGATACTTGCTTTCAGTTGTACTTGACAACTCATCAGCTCGTCACGTCTAAAATAATGCACGCTAAGGGTATCACCAATCGCATAAGTGGCAATATGTTTTTCGCACTGAGCGCTGACTTTTAGACCATCTATGGCGATAATCACATCACCAGCCGATAAGCCTGCACTGTCTGCTGCCCCACCTAAATAGACGTGTTGCAATTGATATCCTCCTTCTGCTGCTTGCCCTCGAACGCCCAAGCTGGCACTGGCTTGCGTTTTTTGATTATCATATTTGAGCTCCAGCTCAATGCCTTGCCGAGCTAACAACTCTGCAAAAGGTAACTCTTGGGTACTGTACAAACAGTGTTGCCAAAAAGCGGATAAATCTTCAGAAACACATTGCTGACAAAGTTGTTGCACGGTGTCATTCGTCACGCCAATCCCTGTTTTACCGTATTGTTGCCACAATAAACGCATCACATGGTCTAAACTGGCCGTGTTATGACTTAATTGTCTGAGTTTAAGGTCTATACATAAGGCGACTAATGCCCCTTTGACATAATAACTGACAACACTATTGGGCGTATTTTCGTCTTGTTTATAATATTTTGTCCACGCATCAAAACTGGACTCCGTAACACTTTGATGGTGTCTACCTAATGTTTTGAGATGTCTGGTAATGGTTTGTGCTAATAGCTCCAAATACTCGGCAGGCTGAATGACACCTGCTCTGAGGAGCAGTAAATCATCATAATAGGAGGTAAAACCTTCAAATACCCACAGTAATTCGGTGTAATTTTCTTGATGTAAATTGGGCGTTACTAATACGTCGGGCTGTATACGTTTCACTAGCCATGAGTGAAAATATTCATGACTGCATAAGCCTAAAAATGTTTTGTATTTATCACTGAGTTTATCTTTTGGCTCAGTGACTAATGGCAAGTCGTCGCGCGAACATAATAAACTGGTTGAACTTCGATGTTCTAAGCCACCGTAACCGTTACCTACTGCCATCACTTGAAACAAATATTGCTTGAAAGGCGGTACGTCGTCTCCCCAAAACGCAATCACCGTTTGGCAAATAGCCTGTAAATCTTGCGCTAAGCGCTGCATATCGGTGCGATGCTTACCTGTAATCACTAGACGATGTGGCGTATTGGCACTACGAAAGTCTAAAGAAGTGAAGTCCGCCATCTCGACGGGATGGTCAACCAGTGTCAAATAATCGTCAGCATAATAGTCACCAAATCCCTGCTTGTTGATATGGACTGGTTCTAAACTGGTCGCTACTTGCCAATCTCCCACATTCATGGGTTTAACTAAGCTAAGGAGGTGCCCCTCTTGCTCCAATCCCTCTGCGGCCAATAACAAACAAGTTCCATTAAAATAGCCGTGTGTTTGGTCTAAATGTGCCCCCCGTACCGATAAGTCCCAAGCATAAACACGGTAATCAATCACCAACTCACCTGCATGTGCTTCAACCTGCCATTGATTTTTTGTTAATTTTTTGACATCTAATAACAAGCCTTGCGTTGTCTGGGCACTTACACTCACAATATGGCGCGCAAAATCTCGTATCATATAACTACCTAAAATCCAATTAGGTAGCCAGAGAATTTGCCCCAAAGGATTGGGCTTGGTGATAATCAGCCTAATTTGAAAAAAATGGTTACTGGGATGATTTGCTGAAACGGTGTAATGACATGCAATAGGCTTCATATGTTTGGTCAACCTTAATCAATTTCGATGCTGTTGAATGCACGGCCATTTACTGCCAATTATCAACAAGCGCTAATACGTATATAAATATATTTAGGACTGCGAGTGAATGAATAACCCGAATCTTAGCCCTGACGCAACGCTATTATATTTACCAACACCTGATGGGCATAAAATTCCTGTTCGTCATTGGCCTGTGAGTAAACCACGTGCTGTTATCCATTTAGTACATGGTATGGCCGAACACAGTGGTAATTATGATGATATCGCAGCTTTCTTAAATCAATATGGTTATGCTGTTTTAGCACACGACCATCGTTGTCATGGTTTAGCCGTTGCCGACACGCCGTTGGGCAATGTCAGCCGTCATCAACATTGGCAAGGTATTTTGCAAGATATGGCGTTATTGCATAATTGGATTAAGGCCACTTATCAAAAAACCTCTGTGATTATTGTTGCTCACAGTATGGGTTCATTTATTAGCCAAGCCTTTATACAAGCACATCCCAAAGCCATTCAAGCCTTAGCGCTATCAGGCTCTGATTATTTAGCACCTTGGTTTACCAAAAGCTCAGTTAAATTGGCGGCCTTAGAGTGTGTAAGACAAGGAAGTAATGGCCGTAGTCCCATTATTCATGCTTTAGGTTTTGGCAAATTTGCTAAAACATTCAAACCTCAGCGTACCGATTTCGACTGGTTATCACGTGACTCACATTTTGTCGATAAATATGTTGCCGACCCTCTGTGCGGCTTCAAATTAGCCAACAGCTACTGGCGTGACTTTTTAAGTACCTTAGCCACGATTTATCAACCCAAAAACATGGCTAAAACCAGCGACGGGTTACCCATTTATTTGTTTGCAGGCCGTGCTGACCCTGTAGGCCACATGGGCAAAGGGGTACAAAAATTGGCGGCCATGTATCAAAAACATACAAAAGCTGTTTTAAGCCTCAAACTGTATCCCGAAGCAAGGCATGCTATTTTACATGAAAGCAATGCTAATGAAGTCCGTTATGACTTGTTATCTTGGTTAATGACCGTCTCTTAAACAATCCAGCAGTTAGTATATCAGTTGACGTTTTAGCTATAAGTAATTGATAAACGTCAACTTTTTAATTTTATCTCTGTACTTTTCCTCTACATCCTTTTTCTAACACACCATGCCAAGCTAGGCTTTTTTTACTCGTTTCGTTACAATGTGTAAATTAGGCATACGTCTTGCGTATTTCTCTGTGACTGACCTCGTACGCAATACCTTCAAAAGCCATGACATCAATGCAAGCCCGCGCGTGTGTTGTTGTGATTGTTTTTATTTTTTGAGGTCATTATGAATACACTTCATCATATCGTCATTGTAGGTGGTGGCGCAGGAGGTTTAGGGTTAGCGACACAGCTAGGACATAAATTAGGCAAACGCAAACAAGCCAAAATTACGCTTGTTGATGCGCATTTAACCCATATTTGGAAGCCTCTCTTACACGAAGTTGCTGCGGGAACGTTAAACTCATTTGAAGATGAACTGAATTATTTTGCGCACAGCGTCAAACATCATTTTGACTTTCAATTAGGGCGAATGACGGCTATCAATCGGGAGCAAAAAAGGATTATGCTCGCCCCCTTATTAGATGATATGGGTCAAGAAGTCGCGCCTGCACGTCATATTACCTATGACACCCTCGTGATTGCAATTGGCTCTACGGCTAATGATTTTGGCACGACAGGTGCGCGTGATAACTGCATGTTTTTAGATTCGCGTGCACAAGCAGACCGCTTTCAACAACAATTTTTGAATATGTACTTACAGGCACATGCCCTACCTGCCAATACGTCTTTACCCCCAGAACTAAATGTGGCGATTATTGGTGCAGGGGCAACAGGCGTTGAATTGGCAGCCGAATTACATCATGCCAGCCATGAGTTTGCCCGTTATGGTTTAGATGATATTCAGCCACAACATGTTAAAATCACCTTGATTGAAGCAGCTGACCGCGTATTACCTGTCTTACCTGAGGCTGTTTCTGCCGCTGCCGAAAGCCAATTAAAACGTAAAGGCATTCACGTCTTAACACGTACCAAAGTACAAGCGATTCATGCACATCATATTGAATGTGCTGATGGCACGCGTATTCCTGCCGACCTTAAAGTATGGTCTGCGGGGATTAAAGCACCTGACTTTTTACAAGGCATTGCAGGTTTAGAAACCAATCGCATCAATCAACTCGTAGTGACAAAAACCCTTCAAACAACCCGCGATAGCCATATTTTTGCGTTTGGTGATTGTGCTTCTTGTACGTTGGCCAATATGGAGCGCCCCGTCCCGCCGCGCGCGCAAACTGCACACCAACAAGCCAATTATTTAGTCAAGGCATTAACTGCACATATTCAAGGCAAAGCACTGCCTGATTATCAATACAATGACTTTGGTTCCTTGATTTCACTCAGTGAAGGCAGCAGCGTCGGTAACTTGGTAGGAAATATTCATGTCAAAGGTCGTATTGCGCGTTTAATGTATGTCATGCTGTATCGTATGCATCAATATGCCCTCCACGGCTTATTTAGAACCCTGTTATTATGGGGCAAAGACCAACTCAGTAAAAATGCAAGCCCAACCCTGAAATTACATTAAGTGGCTATATTGACTTATTTACTCAGGATTTAGGCTACTTCATCAGCTGTTTTGACCAATAAAAACAGCTTAGTGGGATTTTTCACGATTTTATACAAGCATAATCATGTTACTTACAGTATGATTAGCGGCTGATTTTATGATGGCGCAATGCCCAAAGGTTTTATTATGCAAATTTCCAATAATAGCGTGGTTTCTATTGCCTACACGCTGACTAACGACGAAGGCCAAGTGATTGATACATCTGCGGGTGGCGCACCTTTAGTTTATTTACACGGCGCACAGAATATTATTCCTGGTTTAGAAAATGCATTAGTTGGCAAACAAATCGGTGATAAATTAAAAGTGACCGTTGCTGCGGGTGAAGGTTACGGTGAATACCGCGCAGACTTAGTACAAGTTGTGCCTAAACACTTATTTGCAGGCGTGGATACGATTGAAGTGGGCATGCAATTTCATGCTCAAACCGATTATGGCATGCAGGTCGTCACGATTGCGGCGGTTGAAGGCGATGAAATTACCGTAGATGGCAACCACCCTTTAGCAGGTCAAACTTTACATTTTGACGTAGAAATTGTTGAAATCCGCGCTGCCAGCCAAGAAGAATTAGAACATGGTCATGTTCACGGCGAAGGTGGCCATCACCACTAAGCCTCTTAGTCATGAGGCATTAGATGTCTTATATTTAACTGCCTCTGTCTAAGTACAAAAAGCCTCAAGTGATTGAGGCTTTTTTATGGATAGACTTAACAACTCACCTGCTTTTGTTAAACGATATTTGGCAAAATCTTCGGCTAAAAACAACTTTCCTTGATAATATTGCCCTGCTTCTTGTTGAATATCAGCAATTGATGGTGATTGCTTGGTATTATGTTGATAACGTGGGCTAAAATGCGTCAAAATTAAGTGCGGTAATTGTTGCTGCTGGGCAAATTTTGCTACTATCGCCGCCGAACTATGTTGCACCTGTGCCCCAACGTTAGCAGCAATATCTTCGGTATAGGTTGCCTCATGAATTAATACTTGAGCTTGATGACAAGCCTGTGTTAACAATTCAGGGGTATCATTATCACCACCCACGATAATCTTTCGTGCAGGTCGGCTCGACACTAAATAGTCTTGGCTATGTAATATTTTGCCTTGCCACTCAACATCTAAACCCTTTTTAAGCTGTCCCCACAATTGGCCTTGTGGTATTTGCTCAGCTAATAATTTATCGCTGTTTAAACTTGGCTCAATATTATTTTCAATAAAGGTATAGGCATAAGACGGCACACGATGCGCCAACAAAGTGGGTTGTATTTGTACTTGGTCATCATGCCATTCTGTTAACTGGTCAACTGCTAAAAAATTCACGCTATACGGCAAATATAACTCAGTTAATTGGCAACTGACTTTTAACCACTCTTCAATTGCTTGGGGTGCAATTAAGGTTAAAGGCTCTTGTCGCCCTAACATTGATGCACTGGCCAATAATCCTAATAAACCATAACAATGATCACCATGCACATGGGTAATAAAAATCGCTTTTAAAGTTTTTAATGACAAAGAACAATACAATAACTGATGTTGTGTGCCTTCACCACAATCCACTAAATACCAATGTTTACTATTTTCGGGCTGCAAGGCTAAAGCGCTGACATTACGCTGTTTGGTTGGCGTACCTGAAGACGTTCCTAAAAATAAAAGTTCCATTTAATTTCCTATAAAAACATAAGCCTCCGAAGAGGCTTATGTTATCAACGCTAAAATTTCATTTTAAACATTATTTTCCATGCTTTTCAGCTAAGAAAAACCATGTTTCTAACACAGAATCAGGATTCAAAGATACAGAATCAATGCCTTGCTCCATCAACCACTGAGCAAGGTCTGGATGGTCGCTGGGGCCTTGACCACAAATACCAATGTATTTATTGGCCTTACGACACGCATGAATCGCGCGCGACAGTAACATTTTTACCGCAGGGTCACGTTCGTCAAACAAATGAGAAACAATACCTGAATCACGGTCTAAGCCCAGAGTCAGTTGTGTTAAGTCATTAGAACCAATGGAGAAGCCATCAAAATACTGCAAGAAGTCTTCTGCCAATAAAGCGTTGGTGGGTAACTCACACATCATAATCACACGTAAGCCATTTTCGCCGCGCTTTAAGCCTTTTTCGGCTAATAACTCAATCACACGTTTAGCTTCGCCCGTGGTACGCACAAAGGGAATCATCACTTCAACATTCGTTAAGCCCATTTCGTCGCGGACTTTTTTCAGAGCACGCACTTCTAAATCGAAACAATCACGAAAATTATCCGAAATATAACGTGAGGCGCCACGGAAGCCTAGCATGGGGTTTTCTTCTTCTGGCTCATACAACTTACCGCCAATTAAATTGGCGTATTCGTTAGACTTAAAGTCAGACATACGCACAATCACACGTTGTGGGTAAAAAGCAGCCGCCAGCGTAGAAATCCCTTCGACCAGTTTTTCAACATAAAATTCAACCGGTGAGGCATAACCTGCTGCACGGTTGGTCACGGCATTACGAATATCTCGCGGTAGCGTTTCGTAATTTAATAAGGCTTTAGGATGCACACCAATCATACGATTGATAATAAACTCTAAGCGTGCCAAACCAATGCCTTGGTTAGGAATTTGTGCGAAGTCAAAAGCGCGGTCTGGATTACCGACATTCATCATAATTTTGAACGGTAACTTAGGCATAGATTCAATGGAGTTCTTTTGAACTTCAAAATCTAACATGCCTTCGTAGATAAAACCTGTATCGCCTTCGGCACAAGATACGGTGACTTCCATCCCGTCACTGAGCACTTCGGTGGCATTACCACAACCAACAATCGCGGGCACGCCTAACTCACGGGCAATAATTGCCGCATGGCAAGTACGACCACCACGGTTGGTGACAATGGCAGAAGCACGCTTCATCACAGGCTCCCAATCGGGGTCTGTCATGTCAGAAACTAAGACATCGCCATCTTGTACTTTATCCATCTCTTTAATGGACGTGACGACTTTCACACGGCCTGCACCAATACGTTGACCAATAGAACGGCCTTCACAGAGCACGACACTGCCTTTTTGCTTGAGCAAATAGCGTTCCATCGTACCGACGTTTTGACGGCTTTTTACTGTTTCTGGACGTGCCTGCACAATATAGAGTTGACCATCATCACCGTCTTTTGCCCATTCGATATCCATGGGTTGGCCATAATGTTTTTCAATAATTAAGGCTTGTTCGGCTAAGGCGGCAGCTTCGGCATCGGTAATTGAGAACTTTAAGCGTTCGGGTTTATCAACATCCACCACGAGCGTGGATTTACCTGCCGCACCCGATTCACCGTAAATCATTTTTTGAGTTTTACTGCCCAAGTTACGGCGTAAAATCGAGGGGCGTTTAGCTATTAAGGTTGGCTTATGTAAATAGAATTCATCAGGGTTTACTGCGCCCTGCACCACCATTTCACCCAAACCATAAGAACTGGTGATAAATACCACATCACGGAAACCTGACTCGGTATCTAAGGTAAACATCACCCCTGCCGAGCCTGTTTCAGAGCGCACCATGCGTTGAATGCCTGCGGATAGTGCCACACCTTTGTGGTCGTAGCCTTGATGTACGCGGTAAGCAATCGCACGGTCATTAAATAAAGAAGCAAATACTTCTTTAACGGCAATCAATACATTGTCGATACCGCGAATATTTAAGAAGGTTTCTTGCTGGCCAGCAAACGATGCATCGGGTAAATCTTCTGCGGTTGCAGAGGAGCGTACAGCCACTGCAATATTGGCATTACCCTCTGACATTTTGGCAAAATTATCACGAATTTGCTGTTCTAAGGCGGGTTGCAATGGCGTAGCAACAATCCATTCACGAATTTGCTTACCCACTTCTGCCAAACGCACCACGTCGTCAACATTTAAGTGTTCTAAAGCATCGTTAATACGTTGATTGAGGCCACTTTGCTCTAAAAAGTCACGATAGGCTTGCGCGGTGGTGGCAAAACCGTTTGGTACTGACACACCCACATTTGCTAAATTACTGATCATTTCACCTAAAGAGGCGTTTTTACCGCCAACGAGCTCAACATCATTTTTACCGAGTTGTTGAAACCAGAGGACTAATGCTTCCAAAGTAAAGCTCCCTATGCTGTAGAAAAGTTCATAAACGACTATAGCGTTTATGTGTGATAAGCCTATACCTATTTGTGTTTATATCATATAACTGAGGCCAGTGGCTGTGAAACATTTGCGTATAAAACACGTTAACTGCCCAGTGTTTATTGCCAAAGGATAAAACCCGTGATACCCCGATGTATGACTGTCGTTAAATCCTCATTGAGGCGAATAATCTTTGTGTTATCTTAGATAAATAACACAGTTTAGGACTAGGCGCATTCAAACTCAGAGTCCATACGCTTGGCTTAAACACCGCGCAGCCATCCTGAAATGGTGCAGTGCGTGAATCCGACACATCGAGGTGAAACTCTGATTTAGGTTAGCCAACGTTGGCAACAGACTATGCTAAGACTTCGATGCCAGCATCTCACTAAAGCATAACGTAATTTTATTGATTTCGCTGCTAAGCACACGGCATATTGTGTTTAATATAAAGTCTTCAACGACTGAGTACAAATGATAAAAGGGCTAAAAACATGAATCGTAGCGTATTTTTTATTTCAGACGGTACAGGCATTACCGCTGAAACATTAGGTCATAGCTTATTGGCACAATTTGGCTGTGTCACTTTTGAGCAATACACCTTACCTTATGTTGATAGTTTTGAACGCGCTCAACAAGCCGTCAAAAAAATCAATGAGGTCGCCACCGAAGATGGCTGTAAACCGATTATTATTGATACCATCGTTAACAAAGAAATCCGTCAAGTCATTGCCAACGCCAATGGCTGTATGTTTGATGTCTTTGAAACCTTTGTCGGCAAATTAGAAGCTGAGCTTGGCGTCAAACCCGCCAATCAAGTAGGCAAACACACGGTTGATACCCTCGCTTACAAGACACGTATCGATGCGGTTCATTTTGCTTTAGACAATGATGATGGTGCGCGAACTCGCCAATATGACTCCGCAGATATCATCTTAATTGGCGTTTCACGCTCAGGTAAAACGCCCACGTGTATTTATTTGGCGATGCAGTTTGGTATTCGTGCGGCTAACTACCCACTGACCGAAGACGATTTAGACGGCGAATGTTTACCTAAAGCGCTTAAAGAACACAAAAATAAACTGTTTGGCCTAATGATTGATGCCGAACGCCTGACAGCTATTCGTAATGAACGTAAAGCCAATAGCCGTTATGCCAGTCCACAACAATGTCAGCAAGAATTACGCGCGATAGAAAGTATCTACCGTAACGAAAACATTAAATACTTAAATGTATCAGAAATGTCAGTTGAAGAAATTGCCACCCGCATTATTCATTTAGCGGGCTTAAAACGACGGATTAACTAATGAAAAAAGCCATCATTGCAGGCAGCCTCGGCCTCATAGCGGTGCTCTATGCTAGCCCTTATTATGCGGTATATCAATTTCAAGAAGCGATTCGCAGTAAAAACACGGCTAAACTCAACAGCTTAATTGACTACCCTGCCGTCAAAGAGAGCCTCAAAAAATCCTTAAGCCAAACGATGAGTGCGGCATTATTAACAGAAAAAACCGACAATGGCATGAATGCCTTTGCCACGATGTTTGCCAATGCTTTTGTCAATCCACTGGTAGACACGCTTATTACACCTGATAATCTCGCGCTGATGCTGAGTGCCAAACAACCCGACGGTTTAGATAAGGAAACCACCGATATCGCCCCCTCAAAAACCACACAGGATTTAGAATTTAAGCAATCTTATCAGGGCATTAATACCTTTGTTGTCGATGTTTACGATAGCCAACAGCCCACGCTGGTTTTCAATTTTGAGTTTAGCCGAACGGGTATCCTAAGTTGGCAATTAACTGCCTTAAAGATTCCCTTAAATCGTTGATTATTTTTAGTGAAGGTTGTTATATAAACTTTCCCTCTACCCTAATTATCGGGCATAATGTTGGGCTTTTTAAGGGACAAGCCCAACGAGGATGCGACATTCCGTGGTTGTTTTGATGCGAGTCTGTTGATAGTTAGCTTGTGGTTGCCAACACACAAAACATTAACGTCTCAAATGCCCAAGGCCGCACAACATAACAACAACCGCTAATAACCATCCCTTAACTCCCTGTTTGTAACAAAAAATTGGACTCATCAACTTGTTTTATGTTGAGCTATGATCCTGACTAGCTAGGTGACTGAATATGATGCGCACACATTATTGTGGCAGTTTAAACGAATCGTTAATTGACCAAACCGTAACACTTTGTGGTTGGGTACACCGTCGTCGTGACCACGGGGGTGTGGTATTTTTGGATATGCGTGACCGTGATGGTTTAGTACAAGTTGTTGTTGACCCTGATACGCCAGATGCCTTTGCTTTAGCCGATAAAGCACGTAGTGAATACGTATTAAAAATTACTGGCCGTGTTCGTCAGCGTTATGCAGGCACAGAAAATCCTAATATGCCCAGTGGCATGATTGAAGTCTTGGGTAAAGAAATTGAGGTCTTAAACACCTCCGAAACGCCGCCATTCCCCTTAAATGACGAATTTGCTAATGTCGGTGAAGAGATTCGCTTAAAGTACCGTTTCTTGGATATGCGTCGTCCAGAAATGTTACAACGTATGCGTTTCCGCTCTCAAGTGACTTCTAAAATCCGTAACTATTTAGACCGTCATGGCTTTTTAGATGTTGAGACCCCTGTCTTAACACGTGCTACGCCTGAAGGTGCGCGTGACTACTTAGTGCCATCGCGTACCCAACAAGGTTCTTTTTTCGCTTTACCCCAATCACCCCAATTATTTAAACAATTATTGATGGTGTCTGGTTTTGACCGTTATTACCAAATTGCTAAGTGTTTCCGTGACGAAGACTTACGTGCTGACCGTCAACCCGAATTTACCCAAATCGACATCGAAACGTCTTTTATGTCTGATGAAGACATTATGAACATTGCCGAAGGCATGGCGGTTGAGTTATTTGACGAATTATTAGGCATTAAGTTTGATAAATTCCCACGCATGACTTATGCCGAAGCGATGCGTCGTTTTGCGTCTGACAAACCAGATTTACGTGTGCCATTAGAATTGGTTGACGTGAAAGACTTAATGCAAGATGTTGAATTTAAAGTGTTTGCTGGCCCTGCCAAAGACCCTAAAGGTCGTATTGCCGCCATTCGAGTGCCACAAGCTGCCGAAAAATTAACACGTAGTCAGATTGACGACTATACCAAGTTTGTCGGGATTTATGGTGCTAAAGGCTTAGCCTACATCAAAGTCAATGACTTGAGCCAAGGGGTTGCAGGTTTACAATCGCCTATCGTGAAATTTATTGAACCGATTGTTTTAGAGTTATTAAAACGTGTGGGTGCCGAAAATGGCGACATCGTGTTCTTTGGTGCCGATAAAGCCAAAGTGGTTAACGATGCCATGGGTGCATTGCGTGTCAAAATCGGTCACGATTTGAATATGCTCACTTGCGAATGGGCGCCTTTGTGGGTGGTTGACTTCCCAATGTTTGAAGAAGTTGGTGAAGGTCAATGGACTTCTGTTCACCATCCATTCACCATGCCACACGGCACAGTTGAAGACCTAAAAAATAATCCAGCCGAAGCCACGTCTGTTGCTTATGACATGGTGTTAAATGGTACTGAGATTGGTGGTGGTTCTTTGCGTATTTACAATCCAGATATGCAAAAGGCAGTATTTGAAGCGCTTGGGATTGGCGAAGAAGAAGCGCAAGAGAAATTTAGCTTCTTGTTAGACGCTTTAAAATTTGGTGCGCCACCACATGGCGGTTTGGCCTTTGGTTTAGACCGTTTGGTGATGTTAATGACAGGCGCAACGTCTATTCGTGATGTAATCGCCTTCCCGAAAACCAAAACTGCTGAATGTTTGATGACTCAAGCACCTGCCCCTGTTGAAGGTAAGCAGTTACGCGAGTTAGGTATTCGTTTACGCGAAAAAGTCGGCGAGTAACAACTCCTCCCCCTTTTCTAGGGGGAGATTGGGAGGAGGCATCATTATGATGCTAACTCCCCCCTTATTAAAGTGAGGGAACTTAATTGCTGTAGCATGTGGTTGACGTAGGAAATCCACAATTTATTAAAGAGGGGTTTCGTTCCTCAACCCATCCTACTTGCTACGCTGCATACAGGCTACAAAACTTAAATTTTAATAATGATAACGACAAGAAATAATGGTCAGATGGCTATTGTTAACCGCATAAACCAAACGATTTGTCTCATCAATGCGCCTTGACCAAAATCCTGACAAATTTTCTTTAAGGGCTTCAGGTTTTCCAATTCCTTCAAATGGTGAGCGTTTACAGTCTGTAATCAGCAGATTGATACGTTTTAATGTTTTTTTGTCTTGCGCCTGCCAATACACATAATCACTCCATGCTTCATCTGTCCATGCTAATAGCCTAGTCATCAATTAACTCTCTTTCCACCATTTGTGCCTGTTGATATTGGTTAATAGATTTTGCCAAATGAGCAGCATTAGCAGGAGAACGGAGTAAATGTACTGTTTCCATTAAGCTGTTATAGTGGTTTAGTGACATAACGACAGCATCTTCGGCATCACGGCGCGTAATAATGGTGCAATCGGCATCATCAATCACACCATCTAATACGGCCTTTAGGCTATTTCTTGCTTGACTAAAAGAGATAACATTCATAACCGCTCCACATTTGTACAACATATGGTACAAGTATAGTGAAAATAGCGTTATTTATACAAGTTGTATTTGGTTTTTATTATATTAATCCTGTATTTCGCTACGCTGCATATAGGCTTGCTATAGCGTGTGGTTGACGAAGGAAACCCACAACTTATCAATTAAATAGGATGGGTTTCGTTCCTCAACCCATCCTACTTGCTCTCTGTTGTATGAGTTATTTCCAAGACCATAAAGACTTTTCGGGTACTAATAAATATTTGCTTGAGTCAGTTTGAGATGATGATTTACCTGTCCCCCTTAGCCCGCCCCTTTCTCCTAAGAAAAAACGCACCTCACCATTATTCAAACCTAATGCCGCAGAATAATTATTCGCCACAATAAAAGCTAATCTACCATCTGTGAAAGTATTTATAGGGTAAGGCTCTCTATTACTATTACCCCCTGCTAAATCAGGGCGCCAATAAATACTAGACCCCCATCGCCATAACCGACCCTTTTCATCTATGGCTATCGGTTTTCTTTCTGTTATTTGTATAATGCGACCAATATTTTTAACTTTGACTAATTTTTTATAGTCTGATAGGTTGCCCTGACCGAGTTGACCTCGATCATTATCCCCAATCGCATGTACTGAGCCATCGTTTAATAAAAAGTAATAGGTTGAAATATCACTTCCCATACTGACCACAGGTAAAGGAAGGTGCAGTTCATAAGCCTTTATTTCGACACCTTGCTCTACAAAAGTTCGGACATTACGCACTAAGGTTTCTAAAACACCTAGCGGCTTAAATAGTAAATCAACCCTCCCTGTGCTTTTTAGGGCAACCACCCCGTCTAAGGTGGCAATTATTTTAACCGCTTGCTTATCGTGATACATTTTAGTGGGGCTTGTTAATGATCCTAGCCAACTAAATGGACAATTATTCCCTCTAAAGCTAATTTAAGAATTATGTTTGGAGAGAAGAAATGGCAAAACGTTTTAGCCCTGAATTTA